>JAWKRF010000015.1:0-247896 GCA_041389745.1 Polyangiaceae bacterium
CGCTGGCCTTTCAAGTCGAGCCCTCGCGGAATGTGAGCTGCGCTCTCCCGCGACCCCGGGTGGGAACCCTTTCCGCCCCGGGAGGCACTCACCCTCGAGATGTCAGCTCGTATCAGCAGTGGGCTGGAAACCTCGAGGCGATTCGAGCGTATACTGAGGGTAATGCGCGTCCCCTCGAGACGTTCCCTTGCTTGGCCCGCCGTCAGTGGTGTGCTTTTCACCTGCATCGTCGCTGGCACCCACGCTCACGCGGCAGCCGCAGAGCGCTCCCATCTGGGAGGCCCGAGCGAAGCAAAACGGCTCACCTCGCCCACCGAGCTCAGCCAGTCGATTCGCGCCGAAGGCCAGCTCGGCCCCGGCAAGGGGACGCTGTACGTCGGTCTCGAGCCCCCTCCAGGGGCGAAGCTGACGGAGGGCTCCCCGGTGGTTATCGAAGCGTCGGGTCAGGGCCTGAAGTTCCCTGCAAAGCTCAAGACCCGGATGCAGCCCGGTACGCCCGTCGCCATCCCGGTGGAAGTGGACGAGTCGAGTCCGGGCAAGGCCAAGCTCGCGCTGTCCTACTACTGGTGCCACTCCGGCGACTCCGGTCAGTGCGTGCGGGAGCACGCGGATCTGACGGTGACCCTCGACCTCAGCGGCGATGCCCCTGGAGGCGAGGCCTACTTCCGCTACCGCGCGACGACGAAGTAGCGCCAGGGAACCTGGACGAGTTCCGTGTAGAGTGCGGAGCATGTTCGAGCTTCCTCAAGGCCGGATCACCGGCACCGCGCTGCGCGCCCTGGTCAAGGCAGTCCGTCACACCCCCGCCCATCGACTCACCAGCGCCGTGCTCCGACAGCAGCTCGGGATCGAAGACCTCAAGCGCTTGCCGGAAGACGCGCGCCTGGCGCTGCCCATGAACTACCTCCCGGTGAGGGCGCGCCCCGACCACGGTCGCGCGAGCGAGGATCTGGGCACCCCGGCGGATCAGGCGTGGCCTCGCACGACCCAGAGCTACGCCCGAGCCCTCCGGGAGGGGCGCATCACCTCGGACGAGCTATGCGAGCGAGCCTTCGTTGCGGCCAGAGATCTCGAGCGACAGCAGCCGAGTCTCGGACCGCTCTGCGAGACCGACGAGCAGGGCGCGCTGGAGGCGGCCCGGGCAGCGGCGGAACGTTTGCGCAACGGAAATCCGCTAGGCCCTCTCGATGGCGTCCCCCTGGCCATCAAGGAGGAAATCGACTTCGCTGGTCTACCCACGCGGCTCGGCACGGGCTGGATGCCGAACACGCCGGCTGGAAAGGACTCGACGTGCGTCGATCGACTGCGCAAGGCGGGCGCCGTGCTACTCGGCCAGACCCCGATGACGGAGTACGGGTTGTCGCCCCTGGGCGGCAACGTACACCGCGCGATGCCCCGCAACGCCCACAACCCCGGGCACCTTCCCGGCGGAAGCAGCAGCGGGTCAGGCGTCGCGGTCGCAACCGGCGTCACTCCAGTGACGCTGGGAGTGGATGGTGGTGGCTCGATCCGCATCCCCGCCTGCTTCAACGGCGTGTTCGGGCTCAAGCCCACGTTCGGCCTGATCCCCGCCACCGGGCATGGCTCCTCCGGTGGCAGCTCGGTCGTGCACCTGGGCCCAATCGGGGCATCGAGCTACGATCTCGCGGTGTTCCTCGAGGCAACGGCCGGCACCGACTGGACGGACACCGCGTCGCTACCGGCCCCAGCGTTCAAGAACGGTGAGCTAGTCGAAGCCCTGGGTCGGGGGGTGAGGGGTCTGAAGATCGGCGTCATCGAGTCGGAGTGGGACGCCGCGAGTCACGAAGTCAGCGACGCTGGACACCGCGCGCTCAGGGCCCTGGAAGCAGCTGGCGCCGAGCTGGTGCAGGTCAAGCTACCGCTGATCCGTCACGCTGCAGCCATGGGGTACCTGACGATTGGCCTCGAGATCTTCAGCTCCATGCGCCTCGAGCGAGCCGAGCACATGGATCGCCTTGGTCTGGACGTTCAGCTGTTGATGCGTGGGATGGAAGCCTTCGCTTCGGATGATTACCTCGACGCGCAGCGCCTGCGGGCTCGTTTGCGCACGGAAACCGCGAAGCTGCTATCGGAGGTCGATGTGCTGGCGCTGCCCACGACGGCCGCAACCGCGCCGCCGATCAGCGACGCCGAAGCCGCTCAGGGCTTCGTCGACCCGCCGGCGCTCGAGGACGCCTGCCGCTTCGCGTTCCTGGGCAACCTCACCGGCATCCCTGCTGGCACGGCCCCGGTCGGCCTGGGCGCGAAGGGCCTGCCCATCGGCTTGCAGATCCTCGGGGATGCATACGACGAAGCCTGCGTGCTGGCGGTGCTCGCCGCCCTGGAGCGCACCGGTGCGGCGCGGGCAGAGCGACCCGCGAGCGGTCTCGACCTCCTCGACCTCTGAGCGCGCACAAAACACGTGCGGCGCCCGCGAGGGGCGCCGCGCTTGGTCTCCTCTCGCCGCGGCGAGCAGGGGACGACATGGGCAGCGTTCAGAGCTCGCCGGCCTTCGCCTTGCCGACCCACTTCTGGATCTCTTCTTCGATCACCCCGAGCGCCTTGCCCTTGAACGGCTTGAGCAGGAAGGGAACGTCGAGTTCCATCTCGATCACGTCGTCCTTCACCTCGAGGTCTCCGTTCAAGCTGACCCCCTTGGCGGTGAAGCCGATGCTCGCCTTGTCGTCGGAGACCCAGTTCGCCGTCGGGTTGTACTTGGCGAAGCGCTCCTTGTAGGAGTCGAACGCCTTCTTGCAGACCTCGACCGCTTTCTCTTTCCCTAGTCCGTGATTTACCGTGTGCTTCATATCGTCTCCGGGGGCGGACCCTAGCACTTGTTCGAAGAGCTGAGGGCAATTCGCGGGGCTTTTTTAGGTATTCCTCGCGAGCATTGCAAGCTGCAGACCGCAACGTGGGGCCCGGCGTTTCCGGCTGCTCGATGGGGCATGAGACGCCCTTGCGGGGCGTCAAGCCTCCACACGAACCGGGGCCATGCGCGAGGCGAGCTGCCGGCGCGCAGCCTCACGCCGCGCGTCGCGCGCGCCCTGAGCTACCCGCAGCAGCGCCCGATCTCGCTCCCAGGCGTGCCACTCGGCGCCTCCGACGTCGCTCCAGGCCTCCTCGAAGCCCGGGATCAGCTCGGCGACTTGACGCTCGAGGCCCGCGAGCGCGGCGTGGGTCGTGCTCTGCTTGGGATCGAGACCAGCGACGCTCCAGCACGACAGGAGCAGCGCGCTCAGCACCTCCGACCACGCGGGAGCCAGCCCGAGGCGCCCGCTCACGCCGATGAAATAGGCGCAGACGGCGAGCTGGACGTGGCTGTCCTCTACCGTACGGAAAGGCTTGAGGTAGTCTGCATAGCCATCACCTGGAAGCAGGTCCGCACCGTCGATCACCGTATCGAACCCGAACCCGCAGTGGGTGATTTCTGGGCAGAACGGCGTGGGGCGCGCTGCTGTCCGGGTCACCCCAGGCGCCGTCGCATCGACTCGCGCGACGACGAGCTTCGGACGCCCGTCTGACCGCTCCCCCTGACGGCACACCACCAGGAGTTCCTCGGCGGATCCCCCGAGGGTTGCCCAGGTCTTTTCCCCATGGATACGAAAGCCGCTCCCCTCGGGCGCCAGGCTGGTCTTGATGGCGCGTGGGTGCGCGCCTTCGGCTTCGGTCGCGCAGAACGCCACTCGGCGCACGCCGCAGGGATCGAGTCCGCCGCCTAGCCGCGCCAGCGCGGCGTGGAAGCCCCCGGCGAACGCCAGGCCCAGGCGGCCGCTCTCCCCAGCCAGGACGATCGCGCGAGCGGTCGGATCTCCCAGCTCCTCGCGCAGTCGGCGCTCGCGCTGCCACCAGTCCTCGAGCTGGGTCAACGGCGCCGGGACGGGACGCATGAGGAGGCGCTGGAGCGCGATTTCCAGTTGAGTCACCCGGAACGCGTAGCCGGGATACCAGACGACGCAAAGGCCCCGGCGCGCAGCTTCGAGCTGCACCCCCGCAGCGCGGCCCGCCCTCATACGACGTAACTCAAAAATGAGTTGCGCCGGTTTCCGACAGGTTTCACCATCCAGCGCCATGCGCCGATTCCTAGCCCTCGCCGTGCTGTCCCCCGCCTTGGTCCTCGCCTGCGGGAGCGAAGACGAAGAATCCAGCTCCTGCGCTGGGAGCGCCTGCGCGGGCAGCGCGGGGACGGGTGGCAGAGCCGGTTCCGCAGGGAAACCATCGAGCGGGGGCGCTGCCGGGACAGGCGCAGGCGCGGGGGAGCCGCCGGGACAGGAGCAGGCGCCGGAGGAGCCACAGCAGGTGCCGGAGGAGCCACAGCAGGTGCCGGAGGAGCCACAGCAGGTGCCGGAGGAGCCACAGCAGGCGCCGGAGGAGCCACAGCAGGTGCCGGAGGAGCCGCCGGGACAGGAGCAGGCGCGGGGGGAGCCGCCGGGACAGGAGCAGGCGCCGGAGGAGCCACAGCAGGCGCCGGAGGAGCCACAGCAGGTGCCGGAGGAGCCGCCGGGACAGGAGCCGGCGCGGGGGGAGCCGCCGGGACAGGAGCAGGCGCGGGGGGAGCCGCCGGGACAGGAGCAGGCGCGGGGGGAGCCACAGCAGGTGCCGGAGGAGCCACAGCAGGCGCCGGAGGAGCCACAGCAGGTGCCGGAGGAGCCACAGCAGGCGCTGGCGGTTCCGCGGGGAGCAGCGCCTGCACGACCTGCGGCCCAGTCAGCGCGCTCCGCATCTCCGAGGTGCTGTACGACGCGCCGGCGGGCGACGCCGGACGCGAGTGGATCGAGCTGTACAACCCGGGCTCTGAGCCGGTGGATCTGGCTGCCGCTGCGCTGGGCTACGGCGGCAGCACGTTGACCTCCGTCACCCTCGACCTGCCCGCCCTGATTCTGGCTCCTGGCGCCTGCGTCGTCGTCGGCGGCCCCGACGCCTCCGCTGATATTGGCTCGCCGAGCTACGCGGCCACGCTGAACCTGGGTGGACTGCAGAACGCCACGAGCGACACGGCGGACGGCGTAGCGCTGTTCGTTGGTCCCGCGAGCAGCCTGAACGCCGGCTCGCTGCCTTTCGACGTGGTCCTCTACGGCGCCGCAAACAGCAACTCCCTGCCCAGCAGCGACGGCAGCGTCCCGAGCCAAGGCTATGTCATGGCGAGCGCGGCGGGTCAGAGCCTCTACTCGTCCCTCGGTGGGTCACGGTCCGCCGCGTGGGGGATCGCCAGTGTTCCGTCTCCAGGCCGCTGCTTCGGCCTCGTGGCGAGCGATCTCGGCAACGGTGACAGCCAGGTGTTCAGCGGGCGACGCCGCGGTCCCGAAGCAGGCGGGCAAACGCTGGGGCTGAAGACCTTCAACGTCGACGCGAGCACGACCACCGTGCTCTTTGGAACTCGGGCCGCGAGCTGTATCGACGACGCGCAGGGTCTGTCCTGCACCGTGCCGGGGGGGACCGGCGTCGTGGATCTCACCCTGCGACAGGCAGGCGGTGATGTCGTGTATCCCAGCTTCTACAGCTACGAGCCCATCGACTACTGCATCCTCCAGTACCCCAAGGATCACACGGGTGCCGTGGCCGCCACGACGACGTTCTTCGGCCGCGTCTACGAGAGTGGCCTCACCGAGGCCGCCGGTGACTCCGGCGCGCTGGACGTCGAGTGGGGGTACGGTCCGCTGGGTGTGGACCCAGGCCTAGCTCCGAGCGCGTTCACCTGGCTCGGCGCGAGCTTCAACGTCCAGAGTGGCAACGACGACGAGTATGCCGCAGACGTGACGCTCCCCGGTCCGGCGGACGTGTACGCCCACGTGTTCCGCGTGCGTCCCAGCAGCGGCGGTGTCTGGACCTACTGCGACCGCGATGGCACCGTGAACAACGACCCGGGCGGAGCCAACTTCTTCGACGTGAACGACGTCGGGCTCCTGGAAACCCAGTGAGCGAACGCGGGTTCGCTGCGCTCTTGGCCGCTCTGGGCCCCTCGAGTCGCGTGGCTCGCAATTGTGGCGCGCGCTCTCCGTCCGAAGGCGCGTAGACTTCCTCTTTGGTGAGTCAGCTCGAGTCCAAGATCCCGTTCGAGGCCTTGATCGCCGTCGCTCCCGGCGCCGTGCTGGGGTGTGACGGCGAGCGCTGGGTGTATGCCAACGACCGCGCGCGGGAGTTGCTGGGGGAGCCGGCTTGCGCCGTTGGCGAGCGGGTAACCAAGGCGTTTCTCGAGACCGAAGCGCCCTTGGTGGAGGCCTGGCTCCAAGCCGCGCGCCTCACCCCCACGATCAAGACACTCACTTGCTCGAAGTGGGAGACGTCCGTCGAAGCTCGCGCGCAGCGCATCTCCGATGGCGTCATCGCCGTGTTCCTGCGCGATCTCACGCTCCAGGAAACGCTCGCGGCGCGCCTGCGGGAGAGCGAAGACTTCAAGCAGCAGGTGCTGGAGATGCACCCGGGCGTGATCTACGTCTTCGATCTCGTCGCGCGACGCCCGGTGTTCGTGAATCCTCGATTCGCCACGCTCCTCGGCTACCCGGCGGAAGAGAGCGACGCGCTGATCGAGCGCTTCACCGAGCTGATGCACCCGGCAGATCTCGAGGCAGCTCGCGAGCAGGTCGCGCGCTGGGAGCTGGCTTCGGACGACGAGGTCCTCGAGACGATGCATCGCATCCGCGCCGCCTCGGGCAGCTGGCGCTGGTTCCTCGGCCGAGACCGGGTGTTTCGTCGCGACGAGGCCGGACGGGTCACCCACGTGATCGGCATCACCACCGACGTAACGGATCGGGTTCTCGACGAGCAGGCGCTGCGCGCCAGCGAGGCGCGTTTCCGCGCGATCTACGCCGGCGCAGGCATGGGCATCGCGCTGTGCAGCTTGCGCGGGAGGGTGCTCGAGTCCAACGACGCCCTGGCGGGCATGCTCGCGTTGCCGACCGAAGCGCTTCGCAGCGTGCAGCTCGAAGACCTGATCGTTCCAGGTGAACGCGCGGCGCTGCGCGCTGGCTTGCGCGCGCTCGATGCCGGTGCGATTCATCGCGCCGAGCACCGCCTGGAGCAGCCCTCGGGAGCTCCGCGCTGGGCTCAGCTGACGATCACGACGGCGGGCACGGAGGAGGCCCCCGGCTACTTGATCGCGATGCTCGAAGACATCACCGCGAGGAAACAAACTGAGCAGGCGCGTGACCAGCGTGCGGCGGAGCAACTGCAGTCGAAGAAGCTCGAGAGCCTCGGTCTCCTGGCGGGCGGGATCGCCCACGACTTCAACAACTTGCTGCTGGGCATGCTGGGGAACGCGGCGCTGGCGCGCAAGTTCATCGACCTGCAATCACCCGCGGCGCGTCACCTCGAGTTGATCGAGGCCGCCGCGGTCGCCGCAGGCGAACTCACCACCCAGATGCTCGCGTTCACCGGTCGGGGCGAGCTCAACAAGAGCACGTTGGCGCTGGGCAACTTGCTGCGCGAGACGGTGGATCTGCTCGCGGTTCGCACCGCGGCTGGCAGCTCCAGACGTCCGGAGTTCCGCTTCGAGATCGAGGACGCCTTGCCAGAGGTCTGGGGCGACGCAGGTCAGCTACGTCAGGTGTGCATGAACCTGGTGGCGAACGCAACCGACGCGCTGAGGAGTCGCAACGGGACGATTCACCTGCGCGCAACCGCCCAGGCTGCGCCCGACCTGACGACTCGCGTGGACCGCTTTCAGGCCATGATCCCCGAGGCGTCGCCACCCCCGAGCGCGGAGAACGGCTTCGTCTGCGTCGACGTCGAGGACGACGGCGATGGCATGAGCGAGGACACCTTGAGTCGGATCTTCGATCCGTTCTTCACCACCAAGCCTGGCGGCAAGGGGTTGGGGCTAGCGTCGGTGCTGGGCATCGTCCGGGCCCACCATGGAATTATCCACGCAGAAAGTGCTCCGGATCGCGGGACGCGTTTTCGTGTCTGGCTACCCTGCCAGCGCCCGACGACACCCGCGCCGGCGTTGGGGGCGAGCAAGCGTCGCGGTCTCGCGCTCTTGATCGACGACGACGAGATGGTGCGCGACGTCACCAAGAGCATGCTGGAGCTCGAGGGCTTCGAGGTGTTGAGCGCGGCCAGTGGCGGCGAGGGGCTCGCGCTCTTCGAGGCTCATTCCATCGACGTGGTGATCCTCGACCTGACCATGCCTGGCCTGGGTGGCGAAGAGGTGTTCGAGCGCCTGCGAGCGCGCAACCCGCATCTACCCGTGGTCTTCACCACCGGGTTCACGGCGCACGAAGCGAGCGACCGCCTGCTGCGCCATCGCCGAGTGGCGCTCCTCCACAAGCCATACCGACTCCAGGCGTTGAAGGAGCACCTCGAACTCGCCATCGCCACCAGCTGAGACGAACCCGTACCCATGGGCGACGCTCCGACGTTTGCACAGCGCGCCTCACCCCCCAAGACCGGGTGCGAACCCGAAGTATCCGGCCGCCCGGTGTGATACGCTTTTGGGGCGCTCGCCGCCCACGCATCGGCTTCCTCCGACCCCTCTCCGCGTTCACCCAGCACGGGTGTCGCACCTCGCGACCCAAGATGCCCACGGTTCACCACGGCAGAAAAGAAGTCCTGCTGAAGCTGGTCTACTACGGGCCCGGTTTGGGCGGGAAGACCACCAACCTCGAGTACATCCCCGCCCCCCGGAGTACCGAGAAGTTGCTCAGCCTGACCACCGAGAGCAGGCGCACGATCTTCTTCGATCTGCTGCCGGTGCACCTCGGCAAGTTCAAGGGCTACTCGATTCGACTCCACATGTGCGCAATCCCCTGGCCAGATCGCCCACCACGACGACACCCGACGCCTGATCCTGCGCAACGTGGACGGCGTGGTGTTCGTCGTCGACAGCCAGGAAGCCGCCCTCGAGGCCAACATTCAGGCATGCACAACCTGGAGGATCGCCTCGCGCGTCCAGGGCATGGAGTACGCGCGTGTGCCCATGGTGGTGCAGTACAGCAAGCGAGATCTTGCCGACATCCTCGCCCCCGAGGAGGCTACGGAGAGCCCTCGGGCTGTCGGCGGATCTGACTCAAATCCCCGCCTGCGCCCGCGACGGCAAGGGGGTGTTCGAGACGCTGAAATCGATGGTCAAGGAGTGCCTCAAGCTGGTTGGCGACCCGGCGCACGCTCACGAGGGCCGTACTCCATCGATCCTGCCGGGCCGCCGCGCCAGCATGTTTCCAGGTCGCGTCCGTCAGCGCTGACGGACCCTTCCAGTTCCGCGCTGCAGCCGATCCTCCGGTCCCACGCGGCGCTGCCAGCCAGCTGAGGTAGCGGGCGAGCGCTGGATTCTGCACCTGGTGAGTGAATCCCGGAGCCTCGATCAAACCGCCAGGACCGCTGACCGTAGAGGGCACGGTAGGCCCTGCTCTCATGTCGCCATTGACCCAGACTCGCGTTTTCGCCGTACTCACCCATTGGAGCCTGGGGCGCAGTCTTGTCGATGAGCGGCCAGAGCCGGACACGAGCGCACTGGACGCCGCGATGGATCGCTACGCCGCTGGCGACGACGCGGCGTTCAACGAGCTCTACGCGCCGATAGCCCAGCGCTTGCTGCCCTTTCTCCGCAGGATGTGTGGGTCCCTGGAGCGGGCCGAGGATTTGCTGCAGGAGACGTTCGTGCGCATGCATCGCGCTCGCGGGTCATTGTGGGGGCGCAGCGGTCATGCCTGGGCTATCTGATGATCGCGCGGAACTGCTACATCGACTCCTATCGCGCGAAGAAGAGTCGTCCCAAGGAGGTCTCTCGCACCCGAGACAGCGATGCGCCCCCCTACCCCGAACCTCACGCGGGGCCGGACGCCAGCGGAGAAGCTCAGCTCGCCGCATCACAGATGGCGGAGGTGGTGCAACACGCGCTGGACATGACGGTCGCGCGCCGGGAGGCGTTCGTGCTGGTGCGCTACGAGGGTCACAGTATCCGCGAGGCAGCGGAGGTCCTGGGAACCACGGAGGGCGCGGTGAAGCTTCGGGCATTTCACGCGTATCAAGAGATCCGCACCGCACTCGAACAGGCGGGCTTGCTCTCCGCAGGAGGGGGTGAGAGATGACCACTCGCCAACCGCCCGAGGCCCTCGATGAGATTCACGGCCTGCGGCTGGATCAGCTGGGCAGCATCCCGGATCCGCTACTCGGGAGCAGCGCCTCGCCCGCTCCTCCCCAAGCTCGGGGGCGGCCCCGGCCCGGGCTCAGTTCTGGCGAACCCGGAGCTGGGCCCTGGTCGGAGCGGCGCTCTGGGCGTTTGGGCACCTGGGGATCCGCGCCGCCAAGGGCAGCTTCGACCGGCTCCCGCTCTGGTACTCGGCGTCCCACGTGATCGTGCCGTTCGTGCTCGGCGGCGCGCTGGCGTTCCTGGCTCTGCGCGGCGGCCGCCGAGGACTCGGCAGCGCCACGAGCCGGCTGATGGCCCTGGTGTTTGTGAGCATCGCCACGTTCTGGGCGCTGGCCATGTTGCTGCCTTCGCTGAACCCGGTGGCACCGGAACCGGCTGGCACGATGAGCTGCATGGGGCATACCCTGGCTTGGGTGGCGGGCCCGCTGGTGCTCGTCGCAATCGGCGTGCGGGGTTGTTTCCCCGCGGGTTCGCGCGCTGGCAGCGCAGGCCTGGGCGCGGCAGCCGGGCTCTTCGCTGGGGCGCTCACGAACCTGCAATGCTCGGCCGGTGGGCACCTGCACATGATGCTGGGTCACGGCTCGTCGGCGGTGGTCGCGGCTCTCGTGGGTGGCCTGTTGATCGCGAAGCTTTCCGCTACAAACGATCCAGGCCGTTTCCCGTATCAGTACTCCAACGGACTTCGGCGGGGTTTTTGTCCTTAACATTCGCTGGGACGTAGGCTTCTGCCGGGTAGTCGAGAAGCGAAAAAGATCCCCGCGTCGACTGCTGGTCGGGTCCCTGGAGCCGACCCCCGGCGAGCGGAGCAAGCTCTGCGGGCTCCTGGTGGCTCTGAGCGCCTGGGGGCTGTGCCCACGAAGGCGAGCCCCTGCGTGCCCGGCAGCGCTGCAAGGCCCATGGAGTCCGCAGTCGTACTACCTGCCCGCAGGCGTTTCAGGTCCAGCGGCGCAGCCCGGGACCCAGCCCGGCAACTTATCCCTGCGGCAACGTATCAGGCCACCCAGCGCCCGGCGCTCTCCGGCTCCGCTCGCGGCCCCCGACTCCCCAGCGGCGCCAGCGCCGTCAGCCCGCTCGACTCGCCGACCGTGGCGAGCAGCTCCCCGGCGCTGGCGGCCGCTGCCCGCTCAGTCCCGGCGTGCGCGAACGAACTCGCCGCTCAGGGGCCTCCCGGTGCGGCGATACACGCCGAACCAGGCCACTCGCGACGTCGCGCTGCCGGTGCAGCTCAGTGGTCCGCTCAACGGCGTGGACATCGTGATGAACGGCGCCAGGACACCGGGGTCGCGCGGGGACTACGACGTGCTCGACTGCCGCCTGGCGCTCAGCTTGGACGACTGGACCCGGGATCTCGCGCAGCGCGGCGTGCGGGTGCTCCGCCACGCCAGCCTGCTGCGCCCCGGCGCCGTGATTCGCCGCTCGGGCAAGCCGAGCCAGCACGGTCTCGGGCTGGCGATCGATGTGGCGAGCCTCGAGCTAAGGGACGGCACTCGGCTCGAGATCCAGCGCGATTTCGCCGGCTCGATCGGCGCGCCCATTAATGCACGGGCAGAGCAGGCACCAGCCGCTGGTTGCGCGCGATGTTCTGCGCAACGCACCAGAGCCGCGTGTTCAATCTGATCCTGACGCCCAACTACAACGCGGATCACCACGATCACGTGCACCTCGACCTCGAGCCGGGCAAGACCTGGTTCAACCTGCACTGACCCGAGCGTGGCGGGAGAGGCCTCCCGCCATACCCTGTCAGCAGGACACACTTCTTCAAGAAACAGTGGCTTGCGTGTCGTTCGCCAGCTCCAGGAACGACGTACATGGATGACGCCGTTTCGAGACGGGTCAGCGAGGAGATACGATGACTACGACGCTACCTGCCCGCGCGCCGCTCGCTCCGGAGCGCACTCAGAGCTGGAGCACGCTGCTGCGCCGAGGTCCTGCGCGCCGCTGCCGGCGCCTGCGCCGCCGACCCCCGAAGCACCGCGCCGCCGCCGCTCACGTCCCTCGATCGCGCCGCTGGAATTGGGGGTTGAGCCCCAATCCCTGGCTCTCCGAGTCCGCGAACGGGAAAGTCGATCGATGATCCCGGTCGAGACCGCAGCGAGGCGGGCGCCCGAGGAGTGAGCACCGCAGGAATACTCGGGTATTTCGAGGAGCGGACCGACGAGGCCGCCCGCCGCAACGAGAAGATCGGCGGCGAGGGCGATTGAATTCCCCGTTCGCGGGCCGTAAGCAGCAGCCAGTGAAGCGGCTGATCAGCGGAGCGTTGGTGCAGGTGACCGTCGACGGCCTGAACGACGATGGCCTCGGGGTGGGGCATGTCGCAGACCTCGATGCAGCGCTCGTGATCGGCAACGGACTGCCTGGAGAGCGCGGCGAAGCGCTGGTGATCCATCGGGGTCGGAACCGCAGCGTGCTGCGACTCCTCGAGCTCGAGTCGGCGCCGAGCGCCGCGCGCGTGAAGCCCGAGTGCTCGCGCTGGACCCCGGGCAGCCCCTGTCGACTCATGCACCTGAGCACGGAGGCACGGCTCGAGTTCAAGCGCGCACTGCTGACTCGGGCCCTCGCCGAGCAAGGCGTCGGGGTCGACGTCCCGCCGTGTGTCTCCGCCGGAGCCCAGGTCGGCTGGCGGAGTCGTGTGATCTACCTCACGCGACAGCACCGCGGTCGAGCGCTGCTCGGCGCGTATCGCAGAGGCTCGCATCAGGTCCAGGGCATGCTCGACTGCCTGCTGCCCGAGCCCCGGCTGAGCGAGCTCAGCGTGCGTCTGCGGGACGTGTTGCAGGGCTTTCGCCAGCTGTTGCCTCACGCCACCCCGGCGCTGGACGAGGGCTGCGGAGAGCCGCTTGGCTCGAATCAGCTGCGGGCCAACCTGGGCAAGCCCAGCTCGCCGGTCGCGCGCGGTGCCGGTGGGCAGCTGCACTACCTGACGCTGCGCGGCAACGCGCGCGGTGAGTGCATGGTGTGCTTCCTCGGGGATCTGCCCGGAGCGACCCTGGACGAGCTCGCGCGGCGCTCGCTCGAGGCTGGCGCGAGCAGCGTCTTCGCCGCGAACAGCGGCTCTGGTGACGCGGTCTTCGGCGTCGAGGCGCCGCGCTGGCTCGCCGGTGAGGCGGCGCTGGTGGACGAGGTCGACGGGCTGACCTTCGAGCTCCTGCCCCGCACGTTCTTCCAGGTGCATCGGGCCGCGGCGGCCCGGCTCCAGCGCGACGCGGTGGAGCTCGTGGAAGGCGCGCGCGTGCTCGACGTGTTCTCCGGGGTTGGCGCCTTGGCGCTGCGGGCGGCCCGACGCGGGTGCCAGGTTACGGCGATCGAGTCCGTGCCCGAGGCGCGAGATCTCGCACTGAAGAACGCCGCGCGAAACGGGCTCGAGCTCACGCTGCTGGGCACCGAAGCCGGAGCTGCGCTGGACTCCCTCGGGGCCGTCTCCCGCCCCTTCGACACCATCCTGGTCAACCCTCCCCGCAAGGGGATCGGGGTCGAGGTCGCGCAGCGCCTGCTCGCCATGGAGCCTGAACGCATCGTCTACGCGTCCTGCAATCCCAGGAGCTTGGCCCGTGATCTGACGGAGTTCCTCCCGCGCTATCGCCTGCGCCAGGTGACTCCCTACGATCTGTTCCCTGCGTCGGAGCACGTCGAAGCGCTGGCGCTCCTGGAACGCGCGTGAAGCTCCCGAAGCTCTACGAGGGCCGGCTGCTTCGTCGCTACAAGCGTTTCCTTGCAGATATCGAGCTGATCTCTGGAGAGCTGGTCACCGCGCACTGCGCGAATCCAGGTGCCATGACTGGCCTCGCCTTGCCAGGAAGCCAGGTCTACCTGTCCCGGAGCGATGATCCGAGACGCAAGCTTCCCTACAGCTGGGAGCTGTGTCGTGTGGGTCGCGGACTGGTCTGCGTGAACACCGCGCGCGCGAATCCACTGGCAGCCGAGGCGCTGCAGGACGGCGTGGTTCGGGAGCTGACCGGCTTCGTCGCGCTACGCCGCGAGGTGACCGTGGGAGAGAGTCGTATCGACTTCCGGCTCGAGTTCCCCGAGGGTCGTTGCTGGGTGGAGGTGAAGAACGTCACGCTGGATCGCGGAAACGGCGTGAGCGCCTTCCCCGATTCCGTCACCAAGCGCGGCGCGCGCCATCTGCGTGAGCTGATAGAGCTGAAACAGCAGGGCGAGCGCGCCGTGCTGCTCTTCTGCAGCAGCCGCAGCGATACCCAGCGGGTGATCCCGGCGCGGGACATCGATCCGGTGTACGCGGAAGCCTTGGCGGAAGCCCATGCCGCCGGCGTGGAGCTCTTGGCCTACGCCTGCAAGATCAGCCAGCGCGAGCTTCGACTGAGCAAGCGCGTGCCCGTCGACCTCACCTGACGCTCAGCGAATCAAGCGGTGTCCACCATCCACCTCGAGCACGCTCGCGTTGACGAACCCATTCTCCATCAAGGCCAGCGCCGCGAGGGCCACGTCCCGAGGTGACCCGACCCGCCCGACAGGCAGTCTGCGCGCGTGTTCCGCGAGGATACGTTCCTTGCCCGCACCAGCCAGTCGGTCCCACACGGGCGTATCCACCCAGCCAGGCGAGAGCGTGTTCACGCGCACTGGTGCCAAGTCGACGGCCAGCGCTCGCATCAGGCCGACCAGGCCAGCGTTCACCGCGGCGATCGGTGCACTCCCGGGGCCGGGACGCTCCATCGCGATCCCGGCGGTGAGGAGCAGGCTCCCCGCGGGGTCGAAGCGAGCGTGCTTTGCGACGTGCAGGGCGCCAAACAGCTTGCAGTCCACCAGCTCTCGCACACGGGCCATGTCGAGCTCCCCGATCGCGCCGTAGACCGGCGTCACGGCGGTGATCACCACGTGATCGACCTCTCCGATGGCCGAGAAGGTCGCCCGGATGGATTCTTCTTGGGTGAGGTCCGCCGTCTGGAACCGCAAGCACCCATGCGCCTCCGTGGGGTGCTCGTCCGCGAGTCGCGCCAGGCGCTCAGCGCTGCGTCCAACTGCCGTGACCAGGGCGCCCTCCTCGAGCAAAACCTTCACCAGGCCGCGTCCGATGCCGGAACTCGCGCCGATGACCACCACTCTCGCGTCTCTCATCTCGACACCATGGACGTGAGCCAGCTTCCCGTCCATGGCACAATCTGGAATCCTTGATGCCATGAATGGCATGCTGGACGATCTCGATCTATTCCGCGCGGTAGCGGAAGTCAGGAGCTTCCGACTGGCGGCACAAAGACTCCGACTGCCACCGAGCACCCTGAGTCGCCGCATCAAGCGCCTGGAAGCCCACCTCGGCCTTCACCTCTTCCATCGCAACTCGAGGAGCGTGCAGCTGACCGTCGAGGGTGGCGGACTCCTCGAACGAATCGCTCCAAGTCTACGCGAACTCGGCGCGGTCCTGGAGTCGGTGGAGGACGCTGACGGCACGCCATCAGGGCCCTTGCGCGTCACTGCGACTCAGCTCGAGGGTTCGCGACGCATCGCTCCGGCCCTGATGGCGTTCGCAAAGCAGTATCCGGCCGTGCGTGTCGAGCTCATCCTGAGCAACAGCGTGCTGCCCTTGCTCGACGAGTCCATCGACCTGGCGTTCCGCGCGGGACCAATCCGCGACCAGAGTCTGGTAGGCCGCAAGCTCTGGACGCTGCCGTTCGAGCTGTTCGCGGCGCCTGAGTTCTTTCGCGAACACTTCGAGCGGGGACGCATCACCCCGGCCCAGCTCGAGGGGGCACCAGGGGTCCTCACCCGAGCCCAGACCAGCTGGCAGCTCCTGGACCGCCGCGGCAACGTCAAGCGTGTGGTTCCCGAGCGGCGCTTCAGCGTCGACGATCCGCGCGTCGCCTTGGAAGCGGCCAAGCGGGGACTGGGGGTCGTGGCGGCTCCCCGAGATGCAGTCCCTGCGGGCGACAGGAGCCTGCGCGTGCTGGACCTGGGCGAACTGCGCCTGGAGGCGCGTTCACTCTACGCGGTCTATCCGCGCGCGCGGCCTCTGCCGTCACGGGTTCGCGCTGCAATCGACTTCATCCTAGCTCATCGGCCGGTGATTTGACCTGACGCGGAGCAAGCGCGGCGCGGCTCGCCCTTGCACAGCTGGCGCCAGTCCCCGTCCTGGACATGCGCGGGGTGCTCTGCAAGCGCGAGCAAGATCTGGAACGAGTCTGCGCGGGCACCGTGGTTCTTGATTGGCAGGGTGTTCTTCAACACCCTGATAGACTCGACGTCATGGCGGAGTGGCCCGAAGAATCCCTGGAGTCGTTCACGGCCGTCGAACGACGCTTGCTGCGTTTTGCGGACGCGTTCCAGGGCAGACACAAGTGGGTCAGCGAGGTCTGGATCTCCACCTTCATGCGCTCGATGCTGTGGTTCTGTGGCGGCCGCCGCTACCGCGTCAGCGGAGCTGACGTCATCGACGGTTTCGAGCCGGAAGACCGAGTGCTGCTGGTCGCGAACCATCGCTCCTTCTTCGACTTCTTCGTGATCACGTTCGTCAACGTGACGCGCTCGCGGCTCGGGCGCCGAGCGTTCTTTCCCGTGCGGAGCAGCTTCTTCTACGAGCACCCGCTCGGGGGCATCGTGAATCTCGCCATGAGCGGGATGATGATGTACCCGCCCGTGTTCCGCGATCGGAAGCACTTGCGCTTCAACCTGCTGGCGCTGCGGCGCCTGGTCGACGAACTCAAGGTGCCCGGCACCGTGGTCGGGATCCATCCGGAGGGGACGCGTGGGAAAGGCCCGGATCCCTATGAGCTCCTACCCGTGCAGTTCGGGGTCGGGCGCGTCGCCCTCGAAGCGGAGGGCGCCCGGGTCGTGCCCATCTTCATCATTGGGATGTCGAGCAACCTCGCCCTCGAGACGCTGCGCAACTGGCTGTGTCCCCACGCGTACCCCATAGACATCGAGTACGGCCCCGAGATCGAGCTCGCCGACCTGCGCGCCAAGGCGGCCGCCTCCCGCCGCGCGAAGCTGAGCGCGGAGCGCGACGCCGCGGAGCGCTGCATGGCAGCGATTCGCGAGCTGGGAGCCCACGTGAAGGCTCGTCGAAGCGCTGCCAGCGAGGGCCACGGGGCTCCAGCTCGGAGCGCTGCCGAATAGCCCCTGGTGGACAGACTAGAGCGAAGCCGAGTAGTTGCCGCGACGGATGTGCTCGGTCCCCAGGGTGCAGACCCGATCTCCCGACGCGAGCTCGACCTGAGCCCGCAACGGGTCTGCCGCGCTCGCGCCGGTTTCACCAGCGCTGAGGCGCAGTGCCCGAACCTTCCAGGCTCCAGCCAGCCGGTCGCCAATTCTACGCGGAAATGCATGAGACTGACCGGGCCCCCGCAACGTGGCGAAGGTGGGCTCGCCGCGGGAGTCCAGCAGCACCTCGCCCAGGTGGATCCCAGCGCAAGGCTCGGAGGGGGCGGCTTGCTCCGCCGTGGCGCGCTGGCTGGGGTGCGCCAGACGACGGACGGGGACCACGCGTGGATCCTCCTGCACGAAGCGCCCGACTCCGGTGCTGAAAGCCATCAGCTGGGTCGTCGCGACGCTGGCGACCAGCAGCCAGTGCAGACGCGCGAACCAGCGGCGCGTGCCCGACGTCTCCGTGGCGCCCGTGACCAGTCGCTGACGTGAAGCCGCGATCTCTCGCGTCACGCGCGCCCGCAGCCACCCGATTGCTCGATCGAACCAACCGCCAACAGCCGCTCGGCTCCGCCTTCCATGGTCCGTGTATCCGGTCACACGTCGTCTGAAGCGAGGAGCGTGCCAATCCGTGAGGCAGCGGGCGCGCCGACGATCTCACGATGTCGAGCCTCGAGAGCTCGCCCCTGACGTCAGCCTGTCCGCCCCTCCTCGCGGTGGCTGCCAGTTTGGCAAGCGCCACCCGGGCGTTCTGGTGGCAATTGTATTGCCGCACGGCAAGACTCTATACGAAAGTAACAAGTCTCGCTTCCAGCTTCGTCTCAACCTGCGCGCGTCCAGATGCTATTTACTGCGGGCCGCGCGCGACGGGCCGGAGACGAGCGCGTATCCGCGGAGAACAGAACCAACCCGCCCGCCAACTACCGTGAGAGCGGAAGTCGGCCGGTCGTCGGTTTGCGCGAGGAAACGACGCAACGCGACAAAGCAAGGCGGCCGCCCGAATGGGCGGCCGTCTCGAATCAGTAGGGGTCAGTGAGTTGGGGACGAAAAGCTGAACGAGGCACGTTGGGGCAGTTCCTCGTCTCGTCGCGCAGGGAGCGCGACCTCTGGGCTTCAAGCAGTGATGGTCGCAGCGCGCATCGAGGACGACGGCTTGTCGGCCAGCACTCGAGACTCCTGGGCGTTCGCCTCGAGCAGATTGAGCAGCAACTCATAGGCTTCGCTCGCGTTTGCCCGCTCACCATCCAGCAGCTCTGCGAGTGCGAGGCCGTCGGTGACCGCCATCACGAGCGAGGCGACGGTGGCCGTCTGCTCACCGCTAACTGCTCGAGATTCCACGATTGCTGCCTCGAGGGTATCTCGCAGGCGAGTGCGAGTCTCACCGACACTGGTCTGGACGTCGCTCTCGCGACGAGACTCCGCCCAGAACTGCAAGCGCATCGCGAAGTCATCGTTGTCTCCCTGGGCCGCTCGGAAGAACGGACGCAGGAAACTACGGAAATCGCGCGGCTTATTCGCGTCTGCCGGCTGCAGGGCAGCCTGGACACGGGTCAGCAGCTTGCGCTCGGCCAGAGCTTGCACGGCGTTCACTAGGGCCTGCTTGTTCTCGAAGTAGTAGTGAACGACGCTCTTGCGCATGTTCATTGCGCGGCCGACCTCCGAGACGGTGGTCTCGGCGACGCCACGATCGGCGATCAGCTTGGCGGTTGCGTTCAGGATCGCCTGAGCTCGGGGACGCGAAGCTCGGCTCTCGGGGACCCCGCGCGTCTTGGGGCGTTGGGTGTTTTCAGGTGCGTCGTGCTCCATGGGGGCCGAGCGTGCACCAGAATTGGAAAGACGGAACACGGGAAGCGATTTCGGCGTGTACTGTTCCAGTGCAGCTGCAGCGACCAAAACAGCCTAAGATTCAGATGTCGTGGGATTCCACACGTCTAGCTCGCCAGTCGGACGTTTGACTGAAAAAGAAAAAAAATGACGCGGCCCGCTCCGCCGACCGGCCCTGGCTCCTCAAACTGGGATCTGTGCGCGTGTCACCGAGTGCAGTGGTGCACTTCCCGCTCCGTCTCCGAGCGGAAAGCTAACGTTCGCTAACTCGGTGCGCACGGTGAGGCTCTCACGCCCTCCTTCGGGGGCGCCGGAAGTGCCAACCGAGCCCGCGCACAAGCGCCATTCCACCGGAATTTCAAGGCGTTTCGTCGGTGAAGAGGCGTAGGTCAGCAACGCTTCCACACGGCGCCCTCCGCGCATCGCGACACGCGATTTTCCGCATGACAATAGCGCTCTCTCTCCCCCAAGAAACGCGCGCTGACGCCCGCTCGGCCTACTCCGGCAGGCGGTCGGGATGGCTGGTAGGGTCCACGCGGCTGGCGCGATGAGCTACTTCACGCGCGTCTCGCAGCCGAAGTAGATGTCGACGCTTCCCTCACCCTGAGACTGAACGGCCGCTTGAGCATCCGCGCACGAAGTCGGACACAGGACCACCTGGGTAGGGTTCGCGTCGTTGTCGTAGTACCAGCCACCGCTGGCATCGCAGTCGTTGGCCCCGCCGACCTTGAACAGATCGTTGGAGGTGTCGGGAGTGCTGACCACGACGTTGACCTTCCGCGGATCGAGCTCCCCGCTGCTCGGCTCCGGAATGTCCAGGACACAGCTGATCTTGGCGCCGGACTCGACGGCCGTGGCTACGGAATCGAAGAACGGTCCCCAGGCGCTCGCGCCGTCACAGATCTGAGCACGCACACCGCCGGTGCGCTTCACCAGGTCCGTGTAGACCTCTCCCGAGGCCGGCGGGTCTTGCTGACTGCCGCCGTAGCTACAAGTCACGCTGGCGTCCGTTTCGGAACCCCAGCCGTAGATCGCGCTGAAGATGTAGTCGTCGAACAAGCCGTTCCAGCTGCTGTCGAGAATTCCGGGCGGAAGCACGGCCCCCTGAGGCAGCGTCTGAGTCGACCAGTTTCCGCCCCCTGCCCAGTGCTCGAACTGATCGGCGGTCAGGCGTGAGTTGTCATCGCTGACCAGGACGATGGTGCGCGTCGCATCGGCACGCAGCTGCGCCTGCCAGTTGGCATCCGCGGCAGTCTCCGGTCCGCGCTGTTCGCCCACGGTGTAGCGAGACGTGTCTCCGAGCGTGCCGAGGAACTGCTCCAGTGGCTGCGTGCTCAGCATGTTGATCGATGAGTGGAAGAAGTGCGCGCCGTTTCCGCAGTTGGAGTCTCCAGCCAGCGGCTGAGGCACGCACACCGGATAGAGCACGTTGTTGCCGCCGTTGTTGACGGGGGATTTCCCTCGCAGGGACAGCATGATGACCTTGTAGTCGAGGTCCTTGGAGCCAATCTGCATCGCGAAGTTGTTGATGCCGTTCTTCACCTCGATGGTGGCCGCCTCCATGCTCTCCGAGTTGTCGACCACGAAGATGATGTCGACGGGCAGCTTCTCGACCTTGGCGGCTTCCTTCGCGATGGCGCACGCGGCGTCAGGATCGAAGCCCCCGGTGCCTCCGCCAGCGTCCAGGCCACCATCGAAACCGCTGCCACCATTCGCGGCACTCCCCCCGCTGCCCGCCGTTCCAGCACTGCCGCCGGCTCCGGAACTTCCACCGTTGTCGTTGACCGACGAACTACCTGCTGCCTCACACGCAATCAGCGCGAACGCAGCCAGACCGAACAAGCGTCCCAAGCTCATCTCGGCCGATTAGCAGCCTCCGTGTCGAGAGTCCACGTCGGGCCTCCAACATGAGCAAAAAGTTACAGGTCGGCACACCCTCGCGGAGCGCCTGGACCGGCGCGCAACGAGTCGTTTCGGAGGCCCGTCAGACGCTTGGTGTGACGTCAGGCGGTCAGTCGACCCTGACGACCGCAGATGCGATGAAGCAAGCCAGCAGGAGCCACAGTAGCGCTGCTCCGTAGAGCATGACGACCGCGAGTCCCTGTCCCGGGCCCTGGAGCACGTCGAACCCTGAGCAGACCCCGCGCGCCCGAAGTGGGGCCAGCACCTCGCGCTCGAAAGGATGGGGGAACGACTCGGCGTGCTCGATGCAGCGCGAGGTGCCGTCCCGCTGTACGACTCGGATCAGCCAGCACAGCGAA
Organism: Polyangiaceae bacterium; assembly: GCA_041389745.1. GTDB lineage: Bacteria > Myxococcota_A > Polyangia > Polyangiales > Polyangiaceae > JAHBVY01. Next base: position 21,262 of record JAWKRF010000015.1, read on the forward strand.
TTTGCATGGGCAAAACCCGCGTCCCCGGTCACCTGATGGACCGTAGCCTGCTGGATCGTGTCGAGGGGCAGCCGATCGACTCGATCGGAGTAGACGATGACCAGCACCTCTGCCTCGACGCGGACCCCATGTGCCGCACGCCACTCGTGCTCGCCACGCAGCTTGCGCAAACGCCTACGGCGCAGCTGGTCGAGGAGCACGAACACGGGCGCAGCGATGAACGCGCACAGCAACACCCCGGCGAGCCACAAGAACTCGCCCAGCGCGCTCGTCGCGGATCGCGGAGGAGGTCGCGAAGTCAGGCCCCGCCTGCGCCTCCTGCGCTGCCTCCCGTGCCTCCAGCGGAGGTACCACCAGTCCCACCCGCGCTGGTGCCGCCGGCTCCACCGCTCTCACCCGGTCCCGGCGTCCCCGGATCGCAGGGCTGAGCGCCCGCGGCGTGCTCGCAGTGGGGGAAGGTTGCTTGAGTCGCCGCGCTCACGTGCCAGAGCCGGCACTGGACGGAGTTGCCCTTGTCGATCCCACTGTTGAACCCTCCGAGATCGGGCAAGCCGCTGCACTCTTGGAGGCACGCCCCGATCGATCCGAAGGCCTCGGGACATACGTTGGCCATGAGCCCGCAGTAGCCTTCGCAGTTGCTCCCACAGATCGCCAATCCGGTGGCGTTCGCACCGCCGGGTCCGGCAGCAGAGCAGTGTTCGACGGGTTCACCGCTGGTGCGCGCGTTGATCGCCTGCTGCAAGCGACAGGTCATGGTGTTCCCGGCAGGCCCGTCACCCACCGGTATCGCCGCGCAGATCGAGAGGCATTGCTCGCGGTTCGGGTACTGCACCAACTCCCCGGTGCAGTTGGTCAGCACCTCGTCGCAGTACTCGTTGCACAGGGCGCTGACGCCGCCGCCCGTGCCACCAGCGCCCGCGCTGCCTCCCGTCCCGCCAGTGCCCCCGCTGCCGAAGGTCGGATCGAGCTCCCGGTCTTCGAGACCGAGCAAGTTGCTGCACGCCACCCCGCCCAACAGCAGCAGAACGAGGCCGAGCGTCGCGCCTTGCCGCACGGCAATCCGAGTCGCGCGCCACATCAGAAGTGTCCTCCCACGAACACACCGGCCTGGCTCGGGGTTGCGGCCGGGACGAGCCGGACCTCCGTGCCGCGCAGGCGGGCGGTACGACGGCGAGCACTTCCCGCGGCGGCGTCGTTGGATGGCGCGGTCGCATAGAGCACGATACCTCCAGCCAGCGCCAAGGCTCCGACGCCGAACGCGATGGTGGAGAGCGTGGCGGCGTCTTCCGCCTCCTGTCCCAGATCGACTCCCTTCTGGTTGCACTGCGAGGAGTCCGACGAGCGGCAGTTGTCGTCGGCCTCGGAGTTCTTCGAGCTGGCCTGCAAGCCGAAGAAGGTCCCGGCGCCGACGCCGAGCAACCCGACCACACCCACCACGATGCCGAGGGTGCGCTGACCACTGCCGTCTTCAGTCAGCGTCCCCTCGTCGGCGACGAGTGGCGTGGGAGCCGGAGCGGGTGCCGAGGTCGCGGGAGCCAAGGCCTGCGCCTCGGGTTCCGCCTCGGGCGGCTTGCGCTCGAGCGGCGGCACGGCGAAGGTCACGTCGCCGCTCTTCGGGACGACGACCTCCGCCTGGTACTCGACCTTGGAGGGCGCCGTGATGCGGATGGTGTGGGTTCCAGGGTCGACGGGCACCGCGGTGCCCCACAGCGCGGAGCCGACTTCGTCGCCATCGCGCGTGACGACCATGCCCTCGACTCGGACGCTGGGCGGTACCTCGATCACGAGCTTGGCCAGCACGCCCTCCAGGCGCTCGGCGCGACCGCGCGCAATCTTCTCCCTCTTGGCATCGTTGGACCGGGTCGCGAAGGCCGCTGCCTCGCGGAAAGTCGCCCAGGCGCTCGCGGTCTTTCCGGCCTGCTCGTAGCACTCCGCGAGGTAGAGCAAGGTTCCGACGCCAGGATCCAGTCTCTGGCTCTCCTCGAGACTACGGCAGGCCGACGCCAAGTCGCCGTCCTTCAGCTGCTTCTTGCCCTTGTCGAAGAGCGCCTCCGCGGCAGCCTTGTCGGCCGCAGAGGACTGCGCAGCTGCCACTGTGCTCAAGCAACCGAGCGCTAGCACCCCAAGCAAGAATCGGAATCGTCTCCTCAACATCGAACAAGCCTCATCGCTACACCCGAGCGCGCCCGGTCAACATCCGCCAGTAGCGCGCCGAGCGCCGCCTCCACACAAGCAAAGCCAACGCACCATTCCAACTACTTTCGGTCGCCGAACCCGCTGATGTCCAGCTCGCTGCCAGGCGCCGGCCCCGGCGCTGTCTTCGCCGACGCTTGGACCTTGACTGGTTTGGGCGTGGGAGCGGGCCTTGCCACGGACTCAGGCGCTTCTGGCGGGATCTGAGGCTTCGGTCCACCATCCGCGCGTTTCGAGTCGGCGGCCACCTTGGGCTCGGCCCCCGACTCCGGGTCCAGCCCAGGAGAGGCTGGCTGCACGTCCGCTTCCGGCGCCACTTCCTCCTGCGCGTGAGGCGCTTGCGCTGCGGAAACGGATGGCTGCTCGGTCGGCGCGTTGCCTGGCTGGCCAGCGACGACCCCCGTCGACACGTCGCCGCCGCGGCTCTGCACGGTGGCGAAGGCGACGGCCCCGCCCAGTCCCAGTATCGCAAGGGCGATGCCCAAGACGACCAGGGGCCGCCGGCTTGCCTGCTTCGGCGGAGCAAGCTCGGCGTAGGACGCCACCGTAGGCGCAACCTCGTGCTGCGAAGGCCTCGTGGCGCTGGTCTGGGTACGCAGCACCGATCTCGGCGTGCCCAGGACGACGGTGTTCAGCACTCGCGAAGCACGCTCGACGGACAGGTGACTGAGGGGCGGGCCGTACTCGCTGAGTTCCGCGCCGAGTTCCGCGACGTTCTCGAAGCGCTCTTCAGCGGCCTTCTTCAAGCAGCGCTCGATGATTCCCACCAGGCCCTCGGGAAGGTCGGGGCGGAGCTCGAGCAGCGGCTTCGGCTCGGTGTTGACGATGTTGATACAGATCTCTGGAACCGTCTCGCCCTGGAACGGCGCTTCGTTCGTGAGTAGCTCGTAGAGGATCGCTCCGAGGGCCCAGATGTCGGTGCGCTGGTCCACCTGCTTGGATGACTGCATCTGCTCGGGCGCCATGTACTGAGGCGAACCCATCACCGACGAAGTCTTGGTGAGCTGCACGTCTTGGTCGGTCACCTTCGAGATACCGAAATCCAGCACCTTGATGATCCGCGAGCCATCCGTGCGTTCCGCGAGGAACAGATTCGCGGGCTTGAGGTCGCGGTGGACGATGCCCGCGGCGTGGGCTTCCGCGAGCGCCTCGCACGCTTGCAGCACGTACTCGACCGCGCGCTCCACGGCCATGCGCCCGTGCTCTTCGAGCTCGTCGGCCAGATCCTTCCCTTCGAGGTACTCCATGACCATGAAGGGCGCTCCTTCGGCGCTCACCCCCACGTCGAGCACGCGACACACGTGCTGACTCTGGATGCGGACCGCCGCTTTCGCTTCCCTCTGGAAGCGAGCCCCGGCCTCCGGATGTTGAGCCAGCTCCGGCAGCAGGAACTTGATCGCGACCTGCTGATCCAGCACCTGGTGAGTGGCGGCGACCACCATCCCCATGCCGCCAACGCCGAGCACACGTTCGACGCGGTACTTGTCCGCGATGACGTCCCCAACCTTGACCGGCGTATCCCTGCTCATGCTTTCTCCGACCCTGCGGGCCCCAGACCCGGTGGGTTCGTCAACCTGCTCGTCCCGCCATTCCGTGAGCAGAGGTGACTGATCGAACGACATAGGATTTCATGGATACGGTCTAGACGGATGCCAAGATCGCCGGTTGTCGCGATTTGCCAGCTTTAACCCGATTCTCGGCGCTGAGGCGCCGCCGCTCCCTGTCGCAGGGCCAATGTAGGTGCTTGTCAGCCGTGAGCTTCACCCACCTCGGGAAGGGCATCGGACCGGTTCGACTTCTCCGCAAGACGTCCGGTCGACGACGCGATTTCGAGCCGCCCCGCATCCCCGTGCGGTTTACTTCGCTGCAATGTCCGTGCGAGCGTCCCCGAATGCAGTCCATTTGGCGCTCCCGCGCCCGGAGCGGCATGCCGCTGCTGTGCGCCGCCCTGCTCTCGCTCGCTGGATGTGAGCGACAGCCGAGCCAGGCCGCGAACCCGACTCCCCCGGCGCCGAGCCCCACTCAGATGCCCAGCTCCCCGAGCGCCAGCGCTTCCGAAGCACCGGCTCCCCCGCCAACGGCGGAGGAGCGCGCCGAGCAGCTCGCCAAGCGCTTCATCATCCTGGACGGGCACGTCGACGTTCCCCACCGCTTGTTCTCGCAGAAGGAGGCCGGCAAGCCCATCGCAGACGTCTCGCAGAAGACGGACGAGGGAAACTTCGACTACCCGCGAGCGCGCGCGGGTGGCCTCGATGCGCCGTTCATGAGCATCTACGTCGCGGCGCGCTACGAGCGCAATGGTGCCTTCAGGCACGCCGAGGAGCTCATCGACCTCGTCGAGCAGATCGCCCGCGAGCACAGCGACAAGTTCGCTCTCGCCAAGTCTCCCTCGGAGGTGCGCGCCAATTTCCAGGGGGGAAAGATTTCGCTGGCCATGGGCATGGAGAACGGCGCGCCGCTCGAGGGAAAGCTCGCCAACGTGCAGCACTTCCAGCAGCGAGGGATCCGCTACATCACCCTGGCACACTCCAAGGACAACCACATCTCCGACTCCTCCTACGATGATCGACATACCCACAAGGGCCTTAGCGCCTTCGGAAAGCAGGTCGTGAAGGAGATGAACCGCGTGGGCATCATGATCGATGTCTCCCACATCTCGGATGACGCGTTCTGGCAGGTGGTAGCGCTGAGCAAGGTACCGGTGATCGCCAGTCACTCGAGCTGTCGCCACTACACGCCCAATTGGCCTCGCAACATGTCGGACGAGATGATCCAAGCGCTAGCCAAGGCGGGCGGCGTGATCCAGATCAACTTTGGCTCTGGCTTCATCGACGACGAAGCGCGGAAACAGAGCAGCAAGCTCTGGAACGTGCTGGGTGGCCAGGCACGCGCCAAGCACCTGGTTCATGGAACTCCCGCCTACTCGGAGTTCGCCGACGAGTTCTGGAAGACGCACCCGATCAAGCGTGCCACGGTGGAGCAAGTCGCCGACCATGTGGAGCACGTGGTGAAGCTCGTCGGTGTCGACCACGTGGGGTTGGGATCGGACTTCGACGGTGTCGGCGACACGCTGCCGATCGGACTCGAAGACGCCTCGGCCTATCCCAACCTGATCCGGGTGTTGATCGAGCGCGGTTGGAGCGACGAAGACCTCGAGAAGCTGTGCTCCGGCAACGTGCTTCGCGTGTGGCAACAGGTCGAGGACTTCGCCGCGGACGCGCGACGCTCGGCGCCCTAGCGACTACCAGCCACCCTCGTCGTCTTCGGCCTTTGCCTTCGCGGAGCCCGCAGGCGCCGCAGCCGCCGCCTTGGGCGGCTCGGCGCTCGCGGCGGGAGCCTCCGGCTTGTCCTTGTCACAAGCCGCAAGCAAAGTGCACACGGCCAACCCCAACACGACGCGCTTCATGACCGCATGGGAGCACGAGGCGGCGGCGCGACCAAGGCAAAACAGCAGCTCGCCACCAGTCAGGCTGTGCCTCGACCTCGTCGAGGGGCGAAGATGACCACGGCCTGCGCGAGCTTGGGTAAGAAGACGGAGCCTCAGCTCTCGGCTGCACCCATGCGCAGACGACAGAACACACCGAAGTGGTCCGTTGGCCAGAGCTCGGGGTCGGTCGGGTCAGAGGCGTTGCACACCACGCGGGTCTCCAATGGTTCCCCGCGGAACTTACGATCAGGACCCCTCACATAGATGTAATCGATGCGCCGCCGAGGCTCGTGCGCCAGGGCGGCATAGGGGTTGCGAGAGTCGAAGGTGTAGCCTGGTGCGCCTTCGTGGGCGTGTCGTCCACCATCCTGGCCAGCGAAGATCCAGCAGTCGGTGAAATACACGGTGCGCCCGTCCAGAGCCGTGAGCCCCCGCATGAAGCGCATCTCGTCGGAGTCCGGCTCCGCGTTGAAGTCACCCATCACGATCGGCGGTAGCCGCCGTTCGTCCAACGGCGCGAGCCTGAAGACGTGATCAATCAGGCTGGAGATCTGGCGCTGTCGAACCGCGCCGTGATGCAGCTTCCAGTTCAGGTGCGTGACGAAGACCGGCAGCGGCCCCTCCGGGTGCTGGACCAACGCGTAGAGCGCGCTGCGTTGCTCACCGCTGTCACACTCCGGCAAGGCGATGCGCGTGTGCTCGACGATGGGAAAGCGGCTCAGGAGGCCGTTGCCGAACTGGAGTCCGCCACCGAACTCGGTCGCCTTGGCGTAGGCCGAGTGAAACCCGAGCCGCTGGTTGAGCTCTGCCAGCTGATCGCCCTCGACGTCACCAGCCCGTCCCTCGAGCCGAAGCACCTCCTGCAGCCCCACGAGATCCGGCGCCCAGGCGTCCAGCTCACGCCGGATGAACTCTCTGCGCCGAGGCCAGGGACCCGACTTGTTCCAGATGTTCAGGCTGATGACCTTCAGCTCACCATGCGCATCCATCACGCCAAGCCTACAGCACGCGGCCGCCGCCTAGGCTACCCTTCGCCTCCGAGGGAAGACATGAGCCACCACGACGACCACCATCACCACGACGACCACCATCACCACGACTGCCGCCACCATCACCACGACGACCACCGCCAGCGGGGCGAGCGCCGACGTCAAGGCGGTGAACGCGGCCCCGAAGACACCGAGTTCCTCGACCTCGAGCCGACGCGACTGCTGCTCGGCGCCGCCTCCGGCGTAGCCAAGGAGGTCCTCGTCGACCTGCTGCGTGCCGCCGTCAGGCAGCGCCTCGAGGAGCGCCTGGGTGAGGAGATCCAGCGCATCGGGTTCGCGGCCGCGGACGTGCTGGCGGACGACTTCGAGGCCAATCGCCGCATCGAAGCGGTGCTCGAAGAACGCAGATCCTCCCGGAAAGATCTGGAGGAGCGCCTCGCCGCCACCCTCCGGGCCCCGGCGGACGCGCCGCCCGCGCAGGCACCTGGCGGGTCGAGCGCCAGCAAGTCGAGCGCGAGCCGGCGCACCCGGACGACCGGCTCGAAGCGAGGCCGCGGCTGACATCATCGGATTCGAGCCCGCGCGCGGAAGCCGACGCTGGACGCGTCGGACCTGGACTCGCGCGACTCTGTATCCTCGCCGCCGCGATCCTCTTCTCCACGGGCGGCGCTGCGATCAAGGTCACTGGGCTCTCCGGACTCCAGGTGGCGAGCTTCCGTTCCCTGGTCGCCGCCGTCGTCCTGTTCGCCTTGCTCCCGCACGCGCGCCGTGGGTACCGCCCCGCGAGTCTGCTGGTAGGCAGCGTCTACGCCACCTGCATGGTGCTGTTCGTTCTGGCGAACAAGCTCACGACCGCCGCCAACTCGATCTTCCTCCAGTCGACCGCTCCGCTCTACGTGCTGGTTGCTTCCCCGCTGATCCTCAAGGAACGCGTCCGCCGCAGCGATCTGGCGTTCATCGCGACGATCGCGCTCGGCCTGGGGCTGTTCTTCCTAGAGCAGAAGCCCCAGGCGAGCGCGCCCGAGCCAGCGGCAGGAAACCTCCTCGCCACGCTGAGCGGGGTGTGCTGGGCTGGTACCCTGGTGGGCCTCCGCAGCCTGGCGAGCCGACGCGTCGAAGGGCTGACGGCCGTGGTTTCGGGGAACTTGATCGCCGGCCTGGTGTGCTTGCCCTGGGCCTTGCTCGCGCCGACATCCACGAGCCTCGCGGAAACGCACGTCGTCGACTGGCTCGCGGTCGTGTACCTGGGAGGCGTGCAGATTGGCCTGGCGTACGTCTGCCTTACCCTGGGCTTCCGCCACGTGCCCGCGCTCGAAGCTTCGCTGCTCATCCTGCTCGAGCCGAGTCTGAGCCCGCTCTGGGCGTTCTGGCTACAGGGTGAAGTCCCCGGGGCGTGGTCGATCTGTGGGGGCTTGCTCGTGCTCGGCTCGAGTGCGGCGCGCGCGTGGCTCGGTCGCCGGCGCCCCGTCGACGCAGCCGGTCGAGCCGCGGACTACTGACGCGCGGAAAAGCAAGCGTCCTCCGCAGGCGACACGGCGCTTCCAGCAACCTGAGGCTCGTGATAATCGTCTACCATGCGCACAATCGTAGCCAGCGTTTGCGTTCTGGGGGCGGCACTACTGGCGTGCAAGAGCGAGACCTCGGGCAACATCACCGTGAACGGCGCGCCCTTCGAGATCAGTCAGTGTCGTTCCGGTGGGGCCAACACGCCGCCGTTCTCGGGCGTCGCGTTCCTGGACGGGGGCGGCAACCAGGTGCGTTTCGTCGGCAAGCCCCAGGGAGGTTTCCGCCTCTACCACTTCACCAAAGGCCAGGGCATCGGGACCTTCGTGGGCGAGGACTGCGGTTCGCTCACGGTGAACACGACGAACACCAAGATCAACGACGTCGCCAACGTCGAAGGCACCGTCTCCGCGAACTGCACCGGGAGCGGAATGACCGTGGTGGCGAACGTCAACTACTCGAAGTGCCACTGAGTCAGCTGCCAGGCCCGCCGCGAGTCCTGTGACTCGAGCCCGAGCGCGCGCCCCCGAGGGTGTGCTGACGGAGAGCGACCTCGGAGCTTCGTCCGTCGAACCTCGGCGTGACCGAGTGAGACCCGTGGAACGCGGAACCAGCGGCACTTGCACGGAGAATCGGGGGCCGATTCCACGGTGCCTGGCGACCTGCTAGACCCTTGTGGATGGCTCTGGACGAATCCCACAAGCTCTTCGCAGAGACCTGTCTGCGCTTCGCCCGAGAACGCATCGCCCCCCACGTCGTGGAGTGGGAAGAGGCGGGCTCGTTTCCGCGCGAGCTGTACCGGGAGGCCGCCGAGGCCGGGATCCTGGGGGTAAGTTTCCCCGAGGAATACGGAGGCGGTGGTGGTGACCTGCTGCACAGCTTGATCAGCGTGGAGACCCTGCTCGAGGGCGGCTCGAGTGGCTTGCTGGCGAGCATCGGCTCCCTGGGTATCGCCCTCCCCCCGATCTTCAACCTGGGGAGCGCAGAACAGAAGCAGCGCTTCTTGCCGCCCGTCTTGCGCGGGGAGAAGATCGCGGCCCTCGGCATCACGGAGCCAGGCACCGGAAGTGACGTCGCAGGCATCCGCACCAAGGCGGTGAAGGACGGCGATGACTACCTGATCAGCGGCTCCAAGCTCTTCATCACCAGTGGCGTGCGCGCTGATCTGGTGACGGTGCTCGCCCGCACGAGCCCTGACCCCCACGGCGGCCTCACGTTCTTCGTCGTCGAACGGGGTATGCCGGGCTTCAGCGTGAGCCGGGCGCTGAACAAGACCGGCTGGTGGGCGAGCGACACCGCGGAGCTAGCCTTCGACGAGGTACGAGTCCCCGCCGCGAATCGCATCGGCGACGAGGGCTCCGGCTTCCTTGCCATCATGCAGAATTTCCAGAACGAGCGCCTGTCCCTGGCCTTCTATGGGCATGCCACGGCCGAGATCGCACTGAAGGACGCCATCGCCTACGCCAAGGAGCGACAAGCCTTCGGCAAGCCGCTGGTCGGCTTCCAGGTGACGCGCCACAAGCTGGCGCACATGGCGACCCAGGTTCAAGCCGCGAAGACCTTCGACTGGGACGTGGCGAAGCGCGTTGCCGCGGGGGAATACTTGGTGGGCGAGGTCAGCATGGCGAAGAACTTCTCGAGCCAGGTCGCTCAGGAGGTCTGCTACGAGGCCGTGCAGATCTTCGGCGGCATGGGCTACATGCGGGAGACCCGGGTCGAGCGCTTGGCGCGGGACGCGCGCATCCTGCCCATCGGCGGTGGCACGACCGAGATCATGAACGAGATCATCGCAAAGCAGCTGGGCCTCTGAGCGAGTCGAGCACCAGCCGACGGAACTCATCGGGCCTGAAACCAGCGCTTCCGCGCAGAAATGCCTGAGCCAGCTCACGCTGCTCGGCTGCCAGGCGATGTAGCGGCCCTGCGAGGCCCATCACCAGATGCTTGCGCCCCTGCGTGTTCAGCAGATCGCGCTGGGCGAGCACCACCCCCTGCAGCACGTACAGGTCGTGATGGCGCCCGAGATCTTGCTGCAGGTCCTTCAGCTGACGATGGATGTCGGAGTATCCAGCGCCGAGCAGCGGCGCCAGCAGCTCCACGGCGTAGCGCAGGCGCTTGATGTGGATACGCACCTGATGCAGCTGTTCACCGCCCCCCTCGGCCGTCGGATCGGGCAAGGAGGCGAGCAACGTGTCGACGCGGGGCTCGAGCGCGGCGCGCCCGAGCTCGTCCAGCGGCGCGACCAGAACCGCGCGCACCAGATCCTCGACCAGCTCGTACAGCCCCTTCTGGATACGCTCCGGAGAGAGCCGCTTCAGGCGCTTCTTGGTCAGCTTGCGCTCGCTGGCTCGCTCTTCATCGACACGGACGGCCACGTACTCGAGGGCCGCGGCCTCGAGGTGAGAGGTCGAGTGGCCGATCGCCTCCGCCAGGTACTCCGAGTTGACGTCCCACTCCCGTAGCGCTCCCGCGCCCCGGGTCACCTTGCGTAGCGCTTGCCGCTTGCTGGCGTGATCCGGTACCAGGTATCCAAGCACCTCGAGCAGCGCGCGCAGGCGCCGCGAAGCGACCCGCAGATCGTGAACCGCCTCCACAGGGTCCTTGCGCGCCTCGAAGTCCCAGTTGTTGAACAGCGCGCCCGCGTGCCGCGCGACGTAGGTGCGCAGGTGTCGCTCGTATTCGCGATTCTCGGGAGCGATCAGCACGGCGTCCTCAGGGGCTTGCTTCAAGAGTTCGGCTCTCGTCGATGGCTCTGGTGCATCGGATTCATGGTCCATCCGCGCACGCGGTTGAACAGCTGACTCTTGTCGAATATCAGAAGGCAAAGCTCGTTCCGCTTGGTTGTGTGACGATACGTCGAAGACGGTACTACAAATGAGCAACATCGGTGTGGACATGGGAGGAACGCGCATCAAGGCGGGCATCGTCGACGGTCGGCGCATCCTGCGCAGCGAGGCCGTGGACACCAACGCGGGCGCCAGTCCGAGTGAGGTGCTCGACGCCGTCGCGCGCGCAGTGGCTGCGCTCGGTGAGGTCCCCACCCGCGTCGGCTTCGCGATCCCAGGTGAGGTCGATGGCACCGGTTCGTGCTGGCAGCTCCCCAACGTGCCCGGCTTCGCGGGCGTGAACATTCAGCGCGAGCTCGAACGTCGGGTCGGTTGCCCCGTGATCGTGGAGAACGACGCCACCGTGGCCGCGCTTGGTGAGGCGCTCCACGGCTGGGGTCAGGAGTATCCGAGCTTCTTGATGGTGACGCTGGGCACCGGCGTCGGGGGTGGCCTGGTGCTGGATGGCAAGCTGCGCCGTGGAAGCCATGGCTTCGCCGGAGAGATCGGGCACCTGCAGATCGACCGCTCGCCGAGCGCACCTCGTGACGGCGCTGGACTCCCGGGCACCCTCGAAGCCTTCGCGGGGACTCATGCCCTGCTCGCAAGGTTTCACGAGCTCGGGGGGGAGGGCAGCGAGGTGCTACACATCGCCGAGAGCGCACGCCGCGGGGAAACGCCAGGGCTGAAGGCCTTCGAGCTGATGGGCCGCGCGCTGGGCGAAGCGCTGAACGGCATCCAGGTCGTGCTCGACCTGGACGCCATCATCTTCACTGGCGGTATCTCGCGTTCGTTCGACCTGGTGGAGCCGAACATCCGTGTGGCGATGCGTGAGCGCGCCTACGCCGAACCGCTCGTCAGCGTGCCGCTCTTGCAGTCGAAGCTCGGGGACGCCGCGGGCCTGGTCGGCGCTGCCCACCTCGCGCAGCTCTAGCTGGGCCTTCCTCGGCGCCCGCGAACGTCGCCTGGCGCGACCGACCGGTGCGGGACTGGCGAGCGCGAGGCTGCGCCGTTATACCGCGACCATGCAAGCGATCGTGATCCGTGAGTTTGGTGGCCCCGAGAACCTCGAGCTACGAGAGGTCGAGACGCCCACCCCCGGCGAGAGGCAAGTGCGCCTGGCAGTGCACGCAACGGCGCTCAATCGCGCCGACCTGCTCCAGCGTCGCGGGATGTATCCCCCACCCAAGGGCGAGAGCGACGTCCTGGGCCTCGAGTGCTCCGGCGTCGTCGAAGCGCTCGGAGACGGCGTGACCAAGCTGAAAGAAGGCGACCGCGTGATGGCGCTGCTACCAGGCGGTGGCTACGCCGAGAACGCCCTGATCCACGAGGATATGGCAATCCCGATCCCCGCGAGCATGAGCTTCGAGGAAGCCGCAGCCATTCCTGAAGCCTTCCTCACTGCGCAGGAGGCGCTCTTCGGTCTCGGCGGCCTCGTTCCTGGACAGACGGTGCTCGTGCACGCGGCTGCGGGCGGCGTTGGCTCGGCAGCGGTGCAGCTGGCCCACGTGGGCGGCGGCAAGGTGATCGGAACCGCAGGCTCGGAGGAGAAGCTCGAGCTGGTGACGCGCCTCGGCGCGGATCTTGGCGTCAACTACAAGACCCATGACTTCGCGGAAGAAGCCAAGAAGTTCTCTCCCGGGGGCGTGAACCTCGTGCTCGACTTCATCGGCGGCAGCTACTGGGAGAAGCACGCGCAGTGCTTGGCGATCGCGGGTCGCTGCGTGGTGATCGGTGTGCTCGGCGGCCCCATGGCCAACGTGAACCTGGCGCTGCTGTTGATGAAGCGCCACCAGATCCTCGGCCTGGTGATGCGTTCGCGTACCCTGGAGGACAAGATCCGCATCACTCAGGAGTTCATCCGCACGAACCTCCCACATTTTTCCACAGGAAAACTCAAACCGGTTCTCGATGAGATTTTTCCGCTCGCCGATGCGCAGAAGGCCCACGAGCGCATGGAGCAAAACGCCAACTCCGGAAAGATCATCCTGAGGGTTCGCTAGGTTCGGCGAAGACCCGCGAGAGCGTGAGGTGGAGCTGGCTCTGGATCAGCCGCATCACGCTCTCCAGATCGCTCTTCGAGAGCTTCAGTTCTGCAACCAGCAGGCGTCGCGTCTCGCTGAGCAGTCGTTCGCGCGCCTGGCCCACGCGCCGCGCCGCCGTGGCGCGGTGCACGCCGCGTCCTGCGGCGATGACGTCGATGCTGGAGCCGCGGCCATAGTACGCGCGCAGCACGTTTCGCTGTTCCGGTTCCAGACTGGCCGCAGCCCGAGTGAAAGCCGCGCGGAATTGATCTCTGTACAGTTCCTTCAGATAAGCCAGCTCGGGATCCTGCACATCGATCCTCGCCCCCCCTTCCCCGAGCAGACTCGCCTCGGCCTGTGCCTGCTCGTCCAGTGCTTCTCGAGGAAGCTCCCGACGATCCCGCTTGAGGTTCAACCACGTGCGCGTGACGAGAACACTGAGCCAGCCATCGAGTTCTCCGCTGCCGGAGAAGCTGACCAGCTTCGACTCCAGCGGGTCGAAGAGCTTGCCCTCGAGGCCGAACATCAGCTCGTCCAGATCTGGACCACCCCCGCGGGCCACGACCCGAGCCGCGATGCGCTGGGCCCGCTGGCTCAGGTCCCTGAGCGCCCGGGGCTCCCCCTGGAGCGCCAGGAACGCCAGCCCAAGGTCTGCGAAGGCGATGCCGCTCAGCGCTTCGCGACCCGCGCTCGCCGCCTGCAGGCGCGCGCTGACGTGCTCGGCGAAAGCCTCCGAGTGAGGCTCGAGCTCGGGCCAGACCTCGAGACATTGTGCCCAGTAGCCGGCGAGCTCTTGCTCGAGAGCGGCGTCGCGCGCCAGCTGACGCTCAGGCTGACGGCCGAGCAGCTGGATGGCCAGAGTGCGGGCGAAGCTCACGCCGCATAGTATAGCCGAGTCCTCTGCGACGCCGGCCCATGAAGCACTCCACCGACCCGCTGCAAGAGCCCACGGGCTGCCCCGACGAGAACGCCCTCGGCGCGTTCGTGCAGGGCCGGTCGTCGGCGACGGATCGTCGGCACATCGAAGCGCACCTCGAGCAGTGTGCGGATTGCTGCAGCGTCGTGGAGCTGCTGGGCCGAGCCTTCGTGAGCCGCGCACAGCGCGTGGACCGGGGCCCTGACAGCGAGCGCCAGGTCCAGAGCCTCGAGCCCAGCTCGGGTCAACAGCTTGGACGTTACCGCGTGGATCACGGAATCGGCGCCGGAGGCATGGGTCTGGTGTTCTCGGCGTGGGACCCCGCGCTCGAGCGCAGCGTCGCGCTCAAGCTGCTCCGTCCGGAGCTCGCGGCGACCCCCGACGCCCGCGAACGCCTGCTCGCGGAGGCGCGCGCGGTGGCCTCGCTGAAGCACCCGAACGTGGTCCCGGTGTTCGATGTCGGAGAGGCAGAGGACCGCGTCTTCATCGCGATGGAGCTGGTCGACGGCGTCACCCTCGATCGCTGGCGCGCGTTGACCAAGCCGAGCCTCGAGCGGCTACTCGAGGTGTTCCGCCAGGCGGGGCTCGGCCTGGCAGCCGCCCACGCGAGCGGACTGGTGCATCGTGATTTCAAGCCCCAGAACTTGCTCGTGACCACCGACGAGCGCGTGCTGGTCACCGACTTCGGGCTAGCCTTCTCCCAGGCGGACGAGTCCCGAGAGATCGCGGGAACACCAGCCTACATGGCGCCGGAGCAACGCCTGGGCAGCGCTAGCCCCGCGTCCGACCAGTACAGCTTCGCGCTATGCCTTGCGGAATCGCTGGGCATGCCAGTTCCGCCACCCTCGGGCGTGCCACAGCTACCGGACAGTATACCTGACTGGTTGCGGGCGGTGCTCCGTCGAGCGCTGGCCGACGACCCCATGGAGCGCTACCCGAACCTGGACGCACTCGTCGCGGAGCTCCAAGGCGGGAGCGGCGTCAACGCCAGCGCACACGTCAGCGCCAACGCCATCCTGCTGCTGGGCTGGTGGCTGCTGCACTCGTTCTGGCTGCTGGTCATGGTGTGGGCAGGCGCCAGGCTATGGCTCGACCCGTCCTTCATCGAGCCCTCGGAGCAATTCCGTGAAGCGCCCAGCCACGTTTCGCTCCACGAGGAAACGCCGCGCCAGGGCACGCTCCCAGCGAGCTTCCACGTAGACGTTCAACCGGAACCGAATCCGCGCCCCGTCCCCGATGACTGGGACGACCAGTTCGACGAAGACCCGCTGACGTTCGGCGATGGCGCCATCCTCACCTACGCGGTCTACTGGGCGACGTGGACCCTGCTCGGCGTGCTCTGGGCACCGCTCAACGCGTTCGGGCTCTGGCGCCGCAAAGCCTGGGCCCGCATCTCCACGCTGCTCTACGCGACCTTCACCGGCTTCTCCGTGCTGGGTCTCCCCTACGCCAGCTACAGCGTCTACAGCCTGACGCGCCCGGAGGTCGCGCGGCTCTTCTCTCAGGTCCAAGCGACGCCTCAACGCACCGGTTCCGTGGCGAAAGGCCAGGTCCACCTGATGATCAACGCGTTGGTGCAGCTCGGCATGTGGCTCGTGCACCTTGGCCTGTTCGCGCTGAGCGTCGAGTTCCTGCGCTTCGGCAACGAAGGCGGCACCCCGGACACGCCACCGATCATCGTCCTCGGTCTGGTGATCCACGGCCTCGGGATCCTGTGGGCGCCCGTCAACGCCTGGAGCCTCTACAAGCGCACGACGTGGGCCCGCTGGTCGAGCCTGACCTACGCCAGCTGCGTGCTGTTCACCGGCATCGGCTTGCCCTACGCCGTGTATGCATGGCTCAGCCTGAACTCCGCACCGGTGAAGGCGCGCCTCGCTCACGCCCGCTGATCGAAGCACGGCGCCGCGCGGCGTCTCCAGGCTCGGAGCGCCGCGCGACTTGACCGCGTGTCGATGTTCAATCGGCCTACTTCTTGGCGGCGAACAGCGGATGGAACTTGTCCGTGTCGATGCTCGTCGCCATCTCCAGCTGGGGCGGCGACTTCGCGGAGCCGCTCGCCAGTCCGCCGTAGAGCAGGTTTCCGCGCAGCGCCACGTTGAGCTTCTTCTCCCCCGACTTGCGCAGATCGGCGCTCAGTTCCACCAGCGCATCCCAGGCGAGCTTGATCAGCTCCTTGCGGATGTCCCCGGAGTACGTATCCAGGTTCGGCACACGGACGAGCAGCAGCACGTCGCTCGCCGTCTCCTGACAGTAGGTCATGAAGTTACCCTGGGTGGTGGCGGTGTTCTCGTCTTCGCCGCCCTCGAAGTTCTCCTTCTCGTCCGCTTTTATCCGCACGGCAAATTTCTTGGCCAGCGCAGTGCAGGCAGGCGTGTTGCCGAAGCCGACTTCCCCTTCGAAGACGTTGATCTTCGAGTTCGCCTCCTGAAACTCATTCTCACCTGGCTTGGGGTCGCCCTTGCAACCCAAGAGCGCGAACACCACGACCAACGACGCGAACACGGACGACAAACGAATATGCATGACTCTCTCCTGTGATCCTTCGGCGAAAATTGCCTTCACACCGAAGACCCAGGAGGCAGCCTCGGGTCGCGATCTTTCTTGCTCCGCGGGCGCCGAATTCCCGCGACCGCGTGCGAACGCGGAGAACGCTGGCCTCACGTACGCGGAGTGTTTTTCTTCCCCACGGCGAAGTTTTTTTTTTGGGGGGTGAGGCGCGCCGAACGGCGCCGAGACTCAGCCCAAGACCCGCGCCAGGTGCCTCATCACGGCTTCCACGTCCCCCGCAGCCAGGATCTCCTCACGCTGCCGCTCGTCGATACGTGTTCCCGCCAGGCGCTGGCTCCAACCGGCGATCTCCAGAGCGATGATCGGCTTGCCTAGCTGCCATGCCATGGCCACCTCGTTCAAGGTGCCGGCTCCACCGGCGACCGCGACGACGGCGTCGGCGGTGTTGACCACCAGCGTGTTCCGCGCGTAGCCGAGGCCCGACGGGATCACGATATCGACGTAGGCGTTGGCCCGCGAGGCCTCGCCACTGGGGATGATGCCCAGCACGCTGCCCTCGGTGTACAGCTCGGAGTCATGGGCGCCAAGGCTCGCCGCCTCCATCACGCCGGTCATGCCACCGGTTACCACGCGGTAACCCTGATCCACCAGCGCACGGCCCAGCTCCCGAGCCAGACCGCAAGCTTCCTCGGTGGCCGCGCTGTTGCCCACCACCGCGACCACCTTGCGACGCATTCAGGTCTTGTAACACGAGGACGTCTGCCCCAGATATGCCTCCGGCATTCGGAGCTTGGGAGGCCTGGTGAAAGACGCATGGATATTGGCGCCGCTACTCGTGCAGGTGCTGCTGACGATCGTGATGTACATCCGCCTGGTCGGCGCCAAGAAGCGAGCGGTCGCTGCCGGTGAGGTCGACGAAGCGCGGCGCGCGCTGCACGATGACGCCTGGCCCGACTACGTCCTCCAGATCAACAACAACATCCGGAACCAGTTCGAGGTCCCGGTGCTTTTCTACGTGGTCAGCTTCGGGCTGCTCGCTCTCCAGAAGGCTGACATCGCCGCCCAGGCGCTCGCCTGGCTGTTCGTGCTGAGCCGCATCGCCCACGCGGTCGTCCACACTGGGTCGAACTTCGTACCCCTGCGCCGCCGCATCTTCACTGCGGGTGTGCTGCTGGTGCTCGCGATGACGCTCCTGTGCGGGATAAGGCTGGCGCTCAGTATGCTTCCATAGGGTTCGTGGCTACGGCCCAATCGGCTTGAGGCGGATCAGCCCGGGGCCGGGCTTCACTCGCGCCTGGCAGGCAAGCCGCGAGTCGTCGGGACCATCGAGCAGCTCCAGCAGCTCGCGCTCGTCGTCGCTGGGCGCCTCCAGGAACTCCATGCCCTCGAGCACCACGACCTGACACGTGCCGCAGCTCGCGGAGCGACAAGAGAACGGGATCGGGGCGAGCACCTGGTCGCAGAGGTCGACCAGATCGCCTCCTTCGGGAGCGTCCACCTGTTTGTCGCGGGCCATTCCGACGCCCTGAAACTCCACCTTCGGCACGCTGACTCGCATACGGCCCGCGAACGGGGAATTCAATCGCCCTCTCAGCCGATCTTCTTTGTTGCCGCGGGCGGCCTCGTCGGTCCGCCCTCGAAATACCGGAGTATTCCTGAGGCCCTACCCGACTCAGCAAGGCGCGGCTGAGTAGAAACCCCGCAACCGACACCTGGAGTGGGCGATTGGACGCCCATGACACACACGCACACTCTCCACCCACGCCGCGCCCTTCGCAGTTCCACGCTCGGGATCGTCGTGCTGCTCCAGGGCGTTTGCCTCGCTTCGCCGAGCGCAGCCGCACAGAACGCTGCTCCAGGAGCCGATTCATCCCCCGCGGTCACCCATCCGGCGTCTGCACCTGCTCCTGCTCCCGAGGTCTCCGCGCTCGGCACGCAAGCGCCACACGATGAGCGAGCCCCCATTTCGACTCCACACGGAAGCGCTCGTCCGGAACCGCAAGCTTCAGCGGGAACGGACGCGGCGGGCGTCCGGGATCAGGGCGCCCAGGATGCCCAGTCGACGCCTCTGGACCGCCGCGGCTTCGTTCCCCTGCTGCGAATCGGCTACAGCGTCGGCGGCGCGGGCGAGATCGAAGACGAGTACGCCGGTGCGACAGCGAAGACCAGTTACGATCAAGTCGGCGGCTCGCTACTCGAGATCGACTTGCTGGGTCACGTCAGCTACGGGCTGCGCCTCGGCGGCGGGCTGATGGTACTTCCGAGCAGCGAGGTGGATATCAAAGGGGGCTCCGAGTTCGAGCTCGGCACAGAAGCGGCGGTCGCCTTCATCGCCGAGGGCGTGTTCGACCTCTCGAGTCAGCTCGCCCTGACCGTACGTGGTTTCGTCGGCGCCAGCGTGCTGAGCGTCGGTGGCGACTACAAGGACTATCGCGACGGACTGTGCGAGGACATCGACTGCGGCTGGGACGACCAGCTCAGCGGCGCAACGGCTGGTCTGGGAGTCGGCTTGCTCATTCCCTTGAAGGGCGTCAATCTCCGTGCGGATCTGATGACCCAGGGGTACGCCGTATCCGGAACCTTCCTTCGAGCCGGGGGCGAAGCCTGGACGGCCACGATCAGCGGTTCGCGCACGTTGCTGATGGCTGGAGTCGAACTCTGAGTCGCTCAGGCGGCCCGCGACTGGAACGTATCGCTCAGGGCTTGGATCTCGTCCAGGCCCTGGGCCATGGTGTCTTCCACCATCTCCACCGTAAGGCCCGCCTCGACGCAGGCTTCTTCGTCCATGCGCCGCTGGAGCTCTCCGATGTCCACGCCAAAACCCAGCGAGTGAGCCAGGATGCTCGCCGCGTGCACGCAGGTCACGACGCGGCGATCTTCCAGATCCTCCACCGACTGGGGTTCATGGTGGTAGCGCACGATCTCCGCCAGGACCTCCGGCAGCTCCCACTGCTGGATCACCGCCTCGCCGACCACCGCGTGATCGGTGCCGAGCACGGTCTGCTCAGCCTGAATCATCGATCCCCCCGCGACCAGGTGGGTCAGGATCTCCTGACGCCCCTGCTCCATGAACTCACTGATCACCAGCTTGCCGCAGTCGTGGAGCAGCCCCGCAGTGAACACATGACCTCGGATCGGCAGATCGAGCCGCGTCGCGAGGCCATCCGCCAGGATCGCGACCGCCGCCGAGTGCGACCACATTTCTTCCGCACGGATACCATAGCCGTTCAAGGTGGGCGGAAGGACCTGCTCGAAGGCGCCGGCGACGCTGATGTCGTAGATCCGCTTGAGACCGAGCAGGCTCACCGCGTGGGCCA
Source organism: Polyangiaceae bacterium (assembly GCA_041389745.1). Lineage (GTDB taxonomy): Bacteria > Myxococcota_A > Polyangia > Polyangiales > Polyangiaceae > JAHBVY01. Next base: position 40,961 of record JAWKRF010000015.1, read on the forward strand.
CCGAGCTGACCTGTCTTCGCAGACCAAAAGCGGCCGAGTTCGCGACGCGCAGAATCGAGGCTGTGAGGCTGGTGTCGACCCGGATCACGCGCTCGAAGTCGTCAGCGCCGGCCATGTCGTCGTTGAGCAGACGGGTCAACTCCGACACGGCGGCAGGAAAGGCCGGCAGGCGCTTGATGCGCGCCTCGAGGATCTGCTTGGAGATGTGCATGGCTGTCCTTCTCGAAGCCTGGAACGGACACGAGCTGGTCAGCTTTAGCGGTTTTGGTGTGTCCATCGGCGCAGGTGTGCGCTCCTGGGTCGCGCTCTGGCACGAAACCAAGTGTTTTCGCATTCGTGGTGAGCACCGTGACAAATTCGTTAAGGTGACTCGCCATGTGGTCACTGACTCTCGAGCCCGAACCCACGCTGAACTCGGACACACCGGTCCCCGAACGCTTGCCTGGTGAGGCGCGAATCCGAGTCCGTCAAGCGGGGGTATGCGACACGGATCTGCAGCTGGCCAGGGGCTACATGGGATTCAAGGGGATCCCGGGACACGAGTTCGTGGGTGAGGTGGTCGAGGCCGAGAGCGAGCAGCTGATGGGCAAGCGCGTGGTGGGCGACATCAACGCGGGCTGCGGTGAGTGCGCGGACTGCTCGAGCGAGCACCTGTCAGGCCATCACTGCAGCCGCCGAAGCGTGCTGGGAATTCTGGGGCGCTCGGGCGCATTCGCCGAGCAGCTGTGCCTGCCGGAGCGGTGCCTGGTGACGGTGCCTGAGGGGGTGAGGGATGAGGCGGCGGTCTTTGCAGAGCCGCTGGCCGCGGCGCTGCACGTCCTGGACGAACTACCCGAAGGATTCAGTACCGAAGCCACCATGGCGGCCCCCGCCGTCGTGCTCGGCGACGGCAAGCTGGGCTTGCTCATCGCGGCGGCGCTCGCTGGCAGTGGTCTCCACGTGGTGCTGATCGGACACCACGAGAACAAGCTCGCGATGCTTCCACAGCTGTGTGAGCCGAGCCGCGTGCGAGGTCACCTGGAGCGAGAGCTGGACGAGGACCCCAAGCTCACGGAAGCCCTCTCCGCGGCGCCGCTGGTGGTCGAGGCCACGGGCTCTGCGAACGCCCTCGGGCGCGCCTTCGAGCTGGTGCGCCCGAGGGGCACGGTGGTGCTGAAGACGACGGTTGCGGATCCGCTGAGCCTCGATCTGGCGCCGGTCGTGATCAACGAGCTCAGGCTCGTCGGCTCCCGCTGCGGGGACATGCGCCGTGCCGTAGAGGTGCTCGAGCGCGGTGACGTGGTTCCTCTCCCCCTGATCCAGGCTCGCTATCCCTTGCATGAGGCCGACAAGGCCCTGGAGCACGCCGGGCGCAAGGGCGTGCTCAAGGTGCTGATCGATCACCTGGCTTCGTAGCTCGGCACGCGAAGCGGCCGCGCCCCGACAGGAACGCGGCCGCTGCCGACTCGGCGACTGGGCTCAGACGCCTTCGATGATGCCGTTCAGGGTGCTGCTCGGGCGCATCGCCTTGAACGCGAGGTCATCGTTCGGCTGGTAGTAGCCGCCGATGTCCTGAGGCTGGCCCTGGGCACCGTTCAGTTCCCCGAGGATCTTCTCCTCGTTCTCCTTCAGCGCCTTGGCGACGGGTGCGAAGCGCGCTTGCAGCTCCTTGTCCTTGTCCTGAGCGGCCAGCGCCTCGGCCCAGAAGGCCGCGAGGTAGTAGTGCGTGCCGCGGTTGTCCAGCTCGTTCACCTTGCGAGACGGCGCCTTGTTCTCCATCAGGTACTTGGTGTTCGCCACGTCCAGCGTATCCGCAAGGAGCTGGGCCTTCGGGTTCTTGAACGTCTCCGCGAGGTGCTCGAACGAGACGGCGAGCGCCAGGAACTCTCCGAGGGAGTCCCAGCGCAGGTGCCCTTCTTGCTCGAACTGCTGCACGTGCTTCGGCGCGGACCCGCCGGCGCCCGTCTCGAACAGGCCGCCTCCCGCCATCAGCGGAACGATGGAGAGCATCTTCGCCGAGGTACCGAGCTCGAGGATGGGAAACAAATCCGTGAGGTAATCACGCAGCACGTTGCCGGTGACGCTGATGGTGTCCTTGCCGTCCTTGATGCGCGCCAGGGAGAACTTCGTCGCCTCCACCGGGCTCTTGATCAGGATCTCGAGGCCGCTGGTGTCGTGCTCCTTCAGGTAGGTCTCCACCTTCTTGATCAGCTGGGCGTCGTGGGCGCGCTCGGAGTCGAGCCAGAACACCGCGGGAGCGCCCGTCGCGCGGGCGCGGCTCACGGCGAGCTTCACCCAGTCCTTGATCGGTGCGTCCTTCACCTGACAGGCGCGCCAGATGTCGCCGGCGTCGACGTCGTGGCTGAACAGCTCCTTGCCGTCGGCGTCGACCACGCGCACCTTGCCCGCGGTCGCGATCTCGAAGGTCTTGTCGTGAGAGCCATACTCCTCGGCCTTCTGCGCCATCAGGCCGACATTGGGCACCGAGCCCATGGTGGTCGGATCGAACGCACCGTGCTCCCTGCAGAACTCGATCACGGCCTCGTACACCCCAGCGTAGCTGCTGTCGGGGATGGTCGCCTTGGTGTCCTGCAGCTTGTCGTCCTTGTTCCACATGCAGCCGGAGCTGCGAATCATCGCCGGCATCGAGGCGTCGACGATCACATCGCTCGGCACGTGGAGGTTGGTGATTCCCTTGTGGGAATTGACCATCGCCAGATCGGGACCGGCGGCGTACGCGGCCTGGATGTCCGCCTCGATCTCCGCCTTCTTGTCGGCGGGCAGGCCCTGGATCTTGCTCACCACGTCACCGAAGCCGTTGTTCGGGTCGACACCGAGCTCGGCGAACGTCGCCGCGTGCTTCGCGAACACGTCCTTGAAGAACACCTTCACGCAGTGACCGAAGATGATCGGGTCGCTGACCTTCATCATCGTCGCCTTCATGTGCAGCGAGAACAACACGCCGCTCTGCTTGGCGTCGGCGATCTGCTCCTCGAGGAACTTCACCAGCGCGGCCTTGCTCATGCAGGTGCCGTCGAGGATCTCGCCCGCCTGTAACGGGAGCTTGTCCTTCAGCACCGTGACGCTGCCGTCCTTGGCAACCAGCTCGATGCGCGCGGTGGTCGCCTTCTCCAGCGTCACCGAGCGCTCGTTGTGGCAGAAGTCTCCGGCGCTCATGGTCGAGACGTGGGACTTGCAGTCCTTGGACCACTTGCCCATCGAGTGCGGGTGCTTTCGGGCGTACTCCTTGACGGCCTTGGGCGCGCGGCGGTCGCTGTTGCCCTCACGCAGCACGGGGTTCACCGCGCTGCCCTTGATGCGATCGTAGCGCGCCTTGGCTTCCTTCTCGCCGTCGGTTTTTGGTTCCGCAGGGTAATTCGGAATGGCGTAGCCGTGCTTCTGAAGCTCGGCGATGCAGGCGTGCATCTGGGGCACGGAGGCGCTGATGTTCGGCAGCTTGATGATGTTCGCCTCGAGGTGCTGGGTCAGCTCGCCGAGCTCCGCCAGCGCGTCGGGCGCCTTCTGCTCGGGCTTCAGCTTCTCGGGGAAGGCCGCCAAGATGCGCCCAGCCAGCGAGATGTCTCGCGTCTCGACCTCCACCCCAGCCGCCTTGGCGAACGCCTGGATGATGGGCAACAGCGAGTACGTCGCCAGGGCCGGAGCTTCGTCAGTCTTGGTGTAGATGATCTTCGGATTCGTCATGGTCTTCGAGACTCGGCGGCGCAGCGCACCCCTTGGCGCGACGCGGGCGAGGACGCTTGACCTAACTCAACCCGCGCGACGCGGCTAGTGCTTGGCGCTGAGCCTAGAATGCGCGCAACTTGCGCGGGTTTGGGGGGTGAGGAGCGGTGTTTCGCGCGGCGTTTCCGACCGCGCAGCGGTGGCTTGCGCGAAAACCTTCGTCACAGCCGACCGACGCGACCCGCCTGGTGGCCGGTCGAGGTCCCCCGGGTATCACTCGCAATCCGGAGCACCCCTGCCCTCTCACCCCTCGTCGCCGTCGGCGCGGCGCTTGCTCTGCTCCTTGCAGATTTCGCTCTGCCGCTTGGGGCAGCTTATTCTTACGTGGAAATGATCGTCATGGGCGCTGGAGTTGGCTGGTTGCTTGAGCAGCACCGCGGCCTTGCTCACGTAGCTCCTGAAGCGCTTGTCATGACGCGCGAAATCCAGCAGGCGCTTGCGCAGCGGGGTCGAGACGAAGACGTGGCTCAGGCCGGCGCGGGTGTCGTCGACCCAGCTCTTGACGAGCAGCCAGTTGCGGTAGTCGTCGAACTGCAGGCCGCTGCCGTCCTTGGCCTTGCCGTTGCCGTCGAAGGCCACCATGTGCTTGGCCTGAATCGGCTTGCCCTTCGAGTTCAGCATGTAGAACGCGACGTCCGCGTCACGGCCGCTCTGATGACTGGCGTGACCCGAAAGCTGGCCACCATTCTTTGCGGAAATGTCTCCAACCAAGAGGCGCGAGCCGTGGGCGTAGCGCCCGATCTGCTTGGCCGTGCGCTTGAGCATCAGGATCAGCGCGGGGTGCCCATAGGCGAGCTTTGAGTTGCGGACGCGAACGTACTTGCTGGACTTCAGACGCTTGGCGCGCAGCTGAAAGCCGTCGTTCGGGTGACCCACGGTCAACGACATGAGCGAGTAGGGCGACTTGCGGAACTTCGCGGGGAGCTTCTTCTCCAGCTCGTCTCGCCTGCTACCGGCCAGCGCCGGCAGGCTGACCGCAAGCAAAGCCAAGACGCTCAGCACGAGCAGCAGGCTCGAACGTCGCACCTCACCCCCAACCCTCAACCCTCGGACTTCGCGCTTGGCGAAGCCTGCCTGATTTTCCGCAGAACGTTTGATCTCGCACCTCCCTCGTCGGCTATCGCTGAGTGCCCCCGACCTAGCAGTCCTCGTTGGACGTGCAAACGCTCGAGCGATTCTGCAAAAGTCCCAAGGTTCTTGCGCAGTTGATCTAGCATGCGCGCGATGTCGACGGAGGGTGGGGAGGCGCAGGGAAAGCCCGGCTATCCGTGGTTGCGCTTGCTGCTCGGGCCGCTCTCCGCAGCGTTGGCCTACTTCTTGGCTCGCTATGCCGGGCTCGCCAGTCCAGCCGCCTTCACCGCGGGCGTGACCGCTTGGTGCGCCCTGTGGTGGGTCACCGAACCCGTGCCGATCCCGGTGACGAGCCTGCTACCGTTCGCGCTGTTCCCGCTCACCGGCGTGCTCAGCCACGGCGAGGTCGCGAAGTCGTATGGCCACACGCTGATCCTGCTGCTGCTCGGCGGCTTCGTGCTCTCGACCGCAATGGAGAAGAGCGGCGCTCATCGGCGAGTAGCTCTCGGCATGGTGCGCCTGGTTGGCGGGCGGGGTCGACGCCTGGTGCTGGGCTTCATGCTGGCGACCGGGCTCACCAGCATGTGGATCTCCAACACCGCCACGACGCTGATGATGTTGCCGGTCGCCCTGGCGGTCATCGAACGCGACGAGAGCGAGCGCCTCGGGGTGCCGCTGCTCCTCGGCATCGGCTACTCATCGAGCATCGGTGGGCTCGGTACACCGGTGGGGACGCCGCCCAACGTGATCTTCATGGGTGTCTACAAGGAGCTCACCGGCACCGAGGTGAGCTTCGTCGACTGGATGAAGATCGGCGTGCCGGTCGCCCTGCTGCTGATCCCGGCCGCCTGGCTCCTGCTCACCCGTAACCTCGGGGAAACGGGAACCGTCACGATCCAGAAGCTCGGGAGCTGGCGCAAGCCGGAGACACGAGTCCTGATCGTCTTCGCCATCACCGCGCTGCTCTGGATCACTCGCACCGAGCCAGGAGGCGGCTGGGCCGGCTTGATCGGCCAGAAGGGGATCGGCGACGCGACCATCGCGCTGTTCATGTGCGTGGTGATGTTCGTCTGCCCCGACGGCGAAGGCGGTCAGCTGCTCGACTGGCCCACCGCGAACAAGATCCCATGGGGATTGCTCATCCTGTTTGGCGGTGGCATCGCCATCGCCAGCGCCTTCGAGAAGTCAGGGCTCAGCCAGGCTCTGGGCGGCGCGCTGAGTGGGCTCGCGGGCGCTCCGTTGATCTTGACCATCGCCGGACTCTGCCTCGCCGTGACCTTCCTCACCGAGGTGACGAGCAACACGGCGACCGCGACGCTGTTGATGCCAGTGCTCGGCGCCGCGGCCATCGCCGCTGGGCTCGACCCCAAGCTGCTGATGATCCCCGCGGCGCTCAGCGCGAGCTGCGCATTCATGCTGCCGGTAGCCACCGCGCCCAACGCCATCGTGTTCGGCACGGGCCAGGTGAAGGCCTCGCGCATGGCGCGGGAGGGCTTCGGACTGAACCTCGCGGGCGTCGTCATCGTGACGCTGTGCTGCTACGCGCTGCTCGGCTGAGCCGCGGCGCGCGGCGTCATCGCGACGCTTGCGCTCGAGCTGCCCCTGCCCGCAGACTCTCGCCCCACGATGATCGTCGTCTTCGGAGCCACGGGTTTCACCGGGCGCTTGTGCGTCGAGGCGCTGCGGGAGCTCGGCGTGAAGGACGTGGTGCTCGGCGGTCGCAGTCGGTCGGCGCTGCAGCAGCTCAGCGCGGAAACGGGCTTCAAGCATCGCGTCGCCGACGCGACGGACAGCCAGAGCCTGCGGGAGCTGGTGCGCGGGGCTCATGTCGTCGTGAGCTGCGCCGGACCCTTCGCGCGTTTCGGAGAGCCGGTGGTCAGCGCCGCACTGCACGCCAAGGCCCACTTCCTCGACACCACCGGCGAGCAGGCCTACATGATGCGCGTCGTCGAGCGCTACCATGGCGCCGCCGTGCTGGCGAAGGTCGCGGTGGTGAACGCCCACGCCTTCGAGTTCGCCCTGGGCAGCTGCGCCGCTTCGCTCCTCGCGGAAATATATCCCGAGCTCGATACGCTTCACGTCTTCAATCGGGTTCAGGGGGTGAGGAACATCGGAGCCAGCCGCGGCACGCTGAAGAGCGCGCTGGGTGCCCTGGCCGAGGCCGGCTACGAGCGTAAACGAGGCGTGCTGGTGCCGCGCGGCGTGTCTCCACTACCCCGCCGCGTCTGCTTTCCCGACGACGGCAGCGTCGAGTACGCGGTGCCGTTTCCGGGAGGCGAAGCGATTCACCTGGTGAAGCTGCATCCTCAGCTGAAGAACGTCAGCACGAACCTCGTCGTACCGAGCCGCCTGGCGGCGCCGCTGATGGCCGCCTGGTCGCTCAAGGGTGCTTACAAGAGAGCCTACGAGCGCGGCTGGCTCGAAGACGTCGAGGCGCGCATCGATCAGGGCAGCGAGGGCCCGAGCGCGGACCAGCGCCGCCAGCAAGCGTTCAAGGTGCTGGCCCAGGGCAGCGTCAACGGCAAGAGCGGCAGCGAGCGCAGCGTGCTCGTCACCGGCTTCGATCCTTACGGAATCACCGCGCGCTGCATCGCCGTCGGCGCCAAGTGGCTGGTGACCAAAGAAGCGCAGAACGTGGGCGTGGTGGACACCGCGAGCGCCTTCGGCGCCAGTGAATTCCTGCAAGCGCTCGAGCCCCATGGCGTGCGTGTCGAACGCCCCTGAGCGGCACGGGCAGAGCCCTTCACGCCTTCGCCCAGTACTCAGATCGCCTCGAGGCTCACCGGTACGCCGTTCAGGTGCGACGTCCCGGCCAGCTCATCGATCAGCTGTTCGTCGGTCACGTCGTTGATGCTCACCCCCGCGTAGCGTTCCGCGACGTCGAGCTGGGCGCCCTCACGGTGGTGACCGTATCCGTGAGGCAAGCTGACGACGCCAGGCATCAGCTCGTCGGAGATCTCGACGGGCACCTCGATGCTGCCAACCCGCGACGTGACGCGCGCCTTGCTCCCCGACGCGAGCCCCAGCTTGCCAGCGTCCTCCGGGTGCACGATCAGCGTGCAACGCTCCCTCCCCTTGACCAGCCGCTCGCTGTTGTGCATCCAGGAGTTGTTGCTGCGCAGGTTGCGGCGCCCGATGAGCGAGAACGGTCGCTCGCGCCCGATGCCTTCGGAAAGCGCCTGCTCCAGACGCGCGACGTCGGCGACGAGGCCGCTCGGCGCGAGCTCGATGCGCCCGCTCGGCGTCTGCAGCGCGGCCGGCAGCCGCGGTTCGAGGGGCCCAAGGTCGATGCCGTGCTCGCCCAGGTCGGAGAGCTGGAGCTTGTGCGGCCCGAAGCGCAGCAAGAGGCTCAAGATCTGCCTAGGTTTCAGCGTGGCAATGAACGCCTGCAACGCAGCGGAGACTACCCGAGCGCCTCCCCCTCGCGCTTCGAGCAGCTTTGCGCTGAGCTTGGTGAGCACGTCCCAGTCGCTCTTCAGCTCTCCTTTGGGGGTGAGGAGCGCCGAAGAGTAGTGAGCGTGATTGCGCACGGCCATGGAGCTCGAGAGCAGCGGGTAGTTCTCGCGCTCGAGTCCGAACGTCGTCGGCAGGATCACGTCCGCGTGACGCGAGGTCTCGTTGACGTAGATGTCCACGGAGACCATGAAGTCGAGCTTCTCGAGCGCGCGCTCCACGCGCGGTCCGTTGGGTAGCGAGAGCGCCGGATTGCCGGCCACCGTGATGAGCCCTCGGATGCGCCCAGGCCCCGCGGTGTCCATCTCCTCCGCGAATGCCGCGCTCGGCAGCTCCTTCGCGAACTCCGGCAGGCCTCGCACCCGGGTGCGGAACGAGGCGTAGCTGCCGCGGAGCCCAATCATCGCCGCGAGCTTCGCCAGATCCACCGCCGGCGTGTTGAACATCATGCCGCCCTCGCGGTCGAGGTTGCCGGTGACGACGTTCAGGGCCTCGAACAACCACGAAGCCAGCGCACCGAAGCGCTGAGTCGAGGTGCCCATGCGTCCGTAGCAGGCCGCGCGCTGAGCGCCCGCGAAGTCCTTCGCGAGCTGGCGGATCTTCTCCGAGGAGATCCCACAGGCAGGCGAGACGCGTTCAGGCGGAAACCGCAGGGCGACGCTCTTCAGCTCCTCGAGGCCACTCGTGAATTCCGCCAGGCGGCCTGGCTTCTCCAGACCTGCTTCGAAGATCGCCGCCAGCATGCCCAGCAGAAGAAACGCGTCGGAGCCTGGACGAATGAAGACGTGTTCGTCCGCCTCCTTCGCCGTTTCCGTGCGGCGTGGATCGACGACTACCAGCTTCGCTCCTCTCCCCCGCAAATCCCGGATGCGTTGCTTGAAGCCGGGCGCGGTCATGATACTGCCGTTGCTGACCATGGGGTTCGCGCCGAGCATGAGCAGGTAGTCCGTCCGCTCCAGATCGGGCACCGGCAGCAGCGCCTGGTTACCGTAGAGGTGGTAGGTGGTGAACAGCCGCGGCAAGGCATCCACCGACTGCGAGCTGTAGCGGTTCTTGCTGCCGAGTACGGCGTGAAGGAGCACGAACCCCAGCGTCCCCGCATAGCTGTGTCCGAGAGGATTCCCAGCGTACATCCCCACGCTGTCCTTGCCGTGGCGCCGCTGGATCTCCGCGAACCGGCGAGCCACCAGGTTCAAGGCGTCATCCCAGGTCGTCCGCATCAAGCGGCCGCCGACGCGCTTCATCGGAAAGCGCACCCGATTCGGATCCTCGTGGATATCTTTCAGGCCCATCGCCTTCGGGCACAGGTAGCCCTTGCTGAAGGGATTTCGAGTGTCGCCTCGAATCGACTGCACCTCCCGGCCGTCGTGCTCCACGACGAGCCCACAAGATGCCTCACACAGCGAACACGATGCATACCCCTGCATGGCCGAAAGCCTGGGACCTCCAGGCTCGCAACGCCAGTCTCACGGCGTTTTCGCCCGCAACGACCCGGAATCGCCTGTGCGATCCTCGACGTCAGCCTTCGCTGATCGAGGACACCGTGAGCTGCTTGCCGGAGATGCGGAACACGATGTTGAGCTTCGTGCCGTCGGGATTGGAGACCACCACGCTGATGTCGGTGTCTTCGGGGAGCGGGCCGATGTCCTGATTGGCCTCCCCGCTGAGCATGCCCTCGGAGAACGAGACCCAGCTCCACGGCGGTGTGATGCCCGCGTGGTAGTCCGGCTCGAAGTTCACGTCGTACCCAAGGATCACCGCGAACACGCCCAGTGGACCCCCTGAGTTGAGTCCGGTGATCTCGCAGCTGGTCGGCGAGTTGTAGTGGACCTGCGCGTAGTAGTTGTCCTGACCGATGGGCTCGAGCTCCCCGGTGAGCGGCGGCTCGCATTCCGTGGGGAACTGGTAGCTACCTCCGGCGCCTCCGCTGCCGCCAGTTCCACCAGCGCCCGAACCGCCGCGGCCGGCTTGCCCGGCGCTGCCCCCGGAGCCGCCCTCCGAGGTCTCGCCGCAGCCACTCGCCAGCGCTATCGCTGCCAGCACCATCCCAGTCCGAATCACGCGTGTTTCCATCTCGCGGATCCTTACTGCGTCCCGGGAGACGGAGCAGGCCGCTCGACGAAACGCGAGCTGTTGTGTGGGCGCCCACTTCTCCGCGATGGAGACCACCGTGAAGAGCGTACCGACAGGCGGAACACCACGTCGAACTCGCTCTGATCCGACTTGCTCCGCAAGGGCTCGAGCTCGACCGGGACGACGCTGAATGGACCGACCGCGGAGGTCTTGCCAGTGACGCGACAGCTCGACGCGGAGAAGTACTCGAAGCTCGCGAACACGACCTGCGGCGCGATCTCCTGCATCTCGCCGGAGGGCGGCAGCTCGCACGAGGCGGGCAGTCCGCCTGAGCCGCCGTTGCCCACGCCTCCGCTGCCCTCACCTGCGCTGCTGCCACCTTGCCCGCCAGCGAAACGCCTACTGAGCGCCTCCGGACCGCTGCTGCTCGATCAGCGCCTTGAGTTCGGCTTCGGGGTTCCCTTCTCCCATGTAGATGATCCAGCCGAGCTGCCCGCCCTGACCGTCCTTGCGAGGCACGACGGCGATCATCGACTGGATGGCGCGCTGGTCGGCAAAGGTCTTGCCGTCGAAGCTGATCTGCATCGGGCCGTTCTTGCTGGTGACGAACCAGAAGTGCTGCTTGGCGCGGAACACCACGGGTTGCCGCGCGCCACCTTCGCTCACCCCAAGAAATGCGAAGAACACCGGAATCACGTCACCTTGCTGGAACTCGTACCAAACGTGGTCCTCCTGCTCGGCGTCGGCGAGCTGTTGAGCCGTAGCAGTCGCCACCCGGATCCGCGGTCCGTTCGCGGCCGGAGCGCAGGCGGTGCCAAGGGTGAGGAGCCCAAGGAGCGCAAACCAGGCGAGTCGCTGTGTCGTCTTCATCGGCCGCGGAGTAGTGTCCGGTCGCCACCGGCGTCAAGGAACTCGGCCCAACGAATCGGACAGGGTGCGACTCCCTCACACCATGACCTCTCAGCACGAAGATCGAGCCCTCGCGGAAGCGCTTCATTCCCACTTGTACCAGCTCCACGAATCTGCTCGACTCCGCCGCCATGCGCCTTCGCCAACTGGTCCCCATCGCTGCGCTAGCCCTCTCGACGCTGACCGTAGCTCCCCAGGCCCGGGCGGACACGCCCCCTGACGTGGTGATGCTCAAGAACGGCGGCATGGTCCGGGGAACCATCCATGAATTGGATCCCCAGGGTAACGTCGTCGTCGAACTTCCGGATGGCGAGAAGCGCACCATCGCCATGAGCGAGGTGAAGTACGCCGGCCCCACCTCGAGCGCTCCAGGTGCGGAGTCGGCACCCCCAGCGCCGACTCCGGTCGCTCCAGCGCCCGCTCCAGCGCCGACTCCGGTCGCTCCAGCGCCGGCTCCGGGAGCGGCGCCTCCCGGGGCCTCCTCCGGGGAGCTACGGCGGGACCTCGCCGCTAGTCACGGTTCACGGGACAGCAGCCCGTCTTCAACTTCGAGGCGCCGGTCTAACGTTTCACCGCAAGGCGGGAACCGGCACCGGAGCCGGGTACGCGAATGGGAAGTCGGTCACGATTGTGACTCAGGTGTACGAGGGGATGTGTACCGCACCTTGCGAGGTATCGATGCCGCGCGGCAATTATACGTTGGCGCTGTCCCAGGACGGCGTCCCCGTGGAAGCGGATCCGGTCGATATCACCGGAGATGGCACGCTGGAGGGAAACTACACCTCGCGATCGGGCATACGAACCGCCGGCTGGATCATCGCAATTGGAAGCCTTGTCGCCGGGAGTGCGCTGCTGTTTGGCAGTGGCCCGGATGACGGGGATGACTCCTCCCTGTTCTTGGGTTTGGGAGTCATGCTTGGGCGCGGCCTCATCGGCGCCATCATGACCTTTCTCCCCGACAAGGCCGAAATCCGCTTCATTCCCGGAGCTCCAGTAGGCCTCAGTCACCCGAGCGACTTGCGCGCCGACAGCGGGTCTCGCGCTCGCGGCTTCGATCCTGGGCTCAGCCTGGCGATGGCGTTCTAGTCGACGGCGGACTCGCGAGTGGCACTCGCGGGGGAGCGAAGGCGCTGTCCGGCGGTGGGATCTGCGGATCGCGGGTGAGGGATGCTCGGGTCGCACCTGGCTTTCCTCTCCCCCGAAACAAGCCAGGAAATCGCCGGGCGAGGCTGCGCCGCGGCTCAACTTGGCGCAGTCGGCGGCGGGCACGCGGGATGCAACCGGAGGGGAGATGCGCAGCAAGAGGCTGAGTTGGATGTGGGTGGCATTCGGGCTTGCGGGAGCCTTGGTTGGCGGCTGCTCGAGCGCAGGCGATGAGGCGACGGCATGCACGAACTGGAACGATTGCAGAGCCGACCAGAACTGCGTCGACCGGATCTGCCAGACCGTCGAGTGCGGTGGAGATCTGCCGTTCGTCTACGAAGCCACGCAGCACTGGGGCGCGAGCTGCGTCGAGTGTCGTGAAGACGAGGACTGCGCCGCGGACCGCTTCTGCTCGGCGCACAGCAACCGGGGCGTCTACGGCCAGGAGCCGCGCTGCGTCCCCCGCGAAGGGTGCGACGCGGACGACCAGTGCGACTTCGCAGAAATCTGCGTCGACGATGCCTGCGTCCAAGGGCGGCGCGCGGACTGCCAGGGCTGGATGGATTGCAACGGAGACGAGCTGTGCGAGGGCGGCGCGTGCCTCACCCTGCAGTGCCCCGAAGAAGAGCCTTTCGTCGGCGCCAGCGAGGGCGGGCCGTTCTGCGAGGAGTGCCGCACGAGCGAAGACTGCGGCCCAGGGCTGATCTGCAAGGACTGGGACCGCAGCTCGGTCTACCCGTCACCAGGCAAGTGCGTGGAGCCTGGCTGCAAGACCGAGCAAGACTGCCGCCTCGACCAGACCTGCGTCGATGGCAGCTGTGTGGCGGTGGGGACCTAGCGTTCCCGGCGCGCACGCATTCCGGAGGAATTCCAGCTTCGCGCGTCGCACTTGTTCGTCCGCTCCCCGAGCGCCAGGCCCATCTCAGCGTTGCGGGTGAAGGGCTGGCCATTCATGGCTGCAGTCGCCTTCTGTCTCTTGCGGCGCCGGGGCGACGGGTGGCTCAGCAGGAAGCGGAGGCACCGGAAACGCCGGCCAGGGCAATGGCGGCAGCGGCGCTAGCGCCACGGGAGGCGCGATGACGGGTGGCACGGCTGGTTCCGCGGGGAATTCCTCGGGCGACGGAGACGATGGGGGCTGCAGCATCACCCGGACTCGCTCGGGCTCGCCGACCGGCGTGTTCGCCGGTTTGCTGTTGGGCGCGGCGTGGTGGTTCAGGCGGCGGCGCAGCGGCTAGTGTCCGCCACGGAAGCCATCCGCACGCGCCGAACGCCTCGAGGCTGCGCAAGAACGACTCGAGGCGGAGGGCGACGACGCACCTCCACCTCGGTCCAGCTCCGCTGAGCGGGCTTCAGTGCGGCTGGGCTAGAAGCCGTCCATGAAGCTGACGGCGCGGTCCTTCTCGAAGCCGAGAGAGTTGTAGAAGTTCAAGACGTTGGTGTCCGCCTTCACCAGCGGCGTGATCTTGACCTTCGCTGCGAGGGTGAAGCTGTCGCGCAACCACGCGATGAGCTTCTTGCCGGTCCCGGCGTTGCGCACCTCGGGGTCGACGAACAGCTCCTGGATGAAGAGCACCAGACCCGTCTCACGCTCGTACGAGTAGGCCAAGATGGCTCCCGCCAGCTTGCCGTCCTCGACGGCAACGAAGCAGCTCTCCGGCTCGATGCCGTGGAACTTACCCAAGTACTTCTGTGCGCCGGCCTCGTTCCAGTCCACCTCGTAGGCCTTCAAGTAGAGCCGGGCAACCTCGGGGAGGTCAGCCTCCCCCATCCTGCGAATGTCCATGCGCGGATCTACCCACAGGCTCGCGGCGAAGTGAAGAGCGTGAACTCCACGGCCAAAAGTCGCTGGGAATCTATGACTTCCCGCACCAGCGACTTCCCCCGTCGGCATGTCGCCGAGCCTGCCGTGCTCTTCGACGCTCAGAACATCCGCTTGCTATCGAGGAGCAAGGTCACCGGCCCATCATTCTCGATGTGGACACGCATGTGGGTGCGGAAACGCCCCGTCTCGACGTGACATCCCTGGCTGCGTGCCCGCTGACAGAAGCGCTCGAACAGCACCTCGGCGCGCGCTGGCTCCATGGCTTGCGTGAAGCTCGGACGGCGCCCCTTGCGCGCGTCTCCGAGCAGCGTGAACTGGCTGATGGCGAGCAGCGAACCGCCGACGTCGCTGAGCGCCAGGTTCATCTTGCCCTCGGCGTCCTCGAACAAGCGCAGGCCGAGGACCTTGTCCGCCAGCCAATCGGCGTCCGCCTCGGAGTCGCCCTGGGCAACGCCCACGAGCACCGTGTAGCCACGCTCGATCGTCCCCGCGCGCTCCGGGACCTGCCCCTCGAGCACGTCGACGAAGCTCCCCATCACTCTCTGAACCACCGCACGCATCGCGGGCATCAGAGCGCCAAACGGAGCCACGGATCAAGCGCTAGCGACCGGACCCTCCCTACAGGCCGAGGCGTTCGTGGAAGGTCAGCGGCTCACGCCCTCCGCGAGACGCCAGATACGCCCGCGGCAGCACCGACGTGCGCGAACTGGCCCGCCTGCGCCGGCTGATCAGCCCAATCACGAGCAGCAGCTCGAACACCAACAGGGTCAGCACCATCCCAGGAGCTTCGGTGAAAAACTGCATCGACCATCCCCCTTATGCGAGTTCCCACGGCGGGCCAAATTATGTACGGAAAAATCTCCAATGGACAGTGTGAAGTGCGAGCCCGAATCGTTTCCCCATGGACCCACACTGTGCTCCGTGGTCGCCCCCGTCGTCGCAAGAGCTACTCGAGCACCCAGTCGGGTGAGCTGAGCTCCTCGATTTCGTCAAGCTCTTCCGGCTTCACCGCGCGGTGTTCGGTGACGACAGCTGCCGCGCGCAGCTTGCGGCGACTCGACGGCGGCTTTGGCGGCGGCTTGCTGCGCAGGCTGCGCGGAGCCGCGAGAAACGGCCCGAGATTCAGTCGGGGTTCCGCGCTCGGCGGCTCGCTTGGGGGCACGCTGAGTCGCTCCCAGTCGATGCCCTGGTGTTCGACTTCTGGTTCCTCACGCTTGCCGGTCACGGCGATGGCCGTCGCGGGCAGCGCGAGCTTCGGCACCTTGATGCGCAGCACCCCGTTGGACAGTCGCGCGTCGACTTCGCCGAGATCGATGCCTCGGGGAATGCCAAAGCGTCGGTAGTAGCGCAGCGCAGGGACGCGCTGCCCGACGTGATTGGGCAGCGCCTGGGCGGGACGCTCGCCGCTCAGGACCATCACGTCGCCTTCGACCTCGAGGCTCAGCTGTTCCTCCTCCAGACCAGGCAAGTCGGCAAAGAACAGCAGCGCTCGGTCGCTCTCGTAGCGGTCCACGCGAGGGCTGACGCTGCCGGGAGGTGCGCCAAGAGAGGAGCCTTCGGGATCTCGGAGGCCGAAGATCCCGCTGAGTGCGGGTTGATCCATGATGCTCATACCTTCCGGATTGGAATGCGCTGAGCGCCGCTCTCCGCGGCCTTGCGCAGGGTGATGGTCAACACACCGGCCTCCAAGTGCGCCGCACCACGCGCGGGGTCGACTCGGGTGTAGAGCTTGATCTTGCGGTCGAAGTCGAGCTCGGGACGCTCTCGCTGCAGCAGCTCGAAGCCGTGCGGAACACGCTCCTTGCGCTTGCCACTGACGTGGATCAAGTCGCGGCTCACCTGCACGCTGATGTCGTCCTGGGCCAGACCGGGCACGTCCGCCGACAGGGTCAGGCTATCGCCGGAGTCATGCAGCCGAAAGCTTGGAAACGCGCTCGGCGGAGCCTGGCTGGGCGTCGGTTCGTCATAGAACCACCCCTGGTCCAGCTCCTGAGTGTCATCGTCCGGGGCGCTCGCCTCCGGCGTGTATGAATAGAGAATCTCCTCGATGGCCATGGGCTCGGCTCTTTCTGACTGGCAGGCTCGGCTCATCCGAGCGGACACTCTGGCTTGTGCAACATCGGGGCCAGCTCGACGTAGTCGGAAGTCGCGGCTGCTCACCCGAGACCCGAGCCCAGCGTCGACGCCATGACACCCCGCCGTGGACGGCTTGACCCCATCACCCAAGGCCGAGCGCGGTAGTCGGGTCGGAGCTGCTAACCTCTCCGCGCCGCACCATGGACTCACCGCGTCAAACCCTGTTTCGTTCGTTCTACGCGCTCTGCTTGCTGGGTTTGGGGGTGAGCGGCACCGCCCTTGGTGGCTGCGCATCGGGCGGCGGCGAACAGCCGACCTACACACCGCCGACCTATTTCAAGCCCGGCGCGTCCCTGGCCCGCGTCGGCTGCACCTGCCTGGCCTGCGTCTCCGCCGACGCTTGCCAGGGCCGCGCCCCCATGGCGCGCGACGAGATGGGCTGCGAAGACGGCTTCAGCATGCAGCAGTCAACGCGCTTCGAAGCCACCGTCAAGAGCTGCCAGCCAAGCTGCTTCAAGCGCAACTGGAGCGTGCCGGAGCAGCTCGAGTGCGATGACCATCGCCCCGACGACTGCTGCGCGGACTACTGACCGCGCCGACCTTGACATCGCGCGGCAAGGAGGCTGGGGTGTGAGTTCAACCCAGGTCCCTGGGATGGGAGGGGAACACCGTGTCTCGAGGAATGTTCGCTGTCATCGCCGTCGTCTCGTTGAGCGTCGCCGGATGTGTCTCGGAAGCTGACGCCAGGCAAGAGCTCGAGGCGAAGGGCTACACCAACATCACCGTGACCAAGGCGGGCGACGGCTTCAAGTACACGGCCGACAAGGACGATGCGCACTGCACCGGGACCATCACCATCTCGAAGGGCCTCGGCTCCAAGCAGGTCCGCGACTTTTCGAGCTGCGTCGCAAAGTAGCGCCAGCCACGCGCGTTACCAACGCAGTCGTTCAGTCTGCAAGACTGCCTTCTCCAGCAGCCTGCGTGCTGATCCGCGCGGATCTAGGCTGGCTCGTTCAAGGCCTCCGCGAAGCCCTCTCGCAGGCTGCGAGCTCGAAACCCCAAGTCGCGTTCGGCCTTGCTGGTGTCGAAGCCAACCCAGATCGGTAGCGGGAAGCTCAAGATGACCGGCCGGCGACCAGGCGCCGCGCCCTGGCGTACGAGCTCTCGAAACACCTCGGGCAGTGGCGTCGGCGGGCCGCTCAGGTTGTACGCTTCGCCGATGCTTCGCGGGTTCTTCAGCGCGCCGATCACGGCCAGCGCCACGTCGGCCGCGTGCACCAGCGGCATCCCCACGCGCGGGAGCGGCAAGACTGGCAATTTCAGACGCCTGAGCAGGCGCGGCATCAGCTTCGGGTCGCGAGAGCCGTAGACCGGCCCCGGGCGCAGGCTAGTCAGCTGGAGCCCCAGGCGCTCGGACTCGCTCCAGGCCAGATCCTCCGCCAGCGCCTTGCTGTGCGCGTAGCGCCAGTCCGTCGTCAGATCGCTCACCGACCGCTGCCGTCTCCCCGCGGCAACAGCGTCAGTGTCGAAGCGCGGCGACTCCTCCGTCTGCCAGCGCAGCGGGCGGTTCTGGTAGACGGCGACGCTCGAGATGTAGATCACGCGCCGAATCCCCGCGTTCGCAGCGGCGGCCAGCGTATTCTTCACGCCGCTGGTGTTCGCGCGCACCAGCTCGTCGAGAGTGCCCTGGTTCGAACCGAGCGCAGCGTTGGCGACCACCACGTCGCAACCCTCGAAGGCCTCGGCCATGGCCTCGATCTCGGCTAGATCCGCGCGGCGAAGCGCCACGCCCCGGCTCTCGAGCCAGCCGGCCTTGTGCGGGCTGCGCACCACCCCGATCGCCTCCGCGCCCGCGCGCACCAGCTCGAGCGCGATGTGCGAGCCCACGAACCCCGAGGCGCCAGTCACCGCGACCCGCCTCGCGGCGACGGCCTCATCCGCTTGCACCCCGCTGGAAGACGTCACGCCGCAGGTCCTAACACATCACCCCTCACCCCCAAACCATCCGCCCTGGAGGGCTGCGGATCCAGTAGAGTGACGCCGTGAACGAGCTTCCGCCTCCGACGCTGCCGACCTGGCTCGAGCCTCAAGTCCCGTTCAAGCGCTACCGCGTCCAGGTGGGCGGCTACCGGATGCACGTCATGGAGCAGGGCCGCGGGCGGCCGGTCCTGTTGCTCCACGGCAACCCGACCTGGGGCTACCTGTATCGCAAGGTCGCGTCAGAGCTCGCGGGGGAGCCGCTGCGGCTGATCATGCCGGACCTGATCGGACTCGGCTTCTCGGACAAGCCCGTCGATGCCCTCGCCCACCAGCTGGATCATCACGCCTCGTGGCTCGGCTCGCTGATCGATCAGCTCGAGCTCGAGGATCTGATCTTCGTCGGGCAGGACTGGGGCGGCCCGATCGGCCTGCGCGCCCTCGCCGACCGACCACGGCGCATGACCGGGCTCGTGATCTTGAACACCGTGATCGGCCCGCCCCGCCCGGAGTTCAAGCCGACCACGTTCCACCGCTTCGCGCGGTTGCCGCTGGTCAGCGACTTCGTGTTCGGCCGGCTGGGCTTCCCGGAGATCGGGATGCATCAGGTGCAGGGCGACCGGAAGAGCATCTCCGGAGAGATCAAGCGCGCGTATCGCTATCCCCTACGGAAACACGCGGATCGCGTCGCGCCCCTGGCGCTGGCGCGCATGGTCCCCGACGGCCTGGACCATCCGTCGGTCGAGCCCCTGGGCCACTGCCAGGAGCTGGTGCTGGGCTTCGAGGGCCCGATCGACGTCGTCTGGGGTAAGCGCGATCCGGTGCTCGGCTCCGTCGGTCGCCACCTCGAGCGACAGCTACCCAAGGCGCGCTTCACCTGGACCGACGCGGGGCATTTCCTCCAGGAAGAGGTGCCCGGCCCCATCGCCGACGCCGTGCGCCGCGTCCACGCAGCCAGCTCCTAGGTTCAGCTCGCCGGCGCTCAGCTCACAGGTGGTAGAGCATGAAGTACACGATCACGCCGCTCACCGACACGTACATCCAGATCGGGAACGCCCAGCGCGCGACCTTGCGATGCTTCTCGATGCGATTGGTCCAGCCGCGGTAGATCGTGAACAGCGCCAGGGGCACCACCACCGTCGCCAGCAACACGTGGGGGATCAGGAAGGCGAAGTAGATCATCCGCACGGCACCCGTACCCTGAAAGGGAACGCTCCCCACCTGCGCGTGGTGCAGGAGGTAGGTGACCAGAAACACGCTCGAGAGCACGAACGCCGTCAGCATGCTGCGCTTGTGGGCGAGGCGGTTCTTCTGCTTGATGAAGTAGAACCCCAGCCCCAGGAACACCGCCGCGCTCCCGTTGAGCAACGCGTTGATCGTCGGCAGGATCCCAGGGTGTCCCGGCGAGGTGCGCCCCGGGAACGCATACAGCACGACGACCACGGCGACGCAGACGAAGACGGTCAGCCCGGCGACGACCCACTTGGTCGCGGGCGGCTCTTGCTGGACGCTTGCGGAGGCAGGGTTGGCGCTGGACACGAAGCCAGAGGTAGCCCCGGGCCGTCGGTTCGGCAATCCGTGCGCGCTCCGCTGCGACAACGCGCCCCGTCAGACCTGGCCGAGCCGGCGCTTTTTCCAGGGAAAGTCCGGTCAGCGCTCCCTGACTCGAGCGGCCATCCGCAGCCTGTTCGCCGACCGTCGCCAAGGATCGGCGCGACCGCTATGCTCTCGCGCCATGGATCTCGACATTCGTCTGAAGAAGCTCGCCTCTGGTGTCAGTGCCCGTGAAGCCGCCCAGGCTCACGCCAAGAGCCTGCAGCCCGCGGCGGAGCTGTCGAGCGATGAGCAGACCTTGGCCAACGAGTTCGAAGCCACGCTCGAGCTGATGTTCTTGATGGCCGCGGTCGACGGCGAGATCTCCGATGAAGAGCTGGAGCAGCTGGCTGGCTCCATCCAGGCCGTCGCCGACATGCACGCAGTCGACGGGCTCGAGCTGGGCAGCAAGCTGAACCAGCTCAACGAATCCCTGGAGCAAGAAGGCTGGAGCGCGCGCATGCACGATGCCGCGCGTCGCATCCAGACCCCCGACGGGCGCACCTTCGCCTTCCGGCTCGCCGCCGGTGTGGCGTTCGTGGACGATCACGTCGCTCACGCCGAAGCCGCCGCCATCGACTCCCTGGCCAGCGCCCTCGAGCTCGACGCCGATGAGTCTCAGAGCTTGCTGCGCGAAGTCGTCGATACGTTGTTCGGTTGATTCTGGTTGAACCAGCAGCTCGGCAAGCGCATTCGCACGGCGTCCGACACATTTCCCCAGGGCTTTTGGGGGTGAGGCACGCTGGCTACACACTGCAGAAAGCCCGTAGAACCTCCTTCGGAACCAGCTCTGTAGAGCGACGCTACGCAGATCGCAGCAGCAGTCACTCTCGAGGTCGCTACCCTGGGCGCCGCGTTTCTGTTACCCCAGCCGACATGGGAACAGCCTCCAAGACCAAGCCCGTCGCCCCCGGTGTCAACCTCCCCGAAGGCAGCAGCGGATCCGGCTTCCTACATCATATCCTCACGGAAGCAGTGCGCGCGTTCCCTCATGAGCTCTCTGCTGCGCGGCTCAGCCCCGATCCGGCGCGCTTCCGCGCGCGCTTCGGCGACGAGCTGGCACGCTTCGAAGCCGTACGCTGCGCCTCGCCACGCCGCACCGAGATCGCGCGATGCGTCGTTCAGGGCACCCAGGCCGGCCTGGTGTACCGCCCGCGCGACGCGAGCGAGTCTCGGTCCTTCGGTGACTACCTCGGGGGCGATGGGCATGCCTTCAGCCTCGAGCGGTTGCGGGGGAGAAGCTCCAAGGGCCTCGCGCCTCAGGTGCCGTTCGCAGGCCGCAACTACGGCGCCGCAGAGCTGGGTGAGCTGGCAAGTCTGCTCGTGGAGCGCGGCCTGATGACCCAGGCTGCGGGCGACGCGCTGGCGTGGATCGGCGACTACGCCCTCGCCAACGCCGGGCGCATCGAGCTTGGCGGGCAGCGCTTCGCGCTGCTCGGCGCCGCAGCGGAGCTGGCGCCGACCCGCTTCCTTCTGGAAGCGGGCGCCGAGGTCCTGTGGTTGGATCTGCAGTCTCCAAGCCCCGAGCAGCTGCCGGGCGGAGAGCTCTCGTACGTCTCGGGCGGCAGCGATCTGC
The DNA here is from genome assembly GCA_041389745.1 of Polyangiaceae bacterium. Taxonomy (GTDB): domain Bacteria; phylum Myxococcota_A; class Polyangia; order Polyangiales; family Polyangiaceae; genus JAHBVY01. The sequence goes on from JAWKRF010000015.1 coordinate 62,374, forward strand.
TGCTCGACCCGCTGCGCTGCAAGCAGACGCTGCTGGAGTTCGCAGACGGCGAACCGCTGCACCTCGGCCTGTACGCGTACGCGGCTGGCGAGAGTCAGGAGTGGCGCCTCGCCTCCACCATGAACGGCATCGCACGCAGCCTGCCCGAGGGCTCCCTGCGGTCTATTTCCCTGTGGATCTCTCCAACCACGCCGAGCCAGGTGCGGGACGGCTGCGTCGATCTGACCGAGCGTCGCCGCGCGCAGCCTCCGCTGTGGCAGAGCGCGCTCCGGCGGAGCGGTATGCTGAGCCACGGCCACGAGCGCCACCAGGACGTTCGCACCGCCAAGGCCGTGGTGTCGATCCAGGGCGTGAGCTACCAGGCGGCCCAGTACGTGGCGAAGCTGCTGGCTGCCGAGGTGTATGCCCTCGACGGCTCGAGCTTCGAGGGCGAGCGGCGCCCGCTCACCGTGAGCGCCAACGTCGCCGGGATCACCCGCACCCGCTCCCTGGCTCATCCGCTGTTCGAGGCGGCCTTCGAAGGCGCGCCCGCCTTCGGCATCGAGATTTTCCGCCCAGAAACAACCCGAGCCCTCTCGACGTTGCTCATGCTGCATGACCTGCTGAACCCGAACGCCGTCGCGAACCAACGCTGCCTGGCGAGCGGGACAGCACCGCCCGAGCGTGCGCGTCGTCTCGGCGAGATCCAGGTCCACGGTGGCGTCTACACCAACCCCCACGCCCTCGAGCCGAGCATCCGCGTCGCCGCGGTGCTCGGCATGACCAAGCGCCCGACACTGGCGCGGGGTCTGTTCGGCCGCAGCTGACTGCCCTGAGCAATCAGCGCTCACCACGGCGCAACGAACCCGTGACGCCCATGGACGGACCGGCCGACGGGAGTATGCTGCCTGCCATGCAACGCGACCTTCGCTGGTTGGTGGCAGGTCTGGGGCTCAGCGCCTCGGCGCTGGCGGCCCTGGGCTGCGACACGGAGAACAGTCAGGCGCCCGCTCCAACGGCGACGATCACCGCGGTCCCCACGGGCAGCGACGGTGAGCGCATCCATCCCCCCGAGGGCCAGTGGTGCGCAAAGCCCGAGCTCGCCAAGGGTCTGGTGATCCTCGGCTCGCCGGAGGTCGATGGCTGCGCCAAGTTCCTCGATGGTGCGCGGATCCCCAAGGAAAAGGAGCTCAGCCCCGAGTACATCGAGATGCCGCGCAGCACCTACGGCTTCTACGACGACATCCTGACCAAGATGCGGCGCAGCGCGATCAATCACGCGCCGCTGTGCTGCTACAGGTGGCGAGAGAAGACCCCTGGGGGCCGTCCCCTGGTCGAGCGCCGGGAGACCGACGTGGCGCTGGTAGCGCCGTTGCTCGCCGAGGGTTCGGCGCAGGGCCTGCCCCGGCTGCAGCTGCTCCAACCGCCCCCAGCCCTGGCCGGCGTCGTCTTCGACCACTGGCGACGACAGGCGCAGCTCGAGCACGCGAGCGTCGCCGCCTTCGCTCGCGCGCGCCTGGAGTTGCTCGAGCTGGGCGCACCGCGCGCGCTCGTCTCGCGCTACGCCGCCGCGGCGCGCGACGAGCTGCGCCACGCCGAGCTGTGTCTGGCGGTGCTACGAGCCTGGGGGCAGCCCACGCTCGGCTTTGGCCCCATGGGCCTGCCCGGCTCGAGCGGCGTGGGATCGGCGTCTCGCCGAGAGGCGCTCGAAGCGCTCGCCGAGCGAACCGTGGACGAGGCCTTCGAGCCCGAAGCCGCCGCGGCCATGGCGCTGCACGGTGCGGTGGAGCGCTGCGCTTGCCCCGACCTGGCGTGCTTGATCGCCAGCATCGCGGAGGACGAACGCAGCCACGCGCGCCTGGCTCTGGATACCGTCAGGTGGTGCCTCACGGAATCGAACGGCGAGCTCCCGCCGCGCAAGGCGCTCCCGGAAGCTGCAAAGGCGGCTTCGCACTCCTCCGCCGACTGGGGTGTGATCGTCGACGACGCCTGGGCCCTGGCGCGACAACGATGTCGCGCGCTGAGCAGCGCTGCAGTCGCCTGACCGCAGGCTCCGCTCGGCACCGTCGTCTCGAAACGACACTCCTCGGACCGCGACGCCAGGCGACTAGCCGAGGTTTTGCGCTTGCTTCTGTGAGATCCTGGCTTGGCGCGAGTTCTGCAATCAAGCGGCTCATGCGCCGCGTAGCACCCGTGAAGTCTCGTTTGGTCTGGCTCGTTCGCGACGATGGATGCGTCGATCCCGACCTTCGCCGGCTCCTGGAGTCGTCCGCCTGGGAGGTGGTCGAGTACGTCACGAGCCAGAGCGCGCTGGATGCGGCGGCGCCCAGCGCGCCTGCTGTGATCTTGCTGAGCCTGGACTCCACCTCGACCGATCCGGGCGAGCTGCTGGACACCTTCCGCGCGGCCTTCCCCGTGACCAGTTCCCTCGGGCTCCTCGACCAGCGCCTCAGCAGTCATCCCGAGCTGTTTCGTCGGGACGCGCACAGCTACCTCGTCAAGCCGGTCCTGCCTGATCAGCTGCTACATTCGGTGACGCGAGCCGCCGACTGTAGCCTCACCCGAAACCGCCTCGAACAGCTCGAGCACGAACTCAACCGAGCGCTTCGCGCCGATCCGCTGGTCGGTGAAAGCAGCGTGATGCAGCGGCTGGGGCAACAGATCCACGTCGCTGCAGCGGCGCCGACGCCCGTAAGCGTGTTCGGAGAGGCGGGCAGTGGAAAGAAGCTGGTCGCGCGAGCGCTTCATCAGGGCAGCACTCGTCGCGAAGGGCCGCTGGTCGTCTTCAACTGCTCCATCAAGCCCCGCTCGCTCCACCGCGCTGAGCTCTTCGAGGCCGGTTTCACGGACCGCCCGTCCTGCTATGCCGCAGCCACGGGCGGCAGCCTGGTGCTGGAAGACCTGAGCGAGCTCGCTCCCGACGCACAGGACGCCCTGATGGAGCGTCTGATCGCCGACCGCGGAGACCCATCTGCACCGCGCATCGTCTGCGTCGACCGCAGACCTGCGATCGCCAGCCCCTCTAAATTCCGCAAGGATTTACTAGCGGCCTTGACCGCCAGCGAGATCGAGGTCCCGCCCCTGCGCGAACGCATCGAGGACATCCCGTCACTGATTGGTCGCTTCATCGACGAGCTGCATCGTGAGTCGGGACGCCGTCCACCGCGGATCAGCCAGGCCACGCTGGACGCCCTGTCCCGCTACGCCTGGCCCGGCAACGTGCGAGAGCTGCGGAGCCTGATCCAGCGCGCCGCTCTGTCCGTTCAGGGCGACCGGATCGAACCAGTGGATCTGCCCCAGTCGCTTCAGGAGCTGCTCACCCCCGAACCCGTCGCCCCCACGCGGAGCGACCTCGTGCCTCGAGGGGAACCCGAGGTGCTCAACCTACGAGAACTCGAACGGCGAGCAATCCAGCGCGCGCTCGAGGTCACTGACGGCTGCATGTCCCGCGCTGCCAGGCTGCTAGGCATCGGCCGCGCGACCATCTACCGCAAGCTCGCGAGTTTCGAGGCCGAACGCCGAGACCTGCGGTATGCGAGTGAGTCAGGTTAAGCTCGCTAGATGCGTCGACTCGTCGCCAGCTCCGCGTTGCTCGTCGGTCTCTGCCTGCCACGACCAGCCCTCGCCAACGGCATGCTCGGTCACATGTACACGAGCGAGCTTGCGATTTCCCATGTGCAAACACCCGAGCTGAAGCAGCTCCTGCTGGATCACCCCGACGAGTACCTGAACGGTTCGTTCTTGCCGGACTCGGGCTACGCGGCGGGAGATGGCTACGGAGAGATCGCCCACTGGTCGGGCTTCGTGCAAGGGTATCTCACCTGGATCCAGCAAAGCTACTCCCCACCCTACGATCAGGGCCCCGCGGCGGCGCATGTCGCGGTGTTACTCGGCGCCGCGTCGCACGGCATGGCTGACGAGAGCTTCGACATCTTGCTCTACGACAAGTCGGTGCTCGTCGACGGCGACCCCAAGGAACTCGACACCGGTACCGACGTCTGGCTCGTCAACGATCGCACCATCGACTACGATCCCCCGGTCGTGCTCGACGCGGAGGCGCTGAGCGAAGTCTTCGCCAACTTCACCAATCATCAGGTCGCGCCGCAGGTGATCCTGGACGGCATGAGCAAGGCGAAGTCGGCGCACTCGCTGGTCAAGAACGTGCTGGCGCCTGGACACCAACGCTTCCGTGAACAGTACCCGTGGGCGTCCAAGGCCTACTTGGATCCCAGTGTCCCTGGCTCCTACCCCTACAACGCGCGAGTGATCGCGAACTACTGGGAGCAGATCTGGCGTCGGCTCGACTCCAACGTCAGCGTCGACTCGAGCCTGGTCGCCGGCATCGACCCAGCGCCCAGCGGCGCAGCGTCGGAGCGCTACCTCGCCCTCGATCACACCTCCATCGACGGCTGGATCACCCTCTTCACCGGCCATGGTCTGGAAGGGAGCAGCCTGGACAGCGACAGCGTCCAGCTACTCGATCCCGACGGAAACTCCATCCCCTACACGCTCAGGCTGCGCGGCGACGCTTGGGCTCATACCATCCAGCTCGAGCCCGACGCCGACCTGCAGCCGAAGGTGGTCTATCGGGTCAAGGTCACACCCGCAGCCACGACGCTCAACGGCGAGCACCTGGCCGAAGACTACGTCGCCGAGGTGAAGACGGCTTGCGCGCCGGGCGATGAAGCCAGCTGTCCCGAGCTCGGCGCGAGCGGCGCCTCGGGCGCTGGCGGTGCAGCGGGCAACGCAGGAGTCGCAGGCAACGGAGGAGTCGCAGGCAGCGGCGGAACCTCGAGCACGTCGGGGACCAGCAACGGCGATCCCGTGAGCAACGCAGACAACGGCGGCTGCGCGTTCGCCCCTCACCCCCAAACCCAAGGGAGGCCGCTGCTCGAGCTACTTCTCGGTCTGGTGTTCTGGGCGCGATCCAGCTCCGCGAGGAGACGCACACGCTCTCGAGTGTCGGGGTGAGTGCGCAACCAGGGGGGCAACTCCAGCCTGAGCCAAGCGGGCGCAAAGCGTACGCTGAGCGCCTCGAGCCTGAGCAGCGCCGATGCCAGTGCAGCAGGATCCCCCGAGAGCTCGGCGGCGCCGAGATCCGCCTCGTACTCACGCACCCGAGACAGCGCGAAGGTCAGCAGCGTCACCAGCGCGGGCGCGATCAATAGCCCCCAAACGATCCAGGCCGGCACCAGCTGCATTCCCAGCAGCGCGGCCATGAAGTTCGCCAGCACGGCCAGGAAGCCGATCAGGGCTGCCAGGCGAGTCACGCGGCGCAGCGCCTGGACCAGACCAAGCGTCGCCATGTCACCGTGGCGGATGTGGGAGATCTCATGGGCCAGGATCGCGCGCAGCTCCCGCTCATCCATGTGCCAGAGCAGACTGCGCGTCACCCCGAGGGCTGGCCGACGCAACGATCCAGTGCTCATCGCTTGCACGCCCGGGCCCGACATCAAGAAGACTCGGGGCGCGTGAGGCAAGCGCGCGCGCTGGCTCAGCTCCCAGACCTCGCGGAACAGCACGGGGTGCTCGTAGTAGCGCAGCTCGCGCCCCCCCTGGAGCTTGAGCACGAGGTCCCCGGGCGCGACCTGCAGCGCACCGAAGCTCCCGGCGACCAGCAAGAGCAAGGCGACCGCCCCCCAGCTGCCGAGCACCAGGTAGCCCGAGACTCCGCTGACCAGCGCGATCAGCGCCAACAGCCCCCAGGTTTGCGCACGGTAAAACAAGCGACGCCCGAGGAGCCCAGGCTGCCTGGCCCGAGCTCGGGGACGTCGTTGCAGGGGATGGAAGGTTCGGGGGTTCATCGTCGAGGGGTTACGAACCTCGTCAACATAGGGCGGTGGCGCAGCCCGGCAACCCCACGAGCGCGCCCGAGCCTCCCCCCGAGCGGCTCAGGTGGAGCCCACGATGTCGCCCGGCTTGGTGTGCGAAGCCATGACGTTGCGATCGTAATAGTGATACGTGTGACGCCCACCCAGGTGCTGCTCGTGAGCAGCGTCGAATAGCTTCTGCTCTTCGGGGGTGTAGGCCGGCTCGATGTCGGGCACTTCCTTGTCGCGCACCACGATCACGTTGCACGGGGCATCTCGCACGATGGACTCCGCGACGGAGCCCAGCAGCACGCGACGCAGCCCCTTGCGGCCGTGGCTGGCCACGCAGATCACGTCCGCGGCGGTGTCGATGGCGACGCGCCGGATCTCCTCCGCGGGATCTCCCACGGCCAGGTGGATCTTGACGGGACACGGCAACTTGTCCCCGTGCTGGTGAGCGTAGGCCCGCAGCCAGTCGTCCACCCAGTCCTGGGTGAAGTTGGCAGCCTCTTGCGCCGGGATGAGGCGACCGTCCACGCGCTCCGCGTTCTCGGTTCCCGGAGGAACTTCGAGGCGCACGCCGTCTTCATAGGGCGCTGCCACGTGCACGACGTGGAGAGCGCTGGTCTCACGCTGCGTGGCAAGCTCGAGGGCGCCGCTCAGCGCCTTGGATCCTTGAATCGAGAAATCGATGCCCGCTACGAGCACCTGAGGCTTGGTCGTCATGGCTGTCTCCTTGTGGGGGCGTAGTTACACAACACGTGCCAGCTCCCAGTCATGCCCACACCCAGCGGCGAGCCCGGCGCAAGCTCGCCGGATCTGGGGCAAAACCGCGGCAAACAAAGCGGGGTTGAACGGAAAGCGCCCCGCACGAACGCTCCGCTTCGCGGGTGCCCTTCCTCGATTCAGACAAACTTCGCGCCTCGCGGCTTCCACCGTGCACTTCATGCGCCCGAGGGTTCATCCAGCCTGGGTATGGAGAAGCTGGCCTGGGCTCGACTGCGTCGCTCCGCGTCAGGAGTGCGCCGGGTCGCGTTGCTGCGGCTGATCCGGCCCGACGAACTCCACGTCGAACCCACCGAACAGCCGGGCACCCGCCTCACGTAGCGCTGCTTCGAGCTGCTTTCGACCGTAGAGTTCCTGGGGGAGCTCGAGCTTCAACCAGCGGACACCCGAGATCTCCCGGGCATCCACGAACGAGCAGCGCTCCAGCTCTCGAGCGATGGGCGCCTTGTCTTGTTGAACCCGAATGTCCTCGAGGATGGCGATCCAGTCGCGGATGTCGGGCTTGGATGGCGTTGGCTTCTTCATACGGAGAGCATCGCAGCAAACGTGCCCGTCTCAGCGCCCAGGGATTTCGCTAGGTTGCAGCAGCTTGGACGCGCTCGGCTCGCGGCGCTTCGCCTCAGCGAGGCATCCTGGTGTACACGGTTCGCGATTGGACCAATCCGCGCGGTAGCGACCCGAGAAGGTCAGGCCCTCCACACCGCACCGACCTCCTTTCCTCCGGGTAACAGTCTGGGCCACCCTGCAGAGCTCATCGAAGCGTGACGATCCCACCGAGCCCAACTCAGCGCCCCGAACCGAGCCCCAGGCATGGCAGCGCTGATTGCGCGAGGCCGCGACGAGTCGCCCAGGCGCCTGGGCAACGGCCGCTGACGACTCACCCAACTCGGGTTCGGAAGCCCGCGGGCGCGATTCGCGCTTGTGTGTTGGGGAGCGAGGGGCAGAATGGGCGCTTCGCCACGCCGATTTCCACGAGGTTAGAACAGCATGCGCTCATTCAGGACACACCTGCTGGCAACACTCACCGCGCTCTCCCTGGCCCTGGGGGGAGCGGCTTGCGGGAGCGATCGCTCGTCGCCGACAGACAATCTGGGCGCTGGAGGCAGCGCGGCGGCAGGCGGGAGCGCAGGCAGCGGCGCCGGTAGCGGCGGGAGTTCTGGGCTCGGGGGTGAGGGTGGGTCCGCCGGTGCACTGGGCGGCGCCGCTGGTTCCACGGGCGGAAGCGGCACCGCGGGTGATGCCGGGAGCTCGGGTGCTGGTGCTGGCGGTGCGAGCGACGCTGGCGTGGACGCTTCGACGCCCCCGCCTCAGAAGGAGGTCGTGTTCAGCGTGCCTCGACCCGGCGGCGCAGCGGACACGAGCATCGAGACCAAGCTGGGTGAGCTCGCGAAGGGCGCTGTGCCGGGGTCGACGATCCGCATCTCGCTCTACCACTGGAGCCGCCAGGGCATCGCCTACCGCTTCGTCGACGCCCAGAAGGCGGGGGTCGACGTTCGCGTTGTGCTCGATCCCACGAACAAGAACGACCAGGGTCAGGACTGGGTCGGAACCGCAACGCTGAAGAGCGAGCTACCCAGCGGCCACGTGACGGTGTGCAACGAATCCGCGGGGCAAGGAGCTTGCATCGGCAGCGACACGGGCATCAACCACAACAAGTTCTTCCTCTTCAGTGAGCTCGCGGATGGCTCCAAGAACGTGGTGGCTCAGTCGTCGGCGAACCTCACCACGACCCAGCTCCACAAGCACAACAACCTGGTCGTGATCCGCAACGACAAGGCGCTCTACGACGCCTACCTCGCCTACTGGACGGACCTCCAAGCGCAGCAACGAGACCTCGACTACTACCGCTCGTACAGCGGCGACACCGGGACCAAGGCTTACTTCTACCCGCGCGCCAGCGGGGACACCATCCTCGGCGTGCTCGACAACGTGACGTGTGAGGCAGGAACGAGCGTACGGGTGGCAATGGCGTTCTTCACCAGTGCGCGCTCGGAGATTGCGGACAAGCTCGTGAGCAAGCGGCAAAACGGCTGCGAGGTGCAGGTGGTGCTCGACGGTGAGAGCCTGAGCAATCCCGTCGCGACCACGCTGAAGAACGGCGGCGTCGACCTGTACGTGTTTCCAACTGGAGCCGCCGGCGAGGGCCTGCACTCCAAGATCCTGATCGTCCACGGAAAGTACACCGACACGCCCGATGCGGGACTCGTCTGGACCGGCTCCCACAACTACACCGGCCCCGCACTTCGGGGGAATGACGAGACCCTGCTCAAGCTGGATGATCCGGACGTCTATGCGGCTTTCGACGCAAACTTCGCCGCGATTCGCAGCGGCGCCGTCAAGCAGTGAGCCGAAGAAGGCCCCCGAGCCGGGAGACTCCATCTCCCGGAGTACCCCCGCCGCCAGCGCAAGACTCGTGAGCGTCACCCCTGGAGTGTCTTGCGAGCCCGACCACGAAGACTACGCTTGCTCCACGTGGGCGAGCTGTACGAGATCATCTACGTCAGCCAGGCTGACGCGAATCTGCTGCCGGGAGAGCTGTTCAAGATCCTGGAGGCCGCGCGTCGCAACAACACGCGCAAAGGCATCACCGGCTTGCTGCTCAGCGATGGCACTTCGTTCATGCAGATCCTCGAGGGCAGCGAGGACGCCATCGACACGACGTTCAACCGCATCCGCACGGACAAGCGCCACCACGACGTGCGAATGCTGCGCCGTAGCCGCATCGAGTCACGAGCCTTTGCCGAGTGGGCAATGGGCTCGGTGCAGCTCGAACGATTCCGCGGACACGTACCGGGGCTGAAGCAAATCAGCGAGATCACCTCTCGCACCGACGCCGCCTTCGAACGGGTCCGGGGCTTCATCTCGGACTTCCAGAACGGTCGCTTTCGTGAAGCCGTCGAATGACTCCCCGGCGGCTCGGAAGTCGAGCCTGCGCGACGTCACACGCCTTTACCAGGAGGTCAACTTGAGAAGAATGCAACAAGGCGTCCCGGGGCGCTCATCCGCTGGCTTGGCCGGTGTGCTCTTGACGCTCGCCGCGAGCCCCGCGCAGGCGGCGTCCTTCGAGGTCGGTCCCGGCAAGACGTATGAGAACATCTCGGACGCGCCGCTGGGCTCGCTGAACGCTGGCGACGAGGTGGTCGTATATTACCGCACGGAACCCTATCGGGAGAGCTTCGGCATCGAGCGCGCGGGTACGGCCCAGAGCCCGATCACCATCCGCGGCGTCGAGGGGCCGGGCGGAGAGCTACCGATCATAGATGGCGAGAGCTCCAGCCCCGGCCCCGGTGCCCACAATCGGGGCTTGGTCCATACCGGTCCAGGTGCCGCGTACGTGGTGTTCGAAAACTTCGAGATCCGCAACGCCAACGCCGACGCGGGCTTCCCCGACAACGCCTCGGGGGTGTTTGCTCCAGACGGCAGTCACCTGACCTTCCGCAACTTGGACATCCACGACTCCGGCAACGGCGTCTTCAGCTGGGTCAACGCATCGGACATCATCGTCGAAGGCTGCTTCATCCACGACAACGGAAACGTCGACAGCATCTACGAGCACAACATCTACACGGAGTCCGACGGCATCGTCTTCCAGTACAACGTGATCCTGGCTCCGCGAGTCGGCGCGAGAGGCAACGGCCTGAAGGACCGCTCCAGGGGCACCGTCGTGCGCTTCAACTGGATCGAAGGCGGAAATCGTGTGCTGGACCTGGTGGAGGCCGAGGACGGCGACTGGGACCACACGAACGACCCCGTTCACGTCTATGGCAACGTGCTGTTCAAGCACGAAGAAACCAGCCAGAGCCAGATCGTCCACTTCGGTCAAGACAACGGTATGCCGCCGAGGCGGCTGATGTACTTCTATCACAACACTACCGTGTCTGATCGCAGCGACGGCGCGACGATCTTCTTCATCAACTCGGACACGCGGGTGGAGGCCTACAACAACGTCTTCGTGTCGACCGGTGGGGCGCTCGAGCTACTCGATCCCGATCAGTCTGCCGGCGCGACGCTGGTCCTCGGCGCGAACTGGATTCAGAGCGGGTATCGTGGCGGGAGCAACTCTGCGCGCTTCGAGGGGCTGGAGAACCTGATCGAGGGAGCGGACCCAGGACTCGACCAGGACTATCGCCCCGACGCCGGTTCGCAGCTGATCGACGCGGGCGGTCCGTTGCCCCAAGGATATGATCTTGTCGCGACGGAGTTCGCAGGTCGAGGACACGTTCGCCAGCGGGGCGACTCCGCGGCTCCCGACCTCGGGGCGTTCGGTGCCGAGAGCAAGGACGACCCAGGGTCCGGGGGCTCGGGGGGTGGAGGCAGCGGGAGCAACGGAGGCAGCGCCGGAACCGGCGATGGCGGCACGGGTAGCGGCAGCTCAGGCAACGGCGCCAGCTCAGGCAACAGCGGCAGCTCAGGCAACGGCGCCAGCGGAGGCGCCCAGGGCGGGGCGAACAAGGCGGGTGGAGGCGGCGACGACGACGGCGGCTGTGGCTGTCGCGCAGCGCCGCGCCCGAGGTATCCGCTCGGAATCGGCTTGCTTGCCTTCCTGGGCCTGGCGCTGAAACGTCGCCGCGGACGTCCCTGAGACTTGGGCGCACACGAACCGCACACGCCCCCGGCGAGGGATCCTCCCCGTGTAGATCAAACTCCCGGAGCCGCCGACCAGCTGCTGCGATCTCGGGATGGGGTGAGGGGATCCGGCTCAAATCCCGCGCATTCGCGCAGTCCCCTGGCTGGACGGACGCTCGACATCGCAACAGCGCTTGACTGACTGCCCAAGGCACGTATGCTCCCGCGCCCCTGCCACCTTAGCTCAGTCGGTAGAGCAACGGTTTCGTAAACCGTAGGTCTCCGGTTCAAGTCCGGAAGGTGGCTCTAAGCCAAAACCCCACGTTTTCTGCTGGAACGCTCTCGACGTTTACTCTCGGCTACCGGACACAACCGGACAGGAAACTCCACCCAAATGGGAAACTAGACTAGAGGGAAACCAGACGGGGGTCTAGGTTTCCCAGATCGAGGCCGTCGAGCATGCTGAGATCTACGGGCCAGGTGTTGCGGGGCCCTAGCGTTTGCTCCATCAGCTGGATGAGATGCTCACCCGATACCGCCTGCTCCTGGAGGTTTCGCAACCACGTCCAAGCATCTTGGGCAGCGGCGCCGGTGGTTTGACCAAAGACCGTGGTGCCCAAGATGGCGTTCATGATCGACACCCCCGACTGCGCCGATCCTTCATGGCGGATCACGTGATGGTAGAAGGCCGTGAACACAGCCACGGTGTCGTTCCAATTGATGTCCTCTGAGGAACCGATCATCACCGAGAAGGGCGCCTCTTGGTGGTAGGCCATGCGGCTTGAGCTAAAGCCCTTGCAAGTCGACATCACCAGCCACATGCCACCTGACATGCTGTGCACGGTGCCGACCAGCGGCGCCAGCTGCTTCCAGGTCAAACGCTCCCCCGACGTAAGTCCAATCTCGTTCTCCGAGCCGTGCATCGACAGGTGGAGGATGGGGGTGATCGGCTTCCCCTCCATTGACAGCGCCTTCGCCTTCAGAGCAATCCCCACGACCACCTTGGTCAGGGCGTTGCGACTGATCACCGTGCTCATCGCTACGGGAAGCCCCGCATGAGTGAGTGCCTCCATCAGGACCCTTCCCTCGCTCCTGCTGGCGAGGAAGTCGTCTTCGCTTGGGGACTCGATGATGTGTACGACGTAGCTCATGACCCCCGAGCCTACTCCTGCTCGACCGTCACCCCAACCCCACTCGAGCCTCCCCCAAGAACCACGTGCCTAGGCACCACTTGGCCGTGATGGTGCCTCCGCAGGGTCGAGAGCGTCTTTGTCGAGTATCAAGGACGGGGAGGACGGCTACCTCCCGTCGATTCGCACGGTTCCTATGGAAACGCCGACCTCGCTGCGGAGATTAAGTAGGCGAGAGACGATGTCATAGACCGGGCCTTGTTTGGATACGTGTCGCTGGAGGAGCACGTGCTGCAGTCTTGCGTGATCGCCACCCCGACTAGGTACGGACCGTTGCTTCCCGGGTAATCCGACCAGACTGGACCTCCGCTGTGCCCCGGGGAGATGTCACAATTGAAACTGAAGACCTGTGGCTGACCGTTTGAATCGTTCGAAAGGAAAGAGCCCGCGTTGCAGCCACTACTCATCCCATAAACGTTTTGGTTTATGCAGAATCCAGGCGCGTCACTGTAGCCGCACACTGGGTAGCCCTCGTTCCGAAGCACCGAGTGCGACTGAATGTAGGTGCCAGGGACCCAATAGCCCATCCAGCCAGGCGTTCCGTTGCTGGTCGTCCAAGGGTTATCGTCGAGTATCTGCACCACCCAGTCGTAGGGGCGACAGGTCGGGCCATTCTGCCAAGTGTAGCCAACACATCCGAGGTTGATGTACTCAGCCGGGTAGAACGATTGAACGTGGGTTGCTGTCCCGTATGGTGCGCTGGATCCGTTCCTTCTTGGAGTGTAATCCTTTTGCACTGCGCCACCGGATCCCACAACGCAATGCGCAGCAGTCAGGACAACCCGTCGGCCCAGGAGGGTGGCAGTGCAGTTGTTGGAGAGCTTGCCCATCTTCCCCAGCTCTCGATGATTGTAGGGATACACGGAGCCCAGGGGCTTCCAGGCCCTGTTGTCCACACCTCCAGCCCACCCCTGTGCCCTCGTATCTGGGACCAGCGTAGACGTGGACGCACTACCAGACGACGCCTCGTTCATCCCAAGCTCCGCTGCAGCCTTACCCAAGTTGGCCAGCTCGGATTCGTCAATGAGCCATTCCTCGTCGAAGTGGTTGACGTGATCCGTGTGGATAATGCTGACCTTGCCAGGGGGCGCCGGGGCAGGCTTCACGATCCTTTTCAGCAGGGCATCCTCTGCTGGGTCGGGCAGTTCGTCCGGGAGAACCCTTGGTTCCGCCTGGTCTGCCGCCGTGAAGGATCGGAGGAAATGTTTCTCGACGTTCAGCTTGGGAAGCATAGCGGCCACCTCCTCCTGCGCTGCCCGGCTTGGCGTTCTGGCTAACGCACGCACGTCCCTAGATTCGTCCGCTCCCGAGCACGCCATAGCGGCCACGCCGGCCACGCCCAAGAGAAGGGGCACTGTTTTCCTCATCGAAACCTCCGTTGTCTGACTGTTGTGCGCGTTGTGCGCCTCAGGGACGCTATGGGAGCTTTCGGTTTAGTTGCTGCGCCCGTCAATACAAATGGAGCGATTCCACGCGGTCTCATAGAAGTGGCATAACTTCACGTGGCCCCGCCTTCCGGAAGCTCGCTCTTCTGTGGGGGGTTGCGGAGCCTCATCCGCTGCGGGATAGTAGCGACATGAAGACGACTTGGATCTTTGCTGTGGCGCTCTTGGTGGGGTGCAGTTCTGACGGGGACGATCCGGGAGGAACTGCAAACGGACTTGAGGCCTGCGGTGGGAACACCCCTGTCTACGGACGTGCTGCCTTGGGGGACTGCCTAGGGGCCGACGCCCCCGAAGTCATTGCGTGCGCAACCAGCTCCGAGGGGGACCCGGTCACGGTCTGCGCCGAGAAAGACGGCAAGAAGTATTGGGGTGGCGTTCGGGGCACGTTTGAACTCGCCGCAGGCTTTTCGGCGTGTTCGGAGCCTCAGCCTTTGCTGTGTGAATTCGCCGCCTGTGCGAGCACAAAGGCGAGCTTCTCCTCCACCTGTTCTCTAGCCGACACCAAACAAGAGTGGGCATGTGGCACTTCGGACCTCGACGAGAACTGCTGCCTGCGGACCACCTGCACCGGTAATGAAGACTGCGGAAGCGGAGAGCATTGCGAACAGGTTGACACGATTGATTCACGCACGTGCTATCTCGACTCCAATCAGACCTGCCAGTGTGCTGGTCAAACCGGAGGACTTGGGGCGATGGTGTGCGTGCCCGATTGATCGCCCAATCCGCTCACCTTCCAATCACCCCAAAGGGGTGATTCGTTTTTGTGGTCACTTCACCAGAAGAGCCACCAGCTTCACCACCTCCGGCAACCAAGTCGGAGCAGTCGTAGCTAGCAGCACGAGGACGGCGCCCCACCTGCCGGCCTTCACGAGTGACTTCTGAGCATCACCCGCGCATCGCTGACGGCCTCCTTCACCTGGCCGTGGAGCTTGTCCAACCGCTCGTCGTGCTCGGCATGCTCGGCATCCTTGGTGTGGAGACCATCAAGCTTCGACTCGATGCGGCCAAGGGTTTCCTCTCGCTTCGACTCGGCATCCTCCAGCTTGGTGATTCGCCGGCCCTGCTCCTGGAGGCCAGTGATCACTTCGTCACGGATGTCTCTCAGCAGTCCATAGAGGACCTCGGGATCGTTCTTGATGGCCTCGGGTGGGTCCGTCGGTAGGTGATCGATCAGCGACGCCGGGAGGCTGCTCAGAATGCCGCATGGCACAATCCCCGGCGGGGCGCTTCCTGAGCCGCGAACGAGCCTGAAACAAGGGCGGCCCGCGGTTGGGCGGGCAGGCGATGGGGTGACAGAGCTGAGCGGTTCGGCGATGCCGACGGTGGCACGTGCGCACGCTGGAGGACCGCGAGACCCTACGTCGTGTGACTGCGCCTGCCGGGGATCCGTAGTCTGAAACGCGGCCTAGACGAGCGTCTTCTTGAATGCGGCCGGGGTCATCTCGTGGAGCTCAAGGCCGTACACCGCTCGATGAGTTCCGAGGCGCTCGAACGCCCACGCCAGGTAAGCCTGGGCTGGGACTCCGATGGCGCGACAAGTCGCGATGATGCCGAGCAAGACCGAGGCTCGGTGTGCTCCCTCAGTGCTGCCAGCGAAGAGCATGTTGAGTCGGAGCTTGGCGACGTTCTGAAACTCCCGCTCCGTTGGCGAGTTGTCGATAGGGACCAGCGGATCGTCGATGAAGCAGAAGAGCGCCTTGCCGTGATTCCTGTAATACCGCACGGCAACTCGGAGTGGTTCAGATGGTAGCAATGTCGGCTCGATCGCTTCACACCAGCGCTCGAACTCGTCGACGATGGGTCTGATCTTGGAGCGTCGATGCGCGAGGAGTGCGTTTCCGCGAAGCTCCAACTTCTGAGCCACGTCTTCGGCGGCGTACATCGCGGCGATGAACGCGCCGCCTTCCACAGCCAGGGTGGGTTGTGTGGCCTCAGCGTCCCGGAACTTGCGGCGCCCGTGAGCGTTGCAACCCGCTTCAGTGACGCGGCCGCTCGCATAGACGTCGTTGAAGCGGTGCTCGGCATCCGCCGTCAGGGTCCCGCGGAAACGCTTGAGCTTGGAGACGACGTCGTCACCGCTCTTGTCCGCTGCATACTGAAACACGGCGTACTCCGCGTTGCGGTACAGCTCGATGTAGCCGTTGTGAGCTGCGGGCAGCCCGGGCACCAGCACCTTCAGCCCGGTGCCATCCGTCGCCATCCAGGAGCTTGCCAACAGACGCTTCCAGTGCAATCCATCGATCGGTTCGAGGAGATCCGCAGCGCGCTCGACGAAGCTTACGAGCGTGCCCATGGCGAGGGGTACACCACGCTCGGCTAGATCCCGACGGATACGGTCGAGCGGAGTGAGTAGGGAGAACTTGGCGTGAATGAACCACGCGAGCCAGTCGCACGTGACCTTCGAGCGGGAGTAGGGTGCTGGCAAGGACCGCGGCGTGGTGCGCTTGAGGCAGGATCGGCAGCGGCACGTCTTGCGGGTGACGACGCGGCGCCGCTGGTGCTCCTTGACCACGTGGAGCTTCTCTTCGACGACCTCGTCAGCTACGTCGAGGTCAGACGAGCCGCAATGCTCGCAGCAATCTGGGCGCAGGTGGTGCTCCTCCGCCT
The DNA here is from genome assembly GCA_041389745.1 of Polyangiaceae bacterium. Taxonomy (GTDB): domain Bacteria; phylum Myxococcota_A; class Polyangia; order Polyangiales; family Polyangiaceae; genus JAHBVY01. The sequence continues at coordinate 78,757 of JAWKRF010000015.1, forward strand.
CCAGGTGCTCTGGCAAGGGTTTGCGACCGGTGGGTTTGCGCCCCTTCTTCTTGCCTCGCTCCTTCGGCGGCAGCACCGGCGGCTTTGGGCGCGCCTCGAACGCGGCCTTCGCCTCCGCATCGACCACCGGTGGCGGCGGCGGTGCCTTGGGCTCTGCGGGCTTGCGCTGCTTGCGCTGCGCGACCGCCAGCAGCTCCCGGATGCGATCGTTGAGGCTCGCGATCTGCTCGACGAGTCGAGCAATCTGCTCGCGCTGCGCGGCGTTTTCCTTCAGCAGCGCGTCGAAGTCGAGCACCTGCACAGAAGATCACAGACCGTGATCGGTGTCGATCCCCTATCTCGCTGCCGTGCGGCGATACCAACCATCTCGCGACGCGGTGAAGTCGATGCCAGCGAGAAGTGAGGCGAAGGCTGCGCCGTCGATCATGACCTGCCCCTCGTCGCCTTGAAGCAACGGGAGCTGAAAGCTGCCCGCCTCAAGGCGCTTCGCGAGCACGCACCACCCCGAGCCATCGAACCACAGCGCTTTGGCGATTCGTCGACGCTTGTTCAAGAACAGGTACAGATGCCCATCGACCGGATCGAGCCCAAGGCGTCGGGTCGCTCCAGCCAGAGCGTCAAACGAGCCCCGCATGTCGAGCGGCGCGATTGCCACGAACACCCGGACCGCGGGCGGTAGACTCAGCATGATCGCAACACCCTGACGATCCGCGAGAGCGTCTCCTCTCGGAAGTTGTCGCTCAACTCGAGCTCAGCGCCGCCCAGGCGGATCACGTAGCGCCCACGCTGCTCGGGCGACGTCGGAACCGCCGGAACCAGCTCGACCAACCGCGTCTGAGGCAGCCCTCCCCGAATGCTCCGCGGCTTCCGCTTGGCAGGCCTCTGCAAGCCCAGGTTGAGTCCCCACGCCCTCAGCGAACGTCCGTCTATGTTGTGCCCACGTGCCCAGGAGCCGACATCCTGCCCCGACGCGCGCATCGCAACCCAACACGCCCTCGCATCCCGCTCATCCCGTATCTTGCGCCCTGCCATTGCCGTAGGCACCCTGACTCAGGTCAGCTCGTAGATCCTCCCGGCATCGCTGATGGGTCACGGCCGAACTGAGTCGGACCTTCCAAAGTCGGCGGAGCTTCCGTCCCTCGATCCCGTCGAAGCGTGCTTGCACCAAACCATCCCTGTCTTTGGTTTGGCGCCCGAGCTCGTATCCCGACACCGACGTTCCGGTCGGGACACTAGGGGCTCACGAAGGTGTCGCTGCATTCCGCCTGCACCTGAGCCGCGGTGGTGTGCACCGAGGAAGGGTAGTACCAGTTGGTGAGGTTTCCCTTCTGGCAGCCACCGAGCGCACCGCTGCGCTCGCACGCGCCGGTCGACAGGTTGTAGCCAGCGGCAGCGGAGCAAATCGCCCGTACCTTTGCATTGGGTTCCACGTGGAAATCAATGCAGATCATCGAACCCGAACCCGAGCCGCCACGCATGTCGCAGCTCCCCTTGACCACGGCGGGATTCGGCTTGTTCTTACAAGCGAAGAGCGCACCGAACACAACGATAGCCAACGGCCCGACGAGATCCCAACGCGCCATATGCATGAGCCCCTTTTGAGACGACCTGTGAATCGGAAACGCCAGCCATGCGCCCCGTGGGTCGAGTATCGACGAAGCCGCCGACGAAAGCCATCCCCTCGAGGCAGGAGCGGAGCATTCCCGGAGCGAGGGTGAGACCAGCGCGCCGGTCGAGCACGCGGTCCGTGCGCTCCCGCACCAGGTATGCCAGGCAGGGAGCCGGGAACGCTGGCACGCCTAGGGCGGCCGAGTGACCGCCGCTCCGCATTGTTGCCCCGCGGCAATGACTGCGAGATTCGAAGGTCCGGCGGTGCTCCCGCGGCAGCTCCGGAACGGCTCTCCCGAGGCCCTGGAGACGTCCCGCTGGCCACTGACCCCGCGGGTCGGTCCAATCGCTCGAGCGCGGGAGAACCATGACGAGAAGACCACGATCGGCCGTGAACGCCTCCGGGACATCCCCGTGCGATTCGGCTATGCTGCCGCCGCCTTGACGGAACACGAGCCCTCTCACCTGGTACCCGGCTTCCGCTTCGCTGGTATCGACGCTGGCATCAAGAAGCGCGGCGGCCCCGACCTCGCCCTGATCGCCTGCGACGGCGACGCGGTGGCCGCTGGAGTCTTCACCCAGAACATCGTCCGCGCCGCGCCCGTGGAGATCGCCCACGAACGCGTGGCGGCCGGCGTCGCGCGCGCGGTCCTGGTCAACAGCGGCAACGCCAACGCCTGCACCGGAGACCCTGGAACCCGCGCAACGCTCGAGTCGAGCGCGGCCGTCGCCGAGGCCCTGGGTGTCGCCCCCGACCGTGTGCTCCCCTGCTCCACTGGAGTGATCGGTCAGGTGCTCCCAGCCGAGCGCATCGTGAGTCGCTCCGCCGCGCTGGTGGCAGCGCTGACGCCCGAGGCCGATGGCTTCGCCAGCGCGATCCTCACCACCGACCGCTTCCCAAAGATCGTCCAGTGCCCCGTGGAAACGAGCGCCGGCGCGGCCACCCTGCTCGGCATCGCGAAGGGCGCTGGCATGATCCACCCCGACCTCGACACCGGGCTACCCCAAGCAACCATGCTTGCGTACCTGCTCACCGACGCGAAGGTCGACGTCGGCGATCTCCAGGCCGCGCTCCTCGCGGCAAGTCAGCTGACTTTCAACGCATGCAGCGTCGACGGAGACACGAGCACGAACGATACGGTGCTCGCGCTGGCGTCCGGCGTGCACCCTGGCACGGCCAGTCGAGAGAGCCTCGAGCGGGCGATGCGCGAGGTGTGCGGGGAGCTCGCGCGGCTGATGGTGCGAGACGGAGAAGGGGCGGATCACTCCGTGGCGATCACCGTCAGCGGCCTCGGGTCCGCGGAAGACGCGCGGCGCGCGGCGCACACCGTGGCGACTTCACTGCTGGTCAAGACGGCGCTCACGGGCAAGGACCCGAACTGGGGTCGCCTGCTGGCCGCGGCAGGGCGCTCCGGGGTACGCTTCGATCCGAAGCTGGCCAGCATTCACGTCGGCGACGTGCTCATCTGCGAGCACGGCATGGGCCTGGGTGGCGAAGCCGAGGCGCGAGCCACGGAGATCATGAAGACCGAGAACTACGGCATCACCCTGTGCCTCGGCAAGGGCGCACACGCCTTCACCTACACCACGTGCGATCTCGGGCACGGCTATGTCGACGTCAACGCCGGCTACCGGACCTGACGGATGGCGCGCTCGCACCCTCGAGCGCTCGACATCGCGCCGGCCCCCCCCGAGCGCGCCGTCATGCTGTTTTCCCCAAGGCAATTCTTGGCAGGCTCTTCCAGATGCTTGCGGTTTGGGGGTGAGGTGCTCCTGGTCTGCGCCCTCATCTGCCTGTACGTCGGCTGTGTCCCAGCGCAGAACAAGGGCACCATCGGCGCGGTACTCGCGCAGTCCCCGGACGGCCGCGTGACCTTGCGGGAGGTGCCCGGGGATCTGGCGGCAGGCAGGGCGGGCCTCAAGGAAGGCGACGAGCTGCTCCTGATCGACGGCATCGACGTGCGGCAACTCGACCCGAAGACCATCCATCGCCTGCTGAGCGGCGAGATCGATGAGCCGGTGGATCTGACCCTTCAGCGGGGAGACGAGGTGATCCGGGTGACGCTCAAGCGTAGCCCCGTGCCGAGAAAGCTCGCCCCGGCGCCACCCGACGGGGAGACGGAGAGTCCCCTCACCCCCAACGATCCGTAGCCCCGAGGACGCTCCCTGGCGCGTCAGCAAGCATGCTACCGTGCCGGCCGTGTCTCTGGGGTCGGAGGAGCTGTACGACTTGTTCCTGGCGTTGGCCCCCGCTCGCCTCGAGGCGGCGCGTCAGGCGCTGAGCGTTGAAGCGGGCGACCGCGAGTCCCGTCTCCATGCGGCGCTGGTCCCCTTCGCCGTCGACGCTGCATTGCTCGGCGTCGACGGTCTGCGCGAGCTGGCGCTGGCAACGGCCGCCGCGGGTCAGGACGCCCCCGAAGGCGATCTGGAGCGCGCGCTCGAGGTCCTCGAGACCGCCGCGGAGACGCTGGCTCACGGCGACGAGAGCGGCGCGCGGGTCAACGAGTCGGAGCTCAAGGCGCGCGCGAAATCGCTGCGCTCGCACCTGCCCCGGTCGAGCCCGAGCGAACCCGAAGCCAGCTCCGAGGACGATGGGGACGACAGCGTCTGGCGACCAACGCTGGAGGCGGACATGATCGGCGCCTTCCTCGACGAGTGCAACGAGCGCCTGGAGGGGCTCTCGGAGCGGTTGCTGGAGCTAGAGTCTCGCGGAAACGACCGAGAGCTGGTGAGCGAACTGTTCCGCGACCTCCACACCCTGAAGGGCTCCAGCGCGTTCGCCGGTCTCAAGAAGATGAACCGCGTGGCACACCTCGCCGAGGATCTGATCGGCGAACTGCGCGACGGCAAGCGCGAGATCACTCGGGGCCTGATCGACGTACTGCTGGAGACGCTGGACGTGCTGAAGGCGATCGTGGACAAGGCGCGGGCACGCGCCGCCATCGACGTCGAGGTAGGGACGCTGCTTCAGCGCTTGAAGGATCCGGAGGTCGTGCCATTCTCGGCCCCCAAGGCCTCTGACAGCGCTCCAGGCGGCGCTGCGGCGAACCTCGCCCCCAAGCCCCAGGCCAGCCGCGCGTCGAGCCAGGGCTCGGCCACGCTGCGCATCGATTTCGAGAAGGTCGACCGACTGCTCAACCTGGTCGGCGAGGTGGTGCTCGCCCGCGGGCGCCTGACCGCGGCCGCAGACTCGCAGGCCACTCTCGCGCGAGAACTCTCGAGCCTGCGCCAGAAGCTCTCTCGCATCAAGAACCTCCCGGAAACGCTGGAGCAGCGCGGATCCGGCAAGGGCAACGTCGCCGACGAGCTGCAGCGCACCGAACGCGTGCTGCGCGAGACCCACGGAGATCTCGACTCCAGCTTGAGCGTGCTCGGTCTGGCGGTGAGCCAGCTGCGAGACGATGTGATGAAGCTGCGAATGGTGCCCATCTCGCGCTTGTTCTCGAAGTACCAGCGCACCGTACGCGAGCTCTCCCACAAGCTCGGCAAGGAGGTCACGGTAGAGCTGAACGGCGCCGAGACCGAGCTCGACAAGGTGCTCGTCGAGCGCCTCGAAGATCCACTGCTGCACCTGGTGCGGAACGCCGTGGACCACGGCGTGGAGGCCCCCGACGAGCGGCTACGCGCTGGCAAGCCTCGGAGCGGTCGTCTGGTCTTGGGCGCCACCCAGCGAGGGGGTCAGATCTTGGTCACCATCCAAGACGACGGTCGCGGGATGGATCCGGACAAGCTGCGCAAGAAAGCCATCGAAAAGGCCATCCTGAGCGCCAGCGAGGCGCGCGACATGACCGACAGCGAGAGCTTTCAGCTGATTTTCCGCGCGGGCTTCTCGACGGCGGCGCAGGTGAGCGACGTCTCGGGACGTGGCGTGGGCATGGATGTGGTGCGCGACGCCATCGCGAAGCTGAAGGGCAGCATCCACCTCGACTCGGAGGCGGGCCGCGGCACGCTGCTCGAGCTGCGGTTGCCCTTGACGCTGGCCATCACGCAAATCCTCGCGGCAAGAGTCGGGGGGGAGCTCGTGGCGATTCCTCTCGAGGCAGTCGCCAGCGCTCAGAACATCGCCGGGGCACAGCTCGAGGCAGTCGGCGGTGGCACGTGCTTGCGAGTCGCCGACGAGCTGATCCCGGTGGTGGACCTCGCGCGCGTGCTCGGACTCGGAAGCACCCAAACGGGTCATCTCGGAGACGGAGCCGAGCACAGCGTCGTGATCATCGAACTGGGCACCGAGCGCTTCGGACTACTGGTGCAGCAAGTCCTTGGGCGGCACGAGGTCGTGATCAAGAGCCTGGGTCCGTTGCTCGCCGGCACCCCCTGTGCCGCCGGCGCGACCCTGGTCGGTGACCGCATCCTGCTGGTGGTCGATCTGGCGGAGGTGGCGACGCGCAGCAGAGATAGCGGGCACAGTTTCACGAGCACCGCCTCGACTCTCGGAAGCCCGGCCGAAGGCGGGGTCGCACCGCCCCAGATCCGCGCGCGCGTGCTCGTAGCGGAGGACAGCGACACCATACGCGAAGCCATTCGCCGTGAGCTGACCCACGCCGGCTTCGAAGTCGTCGTGGCGGCAGACGGAACCGAGGCCCTGGAAGTCGCCCGACGCGAGAGCTTCGACGCCATTTCCACGGATGTCATGATGCCGGGAATGGACGGCTACGAACTCACGCGGCGTCTGCGTGCCGACCCACGCTACGCCGATGTGCCAATCGTGATGGTGACGAGCAAGGATGCGCGACTGGATACGTTGCGTGGATTCGACGCCGGCGCGAGCGCTTACATCACCAAGCCTGCTGACGCTGCAGAGCTCGTGCGAACCCTCGACGGATTGCTGGCATCGAAGGGCTGATCTCGCGCTTTTTCACGGGTTTCGGGGGGTGAGGAGCGGCTTGAACACGCGGCGAGTGACGTCGCTCGGCGTGTTCTCCCCGCTGCGCTTTCGACGCGCGACGTGACTTGCGCGAATTATTGACTAAGAGAGGTTCAGAGCTTGCGTGGACCTTTGCTCCGGTTCACAAGCCGCCGACTCGCTGCTAGGGTCCCCGCCCACTAACGCAGCGCCTGACTCGAGTCGGGCTCTCAAGCTCAAGCCTCATCGACTGAACGATGAGCGGGCTTCGGCCCCGCACCGCCCACCAGTTCGAGCGCGAGCGGGACACTTCGAAGTCGAGATCCGACTCCAAGATTGAGGAACCCTATGTCCAGTTACCTGTTTACCTCTGAATCCGTCTCCGAAGGTCATCCCGACAAGATCTGCGACGCCGTCAGCGACGGCGTGCTCGACGAGGCACTCCGCCAGGACCCGAAGAGCCGCGTCGCCTGTGAGACCTTCATCAAGACCGGGTTCGTGGTGCTCGGTGGCGAGATCACCACGGAAGCGACGATCAACTTCGCAGAGGTAGCGCGCAACACGATCAAGGAGATCGGCTACAGCTCCAGCGACATGGGCTTCGACTACGCCACCTGTGGTGTGCTCGTTGCGATCGAGCCGCAGTCCCCTGATATCTCTCAGGGCGTGACCGAAGGCGAGGGCATGTTCACCGAGCAGGGCGCCGGCGACCAGGGCCTGATGTTCGGCTTCGCCTGCGACGAGACCCCGGATCTGATGCCCGCGCCGATCATGTACTCTCACGCGCTCACCAAGCGCCTCGCCGCCGTGCGCAAGAGCAACAAGGTCGACTACCTGCGGCCCGACAGCAAGAGCCAGGTCACCGTCGAGTACGTCGACGGAAAGCCCAAGCGTATCGACGCGGTGGTTATTTCCACGCAGCATTCCGAGGACGTCAAGTACGACACGCTGCGCGACGACGTCATGGACTTGGTGGTCAAGAAGACGCTTCCCAAGAACATGATCGATGGCCGCACCAAGTTCTTCATCAACCCCACTGGTCGCTTCGTCATTGGTGGACCGTGCGGCGACGCCGGCCTCACCGGGCGCAAGATCATCGTCGACACCTATGGCGGCGCGGGTCGTCACGGTGGCGGTGCCTTCAGCGGCAAAGACCCCTCCAAGGTGGACCGCTCGGCCTGCTACTACGCGCGCTACGTCGCGAAGAACATCGTCGCCGCTGGCCTGGCCAGTCGCGCGGAAGTCCAGGTCGCCTACGCCATCGGCGTGGCTCAGCCCGTCAGCGTGCGCGTCGATACCTTCGGCACCGGGAAGATCCCGGAGGAGAAGATCGAAGCGTACGTGCGCGAGAACTTCGACATGACGCCTCGCGGAATCATCACGCAGCTCGATCTGTTGAAGCCGATCTACAGCGCGACCGCCGCGTACGGTCACTTCGGCCGCAAGGAGTTCAGCTGGGAGAAGACGAACCGCGCCAAGGAGCTGCGCCAGCTACTGAGCAGCAAGGGCGCCAAGGCCGCCGTCCCCGCAAAGAAGGCCGCAAAGGCCAACGGGGCTCCCGCAAAGAAGGCCGCAAAGGCCAACGGGGCTCCCGCAAAGAAGGCCAACGGAGCCGCCGCGAAGAAGGCCTCGAAGACCACCAAGGCGACGCCCAAGGCCAAGCCGGGCAAGAAGGCCGGCCGCAAGGGCGCCCGCGCCTGAGCGGGAGAGGTCGAAGCCGTCTCCGCGGTTACAGAACCTCACGGAAATGGCGACGACGGAGGGAGAGGCCGCGAGCGAAGCTCGTGGCCTCTCACCGTTTGTTCCGCGCGCGAAGCGCGTGGCCTCTAGCCATTTGTGCCGCGTGAAGCGCGTGGCCTCTCACCGTTTGTTCCGCGTGAAGCGCGTGGCCTCTAGCCATTTGTGCCGCGAGTCGCGCGTTCACGCTGAGGGTGGACGCAGGGCGGATTCCGCTGGGTTGCAGTCAGACCGAACTATTTGAAGTTCGAAGCATCAGCGACGGCCTCGCCGGGACCTATCTGTGGCAGCCTGTGAGAAATTTCCCGCCTAGCGAAAGGCAGTGGAGCAACGTGTTGGTTCCAATCGCACGACGGCCGGGTCCGCGCTAGCGTGTACGCCCTCCCCCGCCCGAGCTTTCGACGCTCGGCTCTGCCCGAGGTTCGGTATGCGTTTCCCTGCGTTCTCTCTAGGTTTGGTGCTCCCGCTGGCAGTGGTAGTGGCTGCTGGTTGCTCCGCTGGCGGTGGCGGCTCGGGCGTCTCCGGCGGCAACGGGGGCAACGGCTCTGGAGCCAGCGGAGGCTCCGATGACAACGGCGGCGGCCTAGGGATCGGAAACAACGGTGGCGGTGGGAATGGCAGCGGCGGTGGAGTGCTCCAAGGCGAACCCCCCTGCAACCCGACCGACGTCAACGCGGACAGCGACGGAGACGGCTGGACCACCGCCGCCGGCGACTGCAACGACTGCACCGCGGAAATGAATCCCGGCGCCTACGACTTCCCAGGAAACAACGTCGACGACGACTGCGACGGCACCAAGGACAACGAGCCCGCTGGCTGTGACTCTGGCACGTTGAACATGGCCTCCATCTATCCTGGCGACGCGCTGACAGCGCTGGATCTGTGTCGAGCTCAACAGGGCGACTCGTGGGGCGTCCTGAACGTCGAGTACCTGAAGGCCGACCAGAGCCCTGGCATGAACGAACTGAGCCACGGCCTGCTCCCCAACTTCGGGACGGCGACTCCGCGTGCGGGCAACACGTTCCTGGCCCTGTCGTCCGGAACGGCGCGCGACAGGAATCAGGCTGGGTACGAGGACCCCTCGGCGCTCGATGTGTTTGGTGACCCCTTGGGCAAAGACATGAACACGTCTTCTGGCACCCCCGGCGGGTTTCCGGTTCCGTCACCCTCGTGTCCCCAGGCGCCCAACCCGAGCAAGATCGCGAACGACCCCGCGGCGCTGCGGTTGCGCATCAAGGTGCCGACGAACGCGAACGCGATCCGCTTCGACTTCATGTTCTACACCTACGAGTTCCCCGAGTACATCTGCTCGGAGTACAACGACTTCTTCGTGGCGCTCATGGACCCGGCGCCAGAGGGTGCGATCAGCGGCAACGTGAGCTTCGACAACCAGGGTAACCCGGTCAGCGTCAACAACGGCTACCTGGAGGTGTGTCAGGCCCAGATGGCCGGCGGAAAGCAGTTCGACTGCCCGCAGGGCACCGGCTTGCTCCAGAACACTGGCTTCGAACCCGGTGCGTCGACCGGATGGCTTCAGACCATAGCACCAGTTCCGCCGGGCAAGGAGGTCACCCTGATGTTCGCCATCTGGGACGCGGGTGACCACGTGCTCAACTCGACCGCGATCATCGACAACATCAGCTTCGACGTCACGGATTCGTCGGTGCCCGTCACCGAGCCGCCGCCCAAGTGAGATAGCCTCCCGCCGCGCGGAAACGTAGGAGAGTCAGCGGTGTTCGAACCGCGGCCCGGGTCAGCCAGAGCGTCGACTCGGGCCGCTTGACGCACCCCTCCCCCCCTGCTGCCGCGTGGCGTGATGCCGACGGCTGAGCCGGCATCAGGCCCGGGACGCGTTGGCGTCGTCGCTTCCGCCGTTGAGGATCGCCTGGATCTTCAGCGCTCGTCCCACGGCCTCGTACAGACCGCCGAGGGGGATCAGCGCATTCGCGAAACGCAGCTGGTCGTCGGGGGTGTTGAGCGTCTCCAGACCAGCCTCTCCCATGGTCCTGGCGACCAGCTCGAGCGCTGCCTCCCGGCCCAGGACCTGGGCCAGCTTCTGCGTGACGGTATCGCGTCCGATCATGATCATGAAAAGTGCGGGACTCGGGCGGTGACTCGGGCGGCGCCCTCTGGGCTCATCTGCTCGAGGGCATCGACGAACATCGGGCTCGTCATGCCGTACCACACGAACGTTCGTCGGTAGCCTTGTAGCTGGGTTCGTCGAATACGCTCGGATTCTTCGGCGCCGAAGCCTGTCCCGTCCGCGTCCGTCACGCGGCCAGTCGCTCGGCCCAGGCTCCGCACATCCATCTGCGCCTGCTGTGCCAGCAGGCCGTCGAATGCGCCCAGGATGTCGAGGTAGTCATCGAAGGCCTTGTCTATCGCCGTCGGAGTCGCCATGGCGACCAGCTTCGCCAGCTCGAGCGCGTCGATCTTCGCGTGCTGGGACTCCTCCAACCAGTGGTGTTTGAGGATGCTCGCGAACAGCGGATCCAGCTCCCGATCGTCCTTCACACACTCGGTGTAGTGGTGCTGGGTCATGAGCTCGATGTGCAGGGTGATCAGCATCACCGCGATGGGGGATTTGCTTAGGATCACCTGGGCGACCTCTGCCGCCGACTCAAGGACCTCCGCAGGAGAGGCGAAGTCGCGATCAAATGCCGCACGGTAACGCTCGAAGAGGCGTTGATGCTTGACCTCCTCGTCAGCGAAGCGCACCAGGGCACGAATCGCGTCACGGTCGCCGAACATCTCTGCCTGGGCGTGCTGAACGACCGTGACCAGGATGTACTCCTCCACGAACGCGAACAGGTTCAGGTACGCGTTGCCAGAGATCTGGTTGAGCATGAGGCGCTCTTCGCTCGAGAGGAAATCCAAGGCGGAGTTCGGCACCAAAGCCTCTGGCAAGAATGGTCGCGAAAAGTCGAGCCGCGTGTCCGCTGGCATGACCTCGTCGACTCGCCAAGAAGAGCGTTCGGAGTTCTTCACGCACGTGGCGTAGTCGTAGTTGAACCTGAGCATCTCGGTCTCCATCACATCCCCTGAAACCGTGGTCGAGCTTTCAGTCTCACCCGTCTCGAGATGGCGCACAATGGCCGTCAGAAGAATCAGCGCGGAAATGTCAGCGGCTGCATCCGACGCGCCTCGCCTGCTGCACGTAGTGTTGTCGAGCATCGCCGCCTCGATCTGCAGCGCACAGCAAGCTGAGTGCGGCCGACGACGCGATGGCGAGCGCGCGTCGCCTGGCGATCGACGCGCCGGAGCCGTAACTATCGCGCGCGCCGCCGTGAGGCCTCGACACCCCCGTCGGAGAAAGGCGGGAGAAATGGGCTCGGATCCTCGACTTCGAAGACGCTCCGAGGTCCGCGAGTTGCGTCCACGAGCCACCGACTCGAGCTTCGCTCGCAGTTCACCTGGATTGCGCATGCGCGACCGCATGCCCGGTATGCGCCCGATGAAGCACGGGCGCGAAAACACGTGAGAGCTAGTGAAAGTTAGCGCCAACGGGTTGCGAATCCGAACGCGTTGGCGTTACCCAGGGAAACATGGATGCGATGGTCGCCGGGCTGGCAAGCAAGTTGGTGGATTGGTCTGCACGCATCGTGGGCGTGCTGCTCGCGCTGTTGGTCGCGTTGATCGTCGCACGCTGGCTCCAGCGTTCGGTCGAGCGTGTGATGGAAAAGCGAGGCGTGGACAGCACTCTGCGCGGCTTCGTTGGCGCCCTGGTGCGTTACACGGTGCTGACCACCGCGCTCGTCAGCTGCCTCGGAGTTTTCGGCATCCAGACCACCAGCATCGCTGCGGTGCTTGGTTCCGCAGGCTTGGCCATGGGGCTGGCGTTTCAAGGCACCCTGAGCAACTTCGCGGCGGGGGTGATGCTGCTCGTGTTCCGCCCCTTCAAGGTGGACGACGTGATTCAAGTGAGCGGGACCGTGGGCAAGTGCACCCGCATCGACCTGTTCACGACCGACTTGGTCACGGGCGACAACCGCAAGATCATCGTGCCCAACAAGAACGTCTTCGGGAACACGATCGAGAACCTGACGGCTCTCGACACCCGACGCGTCGACGTCGAGGTCGGGGTCGACTACGCGGGGGACATCGACGCCACGCGCGAGACACTGGAGGCGGCCGCCAAGGAGCTAGATCTGGTGTTCACCGATCCACCGCCCCACGCTGTGCTGACCGGCCTCGGGGCTTCCAGCGTCGACTGGTCCCTGCGCTGCTGGTGCAAGACCGCCGACTACTGGGCTGTGCGCGAAGCCTTGATCCGTGCGGCAAAGCGAGCGCTGGACGCCAAGCAGCTCGGCATCCCCTTCCCGCAAGTGGATGTGCACCTCGATGGTGCCGCGCTCGAGGCGCTCGGCAAGAAGTAGCCTCTGCCTCACGAACCGCCGCTCACTCGATTTTCGGCCAGCAGGTCGGGCCCAGCGGGACTGCCGCAGGACGCCCCACTCGACTTGTCTGGGGGCGCCGTCAGACGCCAAATCAGCGTTCTCACCGCGGTGAATTGGGCACGAAACATTCGCGAAACCTTCGCACGGGTACTCCGGGTGCACGGCGAACTCGTCGCAGTCCGCCGTCGCGCAATCTAGGTCGGTCCCTTGCTGAACCACACGGCTCGGCCGACCAAGTCCAAGGCAGCAGCTCTTGAGTCGGCTCCAGCGGGAGACGGGGAGAGGGTGCTCTCGCCGGGAGAGGCAGATGAAAAAGGTCGAAGCGATCATCAAGCCGTTCAAGCTGGACGAGGTCAAAGACGCGCTCAGCGAAGTCGGTATCCAGGGCATGACGGTCACCGAGGTCAAGGGCTTCGGACGTACCGGCGGCAAGAAAGAAGTCTATCGCGGCTCCGCTTACGTCGTGGACTTCGTACCCAAGGTCAAGGTCGAGATCGTGATCCCCGACGCACTGACTCATCAGGTGATCGACGCCATCGAGAAGGCCGCGAAGACCGGGCGCATCGGCGACGGCAAGATCTTCGTGAGCCCGATCGACGACGCCGTGCGGATTCGCACCGGCGAGCGCGGCGACGAAGCGATCTGACCTGCCTCGTGACGCGCCCGCTGGATTGCCACAAGGAATTGAACGGAGCGACCACGAGATACTCACGGCCAGCCAGGTAGGCCAACTGCCTGGTAACCCAACGTCAGACGCGCGCCACGCGAGGGCGCGCTCGAAACAGCATGAATCAATCCGGGAGCGGGTTGGCGCCCCTAGACGCCAGCTAACCACACCCGCAACAGTGGCTCTCCGAAGGGTCACACTCGAGCATAGGGTAAGGAGCACACAGGAAAATGACACCGAAAGAAGCGATCGAGTTTGGCAAGAAGAACGGCGCCGTCATGGTGGACCTCAAGTTCATCGACCTGCCCGGAAAGTGGAATCACACCAGCATCCCGATGCACCAGCTCAACGAGGGTGTCTTCGAGGACGGCGCTGGCTTCGACGGCTCGTCGATCCGTGGCTTCCAGCCGATCAACCAGAGCGACATGCTCCTGCTCCCTGATCCCAAGACGGCGATCATGGACCCCTTCACCAAGCACCCCACGCTGTCGCTGCTCTGCGACATCCAGGACACGCTGACCCGCCAGAACTACAGCCGTGACCCACGCCACATCGCGAAGAAGGCGGTGGCGTACCTGAAGTCGACCGGCATCGCGGACACCGCGTACTTCGGCCCCGAGGCGGAGTTCTTCATCTTCGACGACGTGCGTTACAGCACTGCGCCGAACAACACCTTCTACAAGGTGGACAGCGTCGAGGCTGCCTGGAACACCGGGCGGGACGAGGGCCCGAACCTCGGACACAAGGTCACCTACAAGGGCGGGTACTTCCCGGTGTCGCCCAACGACACCCAGATGGATCTCCGCACGGAAATCTGTCTGACCCTCGCAGCAGTGGGGATCGACGTCGAGGTGAGCCACCACGAGGTCGCGACCGCAGGTCAGGGCGAGATCGACATGCGCTTCGACGACCTGCTGACGATGGCCGACAAGCTGATGTGGTTCAAGTACGTCGTCAAGAACTGCGCGTACCGCGCCGGCAAGACGGCGACCTTCATGCCCAAGCCCATCACCGGTGACAACGGCAACGGCATGCACATCCACCAGAGCCTGTGGAAGGAGGGGAACCCGCTGTTCGCTGGCGACGAGTACGCCGGCCTCAGCGAGCTCGCGCTCTACTACGTCGGCGGCATCCTGAAGCACTCGCGTGCCCTCGCCGGTATCTCGAACGCCACCACCAACAGCTACAAGCGCCTGGTGCCTGGCTTCGAAGCACCGGTCAACCTGGCGTACTCGAGCCGCAACCGCTCCGCGGCGATCCGCATCTCCACGTACTCCAGCTCGCCGAAGGCGCGCCGCATCGAGTGCCGGTACCCGGACCCCACGGCGAACCCCTACCTGACCTTCGCCGCGATGATGATGGCCGGCCTCGACGGCATCAAGAACAAGATCCACCCCGGCGAGCCTCTCGACAAGGACCTGTACTCCCTCAGCCCCGAGGAGCTGCGCGAGGTACCGAACATGCCGTTCGGCCTGGACCAGGCCCTCGACGCCCTCGAGGCGGACCACGAGTTCTTGCTGCAGGGCGACGTGTTCACCAAGGACCTGGTCGACATGTGGCTGAGCTACAAGCGCGAGACCGAGCTGGACGTGATCCGAAAGGCAGTTCACCCCCTCGAGTACGCGCTCTACTACGACATCTGATCCTGCGCTTCGCCCAGACGAAAGCCCCCGAGAGAGCCTCTCGGGGGCTGTGTCGTTTTTGTCGACGACTGACGCTCAGGAGTAGCGCCGGAGCGGAGGCGGCGGGATCGTGCCGTCGAGATAGGTGCCGGCTGGTTCATCGCCGAAGCAGATACCCAGATCTCGTCCGGTGCGCAACGTGTCGCTGTCCAGCGGAACCGTGCGGATCTTACCTGAGACCTCCGAGAAGGGCGTCAACTCGATCTCACCCCTTCGCACGCTCACCATTCCGCTACGGTCTGTTTCCGCAAGGTACTTGGTCGCGGCTGTGCCCAAGCGCAGACTCAGGATGCGGTCCATCGTCACCGGGCTACCGCCGCGCTGCAAGTGACCGAGCACCAGGCTGCGAGTCTCCTTCCCCGTGCGCGCGCTGATCTGTTCAGCGACCTGTTCCGCGATGCCGCCAAGCTGAGCGTGCTCCGAGAACTCGCCCTTTCCTGCCTTGAACGTCATCCTTCCGCCCTTTGGCTTGGCGCCCTCCGCCACGACGACGATGGCGAAGTGTCGCCCGCGCGCCTCGCGACGGCGGATTTTCTCGCACACTCTCTCGATGTCGAACTCGATCTCGGGGATCAGGATCACGTCCGCGCTTCCGGCCAGCCCCGCGTAGAGCGCGATCCACCCCGCATAGCGTCCCATCAACTCCACCACCATCACGCGTTCGTGGGCTTGGGCGGTGGAGTGGAGCTTGTCGAGGGCGTCGGTCGCGGTCGCCACAGCCGTCTGAAAGCCGAACGTGACGTCCGTGCCCGCCAGATCGTTGTCGATGGTCTTCGGCACACCGATGACCCGCGGGAGCCCCTGCTCCAGCAGCCGATTCGCGAGCTTCAAGGATCCGTCCCCCCCGATGGCGATCAGCGCATCGAAGCCCAGCTCGTTGAAGCGTTCGATGAGCCGCCCGGAAACGTCCATCGGCTCGAGCTTGCCGTTCACCTCGACGGGGTAGTGAAAGGGGTCACCTCGGTTCGTGCTCCCGAGGATGGTGCCTCCGAGATGGGTGATGCCCCGCACCGAGTGGCGCTCCAGGCGAACCAGCTCGTTCGGGTCTTCCTCGATGAGTCCCCGATAGCCATGACGGATCCCCCAGACTTCCCAGCCGCGCCACAGGGCACTGATCACCACGGCGCGGATCACGGCGTTGAGGCCCGGCGCGTCTCCGCCTCCGGTGTTGACGGCAATCTTCCGAATCATGGTGGAGGATGGTAGCGGAAGGGACGATGACGAGCGGGCACTTGTGCTTGGGAACGTACCCGACACCACTCGAGCGCGTGCTCGTCACCGCCGACGGTCGCGGCGAGCTCTGGCTCAAGGACGACGGGCGGACCAGCGCACTGTATGGCGGAAACAAGGTGCGCAAGCTGGAGCACTTGATCGGCGAAGCGCTCGATCGGGGCTGTCGCCGACTCCTGACCTTCGGTGCGGCAGGCAGCCACCATGTGTATGCCACGAGCGTCTTCGGTAGACGCCGGGGCCTCGAGGTGCGCGCGGTGCTGTTTCCGCAACCGTGGAGCGAGCACGCCGAGCAAATGTTGCGCCTGACGTTGGCCTCCGGCGCGGAGTGCAGCGCGAGTGTCACAGGACCCTCAGCGCTGCCACGCATGTTGAGGCAGTGGACCCGCAAGACTTACGTCATCCCTCCTGGAGGATCCTCGCGCGTGGGTTGCCGCGGCTACGTCGCGGCGGCCGCCGAGCTCGAGCGGCAACGCCTCGACCGCGAGCTGCCGAGCTTCGACGAGGTGGTGGTCGCGGCGGGCTCCTGTGGCACGGCTGCGGGCCTCGTGGTTGGTCTGGCTCAGCAAGGGCAATCGACCCAGGTGGTCGCGGCGCCAGTCGCCCAGCCGATCTGGGGACTGAGGCTGGTCCTCCGTGGGCTGGTGAGACGCATCGGTCTGCGTCGAGGGGGTCACTTCAGTGTGGACTCGAGCCACACCGGGCGCGGATACGGCTACGCGAGCCCTGGAGGCAGCCAGGCCGTGGCGTACGCACGAAAAATTGGACTCTCAACGGATCCGACTTACACCGCGAAGGCCTTCGCCACCGCGCTGAGCCGGCTCGATGCGCGTTGGGCTTCGCGCCCTGAGGGCGATCCCGCCTTCGTGCCCGTCAGGTCCCCACAAACCGCGCGATCCCTTGGTGAAACACACGGCCGGTTTCGTGTGCTCTACTGGCATACTCTCGCGGCACCAGACGGTGCCGCCCTGCAGAGTGACGCCGCCTCGTGGCGCTCATCCCTGCCTACTGCCTTCCAGCACCTATTGGTTCGCGACTAAGCTCTCAGGCCCCGACGAAGACCAGACCAACTGCCCTTAGAACGCTGCCTCGCTGCCCCCAAGGCGCCGGCCCGCCCAGCTGCTCATTCGCACCGTGCGAGGCCGCCCACCTGGGCGCACCACCCTTCTCGATCCCTTCGAATGCCGCCCCCCAACACGTCCAAGGTCCCAGCCGGAACGCTTCTGGAGGGCAAGTACCGCATCACCAAGGAGATCGGCCGCGGCGGCATGGCGGCGGTCTACGAAGCCGAGCACGTCGAGATCGGCAAGCGGGTCGCGGTGAAGATCCTCGCCGCAGAACTGGTCAACTCACGAGTCGTGCTCGGTCGGTTCTTGCGCGAAGCGCGCGCCACCGCCGCAATTCGTAGCCCATACATCTGCGACGTCTACGACAGCGGTGAGTGGAGTGACCGCCCCTTCCTGGTGATGGAGCTGCTCGAAGGAGAGAGCCTCTACGAGCTCCTCTCACGGGAGCGCAGGCTCAGCCTGGACCACGCCCTGCGCATCGCGACCCAGACGGCCAAGGGCCTGATGAAGGCTCATGGCTCCGGCGTCGTGCACCGCGATCTCAAGCCCGAGAACATCTTCATGGCCCGAACCGAGGAGGGCGACACCGTCGCCAAGATCCTCGATTTCGGCCTGGCGAAGTTCTACGAGCCGGCCAACGAGGGTGGTGAAGCCACGCGCCTGACGCGAGAAGGCGCGCTGTTCGGCACGCCCGCCTACATGGCTCCAGAGCAGGCCAAGGGGCAGGGGGAGGTCGACCACCGCTGCGACCTGTGGGCGCTCGGCTGCATCGTCTACGAGTGCCTGACCGGCAAGACCGTATGGAACTCGGACCAGGGCGTCGCGATGATCCTGGCGCAGATCGCGGGCGCACCGATTCCACGTCCCAGCCGCCTGCGCCCCGACTTACCCGCGAGCTTCGACGATTGGTTCCTCAAGGCACTGGATCGAGACGCTGACAAGCGGTTCCAGTCAGCCAAGGAGTTCGCCGTCTCGCTCGAGCGCGCCCTCAAGCCATCGCCGAACGACGTCCGCCGCGCGAGCCTCCACAGCGAGGAGGAGGGCCAGCTGGTGGATCGACTGGTCGAGCCGGCGTCCCCAGACTCGTGGAATGGCATCGCGGCGCAGCGGCAGTCTCCCGGATCCGACACTGCCCCGCAGAGCGCTCCCGGCTCGAATGAGCCGCAGGTCCCAGTCATCGCTCCCCCGACGTCCCCGCCCCAGTCTGGCTCCGGACTCGGGAAGGCCATCGCCGTGTTGCTGCTGGTCTCTGCGATGGCGATCGGCGGCTATGCGTTTTGGCTGTACGTCGTCCACCCTCCGGAGCCAGGAACCCCGGCTCCAGCTGCTTCGAGCGTCGCGAGCGTGGAGACTCCGCCGCTGCCGATTCCGAGCGCTACCGAACCTCTCGAGACGGCGCCCTACGCGCTGCAGATCGCGTCGGCTCAGAAGCTCCTGAGCGACAACAAGCACGGCGAAGCGCTCACCATGTTCCGGGAGGCCTTCAACGCCGGGGGCACACGAGTGGCTCGCGGGCTGCTCAATCAGGCGGGGGTGGCGTTGCGCCCAGACAAGGGCAACTGCCACCTCACCGGCCTGAGCCGCCCACGGCCGTTCGACAACACCAGCAAGCCCTCTCGCACCACGGTCGCGATCAGCGACGCGGGGCCGCTCTTCGTCTGGGTGGACAACCACGAAGACTCTCGGAAGCGGCAGGCCTACGGGGTGCTCCTGGATGGCGCGCTGCGACGCGTGACTCCTGCGCGCGGCCTCACCCCGGAGGCCGAGGGAGCGAGTCACCCCCAGCTCATTCCCGCAGGGAACCGCATCGCGCTGCTCTACTGGGACGGGCAAGGCAGCGCACCCGGCGTCTACGTGCGCCTGGTCGAGCGCGATGGCCGAATCGCTGGCCCGGCGCGCCGCATCAGCACGCGCACGCGCAACGACTACTCCCCCGCCCTGGCACGGGCGGAAGACGGCACGTTCTGGGCAGTCTGGCAGGAGAACGACAAGGGTGACCTGTTCGCGCGACATCTCGACGGCGAGCTGAAGCCGCTGAGCGACGCCGTTCGCCTGACGGCGTTCGGGTCGGAAGACACCACCGAAGCGCGCCACCCGGCGCTGGACGTCGCCCACGGACGACTCAACATCGCCTTCGAGCTCGTCAAGGGTCAGAGCACCCTGATCATGGCCCTCACCATCGCGCTGGATGACCCGGAGCTCGCCAAGGGCCTCGGTGACGACCCAAAGAGCCAGCAGGAAGACGGAAGGAAAGACGAGAAGCAAGACCAGGCAAAGCCGGACGAGACCGACAGCAAGGACCGTCACCTCGGCACTTTGCACCGGGTCAGCGCTGACGAAGGCAAGCACGCTCAGCCTCGCATCGCCTGCACGAAGATCGGCTGCTTCGTGGTCTGGGACGACGAGAAGGCCGGGGCGCTGGCGGCCTACTACGACAAGGCTTCGACCGAACCCATGTGGCGTCGTGAGCTTGCATCCCTGGGGAATCGCCCGTCGATCGCGTCCAACGGCAACGAGGCCGCCGTGACCTGGTTCGAGGTGAAGAACAAGCGAGTGATGTTCGCGCGCATCGGGCGCGATGGGATCGAGGAGCCGAGCCTGATCGGCAAGATGAACGCCTTCCAGCCCTATCCAGACATCGTCGCGACGCCCAAGGACTGGTTCGTGTCCTGGCGCGATTTCGAGGCTGGTCGTCTGGAAGGCTACCTGGTGAGGGTCGTGTGCGGGGAGCACAACAAGTGACCACGGCGCACATGCTCACCATCCCGGCTCGCTCCAGCGTTCGGAGCAGCCCGGTGGAGAGCAAGCGCATCCTGCTCTCACCCATCGATCCAGCGGACGGACCGGAGCTCTGGACGGCGGTCGACAACTCTCGCTGGCACCTCGAGCGTTGGTTGCCCTGGGTGCCGTTCAACAACTCCCCCGAGGCATCGCAGCGCTACGCCGAAGCTTGCGCGCAGGACTGGGACGCTGGACGAGCCGTTCGGCTGGCGATCCGCAGCAAGAAGGATCGAGAGCTGCTGGGGGTGGTCGGCCTCGATTCCGTGGTTCACCTGCACCGATCGTGCGAGCTCGGGTACTGGCTCAAGCGCGAGGCCTGCGGAAAGGGACTGATGACGGAGGCTGCCAAGGCCTGCGTGGACTTCGCCCTCGGCACCCTGTCCGCGCACCGCGTCCGCTGCGCCGCCGCGACGGAGAACTACGCCAGTCTGCGAGTGATCATGCGCCTCGGCTTCCGCTTCGAAGGTATCGCCCGCCAGGCCGAGTACGTGGGCGGACGCTGGGTGGATCACGCCGTGTTCGCCCAGCTCACGACCGATCGCACCTCCGAACACGGCACCGAGGCCTGAACGAGCGCGCTGGCGCAGGGGTATCCATCCTGAAGGGCGCCGCGCCTGCCGCGGATCTGGGCTGATTTGGCGTCCATTTCCGTCCTCCCAGGCTCGCTCCACCCATCGAGCGCCGCGAATATTCTCGGAAGGTGTGTTACCCAGATTGCGCATGTCTGGGGAGGAGACGCGGAGGATCTTTCCGCGCTGGCTCATCGCCTTGGCGGTGATCGGCGTCGTGCTCTGGTTGTTCATGCTGCTGAGGTCGGTGCTGACCCCGGTCTGCTTCGCCGCCGGCATCGCCTACATGCTCGACCCAGTCGTTGACCGGCTCGAAGCGCGGAGGATCCCGCGGGCGCTGGCGATCGTGATCCTGCTCACCGGGGTGCTGCTCGTGATGGCGCTCGTCGGGTTGTTGGTCGTGCCCGGGGTGGTACGCGAAGTAGGGGCCTTTGCCCAGGATCTCCCGGCGCAGCTCAACGCGCTGCTGAATCGTCTGGAACCTTGGCTCAAGGCACAGGGGGTCCAGCCCCCTCACTCCGTCAAGGAGGCCTTCGACCAGCTGGGCGTCAACGCGAAGGACGTCGCTGGGAAGGCTGCCGCCCCCGCAGGTCAGGTCCTGGCCATCGTGCTGGGCGGCACGGCGAGCGCACTGGGGGCGCTGGGCAATCTCCTGATCATCCCGATCTTCGCCTTCTATCTGCTCCACGACTGGGATCGCATGATGACGAAGATCCGCGAGCTGGTTCCGTGGAGAATCAGACCGCACGTCGTGGACATCGCCAGCGAGATCGACGACATCCTCGGTCAGTTCATGCGCGGTCAGCTGCTCGTCATGCTGATCCTCGCCGTGCTCTACGCGGTCTCGTATTCGTTGATCGGGGTGCGTCTCGCGGTGCCCATCGGCATCGTGGCTGGCTTGCTCGCGTTCATCCCCTACGTCGGCGGAGCGGTCGCCCTCGGGCTCGCGCTGCTCATGACGCTCCTGGCCGGGCAGGGCTGGACTCAGGTGGGCCTCGTGGTGGGCACCTACGCGATCATCCAGGTGCTGGAAGGCTTCGTGATCACTCCGCGCGTCATGGAGGACAAGCTGGGCCTGGGCGCAGTCTGGGTCCTGCTGGCCCTGATGGTGTTCGGGGAGCTGTTTGGTTTCATGGGGGTGCTGCTGGCAGTACCTGCGGCGGCGGTGACGAAGGTCTTCGCGCTCCGCGCCGTAGCTTACTATCGGAAGAGCGAGCTGTTCCTGGACGGCGGGCCAGATCCAGCCGTTTCCTCCAGGCAATCTATCCTGGTCGGAATCCTCAAGGAAACGGGTGCACAGGATTCGGCCGAGACCACGGCGGCGAAGCACGCCGTCGAACTCGGCGGCGTGCTGTCGCCCGAAGCACCCTCGAGTGCCGGCCCCGACGCCGCGAGCGAGCCCCTCGAGGGACTGAGCGGCACCACGGCTGCGCCCCGGGACGATGACGAGACGCCTGACGCAGCGACCCCGAGGCGCGTCTCACCCCCGAACGAGGAGAACGTCGAAGGTGAGTCGACGCCAACGGTCGAGGCTGCCGAGCGCAGGGGCGATGACGGCTGATGGGCTCTTCGTGCTCGCAGTGAGGGTGTAACCTGGCGCCGCGAGCACACGGCGGGTCCCACCGAGGTAGCGCGCATTTGTGGGTGTGGGCTCGCTGGGCAATGCTCAGCTGACGACGCATGGTACAGGGCGCGGACGATCTGGAGAGTGGAGGCTCGAGCGACCCGATCGCGAGCACTCCCGAGGCGCGCCCGCTGTATCGGTCGAGCTATCCGCCCCCACCGTCGCGTCCAACGGCGTCGGCTCCGTTCAACTCGGCGCCGCGGTCGTCGGAGCCTCCGACGTCCACCGTTGATGGGCGACGACGTCTGAGTCGCATCCCCTTCCTGCCTTTCGTTCCCGCAGTCGTGTTGCTGTTGAGCGCCATCGTCGCGTTCTCCATCGTCGCCATCGGCGTGAGCGAGCTGAAGCGCCAGAGCGACGAAGCAGCGTCGCTGCGGGCGAGAATCCTCAGTCAAACCCTCGCGGCGCGCATCCGGGCCACCTCCAGCGACGACCGTCAGCACGTCATCGAGCGCGCCGCGAGCCGCTCTGGTGCCGAGCTGCTGCTGGTCACTCAGGACGGCTATGTCCGGGTCGATGGCAGCCTAGGTGCGCCCTCCAGCGAGTCCTTGATCGGGCTCTTGATCGAGGGCGAGGGCGAGACTCAAACGCAAATGGGTCGCGTGCGATTCTCGGCGACGCCGCTCGGAGCACCACTCGGAGATCTGGTGCTGGTGAGCTTCGTGCGCGCGCCGGAAACCCCCTACGCGACCGGTTCCCTGATCAGCTCAGTCGCCTTCCTCACGGCGCTGCTCGTGGGCATAGCACTCGCGGTGGGCTACGCCCTCGCGCGCGATGTGGTGCAAGACGTGGAGTTCACCGGCGCGCGGGTGGCGGAGATGGCGATCTTCGGCGCCGAGCCCAGCGGTCGTCTGATCCCGGTGCGCAGCGCCGATCAGGTCGGACTGCTCACCAGCGCGTTCAACGTCCTGGTGGAGCGCTTTGCGGCTGCCGAACATGCCTACAGACAGGACCTGGCGACCGCCCAGGCTCACGATCGCGATCGCAGCGCGTTCTTGGCTGCTCTGAGTCACGAGCTCCGCACGCCGCTGAACGCGGTGCTGGGGTTCGCGGACGTGCTCCTGGCAGAAGTCGACGGGCCGCTTTCGGAGGAGGCACGAGAGAACCTCGAGATAGTGCGCAAGAGCGGCGACCACTTGCGCGCGTTGATCGACGACATCCTCGACCTCTCGGGGCTCGAGTCAGGCGAGTTTCAGCTTTCGCGCGGAAATGTGGATCTGTTCAACGTCGCCTCACAGGTCGTGCGTGAAGCCCGCGCTACCATCTCGAACAAGCCGGTGGACTTGCGCCTGATCGGCGGGAGTAGCAGCGTGTGGGCGGACGAGCGACGCCTGCGACAGATCATCGGCAACCTGGTCGGCAACGCCGTGAAGTTCACCCGCGAAGGCTTCGTCGAGGTCGCCGTCGAGGCGCACGCAGACGTCTCGCGCCTCACTGTTCTCGACACCGGACCAGGCATCGCGCCTGACATGCAGAGCGCCATCTTCGAGGAGTTCCAGCAAGCCGGCGACCTCCGAACCCGGCGCGCGGGCAGCGGACTGGGCCTGGCCATCACGCGAAGGCTGGTCGCGATGCATGGCGGCGTGATCGAGCTCGAGAGCCGCCTGGGGGAGGGCTCACGCTTCACGGTGACCTTGCCGGCGTCCTCGGAGCTCGCGCCACGCTCTGCACCGCTCCACGAGGTGCCGGAATGAACCCGGCCGCGAGCAAGCTCCTGCAACGGGTCCTTGGTTGGCAGTTGTTGTTCAGCACCGGAGCCACGCTCCTGCTGGGGCTCGGCGGACCGGCGCTGCTGCTGCTGGGGCGGGCAGTCACGTCCCCGGCAACGCGCGCCATGGCCGCGTACGGTGCGCTCGGCGGCCTGCTCGCGCTGCTGGTCAGCTGGCTCGGACTCCGGCGCCATCGCTTCCTGTTGCGTGCGTTGGCGCTCGGCTCTCGCTCGGTGGAGGCGCAGGAGCTCTCGGCGCTCTCCAGTGAGCCCTGGCGAGCGACGCTGGCCTGGACGCTTCCGAACCTGCTCGTCTACTCGATGCTCGTCACGCCGCTACGCCCCGCGTTGCTGGATCAAACCACTGGCGTCAGTCTGTTCCTGTTGAGCAGCGTCATCCTCGCGGCATCTTCGCTGCCGCTCATGGTGTTGATCCGTACGGCAGTGGCTCGCGCGATCCAGCTGGCGCCTCCGGAGGCCATGGCGGAGGTGGTCGAGGAGGCGTTCCAGGCAGCGCCGCACCAGCGACCCGTCCCCAGGCGCTTGATCGCGGCGGTCGCGATGCCGGTTCTGTTCGTCGCCCTGGGCTCCTCGCTGATCGCTGGCAGCCACCTTCGACGCTCCGACGAGCTCGATCGCGAGGAGACCGCTCGGGCCATGGCACGCGCCGCGCTCGAGGCGGGTCCAGGCCTGGTGCCCAACGCGGGCGTGCGAGACGCGATGCGCGAGGCGCGAGAGTCTGGCTTCGCCCCACGCCTGCTCTCCGGTGAGAGCGGGTACCGTGTGAATCACTTCGACAACGGCATCGTCCAGCTCACCGCGCCGCTCGATCAAGGCAGCGCGGCCATTCAGTTCAGCGGCTCGACAGTGCCCGTGGTCTCCCTGGAGGCGCTGCTCATCACGCTGGTGATCGTCGGCGCTGCTGCGTTTGCAGGCGGCCTGCTGGGGCGGGAGCTGCTGCGCGACCTGCAGCTCGCGACTCAGAGCTTGCGCACCCTCAGCACCGAAGCGCTGCTGCGTGGCGCCGCGCCCGCGCTCGGTCCAGTCCGCTTTGCGCCGGTGGGCGCGCTCACGGACTCGGTGGAGCAGCTCACCGAGCGCTTCCGGGAGTTCGCCCGAGCGCAGGAGCGAGCGATAGACGCTCGTGAAGCCGCCGCCCGCATGCGCGGGCTGTTCTTCGCCAGCGTCAGTCACGACCTGAAGAGCCCGCTGAACGCGATCCTGGGCTTCACGGAGCTGGTACGCCTGGAGCCCCTGACCGACGGTCAGCGCGAGAGCCTGGAGCTCATCGACCGGCGCGGCCGGGAGTTGCTGGCGCTGATCGAGACGATCCTGGACGCAGCGCGAGTCGAAGCCCGCCAGCTCTCGCTGGTCGTGGACGAGGTGGAGCTCGGCGAGCTACTCGAAGCCGCCGTCGCCAAGGCGCACGATCTGGGCGGCGAGTCACCCGCGCGCATCGAACTCCAGGTCGACGATCCTCGGGTGCGCTTGGGCGTCGACCTGGTGCGTGCCGCGCGCGCGCTAGCCACACTCATTGGTCACGCTTTGCGCACCGCGGATCGACACTCGAACGTGCTGGTCGTCGCGAAGCGCGAGGCGCGCAGAGTACACCTCGACATCAGCGTGCCCCGCAGCGGGACCGACGCGACTCGGCTCGAGGCGCTTCTCGACCCGTCGCGGACGGTGGGTAGCCGCCAGCACCGAGGTCTGGCTCTGGGTCTGAGCTTGGTGCGGTCGGTGATTCAGCTTCACGGTGGCACGGTGCGCGCTCTCGCCCCACTCGCCTCTGGTTCCGGTATCGAAACGCTCCCGCGCTTTCGCGTGTCGATGCCTGTAGCCGACGCTCCAGTGACCGACACACCAAGCGAGCCCCGGCTGATCTCCGCCCCCCCTCCCGAGGTCTCCTAGGACTGACCGCTCGGTTCGGACGTCGGGGGTGAGGAACGCAGTTCGAGCAGCTCGCTCTGACGCTGTCAGGCGTTTTTTGGCAGGATGCCTCGCCATGCCCCGCGCCCTCTCCCTGCTCTGGCCCTGCGTCTTTCTCCTCCTGCTGAGCGTCGCGAGACCGAGCCTCGCGGCCGACTCCAATCAGGAAGCCAAGCGGCACATCCAGGCGGCCATGAAGGACTTCCAGCAGAACCGCTTCCTGAAAGCCGAAGGTCGCCTGAAGACCGCGGGGGCGGTCTGTCGCAGCGGCGACTGCAGCAAGCCGACGCTGGTCGCGCTGTGGGGCTATCTTGGCATCGTCTACGCGAGCGGGCTCGAAGACCCGGAGGCCGCCGGTGCCTGTTTTCAGCAGATGCTGCTCCTGGACCCCGACGCGAAGCCTGACGAACGCTTCAGCGATGAATCCGTACGGAAGTCATTCGAGGCTGCGGCAGACGCGGCTTTGGCGGAGCAACGAGCCGCCGAAGAAGCCAAGCGCCAGAAGGCGCTGGAAGAGGCGGAGAAGGCCAAGCGCATCGCGGAGGCTCAGAAGCGACGCATCGAAGAGCACAAGCAACGACTCGCGGAGCTCAAGCAACAGAAGCTCGAAGAGGCCGAGCGAAGGGCTGAAGAAGAGCGCCTGGAGAAGCAGCGACAGGCGGAGGAGATCGCCGCCGTCAAGGAGGAGGACAGGCGCCTGCGCTGCGATGTCGAAGAACCTCTGTCGCTGCAGGACGCAGGCTGGGTCGAGCAAGCGCAGGGCTTTCAGGTGCCCCTGTTCCTCAAGGTACCAAAGCTCCCCAGCGATACGATGAAGATCAAGCGGGTCGTGGTCGAGTACTCGGCGCCCGGAGCCGAAGCCAGTCGCAGCCTCGAGCTGAAGCCGCTGCGCGGAGGATACGGCGGCTATCTGCCCTGCGACGCTTCGTTGAAGGCCGGCGAGCTGAGCTACCAGATCAAGGTCATCAATACCTGCGACACCATGATCGGGAGCGCGGGCACCGCCGCCGAGCCACGGCGGATCAAGATCAAGCCCGCGATCGACTTCGCCCAACCTCATCTGCCTGGCGAGCTCCCACCAGAGACCTGCGCGAGCCAGAGCTCGTCTCTCACCTGCGAGTTCGATGATGACTGCCCCGGTGAGGGGGCGCGCTGTGAAGCTGGCAGCTGCACCGCAGCTCAGCCCAAGATCCCACCCAAGAAGCGGATCGACATCAGACGCAACCGGGTGAGCTTCGAGGCAAGCCTGGATTTCGCACCCATCTCCTCGGAGGCGGCCTGCGCCCCGAGCTCGGTCAGCGACGGGCACTACTCCTGTTTCCGTACGGATGATTCTGAGCTGGAGCAGGACCCACAGGCGCCAGGTTCGTTCTCGACTCTGGGGGTCGGCAGCCTGCGGCTGAGCCTGGGCTATGATCGGGTGCTCGGCGAGCGCTGGTTGGTCGGTGCGCGGGGCGGGTTGACGTTGCTGGGGCATCCGGAACGCGCAGATGGGAAATCGGTGCTGCCCGTCCACTTCGCCGCTCGCGGCGCGGTGTACTTCGGCAACGAACCGTTCGCTCAGGCACGCGTTCGAGCCTATGCCGCCATCAGCGCCGGTCTGGCGGACTCCGCGGGACGAGTGGATGGTGTGTCGGTGCGCAGTGACGCGCGAGGTCTCGAGACAGTGAGGGTGTGGCAGAAGGGCGGAAGTCTGTTCGCTGGAGCGGGCTTTGGCCTGGAGATCCCGTTGTTTGGCGCCGGGGCCATCTACGGAGAGCTGGGGGCCCGACAGTATTTTCCGACTTCGCTCACCGCATTCGGACCAACGCTGGGCTACGTTCACGGATTGTGAAGCGTGGCCGCTCGCTGCTGCTCGTCGCCTGGGTGCTCTTCGGCACCTGGTTCGGCGTCCCCAGTTCGGCGAGGGGAGAGACTCGCGGCGAGCGCGAAGGCAGCCGAGGGCAGGCTCAGCCACCCGCGGCGGACACGAGCGCCGGCCCCGATGGAAAACCCGAGGGCGCGACGGCCAGCGAACCAGGCGCCGAAGTGCAGACTCGCCCGGAGGACGTGCCCGGCATCGAGCGAGGCGGCCGTGAGGCTGGCGATCTCTCTCGTGAGCTCGCGGGCGGCCTGCTGTGGCTACCGCGCCAGACCGTGGAGCTGCTGTTCTTCGCGTCGGGCAACGCCGCCGGCCTGATCGACGACGAGCAGGTGATCCCACGGGTAGAGGACACCTTGAACCCGCCAAAGGGCGAGGTGCGCGTCTTCCCCACCTTGTTCGTGGAGACCGCCGGCCCGCTCAGCGTCGGCATGCGCATGCTCGCGCGCGCAGACAACTTCGGCAGCACCGTGCGCTTCGGCTTCGGCGGCCGCCGCGAGCTCGTCGCCGAATCGCGTCTGC
Organism: Polyangiaceae bacterium; assembly: GCA_041389745.1. Lineage (GTDB taxonomy): Bacteria > Myxococcota_A > Polyangia > Polyangiales > Polyangiaceae > JAHBVY01. Next base: position 106,979 of record JAWKRF010000015.1, read on the forward strand.
GCGCGACGCTGGCGGAGCCTCGACCCATCGTGCTCGGTATCGAGCTGCTGCATGACGTGCGCGGCTCTCGTGGCTACCTCGGCGTCGGACAGGAGCCGACGAGCGACCCTCGCAATATTTTCCGCACAGATTCTACCGAGCGCGAGGGCAAGTACGAGGAGATCCGCGAACGCTTCATCACGAGCATCGGCGTACGTCCCCTGGAAGACCTCGAGCTCCTGCTGTCCTCGAGCATCACGTCTCGCCATTTGCTCGACGCCGACGACGCGGAGGAACAGCGTCTCTCCCGGGTCTTCGACCTCGAGCAGCTTCCCGGAGGGCTCGGACTGCGCCGCATCACGTACAACGAGGTGGGCCTCAGGGTCGACACCCGCAAGGGTCGCAACGGTGCGCACCCGGGCATTCAGCTCGAGACCTACCTCGGCCACGCACTGGGGATCCCGCCGACGGAGACCAGCTTCATCCGCAGCGGAGGCCGGATCGCCACCTACTTCGAGGTCTACAAGCGCTCCAACATCCTGTCGCCCCGGCTGGTCCTGGATACGATGCGGCCGCTGGACAATGCTAGCATTCCCTTCAATGAGCTCACGCGCCAGCCAGACTTCCGAGGTTTCGACTCGCGCCGCGACTTCAGCTCGCTGGTGGCGTCCCTGGACTACCGGTGGACGGTGATGCGTTACCTCGCGGCAAGACTCTTCGCGGACGCGGCGATCGTGGCACCCGATCTCCCAGGTCTACGCCACGAGACCCCGCGCTTCGCTGCAGGCAGCGCGCTCGACTTCTTCACGAGATCCGGCAGCCTCGGCTCCGTAACCACGGTCTTCAGCCCCGAAGGCTTCAAGTTGACGCTCAGCTTCGGCGTCGCGGGCGGCTTCGGAGATCGGCAGCACCGGGATTGAGACGGGCATTCCTCGCGTTCGCGCTGCTGTGGGCGGGGAGCGGTTGTTCGCTCTACCTACCGACCCGCTTCGCAGATCGTCCGCCGGCGACGCGGGTGGCAGACGACGCGCCTATCCCTCTCCCCCAACACCACGAGCTCCTGGAGACCGTTCGCTGGTCCGACATCTACCTGCGTCGCCCGTTGGTGCGGGCACTGGATCCCGAGCGACCGCCCCGCGCGGGGGACGTCAACTCGATAGACGAGGTGCCGGCTTCCAGCTGGTTCCAGCCGCTCACGGGAGAAGAGCTGTCCGACGCCTGGTGGGGAGGCGGACCTCCGGAACCGCCAATCGAGGCAATCGGAGGCAAGCCCGACGTGATCTCGGGCGCGATCCGCGTGAAGGACAGCCGTGGCGTGATCTACGAGCTCGAGGGCGATCCCGCGAAGGCTCCGAACAGCCGCACGTCCGCGGGCCCGATCACCGCGCGCCTGATCCGCGCCATTGGCTACCGTACGGCACCGGCTCACCGCATCGCGATCACACGCGAAGACCTCGTGGACGGAGATCCGAAGAATCGCGTGCTGCGGCGTGGCCAGGAACGACGAGTGATGATGGCCACCCGCTGGCCGCTCGGCACCGACATCGGCGTGACGCCTCCACGAGGCCTGAGGGCAGACGATGCCAACGATCGCGTGCCCCACGAGCATCGGCGCACGTTGCGAGCGCTGCAGCCAATCGCCGCCTGGCTGGACATCAGCGGCATCAGCGCCCACTGCATGCGCGACGCCTACGTTGGGCCTCCTGGCGACGGCTACGTGCAGCACTTCTACGTGCGCTCCAGCCCGGGGCTGGGCTCGGCCAGGCTCGTGGCGGGCCAACCTTATGAATCGGCCGCAGGTGTCGTCGCAGGCTCACCGTTGGTCAACCTGTTCACGCTGGGCCTGAGCTCTCGCGGCATCGACAGCAAGACACCAAGCGACACGCGGCTCCTCGCAAGCTCACCAAGCGTGGAGAGCTTCACCGCGTCCACGCCCTACGAGCCCTTCGATGAGGTGCGACCGGACGACGTTTACTGGGCGCTGAAGCGCGTCGCGAGCATCAGCGACGAGTCACTGACGCGGGCGGTTCAGGCCGGAGGCCAACCCCTCGCGGAGCAGCAGCGCATGATCGCCACGTTGAAGCAGCGAGTGCTCGATCTGGCAGCCCTCACGCTGACCGCAGTGACCGCGATCGAGTTCGAGAGCATCGACAAGGACCGGTTGATCCTCCAGGACTTCGCCTCGTATCGCTTTGGTGACCAGCCCGTGCCACACGACGTCTGGCTCTACGACGCTCGTGGGCATCTGCTATCGCGCTCGCTGCTGCCACCGGGACCGCGAGCCGCTTTGGCGATCCCCCGTGTGATCGGCCTCGACTACTTGGTCGTCAGGGTGCGCGCGCGACGGACGCCAATGCCGCGCGCCGCGGAGTTGCACTTGCGCCTCCATCCAAGCCCGCACCTGGTGGGGATCCTCCACTGAACACCCGCGAGGCGCCCGACGTCAGCTGGCGAGCTACCCATATCTGAGCCAACCTTGAGATCCTTCGAAAGCTCGACTCCCCCCGGGAGTTCGGGCTAGAACCTCGTCGTTCAGCGTGACCTCCCCCAAACTCATGCCTTCATCCGTCGCACCGCCTCCCTCCGCTGCAAGGCGCGAGGCGGCTGACGAGAGCTACAGGCGCCCCCTCCCTCGAGGTCGCGCGCGCCTGTGGAGTTGGTTTCTGAGTGTGGGCGCTGGCGGCGTGTTGACCCTGACCATCGCGACCATCGCGATCGTGATCCTCGCGAGGCAACCTCAGGGCCACGGCACGAGCATGCCTCAATGGGTCCCCGTGTACCCCGGGGCGGCGGTCCAGGACTCCAAGCTCGATCAAGACGGGGTGTCGGGGCACTACCGCTTCTTCGCCGGGAGCGACACGGACTCGGTGCTCAACTGGTACCGAGTGCAGCTCGAGACTCGTGGCTTCACCAGCGAGGACTACGGGGACAATGGTCAGGCGCTACGTTTCATCTCGGAAACGGAGCAGCTCGAGGTCGTCGTCACCTTACGCGCCGAACCGCAGGGCGAACGCGCCGACGTGGTCTTCGGCAGACTCTAGAGCAGCCTGAGGCGATGACAACGGGAGCTTCCCGCTCGCACTCGGCGCGACGAACGACCGCAAGCGCTCAGCGCTCGATCACGACGAACGTGCCCTTGCCGTTGACACCGCCAGCAGCGGCACCGTTCCAGTCCTCCGGCACCTCGGGCTCCGTGAAACCGAAGAGGCGCTTGCCGTCCCGTGGAGACAGGTTCACGCAACCCGCGCTCATCCCTTTGCCGAACGTGTCGTGCCAGTAGGCGACGTGCAGGGCAAATGGCGCGTTGAAGTACTGCGTGTAAGGCACGTCAGCGATCCAGAAGCTTCGGTCTTCCCCCTGTTCCGGGCTCATGGTCGCGGCGCGGTGCTTGTAGGTGATACGGTAGATCCCCATGGGCGTCGTCGAGTACTTGACCGGATCTCGCCCCTTCACCGGGACACCACCGACGCCGGGGCTCACCAGCGTGGCAAAGAGCGGGCGCTCTCCCTGGTAGGCGACGAGCGTCCCACGGGAGATGCTCATCCAAAGCCACTTGTCCTGATCCGTAATTCCCCACGGCAACTTCTCTCGAGCGTCCACGCGAGCGATGTCCGCCTCACGCACCCACAGGGGTCCCTGTTCGTCTCGCTCGAGCGTCAGGAGATAGGACTCACCGGCGAAGGACCGCGGCTCCGCCCCGGCGTCGAGGCGCACGTGACCGAGACGCTGCCAGCTCCGGGATGCCTTGACCAGCTTCTCGCCGACCTGACGATACTGCGCTGCGGCCCCTTCTCGGAACCAACCGAGCGGGAGCTGAGTCTGGGCGTCGAGCTCGATCCCCTCGAAGCTGGACTCTCTGAACGTTCTGGTCCGATCCGCGGGCACCACGGTGCCGTCAGCGCTGAGCAGCCAGCGCCGTCCAGCGTGCTCGAACACGCGCACGTAGGCGAGCATGGATCCGAGGGGGATCTGCCGACGCACCAGGCCCAACGGCTTGGAGCTCCCTGCCGAGCCGCCCTGTTCGAGGAACCACGGCAGAGCGCCATCCACCGCAGGCAGGGCATCCTGCGCCAGGACTTCGTGCCCCTTGTTCCCCCAGCTGAGCGGCGCGTGCGTCCCCGGAGCCCCGAGGAAACGCTCCGCCTTGGTCCACTCCTCGCGCGTCGGCAAGCGCCGGTACATCGGCGTCCCGTTGGACAGCGCGAAGTGATAGGGGGACGCGTCGTCCGAGGGCACCAGGCCGCTCATGGCGCTGGTATAGCGCCCGGTCGGGTCCAGGGTAGCGCTGCGGTCCAGACACACATATCCGCGGGGCTCCACCGCATAGAAGCCGCCAGCACAGCCAGGGCCCATTCGTGGCGACGAACCGGATCGAAGCCGCACACCGTGCCCGACCCGGATATAGCCGATCTGTGTCGTGCCCTTGGAGGGCTGTGGATAGACGAAGGTCGCGTAGCCCTTGGAGTAGATGTGAGTCGGCTGCGGCGGCAGCGCCCCTTGCGCCAGCAAGCGCGCTTCGAGGGTCGAAGGTCGCGGCCGCTCCTGGGCCGCCGCGATGGCCACCCAGCACCCCGACATCAGCGCCCCGAACAGAACCCGGCGGACCCGGGACGACCAGGCGGTGCTAGGCGGAATCATCTGTTCTCAGTACCCCCGTCCTCCGCCTGCGGCAACGCCCACGGCGTGAGCCCACCGTGACGGCGAAACCAGCCCGGTGGGGCGACCAGAGTAGTTGACGCTCCAGAAGCCCGCCCACGATCATCGCCGGAATGGCTTCCCCAGAACACTTCATTCTCGTCCACCGACGTGACTCTCCGGCTGGCTTCGCCCTGCTCGCTACCCTCACGCTGCTGCTCACCAGTGGCTGCGGCAGCGCCCAGGACATCACCTTCGACAGCGGCGGCGGCAGTTCGAATCCCGGCGGCAACGGCGGAAGCGGTGGTCAGACTGGCGGCAGCTCCTCCGTGGGAGGAAGCGGCACGGGAGCACAGGGAGCCGGCGGCGGCCAGGCACAGGGCGGCAGCGGCGGCGCAGGAGCCCAGGGCGGCAGCGGCGGCGCAGGAGCCCAGGGCGGCAGCGGCGGCGCGGGAGCCCAGGGCGGCAGCGGCGGCGAAGCACAGGGTGGCACGGCCGGTGCCACCAGCGGAGGCAGCTCCGGGACCGGTGGTTCCGCGGGGCACGGCGGCAGCGGGGGAGGCCCGGTGAGCGTCGACTGTCTCTCTCGGTCCTGCAGCTTGGATGGCAACCCGACCAGCGCCTGTTGCTTCGAGCGGGCGCGCGACGGTTCCTCTGCCAGAGCCGCCTGCGTCTCCGGCCCGCCGGAGAACGACGGCTGCTTGACCACCGACACGGACCAGCAGACGCGCATCGAATGTCAGAGCAACGCGGACTGCCCCGGCCAGGTGTGTTGCGGGTTTCGCCGTGACGTGAACCAGACCGCCTACTACGTGGAAGTGCGGTGCGCAGACAGCTGTGACAGCTACGGCCCGGAGATCCCAATCTGCGATCCAGCGCACGGAAACGGCGAATGCCCCGAGATCGACACCCAGAACGGGCTGGTGCAGCTGAATTGCGTGCAAAGTCAGCTGTTGCCGCTGGGCTATTTCGTTTGCGGCGCGTGAGCGCTACATCAGGGCCCTGATGGCCGCAAAGCGCAAGAAGTCCGATCCCAGCGACGATGAACAGCGCCTGATCGAGAGCGAGAGCCTGCCCGAGGACGAGCGCTTCGATCGGCTGTTCCGCCCCCAGAGCCTGGACGACTTCGTTGGCCAGAGCCGCCACAAGGAGAACCTGAGGGTCTACGTCAAGGCAGCGAGGCAGCGCGGTGAACCGCTGGATCACATCTTGCTCTGCGGCCCCCCTGGGCTCGGCAAGACCACCCTGGCAAACATCCTGGCCAACGAGATGGATGTCCAGCTGTTCACCACCAGCGGCCCGGCGGTGGAACACAAGGGCGTCCTCACGGGTCTCGTGACCCGCCTGGGACGCGGCGACGTGCTGTTCATCGACGAGATCCACCGCCTCAGCGCGCCGGTGGAAGAAGCGCTCTACCCGGCCATCGAGGATTTCCGCATAGATATTATGACCGGTGACGGACCCTACGCCGAGAGCATCGCGGTCGACGTCAAGCCGTTCACCTTGATCGGCGCGACCACCCGCACGGGCCTTCTCACCAAGCCGCTGCAAGAGCGCTTCGGCGTGACGCTGCGCCTCGACTTCTATCCCGTCGCCGACCTGCAGCGGATCGTGCTGCGCTCGGCGCGCCTGCTGGGCGTGCCCTGCGACCAGGCTGGAGCCCTGGAGCTGGCCCGACGCTCCCGGGGCACACCCCGCGTGGCCAACCGCCTGCTGCGGCGCGTGCGCGACTTCGCCGAGGTCGAAGGCAACGGCAGCATCGACCAGGCCATCGTCAAGCAGACCTGCGAGCGCCTCGAGATCGACCGCGGAGGCCTCGACGAGATGGATCGTCGACTGCTCACGATCATCATCGACCACTACGATGGCGGCCCGGTCGGCGTGGAAACCATCGCCGCCGCCATGGCCGAGCCACGAGATACGATCGAAGACGTCTACGAGCCCTACCTGCTCCAGCAAGGCTTCCTCGGACGCACTCCCCGCGGCCGCATCGCGACCAAGAAGGCCTACGAACACCTGGGTGTCCCCTTCGGCGAGACCACCGCCGGCGCCAAGCAAGGCAAGCTCTTCTAGTGTCCTGTCTCCGTAGTACGCTGCAAGAAACTCGCCCGCCCCCTGTGGGGGTGGGCGGCGTGATCCGGATCAAGGGTTTGGGGGTGAGGAGCGCCGCAGAGCTACTAGACGCTCAGTCGCACTGGTAGGCCAACCGCCTCGATCCGCGCGGCAATCTCTTGCATGCGCTCCGCGGAGAGCGCCACGAGCCGCGGCGCTTCGGCCTGCTTCGAGGGCCTCGCGAGGCCGTACAAGAGCACGCCGTTCAGCTGGAGGGGGAGGCGCAGCCTTCGCTGCGCGAGCTCGCCGAAGACGCGCAACAGCTCCCTGAGTTCAGCGTCGCTCGGTCCGAGCTCGTTCGTGGCGGCGAGCTCGGGCGCGCCGCCGGATGGCGACTCTTGCCCGAACACGCAGGTCTGGATCCACGTCGGGCAGATCCGACTTACAGCCGTCAGCCGCTCCACCTGGCGCGCCCCCTCCCCCGCCACGGAGTTGACCGCCTGCATGCCCTCGCGCGTGACTCGATCGAGCTTGAACCAGACCACGCCGCCCAGCGTCGCGAAGCGCTCCAGCGCCCTCAGCACGTGTGGCTTGTTCGCCATCGAGCCGTTGGTGATGAGCGTCAACGGGAGCTCGCCCAGTAGCTCCCGCTCACGAAGGACGCGTTCGAGCAACTCGATGACTTCTTCGAACTGCGGGCTCGTGGTGGGCTCTCCGTTGCCGCTCAGCGCGATGTCCTTGAGCACACGCGAGCCTTCGGGGACGCGGCGCTGCATGAAGTCGCCGTGCTGGATGTCATCGAGCAGGCCACGCAGCTCACGCTCCAGCAGCGCCAGGTCGATGTCCGGCCCATTTCCACGCGACAAGTCGGGCACCTGACAGTAGACGCAGCGCCAGTTGCAGGCGTTGTTCGGGTTCAGGTTGATCCCTACGGATACTCCGCCGGCGCGCCGTGAGACCACCGGGTAGACGTAGCTGAGCCCCGCCGCGTCGCGGTCGTGGTTGACCACACTGAGCTGCCGATCGGACATCGCCACGAGACGCTAGCATCGCCCAGGGGCCACACCTAACCCCCGGAAATCTAGTCATTTTTCGCCCTAGCTGGAGTTTCTTCGTGAACCCGTGCGTTTTCGACTTGCGCGTTTCGTGAATAGCATTCATTTTCTGAAGGTGGTTCACGAACTCGAAACGTCCGGACGCTCCGCGCGCAAGCGAGAAGCCAGGCAAATGCAGATCCTCGAGATCGCCGAGCGGCTGATCGCGGAGCAAGGCATCGAGGCCTTCAGCCTGCACGCGGTCGCGCGCGAGCTGGATGTCGTCACCGGCACGCTCTATCGCTACTTCCCGAACAAGGACGCTCTGGTCGCCGCTCTGCACCGGCGGGCCATCGCGGACCTGCACGAGCGCTTCGCTGCTCACGCCGCGAGCTTGGGCTCTGCGCTCGAGGCCGTGGAGCTGAGCCCCGAGCAGCGCGTGCTCACCGAGCTGTGTGCTGCGTCACGCTTCTACCTCGAGCTGCCGGAGCAGCTGCCGAATCGCTTCCGCTTCGTGTGGTTGATGCTCGGTGATCCGCGCTCGTTGATCCGCCCGGAAGACGTACCGAAGTCTGCCGTGCCGCTGCTCGCCTTCCTGGGCGACGTCCGCGCGCTCTTCGAGCGGGCGACGAAGCTCGGGGCGCTGTCCGATGGCGACGCCCTCGACCGCACCTTGGTGTTCTGGTCTGCGCAGCAAGGCGTGGTTCAGCTGCAGAAGCTGCAGCGCTACGAGGCGAAGCTCTTCGACTACCGGCGCCTGGGTGCCCAGCTCGCGCGCCCCCTGCTCATCGGTTGGGGCGCGTCTCGAGCAGCGCTCGATCGCGCCGACCAGGTCCTCGATCAAGTCAAGCTGGCCAGCTAGGCCAGGAGGGAAATCACCATGTTGTTCTTTTCGCCCACCGCATTCGCTGCCGGCGCCGCCGGCTGGACCTTCGCCGAGTACGCCTTGCACCGCTGGCTAGGTCACTCGAAGCAACCCAAGAAGACCTCTTCGGGGAGGGGCTCGCTACTCAGCGGGGACTTCGGCCCCGAACATCGGACGCACCACGCGGACACGACGTACTTCGCCCCCACCTCGCGCAAGCTCAAGGCCGCGGCGATGCTGGTGCCGGCGCTCGGCGCGGGTGCGAGCTTGCTCGTCGGGCCGCGACGCGGGGTCTCCTTCGCGCTCGGTTTTGCGAGCTGCTACGCGGGCTACGAGCTCGTGCATCGCCGCATCCACACCCACGCGCCGCGTGGACCGTACAGCCGCTGGACGCGGCGGCATCACCTGTCTCACCACTTCAACGCGAAGATCAATCATGGCGTCACCACACCGATCTGGGACTTCGTGTTCAACACGTACCAACCACCGGGCAAGGTGCGGGTGCCTTCGCGCATCGTCCAACACTGGATGGTCGACGACGACGGCAAGTTGAAGCCGGAGTTCGCAGACGACTACGAGCTCGTCGGCAAGGCGCGTGAAGCCAACGCGGAGGTCGCCCAGGCGGGCGCTCGGGCCTGAGCGCGACGCCGCGAGAGCAGCCTGCTGGCGACTCCGGAGACAGATCACTGTCGCGTCCGAAAATGGCCAGTCTCGACCCGGCGCCGGGTGTACCACTGGGGACGTGAACGACGACCAGCGCTATCGAGCCTTGAGCTCGCACGATCACCGCTTCGATGGGGTGTTCTACGTCGCTGTCAGCAGCACGGGGATCTACTGCCGCCCGATTTGCCCGGCGCGACTACCAGCGCGCAAGAACTGTGCGTTCTTCGACAGCGCCGCAGCCGCGGAGCGCGCGGGCTATCGCGCCTGCTTTCGTTGCCGGCCGGAGCTGGCTCCGGGGATGGCCCCGACCGACCGCAAGCGTGTGCTCGCAGATCGGGCCTATCTGCGTATCCGTGCGGGAGCGCTCAGCACGGGCACCGCCGGAGCGCTCGCCAGGGAGCTCGGGGTGAGCGAACGGCACCTGCGGCGCGCCGTGCAGGAGCGCTACGGGATCTCCCCGGTCGAGCTTGCGCAATCCGTACGGCTTGGGCTCGCCAAGCAGCTGCTCCACGATACCCAGCTGCCCCTCAGCCAGATCTGTCACGCCAGCGGTTTCGGCAGCGTGCGGCGCTTCAACGCGCTGTTCAAGACCCGCATGGGTCGCTCCCCCTCCGAGCTCCGTAGAGGACTCCAGCCGGGCAGACCTGCGAACCCGCGAGTCGAGCTCCGCCTCGACTACCGCCCGCCGCTGGCGTTCCCGGAGCTGCTCGGGTTCCTGCGCCAGCGCGCCATCCCCGGCGTGGAGGAGGTGGACGACAACTCGTACACCCGCCTGGCACGCGTCGACGGCCACACCGGGTGGCTACGCGTGCGCGCCGACGCACAGCGCCCGGCGCTGCGCTTGGAGGTTGCTCAGAACCTGGTGTCGAGCTTGATGCAGGTGCTGAGCGCCACGCGTCAGCTCTTCGACCTCGACGCGCGCCCCGACGCGATGCTGGGGAACCTGGCCAGAGACCCGTTGCTGAGGCGCGCCGCACGCCGCACTCCCGGCTTGCGTGTCCCTGGTGCGTTCTGCGGCTTCGAGATCGCGGTGCGCGCGCTGCTCGGGCAGCAGGTGTCGGTCAAGGCAGCGACGACGCTCGCGGGGCGCTTGGTGGAGCGCTTTGGAGAAACTGCGACCGATGAGGAAAGGCGCGGCGCCTCCGCGGCCCTCTCTCGTTTATTCCCCACGGCAATAATCATGAGTCGCGCGACGGCGAACGACGTCGCCGCGATCGGCGTACCGATGCGCCGCGCCGAGTCGATCCGGCAGCTCGCGCAGGCAGTGGTCGCGGGCGAGCTGGTGCTGAGTCCTGGCTCGGACCCCGAGCGCGTGGGGCGCGTGCTGCGCGCGCTCCCCGGCGTTGGCCCCTGGACGGCGGGCTACATCGCGATGCGTGCGTTGCACGACCCCGACGCGCTACCCCTCGGCGATCTCGTGCTGCGCCAGGCGCTGGGCACGAAGCAGTCGCCGGTGACCAGCGCGGCGCTCGAGACGCGCGCCGAGGCGTGGAGCCCCTGGCGGGCCTACGCCACGCTCTTGCTCTGGCAGAGCTCCTCACCCCCAACCCCTTGAACAGGAAATGGCAATGAAGACGGACGAACGCGTCTCACTCGAGACGCCCTTGGGGCGACTGCAGGCTGTCTTGGAGGCGGGCGCGCTGACCCGCATCCTGTGGTCCAGTGAACCGCAGCGAGCAGACAGCGCTTCTCCCAGCCGCGCCGCGCGGCTCGCGCGAAGGCAACTCGAGGAGTACTTCGCGGGTAGACGCCAGAGCTTCGACCTGAAGCTAAATCCTTGCGGAACCGACTTCCAGCTACGAGTCTGGCACGAGCTCGGACGGATCCCGTTCGGCGAGACGAGAAGCTACGGTGAGCTCGCCAGGGCGCTGGGGAAGCCCACGGCGTCACGCGCCGTGGGGGCAGCGAACGGCAGGAACCCGATCCCGATCATCCTGGCCTGCCACCGGGTGATCGGCGCTTCGGGGGCGCTGACCGGCTTCGCCGCGGGCCTCGACACGAAGCGCTGGCTACTGCAGCACGAGCACGCACTCAGCGGGTGAAATGCGAAACGGCGCCGTGTGAAGGGCGCCGTCTCGGCATCTTGGGCTGAGCCGCCAGTCACTCCGCCGGCACAGCGTCGGCCTCACCGTGGACAGGGGCGTGATGACGGGCGCTGATACCCGTACCCATGTCGTAGGCGTGCATCTCGTGCTCGCCCGCGTCGAGGCCTTCCATCTCCTCTTCCTCGCTGACACGCAGTCCCAGGGTGACCTTCAACAAGCCGAAGAGCAGCGCGCTGACCAGCAGGGTGAAGCCCGCATAGACCGCGATGCCATACAGCTGGGCGACGACGCTCTTACCCTCACCGAAGATCCCCGCGGCAAGCGTACCCCAGACACCACAGACCAAGTGCACGCTGGTCGCACCCACCGGGTCATCGATCTTGATCTTGTCGAAGAAGATGACCGCACCGACGACCAGGCCGCCAGAGATCGCTCCGATGATGATCGACTCGATGGGAGTCACCACGTCGGCGCCAGCGGTGACACCCACCAGGCCCGCGAGGATGCCGTTCAGCGCCATCGAGAGGTCGGGCTTCCGGGACACGAAGTTGTAGGTGAACATCGCGCCCACCCCGCCCGCCGCTGCCGCGAGGCAGGTCGTGACGAGGACCAGAGACGTCGCCGCCGGATCCGCGCTGAGCACGGAACCGCCGTTGAAGCCGAACCAGCCGAGCCAGAGCAGGAACACGCCAATCGTGGCCAGCGGCATGTTGCTGCCGGGGATGGGAGTGACGCTGCCGTCCTTGCCATACTTTCCGCGGCGCGGTCCGAGGAACAGGATGCCCACCAGGGCCGCCCAGCCGCCGACTGAGTGCACCAGCGTCGAGCCTGCGAAGTCATAGAAGCCCGCCTGCTTCAGGAAGCCACCACCCCAGTGCCAGGCACCGGCGATGGGGTAGGCCAGGGCCACGAACAGCGTGGCGAAGATCATGAAGCTGTTGAGCTTGATCCGCTCGGCAACGGCGCCCGACACGATGGTGGCGCAGGTCGCCGCGAACATGCCTTGGAACAGGAAGTCCGTGAAATAGGTGTAGCCGCCGGCCGCGTACTCGGTGCCCATGCCGTTCGCCGGGACCGTCAGCCCCACGCCCGCGAAGCCGAAGTAGCCGTTGAAGGTCCCGGGGTACATCAGCCCGAACCCGATCACGAAGTAGGTGAGGAGGCCGATGCACACGATGAAGGTGTTCTTGAACAGGATGTTGACCGTGTTCTTCGCCCTCGTGAGGCCGGTCTCCAGCGTCGCGAACCCGAGGTGCATGATGAACACCAGCCCCGTACACACCATCATCCAGGTGTTGTTGGCGACGAACTCACCTTTCGAAACGGTCGCGGCCTCTTCCGCCAGAGCGATGCTCGGCGCGAGCAGAGCGGCTCCAAGCGCGAGGAGCCCGATCAGCTTTTTGGACATAGAAACTCCTTGAGCCTCCGATCACGGCTGCGTGACCTGGGGGAAGGCTCGGGCTAGGTCCACGCCGTGGCTGACGTGAACGAGCGTGAGTTCGCCCTCGGGGCCTCGGTGGTTCGAGGCGGAGTGCGTCCGGCGCCTCAGCTGGTGGTAGCCCTCGGCGCTGGGTGGTTGCTTGCAGGTGTAGAGGGCGCGGGTTTCGCGTGCGTTTCATGAAGTTTCCGGCTGATGACACGTTGCGGAAAGTGCGGAATTTCAGCCAGTTAGGCGTGGTGGGATCAGTGGAAAATCGCGAAAAGAACGAAACACGGTTGGCTCTCGAGGCGCCGCGCCTCAGCCCTGCGCGCGCCCAGAACGTCGGCTCACCACGCGCCGATTCGCCCGAGCGCGACTCCCGGAGTAGGCTCGCCGGCCCATGAAGCTGCGCGCAATTGCCCGAGCCACGGATCGCAGCAACGCGATCGGCGCCGTGGAGCTCTTGTGCGCGCCCCAGGGGTTGATGCTCACCTACCTGGGCACTGCGAGCTGGGGAGAAGGCTACGCGCCAGGCGCGTTGACTCATGGCACCTTGATCACCGTGCCCTACATGGCGCTGCTCGACGCCCGGGTGGACGGCGACCAGGTCTACCTCGAGATCGATCCGGAGCTCACCCCGCTGAACCGCCTGGTGCTGACGGATTTTTCTGCAGGGAATTCACTGCACCCACGGGAGAAGGTCAGGCGCGACCGCATGATCTGGCTCACCAGCCTGCTCGGCGCAGCAGCCACCGCCATCCTCGGTGCGCTCACTCTCCCCAAGCTCGCGCCGCGAGTCGGCGCAGGCGCTACGGTACTCGCCGCTTGCCTGGGGGGGGGAGTGGTGCTTCTCCTGGGCTTCATCACGAGCCGCCTCTTCGATCGCAGTCCCAGCTCCGAGTTCTTGCGGGAGGCGTTCGCCAGCGAGCTCTCGCGCTACGTGCCGAAGCTGCACAAGAGCGACACGGCGCCCGCGCCGAAGCCAAAGCCCGAGCTGATCCCCAAGTTCGGTGTGCTGATCCCTCGGACCACCGCGGGCATCGTGATCACGCTCTCCGCGTGCGCGCTCGGTGCCGTCCTCACCGGCAGCTACGTGCTCAAGAGCGAGCGCAACCCGAGCACGGCGTTGCCGCCAGTCGCCGCCCAGGCAGCTCCGCCCAGGCAGACCCTGGCGGAGTCGCAGCTGGTCGACGACGCCGTGCCCGTGCAACCCGCTGCATCCGCCGCACCCGCGCCGGAGCCAGAGCAGCCAACGGAAGCAGAGGCCAAGGCGGCGGCAGTGGGCAGCCTGCGCAGCGGATCGAGCTGTAGCTGCGCACGCAGCGACTCGCTGCTCTGGGCGGAGCCCATCTCGAAGCTCAGCGTGATCGCGTTCAACCGCCGCACGGTGACCCGCGGCAACCGCGATCTGACTCAGCTCGACGTCGCCGCGGTGAACAACTCCGACGAGGAGCTGAAGGAGCTGAGCCTGAACCTGCAGTTCTACAAGGTCGGCAGTGACGGCAAGCGTTCCCTCGGGGATCACCGTGCGGTCTACTACCAGGGACCGCTCGGAGCGGGCGAAGCGATCAAATGGGGCGTCGAGGCCGAGGGCAGCGTGTTCGAGGTCCTGAACCCGATCGAAGGCACGATCGCCCCGAACGGTGAGGGCGCGGCATCGACCAACGCGATCGCGGAGCTACTCAAGGCCAACAACCGCCCCGTACGGCTGCACGGCGCGATGCTCCTCGCCTACCTCGGGGATCCCCGGGCCCACAAGGCGGCGAGCGATCTCCGCGAGGCGCTACGTGAGGACGAGGCACCCTATCTCGACCGCTTGCTGAAGGCGACGCAGCCGCTCCGGGTGTGTCAGCTTCAGGTCGTCGGCAGCGGGAACCCACGGGAGGTCCAGGCTTGCATCTACAACGCTTCGAAGGAACCAAGGGAGAACGTGGGCGTGAAGCTTCGCGCCCTGAGCGGCGCGGTCCATCCTGAGAGCCCCGTCGCAGCGCCGCCGCTGATCGACACCGAGCGCGTCTACGGCGTGGACAAGAGTCTCCCCCCGGAAACAGGCGTCGTGCTCCGCGGTTCGATGCCTGTGGAGGATCCCTCGAAGCCGCTATCCTTCGAAGCCTGGGCAGATCGCATCGATCTGCTGCGGTAGCGCTGGCAGCTAGTGAGGCGAATCCATGATTCGCTGAACAAGTCAACACAGCGTTGCCTCGTCTCAAAAGCGGCGCGATGGCGAAGAACTCGCTCGCCCACAGCCGCGAGGGGCGGGCGAGTTTTTCAGCGAACTGCGGAGACAGGACACTAGTTCACCAAGCCATCGAGCCACTTCTGGACGTCGCTCTTGTTCGGCGCCCAGACCAGGATCGTCGTCTTGCCCTGGGTACCGCTGAGCGTGGTCGGGCAACGCGTCTTCTTCGGCCTGGGGAAGCTCTTCTCGGCGACCTGCTTGCCGCTGTGGTCGAACACCTTGACGTCGAAGCCCATCACGAACCCGGTGTTGCGTACGCCGCCCGCACCGGAGATCGTGACGTATCCTCTGCAGGCGCCGCGATTCGTCACGTCGCTCGGCGTGGCGACGGCATACAGATCGATCTCGTCGGTCTTGTGCTCGTCCCCTGCAACCAAGACGCCCGAGTAGGCCGAGTTGCGCACGGTCTGCTCCTTGCCATCGACCTTCACCGGATGGGCCTTCACGACGAGGGCGGCGCCGCGAGCCTTGCCGTCGTGGGCGGAGCGCGGCCAGGTCGCGGGCTTTCCGCCGTCCATGGCGAGCAGCGAGTCGAACAGCGCGCTGCGGATGGCCCGCATCTCCACCTTCGCTTCCAGGGGGTAGCTCACGGTGTTGCCCCCGCGGGTACTCGTCAGCTGCACCTCGAGGGGGAACTCCCCCGACGCCTTGGAGTCGCCCACTCCGCGCAAGCTGAGCCTGTGGAGTACGGGCGTGATCGGGAGCTTCGCAGTGCCGACGGCGTGGTCGAGCTCCACCGGGGTGTCTCCCGCCTTCACCACGGCATCGGCGTTCGCCGACAGCTGGAGCTCGATCGTGCCGCTGGGGGTCAGCATACAGCTCTGCGCG
This sequence comes from Polyangiaceae bacterium, assembly GCA_041389745.1. Classification (GTDB taxonomy): domain Bacteria; phylum Myxococcota_A; class Polyangia; order Polyangiales; family Polyangiaceae; genus JAHBVY01. Next base: position 122,739 of record JAWKRF010000015.1, read on the forward strand.
ACGCTCGACGCCGGCCACGCCTTGCTCTGCACCTTCACGCTCCCGTTGGAGTACTTGCCCTTCATCTGGCGCGTGCAGCTCGTGACGCGCAGGAACGGAGCGAGGGCGGACTCGGGCACGCTCACGCTGATCTTCTTGGCCTTCTTCTTGTTGCCCCGTGTCACCTCCACCGTGAGCTCGTGCTCGCCCGCCCCCACCTTCTCCGCGGGGATATCGATGATGGCGTGGCTGAGCTTGGCCGTGGCGGTGGCGCCGTCGAAGCCCTGAATCCTGACTTCATCCCCAGCCTTCAGCTTTCGCACGTAGACGCTCACCTTCGACCCCTCGGTGCTGGCGCTCGCGTCGAAGCGCGGGCCACACGCAGAGAGAGTCACCAGGGTCGCGATGAGAACCGGAACGGAGAGCGACCCCTGCGTGCAATGGAAAGTCATGGGGCCATTGTACGAAACGGAGCTCGAAATCTACCCGACGCCTTCAGGCGCGCTCATATCCCCATGGCAACGCTGGTTCGGCAAGCTTTGGACTGGGGGAGCGCCGACTCCACGGTCTCCGAGACCAACACATACCGTCGGGATGCACGGGCTGTCGCGTTTTACCCCGATTTACTCGCGACTGTCCGGGATGGGCTCGAAGATGGGACAGCTCGAAAGAGCCAACCCTCCCCCCACAAAAGGAGTTCGCGTGAGTCAACCTTCCTTGTCTCGTCCCCTTGCGACCTGGTTCGCGGTTCCGTTGCTCGCGGCCCTCGTTGGTTGCTCCAGTGACGCATCCGAGGAGCCGACCTGTAGCGGCGATGAATGTGGTCGAACGACCTCCGACCTGCGCAACGTGCGACTCACCCACCTGGGGGTGAAGTACGATCTCTCCCAGCCGGTGTTCCTGAACAACCGCATCCCCATCAGCTTCGGAGTCACGGCAGACAGCGCAGATCCAGAGTCACCCGCCACGCAGATCGTCGCCGTGAGCTTCAACTTCGTGGAGGCGAATCCTACCGACCCGACCAATCCCAGGAGCTGCGGCTCGAGCGCTGCGAGCATCGAGCTGACGGGCGACGGTCGAGAGCAGCTCGTCGACGGCTTCATCTGGCCGAGCAGCGACTGCGAGGAGCTCGCCGGGGCGCCGGTCAACCTCGGCGTGGTGTTCGACGCCGGAGCGGAGACCGAAGGCGAGATCCCCGACGCGGTGAGCACGCCCTCGGTGACGTTCTCCGCGGCCAATGCCAAGGAACCGGCGAATCAGGCATGCCGCTCGAGCCTCGAGGAAGACTCCACCGACTTGGGCCTGGGCTGCGTCTACGAGCTGGATCTCCAGCCGACCCCAAGCGACGCGAACGGGTCACTGATCGACGTTCGCTACCTGCTCTCCAGCAAGTCGTCTGTCGCGCTGGTGCCGTTCCAGCAAACGGAGAACGTCGGTCCGAATGGCCCGCCCGACCTGGAACCCAGTCTGGTCGTCGAGTCGAGCTTCGTGGTCAACGGCCGCGACCCGTACATCTCCCCGCTCTCGGAAGGAGAATCGATCCCCGCGGATCTGCTCGAAGCCGAACCCACGATCGAGCAAGATCTGAAGTTCGGGCTGGATGACGCCGCGCTCGCCGCGCTCAACCAGCTCCCTGGCAAGGCCACCGTGCGCTACAGCCTGCGCAGCGCAGCCGACGCAAGCACGACGCTGCCGCTGACGGTGAACGATCCCGAGAGCGGCGGCGCGGGGACGCGGGTCACCGAGGTCGCGGTGAAGAAGGTCATGCCCGGCACCGCCACCACCGTCGTTCACGAGCTGTTCATCGAAGGCGAAGCCCTCGCCGCGGTTTCCGACGGGGGGATCTGGGCGAATGAGACCGATTTCGTCGTCACCGGCTGCTTCGACGGTGACTTCACTCAGCAAGGCAACCAGGGCGACGCGGGTCTCGAAGACTGCAAGGACATCCCCGTCCAGCTCGCGCGTGAGGAGGCGCCTGCCTCCGCCGCCAGCGCCATCACCTTCGCCAAGAGCTTTCACCAGAAGCTCGGCAGCAGTCGCATCGGCATCGAGGGTTCCATGTCGACGAACAACAGGCTGGATCGTAGCGGCGCTTCGAGCAGCAACGAAGGCAGTGTCGTGCTCTCCGGAAAGCTGGGGAAGCACTTCGAGCTGGTGATTGCCCACGCCGAAGCCAATGCCAAGCTCGACGTCGACCCCGAGAAGAACAGCTACGACGTCAACGTCGACGCCTTCGGAAAGAGCCTCTTCAGCGACTCCAAGACCGCGGAGCCGAAAATCGTCAAGACCGACGAGATCAGCTTCGCGAAATCCACCCAGATTGGTGGCCTCGGGTTCGGATTCGGGCCCGTCAGCGTCGGCTTCAAGATCAGCGTCGGCGGGGAGCTCGGCGTCGACCTCGAAGACACCCTGGAGGTGATCGGTGACAACGAGACCTGCGCCGACATGCTCCAGACTTCCGATGTGGTCAACGCCTGCGGGAGCATGTCGCGGGTCGCATCGCCGCACTTCGCGCTGACGGGCGAGCTGTTTGGAGGGATCAACCTGCGACTCGTCAAGGCCGGCGTCCAGGCGGACCTGAAGTTCGTCAAGACCAGCTTCCCACTGACCGCCGCCCTGGGCTTCGGACTCACCGAGGACAATCAGTTCCTGGTTCGTGGCGACGCGGACTGGGACATGGATCTCAAGCTGATCGAAGGCGACGTCGCCATCGTTGGTTCCGTGGGGTTTCGTAGGTGGCGCAAGCGCCTGAAGGTGAACCTGTTCAGCTTCAGCTCACCCACCCGCAGCATGCACCTGATGAGCAACTCGATGGCCAACTTCGAGACCCTGGACTGAGCGCAGACAGACGGACGACGGGAGGCACCATGAAGATCAGCAAGACCAGCTTGGTATCGAGCGTGGCCCTGTTACCCCTGATCGCGCTGGCCTACAGCGTGCTCGGTGGGACCGGAGGAGCTGCCACGGCCGCGCCCCAGACCGAGCGCGCCGGGAGCGCGGAGGCACAGCCGCTGACGTGCCACTTCGAGCCCAACCAGCACGGCGCCTTCCGCCTGGAGTCTTCAGTGCACGACACCCGCGCCCCGGCGCAGGAGGACAGACTGACGGGCGTGCTCAGCTGGCAGGTGGCGGAGAACCTCTCCGCCACCCGCTGGCGCCTGCGCGCCGCGCTGGCCAACGTGGAGCACGGCCAGTCGCTGACGCGGCCCGAAGAGCGCGTCTCTGGCTCCCTCGATGCGCCGTTCTTCATCGACGTCGACGCTGCGTGTCGCTTCGTCGGCTTTGGCTTCGACAGGCGCTGGAGTCCGCGCAAGCGCCAGCTGGTTCAGACGGCGATCAGCACCTGGGAACACGTGCTTCCAGCGGATCCCACCGCCAAGCGCTGGCGCGTCGAGCAGAGAGACGGCATGGGAGCCTACGAAGCAAGCTACGAGCGCCTGCCGGGTCGAGGTGTCGGAGTTCAGCGCACCAAGGCCGCCTACAAGGAGCAGGACACGGCGCGCACCCTCGGGCTGGCGCTGCAGGTGCTCGGCGCCCGCTCGACGGCTCGCTTCGACTCCGGCTGGCTCCTGCGAGCCGGCGGTCGCGAACGCATGCGAATCGAAGCTTCTGGCTCGCTCCAGGCCGACCTGGTCCAGCGCTTCTCGGTCGTGAAGGACGACGCGCGCTTCACGCCGGTTCCGCCCATGGCGGCGGACGACGCCGATTTCGGCGATGCCTTCGCGATGGCCGTGGACCGCACCCAGCAGGTGGACTCCAGCCTGCAGGCGGTGCCTTTCGAGAAGGCGCTCTCCGACTTCGTTCGACTGCTCGAGCAAGCGGACACGAGCTTCGCTGCCGCGCGGCAACTAGCTGCCTGGCTGCGCGCCAACCCCGACAAGGCGCAGCGCGTGCTCGTCGCGCTGCGCGCCGAGCGCGTCCCGGAGAAGGCGCGCCCCGCACTCTTCCTCGCGCTCGAGCTCTCCGGACACGACCAGAGTCGACGCGTGCTCTCCAGCGTGCTCGAGGACACCGCGTTCAGCCCGATGGATCGCGCTCGCGCCGCCTCGGCGCTATCCGACATCGGTGAACCGAAGCTCAGCTCGGCCGAGCAGCTCGCAGCGAAGGGCTCCGAAGAGGGAATGGTAGGAAACGTCAGCCTGCTCGGGCTCGGTAACCTCGGGAGCCGATCACGGACCGATGACGTACGAGACTACGTACGCACGGAGCTCACTGCGCAGCTCGATGACGCCCAGCGCGGACGCAAGAACGTCGTGCTCGACGCGATCGGCAACAGCGGCGACCCTGGCTTCGCAGATCGCGTTAGCGCCGAGTTCGACTCCGAGGACCCGGTCACGCGCCGCCACGCCGCCAGGGCGCTCGGTCGCATGGCACCCAGCGTCTCCTCACGGCGCCTGCTGGATCAACTGGAAGAGGAACCCGATGCCGACACGCGCACGGCGATCGTGAAGGCCTTGAAGGGCGCGAAGGCGACGGATGCCCTGGTCACGACGATGAGTTCCAGGCTTGCGACCAGCTCGTCGAAGGCCGAGCGACGGGCCATCATCGATTGGCTCGGAGCGGCCCTATCCTCTCAGCCGGCGGCGCGGGACGCCCTCGTAGAACACTTCCGCGTGGAAACAGATGCTCGCCTCAAGCAACTCATTGGCACGTTCCTGCCGGCCTCCGCCCTGCGATGAAGCGACGTCTGCTGCTGCTCTCGGCGCTCGCCTGCGCCTGTTCTGGGTCACTGCAGGGCGACCCAGAGGTCACGAGCGACTGGCAGGTGCTCGAGCAGGTAGCATTCCAGGAGGACGGGCAGACGCCGTGGGTCCTGCTCCCGGACTCGCCGAGCGGGCTCAGCCTGCGAGTCACCGCGGACAGCGAGGTGTGCTTCGGGCTCAGCGCCGCAGAGGGACCGGCCGGCGAAGAGCTCGCGCGGCGCTTCGCGGGTCAGGAGTGCTCCGACTGCGAGGTGCGCTCGTCGGTCGCGGTCGAAGCCGCCGTGTTCGTGCTTCCCCGGGCGAGCCAGGTCCGCTTCGGCGTGAGCGACTGCCAAACCCTGAACCCGCTGCGGCGAGCAGCGGGGAGTCTTCGGGTCGAGGCTCAGCCAGTCGCCCAGCTCGACGCGCCCGTCTTGCCTCTGCGCATGCTCGTTACTCCTGGCTCGGCTCTCGAGACGGACTCCGGCGAACGCGATCGCCTGCTCGCCGCGCTGACCGACGAGCTGATCGACTCGGGCGTCGAGCCGCGGTTGACCGGGGTGGAAACGCTCGGTCGCTCGCCGGGTCGCCTGCGGTTCCACGCGGGTGATCCAGCAGAGCTCGCGACCCTCGTCGAGGGACACCCTGCGAGGGAGGACGAAGTGCGCGTGGTCGTCGCTGGTTGCCTCGAGTACGCTGATCCCTTCTTCGGTCCACCGATCGCCCTGGACGGCTACACACCACGGGTCGTCGGCGGTGCAGGCCCGGCGGACGCGGTGTTTCTGCCGGACGTCGACTGCACGAGCTCGCTTGCCCTCGCTCCGACTCCCGAGTCTCGCGGGCGCACCCTAGCGCACGAGCTGGGACACTACCTTGGGCTGTTCCACGCGGATTCGGAGGGCAAAGGCGACACCAACCTGATGAGCCCCAACCCGTCCCTCGCCGCGGCCCATGGGCTCACGCCGGACCAGGTCCGCGTGCTGCGCCGCCACCCCATTCTGCAATGAAGCGCGCTGTCGCCTGAAGCGCCCTGTCGCCTGAAGCGCATGTCGCCTGAAGCGTGAGGCAGCGCTCCCTCACCCCCGAAACCCGGGCATCTCAGGGATGAATGTAGACGACGGTCCCACGCTCCATGTTCAGCACGCCGTGCCACCCCTTCGGGACGGGTGGGTCGGTCCACTCGAAGAGCCAGGCCGAGTCGAGGGGCGAGAGGTTCACGCAGCCGTGGCTGCGCACCTTCCCGAACTCGTCATGCCAGTAAGTCCCGTGGAGGGCATACCCCTTGTGGAAGTACTGGACGAACGGCACGTCACGTAGATTGAAGCTGTCGCTCTTGTCCTCGTCGCCGTCCATCGTCGTGCTGACGTGCTTGGCGTGGATCATGAAGGTGCCGCGCACGGTGGCGAAGACCTTCTCGGGATCGCCAAGTCCACCTCGACCGGTGCTGACCAGCGTCGCGTAGACCGGGTGTCGGCCCTCATAGGCGACCAGCGTCTGGTACTTGATGCTGATGTCGATCCACTTGCGGCCACCCTTGGCGAAGCTGGGAAACTCGGTTCTGCGCGGAATCAGTCGTGCACCATCGCTGGGCATCCAGCCGCCGTCCGTGGTCTCGTAGAAGGCCAGCCCACCGGCGCCCTCGGTCTTGCCAGTGAGCTTCACCCCCTCGCGGAACTTGAAGCTTCCGTCCGTCTGCATCGGGCCGGCATCGGGCTTCTTGTAGCGCTGGACGTAGTGCCGCTCGATGAACGCAGACGGCAGGTCGTCCTTGGGTCCCAACTCCACGCCGTGGAACTCACTCGGCTTGACTAGCTTCAGTCGATCGAGCGCCACGATGTCGAGCTCGGTGGTCAGCCCGAAGGCCCGCCCTTCGTGTTCGAACGTCCGCGCGATGGCGAACCCACTGTCGGGCGTCGCCTTGCCGGCGTGCACCGAGTAGTGCAGTGGCTGAGTCACGCCGTAGGGCTTCTTCAGCTCGATGCCCTGAAGCCACGATGGTGGGGGGGAGAGGGGCCCAGTCAGGTTGGCGTTACCGTTGACCTGGCTCATCTGCTTCCAGGCCATCGCCCTCCCCTTGACACCGTCGCCCTCGACGTTCTCCATCTGCGCCAGCGTCGGCAGCTTGAAGTACAGCAGCGGTGGGATCTCGCCACTCATCGCATACAAGTAGGGGAAGCCCTGGCCGCGAACGGGGCGGGTGTCGCTCGCCACGACCACGGGGTCGTGCTCCACGTCGAGGGTCGCGCCCTTGCCGACGCACACGAATCCGCGCGGATTGATCCGGTACCAACCTCCGTCGCAGCCGTCGTTGGGGCCGATACCTGGTTCGCGCGCGTCGACCACGGCCCCTGCGCGCAGGTAGCCGAAGCGCGTGCGCTTCGGGCCGGTGTCCGTGTAGACCCAGGTGCGCCAAGCGATGCTCGCGATGCGCTTGCCGGTAGGTTCGAACGGTAGGTTGTCCTCGATCGTGCCGCGCAGCTTCTCGGAGACTGGACCGTGGGTCTTGCCGTCGGAGTCCACGCTGGCGCTCGCGGCAGTCTCCACCAACACGCGACGGGCGCTCGGGGCGGGCTCCGCACCAGGAGGTTCGGCCTGCGAACACCCGAGCGACACGATGCCCAAGCACGCGCAACCGACAGACCACAGCAGGGCTGAGGTCCGTCGTCGGGAGCCGCGCTCTTCGCGTGCTTCGTGACCGCGCATCGGGGGGTCCGCGTAGCACAAAACGGCAGCATCGGGGCAATCCAGCGCCTCGCCTGGCTCCAACTGGGCTTGCATCGACGGTCGCTCGGGGCATGCTGCGCCGCCGATGGAGCCTCGGCCTCACTGGGCGGGGCGAGCGATGGCGAAAGGATGCGTGAATGTTGCGAGTCCCGCGGGGAGTCTGGGGAGTGGTCAAGGAGGCAGCGCGCCACGTCTTGCGCCGCCCCGTGGTTGGAATCGCCGCCGCTGCCCGCACCGCCGACGGCCGCTGGGTGCTCGTACGTCGAACCGACACCGGCGAGTGGGCGCTCCCAGGTGGCACGCTGGAGTGGGGCGAGGAGCTACGCCAGGCCATCGGAAGGGAGCTCGCGGAGGAAGCGGGAGTGCAGGTCCAGGAGCTGGGAGGACTTGCCGGCGTGTACTCTCGACCCGACAGAGACTTGCGGTTTCACGCGGTGACCATCGTGGTGCACGCGCGAGTGAGTGAACCCGATCGTCCGCCGGTGAACCCCGCGGAGATCGCGGAGGTGAAGCTGTTCCGAACCTCGGAGCTTCCTTCTCACCTGGCCCATGGAATGACGGATATGCTGAACAACGCGCGAGGCGCGGAGGTGGTGTGGGAATGACGTCATACAAGTCGAATCGGCTCGCTCAGCGCGCGCTGTGGTGCCTCGGATGGCTCCTGGTGTGTTGCTGGTTGCCCGGCTGTGCGCTCTTCAATCGGCTCGAGGTGCAGAGCGTCGCCACGGGTCAGGCACCGCCGAGTCAGGTCGCGGCGTACGTGACCATCGATCAGGGCGGCGAAGCCGTTGCTGGACTGAGCGAGAAGAACTTCCGCGTCTTCGAGGACGACGCTGACGTCACGGGGAGCGCCAGTCTCACGCTGATCGATGCGTCGAAGGTGGCCTATCACCACACGGTCGTCCTCGTCGACGTCGGTAGCTCCGCCGAGAACGTCCAGATGAACGGCCCGCTGAGCGAGCTCATCGCGCGCCTGCGACAGACCCGGGACGTGACGCTGTTCGGCTTCGACGGAGCAGAAGACCTGGTCCCGCTGGGTCAGTTCCGCGCGGGAACAGTGAGCGAGGTCAAGCTGGACCGGATGAATCGCCTCGAGCCGCGGGATCCGTCGCGCAACCTCAACGGCGCCATCGTCAAGGGGCTCGAGCAGCTCGAGTCGAAGCTGATGCAGGTGCGACGCCCCGTGAGGCGCGGCAGCCTGCTGGTGATCACCCGTGGGCCGGACCTCGCGAGGCGGGTCACCGAAGACCGCCTCGCGGAAACGCTTGACAAGTCACAGCACGACACCTTCGCCGTGGTGCTCGGCAAGCAGGAGAACCTGCGCGCCGACGACCTCGGGCGCAGCGACTCGGTCGACACGGAGACGACCAGCGAGCTGCCCACGGCCTTGAGCCGCATCGCGAGGCTGATGGAAGCCCGGGTGAAGGCCGAGTACGTCATCAGCTACTGCTCTCCGGCCCGCGCAGGCAAACGCTTCGTGCGCATCGAAGCCACGACGCTCAGGGACGAGACGGAGTACAAGGGCAACGTCGAGTTCGAGATCGACGCCACTGGCTTCGGCGCGGGCTGCAACGCGGCGCGGACCCCGAGCTTCCTCAGCGTGACCGCGGCTGCGAGCACCGAGCCTTCCGCCGGGCCTGCGCCAGCCCCGAGCGACGCCACGGAGACCCGGCCTCCGACCAGCCCGCCCCCCGACTCACCCGACCCAGCGACACCAGAAGACGGCATCGTTCCGCCGCCGGACTCCCCAACCTACGAGCCCAGCGAGTAGCGTGACCGCGCCCTCCGCGCCCTCCCCGCAGTGGGTGGAGGTCAACCAGTTCGAAGCGGTGACCGCGCGCGGCACCCGCCAAGTCACCTGGTTCTGGCGCGTGAACAAGCGGGACGGGTGGCAGAACATCGCCGACTTCCCCGACGCGCAACGGGAACGCGTGGAGCCAGGACCCGGAGTCGTCTGGGAGACCCGCATCCGCGCGCAAATGGCCTACGGCAGCTGGCTGATGCGCGTCGAGTCCCGGCCAGGGCGGCCGGAGCACCTCGATGCCCTGGACTACCTCAAGCGAGAGCGGCGCCAAGTCGCGCGTCAGGTGGTACGGCAACATTTCCGCGTGGGTCGACGCGGAGTTCTGGTGCGAGTTCAGGACGACTGAGTTCGGCGCGCCGCGTCCATAGCAAACGCCCGTTTCGTGGTTGACCCGAGCGAGCCAACTCTGGTTTCCTGCAGCGGAAAGGCTGCATCGAATGCGCGTATCGAGGGGACTTCAACAACGCTTCGCGTCGCACGACGCGCGTACCCAGGCTGCCCATCCACGACTCAAGCCTTGCTTCGCGGCGTTGAGTCTGGTGGGAGCGCTCCTCGGTCTGGAGGGGGTGAGTCGCGCCTCCACGGCGATCGAGTACCCCGACAACGGCGTTGCTCAGTTCAGTCGCGGCGGGGCCTGGCTCGCGACGGCAACCGATCCGCTCGCGGCCTTCTACAACCCAGCGGCGCTGGCCATGCAGCCCACTTCCCTGGGGATCGGCTTCAACCTGCCGATGCAGAAGATCTGCTTCCAGCGCAGGGACCCAGGAGGCGCCGACTCCTACGCCGATCCAAGCCTCGAGCAAACCGACGCAGACCCCTACGAAGAGGTCTGCAACGAGCACAGCAACTTCCCCCGCTTCATTCCGAACCTGGCGTTCAACTGGCGAGTCAACGAGAGCCTGGCCATCGGTCTCGCGATCAACCCGCCCGCCTCCTATGGGACGCTCGAATGGCCGTTGTTCGGCAAGACCCTCAGCCGCGTTCCGGTGGAGGCGTCTCGAGAGGTCCCGGCGGCACAGCGCTACCTATCAACCAAGGTGGAAGGCACCATCCTGATGCCGACCTTGAGCTTCGGCTATGCGATCACCGACAGCTTCCGTGTCGGAGCAGGCTTCATCAGTGGTATCGCCATCCTCGATCTGAACGCGGTGTCGATGAGCACGGTTGCCGAGAGCCGGCCCTACGACGAGTTCAACAATGACAACCTGAGCGAGCTCCACGTCAAGGATCTGTTCATCCCAGGCTTCGTCGTCTCGTCTCACTACTCGGCCAGCGACAACCTGGAGCTCGCGGGTTGGTTCAAGTGGCTCGACCGCATCAAGGCCAAGGGCGACGCGGACATCACCGCGGTGCTGAACCGCAACGGCGCCCCGACACGCATTTGTAGCCAGCAAGAGGTCGACGACGCGATCGACGCCGCGAAGGCCGCCGGCCAGGAGACGCCGGACCTCAGCTGCTCGGTGACCACCCACAGCGAGGACGAAGTGGGCAAGGACAAGGTCCACGTCAACATCACCGTGCCCATGGAGGCGCGCATCGGGCTCCGCTACCACCAGCCCGCCCCTCCCCCCTCGAAGCTCCAGCTCGAGCAGTTCCGCAGGGATGACGTGAGCGTGCGCGACCCGCTGCGCGACGACGAGTACGACATCGAGCTCAACCTGACCTGGGCGAACAACTCCGCCGCTGACGCCATCGAGGTACGCTTCACTGAGCAGTTCCAGCCCCTGGGTGTCCCGGGCCTCACGCCCGAGAACGCAGACCGACCAACCGGCTGGAAGGACACCTTCGGCGCCCGCCTCGGCGGCCAGTACAACGTGCTGCGCAATCGACTGGGGCTGCGGGGCGGGACCTGGGTCGAGACATCCGCGGTCGATGACGAGTACCTGAACGTCACCGGCGTTCCCGCCCTGCGCGGCGGCTTCGGCGGCGGCTTCGTCGCGCGCTTCGGGCGCATCGACATCGAGGCAGGCTACCAGCACATCTGGAATGCGGGCCTCGACAACGGTGGCGACGGCAAGATCAAGGCCATCGCCGGTTCGGGCAGTGACGACGCCCGGAGTTACCACGCGGTAAACGGCGGTAGCATCACGCAGCACGCCAACGTCTTCAGCATCGGCGGCGTCGCCCGCTTCTGACGTTGGGCGTCTCCCCGCCAGGCGCCCCGCAGCTCCAGGCTAGCGCCGTCGCCGCGCGACCACGAAGATCAGCGCCGGTGCGCCCAGCGCTGCGGTGACCACGCCCACCGGAAGTTCTCCCCCGGGCCACACCAGGCGAGCCAGCGTGTCGCACCAGACGAGCAGCGTCGCCCCGTACAGCCAGGAGAGAGGCAGCAGGCGCCGATAGGTGACCGCGCCCAGCCCACGCACCAGGTGCGGCACCAACAGGCCAACGAAGGCGATCGGTCCGCACCAGGCCACGCACGCCGCCACCCCCAGCGCGCCTGCGCCGAGAGCCAGCGCCCGCACCCTCGCGATGGAGACGCCTTGAGTGGCCGCGACCTCTTCCCCGGCCACGAGAGCCTGCAGCGGGCGCGCCAGGAGCAGCATGAGCAGGGATGAGAGCAACGTGAAGGGCAACAGCCAGAGCACGGCCTTGTAGCCCACCTGGGGAAGGCTGCCGAGCGACCACTGCGCGGCGGCAAACAGAGCCCGGCTGTCCGCGGTGTACTGCAGCCCCGTGGAGAGCGCGCTCGCGGCCAGCGTGACGGCGATCCCCGCGAGCAGGACGTCGCTCATCGAAGCTCTCTGCCGCGCGGCAACAGCGAGGACCAGCGCGCTCAGCCCCACGGCACCGAGAAACGCCGCGACCGCGACTGCAGGCAGTCCCAGTGCGCTGCCTCCACCGAGCACCAGCACGAACAACGCGCCGAGGGTCGCGCCGGCCAGAGTGCCGACGGTACTCGGCGTCGCCAGTCCGTTGCGAAAGAGCGCCTGATACACGGCACCGCTCAGCCCCAGGGTCCCACCAACGAGCGCCCCCACCAGGAGCCGCGGTACACGGAGCTGCCACAGGATGAAGTCGCCGCTCGGAACGTCGAGGCTCGGGCCGATCAACGGCACGACCGCCAGCAGCAGGAGACACGCGGCCGCGTGCAGGACCAGCGACACGCCCCCGAGCGCCGACCTGTTCACCCCTCACCCCCTGATGCTTCGAACGCTCCTGGAGTACGTTCGGCACGCAAGTAGAAGTGCCTCACGGAACCGTCCTTGAACTCAGCGTACTCGGCCAGATACAGCTCGCTCAGTCCCTTCGCCAAGTCCGGGTCCGAGTAGCGCGTGTCCAAGACGATGCGACCGTCACGCATACCGACCACACGGATCTTCTCCGCGCCGTCGATGTGAGCCAGCAGGTTGATGTCGTGGGTCACGCACAGCACGCCGGCTCCCCCCGCCCGAAGCTCACCGAGCAAGCGATAGGTCGCGATCTGGTGCTGCGGATCGAGGTGATTGGCAGGCTCGTCGAAGAACAGCAGCGGCGCCTCCTGCGCCACCACCGCGGCCAGCAACACGCGCTGCAGCTCGCCGCCGGATAGCTCATCGAGGTGGCGCTCTGCCAGGTCTGCCGCCCCAACACGGTCGAGCGCGCGAGTCGCCGCGGCCGCCGCCACCCGGAACGGCTCCCGCAGGCGGTAGCGGGCGGCTGCGACCACCTCCAGTACGGGCAGCGGCTCGCTGGGCTCCCAACGCTGCGGGAGCCAGGCCAGCCCGGCGGCACGCCGCTTCGGGGTGAGCGAGCGCAGCTCTTCGCCGTCCAGTCGCACTTCACCCCTTCCTTGCGGATACAGCCCGAGGCAGAGCTTGATCAGGCTCGTCTTGCCGGAGCCGTTGGGTCCGACCAAGGCGACGAAGTCGCCTGCACCGAGCTCCAGGCTGATCCCCGAGAGGACCTCGCGACCTCCCAGGCTGAGCCCCGCATCGCGCAGGGAGAGCTTGGTCACGGGGCGTTTCCAGGCGCGCCGCTCGGCGACGCCGACGGCTCAGCGGACGCCGTGCTGGCGGGCGCGGGCTTCTCGAGGGCATGGATCTGGCGCTCGAGCTTCTCCCGAAGCTCGAGGATGCTGGGTCCGTTACCGAAGGCCTCCGGCGCCTCGAGCACCGCGACCCGGTGCTGCTTCACCGCGCGCAAGGGCGAGAGCTGGTTCCACGCAGCGAGGATTGCAGCCTCTTCTTGGCGCTTGGCCTGCACCAACACGATGACCATCTCGGGATCGAGCTCGAGCACCTGCTGCACCGTGAGGCGCGGCAGCCCAGTCACGTCGTGGTCGACCGCGTTGCGGCCCCCCGCGGAAGCCAGGGCGGCACCATGAAGGCTGTTCCGACGGATGAACCACGCTTCGTCGATGCTGGACTTCGCGCCGTAGCCGAGCACGAGCAGCACCCTCGGCGCACCCGGAGGCGGCGTCTTGCCGAGCTCCTTCGTCATGCGCTGAGCGATCGAGGCGGCGCGCTCCGCGTGGCCGGTGCGCTCGCCCAACCTGCGGACGCTCGCGGTGATCTCGCCGAGGGTGAGCCAGGGCAGCTCCAGCGTCGGACCCAGCTCGCGCAGCTCCTGCTGCTTCGCACTCTTGTTTGATTCCGTGAAGATCAACGTCGGACGCAAGCGCGCGATCGCCTCGTAGTTCGGGGTCATCGCCGTGCCCACCTTCGGCAGACGCTGTGCCTGCTTGGGTCGCTCACAGTACTGGCTGACCGCAACGACCTGGTCGCCCGCGCCGATCGCGAACAGCGTCTCGGTGATCGCCGGCGCCAGCGACACGAAGCGAGGCCCCTCGGCCTCTGGAGCGGTCTCGCGCTCGCGGTCACAGGCAGCGAGCAGCGCAACCACGGTCAGCCACCAGCCCAGCGCGAGCAACCCGCGGGCACGGCGGCGGCTGTGGCGATCAGCTGCCAGATCGGACTCTGCGCGCGCGTCCTGCATCGGCGGCGAGCGAAGCACACAGCCTGCGTCCGAGCAACGGTGGGCGCGCGTCAGGCCGGCCTTTCCGTCGTTCGCCAGGCTCTGCGAGGCTCCGCGCCGGGACGTGGAAGCCTCCGAACGCCCAAGCGAAGGGCGCGAGCTCCTCCCTCGAGGCCGCCGGCTCCAGGGCGTACCACTCATGGCGTGGGGAGATCTTCAGGGTCTTGACGGTCGCGTTGAGGTGGTGCGCCCGGGCCACGATCTCATCGCCTTGCTCGACGCGATATCCAATTCCCCAAGGAAATGTGCGGTTCTCTCCGATCAGCTGCGTGGACGATCCAGCGCTCGGTCTGCACCCGCGCCGCAGTGATGAATACGCGATCCGGACAGCTCGAGCGGAGGAACGAAGCAACGAGCCGGATGTTTTGGGGGTGAGCAACCCCGCGGGGTCGCGAGTGACGACGACCAGGTCGAGGCGACAAAAAACGAAAGGCAACCAGGTCGCCCTGGTTGCCTTCGGGAAGCGTCGCTTGCCGATGGTGAGCAGTTAAGCCCCCACGCCGCACACAGCGGCTCATCGGCCCCACGCACACGCTTGCGGCGTGACGTGACATCTTCGACTCAATACAGGTTCTCTAGTCAGGCCCGCGCAGTTCGCGCTGGCAGGGCCTGAGTTGGGTGAGCAAGGAGTTATCTTGCCCAGCTTTGGCGGAGGCTTACGTGATGCGCCCAGCGAGGCTGGTAACCGAGCTTCCGAACCGACTCGCGCCGCACTTGCCACACCCCACTCGCTGACCGTTCGGCCGTGAGTGGTTCACCTCGAAGGTGGAGGCGAAGCAAGTGGTCTGCTCATCCGACGAAGGATGAGCCGACGAACCTCGAACACTGGCATTCCGCGCAGCCGCGTGCTCGTTGACCATCCGTGGTGCAAGCACCACGAGCGACCGAAGCGAAGCCACGTAACCGCGAGCGACTGACCCTCTGCGCCTCGCCCTGAATCACGCCGTGGACGGACCACTCGAACGAGTGAGTCGATCCGGCGCTTCATCCCGTGCGTCGTACGGGCGAACCAACGGACATCGCTGCCGTTGATCCGTGGTGAAGGCTGAGAGAGCCGCTATCACGAAACCCCTTCCGCTGATGTACTCTGTCGCGCCTCGGACACCCGTCCTTCTTGCCTCTAGACAAGAGGAACCGGCTGACCTGCTGGGTGCGAGTCGACGCCGACATCGCTGTCGACGTTTCGGCACGGACCCGTGAGCCCGTACAACCTCGTACTGTTCGTTGGCTTTCGCCCCCGCCCAAGAAGCAAGCACAGGCGCTCGCCGATTCCGCAAGGAACCAGCAAACACGCTGTCTCGCCCCACCAACGAGGCTTCACCCGAGGAGCCAGGAGCAAGGCGCCCCAACTCTGGTTTAGAGAGCCGAGCACCATTGCTCCAGTACATCTAGTACCGTATCGAAATCCCAGGAACTCCCATTCCAAGGCCGACGCCAGAGCTCACTGTTCCGTGTACCCCAGCTTCGCGCGCCCGTTCAGCCCTCTCTCGATCCGCGGTTCCGTCCGTTCAACGGGAAACGCGTACCTCGCTCGAGCCTAGACCCGTCGCTACTTCCCGAAGGAAGACCAGCGACATGCCAAAGATGCGTCCGACCGATACCTGCAACCTGCATTTCAAAGACGAGCACCCGAACTCCTGTCCAAGTCGTCGAGACAGACCCCACCCGCGACGAATCGCGGGGAAACCTCTCTCGACCAGAGCCCCGTTCACGCGGAGCCCCAGCTTCCGCACCCGAACGACTACCCCACCCGATCCCTATTCAGGATCTCGGCACCGTACTCGTTCGGCTGCTTCTGACGCCGAATGTCGTCGTGGCTCTGGCGCGCCCACGCTTTTCCGTGTGCAAACCACTGCCCTTGCGGACCACCACGACCCAGGCCCCTCGGAGCTACGGGCAACGTGAACCCGCAGACGAGAAACCTCGACGTCTCACAGGAAGAGTCTTCACACCGGTCGGCGAACCAACCAGGCGACGGCGCGCGAGCCCCAGTCACCGAAATGACCGCTGACACGTGAACCAGCCCCGGCAACACCCGAAGCGCCGAAACCGACACTCCAGCCCGCCAGCGCGCCCTCCGAGGAGAGCTTGCGAGCGAGCAAGGGCAGACTCTTCACTGCTGATGCGACTTTTCAAAGTGAGTTCGAGCACGACCTGGGACGTTCGATCACCGCTCAAGAAGCGCTCTCGCGCCGCTCATGGGCTGAGCATTACCCAGCACTGCGGTCTCCTGAGGCTCGTCCTCCCGAGAGAGGACGACCGGGCAACTCCATCGAGTCACCCCGCCCCCGAAGGTCGCTGGAACCGAGCCAGCATTTTCCCTGCGAGAAAATGCGCCGACTCCGACTCCAAGCGGAGGCCCGTCTGTCGCCGACAGCCTCGAATCACTCCTAGAAGAGAATGAGTCGAAGCCAGCGGCCAAGGCCTCGCTTTGGCCAACCTCTCGCGAAAGAGGTCGAAGCCTCCACCCGAGGGCGAAAGCAGACCAACTGTACGAAGCCGGGACCCCTTCGACCACGGGGGAACCAGTTCTCACCAGCCCGAGCCATGCCTGACGCGGCAGCCATGGTCTCGACGCCTTTTGAACCGACGCGGGAGTGTGGCGTTGAACGCGCCAAGCACCCTTCCAGTCGGCTCAGGGCCCTCCTTGGAAGACCCTGCAGCGCCCCTCGTAGTCTCTACGATCGATGCGTCCGCGGTTTCGATGTGCCGCGAACTTCCGGAAACGTTTATGCCGGAACCGCGCAATCAAATCAACAACAAAACGCCGAGCAAAGGCGCTTTCTTCGTCCACAGGGTTGTCCACAGCTTACCGGCACGTT
Organism: Polyangiaceae bacterium; assembly: GCA_041389745.1. GTDB lineage: Bacteria > Myxococcota_A > Polyangia > Polyangiales > Polyangiaceae > JAHBVY01. The sequence goes on from JAWKRF010000015.1 coordinate 139,706, forward strand.
GTGCGCCTGGGTGTCCGCCGCTCCGGAACGGCTGAGCAGGCCAGGCACCTGAAAGGGGCGCCCCGGTCATCTGTACCTCGCCGCCAGCGCGCGGCGACGGGCACCACGGTTCCCGCGAAGGAGCCTTGCGACCTCGCAATTTCTGCTACTTCGCGAGGATCGAGCCCGCGCCCAGGCGACCTGAAGTGGGCCTCCTCGCGGCCCCACCCGGCTCCGAAGTGCATTCGCGCGGCGGGGCAACTCGGGGGCTTCCCCAGCGTCTGGAGCATGTTATGCAATTGATTTGCATCATTGTTTTGATTATTTGATTACTCGAATCTACATCGTTTGTTTCGATGCTTCATACCCCGATTGTTCGTGGAGCCAGCTCAACGGCCGAAAAGATGCTCATGGAACGTGGAGGACAACCGTTCGGAAGGAGCATGACCCCTCCCCTTGCCGCCGTGCGGCACTCAACCGTGGATTCGTTAGAACCGGAGCGTCGCTCCGAAGCTAGCGGTGTTTGGTCTGCGGCAACCAAGGGACGCGTCCTGGTGGTCGATGACGAGCCAGCCTTGCTCCGAGCGTTTCGCCGCTGTCTCTCGCTCCGTGGATTCCATGTGGATACGGCTCCCGGGGGCGAGGAGGCCATCGCGCAGCTCAACCAGCATGAGTACGACGCCATCCTGAGCGACATAGCCATGCCAGGAATGGATGGCATCCAGCTGCTACGCGAAACCAGGGAGCATGATCTCGACGTGCCGGTGATCTTGGTGACAGGTGAGCCAGCCGTGAGCACCGCCGTCAAGGCGCTGGAGTACGGAGCCTTCCACTACCTGACCAAGCCAGTGACCAACGACAACCTGGAGGAGGTGCTGGACAAGGCCGTACGGCTCCACCGGATGGCGCGCATGCGCCGTGAAGCCGCCGAGCTCTTGGGGGGCAGCGTTGGGGCTGGCGACCGTGCAGGACTCGAAGCCAGCTTTGCCAGCGCCTTGTCGACACTGTGGATGGCCTATCAGCCGATCGTGCGCACGGACGGCTCGGTGTACGGTTACGAGGCGCTGCTGCGGTCCAAGGAACCGAGCCTGCCTCATCCCGGCGCCGTGATCGAAGCAGCCATCAAGCTCGAGCGCGTCGACGAACTGAGTCGCACCATCCGGCGCCGGGCAGCCGCCGCCGTGACACCCGCCTCTGGCCTGCTGTTCGTGAACCTCCACACCACGGACTTGCTCGACTCGGAGCTCTACGACCCAGAGTCGCCCCTCTCGCTGGTGGCGAGTCGAGTGGTCCTGGAGATCACGGAGCGCTCGAGCTTGGACGAGGTGAAGGACGTCAAGCGACGCGTTGCCGTCCTGCGGGAGATGGGCTTCCGCATCGCAGTGGACGATCTGGGGGCTGGCTACGCAGGTCTCACCAGCTTCGCGCTCCTCGAGCCGGACATCGTGAAGCTCGACATGACTCTGGTGAGGGACGTCCACGAGTCACCAACCAAGCAGAAGTTGATCCGATCCATCGCGCAGCTCTGCGCAGATATGGGCATGCTGGTGGTTGGCGAGGGCGTCGAGACGCGAAGCGAGCGCGACAGCCTGATCGCGCTCGGCTGCGACCTGCTGCAGGGCTACTCCATCGCGAGGCCCGGTCCGGCCTTCCCCGAGGTGAGCTGGTGAGCGCCCCCGCCCATCCCTTGGAGTCAGCCCCACCGCGGGCAGCCAAGAGCGGCAAGGAGACCCTGGTCGAGGTGTTTCGCGAGCTTCCCAGCTACTGGGAAGACGATGAGACGACCAGCATCTCCTTGGCCCGCACTCAGGACACGACCACGGGCGCTCGAGACCGCGGGGTGCTGGTGCGTCTGGACGCGGCTGGCGCGGGGCGACCTCTCCCCCTCTGCTCGAAGCCCTGCCAGATGGGGCGACACGTGAACGCTGACTACCGCCTCGACGACGAGGGCATCAGTCGTTTCCACGCGAAACTGTTCGCGGCACACGACGCGCACTGGATCGAGGATCTCGAGTCTCGCAACGGCACCTACGTCAATGGTGCGCGGGTCAAGCTGCGTGCGCTCGTGGACGGCGACACCATCCAACTGGGTGCGCGGGTCGCCTTTCGCTACTCGCGGGTGGACGCAGCCCAGCAACGCGCGATGCTCCAGCTCTACGAGTCCAGCATCCGCGACCCGTTGACGGGCGCGTACAACCGGAGTCACCTGGAGGAGCGGCTCACGGAGGAAGTATCCTTCGCTCGCCGGCACCGCACCACGCTGTCGGTGATCCTGCTGGACGTGGACCACTTCAAGGTGGTCAACGATCGCCACGGACACCAGGTCGGAGACTCGGTCTTGCTGCGGCTGAGCGAGACGGTCAGCCACATGCTGCGGACGGAAGACGTGTTCGCGCGATACGGCGGAGAGGAGTTCCTGGTGCTGCTGCGCGGGGTCGGCCACCCAGGCGCGGCGCAGGCGGCCGAACGCATCCGCGAGGCGCTGGCGCGGCCGCACCCCAGCACCCCGAGCATCACCGTGAGCCTGGGCGTGGCGTCGCTCAGCTGCGTCTCGCCTCAGACGGCGGCGGCCCTCGTCAGCGCGGCGGACCGGCGCCTCTATCAGGCCAAGCACCGCGGCCGAAACCTGGTCGTCGCCAGGGGCTAGCCCCAGGACGCGCGCCCCCGCGACCCCCGGAAGCGGCCAAAACGCGTGCAGGCTTTACTCGTGGGGGGGCGGTTGGTATCTGCTGACTCGGTATGGAAGAAAAGCGCCTGACCATCAGCGTCGAAACCCTCAAGGCTGAGCGTGACGAGCTCAAGGAATCGCTGAAGGAGATCGAGGTCGAGCAGAGAAAGCTGGAGACTCAGCTGAAGTCGCTGCGGCAGAAGGAGATCCGAGCCAAGCGCCAGGTCGAAGCGCTGAACACGCTGCTCGAGATCAACGAGGAGCCGGCGGAGGGCTGAGGCGGGCGTCAGCTACGCCCGTTCGGGTCACCGAGCAGCTCCGGAATCACCGTTCCAAGACGCCGACGCACCGTCTGCCTGACCAGACGCCACAGCGAGTCGTCGTCGTCCGCTTCGCACAGGATACCCAGGGGGATCTGAAAGCCCCCTTTGTCGGCGCGACCGCCACCATATGGCTGTCCGTTCGCGTCCTTCCCAAACGCTTCCTCCAGGAAATGTGTCGGGTCGACGCTGGGGCTGTTCGTGCGCATGGAACCATCGATGCGGTTGCCTACCAACCCGTAGACGATCACCGTGTCGATGTCTTCGCGGCGCACGATGAAATCCGCAGCTGTGGCGATCGCGTCACGGTTGCTTGGCGAGACGCGACCGACGCCGACCAGGGCGAAATCGCGCACCACGTCCATGTCCGAGAGACCACGCGCCATGGCCTCCATCGTCTCCGCGGCGATCACCTTCTGACCGATGCGCTGGAGCAGCTGCAGGTCGCAGTAGGGTTTCAGGTAGGCCGCGGCATGGAAGTCCGCTGGCTCGGCGCGTGCGAAATCATCCGTATCCGTCCGGATACCGAAGAGCAAGGCGGTGGCCATGTGGACCTGCTCGCGTTCACTCCCCGTGAGCGGGGCGAGGCCCGCCTTGAGGTACTCCGCGTAGATGCTGCACGTGGCACCGAAACCCGTGCGCACGTCCACGAACGCCGCATCCACCGGCTTCGTCGAGCGGTGATGGTCGACCACCGTGAGCACCTTGAGTTCGTCAGGCAGCTTGACGCTGGGCTCGGGGCTCGACGTGTCGACCAGCGACAGGTGCTTGAAGGGCTCTAGGTCCTTGGTCGACGCGACCTGGATCATGTTCACGTTCAGCAGCTTGACCAGAGCCCGATTCTCCGGGCGGCTGACGGGCATGACGTGAGCGATGGTCGCCGGGATCTCCAACACGTCGCAGATCCGCTGATGCGCGAGGGCACTCCCGATCGCGTCCGGGTCGGGGTGACCGCTGATCAGAATCACCAGCGGTTCGCCCCGGGCGGTCTCCAGCGTACGCTGAAAGTCCAGGTGTTTCGCAGTCATGCACCCGACAGCCTACACCCGTTTGGCTTGGCGTTGGCTTGCCAAATCTCGCCCTGAATGCCCCACCAAGCCATTCCGCCGCACGCTCGACGAGCGCGATTCAGCCTTCGTCGACCGCGCCGCGCGCGCGAAATGAGGGGTCTGTGACAGCCAGGTAGCCATCGGTCAGCTTCGGGCCCGCGGGACGAGACCGGGAGCCGTCCGGACCGAAAGCATGAATCACCTCCGCGAGTTGCTCGGTGGATCGCGTATCCGGCAACACCCGTGCCGCCCCCGGAGCGCTCACGTACTCGAGGTGCAGGCTCTGGGTGGGGAAGGCGAAGCTGATGTCCAGGTCGGAGGCGAGGCGCATGATCTCGAGATAGACGTTGTGTCGCTCTCGAAGCTCGGCCGTCCAAGTATCTACACGGAAAAAGAAGTAGACCATCACGTCCAGGCTGCTGGCTCCGAAGGCCGACATGTGAACCTCGTAGTAGTCCTTGCGCGTGAACTCGTTGGCCTGGATGATCGCGCGAATGCCTTCCACGAAGGCCTGCACCTGCTCAGGCCGCGTGTCGTAGGTCACGCCCAAGGTGAAGAAACAGCGCCGGTACTCCCGCAGGCCCATGTTGTCGATCTTCGCCTCGGTGAACTTCGCGTTCGGCACGGTGATCACCGAGTTGTAGAAGGTGCGGATCCGCGTGGACCGGAAGCCGACCTCTTCCACCGTCCCCTCGGCCCCGTCGACGCGGATCCAGTCACCGATCTGAAAGGGGCGATCGATGAAGATCATCAGACTCCCGAAGAAGTTCGCCACCGTGTCCTTGGCTGCCAGCGCGACGGCGACGCCTCCGACGCCCAGGGTCGCGAGCAGCGCGCCAACGTTGACGTTGAGGTTCTGCAGGATGACCAGCACCCCCGCGATGACGGTGAAGACCTTGAGCGACTTGCGGATCAGCGGCACCAGCTGGTCGTCGAGCTTGGTGTCCGTCGCCTCGGCCTTGGCGGCCATGCGCTCGGAGAGCACGTCCACCAGACGATAGGCGGCCCAGACGATGGAGAAGATCACCAGCACCTGGACCGCGAGCCCAAGGAACGCTCCGAACCACAGCGGCAGGCTCAACCAGGGATAGGTGATGCCGAGCAACAAGGCCGAGACCAGGGTGGCGCCGGGCGAAGCGAACACCGCGATCAGATTCGAGGCCCACGCTTGCCCCATGCGATCGACCAGCTGCTTGATGCGGTTCTGGACCATGAACTCGATCAGCTTGCGCACCACCAGTCCCACCACGAGCACGAGCAGCAACGCCAAGATCTGCCAGACCTTCAGGTCGCCGACGCCCGCCTTCATCCAGTCGGGGAGCCGGGAAACCCACGGCCCCGCGGTGTTCTGACGGTACAGCTCCTCGACGTGCTGAAGCCCCGTGGCGGTCCACACCCAGCGGCCATCGTCCTGGCGCGCGACCTGGACCCCGGGGAAACGCGAGTTCACGGTCACGGGGGAGGCGGTCTCGGGATCGTCGGGCAGGGCGGAGACGTCGATGGTGTCTTTCCCACTGAACACGCTGCGGATGCGATCGACGAGCTCGATCTGCAAGGCATAAGCGCGCCCGCCGCCAAGACAGCGCACCTGATCGGTCGGCTCCTGAGCGAACACCGACTCCACCGCCATGCGCGGTGACTTGCACTTCTCGACGGCGATTTCTCGCTGCGCCTGTGCCTTCTCCGCGTCATCCGCCCACACGGGACGCACGAACGCGAAGAATAGGAATGCTGCGAGCAACGCCAGGAGCACTCGCGAGGTCATATGTCTCATGTCACACCTCGGGGAGTTGAGGACCCGACGGCCTTGGCCGCCGCTGGTCGGTCAGAGCTTGGTCTTGCCGAGCTTCAGTATCGCGCGGAAATGCTCGGAGCTGACAGGAACCACGCTGAGCCTGGAGCGGCGAATCAACAGCAGCTCGCTGAACCTCGGATCCGCCTTCAGCGTGCTCAGGTTGACTGGCTCCACGAAGGGCTTGACCGGCTCGACGTCCACCATCGACCAGTCGCCTTCGTTGGCGGTGTGATCCGGGTACGCCTCCTTGACGATGCGCATCACCCCGACCACGTTGCGCTCCTTTACCGAGTGGTAAAATAGGGCGAGGTCGCCGACCTTCATCGCGCGCATGTTGTTGCGCGCCTCGAAGTTCCTCACCCCGTCCCAGCTACCGCGCTGTTCGCGCACGAGATCAGCGTAGGAGTAGGTCTCGGGTTCGCTCTTCATCAACCAGTACTGCTTCGCCATTCGAGCTCCAGACGCTCGAGCGTGCGATCACCCACGAGACGCGAGAGATTCACCCCGAGACGCTACAGAGCGATACACGATTCGGGTTCAGCGCGTAACCCTGGTGCCCAGCGCGCGCTCACCCCCAAACCCGTTGAGCTGCGAGAAACAGCCGCATATCGAGCGCGGAACGTCGAGGCAAGCGAAGTCGCTGGTGGCCAGGCTCAGGAAAGAGTGGTTCGATCCGCGAATGAACGCGCTCGAGCTGCTGCGTGACTACATCGCGATCCCCAGCGTGAACGACATGGGGCGCGACGATCTGCCCGCGTCGATCACCGGCGAAGCACGCTACGCCCGTCGCGTCGCCGACGACTTCGCTCGCTTGCGCCTGGATCACCAGGTGATCGGCGCCGATGAGCGGCTGAGCGTGTTCGCCGAGGCGAAGGTACCCGACGCCACGGAGACGCTGCTGATCGCCTCCCACCTCGACACCGTCCCGGTGGACACGATGACCATTGCTCCCTTCGACCCGCGAGTGGAGGCGGGCGTGGTCTATGGCCGTGGGTCGACGGACACGAAGGCTGGGCTCGCGGCGGCGATCGCGGCGCTCTCCCAGGTGCTCGAGCGCGGCAAGCTGAAGCGCAACGTGATTCTCGCGGGGCAGGCGGACGAAGAGCGCTCGAGCATCGGCGCGTACGATCTCATCCGCGCGCTGAGCGGAAAGCGACCGCTATGGGGGATCGCGACGGAACCGACGGAGCTCGAGATCGTCAATCAGCACAAAGGCGTGGCCCGCGTCACGCTGAATGCCCGAGGAGTCGCTGCTCACAGCTCGGACCCGAGCCAAGGCGACAACGCGATCCTGCACCTGTGTCATGGCCTCTTGCGCCTGGAGACGCTCGGCGGAGACCTGATGCGGCGCGCGGATCCCGTGCTCGGCCCCCCGACGCTCAGCGTGGGGGTGGTGCGAGGCGGTCAGGCGCCCAACATCGTGCCCGATCGAGCGCAGGCCCTCGTCGATCGACGGATGATCCCAGGGGAAACACAGGAAAGTCTGAACCAAGAGTTCGCGTCGGCGCTCCAGGGCTCCTCGCTCCAGTTCGACTGCCAGGTGGAAAAGCCTCCACTGGGAGTTCCGGCGGACGCACGCGCCGTCACCGCTTGCGCGGAGGCGCTGGGCGCCCTGGGCATGAACGCCGAGCCCAAGCCCGTCGCGTTTGGTACGGACGCGGGTCTCTTCGACGACGCGGGCATCCCTTGTGTCGTCTGGGGTCCCGGCTCGATCCTTCAAGCGCACACCAAGGACGAGTTCTTGAGGCTGGAGCAGCTCGAGGCGGCCACGCGCTTCTTCGTGCGCCTGTTTGGTGGCTGACGCGGACCAGGCCTTTCTCTTGGGGGAGAGGAGCGCTGGCGCCGCGCCTGCAGCCTCAGAGCGTGCTCGGCGTGCCGCCCATCGGGCACTCGCTCAGCGGCGACACCTCGACGGCAGGTCCGGGAAGTGCTTGCCGCGCGGTAAATGCGATGCCGACGCTCATCGCATCGCAGTCCGCGCTCGGGTTCACCTCGCCCGTGGACATCACGTCCATGTTCCCCTTCAGGTAGTCGGTCAGGAGCTGGGTGTCAGCCTTGGCGACCGTCCCGGATCCGCTCGGAAGTGCGCCGCCCTCGCAGAAGCCGATCTGGTTGAACGCGGTGAGCATGTCGGCCTTGCGCACCCGACCAGCGAGCAAGCCATCATAGGCCGTCCACAGACCGTCGTTTCCGCGCTCGGGGCGCGCCACGAAGATCCCCTTGTAGAACTTCATGGGGAACCCAGCGGCGTTCGCGTTGTCGCCGATGAAGCGCATCAACGCGCCATCGGGCAGATTGCCGACCAGGTAGCCGTTCTTCACGTAGGCATCCGCGTCCGATAGCGTGGAGTTCGGCAGATCACTTCCCGTGGCGGAGCCCTGGAGCATCGCCTGGTCGACCTTCCAGGGGAAGTTGGCGAGCCAAGGCGCTCGCTGGTCCCAGCCGGCCTCTGGACAGTCCCAGCTCTGGTCCCGGTCGACGCCGGGCGACATGTAGAAGTCCAGGCGCAGCTGATCGTCGTCCGCTTCCCCGTTGTATCCCGTGACCTTGATCAAGATGCTGAAGCTGCCGCGGTGGAGCTCGCAGTTGAAGGAGTCCTCGCTGATGCCGAAGGGCTCACCCAGCGTGGGTTGATCCGCAGCGACCGGCTCGAGGCGCGCGAACATGTTGTCGCGACATCCGATGCCATCGGGAGGCACGCCAATTCCCGCGCGGCAACTCACCTGGTCCTTGGCTCCAGCCGCGCAGTTTGGGGAGTTGGTGCACACGCCGTCGAGATCGAGGCCGAAGTACTGCCACGGCTCGGCGCCACTCGGGTAATCGCCCGGCGCGGTCTCACCGAGCCACAGGCGGTCGATGGCCAGGTAGAACGGAGGCAGCTCGCTCCCGCCAGCGCTCGCAGGACGGTCGCTGGAAGTCGGAGCGCGGTGGTCATCACATCCCTCGGGTGTGGTGGTGGACCACCAACACTTCCCCGCCAGGCAGTCGGAACCTCCGCTGCTCCCGCCGACCCCACCGCTGCCGCCGTTCCCGCCGGCGCCGCCTGTGGCGCCGCCATCGAGGCGGGGATCCGGTTCGAGGAGCGCCTCGGTGTAGATGTTGCACGCGCCGAACCACGCGAGCCCGAGCCCTATGAGCAAGACGAAGCTGACTGACCCTTTGGTAGCCACGACGCAGGAGTGTAGTCGCGGTCGCACGTCCGACTCCACTGACGGCGCCGACCGTGCGACACAGTTCCGAAACCGCCGGGTCAATTGCAGCAGGAGCGGAACGCTCTGTCCTGGATGGGTCTGATCCGGGCCGCGTTCGCCTTCAGGTTCTGGCTCGACGCCCCCGGACGCGAGGGTGGATGCGGCTCGCAATGGCGGGGGGATGTACTAGGCTCCGCCGCCTCATGACCGCAGGACCGGACGCGAAGCCCGCAGAAGAGAGCCCCCCGACCAGCGCCGCAGGAGCGGACGAGTCCGGTGACATCGCCTGGAGCGACGCGCCGTACATCATCGGAAGCGGCATGTGCATGGGCACGGCGGATGTAGTGCCGGGCGTGTCCGGCGGTACGATGGCCGTTGCCCTGGGGATCTACCAGCGGTTGCTCGCTGCCATCACCTCGGTCAACGTCGACGCCGTCAAGGCGCTGCTGAAGTTCGATATCAAGCGCGTGATGTCGCTGCTGCACTGGCGCTTCATGGCTTGTCTGGGGATGGGGATCGCCCTGGCGTTCGCGGTCATGATAAAGATCGTGAAGCTACCCCACCTGCTCGAGACGCACCCCAAGCAGGTCTACGCAATCTTCTTCGGCCTGGTGCTGGCGAGTGCCCTGATTCTGGGTAAGCGCCTACCCCACTGGTCGCCGCCTCGCATCGTCTCGCTGGTGATCGGCGTCGGCGTCGGTTGGGGGATCGTCAACCTCGTGCCGGTAGAGACCCCAGAGAACCCCGCGTTCATCTTTCTCTGCGGATTCGTCGCCATCAGCGCGATGCTGCTACCCGGCATCAGCGGCTCCTTCATCCTGCTTATCCTGGGCAAATACGCCTACATCTTCGGCAACCTGACGAAACCTGGTGTGGTGGTGCCCTTCGCGCTGGGGTGCGGAGCGGGCCTGATCGTGTTCTCTCGCTTCCTGAAGTGGTTGCTGCATCGCTGGCACGACACGGTGGTCGCCGGGCTCGTTGGCCTTCTGATCGGGAGCCTCTGGCGGATCTGGCCCTATCAGCACGAGAAGACGATCATCGTGCGGGAGAAGCCGCGGGTGATCGAGTCTCACCCGTTCCTGCCGGACCACTTGGAGCTGGGTGTGATCGCGCTGTTCGTGGTTGGACTCATCCTGGTGTTCGCCGTGGAGTACCTGGCGTCGCGCCGAGCGAAGACCTGATCGGCTAGCGGAAGGCTCACATCAATCCAGGTCGCGGCTCTCCAGGTCGAGCCAGACCGGACAGTGGTCGCTGAGCGACGCCTGAGTCGGCGACTTGCTGCGCGCGGCTCGGCACCGGCGCTCAGCGCACGTGGCGCCGACCTGGAGCGTGGCGCCGCGGGCCTCGACGAAGCCTTCGGAGACAGCCGCGTGATCGAGGGCGCCCGGCTCGCCAGAGTAATACTGGGTGCACGCGGCCGAGAGCAGCGAGAGTCGGTGCCTGGCCAGAGCCTGGCCCAGCTCGCCACGTTCGCCACTCCCACTGATCTGCGATCCGCAACGCGCGCAGCCCATGCTGTTCCAGTCGCCGAGGACGAGCTGATCGGCATCCTGAAGCACCCGCGCGCGCTCCGCGACGAGGCGGCCGAGCGGCTGCCAGGCGGCGCTTCGCGCCCGGTAGTCGGCGTCTTCCACCCCGCTCTTGAGGTGCACCACCAACACCCCGAAGTCGACTCCGCCACCGCGCTTCGCCACACGCGCGAGCAGACCCGGGCGGAGCCGTCCACCGCAGGTGCTACCCCGGGGATTCAGCCCTCCGTCGCTCTCGAGCTGGGTCACCAGCGCGGCCTCGGTGTCATACAGCAGGCCGACGTGCTGACGGCCGTCCGCTGGACAATCGTCGAGCACCAACCGCCAGCCATGCCCCGAGAGCTCGGTCAGAGCTCCAATCAACTGGCGCCCAGCGGCGCTGTCAGCACCTTGCTTGAACTCCTGCACCGCCAAGACGTCGACCCCAAGCCACACGATCGCACAGGCCAGCCACTTCACGTCCGTGGGTTGCTCGCCCCGTCTGGGCCCGCCATCGGGGAACCAGCGCACGTTCCAGCTGCCAACCCGAAAGCGGTCCGCGCGCTTCATGGCACGTTTCCCGGAGGCAACGATCGACAGGCAAGCGGCGCGAGAGCTCCAGACGGAGACCCGCTCATCGCGGGGGGGAGCAGAGTCCGCTGGAGCGACGGCTGGGGCCGAACTCGAGTTCGCCGCCTCGACGTAGCGTCTGACGATCCACCCGCGAGCACCATTCGAGCCCTCGACCTCTAGCCAACCTCCGGCGGCGGCGCGCCTCAGGACTCGCACGGATGCGCCGTTCTCGATGCGTCCGCTGACCTCCGACGAACCTTGGCGTGGATGGAGGGGGACGCCCAGCGCGACGGGTGAGCGAACACGCACCAGCTCCGCTTCGGCCGACGTCCCTGCCGCGCGCTCGCTCTCGCTAGATGGGCAACCGCTGAGCGCGCACAGCAGCGCCATCAGACTCCAAGCGCCACGCATACGCACACCATAACCCGGCCCCCCGTGGCGAGCAGCCTCTGGAGGCTGGTCCTCGCCGGCCTGCGCTCGTTATGCTCCGCGCGGTGAACCGCCCTCCGCACCTCGAGATCAGGCTCGACGCCCTGCTGCAGCGTGCGACGGGTCTCGGTGGACCGGTGCTGTTCCTGACGGGCGCGGGGATCTCCCAAGAGAGCGGTATCCCTACCTTTCGCGGTGCGGAAGGCTACTGGCGCGTCGGCTCCAGGAACTACCACCCCATGGAACTCGCGACGTTCGCGGCCTACTCACGACTCCGCGAGGAGGTCTGGGGCTGGTACCTGTATCGACGCGCGGTATGCGCTCGAGCCACACCGAACGCAGCGCATCGCGCGATCGCGCGGCTCGAGCAACGGCTCGGCGACGCCCTCCGGCTCGTGACCCAGAACGTCGATGGTCTGCACTTGCGTGCGGGCAGTAGCCGGGAGCGCACGTTCGAGATCCACGGAGACATCAACCGCATGCGTTGCGAAGCGACGTGCAGCGACGAGACGTTCGAGATCCCCGCGAGTCTCGACCGCGATCCGGATCGCGAAACCGCACAGGGTGGCCACGGGCTCTCGCCGGAGGAACGTCTCCTGCTGCGCTGCCCGCGCTGCAACGCGAACGCTCGGCCTCACGTGCTCTGGTTCGACGAATGCTACGACGAAGCCCATTTTCGCTTCGAGTCATCGATGCGCGCTGCGGCGCTGGCGCGCCTGTTGGTGGTGATCGGGACCACTGGAGCGACGAACCTGCCGCTGCAGATCGGCGGACTGATCGCCGCGCGAGGCGCACCAATGCTGGTACTCAACCCCGAACCGAACCCGTTCAGCGAGTTCGCGGAGCAGTGCGAAGGGCTGTTTCTTCAAGGAACCGCGGGCGGGCTGGTGCCCGACGTCTGCGAGCGCATCGCCAGCGCTCTGGGAGGAGAGCCATGAACCCATTTCGCACCGCCCTGGTGGGCATCTATCGAGGCGTCGTTCTGAAGCGCAAGCTGCGCGGTCCCGCTTTCCCCAGCTGGAGCCCGGAGTTCGAGACGCTCGCGACCCTGATGCACCACTACAGCAAGGTCAGCACGGTCCTGCCGCTGTCAGCGCAGCGTCGAGCGGCGACGAGCTTGCTCCGCCCGACCAAGGCCACGAGCGAGACCGAGTACGAACGCGTGCGCGTCGGTGCCATCCCCTGTGAGTGGTTCCGCCGACCGGATAGCTCCCTGGAGCGCGTCTTCCTCTACCTCCACGGCGGCGGCTACAGCATCGGCTCGATCGACACCCATCGCGACCTGGTCGCGCGCATCGTCGAGGCGAGTGGAATGCAGGCCCTGGTCCCAGACTATCGCCTGGCACCCGAGCATCGTTTCCCTGCGCAACTGCAGGACGCGCTGGCCTGCTACCGCTGGCTGCTACGACAGGGCTTCCTCGGCTCGCAGATTGTCGTTGGCGGTGACTCCGCGGGGGGAGGTCTGACCCTGTCACTACTCCTCGCGCTACGAGACGCGGGCGATCCGCTGCCCGCCGCCGCGGTGTGTCTCTCGCCCTGGGCGGATCTCGAGGCGACCGGAGGGAGCATGCGGAGCAACGCTCCCCACGACTACGTCGGACGGGAGACACTGCTGACCTACGCCGACCGCTTCGTCACCGCCAAGGATCGCCGGAACCCGCTGGCCGCCCCGATCTACGGAGATTTTCGGGGCCTGCCTCCGTTGCTGATTCAGGCAGGTGCGGTGGAGACGCTGCTGGACGACGCCATCCGGGTGACCAGTCGGGCGCGTCGCGCCGGAGTGGAGGTCAGGCTGGAGATCGAGCCGGAGATGATCCACGTCTGGCACGCGTTCGGGAACCTCAGCACCAACGCGCCTCGAGCCGTGGGTCGCATCGGAGATTTCGCGCGACGGGCCGTCGGCTTGAGCGCCGCGGCTGAACGACCGGAGGCCCATGGCTGAAGTGCACTTTCGCGTAGACGCAGGCGTCGCGATCCTGACCCTCGACAACCCACCGCTGAACCCGCTCTCGCGAGAGCTGGTGAGCGAGCTGTGGACGGCGCTCGAGCGGATTGGCAAGCGGAGTGACGTGGAGAGCTGCGTGTTGATCGGCGCTCGCGATACCTTCGTCGCCGGCGCCGACATCCGGCGCCTCCAGCAGCTCGCGAAGGGTGAGGCTCCCGGCGACGACGAGGCGCGCTCCTTGAGCGCGCTGATCTCCGCCATCGAGGCCAGTCCAAAGCCCTGCGTCGCGGCGATCGATGGCTTCGCGCTGGGAGGCGGGTTGGAGCTCGCGATGGGCGCCCACCTGCGACTCGCCACGCCGAGCGCCAGGCTCGGCTTGCCAGAGCTCAGGCTCGGCCTGATCCCAGGCGCTGGCGGCACCCAACGCTTGCCTCGCCTGGTTGGCCTCGAGGTGGCCTTGGACTGCATGCTGAGCTCACGTCAGCTGGAGGCAGCGGAGGCCATGCAGCTCGGCCTGATCGACGAGCTGGTGCCGCGCGAAGCGCTCCTGGCGCGCGCGCTCGAAGCCGCTCGCTCCCTTCGGGGTTCACCACCCCGCCGGTCGAGCGACCTCACGACCGGACTCCCGACGCCTGAGCTCGCGGCGCCTCAGATTGATGCCGCGCGGCAAAGGTTCAAGAAGCTGTTTCGCAACGTGGACTACCCCGAGCTCTGTCTCGAGGCGGTGACGCGCGGCCTCGAGCGCGGCGCCGAGGCGGGTCTGGCGCACGAGCGGGTGTGCTTTCGGCGCTGCCTGGAGCGCGAAGCCGCGAAGGGCCTGATCCATTTGTTCTTCGCCGAGCGTAGCGCTGGCAAGGTGCCCGGCGTCACCGACCAGGGCCTTCCGAAGCGTAAGCTGCAGCGCCTCGGCGTGATCGGAGGCGGAACGATGGGCTCTGGCATCGCCGTTGCCGCGCTGACCCGGGGCTTCTCGGTCGTGCTGACCGAGCGCGACGCCTCGAGCGCCCAAGCTGCCCGCCAGCGTATCGAGACATCGCTGCTGCGGTCGCATCAGCGCGGGCACCTCTCGAGCACCGAGCTCGAGGCCGCCACGACACGCCTCGAGTGCCGCGGGGAGCTCGAGGCCCTGCGGAGCTGCGACGCGATCATCGAAGCTGCCACGGAGGACCTCGAGCTCAAACGTCGACTCTTCCGCCGGCTCCTCCAGCTCTGCCCCGAGGACACGCTGCTCGCGACGAACACCTCGACGTTGCCCCTCGAGCGCATCGCCGACGGCCTGGACGACGGCTCGCGCATCCTCGGGGCGCACTTCTTCAGCCCCGCCCAGGTGATGCGACTGGTCGAGGTCGTGAAGACCCCAGCCTCGCAGGCGTCGCACGTCTTCGCCCTGCTGGGTCTCGTCAAGGCGTTGAAGAAGACCTCGGTGACCGTCGGCAGCTGTGTGGGCTTCCTGGTCAACCGCGTCATGATGCCTTATGGCCAGGCGGCAGGCTTGCTGATCGACCGCGGCGTCGACCCGTACCGACTCGATCGGGTGATGAGCTCCTTTGGCATGCCGATGGGTCCTTGCCGGGTCAGTGATCTGGCCGGGGTCGACGTCGGGGTGTACGCCGGTTCGATCCTCGACGCCGCGTACCCGGAGCGCGCCTACCGCTCTCCCCTGCGCAGGCTGCTGGTCGCAGCCGGGCGCCTGGGTGAGAAGGCTGGGAGAGGACACTATCGCTACATCGATGGCAAGGCAGAGGAGGATCCGGAGCTCGGGCTGTACGTCGAACGTTGCCGCGAGGAAGCTGGAAACCCAGAGCCGCTCCGGCTCTCGGACGCCGACATCGTCGAGCTGTTGCTCTTCCTGGTGGTGAACGAGGCGTGTCGCGTACTCGAAGAAGGGTATGCCCAGCGCGCCAGCGACGTGGATCTCGCGCTCCACCTCGGCATGGGCTTCCCGGGGTATCGCGGCGGGCCGATGCTGTGGGCTGATCGTCGGGGGAGCGGCTACATCGCGGAGCGCCTCGACGCCTGGCGTCGTGAGACTGGGCTCGGCCTGTTCCAGGTAAGCCCCAGGCTGCGTCAATTGGCCGACGCCCGAGCGTCGCTGCTCGACGACTAGAGCAGGGTGCTCAGACACCTTCATGGGGTCTTGCGCCAGCATGGGCTTGGAATCCGCGCGGATCTATGGAGACAGGACACTAGTCGAAGTGGATCGTTGCCTCGAAGCGCAGCCCGCTCTCCAGCTCGAAGTAGCCAAAGCCGAGGCGATCCTCGCGCCGCCCGGGTGGCTGGAACCCGAGGCTACGGGTCGCCGACGGATCATCGCTATCAGGGGTGGGAGATGTCTGCTTGAGCACGAGGTGCACCCTCACCCCCTGAGAACCCTGCAGGTCATCGCCGGGGCTCTCCTTCAGCGCGAACTGCCCCTTTCCCAGAAAGCGCAGGGTGCGCTCGATCAGGGCCTTCAGGAGCGGGTCGGGCGTCCCAGCGTAGCTCGCGCCTTCGATCTTGCCCGAAGCATCCAGCCGCAGGGTGAAGCGGATGTCACCCAGATCGCCGGCTCCGTGCTTCAGCAGCCGCGAGTCGCCCACCGCGGCGCGCGGGAGCACCCGGGTGAACGCCAGAGGGAGCGGGCGGACCCCACGCGGCAACCCCGCCGCCCCGAGATCGCCCCTGCCCCTTGGATCGCTGCCGGCGCCGTCTCGCTCCCCGGGTTGCTTCGAGCCAGGCTCCTCTGCTCCGTCGCGGGCAGTTGCGGGAGCTTCACCGGAGCTGTCATGCTCGGGCGTCGATCTCGGAGTCCGCGTATGTTTCCGAGCGGATCTATCCAGGCGCTCCCGGGCTCGACGTTCGCGCGCAAGACGGGCGCGACGCTCTGCGCGGGCGCGACGCTTGCTGGCTTGCTGAGCGCGAAGCTTGGCCTCGCGGGCGTGCTTCTCCTCTGCCTCGGCCGCGCTCCGCGCCAAGATCGCTGGCGCTGGCGCAGCTTCGCTCTCGGGTTCATGGGGGGCCTCGGTGGCGGGCTCGGCGAGGGGCTGGGGCGGCACCGGTGAGGCGCCGGCGCGCTGCTCCCCAGCTGGATCGCCTACCATCGCGACCTCGAACGTGTCCCCGGCCCATGCGTCGTACGGCGCCTTGGCCTCGGCCTGAGGCAAGAACGACAGCAGCACCAGCGGCAGCACCGTCAACCCGTGGAGGAGCAGCGACGCGCTCAGCGCGACGATCGACCTCGTCCAGCGGGCTTGATCACGGGGCACGGGGAGCTGGGACAGCCAGTCGCCCTCGATAGTTCCCCGCATCCTTGGTGGCATAGCACCCTGCCCAGACCCGTGCCTCGAGAGCGCGCCAGGACTCGCGCTCAGGCCGCACGAACCCGGCCGCTGGCGAGGCGATTTCCCCCAGCTTGCTTGGCGACGTAGGCCAGCTCGTCAGCGCGCGCGATCAGCTCGCGGGGCGAGTCCGCCTGGGTGGCGACGCCGACCCCAACGCTCGCCGTCACGGCTTCCTCGTCGTCCACGGCGGCGCCGACCCGCGCGATCGCGTCCACGACGCGATCTGCGACGGCGGTGGCTGCCTGCTCCTCCGTGTCGGGCAGCAACACCACGAACTCGTCACCTCCGTAGCGGACCACGAGATCGATGGAGCGCACGCTGGAGACGACCGCCGCAGCGATGCTCTGCAGTAGCTCGTCGCCGGCCACGTGCCCCCGGGTGTCGTTCACCCGCTTGAAGCCGTCCAGATCCAGCATCAGCAGAGCGAGCGGATGGCCTCGTTCGACCCGGGACAGCTCGCGCTCCAGAACCTCGTAGAGCGTACGTCGGTTGAACAGACCGGTCAGCGGATCGCGCTGGCTCTGATCGTTCAGCGCGCGGTTGGCCTCGATCAGCTGCTGCTCGCGCTCTCCCAGGCGATCCGCCACGCGAGCGACGATCCAGGTGGTCGTGCCCATGATGACCGTGAAGTAGAGCGCGCTCGTCATTACCGCACGGATTTCGGGCTCCGCTGCAGGCGCCCATGCCGGCGCCTCGGGCCCGTAGCTCACCAGCCCGAGGTGCTCCAGGACCAGCAGACCATCGTACATCAGCACGGCGACGACGCCGAGTCCTCGCGCGACACGTCCGCCCGCCACGATGGCTTCGAGAATCCCCACCACCAGGTACAGACACACCAGCACGCTGGTCATGCTGCCTGTCAGGTGCACCAAGTAGGTGACGATGCACAGATCCACCACGCCGCCCCAGAACGCGCGCTGTCGACCGCCGATGCGTCGTCCGATGAGCAGCTGCAGGACCAGCGCGATCACCACATAGCCGCCCAGCACGGGCCAGTAGGTGTTCAGGTTCGGCAGCAGCCAGGGGGTGAGCGCAGCCGCGAACGCGGCCAATACGACCCGCGCCCAACCCGCGACTGGGTTCTGCTCGATCCGCTCCATCCCCCGATGAGCTAGGCTATCACCTGCGGCGGCTCCAGGCAGCGTCCGCTGGGCGGAATCTTTTTGGCGTGGAAAGTCGACCCGCGCCTCGACAACGAACCAAGCGGGCGGGACAAGTGCCGACCGCGGAATGCCCAGGGCGAAAACGACGTTTTTCTGAGCGCCTTCCCAGTGAGTGAGCCCGGTCCATGTTCAGCATCTCCCATCGCTTGTCGCTCTTCTTCGTGGGCGCGCTCTGCGCAGCAGCCTGCAGCCGCACCCAGGACTCGCCCCCAGCCAGCCTCCCTGACGGTTCCGTCAGTTCCTCTCACCAACCCGCCCCGCCGAGCTCGGCGCCCGCCCCGGCAGCGCCGCTCGCCTCCGTGGAACCAGCAGCACCGGCCGCCCCCAGTCCGCGAGAGTTCACAGCGCAGTTCAGCGGCTTCTCCGAGGGTGATCGCTACTTCTTCAGCGACAACTACATCTCCAACGAGACCTCGTACCTCCAGGTCGCAGACGAACTCGAGCCGCGGGGTGGGGCCTACGTCGGCGTAGGTCCGGAGCAGAACTTCACCTACATCGCGCGCACCCGCCCCGAGGTCGCCTACATCGTCGATATCCGGCGCGGAAATGCCCTGCTGCACCTGATGTACAAGGGGATCTTCCACGCGGCGAAGAACCGGAGTGAGTTCGTGGCGCGGCTGGTCGGGCGGGAGGGGGCGCTCGAGGAGACCCCGGGAGCGAGCCTCGCGCAGGTCCTCGAGGCCGGCGCCGGTAGCCCAGCGAGCGACGCGGAGTTCGAGCGCGTACACGCGTCACTCCTTCACTATATCCAGAAGGATTTGGGGGTGAGGCTCTCCGCAAAGGACCTGGAGACCCTGCGCGACACGCACAGCGCATTCTTCAAGCAGCGCCTCGACCTCCGCTTCGAGCTGCATCAGAAGAACGGTAGGCACTACCCCAGCCTGGGTGAGCTGCTTCAGGCGAAGTCCGCCAGCGGCACGGGGAGCTTCTTGGCGCAGGCGGCGGACTACGAGTTCCTGCGGCAGATGCAGGAGCGCCACCAGATCGTGCCCATCGTTGGAGACTTCGCTGGAGATCAGGCGCTGGCGAAGCTCGCCGAGGAGCTCGAGCGGCGCAAGCTCACGGTGAGCGTGTTCTACACCTCGAACGTCGAGCAGTATCTGATGGAGCCCGAGACCTGGAAGCGCTGGGTCAGGAACGTCGAGGCTTTGCCCACCAACGCGGAGAGCGTCTTCGTGCGCTGCTACCTCGACCAGGGTCGACGTCACCCAAAGCAGCTCGAGGGACACCGCACGGCAACGCTGATCCAGCCGTTCTCACACTTCGAAGCCACCCAGCAGAAGCGCGGCTACAAGAGCTTCTGGCAGCTGGTCAACGACGACTGAGTACGCAGGCGCCGCCGATGCGACGAGCCAGCGAGCGACGAGCTTGGCGGGGCGTCGAAGAACACCCTCCCGGCGACGACGTGGGCGCGCCGAGCGGCGCTCACCCCAGCGCGCCTCCCCCCCCGAGTCCGCGACGCCGACGTGGACCAGGCCCGCTGGGACCACTCCGCCACAAAGTGAACGCGCCGAGGTAACGGCGTGTGCAGTTCTCTCGAGCCACCACGGGATTGTGCTATGGGCAGCCCGTGTTTTCCGCACTCGAACGCACTTTCCTCGGCGCCGCGCTGCTGGCCACGTCGAGCCTCGGGCTGCTCTCGGGAGCCTGCTCCGAGCAGTCGGACTCGCGCGCCGGGACGACGCCCAGCGCCAGCGTCGCTGTCGCAGCGCCCAGCGCCTCGGCACAGCCCACCCCCCCGCCGAAGCCCGAGCCCAAGCGCCCCTACAACGTGCTGTTCATCATGATCGACAGCCTGCGCGCGGACATGCCCTGGGCGGGCTACCCCAGACAGATCGCGCCTTGGCTGAGCAAGTTCGCCAAGCGCTCGACCCTCTACCCCCGCAGCTACTCGATCTCGAGCTACACGGCGAAGTCCGTCGCGCCGACGCTGACCGGGAAGTACGGCACGGAGATGGCACGGGACGGCTACTTCTTCACGAAGTGGCTGCCTTCGAATCTGTTCATCAGCGAGCGCGCGCAAGCCGAAGGCCACCGTACCCTGGCCGGCAACGCTCACGGCTATTTCCTCCCGGTAATGGGCCTGAATCAGGGCTTCGACGACTACAGGCTGCTGCCCGGCACCATCCTGGACACCACCGGCGTCAACAACATCACCAGCGAGGACCTGAACAAGCTCGCCAAGGAGATGCTGAGCGGAGACAACGTCAAGCAAGCGAACGACAAGCGCTTCTTCGCGTACTTCCACTTCCTCGACCCGCACTACACGTACTTCAAGCACGACGGACACCCGGACTACGGCAACAAGCGTCGCGACCTCTACGACAACGAGGTGCACTACTCGGACAAGTGGGTGGGCGATCTCGTCGACTGGGTCTACGAGCAGCCTTGGGGCAAGGACACCGCGGTGATCATCACCGCGGATCACGGCGAGGGCTTCGGGGAGCACGGTCACTACCGCCACGCCTACGAGATCTGGGAAGGCCTGGTCAGAGTCCCGCTGTTCATCCACGTGCCGGGTGCGGAACCGCGGCGGATCGAGGAGCCCCGAGGAGCCATCGACCTCGCGCCAACCATGGCGGACCTGATGGGCCTGAAGGACGACCCACCGTTCCGCGGGAAGAGCCTGTTGCCCGAGGTGTTCGGCGGCGAGGTGGAGAAGCGGCGCGTGATCGTCGACCTCCCCCGCTGCGATCTGATGGACAAGCGACGCGCGCTGATCGACGGCGACCTGAAGCTCCTCAGCTTCGGCGACGATCAGAAGTTCATGCTCTACGACGTGGTCAAGGACCCCAAGGAAGAGCACGAGCTCTCGACGGACATGCCCGAAGAGTTCGAGCGCATGAAGAAGGAGTACCTGGAAGAGTCGGCGAAGATCCCCAACGTGCCGGCGATCGGCGGCGTACCGCTCAAGGGTGATCGACTCCAGCAGCGCTACTGAGCGCAGCGCGCTGCGCGCGACATTTCCCCAGAGACAATGTCAGTCGAGCGGTGGCGTGACCGGCACCTCGGGCGGTGGCCCTCGTAGCGCGTCCAGCGACTCCAGCTCCCGCTGGGCCTCGTCGAGCTGCGTCTGGTCGCGCAGGTAGACCAGCTGACGATCCAGACGCTCGCGAGCGTACTGACTGCCCGTGTTGAGCAGCGCCCCCCCGACATCCAGGTCCCCCCGCGCCAGGCGTTCCTTGACCTCGCGCACGTCACCGACCAGCCGCAGCGCCTTGCGATACGTGGCCCGGTACTCCTGGGTACGCTCGACCGCGCTCTTCACCACACCCATCGCCTGCGAGCCTCCAGGCAAGAGAGTCACCGCCGCCGCGAGGTAGTCGAGGTAGTCCGCATCGCCGCGCCACAGGCGCATCACCTGCCGATACACCGTCGAGGTGGGCAACCCGGTGACCGAGTCCAGGATCACGAGCAGCTTGCCCAGCTGGTCCTCGGCTTCGCGCTGTGCAGCGAGCCAGCTCTTGAACTCCTCGCTCTCCTGGATGCGGTGAACCAGCAGGCTCCCCGCCGTGAGCTCCGCTGCGAGCGCTTCTCCCTGGGGATACACGGAGTCCTGGCGCTCCAGCGCCTCGGCGTCCCGAGTGACTGCGAGCAGAGCGAGCGTGAGGTTCTGCGCCAGGCTACCGCTGCCCGCGTCGGTCGCGCGAGCCGTGAGTCCGACGGTGACCATCGACGCTTCCAGGGCCGCCGTGCGTTCGCGATCTCGTTCGAGACGGAGCACCAGCAGCTCGAGCACCTGCACATAGTCGCCACGGGTCACCTGGTACGGCAGCTCGAAGGGCAGCTCTCCCCCGTCGCTCAGCTCGAGGTGCTGACGGCAGATGCGATACTGCTCGATCCGCCCTTCGTCGCTGGCCAGGCGTAACGCCTGAACCTGCGACAGCAGGTTGCCGAGGGCGTAGTCCAGATGGCGGATCTCGATGTAGTCCTGATGGATGTGGTCACGCGCGAGCTTCCAGTGGGCGGTGGCGGCGTCACGCTCTGCCTGGGTCATGCCTGCGCGAAACGTCAGGCGCTCGGGGACGTCTCTCGCCACACGAAAGCTCTGCTCGTCTCGAGCCACCCGGATGTGGAACGGCACCTCACGAGCCTGCAGGTTGGTGAGTGACGTCACGCCACGCCGAGACAGGATCTTGTAGGAGTCCGTGCTCTGTCTGCGGGCGCGGTCCTCGACCTCGATGTACACGTCTGCGTAGTGGCGATAGGCGCCATGTACCCAGTCCTTGCCATAGAGGTGCGCGAGCGGCGTCTCAGGCTCGCGTCGACCACAAGCCGAGAACAACGACAACCCGGTGAGGGGAGCGACCGTGGCCGCCATCGACAGCCCGAGCTGAAGGAAGCCCCGACGCTGCATCAGAGGACCGCGATCCCACTCAGGCCCGAGAACTGCGGCCCCAGCGCTTCCAGTCGCACGTCGAAGGTGCCCGCTGGCCCGGCGTTCCCCGGTGAGCCTGGTGAGCCCTCCGGCCCCTGAGCGCCCCGTGCGCCCTCGGTCCCGCTGGGAGTCGAGCCGTCGGGGTTGCTGCTCACTCGCACCGCGCCCGGGTCCCCACCGCTACCACCACTTCCAGCCGATCCGCCGGGCCCGCCAGAGCCCCCAGATACATCCACGCGGAAATGATTCCTGAGCTCGGGGAAGCGGTCGTCCAGGTGGAGCACCACGCTGCCACCAGCGCCGCCGTTGCCTCCCACTCCCCCGCGACCACCCGGGCCTCCGCGACCGCCGGAGCCGGACGGGTTGCCGTCACCGCCGCGGCCGCCGCGCCCACCCAGGCCGCCGATTCCGCCGGGGCCCCCGCTCCCACCTGCCGCGAACACCGTGAACTGATTTTCCGGGTGAAAAAGCAGCACGTCGCTGGCGCCGCCTTCCAGCACGACCGCGACGAGCTTGTCGTAGAACGCCGTCTTCACGTAGGTCGCGTAGGCCTCGATGTGCGGCCCCGCGCCGCCGTCCCCGCCAGGACCCGCGTCGCCACCTGCCTGACCATCGCCGCCGTCTCCTCCTGGGGCGTCGCTGTTCGACTGCCCCGCTTCGCCCTCACTCCCGGCGTTACCCGATACTCCGGCAGAGCCGAACTGGCCGTCGGCGCCAGCGCTCGAGATGCAGTAGTAATCGGGCTTGTACGAGGTCTCGAAGCTGAACTGGTCCGGACGCTTGCGGTAGACGGTCTTGAGCTGGAACTCCTGACTCGCCGTCAGCGTGAGATCCGGGTTGGGCGTGAACCAACCATCGCGGTCGAACTTGCCCTGCGGGCTGTGAAACGCGAACCAGCCGAACTCCAGCTTGTGATTGCGCACCTCGTCGCCCCGAAAGGTCTCGAACTGCGCGAACTGCTCCTCACCGTCGAGCCTGGCATCGACGAACACCGCCATCTGCACGCGCTGGCGCGGGCAGATCGTCTTCTGATCGCGGCGAATGTCCACCGACATGGAGCGCACCTCCGCCTGCTCCAGGTCGACGACGTTGCGCCCCACCAGGTTCTTCAAGAATCCACAGCCAGAACCTCCCAGCCCCAGCAGGGATGCGAGGAGCAACAGCTGCGCCCGCCGTACGCGTGCTCGAATCATTTCCCGCCCCTGGTACGACGCGCACCGGCGTCAACTTCCTAGCTCGCAGGATCGCTTTTCCAGTGCTTCTCTCGCACCACCAGCACCGAGCAGCGGGCCACCTTCAGGATCTCCGCCGCGACGCTGCCCAGCATCAGGCGCTCCACACCCCGCCGACCGTGAGTGCCAACGACGATCGCGTCCGCGTCGTGATGAGACGCCACGCGCACGATCTCCTTGGCCGGTGGCCCAGCGAGCACGTGCGGGACGAGCTCTGGCAGGCCAGAGCGGCTGACCCGGAGCGCCTCGAGGCGGGCGTCCAGGGCCGCCCGTTCCTTGCTCAGATCCAGCGCTCCCCGATCGGCGGCGTACTCCATGCGCCCCATGGGGTCGTACCCGTCCACCACATTGACCACGTGGACCACCGCCCCCGGGTGCTGTTCGCTGAGCGACACGGCTCGTTCGAGCGCCAGCTCGCTGAGACGCGAACCATCCATCCCCACCACGACGACGAAGCTCATACCCCGAAAGCCTACCCTGTTTTTCCGCACGCGCGGAGCGCCCTCAGTGCACGGCCGCGGGCAGCTCTTCTGGCTCACCGGAGCGGCCCGGACCGAGCAGCTCGATGATCTCGGCTCGCTCCACGGTCTCGTGCTCGAGCAGCGCCTGCACGAGGGCGTCGAAGCCTGGTCGATGCTCCTCGATCAGCCTCTCGGCTTGGCTCTGCGCGGCGCTCACCAGCGAGCGGATCTCCTGCTCGATGACGTGGACGGTCGCGTCGCTGGTGCCGCTCTCGGTGGCGATACGCTGGCCAAGGAACGGATGCTCTGACTTGTGATCGTGGTAGACCGGGCCGAGGCGGTCGCTCATGCCGTAGTTTGCCACCATCTTGTAGGCGGTGTCCGTCGCGCGCTGGAGGTCGTTGGCAGCGCCACTGGATACCTCGCCCAGCACCACGTGCTCCGCCGCGTAGCCTCCCAGCAGCATCCTGAGCTGTGTCTCCAGCTCCGAGCGCAACACCAGGTGCTTGTCCGGCTGCGGCGTACTCTGCGTCACGCCGAGGGCCATTCCGCGCGGAATGATAGTGACCCGGTGCAGGGGATCCGAGCCTTCGCTGAAGTGGGCGACCACCGCGTGCCCGGCTTCGTGGATGGCGACCCGACGCTTCTCGAGTGGGCGCAGAACCGTCTCTCGCGGGGCGCCGAGCATGATCTTGTCCTGGGCCTCCAGGAAGTCCTCGGTGTTGATCTCGTTTGCGCCCCGGCGCGCAGCGGCCAGCGCGGCTTCGTTGCAGAGGTTCGCCAGATCCGCACCGGAGAAGCCAGGCGTGTTCTTGGCAATCATCGACAAGTCGACGTCCTTCCCGAGCGGCTTGTTCTTGGTGTGCACCCCGAGGATGGCGACCCGAGCGCGCAGCTCTGGACGATCGACCACGACCCGGCGATCGAAGCGTCCGGGACGCAGCAGCGCAGGGTCCAGGACGTCGGGACGGTTCGTCGCCGCGATCACGATGGTCATGTCGTTGCGCGAGAAGCCGTCCATCTCGCTGAGCAGCTGGTTGAGCGTCTGCTCACGCTCATCATGACCGCCACCAAGCCCGGCGCCCCGGGCGCGACCCACGGCGTCGATCTCGTCGATGAAGATGATGGCGGGGGAGACCTTCTTCGCCTCCTCGAACAGCTCACGTACTCGCGCCGCGCCCACACCGACGAACATCTCGATGAACTCCGAACCGTTGATCGAGAAGAACGGCACGCCCGCCTCACCCGCGACGGCCCGCGCGATCAGCGTCTTGCCCGTGCCCGGCGGCCCGACCAGGAGCACCCCCCGCGGCACCTTGCCGCCGAGGCGCTGGAACCGGGTGGGATCCTTCAAGAACTCGACGACCTCCTGCAGGTCTTGCTTGGCGGCGCTCGAACCCGCGACGTCGGAGAAGGTGATGGTGACGTCCGTCTCCTGGTTGAAGCGCTTGCTACGGCCCTTGATCAAGCCACCGAACGGTCCGCCCTGAGACAGCATCTTGGAGGTGCGTCGCCCCATCCAGATGAACACGCCAATCAGCACCAGAAATGGGAGCAGCTGGCTGATCAGCACCAGCATGCTGCCGTCCGGAGACACGACCTCGACCGTGACCTTGTTGTTGCGCAGGGTGGGCAGCAGGTCCTTGTCGTCTTGAAGTGGCAGCGTCGTCGAGAAGCGCTTGCCCTTCTCCCCCTCCGACCCTGGCTTGTACTTGCCGGTCACCTGATCCCCGCGGATCTCTACCTGCTCGATCTTGCCCTCACCGATCTGCTGATAGAACTCGGTGTAGGGAATGCTGGCAGCGTGCCCGCCCATGGACGACAGGTTCTGGTATCCCCAGAACGCAGCGAAGAGCAGCGCCATCAGGATCATCAGACCCCAGGGCTGGGGTCGCTGAGATTCGGGGCTCGGAGGCGGCCCTCCCGGCAGACTGGGTCGGGGCGGAGGCGGATTGGTCTGAGACATGAGGCGGTCAGGCTAGGAGAACGCGTAGGTAGGTGGGTTCAGGTAGCGTGGTGCGAGTCGGAGCGGGACGGGTTGGGGGTGAGAGCGCACCGAGAGGAGTGAGGATTCGTCGGCCAGAGCGCCGCGCGGCGATTCGACAACATGCGAACCCGGCAACTAATTGCAAGTAGGGTGCCGAGCAAAGCACGACACCAAGCCGTTGAGGCGCCGCGAAAGGTGCGCTCGAGACGATTACCACTCGCCCGCAGGGCCCGGTTGGCCGCGAGCACCTGCGCGGCGCAAGCGATGCGGTCGACGCCAGCCTGCCACGATCCCTCCTGATGCGAGGAAGCGAGCAGAGGCCACGGGAATGGCTCCACTCGCGTTCAAACTTTCCGGTATCATAAAACGATGCGGGTGTTGCGTCAGGGTCTAACGAGCGGGCTGTGTGGACTAGTCGGGATTTGGGCGGCGGTTGGCTGTGGCGACGCGGAGGTCGCGACGCCCCCCAACGGCTTCAACGACGGTGGGTCGTCCGGCGCGGGCAACAGTGGTGGGACACTGAACGGCGGTACCGGCGGCCTCATCGACACCGACGGCGGGGGCGCTGGCGGCACCGCTGGCGACTCGGGCGTAGACCCCTGTGTGGGGGTCGACTGCGGGGCGGATCAGCACTGCGAAGCGGACGGCGATATGTCGAGCTGCGTCGCAAACACCTGTGAGGAGCTGATGTGCTCGGGCAACACCGTCTGCATCGAGACCACTGACGGCGCCCACTGCGAGGAGAAGTGCACGGATCATGTCCAGTGCCTGCCAGCGGAGTACTGCGAATTTTCCACTGGGAAATGTGAACTGGACAACTGCACTCCTGGAGAGGCGCGCTGCCAGGGCAACGACCTGATCGAGTGCACGCCGATCGGCGACGAGGAGGTGACCAAGTTCTCCTGCAACAGCCCGAACCCGTACTACACCAGCGCTTGCACCGACGACGGCGCTGGTCAGGCGAAGTGTCCGTGCGAGGACGACTGGGACTGCCCGGCCAACACCGTTTGTGAGGTGGATGGCTGCACGGGCACCGGGGTCGCGCCGACGTGCACGCTGCCTCCGGTCGCTTTCAACAGCGTGCCGCCAGTCAACGAGATCCAGTGGGGTGGCGCCGGGATCGGCAACACCAGCGCCACGGGATCGCCGTTCGAGACCTCGGCGCAGGTGGTCCTCACCCCCCTGGTCGCGAACCTCGACGATGACAACGCCGACGGCAAGATCGACGAGCGGGACTTCCCCGAGATCATCTTCATGACCTTCCCCAACTCCACGTACACGACGAACGGGACGCTGCGCGCGATCCACGGGGGCGGCGTCAACAAGGGCAAGGACTACTTCGCCAACTGCGGCAACACGACGTGGTTCGAGGGCGACGCGATCGGGGTGGCTTGCGGCTCCGAAACGATGCTCGACCCCACCAGCGTACCGGCGGTGGGCGACCTCGACTACGATGGGGTGCCGGAGATCGTCGCCCTGACCCAGAACGACGGGATCCGGATCTTCGACAACGAAGGGCGAACGCTCTCCACGAGCGCGAACCAGAGCTTCGGCGGCGCGAACCCCGGGGTCACCATCGCGAACCTCGACAACGAGGGCTTCGCCGAACTGATCATCGGTCGCGACGTCTACACCCTCGAGCACGACGGTAGCGGCGTGCTCCAGGTGCTGGATCACTTCGAGGGCGGCGGCGACGTGGGCAAGAATGGGCAGGGTCCCGTATCCTGCGTGGCGAACATCGCCGGCGACAGCTTTCAGGAGATCGTCGCTGGCACCACCGCCTATCGTTTCCCCAAGAAACCAGCGGGCGCGACCAAGCGGGCCGACTGCACGGGATCGGAGACGGATCCGGACGAGGTCGCTTGGTGTGGCGGAACGCTGCCAACACTCTGGGACGCACCCGGGAGCGAGGGCTTCTGCGCCATCGCAGACGTGTGGGGTGCGTCGGGCCTCGATACCGAACCGCCGTCTCCGGCGTTTCCCCTGGACGGCAAGCCCGAGGTGGTGCTGATCCGTTCGGGCAACGTCGACGTGATCGATGGCGAGACGGGCAACCGCATCGTCAGTCAGTCCTTCAACTCCGGCGGCAGCGGTGGACCGCCGAACATCGACGATTTCGACGGCGACGGCTTCCCCGAGGTGGGCACCGCGGGATCGACCGCCTACGTGGTGACCGACTTTCAGAAGCCAACCGCGGCCTGCCCGGCTTGGAACAGCACGACCAGCCCGAGCACGGGCGAGGCACGGACGCCGCCGAGCACATCCTGCATGCAGGACAGCGACTGCGGGGATACCGCACAGTTCGGCTGCAATATCACGACCAACCAGTGTGTCTGTCTGCACAACGGCTGGCGCCGAGCCACGAAGGACAGCTCGAGCCAGGTCACGGGCTCCAGCGTTTTCGACTTCAACGGCGATGGCGCCGCGGAAGTGGTCTACAACGACGAGTGCTTCTTCAGGGTCTACGATGGTCTGGCTGGCACCGAACTGGCCAAGTTCGCCTCGGAGAGCCGCACGCGAATCGAGTATCCGATCGTGGCCGACGCGGACAACGACGGGAACGCGGAGATCATCTTCGGCACCAGCAACGAGTCCGGCTTCTGCAACAACGCCGACCGCATGGCGTCCGAGTACAACAACGGCATCGAGATGTGGGGCGACGCGAACGATCTCTGGGTTTCCGCGCGGCGCATCTGGAACCAGCACGCGTATCACGTGACGAACGTCACTGAAGGCGGATCCATCCCGCGCTTCGAGCCCGAGTCATGGAAGCCGTACAACGGTCGGCTCTACAACACGTACCGTAGCAACCCGCGATCCTTCGGCGTGGCGCCGAACCTGGTCGTGCAAGCGATTCAGATCACGTCGCCCGGCGCGACCTGCGGCCAGCTCAACGACGAGATCGAGATCACCGTACAGATCTCGAACATCGGCGACTTGCGCGTCGGTCCAGGGGTGACCGTGGCGTTCTACGGCGACTGGGGCGGCGGCACCACACCCGCGCTGTCGGACGGGTCTGGACAGCCGCTCACGGCAACGATCACCAGCAGCCTCGAGCCCGGCGACGTGATCTTCCTCACCGTGTCCTACAACGCCGCCAACGACACCCCCGGCGTGCTGCCCAACGACGTCCTGGTACGCGTCGACGATTTGGACGTCGAGCGCGAGTGCCACGAGGACGACAACGAGCTGACTCAACCGGTCAACGCCGGCTCGGCGCTGGCAGATCTGAGGATCCAGCTGGATGTCCCTGCAAAGGATTGCCCGAGCGTCGACGTCCCCACCACCGTGTTCAACGACGGCTCCCTCGACGCGAGCAACGTCGTGGTGCGCTACTACGCGGGTGACCCCAGCGCAGGTGGAACGGTGATCCATGAGGTGACCCGACCGGGCCCAATCGCCGCAGGAGGCAGCGATAGCTTCACCGCGACCATCCCGAACTTTCCCCGCAACGCCAGCATCTTGATCTACGGCGTCGTCGATCCCGACAATGCGATCCAGGAATGCAACGACGGGAACAACCGAGATGACGCGGACGAGCGAGTTCGGTGCGGCTCGATCAACTGAGCCGAGAGTGAGGAGCGCAAGGCTGCGCGCTGGGCTGGGGCTCGGCGTCGCGGCGCTGCTCATCGCGTGCGCGAGCTCCGAAACGTTGAACGGCGGCGTCATCGGCGAAGCCGGTGGAACAAGCGGCAAAGCCCCGGGAGGCTCGGATCCCGGCGGTAATGGCAACGGCGGGACGAATCCGGGAGGCAACGCAGGCACCAGCGCCGGAGGGACGAGCAACGGCGGGGGGGCCGGGCAGTCGGGCGGGGCCTCGAGCGCTGGAGCCTCGGGTGAGGGCGGCGCCTCACAGGGCGGCGCCTCACAGGGCGGCAGCGCCTCACAGGGCGGCAGCGCCTCACAGGGCGGCAGCGCCTCACAGGGCGGCAGCGCCTCACAGGGCGGCGCGAGCGGCTCCAGTGGCAGCACGAGCGGCGGCAGCGGCGGCGGGGGTGGTTGCGCGACGGTCAGCGCGAACGGCTCGGCCAACAGCTGCAATGGGCAAGCTCTGCCGAGCGGTCACACGTGCTGGAAAGTAAGTGGCGTGAACGGCGCCACTGGCAACGACTCGAACCCAGCCTGCGGCGGCGGAAGCCTGTCCGGCCAGGATCTGGTGTTCTCCTTCGTCGCGCCTCAGTCTGGCCAGGTGAACCTCAGCCTGACCGGACCCTTCGAGAAGGCGATCTACGTCATGCTCGGCAGCTGCTCGAACCAGCCGATCCAGTGCGTGCGGCGCACGGACTTCTCCACCGCCAGCACCAGCTTCGTCGCGACCAGCGGCGATACCTTCTACGTCTTCGTCGACTCCACTTCGGACGCTGAGTGGGGAGCCTTCGATTTGACCATCAGCTACTGACCCGGCCCGGAAGGCGCCGGGCATGAGGCAGAGGGCATGGGGCAGAGGGCATGAGGCAGAGGGCATGCGGCAGAGGCGCTTGGTCGCACCGACCCTCCCGGGTACCCTGTCCCCATGCGTGTTGCTTCGAGCGCTTCGCGGTTGCTCCTCGTGTGCGCGCTGCTGACCGCGAGCTGCAGCCCCGACCAGGATCTGCTGTCCGACGCCAAACGGCAGCAAGACCAGGGCGAGACGGACGCTGCCATCGCTACCCTGGAAGTCCTCAAGACCAAGCACCCGGAGAGCGACGCAGCCAAGCAGGTCCCTGAGCTCGCCGAACGCTGGCTGCTGGAAGCAGCCGACGCAAGCCGGGATCCCCACGTCAAGCGGCCGCGCTTGCAGGCAGCCCTGGTCTGGAACCCGAGCAGCGGCAGGGCGCAGCTCCGCCTTTGCCAGTTGCTGCTCGACGAGGAGAAGCTGCAGGACACCGAGCGCTGCCTCGACGAGGACATGCGGGGCAAGCAGTCCGACGAATCCCTCGAGAAGAGTATCCGCACGGCGCTCGAGAAGGCGCAGGACGCCGCCACGCTGGGGGAGCGCGAACGCCTGGCGAAGAGCGACCGTCCCCAGCACTGGAAGGCGCTGATCGAGCGCTTCCCGAGGAGCGCTCAGGCGAAAGAAGCACAGCAGAAGGTGAAGCGCCTCGAGTCGCTCTGCGAGGACCTGCCGCGCTTCGCCGACGCAGCGCGCGGCGAGTTCAAGCGCCAGAAGACCGACTTCAAGCGGGACATCGACCGAACCCTTCAGGAACGGGTCGAGAGCCTGCGCGTGGATCAGCTGGAAGGTCTCGGTCGCGCCGCCGCCAGTCGCGCCTCCGAGCTCAAGGAGCTCGCGGGGCAGATCGCCGATCATCGACTGAAGGATGGTGAGAAGCCTGCGCAACAGCTCCTGCGCAAGGCGCTGCTGCTGCAGAGCGACTCCCTGGCGGACCTCGCCGCTGCCCTGGAGCGTGACGCAATCGAGAACCTCGACGCCTATCAGAAGGGCGCCGAGGGCGTGCTCGAACGCTGGCTCAAGGGCATCGACAAGGAGGCCAAGAGCGTCGAGAAGCTGCTGGCGGAAGCCAAGACCGCTTGTAACCCCGAGGAAACGCGAGGCAAGGAAGAATAGATCTCAGTACGGCGCCGCGCCCCAGCACCACGCCTGATCGCTCTCGTCGAGCCCACAACTCGAGCCCCGAGACACGAACACGCTCTTCATCTTGGGTAGCCCGTTGACGCCTGCCGCGAAAGGGCGGCTCAAGCGACCGCGGCCCAGCTGCCCGTGGTCGTTCGAGCCCCAGCAGGTGATCTCGCCGCTCCCGAGAAGCGCGCAACCGTGGGTGGCGCTGATGCTGATGGCCCGCGCACCGGGAACACGGGGTTGCCGCGGCTCGCCCTCGTACTCCGAGTCGCGGCACTCGATCCTCCCATCCTGGAGCAGCGCGCAGATCTCTTGCGAAGCCGAGAAATCAACCACGTCAGTGAGCCAGGACGCCGCGGGGGCAGGTTCGGGCTCCCCGCCGTCTTCCGTTTCCAGGCCGTAGCGCGTCGCACCCCAGCAGATGACCTCGCGCTGCCTGGTCAAGGCGCACGTCTCGCCGCTTCGACCCACCGCGACCCGCAGGGCGTCGCCGATCTCGCTCTGGACCTCGATCTTCGGCTTGGTCTTCTCGTCATAGCGAGTCTCCCAGCAGCGCACCTTTCCGTCTTCGCCGGCAGCACACGACCGTTGGTAACCCACCGAGACGTCGACGGCGCGAGAGATCCCAGGCACCTTTCGCCACCTTCTCGGGTAGCCCACCTGGCAGATCACGTCTCCGCCCGCCTCGATCAGGCAGTCGGACCCGCTGTCCACGCTTCCCGCTCTGAACAGCTTCTCTTTCCCTGGGGTAATCAACCTGGCCAACTCGGCATCGACACAGCGCACCTCACCCGCGCCAGCCACGCCGTTCGACATCACGGAGCAGCTCCCAGCGAAGGTGGACAAGAACCCCTGCGCGCCGTCGAACCGCGGCGCTCGCGTCGGGGGCTCCGGCGGCAACAGGAGCCCTCCCTCGACCTCGCTGACCTTGGGCGGCTCCGGCTTGGACCGCGTCCCACCCCCTCCGGGCAAATCGCCGAACAGCGGCTGGGGCTCTTCGTCCCAGACCCAGCTCCGCCCCAGGCGCCCCCAGCAGGACAGCGCGCCGCCGGCCACCGCGCAGCTGCGATCGCCCTGGGTGGCGACGTCGGTTACATCACTCAGGCGCTTGACCAGCACGGGCCGCGAGCTCGCTTCGAGCCCACCGTTGCCCAGCTGCCCAGCCTTTCCCTCCCCCCAGCAGGCCAGGCGCCCATCGGCAAAGCGAGCGCAGCTCCGATCGTCCCCAGCGTGCACCGCGGTCACCCGCTTGTGCTTGCTCAGGCGCCTGAGGTCGACAGCCTGGGGCCGCGGGCTGTCTGCGTTCTTGCCGTTGCCGAGCTGTCCATCGCTCCCCTTCCCCCAGCATCGCACACGACCACGGGCCAGTGCACACACGTGATTTTTCCCTGCGGCAATTTGCTTGGCCCCGGTCAAGCCCTCGAGTTCCACGGGAGCGCTGCTCGGTTCCCCGCCGAGCCCACTGCCCCAGCACGAGACCTCACCGTTGCCGACGATGGCGCAGCTGGCGCGATCCGTGAGCGCCAAGCCCTCGACGTCCCGGATGCCGCAGACGCGCACCGGGCTTCCGGCGTCCGCGGGTCGACCATTGCCGAGCTGACCGGCTCCCCCCTCGCCCCAGCACCACACGCTGCCGTCTTCCAGGGCTGCGCAGGCGTGGGTCCCCCCGGCGGCCAGGATCTTGGCTTTGCCAGGCAGCTCTATCCCAACGGCTTCCGGGCGGTCGTACCACGCCCGTGTACCGGGCTCGATCGCCCGGCCCCAGCAGCGGACTCCTCCGTTCGCCAGCCTCGCGCAGGCGAACTCCTCTCCGACTGCGAGCTGCTTCGCGTTCGCCACGCCCACCACGGCAAGGTCGTCGGGCCCCCATGGCTGGGAGCCCCGGGCTCGGGGGCTCCCAAAGCCGTCGGAACACAGCACGAGACCGCTCGTCGTCAGCCCACAGCGAAAACTCCGACCGAGCCCCAGGCTCTGCCAATCGACCTTGTGAAGTTTCCGCGGGGTAGTGCTATCCTCGTACTCCCAGTGGCCCTTGCCGCCAGAGCCCGTTCCCGAGAAGCCGCCAAGGGAGCCCGAAAGGGAGCTGCCGATGTCCCCGGCAAACACGCCGCCGGCTAGACCCGGCGCGCTCGTCAGGGCCTCGACGGCCCGTGGCTTCTTCAGCGCCTCGAGCCGCGCGTACTCTTGCTCACACGCCTGCTCCGCCCCCGTGGGCTGGGTCTTCGGGGGTGAGGGTTCCACGTGCGGCGCCGGGATGAGATCGACCGACACCGTGCGGTCGGTCCGCGCCGTGAGCAAACGCGCGCTATCGTGAGTGAACGCGACGCTCGTCACGTCGCTGGCTCGCTGCGTCGCGAGTCGGGCCAGACCGGACTCGAGGTCCCACAAGCGCATCAGGAATCGGTCCGCGGTGGCCAGTAACTCGCCATTCGGCGACACCACGAACTGATCCAGGGAGCCGTAGTGCGCGGAAAACGAGCGCAGCAGCTCTCCGCTCTCTCGTTGCCACATGCGCACGTCTCCGTTCGCCGTCGCGAGCACCCAGCCTAGCTTCGAGTAGCGAGCGCGCTGAACATGGGCCGTTCTAAAATCTGCCCGGAAATCCTCCTGCGCCCCATCCAGGCGACGGATCGCGACGTTACGACCGCTCAGCGTCAGCAGGGCGTCATCGGTGAAGCCCTCGACCAGAGCGCTCGAGGTTTCGACCGGAACCAAACCCGGCAGGCGAAACACGCCGACCCCCGGCACCGCGATCAGAGTGCCATCGACGCTGGCGTCGAGGTGCGCCTCGGCTTGCATCTCGCTCGCGAGCTCCGCGCGCTTGACCAGCTCGGGGCGCGTCAGGTCTGCCGTCGAGAGCTGGGAGAGCCGTTTGCCCTGCACCACGACCAGCGACTCTCCGCCGCGGGGCGCGACGAAATCGTCGACCTCGGCTTCCAGCGACCAGCTTCCCTTGGGCGCCCCATCCTTGGCGTCCCAGAACTGGATGCGTCTTGCCGTCGCCGTGATCAGGAGCCCGCGCTCGGGGAGCGTGCCGAGCGCACGTACCGGCTCGTCGAATGCACGTTTCCGCGCGGGTTTCAGGTCACCGGACATCGAGTCCACTCGCCGTAGCTGCTCGTCGTCTAGCGTGAGCACGCGCGAGCCGTCGCTGGAGTAGGCGACCGGTCTCTCCTCGAGGGAGGCCGGGAGCGCCACCTCGTGTTGAACCTGGAGATCGGCCGCTGCGCGCAGCGTCACGCCGTTCTCGCCTCCCAGGGCGAGCTGCTCGGCATCGGGTGAGATGGCCAGCGAGTCCGCCGTGAGCTTCGTCTCTCGTAGCTTGCGCAGACTGCGCGCGTCGTAGAGAACGAGCCCCTCGGAGGAGACCATCCCTACGAGCTTGCCCTGGGGATCCGCCGCGATGGCGCGGCGCGATGCGTTCGGCGACTTCGCCGTCGCCAGTCGCTTGCCCGTCTCGAGGCTCCAGACATGGGTCCCCCGGGGGTCGATGGTGAGCAGGCGATCGCTGCCCACGAACGCGCTGCACGCATCGCTCTTCACGCTGCGCTGCCTTGGCTGAGCGCGCCTGGAGATGCTGCCAATGCTGCCGAGCCCGACGCCACCGCCACCACCCAGACGCCCAAGGCCGGTGCCCGCGGCGCCCGACGACACCCGACGCTTGGCGCGCGGCTTGGGTTTCGGTGGCGGCGGGCGCGGTGACTCGAAGCTGCCGAGGAAGCGCCCGCTCGTGGTCTCGTAGACCCGCGTGGGCGCGCAACCGATGGCCACGCGAGTTCCCCGCGCGTCCCAGCCCGGAGATTCGTCTCCCCGCGACAAGATGCTGAGCCGCTTGCCAGCAGCCAGATCCCAGACCTCGAGTTGCTGGCGCGCGCTCTTGGGTGGAGCGAACAGCAGCAGCGGCCGCTCTGCGAAGGCCAACCAGGCGTCACCACCGGGGCTCGGGAGTCGCTCGACGAGGTCTCCGATCACGAACTCCGTCGTCGGCCCCGGCGGGAACGCGGGAAACTGCGGCTGCTCCGCCTCGGGAGCCGAGGTTGGCGGGGCCGGAGCCAGCGCCTTCGGGGCGGACGGCTCTGGAGCGGCGACAGATGGCGCGCCGCCACAGCCGCTCACCCCAATCAACAGCCCAGCTGCGCCCAGAGCCCAGCACCACGCCGCGCCGGTGAGGGCGCACTTCAGCAATCGTCGTCCCATGGATCACTCTCGCGCCGTGCTCGGCGCCCCCCTCATACGCTCCAGCGCGAGCAGGTGTGCCCTCACATCTGTTGCACGGTCTGAATGCCGAGCAATCCCAGGCCCTGACGCAACACACGCGCCGTCAGCTCGCACAGAGCCAAGCGGCTCGCCCGCACCTCTGGCGCGACGTCGCCCTTGATCACCGGACACTTCTCGAAGAACGGGTGGAACGCAGAGGCGACGTCGTACAGGTAACCGCACAGCCTGTGCGGCTCCAGGCTCGCTGCCACCGACTCCACCGCGGCGGCGTAGCGCACCAGCTGCAGCAGCAACGCACGCTCGGCGTCCTCCTTTACCGCGAGCGCCGTCAGGTCGAGCGACGACGGCTCGATTTTAGCCTTGCGGAAAATAGATTGGGTACGCACGTAGGCGTTGACCAGGTAGGGCGCGGTGTTGCCGTTGAAGGCCAGCATGCGGTCCCAGTCGAAGACGTAGTCCTTGACTCGATCGCTGGAGAGGTCCGCGTACTTCAGGGCGCCGATGCCGATGGCGCGCGCGATCTGCTGAGTGCGCTCGGGATCCAGATCGGGGTTCTTTTCTTTGACCGCCGCCGCGGCCTTCTCCTCGGCCTCGTCGAGCAAATCGGACAGCTTCACGGTACCCGAGCCGCCAGAACGGGTTCGCAGCAGCTTGCCGTCTGTCCCCAGCACCGAGCCGAAACCCACGTACTGCATGGTCACGTTGGGCCCGATCCAGCCGTAGTCCGTCACCACCCTCTTCAGCATG
This sequence comes from Polyangiaceae bacterium, assembly GCA_041389745.1. GTDB lineage: Bacteria > Myxococcota_A > Polyangia > Polyangiales > Polyangiaceae > JAHBVY01. The sequence continues at coordinate 176,229 of JAWKRF010000015.1, forward strand.
TCGACGTGCTGGAACTGGGGCAGTCCGATCACGTAGATCAGCCACGTGGCCCCGAGAGTCTGCGTGCGGTGGAGTACGGCGGCCAGATCGGTGGTCGCGTACAGGTAGCCGCCGTCGCGCTTCTGCACGATCATCGGCAACGGATCACCCTGCTTGTTCTTGAATCCCTCGGGAAACACACACTGAGCGCCTTCGTTCTCCACCAGGTGCCCCTCGGCTTTGAGGCGCTCGACCACACCCGGCAGCATCGGGTTGTAGAAGCTCTCACCGCAGACGTCCTCCGGCTCGAGCAACACGCCCATGCGTTTGTACTCACCGTCGAGGTACTGGATGGTCTGATCCACCAGCTGGCGCCAGACCTTCAGCGTCTCTTCATCGCCCCCCTGGAGCTTCACCACCCGCTGCTTGGCGCGCTCCTGGAACTCAGGCTCCGCGTCGAAGCGCTTCTTCGCTGCCTGATAGATGGCGGTGAGTTCCCGCACGCTTCCGAGGTCCGTGCCCTGCTCGAGCAGGTTCTCGATCAGCATGCCGAACTGCGTGCCCCAGTCGCCCAGGTGGTTCTGGCGGATCACGACGTGCCCCTTGGCGCTCAGCACGCGGCTGACCGCGTCGCCGATGATCGTCGAGCGCAGGTGCCCGACATGCATCTCCTTGGCGACGTTGGGGCTCGAGTAGTCGACCACTACTCGCCGAGGCTCCTCGACGCAGCTGAGCAGCAGGTGCGGGTCGCCCAGCATGGCCTTCCCGGTCTCATTCAGCGCGTCGAGCGTCAGCGTGAGATTGATGAAGCCAGGGCCAGCCACCTCGACCTTCTGGAACGAGTCGCCGCCAGGGACGTTCGGCAACGCGTCCGCGATTTTTTGGGCGAGGTCCCTTGGCTTCTGCCCGAGCTGCTTCGCCAAGCCCATGGCCAGGTTCGCCTGGTAGTCCCCGAAGCGCGGGTTCTGAGCCGGACGCAGCATCGGATCTGCTTCGCGCTGCGCCTCACCGAGGGCGACGACGACGGCGTTCTTCAGGGCTTGCTCGATCCGATTCTCTAGTTGGGACATGGCTCAGTTACCGTAGCGCTCGAGGTCGTTGCGCCGCGCCGGCGCGGCGCAACCTGCGGGTGAGGTCGCCGGATTAGCAACAATTGACTGCGCTGGCCACTGGCGGCCGGTTCCGTGTCGGTCTTACGCCCTCCGAGCACATGAGCGTTCCCGACCTCCGCATCACCGCCATCCCGACCAGCGCCGGGGGCGCGCCAGCTCCAGAGCGCGCCGGGCGGGACTATGTCCTGTACTGGATGATCGCCAACCGGCGCGCCCACTACAACTTCGCCCTGGATCGCGCCATCGATCACGCGAGACGGCTGAAGCAACCACTGGTCGTTCTGGAGGCCCTGCGCGTCGGCTACCGCTGGGCCAGCGACCGCCTCCACACCTTCGTGATCCAGGGCATGGGAGACAACCAGCGTAGCTTCGCAGGTTCCGGGGCGACGTATCTGCCGTACGTGGAGCCGAGACCCGGCGCAGGCAGCGGTCTCCTGCAGGCCCTGGCCGCTCGCGCGTCGGTCGTCGTGACCGATGACTTCCCCTGTTTTTTCCTCCCGGATATGGTCAACGCCGCAGCGAGCAAGCTCGACGTGCGTCTGGAGGCGGTGGACAGCAACGGGCTCTTGCCGCTGCGCGCGAGCGACAAGGCCTTCGAGCGCGCGTACGACTTCCGCCGCCACCTGCAGAAGGTGTTGCTCCCGCACCTCGAGCAGGTCCCGCGCCGAGAGCCGCTCAAGGGACTCGAGCTGCCTGCCGCGAGGCTGCCAGAAGAGATCGCTACCCGCTGGCCCGCGCCTCCCGAGGCTTGGCTGGAGCCCGCCGCGCACCCTGAGCTGGCGAGCCTGCCCATCGATCACGAAGTGCCTCGGGTCGACTACGCTGGAGGCAGCCGCGCCGCGCGCAGGCAGCTCTCCGGGTTCTTCCGGGACCGCCTCGCCCACTACGCGGAGAAGCGCAGCGACGCCGTCGACGACAGCTCGAGCGGGCTGTCCCCGTATCTCCACTTCGGACACCTGTCTGCCCACGAGGTGTTCCGCGCGGTGGTCGGCAAGGACTTCGACCCCCTCACCCCCAGATCCAGCTCGCCAAGAGGCCAGAAGGAGGGCTGGTGGGGGCTCGAGCCTTGCGTGGAGAGCTTCCTCGACGAGGTGATCACGTGGCGCGAGGTCGGCTACAACAACTGTCTTTTCCGTAAGGATTATGACCGGTACCACTCGCTGCCGGACTGGGCGCAGCAGACGCTCGCCGAGCACGCGAGGGACGAGCGCGAGCACACCTATGACCTGGCGACCTTGGAGGCCGGCGCGACCCATGACGACTTGTGGAACGCAGCGCAGTGGCAGCTCAGGACCGAAGGGCGGATCCACAACTATCTGCGAATGCTGTGGGGCAAGAAGGTGCTCGAGTGGAGCAAGACGCCGCAGCAAGCGCTGGAGACGCTGATCGAGCTCAACAACAAGTACGCCGTCGATGGACGCAACCCGAACTCGTACAGCGGGATCTTCTGGTGCTTCGGACGCTTCGACCGAGCATGGGGCCCAGAGCGGCCCATCTACGGCAAGATCCGCTACATGAGTAGCGACAACACGAAGCGCAAGATGAAGGTCGACGCCTACGTGGAGCGCTGGCTGCCCGCAGCGGGTCGACGCCTGTTCTGAAGGCGCCAGATCGAGGTTTTTGCGCGATCTCGCGGGGACGCGGGGGCCGGCGTCGCGGGCGCACTGGAAGCGTGGCGCAAGGCGGTTGACGCGGCGAGCAATATCGCCGACTTGCATCGGGCAGGGCTGCTCGATCGCGGGGTGGATCTCCGCGCCGCGAGGCAGCCGCCAACGACAGCTACGGAGACGGCATGACTGAGACGAACGGCGGCGCGATCATCGGTGAAGTCCTCGCTTCACGCGGGGTCGAATACCTCTTCACGCTTTGTGGCGGCCACATCTCTCCGATCCTGGTCGGTGCGAAGGCCAAGGGGATCCGTGTCGTCGACGTACGCGACGAGAAGAACGCCGTGTTCGCGGCAGACGCGGTCGCGCGCATGACCGGCGTCCCTGGAGTGGCTGCGGTGACCGCAGGCCCCGGCGTCACCAACACCGTCACCGCCGTGAAGAACGCGCAGATGGCCCAGACGCCACTGATCATCTTCGGTGGCGCCACCGCGACGCTGCTCAAGGGACGCGGATCGCTCCAGGACATCGATCAGCTGAGCCTGATGAAGCCCATCACCAAATGGGCCACCACCTGCAAGACGGTTTCCGCGCTGAAACCCACGGTGGAGAAAGCCTTCGAGATCGCGACGGGCGGAGTCCCAGGCCCCGTGTTCGTCGAGGTGCCCGTGGACCTGCTCTACCCCGAGTCGATGGTGCGCGAGATCTTCATGAAGGAAGCCGGACTGAAGGGTGCAAAGAACCTGGGCGCCAGGGCCCTGGAGCTGGTGATCAAGGGCTACCTGTTCCGCCAGTTCCACCAGCCCCACGTCAGCCTCGACCTACCGTTCAGCAGCGACGCGACACCGCCGCTCAGCGGCGATCAGCTGAACCAGGTGGCGGAGCTGGTGGAGCAAGCCGAGCGCCCGGTGCTGGTGATCGGTAGCCAGACCATGGTCGGTGTACGCGACGCCGACAAGCTGGCGCGCGCCGTCAAGCAGCTGGGTATCCCCACGTATCTCGGCGGCATGTCCCGGGGACTGCTGGGCCGCCACAGCGACATCCAGTTCCGGCACAAGCGAGGCAACGCGCTCAAGGAGGCCGACCTGGTGCTGGTCGCAGGCTTCCCCTTCGACTTCCGCCTGAGCTACGGACGCGCGATCGGTGGCAAGGCCACGGTGGTCGCGATCAACTTGAACCCGACGGAGCTCAAGAAGAACCGCCGACCAGAGGTCGCCATCCAGACCCACGCTGGGCAGTTCCTCGAGGCGCTGGCCGAGCGCGTGGGAGGGCCGAAGGATCGCTGGAACGAGTGGTTCGACGCGCTGCGCGCTCGCGAGGAGGCCCGGGACGCTCAGATCCAGGACCAGGGCGTGCCGTTCGACGCCAGCGGACCGAACGCGAAGTACGTGAACCCGCTGAACTTCTTCTTGCGGCTCGAGGAGAAGATGAGCGACGACGCCGTGCTCGTGGTCGACGGCGGCGACTTCGTGGCCACGGCGAGCTACATCGTTCGGCCGCGCTCGCCTCTCTCCTGGCTCGACCCGGGCGCCTTCGGCACCCTCGGCGTGGGCGGCGGCTTCGCCGTCGGTGCTTCCTTGGTTCGGCCAAAGGGCGAGGTGTGGCTGATCTACGGTGACGGCTCGTCGGCGTACTCGCTGGCCGAGTTCGACACCTGCGTGCGGCATGGTCTGGCGCCGATAGCGCTGATCGGCACGGACGCCGTGTGGGCGCAGATCGCCCGGGAACAAGGCGAGATGCTGGGAGACGACGTGGGGACCGTGCTGCGGCGCACCGACTACCACGGAGTGGCCCAGGGCTACGGGGGCGTTGGCCTCTTGCTGGACGACCCGGCCAAGATCGATGAGACGCTCGACGAGGCCAAGCGCCTGGCAGCCAGCGGCAAGCCGGTGTGCGTCAACGTGCAGATCGCCGCTACGGACTTCCGCAAGGGCAGCATCTCGATGTAGCGCGCCCACCGGGGCGCCCGCGACAGTTCCGTAGGGCAACAAAAAGTGCGGGCGGCGCCCGTTCGACGCCGCCCGTTGCCTGAGTTCCTCGCTGCCACCTGGGCAACTGGGCTCAGGACTTCTTCTTCTTCTTTTCCTCGTCGTCCTCGTCGCCGCAGCGAGGCCCATCGTCTTGGACTTGGGACTGGAAGCTGTCGGAGTGGTTCACGGGGATGGGCTTGGCAGCAGCGAACGAGCTGAACGCCAGTGCGCCCAGGCCAATGCCCACCGCGAGGGTGTGGATCTTCGGGGTCTTCATTCGGGTTCCTCCTCTCCCGCCTGGAAAGACGGGCTGGCGCGCTCGAAGGCGTCGCCGTCTCACGTTCGGATCGTATGAGACCGACGGCTCGGACCGCCAGTCCGTTGGGTGTGCGCACCCGAGTGTTCCCTTGGACGCCTCAATCAGCTCGCCATTCGTGCCAGCTGCTCGAGACTCGGCCAGTCAATCTTCCCAGCCGTCCTCGAGCTCTTGCAGCTCGTCCGGATCGGCCATGACTGGCAAGCGCGGGGGTCTGGGGAACTGAGGTGAGGTCAACTGCCTCGCCGACAGAGCCACAGGCTCACTTGGCTGAAGGTCCCTGGCGACACTCTCGGCGCGTGTGGTCGCCGTCGACGCGCGGCGACCGGGCAAAGGCACGGCAGTGCTCGTCGGGCTTGGCTGCGAGGCGCCAGGGGGCGCGGGGCGCGTGGTGCGGTTGGAGTCCGGCGGGCTGGAGGTCGCCCGGTGGCGGCCAGACTCGGCTCGGACCGCCTTTGCGGGCACCAACGGTGTCGGCAAATCGCTGTCTCGGTGTTCCAACGTCGCAATGCGCTAGCATGGACGCAACACGGCACAAACCGCGGAGCGTTGCGTTGCCGGAAACAGGCCACACAATGTGCGGAAACGCCCCCAGTCACACGCGCGCATGGTGTGGGCGGCAGGTGCCCGAATCACACCTCTGGGCACCAATGCAACAGGACTCCAGAGTTAGAGTCCCAAGCGGGGAACCCTAGAGCGATTCATGCAGGTACGCGCCAGCTACACCCGTTTCAGCCTGGAGATGCTCGAGAAGCTCCCGGACCATCAGCGTGCCCGTGCGCTCGCCAGGCTCCCGATGCACATCGTGACCGGTGCACGCAGCGCGCTGCCCATGAGCTGGGTCCCCCTCGACTGGCATCTCCAGCTGGACGAGGCGCTGCTCGAGGCCCTCGGCAGCGCGGAGTACGACCGCGTGTGTGTACGCATGACCCTCGAGTTCATGCAACGTCCATTGATCGCTCCGCTCACCGGCCTGGGTCGCCGACTGCTGCACCTCCGCCCTCTGAGCCTGCTGGAGCGCCTGCCTCTGGCCTGGAGTCTGGTGTTTCGCGATGTCGGCACGCTGAGTGTGCGCCCGCTTGGCGCACAGGGAGCGGAGCTGGTGCTGAGCGGCGTCTCCGAGCGCGCGACGGGATCCCGTGGCTTCGCGTTGGGCGTGGTGGCGACGTTGCGAGCCATCACCGAGTACACGGGCGTCAGCGCAGACGTCAGCGAGGTGGAGCCAGGCAGGCGCTTTCGCGTCGTCTGGACCACATAGCTTCCGGCCTGCGGCGCCGTCGATTACCCCACGGCAATGTCACTCTGCGGCTTCGGCATAGCCCGCGTGCTGCGACGCACCAGGGAAGCGCCTCGGTTCGGGCGGGCTGCTCGAGACCGCGTGCACGAGCGCGCTCGCGATACCGATCACGCCAGGGACCACCTCCGCCACCGCCCGATCGACCTGCACGGGGTTCATCCACCAGAACGGATTCAGGCCCAGACGAGGCCGCAGCAACCGAGCGCTGAGCTGGCTGACCTCGACGGTGTAGGCGAAGGCTCCGAGCTCGTGGTCTAGCCAGTCGTCGAGATCACCGTGGGTCGGGTAGAAGCCAAATGCCTGCTTGGCCTGGAAGGGACGCGGCTGAGCTTCGACGAAGCGCGCCGCGAGACGGCGATACTCTGCGTCTCGGGGGTGCGCCGCCGCCGTATGACCCCAAGGGTAGAGCAGCAGACGGCCAAAGCTGTGGAAGCCCAGGGCAAGCTCGGGGCGACGACTGCGCGCCAGCTCCGCGAGCCAGCGGCTCTCCGCCTCGCTGAACGGCTCTGATCCCGAGTAGTGAGGTGCCCAGCGCTGACGGGAGCCGCTGAAGGGGTGGAAGTGAGTCGCCTCACCCACGACGCCGAAGTTGCGATTGAGGTCGACTCCGCGGGAGTTGCAGCGACGCCACGCGAGGTGCCCCTTCGCGAGGCGTTCGCTGTTGAAGGCGAGGGCGTCCGGGTTGACCACCGGGGCGACTACCAACTCGAGATCGCGGGTCAACCCAGAATCGACCAGCGCCTCGACCGCCGCGAGCAACGCCACACTGCCGATCAGCTCGACGCCATGCATCAGTCCAGTCAGCAGGAGCCGCGGGGCGCCTGGAGTCCCGAGCTGGTAAGCGCGCAGCGCCCTCCCCTCGATACTATTTCCGCACGATAATTCAAGAGCATCGAGGTCCTGCATTCGACGGTGCCAGAGCTGGTCCAGACCGCCGACATCCAGGTAGCGACGCCTCGCGCTCGTGACGTGACGCCCTGAGCGCAGAAAGCGCTGCGCGGCGTCGAGCGCTATGCGGGAGAGCGAGGCAGCCATGAACGTCTCAAGGTAGTGAAGTACAAGTGACAATCAAGTGGCGGGGCACTCGTCCCGAGACGCCTCGCCCCGTGGGGCGCGGGGAGGCTGAAAAAGCTGCTGATTCGCGGCGCGGGCGTGACCGCTGGGAAACACGGCGATCCGGCCCGAGCGCAGATCTCGGCGGCGCCGCGCGGCGGGCGGCGTGACACTCGTCACCGAGTGGCGCTTGACACAATCGAGGACAGGAGCCGTCGTCGCGCTGTCTCCTGCGCGGACTCGCCCGCGCTCCAATCCTCGCGGATTCGTCCGAAGCTACAGAGGAAGCGCCTGCACCGAGTGCTCGATGCCACACGGATACCGCTCCCGCGCCATCGCCTCGCCACCCAGGTCACCGAGAGGACACCCGCGAGCGGATGACCCATGGACAACTGCGCAGATGTCGCCACGAGTTTTCCGAGGCGAAAGGTCCCTGCCACAGCCACCCACGAGTGTTGCGGCCAAGTAACGCACGGAACGCAGATAAACCGCACGGAATTCATGCTCGGCCCGGCGCCGGGAGCCCGGAACGAAGGAGGGAACGCCATGACGACTTACGAGATCCGCCCGCTCAACAGCGACGACTTCCAGGACATCATGCGCTTGGAAGAGGAGATCTTCGGGAATGACGGAGAACCCTTGCTCGGTCCCTACTACGTGCGCCTGTGCTGCGACTTCATGCAGCACACCTGCTTCATCGCGCGCATCGACGGACGCGCCGCTGGCTACCTGCTGTCGTTCGTGCGTGACCGGGAGGCGTACTGCACGACGCTGGCGGTGGTGAAGGAGTTCCAGGGAACGCGTGTCGTTCACAAGCTGGTTCAGGCCTTCATGCGGGCGATCGTGGACGAGGTCGACGCGTGCTGGTTCACCGTCAAGGAGGACAACCTGCCCGCGCGAGCGATCCACGCCTGGCTCGGGGCCGAGAACGTGGACCGGCGCCACGACTTCTACGGTCCGGGCGACGAGCGCATCGTCTCGCGCATCGACCGAGACGTGCTGGCACGCTTCAAGCAACGCTATCAGCGCATGGGCCTGCTCGGCGACGCGGACAAGCGCGCGCTACCGCCGGCGCCAAGCGCCTTTGGACGTCGAGTGCAGAACTCCGGAGCCAGCGCATGAACCTGCGCCAGGTGCCGCGGTCGACGGAGTTCCACGTCGCCGCGTATCCCCGAGGCGTCTCCTATCCGCATGCAGCGGAGCCGGGCCCTGTTGCGAGAGCGCGGGGTGCAAGACGTACGCTACAGCGGAGCGTCGACCTGCTGCGAGTCGTGCGGGAAACGAGCCGCATCGTTCCGCCTGTGAACGCGGCGTTCAGCGAACGGGCGTATGCACTGCACTACACCGCGCGGGAAGTCGCCAAGTCCCAGAGCATACGCATCGAAGCCCACGGCGAAGCGGTCCCCGAGCGCTGCGTGCTCGTGGCGAACCACCTGAGCTACGTCGACCCGCTGGCGATCACCCGGCTGTTCCCTGCCCTGGCCATTGCCAAGGCGGAGGTCGAAGCGTGGCCCATCCTAGGTGGTGTCATGGGCCGACTGGGAGTGCTGTTCGTGAAGCGCGAGTGTCCCCACAGCGGCGCCCGGGTCCTCAAGACAGCGCTGCGCGCGTTGCGCCGAGGTACCCGGGTCCTGACCTTCCCCGAAGGCACCACCTCCGATGGCAGCAAGCTCTTGCCGTTCAAGCTCGGTGCGTTCGCTCTGGCTCGGCTGGCAGATGTCCCGGTGGTTCCGATCGCCGTGCGGCTTCCGCGGCCGGTGTGCTGGCACGGGAACGCCGCCTTCCTTCCCCACTACCTGCGGAGCATCGCCCGCCACGACGTCCCGGTGGAGCTCGAGGTGGGACGCGCGCTGCGTCCGACGCCAGGGCTCAGCGACGAGGACATGGCGCAAATTATCCGCACGGATCTGAGTGCGATGCTGGCAGACCGCCAGGATGAAGCCTTCCACAACAGTTAGGACCAGAGCATGAGCCAGCAATCCGCCCTCGAGTACGTCCGTCACGGGCAAACTCCGTTCTTTCGCTTGCCGATGGTCAAGCCCGCGATCGGGAGCGCCGACGTCTACCAGGGGTACCACGCAGCGATCCTCGGCGTGCCGACGGACGCAGGAACGACCTATCAACCCGGGGCGCGCATGGCGCCGTACCACCTGCGGCGCACCAGCGCGCTGCTCGGTCCCTACCACCCCACCCATCGCGTCGACGTCTTCGAGCGCCTGAACGCCGTGGACGGGGGCAACGTCGCAGCCCCTCCGTTCAGCCTGGAGTCGATTCGCCAGCTGGTGCAGCTGGAGGTGGGCGCCGTCGTCGAGGCGGGCGCGACCCCGTTCCTGGTGGGTGGCGACCACTCGATCTCCCTCCCGGCCCTGCGCGCAGTCGCCCAGCGCCATGGCGAGCTCGCGGTGGTACACATCGACGCCCACTTCGACACCAGCGGTCCCGAGACCTGGGGGGAAGCATTTCACCACGGAACCCCCATGAAGCACGCCTTGGAAGAAGGCCTGATCGCCCGCGGGCAACTCCACCAGGTAGCCATTCGTGTGACCTGGAAGGGAGACGATGAACGCGACGTCTCGGACGCCTTCGATGCCAAGGTCTACGACATGCAGATGGTAGAGAGCGAGGGGATCCGCCGTGTGGCGAGCCAGATCCGTGAACAAGTGGGCGAACGTCCGACATACGTCAGCTTCGACATCGACGGCGTGGATCCTGCGTACGCTCCGGGCACCGGCACACCGGTGCCCGGCGGCCTGACGTCACGTGAAGCGATCTCGCTACTGCGCATGCTGAGCGGGGTCCGCCTGGTTGGGATGGACCTGGTCGAGGTCGCACCTGCACTCGACCACGCCGACATCACCTGTCATCTCGGGGCGCAGCTTCTGTACGAGGGCCTGGCGCTGCGGGCTCTGCTTCAGTAGCGGCGAACCGAGCCTGCGCGGCTGACGTCGAGGCCCGGTGCCAGCCGAAGGCGTACACATGCTGGCCCCACCAGGTCTGCGGATAGGCTGCGTCACCGAGCCCATATCCGCTCGGCTTTCCCCCTGGGCGATACGCGGTGCCGAAGAGCCAATCCCAGACCGCGAGCTTGGTGCTGAAATTCTTCCCGGGCGGTCCCAACTCGACCGCGTGATGCCAGCGGTGCATCTCCGGTCCGTTGACCACGTACTGCAGCGCACCACTGCGAACATCCACGTTCGAGTGGATGTACATGCCCCACACGGCATCCAGCGTCGCCTTCATCAGCGCGACCTCTGGGGCGCCGCCCAGCAGCACGATGGGCGCAAACTCGATGGTCTGGTTGATCAAGATCTCGATGCTGTGGGAGCGGGTCCCCGCGAGCCAGTCCACTGCCTCCGCCGAGTGGTGCGCCTCGTGAGTGCGCCACAGCAGGTCGCTCCCATGCTGCAAGCGGTGAAACCAGTAGATGTAGAAGTCGTGAACGACGAAGAAGAACCCGAGCTGCACCAGCGGGTGCCAGTCGCTGACCAGGTGCAGCCGAGACAGCCCTGTCTGGCGATCCAGCCAGGCAATGAACGCCGAGATGATGAGCCCCAGGAAGTAGCTCTGGATCAGCCCGTAGCCGACCAAGTCCAGCCAGAATCCCTTGCGGAACACTCGCTGGTTCCTGTCGTAGGGAAAGACGCGTTCGAGTCCCATGAAACCCAGCGCCGAACCCACGATGATCAACGGTGATAGCCGCTCCCACATCATGACCCCTCACCCCCAAACCCGGAGACCTCGCTGCGGTCCGATAATTTTCCGCACAGTATTTATGCGGCTAGAGCACGCGACGGAGCTTGCTTCTCACGGGGATCTCGCTGTCATAGACGCGCTTCTTCCCGTCGCCCAGCGCTCGCTCGACCTCGCGGATCCCCCGGACCAGTTCTGCCAACTCGGCCAGCTCGAGCGAAGCCGAGTGATCCGTACCCCATGCGGTGCGATCGAGCGTGATGTGACGTTCGACGAACGTTGCCCCGAGCGCCACCGCTGCGATGGTCGGACACAGTCCCTGCTCGTGTCCGGAGTAGCCAATGGGACACCCCGGGTACATCCGGGAGAACTCGCTCAGCACCGAGAGGTTCAACTCGCTCGGAGGACACGGGTAGGTGCTCGTGGCGTGGGCGATCAGCAGTCGTTGCCGCCCCAGAGCATCGACGGCTGAGTCGATCTCTTCGAGCGTCGACATGCCAGTGGAGAGGATCGTCGGGCGCCCCGTCCAGCGCACCGCGTGAAGCAGGGCCAGATCCGTGATGCAGGCCGACGCGATCTTGTGACACACCGGGGAGTAGCGCTCCATGAACTCCACGCTGGGGATGTCCCAGCAAGACGCGAGCCATGGGATGCCCAGCCGATGCGAGAAGCGGTCGATCTCGTCGAACTCGGCCTGGCCAAACTCGATGCGCCGCTTGTAGTCGATATAGGTCATGCGCCCCCAAGGCGTCTCGCGCTGCCTGTCCCACTGGTCGCGGGGGACGCAGATCTCCACCTCGCGCTTCTGGAACTTCACCGCGTCGACCCCGGCGGCCCAGGCGCCCTCGATCAGGCGCTTCGCGAGCTCGAGCGAACCGTTGTGATTGATGCCGATCTCGGCGATCACGAACACCGGCTGTCCAGCCCCTACCAGGCGCCCAGCAATCGGCACGACACAACGAGACCTGGGGCGACCGATGAACTCGCGGGCTCGCGCCCTTGCGTCATCGACGATCAGGGGATCCAACACCTCGACACTGTTCATAGCTCTCCTTCGCCTCTCGTCTGCGTCTGGCCATGGCTAGCGTTTTTCTGTGCGGCAACTTCCCGAGTGACCGGGACCCACATCCCTGGTTTCACCACGCCGTCCAACCACCATCCACCACCAACTGCTGTCCGTTCATGTACGCCGAGCCGTCACTCGCCAGAAAGACCAGCGCAGCGCGGTAGTCGCTCGCGTCCGCCATGCGCCCGGCTGGCGTCCGCGCCGCGTATGCCTCGACGAACGCCGCCGGTTGACGCTGAAACACGCCTCCCGGACACAAGGTGTTCGCGCGCACACCACGTTTCCCCCAGTAGGTCGCCGTGAAGCGCGTCAGCTGCAGCAACGCGCCCTTCGACACGGGATAGGCCGCGGACTTGTAGAAGAGCTGCTCGCCCTGGGAACTCTCGTACAAGGACTGATCTGGCGCCACCAGCGCGTAGGTCGAGCCGATATTGATGATGCTCCCCCCGGCTCGGCCTGCCATCACCTGTCCCAACTCGCGAGTGCAAATGAACGCTCCCACCACGTTGACGTCCAGCACCTTGCGGAACCAATCCACCGAGTAGTTCTCGAAGGCTTGAGCGCGGAGAGAATCCGTGAGGCCCGCAGGTACCTTGTCGTCCAGCCCAGCGTTGTTCACCAGCACGTCGATGCGGTCGTAGCGGCTCATGGTCTGGCGAGCGAGCCGTCGCACCTGAGACTCCGACGTCACGTCGCACTCGACCGCCGTCGCATCGATGCCGCTCTCGGTCAGCTCGGCAAGCAGCAGGTCGAGGCGCTCACCGGGCAGGTCCGCGCAAACCACGCTGCCGCCAGCATTGCCGAGCGCAAACGCATGCTCTCGTCCCAGCAAGCCCGCCGCCCCCGTCACGACCGCCACGCGCCCCTGCAAGCAGAACAGGCGCGCGTTGGCTTCGGGGCCCTCGCCCGCTGCGCGTCGCGGCGTGCCGCTCATGCTCCCACCTTGCGGAACACGGGTTGCACCGGCCGGCCCAGGATCGACTCACGCAGGCGGTTCTCGGCGACCGCCTTGCCTAGCTCGTCCAGGGCCCGATCGTAGGCTTTCACGACATGTTCGAGTTCCTCTGCGGTGTGGGCGTAGGACAGGTTGTGGAAGCCCGACCACAGCACGCCGTGGCGCAACAACTCCTGACCCAGAAACGACTTGGCAAGCAGCGGATCGACTCGCTCCGCATGGAAACTGACGAGCGTACGCGCCGGCAGGCCCATCGCACGGGTGAAGTCGAGGCCTTTGGCGCTCGCCAGGCGGTTGTACTCGTCTGCGAGCCAGGCGCCGCGCTCTGCAAGCACCTGGGGCACGTCGAGGCGCTCGAGCTCGCTGAGCGTCGCCTTTGCAGCCGCCAGGCTGAGCGCTTCGCCACCAAACGTGGTGAAGAAGAACACCTCTTCCTCGAGCAGCTGCATGACGTCGCGACGGCCCGTCAGCACCGAGAGCGGCAGGCCGTTGGCGACAGCCTTGGAGAACGTGGCGAGGTCCGCGGTCACGTCGTAGCGCGCCTGCGCCCCGCCGAGCGCTACCCGAAAGCCCGTCCACATTTCGTCGAAGACGAGCAAGGCCCCCGCGCGCTCCGTGGCCCGCTTCGCCCGGCGCAAGAAGTCCGGGTTCGGAGCGTCGAACAGCACCGGCTCGAGGATCACGCAGGCGACCTGATCGTCCAGCAGAGCCTCCAGCTGCTCAATATTTCCATGTTGAAATGTTTGAACCTCGAGACGCTGAGAGCGCGGCACCCCGCGGTCCCGACTCGAGGTACCGATGTACCAGTCGTGCCAGCCGTGGTACCCGGAGCACAGCACTCGTTCTCGACCGGTGTATGCTCGCGCCAAGCGCACCGCAGCGCTCGTGACGTCTGCGCCCGTCTTGGAGTAGCGGACGCACTCCGCGCCGGGCACGAGGCGGTTCAATTGCTCGGCGACCTCCACCTCCAGGGGATGCACCAGCGAAAATACGACGCCCTGCTTGAGCTGATCGCTGACCGCCTGGTCGACCTCCGGGTGTCCGTAGCCGAGCACCAACGGCCCAACTCCCATGGTCAGATCGATGAACTCGTTGCCGTCGACATCCCAAACGCGACAGCCCCGACCGTGAACGAGGTATTTCGGAGCGACGCCATCCACGTACTGCGTCGGGCCCTTGGCCAGGGTCTGACACTGCGCCGGGATCAGACGCTGAGCCTTGGCGTGCCACGCCTGAGACTCGCGAGTGTCTGGTAGTGTTTGCCCCAACTCGACTCGATTGCTCATCGTCCCTCCTCCAAGCGCCCCACGATGCGCTCGACGATCGAATCCGCGTCGAGCGCGGCGTGCTCGAGCGCTGCCTGGAAATGTCCCGCGCGGAACCAACTCTGCAGACCGATTGGAAGGAGTTCGATGTTCGCTCCTCGTTCCACCGCCAGCTCGCACACCAGGCTGCGCAGCGCGCCACGAACGAAGTGGTCCTCCAGGGTCACGACCAACTTGGATTCGAACGCCTCGAGCAAGGCCGCTTCATCCACGGGCGCGAGGCTCCGCAAGTTCACCAGGCCAACCGAGTAGCCAAGCTGATCGAGTCGCTCGGTGGCCTCGAGCGCCTGAGCGAAAAGCGCGCCGTAGCTCAGGAGGCAGACGTCACGCCCGCTCTGTAGGACCTCGGCCTTGCCGAGCTCCCAGTCACCCTTGTGGCGTACTCTCGCGGGGAGCTGGTTGTAGCGCAGGTAGGCGGGCCCGCGGTCCTGGATCATTGCAGGTAGGCAGGCGCACAGCTCGTCCTCATCCGCAGGGCACAGTACGCGCATGCCTGGGATATTTCGCATCAGGGCCACGTCCTCGATGGCTTGATGCGTTGGGCCATTGCCATCGCTGAGGATCCCCGGAATGAAGCCAACGAGCTTCACCGGCAGATTGGGGATGCCCACGTCCGTGCGAATGAACTCGAAGGCCCGCATGGTGAGGAAGGGGGCGAGGGCGTGCACCATGGGCACGCGTCCCGACAAGGCCAACCCGGCAGCGACGCCCACCAGCGTCTGCTCGCAGATGCCGACATCGATGAAGCGTTCCCCCGCCCGTGTCGCCAGACTACGGATCGCAGCTCGGTTCTCCGCCGTGAGCAGCATCAGCTCCGGATGCTCGTGCATCAGCTCTTCCAGTGTGGTCTCGTAGCTCATTCCTGCTCTCCCCACGCCGCGCGATGAGACGCCAGGAGTTCGCGCTGATACAGCTCCAGTTCCGTCGGCGAGGCGTGGACGAACCAGCCACCGACGCGGTTTTGCAGGCTCTCGACGCCACACCCGCGATTAGTTTCCGCGAGGAGTACCGACGGGCGCTCACCACAGAGCTCGAACGCGCGCTCCAGCGCGGGGAAGTCATGACCGTTGGTCTCGACGACGCGCCAGCCGAAGGCCTCGAGCTTGGAGCGCAGCGGCTCGAGCGGGACCAGCATCTCGGTTCGCTCGTTGGCCTGAATGCGGTTCCGATCGACGATCACCGTCAGTCCGTTGCTGAGCAGCTGCGGCGCCACCAGCAGGCTCTCCCAGACGCTGCCCTCGTTGAGCTCCCCATCGCCCAGCATGACGAACACCTGGCTCTGACGCCGATCGGTGTCACGAGAGCGCGCGCGCTCGAGGGCGATGCCGAGCCCCACTGGCAGGCAGTGACCCAGGGAGCCGGAGTGGAACTCGACGCCCGGGATGTCGCGGTTCGGGTGCCAGTAGACGCTGCCCTCCACTTCGAGGTGCGTCATCAGGCGCTCGCGACGGAGAAAGCCGCGCTCGGCCAGGACTGCGTACAGCGCGGGAACAGCGTGCCCCTTGGAGAGCAGGAAGATGTCCCGCGCGTCCCAGTGAGGGTCGATGGGATCGACGCGCAGCTGACGGAAGTACAGCTCGACCAGCAGGTCCACGCACGACAACGCGGAGCCGACGAAGCAGCCTCCACGTGCGGACATCTCGAGCACGCTGGAGCGCGCTCGGTAGGCGGCGTTTGCCAAGCTGCGAGCTTCGCTCATGGGGCGCGGCCGCGGCGTGGCGACCACCGTGTCGACTAGATCCACTGGAGACCTCCCGCCTGGCCGCGGCGCAACGTCTTGAAGTCACCGAGGTGTGACAGGTACCAAGCAGAATTTTTCCTCATGGCATTTATCTCGAGCAGCTGAGGCTCTCGGGCACACAGCTCGAGGATCTGCTCGACTCCAAAGTCCACACCGAACTCCGGTAGCAGCCGCTCAACGACCTGGGCGATGAGCTCGTGATCCTCCCCATAGTCCAAGGTGAAGCGATGGCTCTGGGCGAGGCTTGGCGCGGACGGGTCTCCAGCGCTCGACAGCGCGCTGACGTTTGCCAGGCGGAAGCGTCCCGGGTTCTCCCAGATGAATGGCGTCGTGTGCTCGCGCTCGAAGTCCCGCTTGGCTTCGTGAAAGGCGGTCTCCAGCGCCTCGAAGCTCATCACCTCGACATCGTTGCCATCGGGCCAACTCGGGGGTCGCAGGTTGCTCACGAAGTCCACGTCCCCGAGTGCGAAACGAGCGAGGACGTGCTCGGCGATGTTCGGATCGATCAGGGGGCAGTCCGAAGGGATCTTCGCGACGGCGTCCGCCTGGAACTCCAAGGCAACGCGGTAGTGTCGGTCGAGCAAGTCCGTGGGATGACCGCTCATGCAGCCGACCCCGAGGCGCCGGCACAGGCTGCGAATCGGTGCGTCCTCTGCAGCCACCGTCGTCGCGACCACGACCTCCGCGCGAGTCCGCAACCTTCGCAGGCGACGCAGCATGAGCTCGAGCAGAGGCATACCGGCAGCGCGCAACATGACCTTTCCAGGCAAACGGCTGCTACCCATGCGCGCTTGTACGATCACGACCAAGTTCTTCACGGAAACAACTCCAGGTCACGCCAGTGGAACAGAGCACCCCGATTCGTCGCCCCGACGCGCGCGTCTGCGAGCGAGTCCGGGAGGCAGCTCACCCAGGACCTCCCGACATTGATCTGCGATGAGCTGCGCGGAAGCACCGTTCTGCAGTGGGCACAGGCGCAACAGCTCGCTCGGCGAGTAGTTCGAGTAGACGGGCTTGCCGAGGGCGATCCCGACGAACGCGAGCGTCGACCATTCGGTGATCAGCACGTCTGCGTGAGCGACCATGCCTTCCGCGGATCCGTTGCGATAGACCAGCGCTCGCGGCGCGAGGGCATGAATCTCGGCCTGCGCCCGCCCCGCGTTCTCGTTGGGGTGTAGCTTGAAGATGAGCTTGCGCTCGCCCGCGACGCCGAGCGCCCTCCGGATCAACGCCTGGCGGTCGTCGCGCTTGAAGGTCTCTCGGCCGTCCGAGGTGCACACCAGCACGTAGTTGCGGTGGGGAAACCGATAGGTCGCGTAGCGCTTGCAGTCGTCGAAGTTCGGGATCCCGGTCAGCGCCAACCGCTCCCTGGGTACGCCGAGATCGGCGAAGTGCTCGAGATAGCCTCGAGATGCCACGCAGAAGCGATCGAAGCTCCCGCTCAGCCCCGTCGCCGCGGTACCGGCGAGCCAGCGCGGCGTGCGATCGGGAAAGCGCTGCACGAACCTCAACGCCAGACTGGGTGGATCCAAGATCCCCTCCTGCACCAGCACCATCGGCGCGCTGCGTACGTTGGGCGGAACGACCAGATCACAGCAGCTCACCACGAGGTCGTAGCCGCCGCTCCGCCCGTCGACGTCCAGTTCCGCCCCGTGAGCGCGCAGGCAGTCCGCCGCGATCTCACGAAGTCGCCGGCCACCTATGGTGAACTCGATCAAGCCCAGCTCCCGCAGCCAGCTCACGTAGGTCGGTCCATAGTAAGGAGAGAAGCGGTGCTCGTATTCTGGAAGCTCGCTGGCCACCTGTAGCAGCTGCGTCGTCTGGTTCAGCGAACCGCAAATGAACAGCACGCGCCCGCGCGCCGGAACCGTGCTGCCATCGAGCTTGCGCCTCATCGCGGCGTACTCGATGCGGCTCAGGCCGAACGCATCCCCATTCCGTCTCCTCGCGGCAATTCTAGCAGCCTCACCGGTCGAAGCCATCTCGGACTGGAGCGCAGTCGGCACGGACCCGAAGATGGCGCCCCGCCGGTACACCGCAGTGTCAAGTGATCAACGTTCGAGTTTCCTTTGCTTGGCGATTGGGTAGACGCTCGGCGACGGGGGAGTGAAGCGCGCGGTCCGGGTGCGAGGACTCACCTCCGATGCCCGACGGAGTGCGAATCCTCTGCGTGGTCCGGTCACCACAGCTTCACGCAAGTGTGGCGCAGGCAGGCCGTATGGATTGCTAGACGTCGGCCAACGCATCGCCCGAGACCTGTCCGCTGGGGGCTTGCGACGGGCGGCCTTCGGTCCGACGTACCGTGGATGATCCCATGCAGCAGGCCCTGAGCACCACCGCCGCGACTCCGTTGAGTGCGGCGGCCGTCCGGGCGGCAGCCGCCGTCCCGGCGAGTCGCACGGGGCGCTGGTACGAACGAACCTGGGTGCGCGTCGCTTGCGGCGCCGTGGGTCTCGGCTTCGTCGCCTGGCTGTTCAGCCGCGTCGACTTGCGGGTGGTTTGGGGTGAGCTAGCCCAGCTCCTGCCCTTCCTGCCTCTGATGATCCTGCTCGAATCCGGACGCATCGCCGGAGAGTATATTTCCACACGACAACTCAGTAGAGCACCGGCAAGCGAGCTACCTCGCCGCACGATGCTCCAGGCCCACCTGATGTCATACGCCCTGAGCATCGGCTTGCCGATCGGACGGCTGTTCGCCGAGGCGGCCAAGGCGACGCTCCTCGCCCGACACATCGGTGGCCCACGAGCCGCGGCGGTCGCGACGTCGAGCCACGTGCTTTGCCTGATCAGCGACGCCACCTTCCTGCTCGGTCTGACGGGGCTGGTCTGGCTGCTCTCGGGCCAGTCCCTGCTCACCTACGCGCTGTTCGCTCAGGCAGCGTTGAGCTGCCTGCTCGCCGCCGCGCTGTGGACACTCAGGCGCGCCGCCTGGCCGACGAAGGCGCTCCGGCGGCTGCCGAAGGCCGCAGCCTGGGCAGCTCAGATGCGCAAGGCTCAGCTGCCCCTCGGTCGCCAGGTGGGACGAGCGATGCTTGGACTGCTGTTTGGGCGGACGTGCCAGGTTGCTTGCTTCTTCGTGGCGCTGCTCGTTACCCGCGATCACTGGCATGGCTCGAGCTCGCTGATCAGCGCGAGCGCTGGCGCACAAGCGCTGAATCAGCTCGCCGGGGCCGTCGGCGACCTGATGCCGGCGCAGCTCGGAGTCACCGACGCGCTGTTCAAGAGCAGCGCGCCGGTGCTGGGCGTCAGCGTCGAGACGGCGCTGGCCATCGCCGTGGGATTTCACCTGGCGCAGCTGTTCTGGATCGCCGTCGGGCTGCTCTCACCATACTATTTCCGCGTGGCAGCAAAAGCTGAGGAAGTCCGCGACCTGGAAAGCGTGATCCGCTGAACAGCAGCGTCCGGCAACGTCCATAACGCACCAGACGACTGTACGAATCAGTCGGTGCGCGCGCTCGGCGCCCGGCAGGCTGCTCGTTTGGCGGGTGTTCTCAAGCACCCTGCCAGAGGTCCGGGCTCGTCGCCTCTTTGAGTCACGGGGCGCGCGCTCCGCGGCAACTGAAGCGTGACAGCGATGGCGTGCGCTCGCTCCACCCCGGCTCGGGCAGCGCGCAGCACACGAGGCGGAGCGCGATGCACGAGTTCGAACGGATCCCCCAACCGAGCACCCTTCTTGTTTCGATCGGACGAGCGGAGCCACTGCGTCCCGACGGGCACGGTGGACGCGAAACGCGCCTCACCCCCAAGCGAAGAGCGTTCGGCGTCGTTCACGCCATGCGCCGCCATGGACTGCATGCGGTGGCGTGCTTGGGCCTACTAGCCGGCTGCGACACCAGCACCGAGGGCACTCGTCAGAACGCCCACGGAGGTGAGGAGGGCGGATCCACGGGGAACGGCGGACTCGGGGCTAGCGGGGGTTTCGGCGCTACCGGGTATGGAGGCACACAGGGTGGCGGCGCTGGCGCCGGAGGTGGCGGCGACGCAGAGAGTGGCGGCGCCGGAGGTGGCGGCGACGCAGAGAGTGGCGGCGCAGCAGGCGGCGGCACGCCGAGTGCTGGCGCGAGCAGCGGCGGGACGTCGGCTCGCGATGGCGTGCGTCAGATCCGCTTCTTGAACCAATGCAGCGAGACGATCTGGGTCGGCGCGCTGAACGCCGCTGCGGAGTACGAGCTGCCAGAGAGCGGCGGTTGGGCGCTCGCGCCGGGCGGCGACTACCTGCTCGTCCTGCCGGAGCACTGGGGTGGCCGCTTCTGGGGGCGCACGGGATGCCAGTTCGACAGCAGCGGCGCAGGCCACTGCGACAGCGGCGACTGCGGCAACCGGCTCGCGTGCAGCGGAGCCGGTGGTCAGACGCCAGCCACGCTCGCGGAGTTCACCTTCGCTGGCCACGCGGGACTCGATTTCTACGACGTCAGCCTGGTCGATGGCTACAACTTGCCGCTCACCATCCGACCGGTTGCCGGTACCTACGAGCTGCGAGGTGAAGGCGATCCCTACGACTGCGGTGCGCCGGGCTGCACCAGCGATCTCAACCAGAGCTGTCCCACCGAACTGCAGCGGAAGAACCCACAGGGGCGAGTCGTTGGCTGCGCAAGCGCCTGTGAGATCTTCCAGACGGACGCATACTGCTGCCGCGGCTCTCATGGGACTCCCGAGACTTGCCCGCCGTTCAGCTACTCGGAGGCGTTCAAGGCAGCTTGCCCAACCGCGTACAGCTACGCCTACGACGATCGGACGAGCACCTACACCTGCTTCGGCGAGGACTACGACGTCGTCTTTTGCCCATAGGAATTCGGGTCCACGAGCCTCGGGCTGCGCGCTGGCTTCGCTTCGAGTTCACGGAAATCTTCGCTGAGGCTGGCGACGCAGAGGTTCGGTCACATTCTCGTCAGCCCTCGCCTTGCGCGTTGACGGAGTGGGCGGAGTGGGCTGAGCTGAGACGGTGGATACGCCTCTCAGCGCGCTCCCCCCGCAGAGCGCCCCATGGACCCATGACGTCGCCCAGAGCTACCTCAAGCTCGTCGGCTGGAGCACCACGGGCACGCTCCCAGAGAGCCCCAAGGGGGTGCTGATCGCCGCGCCTCACTCGAGCAACTGGGATCTGCCATTCATGCTCGCGGTGGCTGGCGTGTTCCGCCTGAAGCTCAACTGGCTCGGCAAGCACACGTTGTTCGAGGGCGCGATGGGTCCGATGATGCGTGCCCTCGGAGGGATCCCCGTCGATCGCCGAGCGCGTCATGGCTTGGTCGATCAAGTCGTGCAGCGGTTCAACCAGAGCGAGTCGATGTACCTCGCGGTCGCGCCGTCAGGCACTCGTTCGGGGAACACCCACTGGAAGAGCGGCTTCTATCACATCGCCCGCGCAGCGAACGTGCCGATCATCTGTGGCTTCCTGGACTACGGGCGCAAGCTCGGTGGTGTTGGGCCAGCCATCGTTCCGAGCGGCAACATCAAGGCCGACATGGATCGCATCCGCGAGTTCTACGCGGACATCGTCGGCTTCGATGGCAAGAAGACGTCGGGCGTGCGACTCTCGGAAGAGTGAACCCGCACCGAACCTGGAGCGCGCTTCGAGCGCCGGTCATGACGTGACTACCAGCCGAGCTCGTCCTTCAGCAGCGTGACCAGGCGCTCGCTCATCGCTCGATGGGTCGCCAAGCTCGGGTGCCAGTCGCAGCCAAAGCCCGTGGATGTCGTGGAGACGTCGACCTGCTTGACCAGGGAGTCGCCAGCGCCGTTTCGCTGCGCGACCGCGCTCGCGATGTACGTCTCTGCCTGGGCCTGATCGTTCCCAAAGAGCTTCGGCGCCACGGTGCACAGAATCAAGGCGCTGGGGTAGTCGCCGCGCAGGGTCTCCAGCAGCCCCACGTACTCGCCGACGAACAGGCTCTCGCTCGGGTCGCCGTCGGTGCTGAAGTCGTTCGTGCCCAAGTTGATCAGCACCACATCGGGCTGCCAGCTCGTGAAGTCCCACGAGCTGCTGCCCTGGGTCGGCAGCGCGCGGCGGTGGATCTCGGGGAGCGGCTGGTTGGTGTCGGTGCCGTAGTTGTAGACCACACCCTTTCCTGACCAGGCGATGGTGGACAGCTCTGCGCCCAGCTCGCGAGCAGCGATCGCTTCGTAGGTCAGGTAGTGATTCTCCGTATCCGCAGAGAAATTACAGTACTGATCGGCTCCTTCGTTGCCATAGCCACAGGTGATGGAATCGCCGAGCACCTCGATGCGTCGGGTCACCGGAGGCGGGGCCAGCAGCTCGCCGTCGATGTCAACGCCCAGGAAATGCGTCGAGCCGTACGACCCCTCCGTGCGCCGGTAGAGCTCCACCACGTGCTCGCTATCCGGTAGTCCCTCTGCGAGGGTGTACTGTTGCTCCCCCGTCGAGGTCGCCAGTCGCGCGCCGACCTGACCGTCCACGACCACGGTGAAGTAGTGCGCCGGGTCGTCGAGCGTGACGCGAACCGCCGTGCCGCGGAAACGCACCACGAGACCGCTGCCCGACCAACCGAAGCGCACGCTGGCGTCGTCCTCGACGACATGACGCCCGACGAAATGCACCGCGGGCTCTGCCCCGCCTCCGCTGCCGCCAGCGCCTCCCGCGACACCCGCGCTGCCTCCGTTCCCACCACTGGTCGCTGTCCCCGCGCTGCCCCCAAGACCCCCGTCGCCCCCGGTCAGACTACCGCCCGCGGCGGCGAAGCCACCGGCCCCTGCGGCGCCCACGCCGGCGCTCCCGCCAGCCCCGCCGCCCGAGTCACTCGAACCGCACGCCGTCGCCGTCAGCCCAAGGGTCAAGGCCGCTCCCATGCTCACCACAGACCAACGCATCGTCACCACGTAATATCCGTGGCTGATATCGGGCGCCAGGGGAATGGAGTTACCTTGAGGATAATGACTCGTGGAAACCTCACAGGGCAGCGCGGAGCCGAGGCTCTCATGCTGCTGTTCGCCCTGACCGCAGCGTTGCTCGCCTGCAAAGACAAGACGGAGGGCCCCTGCAGCTCCAACTCCGACTGCCCCGTGAACTCGTTCTGCAACAACGGAAGCTGTCAGGTCCCCGCTCAGGCACCGCAAGGGCTCCCATCGAATCCGGGAGGCAATGGAGTGCCACCGGGCGCCGCCGGCCCGACGCCAGGCGCGGCTCCCGCTGCCCAGACCCGTCTCGCCGGAGGGCTCGAGGTCGGCAAGCACGGCTGCACCATGATCGACGGCACCGGCTCCTACAATCGCATCTGCACGGTGAGCACCCGGGCCGACGGCTCGCTCTCGGTCAAGGCTCCCGGGACCTCACTCAATCCTCAGATTGGCTTCGAGTTCAGCGGCACGGGAGGTCCGAGCAGCTACCAGATCCAGGGCAAGATGACCGCCTTCGATGCCTGCTCGGGCAACTTCAACTCGACGGCAGCCCAGGAGAACATCGGTGGAGCGTCCTGGTACGTCGCCAAGTTTGCTCCAGGAGGCTCGGGCAGCGAGCGCTGCAAGATCATGATTCGCCAGAAGAAGTTCTGAGGCGCCGAGTAGTACGGCGGCGCCGCCAGATCGGCGCGAGCGGCAGCAGCAACGGCCAGCGGTGGTCGCGCTGCCGAGCCATCGTCTGAGTCTACGCTGGCGGTAGCGTAGGCAGTCAGTCGGATTTCAAGGCTTTAGGTCCAGCGTGGCTGACCGTAGTCGAGGGGGAGATGTTCTTGGCCACTTCGGATCCAGACCGGAAGCCCCAAGGTGCCGATTCACTCGAGGCGCGCCTTGCTCAGGAGCTCGTGTCTGAGCTCCGCGAGGGCCGGCTCGATCTCCCGGTGCTGCCTCTGGCCGCCCAGGAGGTCGTGCGTGCTGCGGGCGATCCGAGGGTCGATGCCGACCAGTTGGCGGAGTTGATCCAGGAGGATCCAAGCCTCAGCGCGCATCTGCTGCGGCTGGCCAACTCTTCGTGGTTTCGCGCTCGTGCCGAGATCGGCAGTCTGGGTCAGGCCGTCGTGCGCATGGGCAGCGCGCGAGTCCGAGAAGCCGCCCTCGTGATCGGCTGCCAGGCCACGGTTTTCTCTGCCCCGGGTTTCGAGTCCGAGGTACGTCGGATCTTCCGGCGGTCGTTCGCGTGCGCGCTGTTCAGCCAGGAGATCGCCCGCCAACGACGAGACAACGTCGACGACGCCTTCACCACCGGGCTCCTGATGGACGTCGGCTTCCCCTCGCTGCTCAGCGCTGGACGACACATCGGGCAACGCCTGAAGTGTCGCAACAGACCCGCTCTGATTCGTAGCGCCGAGACGCTTCACCCCGAGGCAGCGGAGGCGATCTTCAAGGCCTGGGGCCTCCCGGAACGACTCGCGCGGGTAGCGGCCCATCATCACGACGTCGAGCCACCCGAGGACGTCTCCAGCCTGGTCCATCAGATCTCCCTCGCTTCTTGCCTCACGGAAATAGTTCTCGCACGGCAAGCCCATGGTCAGCGACCCGATTGGAGCCCAGCGTTCGAACACGCGAGCCTCTTGCCGCTGGAACTCTACCCCGACGATGTCGAGGAGATCACGAAGCAAGCCGCCCGCGTCCTCGACAGCCTCGGGGGCGTGGTTTGATCTTCGACCTGCTGGTGATCGGCGCCGGCCCCGGGGGACAGAAGGCCGCCATTCAAGGCGCCAAGAGCGGCGCGCGGGTCGCGCTGGTGGATCCGGCCGCGCGGGGCGGCGGCGCCTGTGTGCGGCAGGGAACGATCCCCAGCAAGACGCTGCGCGAGACCGCGCTCGTGCTGGCCCGAGCGCGAGAGAAGAGCGGAGGGATCGCGGCGCTCAGTCTCCCGCAGGATCTCCAGCTGCAGAGCTGCATGCTGCGAAAACGCGAGGTGATCGACGCCCACGAGGGGTTCATCGACGCGCAGCTGGATCGCAACGGCGTCGAACGCGTCCAGGGAAAGGCGCGGCTGATCTCTCCTCGGACGGTGGAGGTCGTGCGCATCGGACGAACCTCCCTACGCCTCGAGGCACGGCGCATCGTGATCGCCACCGGTTCTCGTCCCTCTGCGCCCAAGGGCATCGAGCTCGACCACGAGTTCACCTTCGATAGCGATTCGATCCTGAACATGGGGTACCTGCCACGCTCCTTGGTGGTGATCGGCGGCGGAGTGATCGCATCGGAGTATGCGTCGGTGTTCGCGCAGCTAGGCGTCGAGGTGACGCTGGTGCATGGCTACCCCGGACCGCTCGGGTTCCTGGATCCCGAGCTGGTCGAGCACTTCGTCGAGCAGTTCGAGGTCGCGGGAGGGCGGCACTTGCCGAACTCCAGGATCGAAGCGTGTGGACGCGCAGGACTGCGGGGTGCCATCACCCGCCTGAGCGATGGCAGGGAGCTCGTCAGCGAGCGGGTGCTCGTCGCGTCGGGGCGCGTCGCCAACGCCGACCGCATCGGTCTCGACACGCTGGGCATCGAACTCAGCGCACGGGGACACATCCCGGTGGACGATGACTTCGAGACTCCCTGCCCCGGAGTCTACGCGGTGGGAGACGCCGTGGGTCCTCCTGCCCTCGCCTCGGCGTCGATGGAGCAGGGCAGGCGCGCCGCCTGCCACGCCCTTGGCCTGGTGTTTCCCCACGAAACCGACCACATCCCCGTGGGAGTGTTCACGATCCCGGAGCTCGCCTCCGTCGGCGAGACAGAGGTCAGCGCACGCCGTGCAGGCGTCGGCTGCGTCGTTGGCCGTGCCCACTTCGCAGAGGTGGCGCGCAGCCACATCGCCGCCTCGCCCACGGGCTTCTTGAAGCTGGTCGTCGCGCGAGACGGGCGCGTGATCGGAGTACAGATCGCGGGCGAGAACGCGGCGGAGCTGCTCAGCGTGGGTCAACTTGCGGTGCGCTACCGCGCCCAGGCGTGCGACCTGGTGGACAGCGTCTTCAACTTTCCGACGCTGGCCGAAGCCTATCGAATCGCGGGACTGAGCGCCGTCGCCGCGCTGGAATCCTCGGACGAGGCCGTTGACGCGACGCGCTTCGAGCGCCATGCACCGCCGCATGCCGCTGTATGACGCCGTCGTTCCTCAAACGATCAAGATGCTCAAGAACCTCGAGCAGTGGCTCGAGAAGGCCTCAGCCCACGCGGAGGCCAAGGGCTTCGACGTGGCCACCTTGCTGGGGGCCCGACTGGCACCCGATCAGTACCCCCTGCTGAAGCAGATCCAGGCCGCCTGTGACGCCGCCAAGTTCGCGGCGGCGCGCGTCGCGGGCAAGGACCCGCCGAAGCATCCGGACACGGAGCAGACCTGGGAGGAGATCCGAGGGCGCATCAGATCCGTGCTCGACTACCTCCAGGGCTTCAAACCCGCGGACTTCGCGGGTGCGGATGACCGCGTCGTCCCGCTAGGATTTCTGCCTGGCAAAGGCGCCCTGGCCGGCAACTACCTGAACGAGATGGCCTTGCCGAACTTCTATTTTCACCTCGTGACGGCCTACGCGATCCTGCGGCACAACGGCGTCGACGTGGGCAAGCGCGACTTCATCGGCGGTCTGGAGCTGGTCGACCTCTAGAGGGGGGCCTGGCGGTTTCTGCGCAGGAAACCCCCGCAGATCTCTCGGCCTTTCGCCGGCGCCTGCTTGGGATATAGAGTATCCAGGATGGCACGGGTTTGGGGGTTAGGGACCGCTGGAGCTTTCTGCTTGGCGCTGGGCTGCGCGGAGTCCGAGTCGATCCAGCAGCCCCCGCCGAGCAATGGGGGCGACTCGAGCAGCGCTGGTAACAGCGGGGCGGGAGCTCAGGCTGGGTCCGGCCAAGGCGGGGCGAACCAGGCTGGAACGAACCCCGGAGGCGGAAACGCAGGTGCCCAGGCCGGCTCCGGCAACGGCGGCTCCGGCAACGGCGGCTCCGGCAACGGTTCTGGCGCCGGGGGCTCCGCGAACGGCGGCAGTGCTGGTCAACCCATCGGCATGGACCCCGACCTGGGACTTCCCGACGGAAATGGCCCGCCCTGCAGCAACGTCGGGGCTAGCTGCAACGCCGACGGCGAGCCCGGCGTCTGCCGCATCTACAGCCAAGACGAGGGGCGGTGCGAGAGCTGCACGGGCTGTGTCGGGCTCGACCAGCCTTGCCAGCAGAGCTCGGACTGCGACATCATCTTTCAGTGCTACCAAGGTACCTGTCACAACTTGTGTGACAGGGGCTTCGGGTGTAGCGGCGAGCCCGAGTGGTGCGTCGACGTGGGGAGCGGCGAGTACGGCGTGTGCGAGTATCCGAACTGACGGGAGGTCAGCGGCAGAACTTGATCTCGTAGCCCGGCACGTCCAGCTCATGAACCTCGAAGAAGGTCTGCATCAGCTGGTCGTAGACCTCGGCCTCGGGATGCTCGTCGTACAGGTTGTGCTTCTCTCCTGGATCTTCCTTGAGGTCATAGAGTTCGTGCAGTTGAGTTCGCGTGTCGACGATGAGCTTCATGCCATCGTCGAAGACCATCGCCCGCATCAGCCGCGGGGAATCGGCCACCAGCGGGCGGTCCAGTCGCACCTTCTGCCCAGCGAGGAGCGGGACCAGGGATTGCCCCATGTAGGTCCCCGGGGTCGGCAAGTCGAAGAGATCGAGGATGGTCGGAGCGACGTCCACGAGGGAGACGGGTTCCTCGACCCGGCGCGGCATCGCCCCCGGGAACCGAACGACGAGCGGCACGTGGAGCATCTCGTCGTAGACCGTCGTCGTGTGACGGTATCGCCCGTGTTCACCGAACGCTTCACCGTGATCTGCGGTCACGATGAGCATCGTGCGCTTGTCGAGCTTCGCTGTCTCGATGGCGCGCATCAGCAGCCCCAGCTGCCCGTCGACGACCTCGGCCTCTGACAGATAGCGCTCGAACTTGGTCTTCCCGCCCTTGCCGAGATCGTACGGCGCGTGAGTGTCGTCGACGTGGACGTAGAGGAACAGGGACTCATTCGCGTTCGTGCGCTCGAGGCGCTCGATCACCGTGGGCATGATCCCCGCGGAGGTGGGGAACGGCTTGCGGCCTCCTCCGACGACCAGCTCGTCCTTGATGTGGGTGAACACATGGAACTTGGTCTGGAAGCCAGGCAGTCCGGCGCGAGTCGCAGTGGTGATCCCCGCCGCGGAGAGCAGCTCGGTGAAGCGCACGTTCTTGTCAGGGTATGGATAGCAATGCCCGCTCAGCTTGCGCTTCGTCTGCCACTCGATCTGCGAGTAGTAGCGGCTCGTCGTCAGGGACGAGATGGACTGGATCGTCGCGGGAGCCGTCGAGCGCGCGTTGACGAACTGCACTCCGTCGCGCACGAGACGGGTGAAATTGGGCAGCCGCTCCGCATGCGCACCATCGAGCAGATCGCCCCGCATCGCGTCCACGACCAAGAGAATCACGATGGGGTGCTCGGGGAGCAGGTCGAAGCCCGTCGGGCGCTGCTCTGGCGGGGTAGCGTTCGCGACGAACCAACGGGAATCGCCGGGCTTGAAGGCGGGTCGCCGGCTGGGAAGCGCCTGCTGGAGACGCACGATCCACGGTGCGGCCACAGCCTGCGAGCCCCGGTACAGATACACACCGACGGCATTGCTGGGGGGCACGACCAAGACCAACGCGGCAGGGATCGCCAGCAGGAAGCGAAGCGCGCTTCCCCAGAGGGGCGCCGGAGCCGGCGTCGACTCGCGCTTGCCAATCAGCGCGGCACCGATCAGCGTGGCCGAGCCGAAGGCGAGGAAGAAGTGCAGTCCAGGATAGTCGTGCGTCGCGAAGTGCTGGTTCTCCCACGCCACGCCGACGCCAACCAAGATCTGGGCCCCGCGCACCCACTTCAGTGACGTCAGCCGGCCGAGCCACGCCGCCGCCGGGATGGACGCCGCGCTGATCCCGACCAGAAGTGGCACCCAGAGCGTCGAGGGCCCAGGGAGTCTGGCCGCGAAGTTGGAGAGGTCTTCAGGCAGCATCCACCAGGCGAGCGCGGCGCTCGCCGCGAGCGCCGCCAGGTAGTTCCAGCGCGTGCGTAGAAACCGCCGCCAGAGCTCAACCACCGACGAGATCGCGAGCCCCACGGCGACGAGTTGCCCCGTCACGTAGAGATAGAGCGAGTAGCTGACTTCACGACTCAGGTCGTCGGGCTGGTTCTGCCACACCACCAGCGTGCTCATGAGGGCCAGCAGCAGCCACGCGAGGAGCTGGGCCGCGGCGAAATCGAGCTCGCGTCGCGCGGGCGCTTCTTCGGCGAGGGCGGAAGTCGGACGAGTGACGGAATGAAAAGAAGACACCGAGGAGCCTGTACTGTCGCGCGTGTGACGTTTCGGTCAACCCGAAAGTCACCGGAACGTCATGGTTGCGACTCGCATTCGAGCTGCTCTTGCTGACGAAAACGCGAGCTACACGTCAGGCAGGAGCCGCTTCCACGCGGCTACCATGTTCCCGCGAATCGCTGATCTCCCGGCCCAATACAGCCGCCAGGGGCCTCAGCGACAGAACTTGACCTCGTAGCCAGGCACGTCGATCTGGTGAACCTCGAAGAACGTTCGCATCAACTGGTCGTAGACCTGAGCCTCGGGGTGCTCGTCGTAGATGTTGGTCTCTTCGCCAGGATCCTTGTTGAGGTCGTAGAGTTCCCGCAGCTGAGTGCGCGTGTTCACGATCAGCTTCATCCCGTCGTCGAACACCATCGCCCGCATCAGGCGGGGAGAGTCGGCCACGATCGGTCGGTCGAGGCGCGCCTTCTGCCCGGCCAGCAGCGGCACCAGGCTCTGACCCATGTAGGTGCCGGGGCTAGACAGGCCGAACAGATCGAGGATGGTCGGCGCGAGGTCAACCAGGGAGACCGGCACCTTTACCTTGCGTGGCATTGCCCCAGGGAACCGTGCAACGAGCGGCACGTGGAGCAATTCGTCGTAGAGCGTCGTGGTGTGGTAGCGCTGCCCGTGCTCACCGAAGGCTTCGCCGTGGTCCGCGGTCACGATGAGCATCGTGCGCTTCTCGAGCTTGTTGCGCTTGATAGCGTCCATCACGAGTCCGAGCTGGGTATCCACGACGGCGACCTCCGAGAGGTAGCGCTCGAAGTTGGTCTTTCCTCCCGCGCCGAGCGTGTAAGGATCGTGGGGGTCGTCGACGTGGACGTACATGAACAGCGACTCGTCGGCCTTGGTCCGTCGCAGCCGCGCGATGACCTCGGGGACGATACCCGCGGAGGATGGAAACGGCTTGCGCCCGCCGCCTACGACCATCTCGTCCTTGATGTGCGTGAACACGTGGAACTTGGTCTGAAACCCAGGTAGCCCGGCGCGCGTCGCGGTGGTGATGCCCGACTTGGACAGCAGCTCGGTGAAGCGGGTGTTCTTGTCAGGGTACGGGTAGCAGTGCGCGCTCAGCTTGCGCTTCGTCTCCCACTGGATCTGTGAGTAGTAGCGACTAGTCGTGAGAGAGGAGATCGACTGGATCGTCGCAGGAGCCGTCGAGCGTGCGTTGACGAACTGGACTCCCTCACGCGTGAGTCGGGTGAAGTTTGGCAGCCGCTCGGCGTGATCTCCGTTGATCAAATCACCCCGCATCGCGTCGACGACGAACAAGATCACGATCGGGTGCTCGGGCAGCAGCTCGAAGCCCGTCGGGCGCTGCTCGGATGGGTGGGCGTTGGCCACGAACCAGCGGGAACTGCCGGGCTTGAAGGCGGGATTGCCCTGGGTCGGGACCGCCTGCTGTAGACGAACCACCCAGGGCGCGGCGACTGCCCGCGCCCCCCGGTAGAGGTGCACACCCACCGTGTTGCTCGGCGGAACGACCAGGGCCACCGCAGCCGGGATCGCGACCATGAAACGCAGCGCATTTCGCCACACGGAAACGGGCCCGGGCCGTGCGGGCGACTTGCCGGCCAGCGCCCCTCCGATGAGAGTCGCCGCACCGAGCGCAAGGAAGAAATGCAGTCCAGGGTAGTCGTGAGTCGCGAAGTGCTGGTTCTCCCACGCGACCCCCAGTCCGAGCAGCACCAGCACGCCACGCACCGGCCTGAACGAGGTCAGTCGGCCGAGCCAGGCCGCAGCAGGGATGGAGACCGCGGTGGCCGCAACGAAGACGGCCACCCAGACCTTCGTTGGTCCTGGGAGCTTGCCCGCGAAGTTCGCGAAATCCTCAGGCAGCATCCACCAACCAAGCAGGCCCGTCACGCCGCACACGGCGACGTAGTTCCAGCGGGTGCGGAGGAAGCGCCGCCAGAGCTCGACCACCGCGGACACGGCGAGCCCGATCGCGAGCAGCTGTCCGGCGGCGAAGAAGCACACCCTCGCCATGAGCGACCCGTCTTCGGTGGGCTCTCGATTCAGCACGATCGTGGTGACCGCAACGACGGCGATGCACACCCAGCCCCACAGCAATCCGCCGGCAAGGGTCAGGCCGCCAGATCGCGCGACTTCCTTGACCGCGCCGTGCGCTGGCGTGGGCTCGACGGTAGCGGTGGTCACTGCTCACCCAGACGCAGGCTTAACCAAGAAGTCACGGGGCGAACATAGCACAGTCACCTCTTTGCCCACCCCGACGTGGGTGGGCTGGAGTCACTTCCGCGGGCCCGGTCCGAGCAGGGCCGCGGCCCCGGACGAGAGGAGAATCACGCCGATCTGCAGGACGTAGATATAGAACACCGCCACCACCCCTCGACCGAGGATCTCTCCGGGGGGGAGGAACAGCGCGAGCCCCGCGTAGACCGACAGCTGGAACGCCCCGAAATAGCCTGGGGCGTTGGGGGTCAGCAGGCCGAGTCCAAGCACGCCCATCACGACCGCCGCCTCCCAGAAGCCGATGCCCGCCAGCCCGCAACCGCGCAGAACCAACCACAGGCCCGCCGCGTTGAGCAACCAGTAGACCAGACTGATGGAGACGAAGGGCCCAGTCGCGCTCCACGTCTTCAGGAACGACAGGCCGTCGGTCAGTTGCTCGAAGCGAACCGTCAGCCAGCTCGCCAGGCGTGGAGCGATGCGACCGAAGACCAGCTGGATCACCCGCACCGCGAAGCTCCGCCACCAGTAGAAGACGGCCATCGCGATCAGCGCGGCGCTGAATCCAGCGAGCGCCAGATAGGCAGCGCGAGGGACGAGGTTGGCGGGTACCGGAAGCTGACCAATGGTGTCAGGAAGCGGCTCCACGCGGGGCGCCAGCTGCAGCGCAGTGAACATGAAGACGCACAGGATCAAGCCATCCAGCACACGCTCTGCGCCGGAGCTGCTCGTTGCCGTGAAGAAACGCGTGTTCGAGTGCCGACTGATCATCGCAGGACGCATGAACTCCCCCATGCGCAACGGGAGTATCACCAGCGCGGCGTAGCCCACGAAGGACGCGTAGAGCACCTGCCTCACGCTGACATCCGTGACGGGGCGCAGCAGCCAGTACCAGCGCACACCCCTCAGGAAGAGCACCACCAGCCAAACGAAGGCGTACGCAACCGGCACCCAGAGCGGGACGGCGCCGAGAGCGGTCCCGCTGGGAACCACTGGAAGCGCGCCCGCCTTCAGCAGCCAGACGAAGACCGCGCCGATGATCAGCGAGATCAACACGCTCATCACCAGACGTCTCCTCGAAGGGAGCACGCGCGCGGGTGCCGCTGCCTGCTCGACGTCGCTCATCACTCAGGATCGGACTCGGCGGGCGCAGGCGCGACCTCGTCGGTGACCGCGCCGGCGAGAGGCTCTGGCGACGGGGGGAGATCGGAGCGCGTGGCCTGTCGGCGAATGATGAACACGGGACGTTGCTTCACCTCGTCGAACAGCTCCGCGAGGTAGATGGCGATCACTCCCAGGCTGGTGAGTATCAGCCCTCCCAGCAAGAGCTGCAGGAGTATCACGGTGGTGAAGCCGCTGACTGCCTCGCCAACCAGATAGCGTCCCAGGGTCTGAATCGCCAGCAAGCCTGCGAAGATCAAGGTGACGAAACCGATGCCGGCGATCACTCGGAGCGGCATCGACGAGAACGAAATCAAGTTCCGCGCGGAATACTTCACGAGACCCCACGTGGACCACTTCGTCTCACCGGCGATGCGCTCCTTGACCGAGAACGGCACGTCTACGGTACGGAAGCCGACCCACGCTACCAGGCCTCTGAAGAACCGGTTGCGCTCGGGGAGCCCTCTCAGGACATCGACGACCTGGCGGTCGAGCAGCTTGAAATCCGAAGCCCCCCGGAAGTTCTTGGCGGCGACGCCGGACATCAGGCGATTGAAGGTGCCTGCCATGGCCCGGTAGAGCGGGTTCTCTCGAGCGCGCTCCTCCTTCACGGCGTTGACCACGTCGTAGCCCTCCCGCCAGAGCTCGATCATTCGGGGGACGACGTCCGGCGGGTGCTGGAGGTCGGCGTCCATCAACAAGACCCCCTTCCCGCGCGCTTCATCGAGGCCGGCTGCCATCGCGGCTTCCTTGCCGAAGTTGCGCGAGAGCTGGGCGAGGCGCACTCGCGGATCCCTGGCAGCGAACGCGAGGATGTGCTCCGCGCTCTCGTCCCGGGACCCGTCGTCCACGCACACGATCTCGAAATCCGGCTCAACCGGTTCGAGCATTTCCGAAAGGATTCGCAAAGCGAGCTCGACGCCCTGCGCTTCGTTGTAGACGGGAAGGACGACCGAGAGCTTTGGCGGCGGTAGATCGGTAACCGTCATCGCTCTGCGGCGTAGATCGCCTGGTTCGCGGGTGGGCGGGCGCCTGCAGCTGCCTGCCGCACGATCACGCTGGCGAGCCGCTCCGGCGCAGCGCTCACCCGAACCGAGCGCGCACCCGCCTCGCGCACCTGGTCGCGCAGCTGCCAGGCGCGCGAGCTCGCGATTTCGCCCGGATCAGGCTCCCCCCACGCGGGAGCCCCGGGACGCGAGCACGAGGAGCACGTGGGGTCGGGCACCCGC
Organism: Polyangiaceae bacterium; assembly: GCA_041389745.1. Classification (GTDB taxonomy): domain Bacteria; phylum Myxococcota_A; class Polyangia; order Polyangiales; family Polyangiaceae; genus JAHBVY01. The sequence continues at coordinate 210,156 of JAWKRF010000015.1, forward strand.
GAATCGTTGGCCCAACCACGATCTCGAGTCAAGCGAGAGCGCGCTCACTTCTGACTGTGGTAGGGAGCGGCCGTGAGCGAGCACACCAAGGCACTCGACCCCCCGGACCCGAGCCGGGACGCGCGGGACGAGGCGGATCCGGCCGAACCGGATGAAGCCAAGACGGCCGATCAGGAGGCCGAGGCGAGCGCGGCCAGTGGGGACGCAGCGGAGGCGCACGACGCCGACGCGCGACCCGAGGCCGCTCCGCCGAGGAAGCAGAAGCCCAAGCTGACGACCCGCCTGGAGCTCTGGGGTACCTGGCTCGCCGCGCTGATCCCGGCGCTCTGCTTCGCGCTGAGCTTCGGCTTCAACTACGGTATCAGCAACCAGGTCTGCTACATGCTCGGCGCGCTGCAGTTGGTCGATCCGGGCTTGCTCACCAAGGACTGGTACGTGATGGACACCGCGTCCTTCCACCCAGCCTTCGCGTACTTCTCCTACGTTCCGCTGCTCCTGTCGCCTTCGGGCTGGGGGATCGCGATCGCCCAGTTCGTGGTCGTGACGATCGGGACCTTGGCGCTGTTCCGACTAGCCCTGGTCTTCTTGCCACCCCGCCGCGCGCTCGCCACCTACCTGGTGTTGATAGCGGTGATGTTCACGACGGAGACGCGCTCCGTCGCGGTCAGCTACATCTTCGACTTCATCCTGCAGCCCTCGACGCTGGGCAGCACCTTCTTGCTCCTCGCGTGGCCTGGGTTCGTCCGCGGCAAGTATCTGCAGTCGGGGGTCTTCCTGGGGCTCAGTGGGTTGTTCCACGCGAACTACCTCGTGCTCGGCATCCCTACGTTCGGGCTAGCTCACCTGTTGCTACGCGAACCAGGTTTCTTCAAGCGCGCGCTGCGACAGCTGGGCCCAGCGCTGCTCGTATTCTTGATGCTGTCGCCTCTGATTCTCCACTCCGCGGGAGGCTCTCCTGCGGACGCTCAGCGGGCGCGCGACATCTACTTCAAGATTCGCTCTCCCCACCACTACCGCCCGGAAACGTACCAGGCGATCTTCCAGTACCTGGCCGCCTGGCAGCTGATGGGCGTCGGCGCAGGCGCGTGGCTCCTCCGACGCTGGGGAGCCAGGGGCCGGCGCTTCGGGTCGCTGGTCATGGCGACTGCGGCCGCCGTGTGGGTGGGCACTGCGGCGTCGGTCTACTTCGATATCGGGGCAGCGACCCAGGCGTTTCCGTGGAGATACGCGCCGTTCATCGACCTCCTCAACCAGTTCCTGGTCGCCGCAGCGTGCGTGGAGATCGCGGTTCACCCGCGCAACATCAAGCGACTCAGGAACGTCGAGGTGGGCAGCGCCATCGTGGGGCTGTGCCTGCTCATGACCTTTGCCGAGCTACACAAGCGCGACCCTCAGATCGACGCGCTCAAGTACCCACTCGGCCTCGCCGCGCTCGGTTGCGCGGTGTTCCTGCTGACACGGCTGCCCAGGTTGCGAGACGTGGCTTTCCCGTGGCGGAAGTGGCGCACCTATGGCGGTTGGGTCCTCGCGCTGGTGCTCGTCTACCCAGCGTACAGGCTCGGCAAGGAGCCGACGGAGCGCTACGCGAAGAACTCGAACCTGATCGATCACCACGAGAACGACGAGGATCGCATGCTCGCGTGGGTGAGGGAGAACACGCCGAAGGACGCGGTGTTCGTGATCCCGCCGACACTCGAGCGGTTTCGCCTGATCGGAGAGCGCGCCGTGGTGGTGGATTGGAAGGCCAACGCGATCGTCCCCAAGGAGATGTTCGAGTGGTACGACCGGCTCGCGGCGATCGCCGGGAGGCGAAACTTCAGGAGCCTCCGCGACCTACGCACGGGCTACGATCGAATGGACTACGAGCGCTTCAAGGCGCTCAACGCCAGGTACGGCTCGAGCTACGCCGTGGTCGCAGCGCATCGCGCCAGGCAGCTGGCCCCCGGCAAGGTCGTGTATCAGAACCGCCGCTTCGCGGTCGTCCACGAATAGACCGCGCGCCGCTCGCCTCAGCCCGCTTCGCGCAGCCAATCCCACGTGCGCTGCAGGCCATCGCGCAGCGACGTGGTCGCTCGCCAGCCAAGGCGCTCGGCGGCGAGTTCCGGGTCACCGTAGCGCTTGGTGCCGGCAGTCCAATCCGCGGGGCCCCGCAGCTTCTCCACGCGTCGTCCGCTGATCGCGATCATCAGGTCGAGCAGGTCATTGACTGAAGTCGGCACCCCGGACGCCACGTTGAGCACCTCACCCCCGCCCCCCACGAGAGCGGCTCGCAAGGTTGCTTCGACGACATCGTCGACGAACACGTAGTCGAGGGCCTGCTCGCCATCACCGAACACGATCGGCGCCTCGCCTCGCAGCAAGCGCTCGAAGCTCTTCAGAATCACCGACTTGTAGCCCATGCCAGCGAACTGCCGCGGACCGTACACGAAGAGGTAGCGCAAGCCGACCCACGGCACGCCGTACTGCGCTTCGATGTAGCGCAGGAGGTGCTCACCAGCGAGCTTCGACACCCCGTAGACGGTCCGGGGCAGCGGGACCTCGCTCTCCAGCAGGGGACCCCCGCTGGTGCGCCCGTAGGCGTAGAGCGACGAGCTGAACACGATCCTGCCCACCTTGGCTCGAGCAGCGAGCTCGTACAGCGCGAGGGTGCCTTCGATGTTCGCCCGCACGACGCGCGTCGGCTCGTCCTTGGACTGGTTGTGCTTCTCGGCAGCCAGGTGAAACAAGTAGTCGCAACCAGCGACCGCGCTCCCCAGCTCGGCGATGTCATCGCTGCCCAAGGTATGCTGCACGAGCTCGACGCCTGCGGAGTAGCCGGTGAGGTTCGCGACGTCGCCGTAGCGCAGGCTGTCGACCACGGTGACCCGCTCGGCGCCGGCGTCGCAGAGGCGCCGTACCAAGTGGGAGCCGATGAAGCCCGCGCCACCGGTCACTACGAATCGCGCGCCACGCACGTCGTGGCTCTCCAGCACGCTGTTCTGCTGGCCTTCGCTCTCGGGCATGAACCCGATCCTTAGCACCCTCCCCGAGTCCCTGACAGGCGCTATGAAAGACGCGTGAACCGGGGCTATGCTCCGCGGCCGGTGTCCGAAGACCTCGAGTTGTCCGTCATCGCTCCTTGCTACAACGAGGAGCTGAACATCCGCGAGCTCGCGCGGCGAGTCGTCGCGGTGCTTCGGCGTGGAGAGCTGCGGGGTGAACTGCTGCTGGTGAACGACGGTAGCCAGGACGGCACGCGCGCGGCCATCGAAGAGATGGGAGCCCAGTATCCAGGAGTCGTGGTGGGCAAGCACCACGTCGTCAACCAGGGCATCACCGCCGCCTGGAAGACGGGGGCCCGCGCCGCCCGCGCGCCCTACGTGGCGATCATCGACGCGGACCTCCAGTACCAGCCCGAGGACCTGCTGCGCCTCTACCGCACGCTGAACGAATCCAACGTCGACATCGTCCAGGGTTGGCGCTCCGCGGTCGGGCGCGAGCGAGGCTCGCGCTACCACTTGAGTCGGGGACTCAACACGATCCTGAACCTGACCTTCGGGATGGACCTGCAGGACAACAAGAGCGGTTTCCTGCTCACCTCCAAGGAGATCCTCGAGGATCTACTGACCTTCGAAGGCAACTACTTCTACTGGCAGAGCTTCATCATGGTCGCGGCTCACGCCAAGGGGTACTCCTACAAGCAGATCGAGACGCTGTTCGAGAATCGTCGCGCAGGTTCGAGCTTTCTCGACGGAACCGCTTACCGCGCGGCAGCCAAGTCGCTGGTCGACGTCGGCCGCGCAGCCCTCGAGTACCGCGTCAAGAGCCGTCCGCCGGACGCGACGCGCCAGTTCTTGAGGCGTCATCCTCCTGAGTCCGAGCCAGCGCCGCGCTCACCCGCCAAGCAGCTGTACTGGAAGAGCTACCTCAAGACGTTCGACGCGACGCACTGGATGATCACGCGGGACGTCGAGCACTACTTCGAGAGCCTGAATCGCAGCCAGTGGCTGGGTCGAGCAGACATCCTGGAGCTTCAAGACGAGAAGCTCCGTCGCCTGGTACGCCACGCGTACCGCAACGTGCCCTACTACCGCGAGCGCATGCGAGAGCGAGGCCTGACCCCCCATGACATTCGTGGTCAGGCGGACTTGCACAAGTTGCCCTTCCTCACCAAGGACGACATCCGGCAGCACCTCTACTTCGACATCCTGAGTGAGAACCACGACAAGGACCAGGTGTTGCGCGTCACCACCAGCGGTTCCACCGGCGAGCCTTTCGTGTGCTACGCGGATCGAGCGCAGCTGGAGTTCCGCTGGGCGGCGACCCTGCGCTCTCAGGAGTGGACAGGCTACGAGTTCGGCGATCCCTGCGTGCGGCTCTGGCACCAGACGCTCGGCATGTCCAAGTCCCAGGCTCGTCGCGAGATGGCGGACGCCAAGCTCTGTCGACGCAAGTTCATTCCGATCTTCGAGATGTCCGACGCCCGGCTGGCAGCCATGGTGCGCGAGATCGCCGAGTGGCAACCGGTCCTGATGGACGGCTACGCGGAGGCGCTGGACTTCCTGGCGCACTACCTGAAGGAACGCGGAAACGTCGACGTGCGACCCAGGGCGCTCATGAGCAGCGCCCAGACGCTCCCAGACCAGAGCCGTCGCCTGATCGAAGAGGCGTTCGGCTGCCGCGTCTTCGACAAGTACGGCGCGAGAGAGTTCTCCGGCATCGCCTACGAATGCGACCATCACACGGGTCATCACATCGTGAGCGAGGGCTACATCGTCGAGGTCCTGCGCGAAGGACGTCCAGTGGCGCCGGGCGAAGTCGGCGAGGTGGTGATCACCGACCTGAACAACTACTGCTTGCCGTTCATCCGCTACCGTATCGGCGATCTGGCGGAGGCCATGGACTCGACCTATGTGTGTCCGTGCGGAAGAGGCCTACCGATGATCGGCAAGATCGAGGGCCGCGTGCAGTCGATAATCCAGGGCACCGACAAGCGCTACCTCCCCGGCACCTTCTTCGCGCACTACCTGAAGGAGTTCGACCACGCCATCCGACGCTTCCAGATCGTGCAAGAGCAGCCCAACGCGATGCGTTTTCGCATCGTGAAGGGAGAACGCTACTCTGACGACGCGCTGCAAGAGATCCTCGCCACCTTCCGTCGATACCTGGGTGAGGACATGCAGATCGACGTCGACTTCGTCGACGGCATCGAGCTGGTGCGCACGGGCAAGCGACTCGCCGCTGTCTCGCGCTTGAACGTGGATTTCCAGACGGAAGCGCCGGACCTCGCCCCGAGCTGAAGCTCCGGGGAGCGTTCGCGCCGATCCTGGTGTAAACGGAACCCAGCACTTGGTCCGCCCGGGCTACTTCCCGCGCGGCTCGTGCTCGAACCCACTGGAGGAGAACATGCTCGGCTATCGACTACTGGGAAAGTCCGGACTGCGCGTCTCGGAGATCTGTCTCGGGACCATGAGCTTCGGAGACGAGTGGGGCTTCGGCGCTGACGAGGCGACCAGCCATCAGGTGCTCGACGCCTATGCGGCTGCGGGAGGCAACTTCCTCGACACCGCGAACAAGTACCACGGCGGCCAGACCGAGGAGATTTGCGGACGCTGGCTTCAGGACCGGCGCGACCGCTTCGTGCTGGCGACCAAGTACACGCTGTGCATGGACCACGACGATCCGAACGCTGGCGGCAGCCATCGCAAGAACCTCGTGCGCTCGATCGAGGCCAGCCTGAGACGGCTCCGCACCGACTACGTCGATCTACTGTGGATCCACGCCTGGGACGAGCTGACCCCGATGGACGAAACCCTGCGCGCGCTGGACGATCTGGTGAGGGCGGGGAAAGTCCTTTATCTGGGGGTGAGCGATACGCCCGCGTGGGTCGTCTCCGCATCGAACGTCCTCGCGGAGCTCCGGGGCTGGACGCCCTTCGTGGGCCTGCAGATCGAATTCAGCCTGCTCGAGCGCAGCGTCGAACACGAGCTGCTGGCCATGGCCGACCATTTCGGTCTCTCGGTGCTGGCCTGGGCGCCCCTGGGCGGTGGAGTCCTGACGGGCAAGTACACCCGCGGTGACGGCGCCGATATCGACTCCCTGCGGAAAGGCGGAAACGACTCCAGCGGACGCACCAGCGACCACAACCTGGCCATCGCGCGGGAGGTGGATCGAATCGCCGACGAGCTCGGGGTCACGTCGGCACAAGTCGCGACCGCGTGGGTGATGAACCGAGGCGAGCGCTACATCCCCATCGTCGGCGCGCGAAGGGTCGCTCAGATCGAAGACACCCTGGGCGCCGCAGACGTGCAGCTCAGCGCCGACCAGCGGAGCAGCCTGGACAAGCTGAGCCGCTACCCGATGCCGTTCCCGCAGAAGTTCCTCGCGGGCAAGTACATCAAGAACGTGATCTACGGTGAGAACGTGCGCGAGCGCATCCGCCACCGCAAGACGCGCGCGTGAGATGCGCGGCCGAGGCGCCTCGGGTATCCAGCTCAGATGGAGACGGAGTCGAGGAACCGGCGCATCTCCTGAATACCAGCCTGGATGGCGTCGCCCTGCTTCCAGTCTTCGATCAAGCGGGCGTTGCCCGCGAGGCTCGCCAGCTCCCGGGAGGTGGACTCCGGGTGATACAGATCGTTGCCTCTGGCCACGAGGAGCGGCGTGGTCCACTCGGCGACCTCATCTCGTGAGGCGTTGAACAAGAACCGATGCCGCGGCTCGGTGGTATTCGCCGCGCCGAACAGGTGGTGCTTGTAGGCGTCGAAGTCCGCCTCGGGGTGGACGCCACGCACGTCCTCCGCCCAGGCGTCGAACATCTCGTGGAACGCAGCGCGGTTGTCGGCGAAGCCGATGGGCTGGAGCATGATCGCGCCTGCGACTCGGTTCTTTGCCGCGCGGATCAGCCCAGCGATGTAGGCACCGCCGATGCACATGCCCATCACCAGGAAGCGGTCGACACCCAGGTGGTCGAGGAGAGCGAGCTGATCACCCGTGTGCTGGTCCCAGCCCATACCCGTCTCGATGGGCCCCTTCGATCCTCCCGCGTTGCGCTGATCCATGGCGATCACGCGGTGGCTCTGGGCGAACTCCCGCGTGGGATCAAATGGAGCCTTTTTCCACACGCCAATCTGCGACCGCATCCCACCGGGCGCGATCAACAGCAGGGGCGGCCCGTCCCCCGCTAGCTCGTAGTGGATGGTGGTCGTGTCGTGAACCAGGATCGCCATCAGGGGGGAGTATCAGGTCTGCCAGCCTGGATGAAGCTCGCGACGCCTGGCATCTTGCTTGCTACGCCTGCGTAGCGGTAGCGGCAGCCTCGGTCCCTCGGCAGAACACGACTTGCCCAGGCTCGAGAAACTGCAAACCTCCCCCCCGCAAGATCGCGGGATGGCGTACCCAGGCTGGGTGCTCCATCCCGCAGCTCGGAGCTCAGGATGAAACGAATCACGAAGTGGACCTCGAAACCGCTGTTCGGCGTGGCGCTCTGGTTGGTCGTGGGTTGCTCCACCGGCAACAGCAACAACTGCACCGAGAACGGGCAGCAGGCAGCCGCTCTGGAGAAGGGCTGCCACGGAAGCGCCAAGTCGTGCTCCTCCATCAGCATCTCGAGCAGCTCGGGACAGGAGGCCTGCGCCTATCAAGATGGCTGCGAGCTCAGCTACGACTACATGGACTGTCGAGGGAGCGCGACGCGCTGTGCCGAGCTCAGCGAGACCTATTGCGGGTACCAGCTCGGGTGCACCTGGGAGGACGGCACTGGTAGCTCCAGTGGCGGCTCGACCGGGAGCAGCGGAGGCTCCACGACCCCCGGGGGCCCGAGCGGATCAGATCCGTGTGGCAATGGAGGGAGCGCCGGTCAAGCTGGCGGGGGCGCCGTCACGTCGGGCGGCACCGGCGGCGGGGCGACACCGGGCGCTGGCGGTTCGGGTGCCAGCGCGGGTGGCATGGGAAACCCCGGGAGCGGAGGCTCCGGGTTCGGGGGTGGAACCCCGGGGAGCGGTGGCGCTGGGATGACCAGCGGTGGCTCGGGTTTCGGAGGTGGGACTCCGGCGAGCGGCGGGGCGAACACCGGGGGGACGGGCGGCGGCTCCACGCCAGGTCCGGGTGGCGGCCCAGGCGCGGGCTCCACTCCGAACGGCGGCAGCGGCGGTGGCGCGACTCCGCCCAGTCCCTAGCGATCGGTCTCCGCGCCTACTCTGGCCAGCGGCGCCAGCGACGGCGCAGCATCCCGAACAACGCGGCGAGGCTCACCGCGCCAACCAAGGCGCTCTCGCCCCAGCTCACCGCCCCGAGCCGACCGGCCTCGCACACCGGATCGTGACCGGGTCCGGCGCGCCAGATCGGCCCGAGTTCGAGCCGCACTTCGCAGCGCTCCTCGATGTGTTCGACGTACTCCCTCGTGATCCGCACGGATAGAAACAGCGGTGCGGCCGCGACGATCGTGGCCGCACCGAGCGCAACCGCCGCGCCGTCCAGCCAGCGCAGACGTCGGCGTCCAGCCCACAGGAGCCCGACCAGGGAGAGCCAGGCGAACCCCGCCAGCAAGCCAGGAGAGTGCTGATCGAGCTGGCGACCCCAAGCCTCGGCGAACGGCCAGGACAACCCTGGTAGCATCAGCGCCGTGTGCCCGGAGAGCTGGCTGGTGAAGCAGCGCCAGCTGGCGAGGCGCAACCCGCGCCGAGTGAGCGCTACCCCGGCGCTGAGCGCAGCCAGGGTCAGCAACAGATAGAACTGCCACGGAAAGCCGGCGGGCGTGCGATCGACGACCTGCAGCAATCCGAACATCTGGGCCACGGCGAACGCGATGAACAGCGCCACCGGCGTCCCACGCAGCAGCCGCTGATGGGCGAGCGGTGAGTGCTCTTGCTGCCTCCCGGCTCGCTCCTCGCGACGAGCCAGCCCCCACAGCGCCAGCGAGCCAGCACCGAGCAGCAGAGCGTCGAGCACCGGTGGCAGCGTGAAGTAGATCTCGCTCGGCACGGAGCGGTAGGCAGACCGCTTCCAGAGCTCGGTGAAGGGCCCCAACGCGCCGAACAGCGCGATCCCGAACAGCGGCAACGGGGCGCTAGCGAGCACGCGCCCGGCGTGGCCGGAGAACGTCGACTCTCGATCGTCCTCGGACCCCACCATGTCCCAGACTCTGGGCCGAGCTTCCGGGAGAGTCAATCTAGCGCGCTGCGTCGCACGAGAGTGCCTCAAGGCCCACATCAAGTGCCCGATCAGTGGTTCGGCGCCCTGCTCCAAGCGTGAGCCGCACCGGCGCAGGCCAGACCATGTCGCTCCGAAACCTCTTCATCGTCGTCAGCTGCTCCCTCACCGCCGGCCTGATCGGGCTCGCCCAAGTCTGGCCGCTGGCCTACGCGGGGTTCGCAGTGCTCTGCCCCGTGGTCTTGCTCGGCGTCGCGGACATGCTCCAGCGACCCCACGCCATCCGGCGCAACTTCCCCTTGCTGGGCCACGGGCGCTACCTGCTCGAAAAAATCCGCCCAGAAATCAATCAGTATTTCATCGAGTCGAACACCGATGGCACGCCGTTCAGCCGTGAGCAGCGATCCTTGGTGTATCAGCGCGCGAAGAACACCACCGATACGCTGCCGTTCGGTACCCAGCGTGACGTCTATGCCGAGGGATACGAGTGGATCAACCACTCGTTGCTCGCGCGTTCGTTGCCAGCGGTACCCCACCGCGTGCGGATCGGCTCCGACGCCTGCACCAGGCCCTACTCCGCGGCGTTGCTCAACGTCGGAGCCATGAGCTACGGGGCCTTGAGCGATGCCGCGATCCGCGCGCTGGGCCGCGGGGCCAAGCTCGGGTCGTTTGCCCACAACACCGGAGAGGGCGGCCTCAGTCCGTATCATCTCGAGGCGGGTTGCGATCTGATCTGGCAGCTCGGGACGGGATACTTCGGAGCGCGCGATGCCGCAGGCAACTTCTGTCCCGATCGGTTCTGCGAGAACGCGCAGCGCCCTGCCGTGAAGATGATCGAGATCAAGCTGAGCCAGGGCGCCAAGCCCGGGCACGGCGGGATCCTTCCTGCGAGCAAGCTGACGCGGAAGATCGCCGACATCCGGGGCGTACCGCTCGGTCAGGATGTCCTCTCCCCCCCATCCCACACCGCGTTTCGTACGCCGACCGGGCTACTGCGCTTCGTCGACCGCCTGCGTGAGCTGAGCGGCGGAAAGCCCGTCGGCTTCAAGCTCTGCATCGGGCGTCCCGTGGAGTTCTTCGCCATCGCCAAGGCCATGCTCGAGACCGGCATCGTGCCGGACTTCATAACGGTCGACGGCGCCGAAGGCGGTACGGGCGCAGCCCCCTTGGAGTTCTCGAACGTCGTCGGGACCCCGCTCGTCGACGCTTTGATCCTGGTGCACAACACGCTGACGGGCATCGGCGTTCGCCATCAGGTCAAGATCATCGCTTCCGGGAGGATCATCACTGGCTTCGACATCGCGCACAAGCTCGCGCTGGGCGCCGACCTGGTGTACTCGGCTCGCGGCATGATGTTCGCGCTCGGCTGCATCCAGGCGCGCCGCTGTAACAGCAACGACTGTCCCACGGGGATCGCCACTCAAGACCCACGGCTGATCCGTGGTCTGGTGGTGAGTGACAAGGCGGAGCGCGTCGCCAACTTCCAGCGCAACACGCTGCACGCATTCCAGGAGCTCCTGGGAGCCACCGGCCTGGAACACCCGTCGCAGCTGAGGCCCTGGCACATCCAGCGCCGGGTGACGACCACTCGCGTCGAGAGCTACGACGAGATCTTCGAGTTCTGCGCCCCGGGCGCCTTCCTCCGTGGGGATTTTCCAGAAGGCTATGAGCGCGGCTGGCACGCGGCCTGCGCGGACAGCTTCGAGCGACGAGCCAGTCTCGAGCCGCCGCGTGTCGCGTTGATGGCATCCTGAGCGGCGCCCGGATATCCTGCGATCCGATCGGCGGACTCGAGCGTAACGGGGAGGCGATGGGGCGATTGCGAGCATCTTGGGTGGGACTGGCGGCGCTTGCCGTGGTGTGGGGCTGTTCCAGCACATCGACGGTCGAGAGCGCCTGCAATCCAGGGGACCGGCGTGCCTGCGCGTGCGACGAGGGGGCCCAAGGCGTCCAGACCTGCGCCAACGACGGCGAGCGTTATCTCGCCTGTGACTGCAGCGGAGGAACCGCCGGCAGCGGAGGAACCGCCGGCAGCGGAGGAACCGCCGGCAGCGGAGGGACCGCGGGCGGCGGAGGAGCCGGAGGCAGCTCAGGCGGCGCTGGAGGCAGCGGCAACGCTGGATGCCCCGTGGAATGTATGGGCGCTTGCTGTGGTCAGGGCGAAGTCTGCGACACCTCCAGCGGCGTTGGGATCTGCAAGTGTGGTGGACAGCAGAAGGCAGGGGCCCCGGTTTGCGGTGCAGGAGAGCTCTGCGACGCCCAAGAGCAATGCCGGTGTGGGGTGCTGTCGAGCGGCTTTGGCCACGCCTGCGGCGCCGAGGAGACCTGCGAGGACAACGCGTGCACCTGCGGCGCCGAGTCCAACGACAAGGGCCCCGCCTGCAACAGCTTCTTTCGGCGCTGCGACGGCCCGACGAATCAGTGCGTGTGCGTCTCGACGGCGTGCGGCCCGAACTCGATCTGCTGCGGCGTCAACGAGACGTGCGAGAACGATCGTTGCACGTGTGGCTCGACGGTGGCCGCGGACGAGAACTCCATCGCCTGCGTCGCAACGGGGTTCTGCTCCGCGACGATGCCCAGGGCCTGCGATCCCGGCTGAGTCTCGGCGCCTCCGCGCTGGCATCGGGTGGGCGACTCCCGGAGCCGCGAACAATTCCAGATTTTCGTGTCACGCGGCTGCGGACTGCCGGGTTGTACGCGCAAACCCCTACTGAAACGGGCGAGCGGTATCGACCCGCTCACGCCCGACGTACAAGGAGCACGCGATGAACACGCCGAAGGAGTACCGTAGCTGGACCATCGTCCGCCAGGCCTACGAGACCGCCAGGACCCAGCGTCAGCTGTGGCTGTTCGGGCTGTTCGCCGCTGGAGCCGGGGGCGTGAACATCAAGGGCCCTGCGGACTCCGCGCCCGAGTGGGTGCTGTATGCGATCGTCGCCGCGAGCGTGCTGGGCCTGATCGCTCTGGCACTGCACCTGGTCAGTGAGGGCGCATTGATTCACGGCGCCGCTCACAGCCGGGACGGAGGCCGCACTTCCGTCGGCATTGGTTTCCGCACGGGATTTCGCTTCGCCCCGCGAGTGGCCGGCGTCAAGCTGCTGACCTTGCTGGCGTTCCTGCTCTGCGTCGCGGTGATCGGTGCGCCCCTGGCGCTCGCGGCGCTGCTCGGGGGCTCGCTGCTGGCCGCGGGCATCGCGAGCGCGCTGCTGGGCGTCGCGAGCATCCCGCTGCTCTTGACCATCCAGTTGCTGAGCACCTACGCCCTGCGCGCCGTGGTCCTGGAGAACCAGACGATCGCCGCCGCCATCCGCACGGCGCGACGCTTCCTCGCGGGACGCATCGTGACGTCGCTGTGGCTCCTCGTCGCTCAAGCCCTGGGCTCGAGCGTCGGGAGCATCGTGGGCCTGGTCTTCGCGTTGCCGGTCCTGGGCTTGGGCCTGGCCCTGTACCTTGGAGTCGGCCTGGTGCCCGCGGTGGTGACCGGCGCGCTGCTGATGCTGCCCATCGCGGTGAGCGTGTCCGGCGCCGTCGGCACCTTCCGCTCGAGTCTCTGGACGCATCTCTACCTCGCCGAGCGCGTCGAGCAAGCGTGACCCCACGGAAGTGAAGTGTACGCGCTCTTCGCACTTCTCGCCTCGCCCGCCTCGGGCTTCCCTGCGGCGGGGGAAGCCGCGGACGAGACCCGCATCCAAGCGCTCGTCGAGCGCGCCCAGGCCGGTGATCAACAGGCGCGCGGCGAGCTGTATCGGCGCCTCGCGCCAAGCGTCTTCCGCGTCTTGCGCGGCCTCACGAGGTCGGAAGCAGACGCCGAGGAGCTGCTCCAGGACACCTTCGTGCGCGCCTTCAACAAGCTGGCGAGCTACTCCCCGCGGGATGAGGCGCGCTTCGTCTCCTGGTTGATGACCATCGCGCGCAATGCCTTCTTCAACCAGCGCCGCAAGCTGGGCCGACTCACCCCCTTGGCCCCCGAGGTGCTGGAGGGAGAGAGCGTCTCCGCCAGCGACGCCAGCCTGGACCTGCGGGCGGCCCTGCTCCTCGTGCTCGCTGAGCTACCGGAGCGAGATCGCTGGATCGTCACCTTGCGCTACGGCGGCGAGCTGACGGCAGACGAAGTCGCCGACGAGTGCGGCGTCACCCCATCCAATATCCGCAAGGTAACTCAGCGACAGCGAGAGTACCTGAAATCGAGGCTGGAGAGCCTGGGATTCAGCGAGGAGGACCTGAAGTGATGAACGAAGAACGAACGGCGCACTGGTTCGATACCCTCACCCCCACCCCCGAACGCTTGAGGGAACTGGAGTCCGGGGTGTGGGAACGTGTAGAAGGCACCCGAGACGCCGATGGGGTGCCTTCGCTGGGCGCCGAGTGGGCGGCGCTCTTGCGAGACCGCCCCGTCGCCAACACCCTGCTCGTCGCAGCCTCCGCCGCCGTCTTGCTCGCATCCGTCCCCTTCGGTGCTCTGGCCGCTGCGGCGAGGCTGCTTGCGTAGTGAGCTTTGCGCCGCGAGGCGATCGACGACGATCGGGCGCGGATATCTCACCAGGCGTCTCGACCAATCGGCAGCCCGGAGATACCCTCGTCGGAAGTGCCCAACCTGTCCCTGAAGCGCAAGCCGAGCCTCTCGTCGTTCCGCCGCATCGCCATCGGCACCTGGCGCAACGCGTACGACCCCAGCGTCTACGGCACGCTTGAGCTCCGCGCGGAAAAGATACTGGGCTACGTGGAGGCCTTTCGCGAGCGCACTGGCAAGCACCTGACCTTGTCCCACGTCATGGCCAAAGCGGTGGCCATCACGCTCTCCGAGATGCCGGACGCCAACGCCATCTTGCGCTTCAATCACATCTACCTGCGCGATGACATCGGGGTGTTCTTCCAGGTCGCGATGGAGGACGCCGAGAGCGGGGAGATCGACCTCAGCGGAGCCACGGTCTTCGATGCTCACGAGAAGACCCTGCTCGAGATCGTGGAGGAGTTCGAGGCGAAGGTCGAGCGCGTGCGGCAGCGCCAGGACAAGAACCTCGAGGGCTCGCGCCAGCTGTTCAAGAAGTTGCCCGCTTTCATGCTGAACCCCGCCCTCGATCTGATGGGTTGGTTGTCCTTCGTCGCGAACCTCGACCTACGCTGGGCTGGAATTCCAAAGGATCCGTTCGGCTCCGCCATGGTGACCAACATCGGCAGCCTCGGCCTGAAGGAAGCGTACGTCCCCCTGGTACCGTACAGCAGGGTCCCACTGCTGATCGCGCTGGGTGCGATCTCGGACGAACCGGTCGTGGAGGGGGGTGAGATCGTACCGGGCAAGGTGCTGCGAGCCTTCGCCACGTTCGACCACCGGGTGCTGGACGGCATGCATGCATCCAAGATGAGCAGGACGATCAGCCGCATCTTCGCCGACCCCGAAGGCGAGCTTGGCGCGCTGCCTTGAGTCATGATGACGCGACTGCTGAGCGCGGCGGGGCGCGGGATCGCCGCTGGGTCATTGCTCGCGTGCTGTGTCGGTTGTCGACCGACGAAAGCTCCGCGACCCCGGCTGACCAAGCCCCCCGCGAGCGTTGCCACGGAGGACACAGACCCGGAGGACTCGCTCAGCGCCCCCCCTCCCCCCGATCCGAAGCGGTCGCCGACGCGGGTTGCGCTGACTGGAGCTCGCGCGGCGGAAGCCAGCGTTCAGGCCGACGCGCGCTCGGGCCTGGTCGGAGTGGTGGTCGGCATGCGCGAGCGCCAGACGGAGTGCGAGCGGCTGGTCGAGCTGCGCGTGATCGACGAGGTCTACCTGACGGGTTCGCTGCCTCACGGAACGAGTGAGGTTCCCGATCACGAGACACGAGCGTTGCTCTCGCTTCCACTCGGGGCACGGAGCAGCACGGGGGAGGCTCCTTCGGGTTGCAGGAAGCGGCACTCGACGAGCTTCGGTCTGACCCAGGTCGCGGCCGGGGATCGGGTGGCGCTGAGCCTGACCAGTGCGCAGCTCAGCCCCGCCTCGGACGCCGAGCCCTACCCCTGGCAGCGCTATCCGAGGGTCTTGGCAATCGCCGATCTCGACCGCTTGCCGACGTTGATGCGCTCGCTCCCACTGCCCCGCCACGACGCCGAGGGCGAGCAGGACGAGCTCCTTCCATGGCTACCTCTGCCAGGCACACCAGAATCCGCGCGGCAACTTGGCAAGGGCGCGCGCTTCGAGGTGCGGGGCCCCGAGATCCTCGATCATGCTCAAGGCATCACCTGGCAGCGCGAGGCGCTAGCGGCACCATTGCATCTCTTCCAGGCGGGCTGGGCCTGCGAGGCAGCCAGCACCGCAGGGCACCGCGACTGGCGCTTGCCCACCGCTCGTGAGCTGCAGACGCTGTTCCTCGACCCGAGCGTGAAGGCCGTCACGGGGCCGCGCTGGTTGCGGCCCGACCTGTTCGGCAACGCAACACACAGCGTGTGGTGGACGCGCACGGACGACGATGGCTTCTACGTCGGGCTCGCAGGCACCGGCGAGGTGGCGTCCACCCACTACGACTCGCCAGGTCCCTACGGCCCGTATCGAGTCCGCTGCGTGCGCGACTCGAGCCAGCGGCGCAGCGTCGCTCTTTCTCAGTTTCGCGCGGATACGAATCTACTCCACGACCCGATATCCGGACTCGTGTGGCTACTACCCGACGGACCCCACCAGCGAACCCAGGATCTCGCTCGGCGCCGCTGCGAGTCGCGTCGAGCGGGCGGACACTCCGACTGGCGCTTGCCCAATCAGAGCGAAGCCCTCTCCCTGATGAGCCGCTGCCCCGCGCCTCTCTACGACTGGAGCGAGGCCAACGACGTGCGCAAGGTCTGGCTCGCCGGGCCAAGCCCGGACGGAAAGTACGCGCTTGGCGTTCGCATGTGCGACTACGCGGCGACGCCGATCGGGGTGCTCGACTCTTCACAGAGCAAGGCCCACGCTCTGTGCGTGCGCAGCGAGCCCCTGGAGGCCCCGGCGCGGGACATCGAGTGTCCAGCGGGCTCCACCCGGCACGGCAGCCCGGAGCGCGTCGAATGCCGTGCGGGTGCGCTGCGCGAGGGGCCGTTCGTGAGCTTCTACCCGAGCGGCGCCGTGTTCGAGCGCGGGGCGTTTCATCGAGACGCGCGGGATGGCCCCTTCGCTACCTATCACGAGCAGGGCGGCGTCTGGGTATCGGGTCACTTCAGCGCCGGGCGACTCGATGGAGAGGTCATCGCGCAACGCCCCAGCGGCGAACGCCGCACCATCCAGCGCTTCCAGCACGGCGCCCCCAGCGGCACCTGGCATTTCTACGCTCCCGGTCAGCGCGAGGTCGAGTGGATCCAGATGAAGCACGGCGCGCCAGCGCGAGGTCGGCTCAGTCTACGCGAGGAGGGCGGCGACATCAGAGTCGTCCCAACACGACGCGGGCTGCCCCACGGCATCGAGGAGTTCCGCGCAGCGGACTCGGACTACGTGCGGCGCTCGGTGGTGGTGCTGGGGCAGCCAGAGGGCGACTACGAGGTCCTGCAAGACGGGGAAGTCAGCCAGCGCGGAACGAAGGAAGAAGGCCTGGAAGAGGGCCTCTGGGTGCGCATTCTCGAGGAGGGTGAAGAGCGGGCGATGTTCTCCCGAGGCCGACTCGATGGACCGTTTCTGGTGCTGGACGGCCTGGGCGAGGTGCTACGGCGTCGCGAGTACCGCCGGGGGCGTCCCTGGGGGAAATGGCAGCTGGAAGACGAACAGGGACGCGTCATCCAGCGCTGCGATCTCGATCCGCAGGGAACTGGAAGGTTCACGGTGTACGACGGCGAGGGCCGAAAGCAGCGCGTCGAGCCCTACCGAGCCGGCCTGCTCGATGGCACCCTCGAGACCTACAGTGATGGCAAGCTGGTGAGCCAGGCGACCTACCGCGCGGGCGTGCTCGAGGGTCGGACACGTCGCTACCTGGAGACGGGGAAACCGGCAGGCTTCGAGACGTACCGCGCAGGTCGTCGAGAGGGTCCAGCAGAGGACCGCTACGCGACCGGAGATCTGCGCGAACGTGGGAGCTACGCTGACGGTCAGCGCACGGGAGGCTGGCTCTTCGTGCTGCCATCGGGCGCAAGATTCGAGGTCCGGTTCAGCGCTGGGCGAGCCGTCGGCGGCACCTGGGACTGACTCGGCCGGCGCCAGTCCTCAGGGCGTGTTGCCGAGCACCTGGATGCAGTTCGCGCGGCAGTCGACGTAGCGGACGCAATCGAGATCGCCCGCGCAGGCGTCACGCGTCGATGCGTAGCAGGCGCCATCCGGGCGCAGCTCGGGGAAGATGCACGCGTAGCAAGCGACGTCATCGGACTCCCCCACGCAGTAGCTTGGACAGTCCGCTGAGCACGACGTCGCGGCGCTGCAAATGCAGGCGCGAGTCACCGGCGCCACTGCCTCCCAAGCTGCATGGACCGTACTGCAGCACGAGACGCAGTTCCCGGCGCCCCCAACCGTCTCACACGCCAGATCGTCCGGCCCCAGGTTCAAGCCCCGCCCGCCAGCACCACCCGCCCCGCCGCCACCCTGACCGCCAGGAACGCCGGCTCCTCCGCCCTGCCCCGCAGCACTCGTGCCGCTCGCGCCGGCAGCTCCCGCCGAACTGCTGCCTGCGCTGCCAGCGCCACCGTCGAAGCCTCCCCCGCCGCTCGAGCTGGAACCGCAGGCGACGAGCAATCCTGCCAGCACGAACCCTGCCCTCATGCAGTCCACCGTATCCAACCCTCGCCGCGACTACCATCGAATAACAGCGAGCCTTGACCGAGGCGTTCACTCTTTTTTCCTCGCGGCATCGTTCCAGAAGGCCAGAAACGCTCATCAGCGATTGGCTCCAGTGGGCACGCCTGCTAGGCTCCTCGCGTGCCTGGCCCACCGTCCTCGCGTCGAGAAGATGCGACCACGGTCACCAATGTCGGACCGGAATCGACCGCCAGGGACGTCGGAGCGGGGCCCGCTCTCGTGGTGTGTTGGTCTCGCAGTGAACCGCATCGCGTTGGCGAGGTGGCGTTCCCCCCACCCAACGGCGAGCCCGGTGTGCTGGGGCGAGGCTCCGGCGACCCTGGCCAGCTCCGACTCGACTTCGCGCCGCTGCATCCGAGCGCTCCGAGTGACCCCGCACCGCTGCAGGGCAAGGGGATCTCCCGGGATCAGCTGCGCGTGTTGCGCGAGGGCGATCGCCTCCGAGTCGAGAGCATCGGGCGCTGCCTGACCCGCAAGAACGGCGCAGAGATCCGCAACGCCGAGCTGGAGCCAGGCGACACCCTGCGGCTCGACCATCAGGTGCTGCTCGCGTGCGTGTCCAGGAGCCCGTCGCTGCCAAACCTGCGCTTCTTTCCCGAGCGTGCGCTGGGAGAGTTCGGTCGCGTCGATGGGTTGGGTTTGATTGGGGAGAGCAGCGCCGTGTGGGCGCTGCGTGATCGCGTCGCCTTCTGCGCGCTGGCCGACGAACACGTCCTGGTCCACGGTCCGAGCGGAACCGGCAAGGAGCTGGTCGCCGCCGCACTGCACGAGCTGTCCGAGCGGCGCAGCGCCAGACTGATCTCACGCAACGCCGCGACCATTCCCAGCGGAATTGCAGCCGCAGAGCTCTTCGGTAACCGCAGGGATTACCCCAACGCAGGCACCCCGGAGCGAGCCGGGCTGGTCGGCGAAGCCGACGGGTCGACGCTTTTCCTGGACGAGCTGGGGGAGCTCCCGCCCGACCTGCAGGCTCAGTTGCTGCGCTTCCTGGACTCTGGAGAGTACCAGCGCCTCGGGGACGACCACGTGCGCCGTGTGGACGTGCGCCTCGTCGCCGCCACGAATCGCGAGCCGAGCGAGCTGAAGCACGATCTATTCGCGCGACTGAAGCTGTCAATCGAGACCCCGGATCTGAACGCCCATCGCGAAGACATCCCGTTGCTCGCCCGGGAGCTCGTCGCGCGTGCGGCGAAACGCTCACCGCTCCTGGTCCAGCGCTTCGTGCGAGACACCAGCCGAGGCGCCGAGTTCTACGTCAGCGCGGCGCTGATGGAGCGCCTGGTACGGCACACGTATCAACTCCACGTGCGGGAGCTGGATGCCCTGCTCTGGCAAGCGATGGCCGACGCTGCGGGCGACGAGCTGGACTTGAGCGAGGGGGTCGAGCAGCGCCTGGACGGCGCCGGGGAAGGAGGAGCAGCCGGGGAGGTGGCGAGCGACGAAATCGACGCAACCAGGCTCCAGGCGGTGCTCTCCGCGACGCGGGGTAACAAGACCGAAGCCGCGCGTCAGCTTGGGCTCAGTAGTCGCTTCGCCCTGTATCGACTGATGAAGCGCCTGAACGTCGACGCTTGAGCCTGCGCCCGGCGCGCTCCAGCAGTCCGCGGTGCTCGGTCACCTCCTCGAGGAACCGAGCGCGCGCTGCGAGATCTGCAATGGCCCGCGCGCGTCGCTCGAGTTCGCGCGCCTCCGTGCGTGCGATGCGTCGCGCCTCTTCGCCTCTGCCCAGCGCCTCACACAGCTCGCAGCGTACGAGCTGCAGCAGCGCGCGGCCCTCTTCGAACTCCGTCTCGGCCTCGAACAGCTTCGCCGCTCGCGACAAGACATCGGCCACCGTTGGCAGCTCTCTCATCGCCAGAGCAGCCCTCCCGAGCGCCGCCAGAGCGAGACCGAACAGCGGCGGATAGGCCTCGAGCTGCTCCATCGCACGATCCGCCGCAAACCGCGCCGGCAGGCACTCCTCCGCCTTCACCCGCAGCAGGGACAGGTAGGCCCAGCACGCGCCGCTGAGCCGCGGGTCGTCCGCCGAAGCGAACGCCTGCAGGGCGGCCTGCTCGACCTCAATGGCGCGCTCGAGCTGCCCCAGCTCACCAAGCACTGGACCCCAGATGCAGAGCAACCAGGCGCGCACGTGCTGGTAGCCGTGAGCCTCGGCTTCCGCGAGCGCCGCGCCGATGAACGCGTCCGCGGCGGCGAAGTCGCCCAGCAATGACAGACAGAAGCCGATCTCTCCCCGGGTCGCGCAGGCGGCGTTGCGCATGCCGAGTTGCTCGTAGAGGTCGAGCCCCTCGCGCCAGTGCTCGAGCTGCGCCGCGAGATCTCCCGCGCTCAGAGATCTGGCGGCGCGCAAGCTCGAAAGCTCCGCTCGCACGTCCAGATCCAGCGCAGTCGCCGAGAGGCGTTCGAGCAGCGCATCGGCCGCCGGCAAGTCGCCGAGACGCACGAACTCCCGCGCCAGCTGGCAAGAGAGCCAAGGATCCTCGCGACGAGCATCGTCGGCTCGACGGAGCGCCTCCAGGTCGCCCAGCCTGCCAGCGGCCTGAATCGTCAGCGCGAGGGCGCGGCGGCGCGTCTCCTCGGGCAACTCACCGGCGAGTGCGCGCTGCGCCGCGTCCCGGGCCGCGCTCATACGTCCCGCCCAGAGCTCGAGCTCGGCCTCGACCCAAGCCGCGAGCGCGCGATCGGGGACTGGCGGTCGCCCCGCGCGGCGCAGGTGCGCACGGGCACCCGTGTGATCGCTCGCCAGCACCGACGCCTCGGCAGCGCGGACCCACCAGCGACTGGCAGACTCCGGCCGTCCCCCCAGGTCGAAATGCAAGGCGAGTATGCCGGGTGCGGCGCCTTTAGTTTCCTCAAGGAATTTAGCAACCAAGCGGTGCCCGCGTTGACGCTCGGAGGCAGTGAACGACGCATAGGCCGCCTCGCGCCAGAGGTCGTGAGCAAACTCGAGTTCTCGGGCGCCAGGCTGGGACGATGTCGCGATCACCCGACGCTGGCGCAGCGCGCACAGCCGCTGGTCCAGCTCGGCGACGACGCTGGTGTCCAAGAGCTGAGGCAAGGCATCCCGGGCAAAGTCGCGACCAAACACCGAGGCGGCGCGCAGGATCTGACGATCGGGTGGCGGGAGCGCGCCAAAGCGCGCCTGTAGCATCGCGAGCACGGTGGTGGCCGACTGCGTCGAGTCCCCTTCGGCCCGGGCTCGCGCCAGCTCCTCGAGGAACAGCGGGTTGCCTTCCGCTTGCTCCACCAACCGACCGAGCTCCTCGAGCGGTGCGTCGAGCAGCGAACCCGCGAGCGCCAACGCAGATCCAGCATCCAGAGGCGGGACGTCGATCGCCGCCAGCGACGCCTCGATCGACGACCCGGGTCGAGCGAGCCAGATCACGCAGACGCTCTCGGGGGTCGCCGCCGTGAGCAGGCTCAGGGAGGCGGCGTCGCACCACTGAGCGTCATCCACGAAGAGCGCCAGCGGTGCGCGATCCGCCTCGAGGCGCAGCCAGGCGCCCCACGCCTCCGCCAGCACCTCTTCGAGCCGCCCGGGGTCACGCTGCGCGGCCTTCAGCGCGGGGTGCTCGCTCGGCTCTCCGAGGCACGATCCGAGCGCGGCGACGTGGATCTCGGCGTCTCGACTGCCTGCTTCACCAAACTGACGACGTAGCGACTCGAGGGGAGGTCCCGCGCCCCTGAATGCTTCCAGCAGTAGCCGCCGCACCAGCGCATAGGGGACCGCACGGGAGAGCTCGGACGCGCGTGCCGAGTGACTGCGACGCCCCAGTGACCGCAGACGCTCCTCGAGCAGACGGGCGAGGTGCGATTTACCGATCCCGGCTGGCCCTCGCACCAGGATCCGCGCTTCCGCCGTCAAGCGGCTCAGGCACGAGTCGAGCAGCTCGTCGCGTCCGAACGCCTTCCTCGCAGCATCGCCGCGGTCTCGCAACCCGAGCAGGCGACCACCGCTCGAGTCGAGCACCGCACGGCCCCGCAAGAGCCGGGTGCTCAACTCGTCCAGGATCGGCTGACCCGGCGCGCTGCTCGAGAGCTGCGCGACAGCGGCGTCCACCGCTTCGCCGACCGGCCAACGCTTCGACACGTCGGCGCGCCCCGTGGCCAGGGAGACGAGCGAGTCGGGAGAGCTAGCGTGCAGCTCCAGTGCGCACTCCGCGGCGCGACGCACGCAGTCGCTCGCCTCCCCCGAACCCGAGACGCACAAGAGCTGAGTCCCGTCCGCGAGCACCTCCAGGCGGGCGCCAGCTCGATCCGCGATGCGCTCGACGCCTCGGGGATCGGCGTCGAGCTGCGTGAGCGTGGCGTCACCCTGAGAGGACGACACCACCACCACACTGACCAGCTGGAGCTCGCCTCCATCACGCAGCGAATCCTCGCGGATCCTGCGAGGACCGGCGCCGGGGAGCGCCTGACCTTCCAGAACCTCGAGCAGCTCGCGCGCGCTCGCGGGACGGTCGCCGGCGCGCTTCTCGAGCAAGCGCGCGATGGCCTCATCCAGGACCGGGGGGACATCCGCCCGCAGCTCCCGCGCGCGGGGAACGTCGTCGAGCACCACGCGCGCCAGGGTCGCCACCCGATGCTGCCCTGCGAAGGCAGCGCGCCCGGTCGCGACCTCGAACAGCACACACCCGAGGGCGAACAGATCCGCTCGCGCGTCGACCGCGGCTCCCCTCGCCTGTTCGGGTGCCATGTAGCCAGGAGTGCCGGCTGGACCTTGATGCGGAGCGACGCCAAGCGCGCCGACGATGCCGAAATCCAGGAGCTTCAGCTGACCGTCGGGCCGCCGCAGCACGTTGCTGGGCTTGAGATCACGATGGACCAGGCCAGCGTCATGCACGGCCACGAGCGCAGCAGCCAGCTGGCGCCCCCAGTCCAGGGCGTCCCGGGGAGAACCGCCCTCCTCACGCAGGTAACGGGCAAGATCCACTCCGTCAAGCCACTCCAGCGCGAGCCACCCCACGTCGTCCAAGACGCCGTGGGTCGAGAGCCCCACGACTCCCGGGTGGTTCACGCGCTGCAGGGCTTCTGCTTCCGCACGAAATCGTTCGCGCGCTGGCCCCCCCGAGAGCCGAGTCAGCTTCAGAGCGCAGACCGCTCCCGAGGGAGCCGCGGCGCGATACACGGCCCCCATGCCTCCCGCCCCGGCAGCGCGCTCGATCACGAAGCCCGCGAACTCGTCTCCCGGGGCGAGGTGCGGATGCATGCGACTAGCCTACACGGCCAGCCAGTGCTCGGTAATCAGTGCGTCCAGAGGATCTTGAACTTCTGCTCTGCTGCCGCCGAGTTCACACCGGGAACGCGACAGCGCTTGTCCGACTCCCGCACGAAGCCGAATTTCTTCGTGGTGTACTGCTGGCACCTGTACACGCGCTTGTAGGCTTCGGATCCATCGGAGACGCGCAACCCGCGTGACCAGGCTTGATGGTCACCGTCGGCCCAGTTGGGGCTCAGGCGCGGACCGGAGCTCCTGGGCACGAAGTAGAGCTGGAAGCTCGACACGGATTGGAAGCCGTTCAACGTGGTCATGCGACAGAAGAAGTTCCCGTTGGCGCGCACCAGCTCGCCAGGGAAGTAGTACAGCGACTGCCCCGGAGGCTTGCCACGACAGAACTCGCTACCGCGGTTGCCCAGCAGGTAGAGCGGCAGGTCGCTGGTGGCCGGCTTGATGTTGCCGGGAGACCACCACGCGTTGCTGCTCGGCAGGTTCGGGTTGTGCTTGTACTTGAACACGCCCCAGTTCGTCAGGCCAACGCCGCGGCCCATGATCTTCACGTAGCACTTGTCCGGTAGCTGCCCTTGACGCGTGGCGTCCATGTAGCCCGGCAGCCGCTGCCCATCGGGGAGCACCCCGTAGCACAGGACTCGATGCATGTAGCCGATCTTCACTTCGACCGACAGCGCGCTGATGTTGCCGCGCTGCTGCGCGTACGCTTTCGATTCCGTGGTGTAATACGTGGGGTTGTTGATGACCTCGCCGTTCGCGGGACAGGTCACGCGCCACTTGCTGTTCTCGTACTTGGGGATGGCGGCATAGATCTGCCGGTCGGTGCCCTTGCAGATGGCGTTCAGCGTGTAGCCGCCCCCGGCCTTCGGCGAGCGGATACCGAGAAAGGGCGCGTTGGCCTTCAGCAGTCCATTCTGGACGTACTGAGGCTGGACGAGGGGGTCCTTGACCCAGTGCACCGGAGTCAGGTTTCCCGCGGAAGCGACTCCAGAGATCGTCAGCGCTGCTGTTGCAGCGAGTCCAGCGAGGGCGAGGGTCGGCAGAGGCTTGCGGCTAGGTCGCTTCATCCAAGTAGGCTCCAGTCAGAGGTAGGGGTTCCCTCACCCCCAAACCAGGCGGGGCGAGTTGCCTCCGCCAGAGCAAGCCATGTGCCGCCGTGAACACGCGCGATTCGCCTGGATTTCTAGGTTTTTCTGGAGCTCCGAGCGTGCGGTGTGCGCACGTGCCGTGCGAGCGCACGCGCGGGACAATCGGCGAAAAATGCTCCGCAAACGACCCGCGATCCGTGTTCGGATCCGGGGGTGAGGCGCCTTGCTTAGACACTGCATCCGACGTGGCCTGCCGTTGTTGCTGCTCTCGTCACTCCACGGCTGCGTCCCCGTCTTCGGCACGCCGCTCTCTCTCCCCCCCAAGCTCGAAGCCCAGCGCGATGACTACGAAGCGGATCTGAATCTGGCGTTCGCTCGCGTGAACCGCTTCGCCGCGAGGTACGACTGGTCAGTCAAGGCGGAGGATCTGGTCGTCGACTTCGAGGTGTTCGAGACGCAGGCCGCGCTGTGGCGCCGCGTCCTCGAGCTGGAAGGATTGCCAGCCAGCACCCAGCTTCCGGTCACCGGACTGGCCGCGACCATCGAAGGCGGCCACTTGCTCGCGGTGTCCCCGATCGAGTACCGACGCTTGCACCCCGAGTACCCTGGAGACGAACAGGCATGGGAACAGCTGCTCGCTCACGAGCTGGTGCACGCTCTCCACGTTGCGCTTCTTCGCGGAAACGCGGAGGAGATGGGCCCGGTGTGGTTCTACGAGGGCTTCGCGGTCGTGGGCTCCGGGCAACGTTTGGGACTCGACGAGCGCTTCGACTCCAACCGGGCCGCGTTGGCCGCCCTGGAGAGCGTCGAGTCGCGGCCCCCGCAGCAACGTAAGGGAAGCTACGCGACCTACGCAGCCGTCTTGCGGCACTTCATGCGGAAGGTGCCGCTTCCGGAGCTCTTGCACCGAGCAAACGACCCGGATTTCGAGGCTTGGCTCCGGCGCCTGCCCTGAGCTTGCCAGTTGCAGAGGAGTCCCATAAGTTCGGCGACGAATGCCTCGTTCCTTCCTTGGCGGAGTGATCCTCGCGCTGGCAGTCGGTTGCTCGTCGTCCTCGACCAACACCGCCAGCACCTGTACCGCGGGCGAGACCAAGCAGTGCGCGTGCCCGGGCGCCCAGGTGGGGGTCCAGACGTGCCAGAGTAGCGGCAGCTACGGCAGCTGCGAGCAGTGTCGCGACCCCGGAAGCGGCGGCTCCGGCGGGAGCGGCGCGGCGGCTGGCGCTGGGGGTGGCGGCGGACTCGGCGACGGGGATCCCAATGACTGCCCCGGGCAAGAGCTGCTGCTGAGCGGCGATCCGCCGAGCGTCAGCGTGGAAGGGAACCTCGCCAACAACGCCGAGCTGATCCAGCCCGACTGCGAGTTCAGTGAGGGCATGCGCTCGGCGGTCTACCGCGTGACGCCGGGATCGCCCGGCGCGATGACCATCGAGTTCACCGGGATCAGCAGCGCACGCCGCGTGATCGCCGTCCGCGAAGCCAACTGCGAGCTCTCCACGTCCGACCTCAGCTGCGGGGAAGGCGACACCGCGAACGTCTCGGTGAAGGCGGGCACCGAGTACTACATCGTGCTGGCGGGCGACCAGGTCCCATATACCCTGACCGTGACGTTACCCTGAGGAACCGTGCTCGTCGCAAGCCGCTGCGCAGTCGCCGCGAGCATCCTGGTGCTCACCTCGCTGGCTTGCTCGCGGGAGTCAGCCCCCGAGGTGCAGCCCCTGGGTTCCGCGCCAGCTGAGGCCGCGGCGTCCGTACCGACCAGCAGCGCCGCAGCTGCCGGCGTAGCCCCCAGCAGTAACCCGCCGGACCGCGCGAGCCCGACGAGTCCCGGGTGCCACCCCTCGAATCCCAGCATGGCTCGCTTCTGGAGCGAGCTCGACAAGCAGGACTTGAAGGAGCTGGTGGAGGGTCACGTCGCCGGAGCCGCGCGAGGTGAAGCCGGCTGCGTGCTCGCGGCGTTCATGTCGGGCGTCAACGTCCTGAGCTTCACGGCGCCTTCGCCGAAGCTCAAGCCGATGGATCCGAAGTGGAAGGGCGGCGACACCGGCAAGCCACCAGCTGCGTTCAGCCCCGAGTTGCGCGAGGTGATGCCCGAGGTCGGGCAACCGCAGCCGCTGCTCGAGGAGAAGTTCGAAGACGGCGAAGGAAACTTCATGACCCGCAAGCTCTACCGCACGACCGACGGGCGCTTCGTCCTGGTGCTGGACTACGCGGGCTAGCTCGCTCCGCAGGGCTGAGCAGTACTACGCACGAAACCAGGCAAAAACAGCTGCGCCCCCGAGAGGAGTCGAACCTCTGACCAACGGTTTAGGAAACCGCTGCTCTATCCTCTGAGCTACGGGGGCTCCCGGCACGGCCGAGCGCTTTTCAGCGGGCGCAGGGTATATCAGCCGGCGGGGAGCGTTGCCAGTCCACTGCCGCCAGGCGCCTCACGACTCGCCTCACCCCCGCCCGATCCCGCGATTCTGCAGTGATTTCTAGCGGCCTTGCAGCATGCGGCGGCCGTGGATGCTGCGTAGGCTGGGTCATGGGCAAGATCTTCGAGGCGCTGGACGAGGGGCTCTGCGAGTTCATCCGCGCGCAACATGTCTTCTTCGTCGCGACCGCTCCCCTCGCTGCGGACGGCCACGTGAACGTGTCTCCCAAGGGACACGACAGCCTGCGCATCTTGAGTCCGACGCGCCTCGCCTACCTGGATCTGGTCGGCAGCGGCGTCGAGACCATCGCGCACCTGAGGGAGAACGGCCGCGTGTGCTTGATGTGGCTCGCCTTCGAAGGCAAGCCGCGTATCCTGCGCGTCCACGGTCGAGGTCGCCCCGTGTTTCCCCACGAAATCGAGTTCGAGGAGCTAGCTGGTCACTTCCCGAGCTACCCGAACCAGCGCTCGATCCTCGTCATCGAGGCGCTACGCATCGCCGACAGCTGCGGCTACAGCGTGCCGCTGATGGACTTCGTCTCCGACCGCGACCAGCTCAGCAAGTGGGCAGACCGCAAGGGACCCGATGGCATTCGCGCCTACCTGGAAGAGAAGAACCTCCAGAGCCTGGACGGCCTCCCAGGCCTGGACTCGTGCGCCATCGTGTCCGATCCCTAACCGCTCGCGGCGCTCCGCGTAGGTTCGAGGCCATGCACGCACCGCGCCTCGCAATACCTGGCGACATCGACGGGCTGCTCAGCCTGTGTTCACACCATTCGAGTAGCTAGCTCACGACGCTGGTGACGACCTGATTCAGCTCCTGCACCAAGCGATTGAGCGCGTCCTGCTCTGGAACGCGCGTGAACCCGAGATACAGGTGCTGAGGCTCGATACCATCGCTGAACGGCTGGAAGCGCACGACCCCAGCGTCCCCCGAAGCACCCGGGCTACCGTCCAGGTAGCTGGTGCCGCTGAACAGCAGCCTGCCGTTCATGAAGTAGCGCGGCAGCTCGGCGACACGGCCGCATAGCGCCAGCGCTTCACTGCGCGGCGACAGGAAGGCCTCGAACGCCGCTGCCAGGCGTGGCAACAGCTCGGCCATGCGCTCGGCGCTCTGCTCCCAGCGCGGATGATAGGCTACGTGCGCCGGGTTCAAGAGCGCGCCGACCCGCGCCTGCAAGGTGAACAGCTCGTGCTCCAGGCGCAGGCTCTCCGGAGTGGTGCCCCGCGGCAACGCGAGGACGACGTCGCGGTTCTGCTGGGGGCCGAACAGGCTGAGTTGCTGCGCCTTCGCCGCGCCGTCCACCACGCCGGGCGCCCGCCCTTCGTCGATCACCTCACCCAGGATCCTGTCCGAAGCGAACCAGTCGAGCTGCGACGCCAGCGCTGCGGGCGGCTGCACGATCAGCAGGTGATCGAAGTTCGCGCGCTCCGTCAGCTGACCGTCGTGGACATGGAGCGTGGGGAAGAACACCTGATCCGGATGGCGATGAGGAAAGCTGAACGCCATCGGGTGGATGCGCTCGGGGGCGGGCTCGAACAGGCCGAGCTTCTTCGGCTTCGGCTTGAGCTTGAACACCGCGAACCCCCAGTCGGCGTAGCGCGCCAGCTTCTGCGTGACGTCGCCGGGCAGCTGGAAGCGCGGATCCAGCCGCGAGAAGTCGCCCATGCTGGGAACGAAGGAGGCTTCGAAGCGCCCGACCCCGATCACCTTCAACGGCACGGCGAGATCGCCACCTCCCCGCGGCGCAGGACCCGAGCTCTGCGCCGCGGAGTAGAGCAACGGAAAGGCCTCACGCAGATCAGCGAAGAACTCCGCGTAGCCACCGAGGTCGATGAAGTCTACCGCGTCCTCATCGCTTCCGGGCGGCACCGGAAGCGGCAGCACCATGGCCAGCTCTTCAGTTGCGGCGAACTCCATGGAGTAGACGAGCAACTGCCGCGCCCCCTCACGCCGCGCGAAGATGTGCGTCGACGAGACGTGGCTCACCGCCTTGGTGAACAGACACATCGTGCTGCCTCCTCCCGTGGTGCTGCCGTGAGCTAGCCCTCGAGCAGCGGATTGATGGTCGCGCTGTCCACGTACTGCTCGAACGTCTTGATCTTGCCGTCGACCAGGCCCATCACGTGCACCACGGCTGCGCGCACCGACTTGCCGTTCTTGCCCTTGGCCGCGTAGTGGCCCTGCATCACCACCGTGTCCCCGGCGTCGATCAGGCGCGTGATCTCCACCGCGAAGGACTCGAAGGAACCCGCGGTGGGCCCCAGCACCCCCTCGAGCACCGCCTGGGGCCCGTCGTAGACCCCACCAAACTTGTAGCCAGCGCTCTCCACCCAGCGGATCTCCGGGTGCAAGCCCGCGAGCACCTTCGGTACATCGCCGGCCGCGAACGCATCGTAGACCCCTTGCACGATTTCCACGTTGCTCATCTCGCACTCCCTCCTGCTCTGGAGACGCAGTGTCGAGGAGTCATCGATGGGATGCAACCTGACCCGTGTTTCTGCGCGGGTAGAGGATCGAAAGCGGGTCTGGGGGTGAGGAGCAGCCGTACCGCGCAAGGTCGAAGGGGAACTCGGAGACTGAGCAAGGGTGCTCACGACTCCTGAGTAGCTCGGCGTGCCGCGGTCCCTGTCCAGTCGCATTGCTGCTGTCCAGTCGCATTGCTGCTGTCCAGTCGCATTGCTGCTGTCCAGTCGCATTGCCCGTCAATCTACCCAAGTCGGGGGATAGTGAACGTCCGCCATCGCGCCGATCCTCAGAGCAACATCTGGAGGTCTTCGTGAAGAACCGTCTCGTCACCCAACGCCAAGCCCGCCAATCAGACTCACGCTGGTCCCGGCCCGAGAAGCAAATCCGCGCAGCAATTCCAGGCAGACCACGTGCTCTGAGTCTGGCGAACCTGCTGCTGCTCGGCGCGCTGGCTCCTTCCCTCGGAGGTTGCATGTTCCTGGAGCTGAACGGCGGCTACTACCCGATCACGAGCTACGACGCCCCCGAGGGGGCTGCCGGCGGCGGACCCGAGCTGCAGAGCAAGTTCGGCTTCGGGATCTCGGTCGGGACATACATCGAGTTTGCTCAGACGGTGCGCATCGCCGCGGGTGGTGAGTTCGGTCGCGTCTTGATCGAAGACAGCGACGGGGGTGAGGGGCACATCAACCGCGCCGCACCCGGAGCCCGAGCCGACGTCAGCGTGCTGGAGCTCAGCGAGGACACCAAGGTGCGCGCCACCGCCGAAGCGCTGTTCGGCAGCTCGAGCCTGACCTACACCCCGAGCGGCGGCAGCGAGCAAAGCTTCGACGATGGCAAGAACTTCAGCCTGTTCATCGGCGCGACCTACGCGTGGTTCGAGAACGACTCGGACACGCTGATGGCCAGCATCGGCCCGCACTACATCAAGTCGAGCAACGACGAAGGTGGCAGCGTCTCCTCGACCGGCTTGGCGCTCAAGCTGACAGTCAGCGCGAACCTCGCTGGCGGCGGGGACGGTGGCGGGAGCACCCCCACCCAAGGTGGTGAAGGCATCGTGGCGATCACGATGAGCCTGGCGAACGAGTCCTCGATCATCGGCGAGTTCGCCAACGCCGCGCGCAGCCACGGGTGCAGCGTCGACGAGAAGCCGAATCAGGTGATCGCGCGCTGCTCCGAGGGCAACATCGTCTACATCCAGAATGGGAAGAAGGCGATCGCGCTGTGCCAGAAGGGCATGAGCGAGGGCGAGTGCAACCGCCTCCATCAGCGGCTCAAGGACCGAACCCCCTACTGAACCAGTCACTGACACCGGCATCCAACGGACCGCACATGCTGGAAGACACCAGTTTTTCAGCAGCCTGCTAGGCTCGCGGCAATGGCAGCGGAAGAAGCGGAGGAACGGTTCGGCCCAGAGATCACGGACCTGCTCATCCGCTACGACCCGGACACCCTCGAGCGCGGCAGGGTCCGGCGCGACGTGGTCGTCGACTTCTTCGAGCAAACAGGCAACCGGCAGGCGGCGCGCATCGCTCGCAAGCTGCCCGCCGATTCCGCTGGGTACTACGAGGAGCCGGAGATCGACGCCCTGTTCGTCGAGGTCCACACGGAGCTGCAGCGCCTGCACGAGGAGTTCCTCCATGGCGAGCGACTGCTGAACCTGCTGCGGCCGCTGGTGGAGGCGCTGGTAGCCAGCGGCGTCGACGCCCTGCGCGTCGTGGACGTCGGCTGCGGCACCGGGTTCGTAGTCCGCTGGTTGGCGGCATGTGCGGGGTTCGATGAAGGCGTCAGCCTCACCGGTTGCGATTACAACCGCGCACTGATCGAAGCCGCGAACGAGGCGAAACGCGCGGAAGGACTCCGCTGCGACTTCGTGATCGGCAACGCCTTTCGCCTGCGCGAGCCTGCACACATCTACCTCTCCATGGGCGTGGTGCACCACTTCCGAGGTCCTGATCTCGAGGCCTTCTTCGAACAGCAGTGCGGAAGGGAGACGCTCGCATTCATCCACTTCGACATCGCCCCAACCTGGCTCGCTCCGCTTGGAGCCTGGCTGTTCCACGTCGCACGGATGCGCACGGCGATCGCCCGCCACGACGGCGTGCTCTCGGCGCTCCGGGCCCACAGCGACGAAACGCTGCTCGGAGCCGCGCGACGGGCGGCTCGGGGCCACGCAGCTCCGGGGCACCAACTCGAAACGGCGCTCTACGCCGTGCCCTCTCGCTGGTTGCCGATCACGCGCATCGTTCGCCCGGTCGTCGGGATCCGCACGGAATACAAGGACGCCTGGATGGACCGCATGGGTGAGCGCGCGCGCTCGTTCGAGGAGTTCGCATGAACCTGGTGGACGCCTGGCCCGCGGCCTTGCTCTACGCGATGGCCACCCTCGACAGTGGGCTGGTCGGCTTTCGCGTCGCCGCGGGCCGTCGCCTGGCGATTCACAAGCGGGGCTACTATCTGCGGGCGATGCGTCAGAGCTTCCTCCTGGGACAGCTGGTTCTGGCGATCAGCGCCTCGATCGCGGTGCTTGCGCTCAGCACGGTCGCCGACACGACGGCTGCCTGGAGGCTGTTCCTCCTTGCCGCCAGGAACCTGCTGTTCGCCTATGCGCCCTACTCGCTGTTGGTCTTGCTCGCGCTCGCCGTGTATCTGATCCCGAAGGACGACAGCAGAGCCATCGCGACGGTGGTGATCCTGGGCCCGTTCACCTTGCTGCGTCCTTACGTGTTCTTGCTTGGGCTGGGCATCTGCTGGTGGCAGACCCGAGCGCTCCTCCCCTGCCTCATCGCGAGCTTCGGCGTCGCGCTCCAGCTCGCGCTGGAACCTGCCCTGGAGCGCCGGCGGAGGCAGACGACGACCAGCCGCCGCGCTCGGGGTTCGACGCCTAGAGGTCTCGAGGGCTAGCCGGGTCGCCTAGCTCGCCGCTGGACTCCGAGGCCGCGGGCTCCGACGCGCGTCGTGGCGGGCTGGCGACCACTGCAGCGAGCAGCACCGCGCCGAGCACCGGGACCGCGTGCCAGATCAGCGCCGTGGTCACTCCCAACTCGAACGACTCACCGGTGCGCTCCAGCGCCAGCGCCCAGGCAGCCTGGGTCGGTCCGACTCCGGCCACCCCGTTGATCGGCAGCGCGAAGGCCAGCGAGGCCGCCGAGTGAGCGAACATGATCTGGGGTAGACTGAGATCGGACACCGCGGATGCGGCGTTGTAGGAGAGCACGAACTGGAGCGCCCAGACCAAGAGCGTCAGGACCAGAGACCCAACCTGTTGCCGTACGGTACGCAGGTTGTGCAATCCGGCGAATAGCTTGTCGATGAAGCCCGACGCCTTGGGGAAGCGCCGCAGCGCGCGCAGCGCACCGACGTGAGTGAAGCGGCCCATGATGGGCATAGCCAGCATCACCAGGCCACCACCCACCGCCACCACGACCAGAGCGCCGCGGCTCAAGCTGCCCACCCCCATGCTGAGCACCACGGATCCCGTCGCGGCCGCCAACGCGACGACGGCCACCAAGTCCAGCACCCGGGTGAACACCAGCACGCCGGTGCTCGACGCGACCCCGATCCCCAAGCGCTGCTTGGCGAGCAATGGGAAGCTCAGCTCGCCGGTGCGGAACGGCAGCGCGTAGTTGAAGAACACCAGCAGCGCTCCGATACGATACAGCTCGTAGCTCGGCCGGCGGAGCTGACCGGTCAGCATCAAGTCGAAGCGCATGGCTCGCACGAGCTGGATCAGCGGGACCATCGAGAGCGCGATGAGGAGTCTCCAGACTCGCGCGTGGCGCACGGCGCTACCCAGCTCGGCGATGACCTTTGCGTCTAGCATCCACCACAGCACGAGCGCGGTCATCGTCACCGCGGCGAGGGTCCAGAGGATGCGAGATCGGTGCCTCACGGCGCGTCGTGTAGCCCTGTGGCCGGCCCCCGTCGAGGAGACACGAGCGGTCGAGCGCCGGATCGTCCGGCCCCCGATCGCCCGGCGATCCTGGCGTCGAGGACATGGAAATGCCGAGAATACTGGCATTTCGTCGCCGGAAGCAGCGACTCCTGAGCGGTTTTCCCCTCACGCCGCTCTCGTGCTAGGACCCCGGCCTCCAATTGGCTTGTCCGACCGGCTCCTTCTCCAGCGCCGCCACCGCTTATGACGCCTCGCATCTCCTTCGCCATCCCCTTCATGAACGAAGAGGCCACGCTGGCCGAGCTCTACGAGGGGATCACACAGTCCCTGGAGGCCTGCCTCGACCTCACCCCCGGCGAGACGCTGAGCGAGGCCTTCGAGATCGTCTTCGTCGATGACGGGAGCACCGACGGATCGGTCAAGCAGGTCGAACAACTGATCGAGAAGCACTCGAACGTCACGCTGATCCAGCTTCGGGGCAACTTCGGCAAGAGCGCCGCCTTGGCAGCCGCGTTCAGTCGGGTGCGGGGAGATGTCGTGTTCACCATGGACGCCGACCTCCAGGATGATCCGAAGGAGATCCCGCGTTTCCTCGAGGAACTCGACAAGGGATTCGACCTAGTCAGCGGCTACAAGAAAAAGCGCAACGACCCGATCACGAAGGTGTTGCCCAGCCGGGTCTTCAACGCGATGGTCCGCCGTGTCACGGGAATCACGCTGCACGACGTCAACTGTGGCTTCAAGGCCTATCGCCGCAGCGTGATCGACAACGTTCAGCTCTACGGAGAGCTCCACCGCTTCGTGCCCGTGCTCGCGCACTGGCGCCGATTCCGCATCGGCGAGATCGCCGTGCTGCATCACCCTCGCATGCACGGGGTCAGCAAGTTCGGTGGGGGCCGGTTCTTCCGGGGCCTGATGGACTTGTTCACGGTCTACTTCCTGCTGAAGTACGAGCGCCGTCCAGCGCATTTCTTTGGAGCTTTGGGCACGCTCTCGACCATCGCCGGGGTTGGGATCTGCGGGTACCTGGCCGTGATCTGGATCATGGGTGCGTCCATTGGCCATCGTCCCCTGCTCACGCTCGGAGTCCTGCTAACGGTGGTGGGGGTGCAGTTCCTGGTGATGGGGCTACTCGCGGAGCTATTGATCTATCTGACGAGCCAGGGCAGGCCTCCGTACGTCATTCGTCGCGTGGTCGACCACGAATCCGAGGTTGGAGACCCGCCGCTCTCCCGCCGCAGAACGCCCAGGACCGCGCCCGCTGGTGCATCCACCGCCTCCGACGGCTGAGCCAGACTGTGCCGTCCGGAGCGCCACTGGAGCAGCCGATACGCTCGCGTTCTCGACGCAAAACGTTGCACTGGCGTCGTGCCCTGGTTTGCATGGTAGATCGCCCGCGTGACACACGAGAGTGACCCTCGGACGACTCCTGACGCCCCGAAGCCAGAGCCTTCGGCGGAGGCGTCAGAGGCTGGTATCGAGTCACCGCACGGCGCCGCTGCGCCGACCGAGTCGAGCATGGCCGCCGCGCCAATCGAGGGTGGAGCCCTCGTCGACGCGCCCTCTCCCCGATCGAAGCACGAGGCTGATCCGAACCGCCGGGGTGAGTTCGCCCGCCTCGGTATGTCGGGGCAGTTCTTCGGTGGAGCGTTCCCCAGCTTCCTGCGCAGCATGGCTCTGGCAGCGGGACTGGGCGCGGCCCTCGCGGCAACCCTCTACTTCCTGAAGCTGGATGAGGCGGGTCGCGGCTTCGTCATGCGCAACGCCATGGACAAGGCGGCTCGCATGAAGCTCATCAAGCTCATGGTGGGCAGCTCGGGTGCCGCGATCGCTGCAACCGCCGTGGCCATGCTCCTGGCGGCCTGGCGCAAGCGGAGCGTCGTCTCCGTCGAGCGCTGGCTCTGGTGGTTTGCCCCCATCGGCCTGCTGCCGCCGTTGCCATTCTGCTTCGACTACCGCAGCTGGACCGGGCGCTCGGATCACCTGCTCTATGCCAGCGTCTTCCTGTTGCTCGGGGCGGAGGTGGTCTTCTTCCGCATGCTGCTCCACGGCAGCGACGGCCCCAAGCGCGCTGCGGCCTGGCTCGGAGAACGCATCCCGCGACTGCTGCGACGCCACGGTTGGCTCGTCGCCGTCGTGATTGCGTCCATCGCGTATGGAGCCTTCTTCTCTCACTTCAGCCTGATCGCTCACCGAAGTCTGAAGACGCACAACTTCGACCTCTCGATCAACAACAACCTGCTCTACAACGCGCTGTACGGGAAGTTCTTCGAGTCGCCGGTGATCTTCGGCGACAACCCGAAGAACTACCTCGCGATTCACGTGAAGCTCGGCCAGTACCTGCTGCTCCCGATCTACGCGATCAGGCCGAGCCCAGAGACGCTGCTCGTTCTCCAGTCCTACCTGGTTGGATTGACGGGGATCCCGCTGTTCCTGTTCGCCAGGAGGCGCGTGCCGCAGTGGCTCGCGGCGATCGTCGCGATCGGCTTCCTTTGTTTCCCTGCGGTACATGGCGCGAACTTCTTCGAGATGAAGTACCCGACCATCGCGCCGGTCTTCATCGTCGCGACGGTTTGGGCTGCGGAGACACGGCGCTGGGTCTGGTTCACCCTCTCCGCGGTCGCCGCGGTCTTGATTCGCGATGACACCTGCGTGGGAATGGCGATTCTAGGCACCTGCTTCGCGCTGAGCGGCTACCGACCCAAGGCAGGCTTCTCACTCGCGGCATTCGGCTTGTTTGCCTTCGTGTTCACGCGCGGCGTGTTGATGAAGGACAAGGGGGAGTGGTGGTTCCCCAGCATGTACGACGGACTCTTTCCTCCGGGAGAGAAGGGCTTCGGGAGCGTCTTCAAGACCCTGATGACGAACCCGCTCTACGTCATCGTGACGCTGATAGAGCGCCAGAAGCTCGAGTTCACGTTGCACATGTTCCTGCCTCTGGCGTTCCTCCCGGCACGCCGCGCATATCTCTGGGCGATCTTCATCCCGGGCATGATGTTCACGTTGCTGACCACTGGCTACAAGCCGACGGTCAGTCCGCTGTTCCACTACTCGATGCACTGGAGCCCATACCTGTTCCTGGCAGCTCCGATTGCGCTGGGAGCGATCGCCCGAGAGTCGGTGAAGGGGAAGCTGCGGGCGTCTGCAGCCGGGCTCACCATGGCCCTGTTGATGGCGGTCTTCACCTACAATTTCGGCGCCTTCTGGATGCGCAACACCACCCGTGGTGGCTACACCCGCATCGATTTCGAGTTCACCGCCAAGGATCAGAAGCGCTACGCACAGCTGATGGAGCTGGTGAAGATGATCCCCGCAGACGCGACCGTGTCGGCGTCGGAGTCCGTCGGACCGCATGTTTCCACGCGGCGAGAGATGTATGCCATCCGCATGAAGTGGGGGAAACAGATGGGCGAGTACGTCTTGGTGTCGGATCGCGAACTGAACCTGGAACGTACGACGGAGCGGTTGAAGGAGATCCTCAAGGTCAAGAAGAGCCACGGGCTCGTGGCAACACGCGGGGAGTTCGTGCTGATGAAGCGCGGGGCCGATACGAGCCACAACGCCGAGCTGATCCGGCGCTTCAAGATCCGCTGATCGGAACAGCGGACGCGCGGGGTCTAGCCTTGACCGCCCCGCGGTGACTCGTCGCTGCGCAGGTACCACTCCACCCAGCGCTTGACCCCGTCCTCGAGACTCACTCGCGGTGCGTAGCCAAATGCGCCGTTGGCGTGCGAGGTATCAGCGGAGGTCACTTCGCTCTCACTTGGCTCGAGCTGCCCAAGGACGACGTCGCAGCTCGAGCCCAGCTCCGCGGACAGCAAGTCGATCAGGCGCCGCACGCGCACAGGCTCGCTGCGCCCTAGATTGAAGGTGTCGAAACCCCGCTCTCGGCAGAGCCAAGCGGCGGCACCGAGCACACCGTCGACGATGTCGTCGACATAGGTGAAGTCCCTGGCGGTCTCTTCTCCGTGAAGGCGAATCGTTCCCGCGGTGAGCATCGCCTCGCTGAACTTCGCGACAGCCATGTCAGGGCGGCCACGGGGGCCATAGACGGTGAAGAAGCGCAGCACCGCCACCGGCAATCGGTGCAAGTAGTGAAACGTGTATGCCATCAGCTCACTCGCGCGTTTGGTCGCGGCGTAGGGCGAGAGTGGAAGCGCTGCGGTGGCGGACTCCTTGAAAGGCGTCGGGGTGTCGTTTCCGTAGACCGATGAGGTGGAGGCGAGACACAGCGGGACGTTGCCGTGCCGTACGCACGCCTCGAGCACGTTGAGACCACCGACCTCGTTGGTGCGCAAGTAGCTCCCCGGGTCCTCTACGCTGGAGCGAACGCCGGCCTTCGCCGCCAAGTGCACCACCCACTCGGGACGCTCCACGCAGAAGGCCCGCTCGAGCGTCTCCGCATCCGCGACGTCTCCCTCGATCAGCGTGTAGTCGGTGTGCTCCAGCGCGCGCCGCACGTTCCGACGCTTCTGCCGCGGATCGTAGTAGGGATCGAAGTTGTCCAACCCAGTCACGCGCAGCCCCTGGTCGAGGAGGCGATCGACGACGTGGGATGCGATGAACCCAGCTGCACCAGTAACCAAGACCCGCGACACGCTCGGACCTTAGTCCCTCGGTGTCCCGCGACTCAACTCGTTTGCCCCAAGAGCAGCCGACTCGAATGAACGGCGAGAGCAGCGCACCCTAGGCAGCAGCCATGGATTCGGTCACCACCCGCGCCAAGCCACCTGCAGGCTGGTTCGAGCGCCGGCGTCAGCTCGTCGCGCTGCTCGGCGCGGGCGTGCTCCACGG
>JAWKRF010000016.1:0-232418 GCA_041389745.1 Polyangiaceae bacterium
GAGTTTGGCGACATCGTCTACCGAGGCAGAGCGATGGCGGAAGTGATCGACCGGGCTCGCAAGCTGACAGCGCGGAGCGTCTCCGTGCTGATCGAGGGCGAGTCCGGAACTGGGAAGGAACTGTTAGCCCGAGCCATCCACGAGGAGGGTCCCAGAAGAGGAAAACCGTTCATCCCTGTGAACTGTGGCGCGCTACCCGCGAACCTGGTCGAGTCTCTGCTCTTCGGCCACAAGGCGGGCGCATTCAGCGGCGCCAATAAGGCTCAGGATGGGGCCTTCCGAAGCGCCAACAGCGGGACCCTATTCCTGGATGAAGTCGGCGAGCTGCCCTTGGACGCTCAGGTGAAGCTTCTTCGTGTGCTCCAGGAGAAGCAGGTCACCCCGGTGGGTGAAACCGAAAGTCGTGAGGTTGACGTGCGAGTGATCGCCGCAACCAACCGAGACCTCTTCGAGGAGCATCGACACGGGCGCTTCCGTGAGGACCTGTTCTACAGACTTGCCGTTGCCGTCCTGCGGCTTCCGCCGCTTCGAGATCGCCAAGGCGACCTGTCGCCGCTCATCGACCGCCTGTTGGAGAAGGCCAACCTGGCCGCAGAAAAGGAAGAACCCAGCTATCAGCGCAAGGTACTCTCCGCACGGGCGCGGGGCCTCCTCCTTGAGCATTCATGGCCAGGGAACGTGCGCGAACTGGAGAACACCCTCATGCGCGCGACAGTATGGAGCGAGGGGACGACGGTAACGGAAGCAGACATCCGTTCCGCACTTCTCGGGCGTGCGGGAGAGCAAGTGGCAAACAAGCCCATCGGGGACGGCTTCGACCTAGACGAAGAGCTGGCGACCATCAGCCGCCACTACATCGAGCGGGCGATGGAACAGGCGTCGGGCAACAAGACGCACGCAGCGCGACTGCTTGGACTGAAGAATCGCCAGAACCTGAGCAATCGGCTCAGGGCACTGAAGATGGTCCCCTGAGTCACGCAACGCCAGCACCCTCAAGCGTATTATCCCCATGGCAATTAACCGCTTTCTTGCCCACCAAGTTCTCTGGGTTTGGGGGAGAGGAGCAACGGGGTCAGACGTCGCGTCACTTGCAGGCCCAGCAGCGCAGAAAACGGCGACGCCTGAACCATGTACCCGCGCCAGCGTCGGCGATATAGTCGGCCCCCTTTGACCCTCACCCCTGACCCTTCTAAGCAATGTCCACGAATACATCCCAGCTCGCCGCCTACATCTGGACCCTCGCCGATTTGCTGCGCGGCGACTTCAAGCAGTCCCAGTATGGGCGCGTCATCCTGCCCTTTACGATCCTCCGGCGCCTGGAGTGCGTGCTCGAGAAGAACAAGGGCAAGGTCCTCGCGGAAGCTGAGCGCCGCGCCGATTTGCCGGCCGACGCGAAGGAGAAGTTCCTGCTCAAGGCCGCTGGGGAGTCCTTCTACAACACGTCGCCGATGGATCTGTCCAAGCTGGGCACCACCGACATCAAGAGCAACCTGACCAAGTACGTTCAGAGCTTCAGTCGGGACGCCCGGGAGATCTTCGAGCACTTCCGCTTCGACGAGTTCGTGCAGAAGCTCGACGAGTCCAATCTACTGTTCAAAGTCGTGCAGAAGGTCGCCAGCATGGATCTGCACCCGTCGTCGGTCAGCAACCATGAGATGGGGCTCGTCTTCGAGGAGCTGATCCGGCGCTTCGCTGAAGGCAGCAACGAGACGGCTGGTGAGCACTTCACTCCGCGGGACATCGTGCGACTGACCACGTCACTGGTGTTCATGGAGGACGATGAAGCGCTGCGCGATCCTGGCATCATCCGCACCATCTACGACCCCACCGCGGGAACCGGCGGCTTTCTGTCCAGCGGCATGGAGTACGTGCATGAGCTCAACCCGAAGGCGGTGATGCGCGCCTTCGGTCAGGAGCTGAACGCCGAGAGCTACGCCATCTGCAAAGGCGATATGCTGATCAAAGGTCAGGATGTGAGCCGCATCAAGCTCGGCAATACCCTGAGCGACGACCAGCTGTACGCCGATAAGTTCGATTACATGCTGTCCAATCCGCCCTTTGGCGTGGACTGGAAGAAGATCGACAAGCAGGTGATCGAAGAGCACACGGTCAAGGGCTTCGACGGCCGCTTTGGCCCTGGGCTTCCCCGTGTGAGCGACGGCTCGCTGCTCTTCCTGATGCACCTGCTGAGCAAGATGCGCGACTACGACGCGAACGACTCCGCGCGGAACGGCAGCCGTATCGGTATCATCCTCAACGGCTCACCGCTCTTCACCGGCGGCGCAGGCAGTGGTGAGAGTGAAATCCGCCGGCACATCCTGGAGAGCGACCTGCTCGAGGCCATCGTCGCTCTACCCACGGACATGTTCTACAACACCGGCATCTCCACCTACGTTTGGGTGCTGTCGAACAAGAAGAGCCCCGAGCGCAAGGGCAAGGTCCAGCTCATCAACGCCGTGCATCTCTACCAAAAGATGCGCAAGTCCCTGGGCTCGAAGCGCCAAGAGATCGGTGAAGAAGACATCGCTCTGATCACCAAGACCTTCGGGAAGTTCGAGGCGGTCGAGAGCTACAGCCTCGACAAGGAGCCTGACGAGAGGAGCACTCGCGGCCGCCCCTCCAGCAAGAAGGCGGAGAAAAAGACCTTTGGCTGCAAGATCTTTGCGAGCCATGAATTTGGCTACCGCCGCATCACGATTGAGCGCCCACTGCGCCTGAGCGTTCAGTTCACCAGCGAGCGCCTGGAAAGCCTGCGCTTCGACAACGGAAAGCTCGGCCCGGCGATGCAACGGCTCTACGAGGAGTTTGCCGGGGTTTGGGGGGAGAGGGTTGAGGCAGCGAGCTCTGGTAGCCGATCGGGGAAGAAGGGCGCCACCTACGGTGATTTCTCTGCGGTAATTGCCGAGGCACGCCAGCTCCTGAAGGCGGAATTCAACGATCTGAAGGAGAAGCAGGTCAAAGACGTGCTGAACCAGGAGACTTGGCTCGCTCAGCTGCGGCTGCTGGAGAAGGGCCATGCCTTGGCCAAAGTGATCGGTGAGGCGCAGCACAACGACTTCAACACCTTTGAGGCGGTACTGAGCAACGCGGAGAAAACCGCGAAGCTGGCTGACGGGAGCTCTGCCAAGCTCGACCCCAAAGAGAAGAAGCAGCTGCTGGACGCGGTGAGCTGGAGCAACCCCGAGGCGGAGCCTGTCATCAAGAAGCCCCTCAAGGGCAAAGCCAACCCGATGTACGGAGCCTTTGAATACAAGGGCAAGGTGGTGTCCTTCAAGCCGGACAGCGGATTGAGGGACAATGAGGACGTCCCGCTCACCGCGGAAACGGCGCGGGGCGCGAAAGTGAACCAGGCGAACGAGGCATACTTCCAGCGCGAGGTCGCGCCTCACGTGAAGGACGCCTGGATCGACAAGAGCAAGACCGACGCTCGCGACGGGGAAGTTGGCATCGTGGGCTACGAGATCCCCTTCAACCGCCACTTCTACCAGTACGAACCACCGCGTGACTTGGCGGAGATTGACGCGGACTTGGATGCGTTGAGTCAGGAGATCATGCAGATGCTGCGTGAGGTGCACTCATGAGGGCGACAGGAGGATCCCGCCATCTAGAGTACCAAGCGTCTCGCGTTGAGTGGCTTGGCGCGATACCGGCGCACTGGAGGGTGGCGCGCGTCAAGCAGGTAGCCAAAATGCAAAGCGGTCACACCCCGGACAAGAAGGTCCCGGAGTATTGGGTAGACTGCGACATTCCTTGGATCTCGCTCAACGACACAAGTCAATTGAAGCGAGTCGACTACATCTCAGAGACGGCGATCTGCATCAATGCGAAGGGCATGGCGAACTCGTCAGCCCACCTGCTTCCAGCAAACTGCGTGGTTTTCACTCGAGACGCGACCATCGGACTTGCCGCGATAACCACGCGCCCCATGGCTGTCTCGCAGCACGTTATCGCCTGGGTATGTAACCCCTCCAAGATCTCGCCTGAGTTTCTTCTCTGGGTCTTCTACGCCATGAAGGGTGAACTTGAACGCTTCACGTTCGGAGCAACGCTGAAGACGATCGGCATGCCCGACGTCAAACGTCTGACCACACCGGTCCCGCCCCTGCAAGAACAGGCTCAAATCGCCAGATTCTTGGCCTACCAGACCGCGCGGATTGATGCGCTGGTCGACAAGCAGCAGCAGCTCATCGAGCTGCTGAAGGAGAAGCGCCAGGCCGTGATCAGCCATGCGGTCACCAAGGGCCTAGACCCCAAAGCACCCATGCGCGACTCTGGGATCGAATGGCTGGGACAGGTCCCGGCTCATTGGACGGTAAAGCGTTTGAAACACATCTCACCGAGGTCGGGTTGGAGTTGGTGATTAACCCTTCCACCTATACTCGTGAAGAGGGCGTCTACTTCATCTTCGGGGTGATGTGAAGGAACACCGATTCGATCTGTCGTCAGCGCGTCGAATGGCTAGGTCTGACAGCGATCGCTAGCCCCGTCCCGTCTCGCTAGCGGCGACATTGTCAGTGTTCGAGTCGGTCAGCGTCACAGCAGTCGTTCCCCGGAGCTAGATGGGGCGAACTGCGCGTCTGTCGTGATAATCCGTCGCGGTGAATTCCAGATTCGGATTGGCTCTGTTCAGCCATGAACTCCTGGGTCGGTCGCCGGCAGTCGCTCTTGTCGCATACGGCGCGCGCGGCTCAGTTCAACATTTCTGACGCGGTGGAGTTCTCGTTTACCACCGCGCGCGGAACAGCCCTGATAGCGAGCTACATCCGGGAGCGGATAGCGCGCTTTGACCGTTTGACCTCTTCTGCAGAGTCGGCTGTCGACCTCCTCCAGGAACGCCGCACCGCGCTCATCTCCGCCGCCGTCACCGGCAAGATCGACGTCCGCAACTGGAAGGCCCCTGACGCCCGACAAGAGGTCGCATGACTGCTAGCTCTGCCGAAGCCGCGTTCCAACAAGACATCATCCGCGAGATGCTGGAATGCGGCTGGCTGCAGGGCCACGCCAACGGCTACGACCGCAAGTCTGCGTTGTACGCCACAGACTGCTTGGCGTTCGTGAAGCAGTCCCAGCCCAAGACCTGGCAGAAGTACCAGCAGCCCATGCCCGCGGATCCGGCGGCGTTCCTGAGCAAGTTGGCCAGCCAGCTGGGCAAGGTCGATCCCAACGCCTCAGACAAGCACCTGCGCCTGTATGGCACCCTGGGCGTGCTGCGCCACGGCCTGCGGGACAAGGGCTGCACTTCAAGTTGTGTCAGTTCAAGCCGGACCATGGCCTGAACCGACACCCTGGCCATGTACCAGGCCCGCATCCACTGCATGTAGTACCCGAGCTGACCTATAGCCCGTACGCCACCGCCGCGCACCTGGCCCTCGGGAAACAAACCAGGCCTGGCGCATTGACCTAGTGCTGTTCGTCAACGGCATCCCCGTCGCCACCCTGGAGCTGAAGAGCGAGTTCAAGCAAGACGTCGACCGCGCCATCAAGCAGTACAAGAAGACGCGCCTCCCCAAAGACCCCGTAACCAACCAGCCTGAGCCGCTACTCACTTTCAAGCGCGGCGCCCTGGTTCACTTCGCCGTCAGTCAATACGAGGCGTGGATGACCACCCGCCTCGACGGGGACAACACCCGCTTC
The DNA here is from genome assembly GCA_041389745.1 of Polyangiaceae bacterium. Taxonomy (GTDB): domain Bacteria; phylum Myxococcota_A; class Polyangia; order Polyangiales; family Polyangiaceae; genus JAHBVY01. The sequence continues at coordinate 5,635 of JAWKRF010000016.1, forward strand.
GTCCCCTTCAATCGGGGCACTTCAGAACAGGGCGCGGGCAACGACACGCCCGAAGACGAAACGCGCTACGCCACCGACTACCTCTGGCGCGACGTGCTCTCCCCAGACAATCTCCTAAACATCATCGGGCGATTTATCCACCTAGAAATCAAGACCGTCGAGGCGTGGGACGGCAAGAAGACGAAGGAAGAAAAGCTGATCTTCCCTCGGTACCATCAGTGGGATCTGGTGACCAAGCTCCTGGCAGCCAGCCGCAGCGAGGGCCCCGGCCACAAGTACCTAGTCCAGCACAGCGCGGGATCCGGCAAGAGCAACTCCATCGCCTGGACGGCCCACCAACTCTCGTCGCTCTACGCAAAAGATGGCCAGAAGGTGTTTCACTCGGTAATCGTCATCACCGATCGCACCGTCCTAGACTCCCAGCTGCAAGACACCATCTACCAGTTCGAACACCAAGACGGCGTGGTTGGCCGCATCAACCAGAACGAGGGTCAGGGCAGCAAGAGCGAGAAGCTCGCCAGCGCCCTAGAGAACAGCACGCCCATCGTCATCGTCACCATCCAGACGTTCCCGTTCGTGCTGCAAGCCATCGAGGACAGCGTCAGCCTGAAAGAGCGTTGCTACGCCATCATCGCGGACGAAGCCCACTCGTCCCAAACCGGCCGCACCGCCAACGAGCTGAAGGCCGTGCTGAGCAAGGGCACTACTGACGGCGAAACTGAAGAACAGAGCGCTGAAGACCTGCTAGCGGCTAGCGTCGCTTCACGCCGCGCGACTCAGAACCTAAGCTACTACGCCTTCACCGCGACACCCAAACCGAAGACGTTGGAGCTTTTCGGTCGCCCCCCTCACCCCGGCGACCCCTCCAAGAAGAACAAGCCAGAGCCGTTTCATATCTATTCCATGCGGCAAGCGATTGAGGAGGAATACATCCTGGACGTCCTGCGGAACTACACCAGCTACAAGGTCGCTTGGCAGCTCGCGCAGCAGGCCACCAAACCCGACACTGAGGTCGATGCGCGGCGGGCCAAATCCAAGCTCGGCCAGTGGGTGAAGCTGCACGACTACAACATCGCCCAGAAGGTCCAGGTGATCATCGAGCACTTCCGCGAGCACGTTTCCGGGCTGCTCGGCGGCAAAGGCAAGGCGATGATTGTCACCGGCAGCCGTAAGGAGGCCGTGCGCTACAAGCTGGGCGTCGACAAGTACATCGCCCAGCAGGGGTACAAAGGGCTGACTGCCATGGTCGCCTTCTCGGGTGAGGTAGAGTTCTCCGCACAAGATCCCAACACCGAAGGCCTGCTCGGTGAGAAGTTCAGCGAGACGCGCATGAACCCCGGCCTCAAGGGCCGCGACATGCGCAAGGCCTTCGACACCGACGACTACGCGGTGATGATCGTTGCGCAGAAGTTCCAGACCGGCTTCGACCAGCCGAAGCTCTGCGCGATGTATGTCGACAAGCCGTTGGGCGGAGTCGAGTGCGTGCAGACCCTGTCACGCCTCAACCGAATTCATCCCGGCAAAGCGGAGACGTACGTTCTGGACTTCGTCAATGACCCCGAAAAGGTACTTGAGGCCTTTCAAGAGTATTACCAGACGGCAACGCTGCTGGACGTGAGCGACCCGAATCTCATCTGGGAGCTGGAGGAAAAGCTCAAGCAAGCGGGCCTATTCCAAATGAGCGAGGTGACGCACTTCTCCGAGATCTTCTACCTGAAGAGCAAGAGCCAGGCGGCGCTGAGCAACGTGGTGAAGCCCGCGGTGGAGCGTTGGGAGAATCGCTACAGGGAGGCGCAGCAGGAGGCACACAAGGCGCGCGACCTCTTCGAGCGCACCAAGAAAACCGGAGACGCGGTGCTCATCGCCAACGCCGAGGGCGAGCTCAAAGAAGCCCGCAAGGAGCTGGACTTCCTCGGTGGCTTCAAAGCCGACTTGCGCACCTTCACTCGCTACTACGAGTTCATGAGTCAGATCGTTGACTACGCCAGCACCGACCTCGAGAAGCTCAGCCTCTACGCGCGGCACCTGTACCCCTTGTTGCGCGAGAGCAGCGTCGCCGACGACCCCATCGATCTCTCGTCCGTAGAGCTCTCCCACTACCGCCTGAGCAAGCTACGGCAGCAAGACCTGCTCCTCGTCCGCGACAGCCAGCAAGGCCTGAGCCCCGCCTCAGCGGTGGGCACGCGCAAGGCTCGCGACAAGAAGGAGGAGTTCCTCTCCCAGATCATCGCCCGCCTCAACGAGACCTTCGTCACCGACGGCCTCACCGAAAACGATCTGCTGAACTACGCCTACACCGTCCGCGACAAGCTCAGCGAAAACCAATCGGTGATGATGCAGATCCAGAACAACGCCCCGGAACAGGCAATGCTCGGCGACTTCGCCAGCGCCCTCGACGACGCCGTGATGGAGTCCAGCGAAGCCCATCAGAACCAGATGAACCAGGTGCTAGCCAACAAGGAAGTGGCGGCAGGGTTCGGGCGCATCGTGTTCGACATGCTGGTCGCGCAGATGAACAGTCAGCGGGTGCCACCTGCTCCCGACAGCAACCGAAGCTAGCGGGTGTCGCGCTATGAACGTCAAGCTAGCCTTGGCCGGTTGGAATCACGTCCTTAGCTAGCCAGTAGCCGGTTGGAGCTAATCACTTCACCGCGATCGTTGATCTCCAGCTCAAGTTGCATGGGAAGATCGGCTGCTCGGTTGTTCGCAAGCAGCGCCTCGGTCAATTCTTCGGTTGAGAGGAGCAGCTGATCAAGCTTTTGTCTGCGGTGCGCGGTTGCCTCACCAAGGATCACCGCGACGGTTTCTTGCTGTCTGTGGTCGGTGCCGTCGCGCTGAAGCGATGCCTTGAGGGTCGGTAGCTTAGCCTCTACGGTCGACTTTAGACGAAGCCACTCATTGTCTTCCTTGGCGATCTCCTCACGAATCGATTGCAGCGAGCGCTCGGAGTAGGCTTGATTCAGACCCATCGCGCCTCGAAGAGATGCGGTGATTAGACGCACGTGATTCGCAACCAGAAACGCAGTCGCCACTTGACTGGCTCGGTTGATCTGGCTTCTCGCCTCTCCCGCCTCCTCCTCTGCCGACCAAAGAGCGTCCCACTTTGCAGACTTGATCTCTTCGGTCGCTCGCGCGAGTTGCTTCATCATGAGGCTGGCTGCCGCCCGCGACTCGCGATCTATCTCCTCTAGCTGGTTTCCGATGTTGAGCAGCTCTGCCGGAACGAGACGGCCTTCGCCGAGCGTTTCAGCCCGATCCCGCAAGTAAGCGACATTCCCCTCCAACGTGCCGGTTGCCTGGTCGTCGAGAAACCCGCGTATCGATGCGAGCCCGCGCTCCAAACGCGCGAGCCGCGCGTTGATATCCGACAGAAATTTCTGCGCGGTAATTAGCGCAGCGATCTGCCAAATAGCCACCGCCACGGTAACGGGGCTCACTTCGAAGGTAATGTTCGCGTGCTCGACAATCTCCTTCGTTCGAGCGCTTCTGGCCATGCCTCGAAACGCACCACCCATCTTCGCCGAGTTCATGAGTTCGAGCGACCCGTCCGCGATACCCTTCCAAGTTTCGGGACTGAAATGGAGTACCGTTCTCCACACGTTTGCTCCGGCATTCACGCCTTCGACCAGTACGCGCGGTACCTGCTGCAGCAGCGGCGCCAAGCCCTCGAGGATGGGCGCTGGCAGCTTCATCGGTTCGCGACGTAAGGAGAGATCGGCAGGCTGAGCCAACCGCAGGCTGACGCGCGGATTGTCGGCTGGACCGAGGATAATCTCCTCCGGCGAAGATTCCGTATGGGCTAGCCCACCAGAGACCCTAGGGCCACTTTGCGGGGACTCAGCAAGATCGAACACGTCGGCGCGAACACGTCGCCCCTTCAGAACGAGTACGCCCACCAAGGCGACGACGGCGAGGGACAACCCGGCGACGAGCAACTCTGTCGACATCGGGCCAGACTACCAAAGTCGCCGAACTGGGTCAGCACTACTCCTGGCCGGACGCGACACCTCAGGCCGGTGAAAAAAGGAACGGCGCGCCTCCACACGGACTCACGGCGAGCCAAACAGGAGTCGTTACGAAGGCGGCCTACCCACGCGAGCTCCAAGAGCACGACGAGAAGGTTGGGAGATCTCACTAGCGCCTACGCCGCTTCGGCTCGCAGGGGCTCGCCGATCATGGCCCTCTGTGGACTCGTCCAGCTCGCCGAGGCGCTCGAAGACTTGCGCTGGATTCGCCCTGCTCGGCACTGGGAGAGAGATTCACTAGCGGCTGCGCCGCTTCGGCTCGCAGGGGCTCGCCGACCGTGGCCCTCCGTTGACTCGTCCAGCTTGCTGGACTCGTCCACTTCGGGTCGAACTCCCGTGGACCGGCAATCTCTCCGACGACGACGACACGAGCGCGCGCTCAAGCGCGCGCACTCGTGTCGGCGGAGGAGGAGAGATTCGAACTCCCGGTAGCTTTCACTACGGCGGTTTTCAAAACCGCTGCCTTCGACCACTCGGCCACTCCTCCGGTCTCGACGGATCGAGGTTGGGTGGTGTGTACCAGGGCCGTGCTTCAGTCAAGGTTTGGGCTGGAAGAGGCTGGAAAGCGCAGGAATTCTGCCCTCGACGCTGGGGCTGCGGGGTGTGGTGGCTCGGCCGAGGCTACGACGCATGCGAGCTGAACGGTAGCTCGGGGGGCACCTGGTGGTCCTCACCCCCGAATGGGAGCAAGGCGATGGCGGCTCGCTTCCGTGAGGATTAGGGGACGGGGCTTGCTCTTCTTGGTGCTCGCGGCTAGGCTGCTCCTCGGCGTGAGAACCACGCTGCCCTATGACCGCCTGAAGCCCACTCAGTCTCTTTTTACCGTGTGGTTTTTCTCCTGCTCGAGCGGGGGAGGATGTTTCGGAGGTCGTATGCCTGCGTTTTGGTTCTCGTTGTTGAACGCGCTGATCCTGCCGTTCTGGCTGTTGCTCATCGTCGCGCCGCGCTGGCGCTACACTCAGCGCATCGTGCATGGCGCTGGGGTGTTCCTGGTGCTCGGCGTGGTCTACGCCGTGTGCTTGTTCAAGAATGGGCTCGTGCCGCTCACGGATCTGGAGAGCGGCATGCGGGCGTTTCAGGAGCCCTGGCTGTTCCTCGCGGGGTGGACTCACTACCTGAGCTTCGATTTGATGGTCGGGGCGTGGGTGAGTCGCGATGCCCTGCGCCATGGGGTCAGCCATTGGTTCGTCGTCCCGAGCTTGCTCCTGGTGTTGAACCTGGGGCCGCTGGGATTGCTCGTGTACCTGGCGATTCGCCTCGCGCTGAAGAAGCGCTGGTCGCTGGCTGAAGTCTGAGGCGCGGATTGTGCTTGGATAGTCCCCATCGTCGGCGCATCGTTGCCGGCGATGGGACGCACGCGCTGGGCGAAGGTGGCAGGTGTGGGATTCGCCGCGGCGATGGCGCTCGGGTGTTCGCCGCGCGCCAAGCCGATCAAGGAAGTGCCCGATTTGCTGCCTGACGCCGCTCCGCCGCCTGCAGCTCCGAGCGCGACGACAGCGCCCGTCGAAGAGCCGCCGGAGGTCGCCGAGATCGAGCGCGCCGCGAAGGCGCTCGAGAATTGCCGCCCGGAACCGGTGGGGGACTACGAGAACTGCACCGAGTGGGCCGAGTGGCACCGCCGGGAGACCGCCTGGTTCGAGGACAAGGACCGCGATGAGCTCGTGATCGGGCTGCTCGGCTCCGAGCACGCCGCCGTGCGCTATGCCGCAGCGGAGGCGCTGAGCCTGTGCAAGCGATTTCAGACTGACAAGGCGCTGGCGACCAAGCTGATGACCGCCCTCGAGAAGGAGAAGGATCCACAAGTCGGGCCGTCCCTGGTGCGCGCGATCCAGGTCCTCGACTACGAGAGCGTCGGCTTGCTGAAGCGCGCTCACGCCGTCGTCAAGGCGCACCCCAACAAGGAGCTGCGCCTCGCGCTGATCCGTGAAGCGGGGCTCATCCCGGGCACTGCGCCGATCCTGCTCGAGCTGTTCGACGGGGCAGACGAGGAGCTGAAGCGCGCCATCGTCCAGGGTGTCTTCCTCGGGGAAGAGAAGAGCGCCTGTGCGGTGTACGAGAAGGCGCTGAAGAGCGGCGACGACCGAATGAGCGACATGACCGTGGCGGCGATCGCGACCACGAATCGCTGCCAGGATCTGCTCGCGCCGGTGATCGGCTGGCTCGGCAAGCTGAAAGAGCCGCCGACGGACTCCAACATTGGGGAGAACATCGGCAACCTGTGCGCCTGGCCGGGCAACCCGCGTCAACACGCGCAGCTCCTGGCGCAGGCCAAGCGCCTGGCGATGAAGGGGCGCACGGAGATCCGTAGCGGCGCGCTCAAGTCGGTGATGCGCTGCGACGCGAAGCTCGGTCCTGGATTCGTGCGCGCCTTCACCAAAGACAAGGACCCGAAGGTCGCTGACGCCGCGCGGCAATTATTGGCAGAGCCGCCAGGCCAAGCACATATGGATGTACTCTGATGCACTCGCGAAGCTTGTTAGCAGCCCTATTCCCGCTCGTCGTCGCGTGTGGGGGCCAGTCCCCAGCTCAATCCCCACCGCCCACAACGGCTAAGCAGCCCGCAACAGCGACCCCGGAGGCGCCAGGCGAACCCGTGAACCTAGCCGAGAAGCTCGGTGCGTGCCAGCATCCGGCGGAGTATCGAAACAAGTGCCCCGGAGCGAAGGAGATGTGGGCCATCGATTGGGCTGCGGAGGGCGCGCCGATCGCTGAGCTCGTCCAGCTGCTCCGCGCCCCGGCTCCCGCCCAGCGCCAGGCCGCAATCACCACCCTCTATCGGTCACCCCTCGCGACAACGAACGAAGCCATCGCCGCCGCAGTCGTTGACGCAAGCGTAAGCGAGAGCGACCCCGAGGTTCGACACAGGCTCACTCAGTTCATCGCAAAAGTGGCGCTACGATATCCGGAGCTACGGCGGCGAGCCTACGATTTGGTGAAGCGTCACCCCGAACTTGCTTTCCGCGAGGATTTGATTGATTCCCTGACCAACGACGCTGGGGTTAGGCCGCTTCTCCTGCGACTCTACGACCAATCCGACGGTTCGATACAAGGCGCGATCGTTCGCGCACTGCGCTTTGCGGAACCGAAACAGCGTTGCACCATCTACGCAAAGGCCATCGCGGGTAAGCCGCGGCTACCTGCGGAGCTCGCATTCGATGGCCTGGCAGCGGACCTGGACGACAGCTGCTCATCGAGCTGGGACGCAGCGATCGACTGGCTGGCTTCCGTGGAGCCGCCCAGCGAGGAAGAAGACGAGGAGGACATTGAGGAGTTCACTCTCTCGGAGTCGATAGGGGACTTCTGTCGCCGCAAGCTCAGTGCAGGTCAACGTGCGCGCTTGCTCAAACAAGCCAAGCGATTCAGCCAGGGCAAGGCAGCAAGCGACGTGCGAGCGGAGGCGCTGGCGAGCGTGCTGATCTGCGACCCCAAAGGCGGGCCCGCCTTCGTCCGCAAGTTCGAGAACGACCCGGACGAAGGCACCGCAATTTCCGCACGCCAACTCCTGGAGCGGGGCGCGGCCAAGCAGTGACGATCTCATCGGTTGCCAAGTTCGGAGCGAGCAGACAGCGCACGGAAACTCTTGGCGGAGCCGTCAAGCGCGGCCTATCTTGACGTGTTGTGAGCATGAGGGTCACTCTGGTCGCGTCGCTGCTGGCGCTTGCGCTGAGCGGCTGCGGAGAGAAGCAGCCGCGCACAACCACGCCAGGGACTGCCGAGCTCGGTGTCGCCAGCAGCAGGCCAGCTGTCGAACCGACGACCGCTAGCGACTCGGACTCCCCGTTCCTGCAAGAGATGAAGGCGCTCGGTCCGCAACTCGCGAGCTGCGAGCAGCTCGAAGAGGACGCTGAGTGTGAGGCTTGGGGCGAGTGGAAGAGCCTCTACTGGAGGGGGATCGAGCACCTCCCCGTTGCGCAGGCAGCGAGAATCGAGTCTGAGCTTTGCGCGCTGCTCGATTCCCCGAATCGGATGCTGCGCCTCGCGGGCGCCGTCGGACTGGGAGCGGCTGGGCGTCCAATGCTAAGCGCAGAGGTCGCCACGCGGGTGGTCCGAGCGCTCGAACGCGAGGACGACGAAGGTGTCGTCGCAGCCCTGCTACTGACGACCAATTGGATCAACTTCAAAGAGCGGCGGGATCTTTCGGCGCGCTATGTGGCCATGCTGAAAGCCGCGCGCACGGACCCGGAACGACTCGACGTGTTGCTTCAGCGTGCGGGAGATCTCGTCGGTGCGGGAGAAGTGCTGCTCGACGTGTTCGAGGAGGCACCACAGTGGCAACGCCGCGAACTGCTCTGGTCAGCTGCCCGCATGGATCCAGCCGAAGGCTGCCCAATCTTCGAGCGAGCCCTGAAGGAACCGAACCCCAAATTCCACGCGGCAACGATCAACACGATGTCGAGCGGCACGCCATGTCCCGCACTCTGGGATCAGGCAATCGCTTGGATCACCAAGACAAAGATGCCGACCGCCAGCGCTGCGACGAATGCTGTGGGCAACCTGGACTTCACTCCCGTGGGCGTGATGGAGCGCTACTGTCGGCAACCCCTCAGCCCTGACCAGCGCGCCCGCCTGCTGAAGCAAACCAAGCGCTTCAGCACCCCACCGGGTCCCGCGGTCGTGAGGACCGCAGCCCTGCACGCCGTGCTCCAGTGCGATCCACGCAGTCGCCCTTTCGTCGAGGGGTACACCTCCGACGCGGATCCCGAGGTAGCGAAGTTCGCTCGAGGCCTGCTCGACGCCACCCAAGACCACTAGGGCTGACCTCACCCCCAAAATTCTGGGTAATTCATGGGTTTCCGTGACTTTCTGCGGCCCGCGCGTTGACATCGCGGCGGATGGAGCCATCCTCAGACCCACAGTTCGACCACTGGTCTAAACGCTAGTCGGACCACAGGTCGAGTGGCTTCGCCCATAGGCTGCCGCCATGCCGCTTCCTCGATTCTACAAATTGGACCCCGAGCAACGGGAGAACCTCCTGGGCGCCGCCCGCGCGGAGATGCTCGAGCATGGGTATGAAGGCGCGTCGTTCAACCGCGTGATTGAGCGGGCCGGCATCAGCAAGGGCGCGATGTATTACTACTTCGCGGACAAGGCCGACTTGTACCGCACGGTAACGGAAGCGATCGCCGAAGAGGCGATGGCCGCCTTTGGTGAGCTCGGCCCGGTGAGCACGGCGGCGGAGTACTGGGGTGGCCTGGAGGCGATGATGCAGCGCGCACTGACGTGGATCACCGCGCAGCCGCAGCTCGCAGAGATCGGCAAGAGCGTGTACGCCAACCAAGGCGGAGTGCTCGATGCCCTGCGAGCTCGCTTACTAGAGGGCGTGAGCGACGTACTCAAGCAGGGACAAGACGTCGGAGCAATCCGCACGGATTTTCCCCTGGGGCTCCTCGCGGAGGCTGCCACCGGGATGATGATGGGGGCCGATCGCTGGTTCGCTGAGCACTTTGCGGAAATGCCCGCAGAAGACGTGATGCGGATCTCCTACGCCACCTATGGCTTGCTCAGGCAACTGCTCGAGCCGCCCCGCGCCGAACCTTAGCTCTCGCCTGCGCGCTGCGCGCCGACGAGGAAGGGAGCAGAGAGATGAGAATCGCAATCAACGGAGCCGGGATCGCGGGTCCGACCCTCGCCTACTGGCTGCGCCGCCATGGGCACGAACCGGTGCTCTTCGAGAGCGCCCCGGCGCTGCGCACCGGCGGCTACCTGATCGACTTCTGGGGCGTCGGCTACGAGGTCGCCCGGCGCATGGGTCTCGAAGCGAAGCTGCAGGAGCGCGGCTACGCCATGCAGCGCCTGAGCCTCGTGGACTCCGAGGGCGAGGAAGTCTCGGGCATGGGACTCGACACCATGCGCGACCTGGTGGACGGGAAGTTCACCACCATCGCGCGCGGGGATCTCGCGGAGCTGATCTACGACGCCTGCGAGGGGGTGGAGACGCACTTCGGCACCTTCATCGTCGAGCAGCAGGAGACGGATCGGGGCGTCAGTACCTTGCTCTCCAACGGCGAGAACCGGGACTTCGATCTGGTGATCGGCGCCGACGGCCTGCACTCCCACGTTCGGCGGCTGATGTTCGGCAACACCGACTGCGAGAAGCCCCTCGGCGTGCACGTCGCTGCCTTCCGGGTGAAGGGCTATCCGCGACGGGACGAGCTGACGTACGTGTCGCACACCGTGCTCGAGCGACAGATCGCGCGGGTGAGCCTGCGCGACCACGAGACGCTGTTTCTGCTTACTTTCCGTTCGGAATTGATGCGTGAGATCCCGAAGCGCGACGAGGTGAAGCCAGCCCTACACCACGTGTTCAGGGACGTGGGCTGGGAAATGCCAGAGATCCTCCAGCACCTCGCCCGGACCGACGACCTCTACTTCGACAGCGCGAGCCAGATTCACCTGGATCGATGGACGAACGGCCGCGCGGCGCTGATCGGCGACGCTGCGGCTTGCCCGAGCTTGCTCGCCGGGGAAGGCACCGGCCTGGCAATGACCGAGGCCTACGTGCTCGCCGGGGAGCTTCACCGCGCAGGCGGCGACCACACACGAGCCTTCGCCGAGTACGAGAAGCAGCTCCAGGGGTTCCTCGAGGATAAGCAGCGCGCCGCGTTGAAGATGGCCTCGTACTTCGCGCCGGAGTCGAAGCTCGCGATCAAGATCCGCGACTGGGGGATCGCCCTCGCGTCGTATCCGTTCCTCACCAAGCTGATCGCCGGTCGCGCGATCCGCGACGACTACCAGCTGCCAGCCTACCCAGAAGGAGAACCATCATGATTGGGCATAGCGAACAGGACTCCCCTTCCGCGTGATCCAGCACGCCAAGCGCTAGAACGTCAGGCTCGCCCCGAACACTCCGCCGCCGTTCACGGGCGCGACTCCGACGCTCCACTGCGGCTCGAGCGCCTTCGCCTCTCGATCCTCGAGGTAATGCTCCTCCCACTCGGGCTTGAACGAGGTGCCGAACACGGACCAGCCGACGGGGATCGCAACCAGGGAGCCGAGGGCGATCCAGACGCCGGTCTCGGCGCGGCTATCGCTGTGCTTGTCGACGGCGTCGAGGATCAAGGCCACCCCGACGCCCAGGCCGAAGAGGCCACCGATGCCCAGCGTGAGCCCGATGGTGCGGTGAGCCTGCGTGTCCGGATCGATGAGCAGCACCACGTCCGCGTCGATGGTGACCTCCCGGGAACCCGACAGGAAGTCATCGTCGCCGACGACGTAGAACTTGTACCTGCCCGGCGTGACATAGACGCTGCAGCGATCGATGCACGAGACGATCGGCTGCGAGTGCTCTGGTTCCGCACGGCGATGATGTAGCTCCACGCGCACGCCAGGCTCCGTGGACTCCAGGGTGACCTTCACCCGCCCGGCGCGGCCATCCAGCGGTCCTCGACGAGGGTAGCCCGGGGTTTGGGGGGGAGGAGCGCCCGGGGCCCAGCCGCCAGCGCCTCCAGGCGCCCAACCTCCGGAGCCGGAAGGCGCCGCAGGAGGCGCGGGAGGCGGAGGCGGAGGCGGAGGAACGACGACGGCGCCGTCTTGCGCTCGGGCCACGCTCGACCCGAGCAACATCGCCGCCGAGAGCAGCGCCGCGATGGAGCGGCGCGCGGTCCAGGTGTTGTCGTTTGACATCATTCCTCGTGTTGCTGCGAGCCACATGATCGCGGCCAGCGCTCATCTGTTCGTCGTCGCAAGCGCGCGGCGCGAGCATCCGATCGCGTGAGTCTCGCATTAAGCACGAAGCGTGCCGCGTTGGCCATCGTCAAAGTGACAGCCGACCGTGAGGAAGCGAACCCATCGGGCGCTGGATGTGTCCACGACGTACCGACGACCGGAGCTCGATCTCAGCCCCTGGCTCCGCGCAGCGTGCCCACCAGGCGAACCGCCGTGATCGCCCCGAGGAGCGCGATCCCCGCCGCGACCAGGAACACCACGCGACCGCCCCGAGCTTCGTAGAGCGAGCCCCAGAGCAACGCACCGCTGCTCGCGCCCAGCGCCGACACCGTGCTGAACGCGCCTTGAGCCGTCGCGCGGGCGCTGGTCGGCGCTTGCTCCTGGATCAGCGCCAGGGCTGACAGCCAGGTCAGACCAAACGAGATGGCGTGGAGCGGCTGGAGCACCAGCGCCAGCGTCAGGCTGGGCGTCGCCGCGAGCAGCAGCCAGCGCAAGACGGTACCGAACAATGCCCAGCAGAAGAGCGCCGCGCTGGAGTAGCGCGCGAAGAGCGGCGCCGAGAACGCCATCAGCACGATCTCCGCGGTGACCCCGATCCCCCAGGCAATTCCCACATGGGAACTATTGCCGCCGAGATCCTGGAGATGGCGTCCGATCACCAGATCGTAGCCCGAGTGGGACGCGAACCAGAAGAAGGTGACCAGCAGAAAGAGCCGAAACGGTCGCGCGCCGAGCAGCTCCTTGATGCCTTCATAGACCGGCCCCGCGGGTCGCGCCGCGCGCGCCGGCATGAACCAGGCGATCGCGAAGGCGGCCGCGAGGCTCAGTCCGACGAACGCTGGCAGCCCCGTCGCGCTCTTCACCACCAGCAGCTGGCCGGCAACCAGCGCCATCGCCATGAAGCCGAGAGAGCCCCAGAGACGCAGCCGCCCGTAGTTGCTCGGCGTCTCCATCGCGGAGACGTCAGCGACCATGATCAGCGGCGAACGAAAGAAGGCGAAGGCCGCGATCAGCAGCAGCACGCCGATCAGACCGACGGAGACACCGAAGCCGCCGAGCACGCCCAGCGCCCCGATGCACAGCACCGCGCCGGCGCAGGCCACGCGGATGATGGCCGCGCGCAGCGCGTAGCGATCGGCGATGTAGCCAAACACCAGGGGACCCACGAAGCTCGCGAGCGGGATCACGCCGGTCACCAGCCCGAGCTCCCAGCCGCGGATCCCCTGGGCCTCGAGCCAGCTGGGGAAGAACGGCACGAACACGCCGAGCGCCGCGAAGATCGCGACATAGTAGAGCCGCAACAACGTCGCTCCCCGCGCCCCGGAGCTGGGGGTCGCCGTCGCCTCTTCCGCGACGGGAGCGGCGCTGGGAGCATTCACGGTAGCCAAGCGCCGCGAGTGTAGCGACCCGCGAGCGCCGAGCAAGCTCAGCCCACCGCGACCCTGGGGCGCGCGTTCAGGTCTGGCTGCCAGCCTTCGGCCAGGCGCTCCAGCACGCGCTCCGTCTCATCATCCGCAGGGAAATAAGTCTCGAGGCTGATCTCCTGGAGCGTGACGTCCAGGGGCGTGCCGATGGCGCTCAGGGTGGTGAACAGGTTGAGGCGCAGCTCGCCGCGACTGAACACCAGCGGGATGAACGGGTGAGTCGCGGCGCCCAGATCCAGGACGCGCCACGCGGCGGGCACACCCGGCATGCTCAGCACCGACTGGAGCAGCTGCTTCAGCTGCCGGTCGTCCTTGGCCGCGGCCTCCCGGGACAGGCGCAGCACCGTGGCGTGGGCGACCGCCTCCCAGTTCTCGATCGACTCCCGCAGACCCTCGTGGGCAAAGATCGTGTGCACCAGGTTCAGCGGCTTGCCGTCGGCCATGCCCGCCAGCATCTCCGGCGGCAGCAGCAGCGACACCATGCGCATCGCAGCCTGGTTGCTCATCAGCACGTTCCAGTGCCGGTCCAGCACCACGACGGGATACGGCTCCTGGCGCTCGAGCACGATCTCGAGCATGCGCCTCACGGGCGCGAAGTCCGTGGAGCCGAAGTCGAGCTCAGTGTACCTCGCGGAAAAGCCCGCGGCGTCGAGCAGCGCGTTGTGCTCCCGCAGCGGCAGGTCCAGGGCCTCGGCGAGGCCGAGCACCATCTCCCGGCTGGGGCTCGAGCGCCCCGTCTCGAGGAAGCTCAAATGGCGCCCGCTGATCCCGGCGCGCCCCGACAGCTCCAACTGACTCAGCCGGCGCTGCTGACGCCAGTAGCGCAACATCTGACCAAAAGCGGCTCGTTCGACTCCGGAAACCACACCGACCTCAACGGGGACGGCGGAGCCGACCTCTGCGCACTCAGCGACTCCGGCATCGAGTGCGCGCTGTCCCGAGGAAATACCTTCAAACCAACGCCGGAGATCTCGCTCTTCGACGTCGACCTGGCGTCGCCCAGCGTCTTCTCCACCCTGCGCGTCGGCGACGTCACCGGAGACGGACGAGCCGACGTCTGCGTCCGCCTCCCCGAAGGCGTCCGCTGCTGGCAAGGCGGCGAGCAAGGCCTCGGCGACTCGCTCCTCGGCCCAGACCTCAGCGACGCCAAGGGCTGGGGAGAGACCCGGTACTTCAGCGCCCTGCGCCTCGCAGACATCGACGGCGACGCACGAGCCGATCTGTGTGCCCGGGGCAAGGACGGACTCGCCTGCTACCCGAGCCTCGGCACCGGCTTCGGCGACGCGCGTATCCTCACGGCACTGAGCGACGCCGCTGGCTTCGACGACGTCAACCGCTACGGCACCCTCCGCCTCGGCGACGTCGACGGAGACGGAAGGAGCGACGTCTGCGCCAGAGAGCCTCAGGGCATGTCCTGCTGGCTCAGCACCGAGGCCGGCTTCGTCGAGCGCATCGCCGGGCCTGCCTGGACCGACGACGCCGGCTGGAGCGACTGGCACGCCTGGAGCACCATTCGCCTCGCGGACGTCGACGGAGACGGGCGCAGCGACCTCTGCGCTCGCGAGGACGAAGCCCTGCGCTGCTACCTCTTCGACGGACAGGCCTTCAGCGAGCGACTCGATGGGCCCGCCTTGCCCTCGCCAGCATGGGACACCCGCACCGCCCTCGCCTCCATCCGCATGGCAGATCTCGACGGAGACGGAAGGAGCGACGTCTGCGTGCGCAGCGAGCAAGGCCTCGACTGCTGGCTCGCGACCGACACCGGCTTCGACCGCCGGGTGCTCGGGCCGGCGCTCGCAGAGACCGACGGCTGGGCTCTCCCCCAGAACTACCGCACGCTGCGTCTCGCCGACATCAACGGAGATAACCGCGCGGATATCTGCGGTCGCTCGACGGATGGCATCCAGTGCTGGCCCTACGAGGGCGGCGGATTCGGCTGGGAGATCAGCGGACCCGAATGGTCCGACGCGGCGGGCTGGGACCTGCCGGAGCGCTACCACTCCATTCGACTCGCCGGTGTCCTCGGCGGGGGTGAGGTGGGCGCTGGCGGCGGCGCTGGTTTGCCGAACGGAAACGGTGGGGGCGCTGGTCCGTCGACGGGCGGCAGCAGCGCCGCAGCGCCGGGTGATCCCGGTGGTCCTTCAGGCTGCGCCTTCAGCGCGAACGAGCCTTCTGGCCAGAGCACGAGCTGGCTTTCACTGCTGAGCCTCCTGGGATGGGGGCTGATTCGGCGCCGGAGCAGCGCCCGAGGTACGAGGAGAGACTGATGCGACGCGTGATTCTGATTGGTGTTTTGTTCGGGTTGTCCCAGGCGTTCGTCGGCTGCGCTGGCGGCGATGACTCCGGGAGCGGCGCGGCAGGCAGCGGCGGCGACGGCGGTCAGGGCGGAGACGGGGCGAACGGCGGCAACGGCGGCGGAGAGCCACTGAAGACGCTTGCTGCCGAGGACCTGTGCGACGAGCTCGCGGCGATCGCCTGCGACTCGGACAGCGACTGCTGCGAGGCGCCCAGCGCCTGGCCCGGAACCGGCGAGGGCGAGCCGGAGCCCGTCGGCTGCATGACGACTCAGCTCGCAGCGTGCCGCGGCGGACTCGGCAAGCTGGCTCGAGATCCGCGCACCGGCTACGATCCCGAAGCCGGCGCTTCCCTGGTGAATCAGCTGCGGACGGTCGCTGGTGGCTGCTGGGAGGAGCGCGTCGACTACGCCTCGCTGGTCGCGATCTTCACGGGCACCGGCGTCGAGGGCGCGAGCTGCACCCCGGAGAGCACGAACCACGGCGGCTTGCAGCTGGCGTCGCTGTCCTGCGCCGAGGATCTGGGCTGCGAGATCTACCTCAACGCGTCGGGCGAAGCGCGGGGACGCTGTGAGGTCCGTGAGAGCGGCATCTGCTCACACCCCCTGGACTGCGCGGCGGACGCCTGGTGCGACGCGAGCGGCTGGAAGCCCGGCGTCACCGGTCACTGCAACCCGCTGAAGGCCAACGGCTGGGACTGCGACAGCGACGCTCAGTGTGAGAGTCAGTTCTGCGACGCGGCTGGACGCTGCTCGGCGACCGGGCCGAGCCGCATGTGCCTGACGCAGCCCTACGCCAGCGAGATCGAGACGGACGCGCCGAACCTGTATTTCCGCCTGGTGGAAGCTGGGTCCAGCGTCAACGACGCCTCGGGTCAGGGCCACGGCGGCACACGCATGGGCGAAGCCGATTCGCTGAGCCCCGGCGCGCTCGCGGACGACGGCGACCTGGCCATGGCCTGGGGCAACCTGCCTGCTACCCGAGCCTCGGCACCGCTTCGGCGACGCGCGTCCTCACGGCACTGAGCGACGCCGCTGGCTTCGACGACGTCAACCGCTACGGCACCCTCCGCCTCGGCGACGTCGACGGAGACGGAAGGAGCGACGTCTGCGCCAGAGAGCCTCAGGGCATGTCCTGCTGGCTCAGCACCGAGGCCGGCTTCGTCGAGCGCATCGCCGGCCTGTCTGGACCGACGACGCCGGAGCGACTGGCACGCCTGGAGCACCATTCGCCTCGCGGACGTCGACGGAGACGGGCGCAGCGACCCTGCGCTGCGAGGACGAAGCCCTGCGCTGCTACCTCTGACGGACAGGCCTTCAGCGAGCGACTCGATGGCCCGCCTTGCCCGCCAATGGGACACCTGCACCGCCCTCGCCTCCATCCGCATGGCAGATCTCGACGGAGACGGAAGAGCGACGTCTGCGTGCGCAGCGAGCAGGCCTCGACTGCTGGCCGACCGACACCGGCTTCGACCGCCGTGTCCCGGCGTCGCAGAGACCGACGGCTGGGCTCTCCCCAGAACTACGACCCTGCGCCTCGCCGACATCAACGGAGATAACCGCGCGGATATCTGCGGTCGCTCGACGGATGGCATCCAGTGCTGGCCCTACGAGGCGGCGGATTCGGCTGGGAGATCAGCGACCCGAATGGTCCGACGCGGCGGGCTGACCTGCCGGAGCGCTACCACTCCATTCGACTCGCCGGCGTCCTGGGGGTGGGCGCTGGCGGCGGCGGTGGTTTGCCGAACGGAAACGGTGGGGGCGCTGGTCCGTCGACGGGCGGCAGCACGCCGCAGCGCCGGGTGACCCCGGTGATCCTTCAGGGCTGCGCCTTCAGCGCGAACGAGCCTTCTGGCCAGAGCACGAGCTGGCTTTCACTGCTGAGCCTCCTGGGATGGGGCTGATTCGGCGCCGGAGCAGCGCCCGAGGTACGAGGAGAGACTGATGCGACGCGGATTCTGATTGGCCTTTGTTCGGGTTGTCCCAGGCGTTCGTCGGCTGCGCTGGCGGCGATGACTCCGGGAGCGGCGGCAGGCAGCGGCGGCGACGGCGGTCAGGGCGGAGACGGGGCGAACGGCGGCAACGGCGGCGGAGAGCCACTGAAGACGCTTGCTGCCGAGGACCTGTGCGACGAGCCGCGGCGATCGCCTGCGACTCGGACAGCGACTGCTGCGAGGCCCAGCGGGCCCGGAACCGGCGAGGGCGCCGGAGCCCGTCGGCTGCATGACGACTCAGCTCGCAGCGTGCCGCGGCGGACTCGGCAAGCTGGCTGAGATCCGCGCACCGGCTACGATCCCGAAGCCGGCGCTTCCTGTGAATCAGCTGCGGACGGTCGCTGGTGCTGGGAGGAGCGCGTCGACTACGCCTCGCTGGTCGCGATCTTCACGGGCACCGGCGTCGAGGGCGCGAGCTGCACCCCGAGAGCACGAACCACGGCGGCTTGCAGCTGGCGTCGCTGTCCTGCGCCGAGGATCTGGCTGCGAGATCTACCTCAACGCGCCGGGCGAAGCGCGGGGACGCTGTGGGTCCGTGAGCGGCATCTGCCACACCCTGACTGCGCGGCGGACGCCTGGTGCGACGAGCGGCTGGAAGCCCGGCGTCACCGGTCACTGCAACCCGCTGAAGGCCAACGGCTGGGACTGCACAGCGACGCTCAGTGTGAGAGTCAGTTCTGCGACGCGGCTGGCTGCTCGGCGACCGGGCCGAGGCGCATGTGCCTGACGCAGCCCTACGCCAGCGAGATCGAGACGGACGCGCCGAACCTGTATTCCGCCTGGCGGAAGCTGGGTCCAGCGTCAACGACGCCCGGGTCAGGGCCACGGCGGCACACGCATGGGCGAAGCCGATTCGCTGAGCCCCGGCGCGCTCGCGGACGACGGGGACCTGGCCATGGCCTTCGACGGCGTGGACGACGGCGTGGAGGTCGCGGCAGGCAGCATCGACGCCAGCACGGGGCTCGCCCGGAGCTCTGGTTCAGCTTCCCGGAGACCACGTTCGGCGCAGAGGAATTCACCGACCTTCCCCATCCTGGCCTTCGGCGAGGGCACGGATCTCGGTGTCGCCGTGGTGCTGAACTCGAGCGGCGAGCTGTACGTCAACCTGCGAGACACGCTGGGCGAGGATCACGAGCTGATCAACGCCGACAAGCGACCGAGCCACAGCGACTGGCACCACCTGGTGGTCAACTACGATGGTTTCCTTGCGGAAACGTACCTCGACGGCGGCAAGCTCGCCAGCCTGGAGGCCGTGTTCGTCCCCGACGTCAGCGGCAAGCTGCGGGTCGGCTTCACCGACTCGGGCAGCCATTTCAAGGGCGGCATGGACGAGCTGGCCATCTACGAGAAGGCCCTGCCCCTCGGTCGCTTGCTGGAGCACCGGCGCATCGCCAAGAAGGGGCCCGCGCGCTCCTGGCCGGTCTTCAGCTGGTTCGAGTAGCGAAACCGCGCTGAAACACCGGCTCCCGGCGAGGCCGAGCCTCGCCCGGATAGTCAAGACACGGCACTTCGACTACATCGGAGGGCATGAGCAATCGGCTACTCGAAGCTGGGCGCGCCTCCCTGATGCTTGGTCTCGCTGCCTTCGTCAGCGCGGGCTGCGGCGGGTTGACCCTACGCGGCTTCTTCGTGGACAACGCGTACCCGAAGACCGCGGAGTCGATTCCCCCGCGAGACCTGCTGCTGAGCGTCGACGCCAGCGTCGCGCCGGCGCTGATCGTTGCCTACCAGAAGCCCCACGAGGCCGCGACCTGCCTGGACCAGCTGGCCAGCGACGACGCGACCATCGACGCGCTCACCAGCTACGGCGCCTGTCTGGCCAAGGGCGGCGCCGAGGCGGACTGCAGCCAGGGCCTGCCCTGGATCCCCGAGACCTCCGCCGCCTCGAAGCAGGCATCGCTTCCGCAGGGCAATAGCTGTCCGGGCCAGCTCCCGAGCGCGCTGGACCAGATGCGCATGTATCTCTCGCTGGGGGACGCCGCTCGAGCGCTCTACGACTACCACCTCGACACTCGCGGCCAGGCCGCGCTGGGCAAGCCGCTGAAGCCCGAGCTCTCACAGGCCTTCAGGCAGTCCCTTCGGCACGCGAGCCAGATCCTCGCGCTCGATCCGAAGAACGACGGTGACCCTCGCCTCCCGACCTTCGCGCAGAGCGGCGGCGCGGCGAACGGCGCCTTCATGGCCGGCTACACCTACGGCCTGTTCTGGCTGCGGGAGAAGGCGCGCCTCTACGCCACGCCAGAACAGAAGAGCGCGATCGACTCCTATCGCTTCGGCGGCGCGGCGACCTCCAGCGTCGGCACGCTGGTAGCGCTGGCGCTCGATCTGTACTTCTCGCATCAGGCACCCACGCCGCCTCAGGAGCGCGCGCTCGACGCCTGCATCGAGAAGGCGGGCAAGCCTGTCTCCGGCGACCCCGGGCGCAAGCTTCAGGATTGCGCGCTCGCTCAGCTCAAGACGAACTTTCGGCAGAACGAGTGGGACCTGCTGTGCGCACAGGAGGGCGACGTGCTCACGCTGCTCGGAGACGAGTTCCACGGCCTGTTGCGCTTCGATCCGATGGCCGACAGGATCCTGTGGCCCTTCTTCCGAGACTTCAAAGACATTCTGCTCGGAAATAACTTCATCCGCACACCGCTGGCGGTCGACATGAATCAGGCAGTGCTCGTCGGGCTCGACGAACGCGCGTGCCGGATGCAAGACATGGACTCTCAGAAGTGCCTGATGACCGGCACGCTGTCGTCGATCATCGAGCCGATCTTCGCGGCGCCTCTCGACAAGGTGTACTCTGGCCTCGAGGGTCCAGGGGGTGAGAGCGGCACCTGGATCGACGGCAGCATCCGTTCATTGAACCCCGCGGCCCGCGGCGCGACGTTCGGCGCGGGCAAGCTCCTGGTGCTGAACCCATCGCGCTCCGAGGGCATCCCCAGCAAGCGCATCACCCAGTTCGTCGAGCAGTTCCTGCAGACGACGGATGCCCTGGGCGCCTCGCAGCGCAGCTGGGAGATCGCCTACGCCGCGGGCTATCAGAAGCAGCGCCACGAGCGAGCGTGCGTCCTCGCGAAGCTGACGAGCAACTTCAGCCTGTGTCCAGAGGTCGCGCCCAGCGCGCCCGAGAGCGTGCCCGCTGCGGATCCCGGAGGAGACAGCATCCGCGTCTGGGTCCCGGAGGACATCGAACCGAAGACGCTGTTCGCCAGCGGCTACACCTTCGACCCCCTGGTCATGTCGGCCCTGTTCGCCTGGGGACAGCAGCAAGCGTTGCTGGACCGCAAGCGCATCTTCGGCTGGCTCGGCTGGTGCGCGATGCTGGCGATGGAGGACGGCGCTGTGAAGTGCGACGTCAAGGGAGTCTCGACGCTGTACCGACAGCGCGTCGACGCGCACAAGGTCGAGGTGCGCACCGAGGTGGACGGCTACCGCAAGTACAGCGACAAGGTGCTGTGGCAAAGGCACCTCGACGAGCGCCGTCGACTGCTGAAGAAGAACTTCAAGGACTGCGACTGACGTCAACGCAGGGTCCTGCTCTGGCAGGCCTGCTAGACTCCGGCACCATGGCGTCGCTACGGAATCAGAAGGTCTTGGTCACGGGCTGCTCCTCGGGCATCGGGCTCGGCCTGGTGCGCGAACTCGAGCGCCTGGGGCACACACCGATCGCCAGCGCGCGCCGGGACGAGAGCATCGACGCCTTGAAGGCCGAGGGCTTCGACGCAGTGAAGCTCGACGTGGTCGATCGGGCGAGCGTCGACCGCGCGGTGAGTGAGATCATGGAGCGCCATGGCCACATCGACGTGCTGATCAACAACGCAGGATTCAACGTCTACGGTCCGCTGCTCGAGGCGCCGATCGACGATCTCGAGCGGCTCTTCCAGACCAACGTGATCGGGCTGATCAGCGTGACCCAGGCGGTGTTCCCCCACATGGCGAGGCGCAGATCGGGTCGCATCGTGAACATCGGGAGCGTCGTCGGCGTCCTGCCCACGCCCTTCGCCGCGGGGTACTGCGCGACCAAGAGCGCCGTGCACACGCTGAGCGACGTGATGCGCCAGGAGGTGGCGCCCTTCGGCATCGAGGTCGTCGTGGTCCAGCCGGGCGGCGTGCGCTCGAGCATCGCCGACAACGGCGCAGAGGGCGTCAAGCGCTATGACACGCCCGAGTCGCTCTACCACCGCATCTTCGACCACATCCAGAAACGCGCGTTCGCCTCCCAGGCCGCGCCGATGGAAACCGAAGACTTCGCGCGCCGGACGCTGGCGCAGGCGCTGGCCAGGACCCCGCCGCGCGTGGTGCGTGAAGGACGTGGCTCGACCGCGCTGCCGGTGCTGTCCAGGCTGCCGGGCCCGGTGCTCGACCGCATCATGCTGGTGCAGTCGGGCCTGAGGAAGCTGCGTTCATAGCTTCCGGTGGCTCCCCCCTGCGTTTCCGCGGAGTACCGCTAGCGCGCTCGGCGGCGGATCGCGCCGGTCTGCGTGTCCGTCCAGTAGACGTACCTGGCGTCGGCGGCGATCGCCGACACGCGGCCTTCCGAGCTCGTGTAGACGCGGTGGGTCGGCTGCTGCTCCCCCCGTCCAACCACGCGCTGGCTGCCCGTGGTGCCCTTGCCGTCCGAGACCACGACGATGCCGGATTGAGCCGTGAGGTGACTGACGTCGGACAGGTTGGGGATGAACAGCGCCGGGTTCGAGCCGTCGGGCGTGGTGCTCCAGACCTGGCTCGCGCGCTGCGAGTAGACCGCAGACAGGCCCACCGCGACGCGCTCCAGGTCGGCGGCGGTGCTCACCGTCTGCGGACCGGCGGCCGTAGTCGCATCCACGCGGAACAGAGACTTCGAGACCCAGAACACCCAGTTGGCCGAGGCAGCGAGGCCAGTCGCGCCGAGCTCCCCTGCACCCGGCTGGTAGTGGACGACTGGCATGGGACTGGACGACTTCTCCACGCGACCGACGAAACCTCCGCCCGTCGCGCAGCCGAAGAAGAGCCGCGTATCGTTCTGGGCGATCAGGGGGAGAGGCGCGCTGCAGGAGCTCCCATCGACCAGCACACTCACCTGTGTCGAGATCTTGTCGACGCGCAGCAGCTGCCGCGCGGGAACCATCGTGCTCACGTAGAGGGCGTCGCTGTCGTTCAGGAGTTCTCGCACGCTCCCCGCTGGCACCAGGTCGCTGATCATGACCTCGGGGCACCCGCCCTCCTTGGGCGCACGCACCAGGACGCTCGAGTTGCCCACCCCCTGCGTCCAGTAGAGCTGGTTGGCCGCGACCGCGAGACTGCTCACGAGTCCCAGATCGGTGTACACGTCCTCGACGGGGCAGGTGTCGCCGGAGCAGTCCGCCAGCGGTGTGCTGCAGTGGCCTCCCGCACCGGCGGTCCCGCCAGTCGATTGCCCTGCGGTACCGCCCGTCGCGGCTCCACCGCCCGTCGCGGCTCCGCTCGCTCCGCCCGGCGAACCGCTGCCTCCGGCTCCACCAGCGCTCTGACCGGCGCTCCCGGAGCCAGCGGTTCCAGCGCTGCCTCCAGCCGCATCCCCGCCCGAGCCACCGCTCGACTCGCGGACGTTCGTGCTGGTGGACGAGCAGCCCACCAGACCCGAGAGCACGACTACCGCGCAGAGCCACTGCCGCCTTCGCATGAGCGGAGTCTACTTCCCGAATCCCTCCGGGTCAGCGCCAAGCTCGGCGAAAGCGAGCTACGCTCGTCGTCCCAGCCGCTCAGAAGTGGCCGCGATAGCCTGCGAAGGCGCCCCCGGGGGTCGCAACGAGTGACACTGGAGAGCGCCGCGCGGCTGAATCCCCCCGTCGCGGTGATCCGCTGGAGTCGCTCAGGAACAGGTACGCGGCCACGCCCAGGGAGATGACGCCAATCCCCAGGGAAACGTCTGCGAACAGGAACTTCTGGTCGACCTCGTCGATCTGATCCTGAGTGCAGTTCGGCTTGCAGGACGACTCGAGATCACTGCGCTGACCCTTGCCGCTCAGGCCGAAATAGGCGAAGCCAGCCAACCCAAGCACGCCTACACCGCCCAGCACGTAGGGCACGACGGAGGCATGGCCCGTCGCACCGTCGGGCTCCTCCGTGGTGGCAACCCTCGGAGCTGGTGCGGCCTCCGCGGCGCGGAAGACCACCTCCACCATGCGCCGGTGTTCGCCCTCGCGCAGCACCAGCTCCTCGTGCACGGGATCGCTCCCTGCCCGCGTCAGCTCGAGCTGGTGCGTCCCAGGATCGACCTCGACGGCGAGGCTGAGCGAACCCTCGAGAGGCTCGCCGTCGAGCTTCGCCTGGAAGTCCATCACGTCCTTGCCGTCCGCGTCCTTGGCGACGATCACGAACGAGGGAATGCTGCGCCTCACCTCCTCGAGCCACCCCGAGCAATCCTTGCGGATGAACTTCGGGCACTGATCCTGAGAGCACACCAGCAGGCGATCTCGAGCTGTCATGAGCTGGGCCTGCTTGCGCGCTTCTTGAGCGCCCTCGTAGGCCTGACCGCAGGTCTTCGCGGCGTCCTCCTGAGCGGAGGCCGAGGCGCTCAGCAGCGACACGCCGGCAGCAACTACCGCACGGAAATACAATCGACTGCTCACAGGCACCCCGGCTTCACCCGCTTGATGCCCTGAGCATCGATCGAGTACGGCGGATCGCAGCTCAGCTTCGGCTTCGCCGGCTTGCTGGGTGCCGCGACGTGAGCCGTGACCCTTGGCTTCGCGGCCGCCGCAGGCTTCTTCGCAGGCTCGGGCCTGGCCGAGCCGCTGCTCGCCGGCGTTTCCTCACCCCCTGCTGCAGGAGCCGCGGAGGCAGCCGCCGCTGCGCCCTCGTCCGCCTCGCCAGGTGTCGCGCTGACGCTGGGCTGCGCTGGCTCGGGGACCGGGGCAGGCGCCGTGAGCTGCTGCGGCTGCGGCGCGCCCCTCGGCTGCTCGTCGCTCGAGGCCGCGCCCG
Organism: Polyangiaceae bacterium; assembly: GCA_041389745.1. GTDB lineage: Bacteria > Myxococcota_A > Polyangia > Polyangiales > Polyangiaceae > JAHBVY01. The sequence goes on from JAWKRF010000016.1 coordinate 29,966, forward strand.
TGTTCGGGCGCATCAGCAGCACTATCAGCAACACCACCACCGCACCGCCGAGCGCGGCCGCCGCGAACCCCAGCACCTTGCGCAACGCCGACGGCGGTCGCGGCGCCACGACCAGGGTGCGCGCGCTGTCGAGATCCGGTGAATCCATGGGGATCGAGCTGCGGCCCGATACCGGCGCGCTCGGCTGACTCAGCGACACTTGCTTTGGCACGATGTGGCTGCTGCTCTCCACATCGCTCAGCCGCTGAGAGCGTTCATCCAGGCCAAGTGCGGCGTTGCTCTCCACCCAGGCGCCGATCTCGCGGGCCGAGGCCACCTGCACCGCGCCCTCGATGGCCTCGGCGAAAGCTATTGCCGTTGGGAAACGCTGTTCGCGCTCCGAGGCCAGCGCTCGCAGCAACACCGCGTCGAGCGCCGGAGGGATCTCGGGACGAAACAGCGACGGCGCCTCGACCTTCCCGGAGGCGATCCGCCCCAGCGTCTCGGCGACGTCCTGACCCGCGAACAGACGTCGTGACGTCAACGCCTCCCACAGCACCACGCCCGCGGCGAAGACGTCGACTCGCCGGTCCATCTCGCCGCCGCCGAACTGCTCCGGCGCCATGTAGGCGATCTTGCCCTTGATCTGACCATCACGCGTGGTGCTGGCGCGCATCGCCGCCTTGGCCACGCCGAAGTCGAGCACCAGGGCGACCCCGTCGGCTCCGACCATCACGTTCTGCGGCGACACGTCGCGATGCACGATCTCGAGGCGCTCGCCCCGCTCCGTCTTGGCCTCGTGAGCTGCGTGGAGCCCCAGCAGCGCCTGGCTCATGATGCCGCAGGCGACGTTGATGGGGACGAACCCGCCCTCGCGGCTCGCGATGCGAACCAGTCGCGACAGCGACTCTCCGTGGACGTAGTCCATCACCAGCAAGAGCTCGCCCTCGCTGTTCACGACGTCCAGCGTCGACACCACGTTCGGATGTCGAATCCGCGCGGCAATTCGCGCCTCATCGAGGAACATGTTGACGAAGTCGGGATCCTTGGCGAACTGGGGGTGCAAGCGCTTGATCGCTACCGTGCGGGCGAAGCCGGCCTCCCCCAGCAAGCGCCCGAGGTGTACCGTCGCCATGCCACCGGACGCGATCTCCCCGTGGATCGCGTAGCGCCCGACCACGATCGGCTCCACCGACGGTCGAGGTCGACTGCTGATGGCCGGATCCGAGTTCACAGGCAGGCGCTCCCGCAGTGTCCGAAGGTACAGCGCTTCCCCGCGCCGCACTCGAGGCCCTGAGGTCCGCACTCGATGACCCCGCACTCTCCAGGCGCGCTCGCCGTGTCCCCCGCGCAGGTGTAGCAGGTGGCCGTGCAGGACGTGTTGCAGCAGTAACCATCGACGCAGAACCCGGAGGTGCACTCGCCCGAGCTGCTGCAGGTCGCGCCGTTCGCCTGCTTCTTGATGCACGTACCCGTGGACGTCTTGCAGATGTAGCCCGCGGCGCAGTGGGTGCTGCTGCTGCAGGACGTGCGACAGCTGCTCCCATTGCACAGCAGGTGCCCTGGGCACGTGCTGCTCGACGTCAGGCCGCACTGTCCGGAGCCGGTGCAGGTTCGGGCGGGGGTGAGGGTGCTCCCGGAGCAACTCTGAGCCGCACACTCGGTGCTGCTCGAGTACAGACGGCAGCCACCAGACCCGTCGCAGGCCCCGTCGGTCCCGCAGCTCGCGGCGCCCTGGTCGGAGCAGTTTCCGTCTGGATCCAAACCAGCCTTCACGTAGCCGCAGGTCCCGTCGCTACCCGTACCGCGCTTGGAGGCGGAACACGCCTGGCAGCTGCCGGTGCAGGCGGAATCGCAGCATACCCCGTCGACGCAGTGGCCCTCCTTGCACTCCCCGCTGTCGGTGCAGCGCTCACCGATCCCGAGCAGGGGGACGCAGGCCTTCTTGCCAGTGTCGCAGTAATAGCCGCTGCTGCACTGCGCGCTCGACGTGCACGACGTGCCACACACATTTCCAGCGCAGAGGTAGGCGCCGCAGCCAGAGGAGGTCGGCGTCTTGCAGCCGCCTTCGCCGTCGCAGGAAGGCGCCGGAGTGTAGGTGGAGCCAGTGCAGCTGGCGTTCCCGCAGCTGACTTGACCCCCGTACAATCGACAGCCGCCGTTGCCATCGCACGCGCCGTCCTGACCGCATGAACCCGGCGCATCGATCGAACAGTCGTTGTCGGGATCCTGACCCGCGGGCTGAGGCGAACAGGTCCCGCTGCCGCAGCCATAGCAGCTGCCAGTGCAGGCCGTGTTACAGCACACGCCGTCCACGCAGAAGCCACTCTCGCAGGCGTTTGGCAGACTCGACTGGCAGCTGGTGCCGTCGGTGAGCTTCGGCGTGCAGTCGCCGCTCAGCGGCTCGCAGTACTTGTCGCTGGTGCAGTCGGTGTCGCTCTGGCACTGCCCGAGACACACTGGTCCAGAGCAGGCACCCTGGTCGCAGTTCTCGCTGCCGTTGCCGACGCAGTTGCCGGAGCCGTCACAGGTGCTCGGCAGCGTGCGAACCCCGCCACTGCACGAAGAGTCGCTGCACTGCGTATCCGCAGGGTAAAGTGCGCAGCCGCCCCCGCCATCGCAGAGCCCGTTCTGGCCGCAGCTGGTCGCGCCTTCGTCGCTGCAGTCGTCGTCGGGATCCGTGGCCTGAGCGACCGGTCCGCAAACGCCGTCGCTCCCGGTCCCCTTGCTCGCAGCGCTGCACGACTCGCAGGTGCCGTCGCACGCCTTGTTGCAGCAGACGCCGTCGACGCAGAACCCGGAGTCGCACTCCGAGGCCGCACCGCACACGTCACCATTGCTCTTGGGGCCCGAGCCGCCCGACCCGGAGCTTCCTGCGGCACCGCTGCTGGCTCCCGTACCTCCGCTGGCCCCGCTGCCACCGCTTGCGCCCGAGCCGCTGCCACCCACGCCACCGCTGCCACCGCTGACGCCGGCATCGCCCCCCGGGTCACCCCCGCCGAGATCGCTGTTGTCGGTGAAGGAGCAGGCGCCCGCGCCGAGCAAGCTCGCGGCGAGTATCCCCACGGCAAGACGTTTCATGACTGTCACGCGTACCACCATCGGGCGTCCAGGCCGCCCGCGATCCCGCGCGAGTCAGCAGGCCTCAGTCGTCGCACGTCTGGACGCTTGGAGTCTGAGCCTACAGCTCGGCATGGGGAAAGCCGCGATTGATCGGTGTGCTGATGCAGAACTCTCTCAGGATATCCCAAAGCAACGCCCCAGGCCCATGGGTAAAGGGTCGCTTCCCTGGGGACTGCAGCTCCACGTCCCACGACGCCCGGGCTCGCTGCGAGGCTTTTTCGTTACGGTTATGCAAGAGGCGACAGCCCCGTGCGTCCCCCTCGGAGCCACGCACGCTCGGCGCGTGCCTTGTGGAGCCCCCGAGATCTCCGACCGCAGAGCGCCGCAAACCCGACCGCTTGGTCATCAAGTCTTTCGCAGCGCTGATTGCTGCGGTTTGATGGCGCGGCCAGACGCCACGCATTGTGGAGTCGGGCTGGAACATTTACTCCAATCGCTCAGGACCTGACCGACATGCGCCTACACGAGCAACGCTCCCTGCACCGAACGGGATCCTCGAGAAGAGCCGCGCTCGCCGCGCTGGTCTGCTTCGCCGTGTGGCTGTGCGTTGGTTCTGCCCGGGCGGATCTGGTCCTGGAGGGCCGACGCCCCATCGAGCGCCGTGTCACCATCGAGAACCTCGACGACTTCGCTGGCTGGAAGATCGTCGCCTTCCCATACAACTTCAGCCGCGGCGTGCCGAGGCTCGGGCTGGCGACGTTCGACGTGATCGGCCTCACCCCCCCGCGCCACGTGGATGCCCACGTGTATGCGATTCCTCCCGGAATCAGCGTCCAGATCCCCGAGAGCACCGCCACCGACGCAGGCCTCGCGCAGCTGCAGCAGGCTCACGCCCTGGACTCGGGCCTGGTGCTGGGCGCCGAAGAGAGCGTGGGAGAGAGCTCCGAGATTCAGTCCGTGCGCGAGGTGCTGCGAATCAAGCAGCTGACCCCGGAGAGCTTCCGGCTCGAGCGCGTGGCCCTGGAGTACCGCCTGCGCGACGACATCGAGGAGCGCGTCGACTGTCCTCCGCGCGGGCGCTGTCGCGGCCCGGAGCGGGAACCGGGAGTCCAGCTGCACCTGACTCGTCACGTCGACGCTGCCGCGCCAGCGGAGCCCAGCGTGGCGCCCGTGGATCCGCTGGCCAGCGCCGCACCGACTCCGAGCCCCACGCCTCCCGAAGCGCCGATGAGTCCGCTGATCTGGGTGGCGATCGCGGCGCTGGTGCTGGGCGTCGGTCTCTTCGCCTTGCGCGCTCGGGATTCCGATTCAGATTCCGCGCCTCGATGACCAACGCCTCGATCCAGCTGGAACCCGCGCGAGACGCCATCGCCTACGCCGCCGCGCGACGGCTGTTCAGCGACTACGCCGCGTGGCTGGGCGTCGACCTGTCCTTCCAGGGCTTCGAGGCGGAGCTGGCCGGCTTGCCCGGGAAGTACGCTCCACCAGAGGCAGACGCCGCCGGGGGCGAGCTAATCGTTGCCTGGAGAGACGCGGAAGACGGCTCGCGGGAAGCCGTGGGCTGCGTGGCGGTGCGCCCCTTCGCCGACGACGCCTGCGAGATGAAGCGCCTCTGGGTGATGCCCGAGGCTCGCGGCAGCGGGCTCGGCGTCCGCCTGGGCGAGGCGATCCTCGACGTCTCGAGGCGACTCGGCTACCGCCGCATGCTGCTGGACACCCTGCGCTCGATGTCCGCCGCGAACCGCCTCTACCAGCGGCTTGGCTTCCGCGAGGTACCGCCCTACTACCACAACCCGCACCCCGACGTCGTCTACTACGCGCGCGATCTGTGAACTTCCTGGCAGGGCGTTGAACACCCGAGTGGTGCTGCAGCCGGCTAGTCGATCAGGCTGCGCAGATCGGGCAGATCCCGGTCCTCGATCGCGCCCTGGATCACGCACCGCACCTCGCCCTTTGGATCGAGGAGCACGTGAAAGGGCAAGTTGGGATCGGGATCGAGCCTGGCCGCGGTGAGCCAGGTCTCGCGGGGCTTGCCTTCCTTCAGCCAGTAGCTGCCGCGCAGGCCATCGCTGCCTTGACTCTTCATGAACGCGTCCAGCTGGCGCTGGTCGTCGTCCAGGGTGATGAACGAGACGGCGAATTTCTTGCCTTCGCTGGTCAGGGTCTTCTGCCAGCCGAGGAGACGCGGGATCTCCTCCTTGCACGGCTCGCACCAGGCTGCCCAGAAGTTGAGCCACACCCATTTCCCCGCGGGAACCAGATCGCCGCCGCCGTCGCCCACGTGGTCGAGCTTGGTGTCCGGCAACTCGTAGCCAGCGCTGAGCTTGCCTCCACACAGCTTCTTGTGGGGTCTGGGGGTGAGGCCCGCTGTCCTGGCGACGCTCGGCGCTTGCTTCGCCGCTGGCGTCGCCTCGGCAGAGGTCTTTGCCAGCACCGCCTGATTGCGATCCCGGGTCACGCTCGTCTGGGGCTGTTCCTCGTCACACGCGGCGAGGAGCAGCGCGCCTAACCCCAAACCGAGAAACACGCGAGCGCTGGACGAGCGCACCCAGGGTCTCGAGCTGCGTCGCTGACTGGAGTCGAGCCTCATAAGCGGCAGTCTACCCAGGAAACGAAGGCCGAGCGATTGATGGCTTCCTCGTCGCACTTCTTGTCGGGGCGCGAGTTGTTCCATGAGCAATACGCCTCGGAGAGCTGAGCGAACTCGTTGCCGAGCCAGAGCAGGCCCACCTTCTTGTCGACGTCCGGATCGTCCTTCGCGGTGTTCTTGATGTGGAACATCACGGAGTTCGCTCGCCGGTGCGAGAGCGCGCGGTTCTTGGCTTGAGTGCCAGTCTTCGACGCCCGCGCCACCACGAAGAAGTAGCGCGCGCCCTTGCGCTCGAACCACTTCTCGTCGAGCAGCTTCTGCGCCGCGGTGTCCAGGTCTTCCTTGCCGGTGTCGAACATCAGGACGGCGCCCCGCTGCTTGAGCGGAGTGAAGAGCTCGTTGAAGTCCTCGTCACTGATCGAGGCGAAGGTCTTCACGTCGGCGGGCTTGCAGCCGCGGCGGTCTTCACCCGCGGCCAGACCACAGGAGTGCAGCACGCGCTCGAGCACTTCCTTGAAGCGCGGCGTGCAGTAGCCGACCTCCGCCTGATTCGCGACGGCGACCTGCGGCTTCTCCGCCACGGGAGTCACCAGCCGTTGCTTCGCAGAGCTGACCGAGGAGCTCACCACACCGAGCCCGGTGATGGCGACGATCAAGGTGATTCCCATGCCCGCTCCGGGGCCGATCCACTTGTTCATTTGAAGAGCTCCGGTGCGAGCTGACCCAGGGTGTAGCGCAGGCCGATGTCCGTGTCCTCGTCACATATCCGCTGACCGCTCAGGTAGATCTGTGGAGTCGAGACGGGGATGGAGTTGGCGGCGGCGAACTGCAGGTGGCGATTCAGGGTGTCCTTGGTCGTCTTGGTGTCGATGCAGTTCATCATGCTGGGACCCCAGCGCTGCTGGATCGCGGCGCGCAGCGGATCCTTGCCCGCCTTGCCCGCCGCGCTCAGCTGCTCCTGGTTCTCATAGGCCCAGTCGAGCACCTGCCGCGACTGATCGCCGCCGCAGATCACGGCCTTGCTCACGGTGCAGGCGCCGGGATGCAGGGCCGTGTCGAGCATCCAGTTGCACTCGTTGTCCAGGGGGAACAGCGCGAGCTCCGCGTTCAGCTTGTCGAAGATGTCCTCGTGCACCAGGCGCTCGTGAAAGGCGCGGCAGGTCGGGCAGAGCGGATCCTCGAACAGCGTCGCTTGCCGCACGGAACGCGCAGTCACCAGCTTCAGCAGCTTGTCCTTGTCCGCGGAGGCCTGCTTGAGCTTCCCGCACTGACCCAGGTAGGGGCGCTGATCCGGCACCTGAGCGGCGTAGACCAGCGATGGCAACAAGGTCAGCAAGCCCAGCGCCGCGAGCCAGCCGATGGGCAACAGTATCCCCAGCGCCGGAGACGGCTTGTCCTTCGGCGCGCCGTCCATCGCCAGGGTCGGAGCGACGTTCCCTTGCTTCGCCGGAGCGGTGGGCGGCTTCACGGCAGCGCCCCACCACGCACCAATGGCGAGCACCGTCGAGCCGATGTAGATCCCGGCGCAGGTCTTACACACCGAACCGAGCTGAGTCAGGCTGATGGTCAGCATGGTCAGCGAGACCACGAGCGGCGTGCTGCCCACCACCGCAAAGAACAGCCTCGAACGCTTCGGCGCGCCGGAGCCGGAGATCAGCAAATAGGCCGCGAAGCCCAGGAAGAAGCTGAACGCGCCGAGCGCGAACAGCGAGATGGGGATGCCACCCCAGTACGCATCCTTGAAGAACGCGGAGTAGGGGGAATACATTGCCGCGCGGCAAGCCTCCGCCTCGGAGGTCGGAGCCGCGCCTGGGATGAAGCTGCAGTGCACGTCGTGCAGCCGCCGGTCCAGGTGCGCGGAGTAGTCGAGCGTCGAATAGAAGCCGAAGATCAGCCCGAGCAGCGCCCCGAGCAGGGACACGCCATAGGGGAGACGTTCCTTCATCTGCAAACCTTGCTCACAACCAGCGAAAACGCGCAAGCAGAGCACTTGACTCCCTCTCGCGCGTTCAGGGTTCGCCATGGGGCGCGAACGCCCCAGCTCGACTCAGATCAGGCTGTCGCGCTCCTCCTGGTCGCGATGGGGCCGGGGCGCCTTCACCGTGGCGACGGGAGCAGGGCGAGCTGGCACGGTATCCGCCAGACCGAGCGCCTCGCCGGAGCCCACACGGATCGTGCCACTGGTGATCTTGGTACGAATCTGGCTAGCGGACCGCTGGGCCGTGGGCTCCGGCATTTCCGCGCCAGCTCCCAGCTCCTGCAGCAGGTCGGCCCAGGTCTGGCCATGGTCCACGCCCAGGATGCGCGACACCTGATCGATGGCTTGCGTTTCCGTGCGGCTCAACGCCCAGGGAGCCGCGGCTGCCTCCGGGTTGGTCACGCCGGCTCGAGCTACTGCTTCCGCGTGGCTCAGCAGCGCCTGGAGCAAGTTGTAGTCGATCTGGGGTTCATCCACCGCGCTCGCGAGGTCGCGGAGCTCGGCGAGCGCGTGACTGACGTAACCCGCCGTGGGCCGTGTCCGCAGCCAGCGCCTGACCACCACGACCGCGTGCTCGTTGAGCTCGAGGTCTTGCATCATCTGCTCGAGTCCAGCCGCAGCGCCTGCGGTGAGCGTGCCTCCCGCCCAGGCGACGTAGACGGCGGGGAGCATCAGCAGCGCTCGATACGAGCTCGAGTCGAGCCCCAGGGTCTCCAGTTTGTCCTCGTGTAGATCGGTCATGCGGTGTCTCCCGCGCCCTCGACTGCGGGGCGCTCCTCGAGAGTCAGCACGCCGTGTGCCACCTCCGCCGAATCGCTAATACTCCGAACTTACTGACCTTTCCGACTCATTCGCGGCTGCGCGGCTCGCGGCACTTCGCCCCGCGCGTGACCGGCACGTGGCGACTCCATGGGCCTGCCTCAGCCCAGGGCACCGCTCGAGAAGACCTCCACCGCTCGCCCATCGGCGCCCGGTGTGAGCAGCTGGATCCTGACCTCGTAGCCTCGATCGGTCGGATCCACACGGACGAGTCCGGCGTTCAGCTCCGGCACGGGGTTTCGCTTGGCGTCTCCGATCCCCTGCAACAGGTCGAAGCGCGAGGCGTAGCGGCAGTCGTCGGAGGCGACGCTCAGGCCCCGCTTCATGAGCGGCAGCAAGCTAGCCGCCCACGTCTTCACGGGGCTCTCCAGGTTGCTCACGGCGCTGGATACCAGCTGATAGAGCCGCAGGTCCCGCTCCTTCGGCTGCTGCTTGTCGTTGACCTGGATCAGACCCGCGACGCCCACGTGCACGTCGCCAGCGGCGATGATGATGCGCTGGTCAGGTGCCTTCAGCTGGTGCTCGCACAAGAGCTCGAACAGCTCGTCGCGCGCGCCGTGGGCCTTGAAATAGGACCAGCGGTCGGCGGCGTCGCTCGTCTCACCCAGCATCAGCCCGGCGGCTCCAACCAGCCAGTCAGGAATGTGCACGAGGGGCACGCTGAGCCCCAGCACCACCACCGGCGTCTCGCGGTGACGCTCGAGGAAGGCGGCGAGCTGGTGGAACTGCCGCGAGTCGAAGAGCTGGATGCGCTCACCGTCGTTGCGCTTGTGGGACCGCAGGTCCATCACGAAACCAGCGACCGGTCCGTAGTCCCACTCGAAGTGGTAGCCCCGCTGGGTGCGCACCTGGGGAATTTCCAGACGGCAAGCCTGGTAGTCGACGAACGCATCCAGCGCTCCGCTGCGGATCGCGGCGTAGCCCGCTCCGTGGTGCTCCTCCGCAGACCCGAAGTTGTCGCGGATCTCGTGGTCGTCGAGGATGGGGTAGCACGGAAACAGCTCCTGCAGGCGCTTGAAGCCGGGCGCGCTGAAGAACAGGCGGTGGCGGTCCTGATACAGCCTTCGCACCTCGGCCCGATTACAATCGAAGATTGTCTCCACGCCGTCGGGCATCACCTCGCGGAAATAGGCGTCGGAGAACAGCGAGCGCGTCGTGGGACAGTCCGCGTAGATCTGATCGCCCATCAGGAGCACGCGCTTCACCCGGTGCTCGAGGAAGGCCTCCGGGAGCCTGTCGAGGAAGTGCGTCGCCCGATCCGTGAGCCGGCCCTGGGGGTCGAAGGGCTGGTGACACGAGATCACGCCGATGCTGAACGGCTCGCTCTTGGCGTCTCGCTCCGGCGCGGTCTCGAAGCACAGCGTCAGCTCGGCGCCGTCGTCGAACTCCAGGCGTAGCTCGTACCTCGTGGCAGGAGCCAGCGCCGCGGCTCCCTGCACATCCCCGGGGTAATGCAGCGAGTAGGTGTGATCGGTCGCGTCGCTGCGGGGCAACGACAGCTCGTGGCGCACCTCGAAGCCCTCGCAGCGCAAGCGGAGCTTGAGCGGAGCCACGTTGGGCGAGCGCAACCAGACGCGCGCGTTGCGAGTCCCGACGCTGCCCATCGCGGCGAGATGTCGCTCCAGATCGAGATCGAAGCCATGAACGCGCTCGACGGGCGGCTTGGGCATCTCCAGCATCCTCCCCGCTTCTGAGGCCGAGGACAACCGCACAGCCTCCGGCGACGGCTCGAGCTCGGCTCCGGGCCCCGGGTCAGGTCGGCAGGGCAGCAGGCAAGGTCAGCCGAAAACAGGTGCCGTGGGGTTCTGCCTCACGGATCTCGACCTCGCCGGAGTGCGCGTCGAGGATGCGCTTGACCAGCGCCAGCCCGAGCCCCACGCCGCCAGTAGCGCGATCGCGACTGCGGTCCGAGCGGAAGAACGGCTCGAAGACGCGGGCGCGATCGCTCTCGGCGATGCCGACGCCCTGGTCCTGCACCTCGATCACGAGGCGCCCGGCGTCGGAGCGCGCCACGAGCCGCACAGGCTCGCCGCCACTCGAGAACTTGGCGGCGTTGTCGAGCAAGTTGTCCAGGGCGCGCCTCAGCAACGTCGCGTCTGCCCGGATCGTCGGCAGCGCGGCCGCGAACTCGCGCTCGAGCGGACGCTCGGGGAAATGGCGCTCGAAGCGCTCGCAGGCCGCTTCGAGTACGTGGATCGCCTCGAGGTGCTCGACGCGCAGCGGGGTCTGCGAGTCGCCGACCTCGCCTCGGGCCAGATCGAGCCGCGCGGCGGTCATGACGTCGTCCAGCAGCTGCTCCAGCTCGTACAGATCGTCCTCGATGTCCGCCAGGTAGGTCGACGCACGGTTGACGTCTCCGTCGCGCACGAGATCCAGTGCCATGCGGATACGAGCCAGAGGCGTCCGCATCTCGTGCGAGACGTTCGCCAGGAGCTCCTTCTCGGAGTGCCTCAGCTGGACGATTCGCTCCGCCATCTCGTCGAACGCGCGGGTCAAGTCACCGATCTCGTCCGCCTGCTTGCTGCGCACGCGGACGCCGAGGTCTCCCGCGCCAAAGGCGCGGGTCGCTCGCGTCAGCTCCTCCACCCGCCCGGTGATCGACCGCGCCAGGGGGATCGAGAGCAACCCAAGAACTCCCAGCGCAGCGAGCAGCTGGGCGACGCCGGTTCCGAGCGGTAACTCCGCTTGTGGATAGGCGATGTAGGCATAACGCTGGACCTCACCCCCATCCCCGAACTTGGCGACGAGACCGATACCATCGGCGAACACCGTCTCCTGGCTGGTCAGGCAATCGAGCTCGCGCGCACCGAGCGGCTGCGGGCGCGTCTCGGCGTTGGAAGCGATCAGGGTTCCGTCCCGGTCGAAGAGCGTCATCTCCACCCGGGAGCGCTTGAGGTCGGCGAGCTCTTCGTCGATGGACTCACCGCGCTCCTGCTGCTTCATCAGGTGCCAGGCTATCCACGCCGTCGCCGGGCGAGCGGGCCCCTCGACGGCAGGCTTGAGCACATAGGTGCCCACCACGAAGCTCGCGCCGCCCGCGAGCAGCAGCATCAAGAATCCGAAGACGTAGACTCGCCACAGCAGGCGCGCTCGCAGCGCCGGCTTCACGCTTCGTTCCCCGGAGTGAGCACGTAGCCAGAGCCACGCACGGTCTTGAGGAACGCGGGCTGACGCGGATCGTCGCCCAGCTTCTGGCGCAGGCGTGAGATGCGAACGTCGATGGAGCGATCGAAGACGTCTTCGGCGCTGCCCTTCGCCAGCTCGAGCAGGCGCTCTCGCCCCAGGACGTGACCGGCGTTCTCAGCCAGAGCCCGCAACAGCGCGAACTCATACGACGTGAGCGGTAGCAGCTGGCCGTCGAGGGTCGCCGTCAGGCTCGCCACGTTGATGGACAGGCGCCCCACTCGGAGCTCCTGCGGCGGCGGACCCGCCTTGCCGCGGGCGCGCCGGACTACCGCGTGGATCCGCGCAAGCAGCTCTCGCGCGGCGAAAGGTTTGGTCATGTAGTCGTCGGCGCCCAGCTCCAGACCCAGGACGCGGTCGGCGATCTCCACGCGAGCCGTGACGGCGATGATCGGCACGTGGGACTCCAGCCGGATCGCCCGACACACCTCGAAGCCATCTCGCCCCGGAAGCATCAGATCCAGCACCACCACGTCGATGTCGCTGCGCAAGGCCTCGCGCACCGCGGACACTCCGTCCGCCACCAGGGTGACGTCGATCTCCCGCTGCTCGAGGTAGTCTCGGGTGAGCCGGGCCAGCTTGGCGTCATCCTCGACGAGCAACACGCGCAGCCTGCCGAGTTCCATACACTGGAGCTTACACGAGGAGTGTGGCGTGAACGCCGCCGACACATTCCTACACAAAGCGGTAAGACTGGCGAAAGCCGAGCGCCTTACCCAGGGAAGGTGACACCAAGAACTCCACGCTGCGCGAGCGTTGCCTTCGCGTTGCTGTTACTGGTCGGCTGCTCCAAGGGTGAGGCCAGCAAGTCGGGTGCGAAGCCCGCGCCAGTCCGCGTCGGCGCGGTCGAGCGTCGGGATCTGCCGCTCAGCGTCCAGACCTTCGGCACCGTCGAGGCCAATCGCAGCGTGTCCGTGCTGCCTCAGGTCACCGGGCTCGTCACCCACGTGCATTTCAAGGAAGGCGATGCGGTCGAGCAGGGTCAGCTGCTGTTCACCATCGACGCGCGGGAGTACCAGGCTTCGCGCGCCCAGGCCTCCGCGGCGCTCGCCAAGAACCAGGCCACGGCGAAGCGTGCCGAGCAGGAGGCGGAGCGCACCCGACGCCTGGTCAAGGCCGGCATCGCCAGCGAACAGGATCTGGTCGCTGCCGAGGCGCTGGCCGACTCCACCGCAGCGGAGGTCCGGCTGGCGCGCGCCCAGCTGACGAGCGCCGGCTTGAAGCTGGGCTTCACGCGCTTGCTCGCACCGATCAGCGGTCGCACGGGGACGCTGCTGGTTCACCGCGGAAACCTGGTCGTCCAGGGCACGACTTCGCCGCTGGTCGTGATCCGCAACACCAAGCCGGTGTTCGTACGCTTCTCGGTCTCCGAGCGCTACCTGAGCTCGATCCGGGAACAGTTCGCCAAGGGCACGCTGCGCGCCGTTGTAAATCCTCGCGGTAATACCAAGAACAGCCAGGAGGGTCCGGTGACTTTCATCGAGAACAGCGTCGACGTGAGCACCGCGACCATCGCCCTCAAGGCCCGCTTCGACAACGACGCCGAGCGCCTCTGGCCCGGCGCTTCCGTCGACGTGAAGCTCGTGCTGCGCGTCGACGAGCAGGCCCTGGTGGCGCCGGAAGCCGCGGTGCAGGAAGGCCAAGATGGCCCCTATGCCTTCGTCGTCGACCAGGAGAACAAGGCGCGCCTGCGGCAGGTCGAAGTCGTGCGACGGACCCAGGACTGGGTGCTCGTGGGAGCGGGACTCAACGCTGGCGAGCACGTGGTCACCGACGGTCAGATCCGCCTCCGCGATGGCGCACCGGTGAGCATCGTCCAGGGCAATCCGGGAGCAGATGCGGGATCAGGGGGTGAGGGATGAACCTGTCGGCTCCGTTCATTCGCCGTCCGGTCGCGACCACGCTCGTGATGCTGGCCATCACCGTCTTCGGCATCCTGGCCTACACGAAGCTGCCGGTCGCCGCGCTGCCAAACGTCGACTTCCCCACCATCGAGGTGCGCGCGCAGCTGGCCGGCGCGAGCGCGGAGACCATGGCGTCTTCCGTCGCGACCCCCCTCGAGCGCGAGTTCTCTGGCATCGACGGCATCACCTCGATGAGCTCCGAGAACTCCGAGGGCGCGACCAACGTCACGCTGCAGTTCGACCAGCGCAGAGATCTCGACGCCGCGGCGCAGGACGTCCAGGCGGCGATCAGTCGCGCGATCCCGAGGCTGCCAAGAGACATGACGTCGGCGCCCAGCTACAAGAAGGAGAACCCCGCAGACGAAGCGGTGTTGTTGCTCTCGATGAGCTCTGCGACGCAGCCGCTCTACCGCGTGAACGACTACGCCGAGGGCCGCCTGGCGCAGTCGATCTCCCAGGTTCGCGGCGTCGCGCAGGTCCAGGTCTATGGCGCGCAGAAGTATGCCGTACGGATCCAGGCCGACCCGGGTCGACTGTCTACTCTGGGCGTGGGCCTCGACGAGGTCGCGGACGCGGTGCGCAGCGCCAACGTGAACCTGCCCAACGGCACGCTGCAGGGCACGCGCAAGGCCTTCTCGATCCAGACCAATGGTCAGCTGGAGCGAGCCGAGGAGTACCGCAACGTCGTCGTCACCTATCGCAACGGGGCTGCGGTGCGTGTTCGGGACATCGGACGGGCCATCGACAGCGTCGAGGTGGACAAGACGGCGGCCTGGCGTGGCGATCCCCAGGACCTGCAGCAGGCAGTGGTCCTCGCGGTGCGCAAGCAGCCCGGAGCAAACACCGTCGAGGTGGCCGAGGGCGTGCGGGCGCTGCTCCCTCAGTTCCGCGAGGAAATTCCAGCGTCGATGGAGCTGGAGCTGCTCTTCGACCGCTCCCTCAGCGTGAAGCACGCCGTTCTCGACGTTCAGTTCACGTTGATCTTGACGCTGGTGCTGGTGGTGCTCGTGATCTTCCTGTTCCTGCGCCGGGTCGTCGCGACGCTGATCCCGAGCCTCTCGATGCCCCTCGCCGTGCTCGCAACCTTCGCGCTGATCCAGCCCCTCGGGTTCTCGCTCAACAACCTCTCGTTGATGGCCCTCACCCTCAGCGTCGGCTTCGTGGTCGACGACGCCATCGTGGTGCTGGAGAACATCGTGCGCCACATCGAAGACGGTCAGACGCCGTTCGAAGCGGCCCTGGATGCCTCCAGACAGATCGGCTTCACCATCCTCTCGATGACGATCTCTCTGGCAGCCGTCTTCGTCCCGTTCCTGTTCATGGGCGGGATCCTGGGCAGCCTGTTCCGGGAGTTCGCGGTGACCATCGCCATCTCGATCCTGGTGTCGGGCTTCGTCTCCTTGACGCTCACGCCGATGATGGCCGCCCGCATGCTGCGCCCGGCGCATCAGGAGAAGCAACCGGGCAAGCTGTACCAGCTCACCGAGCGGGGCTTCGATCGCGTGGCAGCGGCCTACGCACGCAGCCTGCGCCGGGTGATCCATCACCGCAGGCTCACGATGGCCTTCTCTGCGGTGATCCTCGCGGCAACGGTTTGGCTGTTCCAGTCGATGCCCAAGGGCTTCCTACCGACCGAGGACACGGACCAGGTGAACATCACCGCAGAGGCCATCGAGGGGATCTCGTTCGAGGGGGTGAGGGATCGCACCGTGGAGATGGCGGAGGTCGTGCGCAAGCACCCCGAGGTCGAAGCCTTCATGGCCATCGCAGGCGCTCGCGGCGGCCGCGGAGGCTCGAACCAGGGCCGCATGTTCATTCGCCTCAAGCCGCGATCCGAGCGCGAGCACACCTCGGAGGAGGTCGCCCGTGACCTGAGCCGGCAGCTGGCGAACCTCCCGGGCATGCGCGCCTTCATCTCGGTGCCGCCGCCGATCCGCCTGGGAGGCCGACGCACCAAGAGCGAGTACCAGCTGACGCTCCAGGGCTCGTCGCCGAGCGAACTCTTCAAGTACACACCCCAGCTCACGACGGAGCTCGCCAAGTCAGAGCTGCTCAGCGACGTCACCAGCGACGTGCAGCTGGAGAGCCCCCAGATCGACGTGAAGGTGGATCGGGATCGCGCGTCGGCGCTCGGCGTCCCGGTGGAGCGCATCGAGGACGCGCTCTACAGCGGCTACGGCTCGCGCCAGATCAGCACCATCTTCTCCAAGAGCGACAGCTACCAGGTGATCCTGGAGCTCGATCCGGAGACTCAGCGCGAACCGGCCGCGCTGTCCAAGCTGCGGGTGCGCTCCGACTCGGGCGAGCTCGTCCCGTTGCTATCGCTCGCCGACCTCGAGCAGTCCGTGGGGCCGCTCTCGGTGAACCACTCTGGACAGCTCCCCGCGGCAACGATCTCCTTCAACCTGCGACCGGGGCACTCCCTGAGCGAGGCGGTGGATTTCGCCCAGGACAAGGCCAGCCAGATCCTCCCGTCGAGCATCAGCGCGAGCTTCCAGGGTTCCGCGGAGGCGTTTCAGTCCTCGCTCTCCGGCCTGGGCTTCCTGCTCCTGGTGGCGGTGTTCGTGATCTACATCGTGCTCGGGATCCTCTACGAGAGCGCGCTGCATCCGATCACGATCCTCTCGGCGTTGCCGTTCGCCGGCTTCGGCGCGCTGGTCACGCTGCAGGTCTTCGGGCAGGACCTGAACGTGTACGCCTTCGTCGGTGTGATCCTGCTGGTGGGGCTGGTGAAGAAGAACGGCATCATGATGGTGGACTTCGCCGTCGAGCGCCGGGCGGCTGGCGAAGTCAGCCCAGAGCAAGCGATCCAGGAAGCCTGCGCGGTGCGCTTTCGACCGATCATGATGACCACCATGGCGGCGCTGTTCGGCACCTTGCCCATCGCGCTGGGGATCGGCGCGGGAGCAGAATCAAGGCAGCCTCTGGGCCTGGCGGTGGTGGGAGGCTTGTTCTTCTCCCAGTTCCTCACGCTGTACGTGACGCCGGTCTTCTATCTCTACATGGAAAGACTCCGGGAGTGGGGCGCGCGGGTGCGGCAACCTGCACCAATGCCCGCAGAGTGACGGCTGCGAGGGCTTGCGTCAGTCGCAGCGTGACCCGCCGGCCTCACCCCAACCTACACCCGAACACCAGGGAGATGTCGAAAGCAGCTCGCGACAGGAGCTTTCGGCATACGGCTCCGCGCGGCAGCTTTCGGCTGCTCGAGCTTCGTGAGCTGGTACACTCGCACGCCTGATGCTCATCCTGCGAAGGCCGCGCTCGTTCAGGAGCGCTGCGGTTGGTGCGGCGCTCTTCCTGTCGACACCACTCGTCCAAGCAGAGCCCGCGTCCAAGGCTCGGCCCGTCACCAAGGCGCAGTGCGGCGCGGCCTACGAGAAGGCTCAGGAGCTCAAGGCCAAGGCGAAGCTCGCAGCAGCTCAGCGTCAGCTGCGCATCTGCGTGCAGACGGAGTGCCCAGGCTTCATCCAGAAGGACTGCGCCAGCTGGTCGAGCGAAGTCAGCCAGACCATCCCGTCGTTCCTGATCGTCGTCACGGGCTCCGACGGCTCGGACATCAGTCAGTTCAGCGCGAAGCTCGACGGCGAGCCGCTGAGCGGCGTCGACGGCATGATCGAGGTCGACCCTGGAGATCACGAGCTCGTCGTCAGTCACCAGGGGCTCCCCGACGCAACCAAGCAGCTGCACTTCGAGGCCGGCGACCAGCGAAAGCTGGTCAAGGTGGTCTTCGAGCTGCCCAGGGAGTCGGGCGCGGGTGACCTGCCACGGGAAGCCGGGACGCGCGAGCCTGGCGCCGACCAGCGCGATCTGACCTGGCCGATCATTTCCCTGGGGATAGGTGCCGTGGGACTCGGGGTGGGAGGCTTCTTCCTGCTGCGCTCTGCCGCCAACCGAGACGACGCGGACGCGCTCTACGCGGAGTGCCAGCGCGACAGCGGCTGCCTGAACGCCGATCCGCGCAGCGACCAGATCTCGCAGTTCGACGACGACGCGCGGAGCGCGCAGGTCTTCGGTATCGTCG
The DNA here is from genome assembly GCA_041389745.1 of Polyangiaceae bacterium. Classification (GTDB taxonomy): domain Bacteria; phylum Myxococcota_A; class Polyangia; order Polyangiales; family Polyangiaceae; genus JAHBVY01. Next base: position 47,503 of record JAWKRF010000016.1, read on the forward strand.
GCCTGGCGATCGGCGGAGTCGCCGTCGCCACGGGGGTCACGCTGTTCGTGCTCGAAGGAGACGACCACGAGTCGTCGGTGCGAGCCTACCTCGCGCCGACTGGCGGGGGCCTGAGCGGGCGCTTCTGAGATGGGAGCCGGGAGACCAAGCATGCGCAAGAACAGTCACCCCCTCTGGGTCATCGCAGCGGCCGCGCTGCTGCTCTCGAGCGGCTGCGGCAGCGCGGACCCCAGCGACGAGACCGCGGCCAGCGCCAACCCCACGGAGGAGCCCGAACCGGTCGGCAGTCAGACACAGGCGCAATGTCAGTACCCGCCGCTCTGCGACGACCTGGACTGCCCGGGCCTGAACGGCTGCAACGAGTGTTACCTCTCGGTGTGCACCTGCAAGTACCGAGATCTGCCCGACGGCTCGAATTGCTTCGGTGGCTCGTGCCTGGGCGGTGACTGCTGCACGGGCTGCATCAGCGCAGGCTCGTGCTCCGCAGGGACCTCGCTGGCGGCTTGTGGAAAGGCCGGCGCCGTGTGCCAGAACTGCGACGACGGCAACCCCTGCACCACGGACAGCTGCAGCAACGGGAGCTGCACGCACACACCCAACACGAACTCTTGTTCCGGAGGGAAGTGCCACAACGGGAGCTGCTGCACTGGTTGCTGGAACGGCTCGAGCTGCGTGGCAGGCACCTCGGCGTCCGCCTGCGGCAGCGCTGGTGGCAACTGCCAAGCCTGCTCTGACGGAAACCAGTGCAACGGCAACGAGAGCTGCCAGGCTGGGAGCTGCGTGGGAGGCACGGCGCCGAACTGTGACGACGGCAACGTGTGCACCGATGACGCCTGCAGCCCGAGCAGTGGCTGCACTCACACGGCGAACTCCAAGTCCTGCAACGACGGCAGCGGCTGCACCACGAACGACCAGTGCAGCGGCGGCACCTGCAAGGGCACGGCGATCTCGTGCGACGACAGCAACCCGTGCACCGACGACAGCTGCAGCTCGAGCGCCGGCTGTCAGCACACCGCCAGGCAAAACGGCAGCCCGTGTGATGATGGCAATACCTGCTCCACCGCCAGCGCCTGCATGGGCGGGCAGTGCGTGGCCACGGCGGGCCTGAACTGCAACGACGGCGACGTGTGCACCACCGACGGCTGCTCGGGAGGCAACTGCTCCCATGGCCCCGCCGGGGACATCCCCTGTGACGACGGTGACGCCTGCACGGAGAACGACAGCTGCGGAAGCTCCGGGTGCACCGGTACCGCGAGGCAATGTGACGACAACAACCCTTGCACCATCGACTCGTGTGACCCGGCCAGCGGCTGCAAGCACACCGTGGACGACGGCGCCGACTGCAACGACGGCGACCCCTGCACCACCGCGGACGAGTGCGTGGGCACGATCTGCAAGGGCAGCGAGGTGAGCTGCCCTGTCGAGGAGTGTCGCGAAGCCGGGACCTGCGACTCCCAGAGCGGAACCTGCGACCCAGGCGCGGTCCTTCCCGACGACACGCCCTGCACGGGTGGACACTGCGTCGCGGGCTCGTGCATCAGCGACGGAGCCGGCGGAGGCAATGGCGCGGGCACCGGCGGAAGCGCCGGGAATGACCCCCTCGCGAGCGGCGGGACCGGCGATCCCGGCGGAACCGGTGGGCTGGGCGGAACCAGCAACGCCAACGGGCTGTATCAGCGCAACCCCGGGGGCTGCGCGTGCCGAAGCTCGGCGCCGCTGAACGAAGCGCCCATCGGGCTCGCCGGACTGGGCCTGGGGCTGGTCGCCGTCTTGCGGCGACGCCGCATGTCACGAGCCGCGAACGTGTAGGCAGGGTGCCCACCCCAGGACCGCACGGAATTGCGTGCGAGGACGCCCAGCGGAGACCTCCAGGCCAGGGAAGTGGATCTGAAGCAGCGCATTCGATGCTAGCCTGCGCGCCCTCTCCGGCTCGTCACGCTCTCCAGATCACCAGCATGAAGCACCTGGCCCGTTTCCTCACCGCCTTCTTCCTCGCGCTGCTCGCTCCCAGCGCGTTCGCCCAGGCCGTCGCTTACGACAACATCGATCAGGCGACGGTGCGCGTGCTCGGCATGGGCAACGTCGAGATCGAGCCCATCGAAGACGAGGGCCAGACCTACCACCTCGCAGTGCCCATCGCGGGTCACGGCAGCGGGGTCCTGCTCTCGAAGGACGGGCTGATCCTCACCGCGGCCCACGTGATCGACGACACGCGTGCCCTGGCGGTGCTCGTCCCGGGGCACCTCGGTCCTCTCCCCGCGGTAACGGTATACAAGGACACCACCCGCGACTTCGCGCTGCTGCGCGTCGGGGGTGACTTCGAGCACGTCGCGGAGCTGGCTGACCCGAAGGCGAAGCTCGCGATCCGTCAGAACGTATTCGCCATCGGCTACCCGCTGGACGCCACCCGCACCGACCCCCAGTCGACTCCGGGCATCGTCTCCGGCGTGCGGCCGAGTGGTCAGCTCCAGCTGGGGATGAGCGTCAACCCGGGCAACTCCGGCGGTCCCGTGGTGGACAGTGACGGCAAGGTGCGCGCCATCGTGGTCTCCAGGTCGCGTCTCGACGAGGGCGCCGTGGGCCTCGCCTACGCGGTGCCGCTCAGCACCTTCGCGGACAGCGTGACGAAGCAACTCGCCACTCCACCCGATGCCGCTCAGCGCGCTTACCTGGAGGCGGACACGAGTCGGCGCCTGGCAGATCTGACCTCGCTGATGAGCCTCTACGGCCTCGAGGTGATGAGGACCTCGCTCTCCAAGAGCGAGATGGACGTCGACCCGCGCATCAAGGGTGCCCTCGACGAGGCCTCCGAAGGCGCCCACGCATCCACCGACGGGCGGCTCCTGAGCGCGGTCTTCTACTGGAACCAGAGCCTCGTGATGCGTCGCCGCGGGGATACGAAATGGCCCGGCGCTCAGGCCAAGGCCGTCAGCCTCGTGCGCGAAGCCGCGAAAGCGGAGCCCACGCTGCAGACCAAGTCGGAGTTCGTGAAGCTCTTGCTGTCGCTTGCGCCAGCACCGCCCCAGGGGGCGAACCCGCCCGGCCAGGCGCCGAACCCGAGCTACGGCGCGGTGAACCTGCAGCCGCCCCCCGACCGCGGACCCTCTGAGCTTCCCGATCGTCCCCGCCAGCGCCGCCAGCGCACCTGGCTGCTGCTCGAAGCGGGTCCGGACTATTCGTTCGTCGACGTCGACTGGACGGATGAGGACAGCGGCGCGCGCGTCTTGGCTACTTTGCGCTGGCCTCGCTACAACGGGCGCGACATAAGTCAGAAAGTGGGTGCTCGGGTGGGGCTGACCCTCCTTCATGAGGATGGCTTAGGCCGACCTTTCCTATCGCACCTGACCGCACAACGAAGGGCAACTTCGACATGCAGGTGGAGATTGGGGTGAGGGTTGTTCGCACAGCTGTTGTTCTAGGAACTCCCGATGGACACATATAGGAGCGCCGTCTATCCACCCGGCATGATGCGCAACCCTTCTAGCATGTAGCCCTTCGGGTCATTCACGTCGCCGAGCTTCACGCCTTTGCGTGGCTCGAAGCTCGGCCGGATGCTGAGGCCGTGCCAGGTGTGCTCGTCTCCAGACGTACCTGGAGGCGTTCCATCTTGGTGCAGCACGATGCTGTCGCTGTCATGAGCGCGCTCGTGCTCGATCTTGCCCTTGAAGCCGAAGGTCGTGAGCACCGGCGCCGCGGCGATCTGCGTGCGTGCCATCCAGATGTCGATGCCCTTGATCGCGCTCGGGCCTGTCCCCACGGAAACACGGGAAACTCGAAAGCGCGAGTCGTCGATGCCGAGTTTCTTGGCGATGGCCTCGGGTTCCTCTTGAAGCAGGCTTCGAGCTCCAGCGAGCTTCGTCAGGGCGTGATGCAGCATCTTCAAGGCCACCTCGTCGTCTTTCACCTCGACCACGCTCTCGGGCATGCTGACGGTGATGTAGCCGGTCAGGGGCTCGTCGGCGACGGGCTTCACCGTGCCGATCGTGTCCTTGGCTTCGCCGCTGTGGGCGACGCCGACGGACACGACGCCAGGCTCCCACAGCTCCAGATCACCGCTATTGACGTTGGAGCCGAGATGCCAGTTTCGCGTCGCCCACGCGCCGCTGTTCGCCGTTGTGATCACGGGCGTCTTCACACCCATGGCCAGCGCGAACTCGGCCGCCTTGGGACCCTGCTCGAAGCGTAGCTCCGCCGAGCGAGGACCCGAGAAGCGAAACTTCACCTCGGGCGGCAGCTTCAACGCGGCTTCGACATCGCTGGTCGACTTGTAGAACAGCTCGGGCTTGCAGGCGAGCTCGCGAGTGACGCGCGCCAGCTCATGGGACAGCCCGCTTCCGTTCGGTAATGCGCGGCACGGCTTCTGGGAATCGATCTTCGGCGGCTCGAGGTGGGTGGCGACGTTGCGCTCCGCCTCTGCAGGCATGGGCACGACGGCCACCGCGGGCGACCTGGGCGCCGAGGCGCTGGCCGGCACGTTGCTGGAGTTGGTGGCGTTCGACGACTCCTGGGTCGGACACCCGGTGAGAACGAGCCCCAGCAGAGCACTGAGCGAACAGGCGGCAACACGTGAGACTCGCATATCGGCAGAGTATCAGACGTGTCAGCGCCGCCTCGGGTCTGCCGAGATCTCGAACTCTCCCGGCGCCGGGCGGAACGTGGGGCCCAAGAGCAGAGAAGGCGCCAGCCCGGGCGCCCTCTCCAGCTGAGAAATCGGGCGCCTAGCCTTCGTCGCTGACCAGCGACGCGATCCGTAGCTCCGCGAGCTGATCGGCGGAGACTCCTCCAGGCGCGTCGGTCATCAGGTCCGTGCCCTTCTGAGTCTTCGGATAGGCGATGACGTCGCGGATGCTGTCGGTGCCCGCCATCAACATCGCGACGCGATCCATGCCGACCGCGATGCCGCCGTGGGGCGGCGCTCCATAGCGCAGCGCCTTGAGCAGGAAGCCGAACTTCTCTTCTGCCTCGGCGTCGCCGATGCCCAGCGTGCGAAACACCCGCGCCTGCACCTCGGGGTCGTGCAGACGCACCGAGCCGCCGCCGATCTCGAAGCCGTTCAGCACCAGGTCGTAGCGGTAGCACTGCACGAGGCCGGGGTCCTTCTCGAGCAAGTCGACGTGATCGTCGAAGGGACGCGTGAAGGCGTGGTGCGCCGCGGCCCAGCGCTTGTTGTCGTCGTCGTACTCGAACAGCGGCGGGTTCACGACCCACAGGAAGTTCCAGTTGTCCCCGTGGCCCGTCTCGGGGATCAGCCCCAGCTTTTTCCCCAGGGCAAGACGCAGGTTCGCCATCACGGTGTGCACCAGGCTGGTCTTGCCCGACTGGAACAGGATGATGTCGCCTTCCTTGGCGCCGCAGGCTTCGTTGATCGCCTCGCGCATCTCGTCGCTGACGCTCTTGGCCAGCGGGCTCTGGGTCCACTCGCCGCTCGCCCCGACCTTGGCGCGAGCGAGGCCACCCGCGCCCATGCCACGCGCCTGCTTCTCCAGCTTGTCGCCGTCGGCACGGCTGAAGTTGGCGCTGGCGGGGATGACCATGGCCTTGATGATCTCCGCCGGCAGATCCTTGCGGTAGGTGCCGTTCTTGAACTTCTCGGCGATGGGCTGGAAGAAGGGGATGCCGCCGCCGTCGTGCTCCGTGATGAGCTCCGTCAGGTCGACGTGGGGCATGCCGAAGCGCAGGTCCGGCTTGTCGTTGCCGTAGAGCCGCATCGACTCTTCGAAGTCCATGCGAGGGAAGTGACCGCTCGGGTAGATCTGCTTCAGATCCACGCCGTTCGCCTTCCACATCGCGAACACCAGGCCTTCCACCAGGTTGAAGATGTCGTCCTGGTTCACGAACGACAGCTCGATGTCGATCTGGGTGAACTCGGGCTGGCGGTCGATGCGCAGGTCCTCGTCGCGGAAGCAGCGCACGATCTGGAAGTACTTCTCGTAGCCAGCGACCATGAACAGCTGCTTGAACAGCTGCGGGCTCTCGGCCAGCGCGTAGAATTTCCCTGCGGAAGTTCTACTGGGCACCAGGAAGTTGCGCGCGCCGCCCGGGGTGTACTTGACCAGGAACGGCGTCTCGAGCTCGAGGCAGCCTTGATCGCTCAGGTAGTTGCGGGCCGCCTGGTTCAGGTTGTGACGCATGCGAAGCGCGCGCTGCAGCGGCGCGCGACGCAGGTCGAGGAAGCGATACTGCAGGCGGATCTCCTCCTTGGTGTCGAGCTTGTCCAGCAGCTCGAAGGGCGGCGTCTCGCTCTTGTTGAAGACCGTCGCCTCCATCACCTCGACCTCGATCTCGCCCGTCGCGAGGTTCGGATTCGTGGCGCTCACCATCTCACCGGTCTTCTTGCTCATCTGCATGCCGCGAGAGCGCACCTTGCCCTTGATGCCGATGCACCACTCGCCGCGCAGCGCTTCGGCTTGCGCGTGAGCCTCGGGCGCCGTGTCCGGGTCGAAGACGATCTGGGTGAGGCCCTCGCGATCGCGCAAGTCGACGAAGATGATGGAGCCGTGATCTCGACGATTGTTCACCCAGCCAAACAGCACCACCTCGGAGCCGATGTCCGAAGCGCGCAGGGAGTTGTTGTCGTGGGTTCTCTTGAGCTCGTCGATGAAGCGGGCCACAGGTCGTTTCCTTGCTTGCGAGCGCTCGCGACGCTCGGGATTTCCCGAGCTTGACGCGAGCAGTTGAACTCCGGAGCCAATGAGACCACCTCGCGGGCGCGGAGCAGCTGACGCCTTGCGCTAAATCCAGGGATTGAGCAAGCGCCTGGCCGCGATCTAACCCGAAGCGCGGCCCATGAGAATGCAACAAATTGCCGATTTGCCGTCCGAAGCAGAGACTAGACTGGCGCCATGGGTACGGCCGCCGAGCTGACGGTGGGAAACGGCGGGGCCGGGCCCGGGTCTGGAAGGCTCACCGCGACCCGATGGCCGGGACGATGCCCATCGCAACGCGCAGTTGCGGAGACTGGTACTGCCTCGTCATCGGCGGTCCCCACGCTGGAGAGATCTGGTTCGACAACCGCAGCGGCGACGGCATGCCTCCTGACCCCGTCGTGGACGACGACCGCGAGCTGACCTTCCGCGCCTGGTATGAGTGTTGGCTCGACGAGTGCGAGCAACGCTGGGTGAAATAGCCAGACCATATCCTCAGGGATTCATGCCAGATCACGAGCTTGGTTTGGGGGTGAGAGCCGCTGACTAGACAACCGCGCTACAGCTGCCAGGATCCGCTCGGTGACCAACACCCGTGACGACTACCTGAAGGACCTGGTCAAGCTGAGGCGGGTGCGCGATCGCATGGATCGCGAGTATCAGCAGCCCCTCGACGTCGAGTCGCTGGCGCGTGGCGTGGGCATGTCGGCGGGACACTTGAGTCGACTGTTCAAGAAGGCGTACGGCGAGTCGCCGTACTCGTACCTGATGACGAGGCGAATCGAGCGCGCGATGACGCTCTTGCGTCGCGGCGACCTGAGCGTGACGGAAGTGTGCTTCGAGGTCGGCTGTTCGTCCCTCGGCAGCTTCAGCACGCGCTTCACCGAGCTGGTGGGCAAGTCGCCCAGCGCCTACCGTGAGGATCAACAGTCGACTGAAGGCATGCCCGCCTGCGTGGCGAAGCAAGTGACTCGCCCGGTGCGCTCTCACCCCCAGAAAAAGCAGCCCGCTGGCGACCAGACGAAACCAGTCAGGAATCGAGAAGCGCGCGGTTCGAGAGGCAACTAGCTTCTCGGCCATGGACATCAGCATTCACTCGAGCTTCCTCCCGCAAACCGATCCTGAAGCCTCCCTCGCCTTCTGGCGCGACGTGATGGGCTTCGAGGTGCGCAACGACGTGGGCTACAACGGCCTGCGCTGGATCACGATGGGGCCACCCGATCAGCCGGGTACCAACATCGTGCTCTACCCGCCCCAGGCGAACCCCGGAGTCACCGACACCGAGAAGGCGGTGATTGCCGAGATGATGGCCAAGGGCACCTACGGCAAGATCGTGCTCGCGACGCCCAACGTCGACGCCACCTTCGAGAAGCTGCAAGCGGCCGGGGCCGAAGTCGTGCAGGAGCCGACGGATCAGCCGTATGGCTTGCGCGACTGCGCCTTCCGCGACCCGGCGGGCAACGACTTGCGCATTCAGGAGCGCAAGTGATGAGCCGCTCCCAGACGCGCGAGGCGTGAGATAAAGGCGGCGATGAGCGCGAAGAAGTCAAGAGGAGGGAACACGCACCCGGCTGACCGCCACGACGCGATTCGGGTGGTCGGCGCGCGGGTGAACAACCTCAGGGACGTGAGCGTCGTCTTGCCCAAGCGGCGCCTCACGGTGTTCACCGGCGTCTCCGGTTCCGGAAAGAGCTCGCTGGTGTTCGGCACCATCGCCGCCGAGTCCCAGCGCCTGATCAACGAGACCTACAGCGCGTTCGTGCAGGGCTTCATGCCCACGATGCCTCGTCCCGACGTCGACGTGCTCGAAGGCCTGACCACTGCGATCGCCGTGGACCAGGAGCGCATGGGGGCCAACGCGCGCTCCACCGTCGGCACCGCGACGGACGCCAACGCCCTCTTGCGCATCCTGTTCAGTCGGCTCGGAAAGCCTCACATCGGCTCGCCCCAGGCGTTCTCCTTCAACGTCGCGTCGGTCAAGGCCGCTGGTGCGATCAGCGTCGAGAAGGGCGGCACCAAGAAAACCATACGGAAAACCTTTCGACGTACCGGTGGGATGTGTCCGCGCTGTGAAGGCATGGGCAACGTCACTGACATCGACCTGAAGGAGCTCTACGACGAGAACAAGTCGCTGAGTGAAGGCGCGCTCACGATCCCCACCTACAACGCGGGCGGCTGGAACTACCGCTTGTACGCCGAGTCGGGCTTCTACGACCCGAAGAAGCCGATCAAGAAGTTCACCAAGAAGGAGCTGCACGCGCTGCTCCACCATGTGCCGAAGCGCATGAAGATCGCCGGCATCAACATGACCTACGAGGGCATCATCCCCCGGCTGCAGAAGTCGATGCTGTCCAAGGACAAGGAGGCGATGCAGTCGCACATCCGCGCCTTCGTCGATCGCGCCGTGACCTTCACTACCTGTCCTGACTGCGAAGGCACGCGGCTGAGCGAAGGCGCTAGGAGCTCGAAGATCAAGGGCATCAGCATCGCCGATGCCTGCGCGATGCAGATCAGCGACCTGCGGGACTGGGTGCGGAGCCTGAAGTCGGCCTCCGTGGCCCCGCTGCTCGAGGCGCTGGGCCGGCTGATGGATTCCTTCGTGGAAATTGGCCTCGGCTATCTGTCGCTGGAGCGTCCGGCAGGCACGCTGTCCGGCGGCGAAGCCCAGCGCACGAAGCTCATCCGTCACCTCGGCTCTTCGCTCACCGACGTGACCTACGTCTTCGATGAGCCCAGCGTGGGCCTGCATCCTCACGACATCCAGCGCATGAATCAGCTGCTCTTCCAGCTGCGGGACAAGGGCAACACGGTGCTCGTGGTCGAGCACAAGCCCGAGGTGATCGCGATCGCAGATCACATCGTGGACCTCGGTCCCGGCGCAGGCGGCGCAGGCGGCAGAGTGACCTTCGAAGGCAAGCTGGAGCAGCTGCGCAAGAGCAACACCGTCACGGGCAAGCACCTCGACGATCGTGTGGCGCTGAAGCCCGAGGTCCGAGAGCCCACGGGCGCACTCGAGGTGCGCGGCGCTTGCACCCACAACCTCAAGCAGGTGGACGTCGACATTCCCCTCGGCGTGCTCGTCGTCGTGACGGGGGTCGCTGGCTCGGGCAAGAGTTCGCTGATTCGCGGTTCCGTAGAGAAACTAGATGGCGTCGTCGCGATCGATCAGGGCGCGATCAGGGGCTCTCGTCGCAGTAACCCCGCGACCTACACCGGCCTGCTGGACCCGATCCGCAGCGCGTTCGCCAAGGCGAACGGGGTCAAGCCGGCGCTCTTCAGCGCGAACTCCGAGGGCGCTTGCCCGGTGTGCAATGGGGCAGGCGTGATCTACACCGATCTCGCGCAGATGGCCGGCGTCGCAACGCCATGCGAGGAGTGCGAGGGCAAGCGCTTCCAGACGGAAGTATTGAAGTACAAGCTCGGCGCCAGGGACATCAGCGAGGTGCTCTCGATGTCAGTCAGTGAAGCGCTCGGCTTCTTTGCCTCCGGGAAATCCAAGGTGCCCGCCGCGCACGCCACCCTGCAGCGGCTCTCGGAAGTGGGCTTGGGCTACGTCACGCTGGGGCAGCCGCTGACCACGCTCTCCGGCGGCGAGCGTCAGCGCCTCAAGCTGGCCACCCACATGGGCGAGAAGGGGGGCGTATATATCCTCGACGAGCCCACGAGCGGCCTCCACCTCGCGGACGTCCAGCAGCTGCTGGGTCTCCTCGACCGCCTGGTGGACGGCGGGAAGTCGGTGATCGTGATCGAGCACCATCAGGCGGTGATGGCCCACGCCGACTGGATCATCGACCTGGGTCCCGGCGCGGGGCACGACGGCGGTCGTGTCGTGTTCGAGGGCACCCCAGCGGCCTTGGTCGCGAAACGCGCGACCCTGACGGGTCGTCACCTGGCGCAGTACGTGGCCGAAAATTAGCCCAAATTCGCGGTGTTGTGGCACCCGCGAGGAGTGAAACCCGCCTCCTTCGTCCCGCAGCCGACGAGCCGCAGCAACCGCGCCCGGCCTTCGGCGCCCCCGGAGCCAGCCGCAGCGGCTGCCCTGACGCACGAAGAGGGCAGGGAGCCGGAGCCGCTGTCGGAGCTGCGGGTCGAACCCCTGACTCCGCCTGGAGGCGAGTGGTTGAACCCCGTCTGCGCCTGGTTCTCGCTGGCGCTCCCGCTGGGGCTCGCGCTGCTGCGCTCCAGCGCCGGTGCGCAGTGGCGTGGAGACATGGCGCTGGTGCGCTCGGTGGGCATGGTGCCCATCGGCCTGGAGGGAGCGCTGAGCAGTGTGCTCGCCCAGCTGATGAGCCTGCTGCCGATTGGTGGGCGTCATCTGCGCGTGGCGCTGGTCAGCGCCGTGGCCCTCGGCATCGGCAGCCGGATTCTCTACGCCATCGCGCGGCGGTTGCTGGCCGCCCATGGCTTCACTCCCCGTCTGACGCCCGCGCTGGCCCTGGCCGCGTCGTTGATGACGACCCTGGCGGTGACCTGGCAGCTCGAGGGCACGATCGGGGGCGGCGCGACCGTGGCCGCGACGCTGGGACTCGGGACGCTGCTGGTGCGCCCCAGCCGACGCACGGGTGATCTACGCATCTGGTTCGGGTTCGGGGGGTTAGTCGCGCTGACGGCCGCCGAGAGCCACGTCGCAGGCACCGCGGTGGCCGTGGCGCTGGTGGTGCAAGCCGTGGCGGTCGGAGCCATCCCACCGCGGCGTGCCCTGCTCGGGCTCTGCGCGGGCTTCGCGCTGGTCGCGCTGGTCTGGGTGCTGCCGATGCTGATGCGACCGCTCTCGGCGCGCGCCGGAGTCCAGCTCGGCTTCGACTTCACGGGTCAGTCCGTCTCCGGCCTCGACTCCGAGGCAGTCAAGCAGGGCGCCCTCGCGGCGTGGCTCAGCGACGTGGGCGTGGTCAGCCTCGCGATCGCAGCCTTCGGCGCTGCCGTGGGGATCCTTCGTCAGAGCACGCGCTGGCTGGTCGCGCCGATGCTGACGCTGATCGCCGCGGACGCCTTGCTCCCCGCGGTGGACGGCAGCGTCCTCGCGCCGGACCCGCTGATGCCATTGCGCCTGATGGCCATCGGCGCCGTGGCGGTGCTGACGGCCCTCGGAGTCCACGCTGCGGTGCTCTTCCTCTCGAGCGCGCGCATCCCGCTGGCGCGCCCGGCCGCGGCGCTGATGGGCTTGTTCACCTTCGCGCTGGTGCTGATGACCAGCGAGCGATCGACCCACATCGCCGACCGGCGCGCCCAGCTCGGTGCCGAGGTATGGACCGACCACGCCCTGGGACGCTTGCCGTACGGAGCCGTCTTGCTGGTGCGCTCGCCGGCGGTCGCCTGGCGACTGTGGGCAGCCCGCGTGGTGCGCGGCGAGCGACCGGACATCCTGGTGGTGCCCACCGGCATGCTCGACAAGGGCTCCGTGGCGAAGGAGCTGCTGGGTCGTGAGCCGGCCCTCTCGCCGCTCCTCAGGGACGTCGCCGTGAGCGGTGTGCCCGGGGAGTTCGCGCTCTCGAGCCTGGCCGACGAGAGGCCGCTCTACGTCGAGCTCGATCCGCGCTGGGACACGCGCCTGGTCGATCACCTGATCCCCGAGCCGATGTGGCTGGCGTTTGCGCCGACAGCCCTGGGGCGCTCCGACCGTGGAGCGAGCCTCGAGCGAGGTCGGGAGGCGTTCAGCGAGGTGCTGGAGATCGCCAAGAATCCCCAGGGTCGAGACGAGGCGACCCTGGCCATGCTGGAGGTGCGCGCCAAGGAGCAGGTGCTGGCGCTGGCCGCGCTGAACGACAAGCAGTCGGTGGCTTCTCTGGTCGGCGACCTGAAACAGATCGATCCGACCGACCCCCTCGTGGAGCGGATGGAGAAGCAGCTCGAGACCCATCGTCGTCGTCGCCTCGACGTGAGTCACATCCTCCCGGAGTGAAGCTCAGTTCGCTGGCAGGTCCTGAGCGCCGGGGAGCTCACCACTGAAGCCGCAGACCTCGGAGCAAGCCGGGATGATGCATCCTGACCAGGCAGCGACCAGCTGAATCGCCGGGTCGTCCAGCGAGGTCAGCCCAGCCTCGAAGCCGCACGGGATGCTGCAGTTGATTTGCTCCGAGCCACTCAGATTGAAGCAGCTTCGCTCCAGCGAGCAGTCGACGATGCTGCTGCAAGCCTCGTTCTCCGCGCAGCGCCCGTAGGCTTCGGCGCAGTCGAGCGCCAGCGCCGAATCACCCCGGGTGCACGCCAGGCACTCGTCGCTCAGCGCGCCGCCATCTCCCTGCGGAAGCTGTTGCTCGACCCCTGTCGTCGGCTCCAGATCGAGGCACGCCCCGAGGCTCGATAGCCATAGCCCCAGGCCGACGCAAGCCAGTGCCTTCCTCATAGCTGGTACTCCAGGCCGACGAAGGCGCGAAAGCGATCCGTCGGCGCCAGGCTCGGCGTCGGCTGGTCCGCGGTGGGTGTCTGCGTCGGCCCGATCACGAAGGGCACCCTGTCGGCCAGCGAGTAGTCGGCGCCAACGCGATAGCTCAGCCCACGCAGCGGGGGCACTTCGCCGCTGATCGTCGCCTTGAGCTCCAGCTGCGTCGGCGCGTACGGGCGCTCTGCCCAGCTCTGATCAGCGCCCCGATCCGCGAGCCGCCGCGACGCCCAGAAGCCAGCCACCGTGAGCGTCGGTAGATCCTTGGGCAGGTCGTAGGCGACGCGTGCGTTACCGAAATAGTGAGGTGCAACGGGCAGCTCTTCTCCGCTGTCGGGCTCTGCAATCGCGCTCGTCAGATTCGCTCCCCAGCTCAGGCCCGCCATCGAAAGCCCACCCTCGTAGCCCAGGCTCACACCATAGTTGTCGATGCCGTCGAGGTTGCGAAACTCCTGGTAGTCCGTCTGCGGCGCGATGAACGACAGCCGACCCTCCGCCACCGCGCGCTGCTTCTCGGCGTCGCTCAACGAGTGGAGGTTCACCAGCTTGCGCCAGCGCGACGCGAAGAGCGCGGTGCGCACATGGTGAGCGCCGACACGTTGCTCGACCGAGGCCTCGAACGAGCGCACGCGCTCGGGATCCAGCGACAGCGGCGCCAGGCGGAGGCCGGCGGTGAGCTCCGACTCGGTGTAGCTGGGCGCCCGATAGGCCTCCGCGTAGGTGAACTTGAGGGTTCCACCCTCCCAGGGCACGACCGAAGCCGCGGCGCGCGGGGACACCACCAGCGGGAAGCGTGGGTCGTGATCGATGCGCGCCCCCGCGTTCAAGCCGAGCCAGCGGTTCGGCGTGAAGGTCTGCTGGGCGTACGCACCGAAGACGAAGTCCTCCACCGTGAACGCGCCGGTCGAGTCCGTCACGATCTCGCCCGTGGCGGCGTCCTCGGTGTCCGATTTGGTGCCGGCGTAGCGATACTGGCCGTCGAAGCCCACCAGCGTCACGGCGGTCCCATCCTCGAACCAGTCGAACGCGCCGCGCAGCTCCGCACCCGCCCAGCGGCTCGCCCCGAGGAAGGTGACGCGGCAGGTCTCGGCGTTCAGGAAAAAGCAGGCGCTCTCGCGGGAGACATCCACACCGAGCGCGCTGTCATGGGTGTCGCCATAGCCACGCAAGGTGAGCTCCACTGCCGGGGTGACCAGCTTCTGGTAGCTGACGTCGATCCACGCCTGGCGCAGCAGGTGATCGCTGTCCGGATCGTCGAAGTCGGCATTACCGTATGGAACTCCGGAGCGATACGTGCTCGCCTGAAAGGTGACCTGGAGGTCGCCGCGCTTGAAGCGCAGAAGGCCAGCGGGCGCCTCGACGAAGCTGTCGTCATCGACCCGTCCCCCCCAGATCCCGGTGGCTGGACCATCGGGCGAGGTGCGGGTCGGTGCAGCGCTGATGGGGTCGATGCCAAGGTTCTGTCGATCGAGGTCGAAGCTGGGTCCGAAACGCTGGTAGTACTCCAAGGACGCGGTGATCTCCGCGGGTTCGCCGAACAGGTCGAACTCGTAGCCAGCGCCGGTCATCGCCCGCACGCTGGTCAGCAACTCCGACTCGACCAGCAAGCGCGTGCCCTTGAAGTCCTTCGCGCGCTTGGTCACCACGTTGATCACGCCCAGCATGGCGTTGGAGCCATAGAGCACCGACCCGGGCCCCAGGATCACCTCGATGCGATCCACCATTTCCAGGGGGATACCGGCGGAGCGATCGAAGCGCGCAGAGCCGGCCAGGGGCTCGTTGACGCTGTGGCCGTTGACCAGCAGCAGGAAGTGATTGCCCTCGTCGCCCGCCACCTGCACCCCGCGCGCCCCCAGGCCGCCGAGCTGCCCCGTGACGTCGCGCCCCGAGGTCGCCGCCCCGAAGGACAGGAAGTCCACTGCCTCGGCCACGGTATGAATGCCGAAGCGACGTAGATCCTGGGCCGGGATCACGGTCGAGGTACCCGGCGCGGTCGCCGAGACCTCCGCGGACTTGCTGGCGGCGGTGACCACGGTTTGATCCAGGAGACCCTCGAGATCTTCCTGAGCGCTCGCGAGCGCGGGCCACGCAACGACCCCCACCAGCAGGGAGAGCGGGAGGCGCTTCATCGGTACACCTTCGCCAGCCGGAGCAGCGACGACTTGAACGCGACGTTCTGTTGCTTGGCCTGGGTCAAGTTGACCTGCAGCTTGGGCTTGCCCCCGGAGAGATCGAAGCCCAGCACGATACCATCCGGCACGTGGCTCGCGACGGCGCTCACGCTCAGCACGTCGATCCCGGTCAGGGCTCCGCGGATCTCGTCGACCTCATCCTCCAGGCCTGGTGTGACGTAGACGATGTCGAACGACTCCTCCTTGACCGCCTTCACGAGCTCCCTGGCGCCGTCATAGTCCCGACGGGTCTGGGTATGACCCAGTCCAGCGATCTTGGGTTCTCGCTCCAGGGCGGCGACGATGCGCTGCGCGGTGCGCTGGGACTCGGCGTCACTCGACGCCTGCAGCACCAGCACCCGGACCTTTCCACCGGCTCGCTCCTCCATGTTGCGGTCATAGGCGGCGACCTTCGCCAGCAGCTTCACCTGCAGACGGATCGGCACTGTCACGTCTTGAGCCAGCACCACGCTTGGCGAGACCGCGCCCAGGGCGATCAGGCCGAGGCCACGCAGCAGCGCTCTGCGAGGCACTCGAGGGCTGGGAAAACACCGGAGCATGGGCTGAACGACATGGACGGCCAGGAAGGGCGGAACATGTAATCCCATCAGAGTAGCGAGTGGTCCGTCGCACTTTCAACCCTTGCATACACCTGCGAAGGCGTAGGCCGAGCTCGCCAGAGACTCCTCGCCGGGCGTGGAGCTGGCGGTGATCGGCGCGGTAACGGCCGCAAAGGCGAGGAGCCGAAGGCGCTAGGCGCGCGAGCGCAACAGGAAGCAGCGGTGGGCTGCGCGGCGCGCGAAGTCTTCTGCCTGCACCTGCTGGCTGATCTCGCGGATCTCGAAGCGCCTGGAGAACCCGTCGAGCCGCGGCTCGAAGCGCTGGTGATTGGTGGAGAAGAGGATGGTCCCACCGGGCTCGAGTACCTCCGCGACACCTCGCAAGAGCTCTGGGTGGTCGCGCTGGATGTCGAGCGCGGCTGCGTTCAGGTTGCCAACGCTGGAGAAGCTCGGCGGATCCACGATCACATAGTCCCAGCGCGCGCGCCGCTCCCTCACCCCCGAGAGAAACCTGGCAATATCTTCCTCGAGGAAACGATGCGCGCGGGGCTCCAGAGCGTTCAGCTCGAAGTTGCGCTCGGCCCACGCCAGGTAGCGCTTCGACAGATCGACGGTCGTCGTTTGCGCCCCGGCGCGCGCAGCGTAGACGCTGAAGCTGCCGGTGTAGGCGTAGAGGTTGAGGAATCGCGGCGCGCGGCCCAGGCGTGCGCCGAGCTCGGCGATGTCACGCCCCACGAGCGCGCGCGTCTCGCGATGATCGGGGAACAGGCCGGTGTCGACGAAGGACTCGAGATCGACCCAGAAGCGCTGGTCTGCTTCCCGAACCTCGAGCTGACAGCCTCGGCGACTCAGTCGCCCGTAGCGATGACCCCGCTTGCCCGTGGTCCGCCGCTTCAGGTGCAAGCGGTCGGCGCGTTGCTCCGCGGGCAGATCGCTCAGCAAGGCCTCCGCCGCCGCGTCCGCCATGCGCTCGAGCCACGGCACGGCCGAGGTCTGCTCGCGAACGTACTCCGCGATGACCAGGTGGCCGGCGTACCAGTCGACCGTCGCTCGAACCTCCGGGATGTCCCAGTCGTAGACTCGAAACGCCTCGACGTTGCGCCGGCCGAAGCGCGGCGCGAGGTGGCGAAATCGCTTGCGTAGCCGAGCGGCGAACATCTCGGCGTGGCGTTCCAGCGCCTCTTCGTCGACAACGCCTTTCACAGCAGGTCCTTATAGCGCTTGCACCTGCGCCTCACACTGCAGATGCTCTGAGCGCGCGATGAAGAGCTACCTGCTACTCCTGCGTCAGGGCGACCTGCGGCTTGGTCAGGCAGAGACGCGAGACCGCCTGCGTCCTCGCTTGCTGGAGTGGTGCGAGAAACTCAGCCAGGAAGCGCGCTTGATCACCCACGAGTCGCTGATCCACGACAACCGCTGCCGGGTGCGCAAGAGCGCGGACCGCTTGGTGATCGATGGCCCGTTCGCCGACAGTCGGGACCTGGTTATCGGCCTGCTGATCCTGCGCGCCGCGAACATCGGCGAAGCCGCTCGGCTGGCGGGGGAGTGCCCCAGCGTCTCGATGGGCGGCGAGGTCGAGGTGCGTGAAATCGAGGAGCCGCCCCCCAGCTCCAATCCGCTCGACGACGCCGGCTGATCCCGCTTTCGCCCGTCACTCGCCGGCTGGCGCGGGTTCGGGGTCGGCCGCTTCGCTGGGTGGCGCAGCTCCTGGACCGGGCAAGGGCGACATCGTCAGGTCCGCGTCGGGGAAGCGCTCACGAATCTCCGCGGAAATTCCAGACGCATCCATGCGCTCCCCGCGGGCGGTGTGGAACTCTCGCATCGCGCGCAGGCAGTCGAGGTCGGTCGCGTACGCAGACAGGCACCAGCCAAGGATGTTCTTGGTCTCACCCATCGAATACTGCCGCGTGTAGGTGTGGACCCGTGCGCGCTGACACGACGTGTTGCCAGGATCCGCCTTCAGACAGGCCAGCGCTTCCTGCCGAGCCTCGCTGTATCTCTTCTGCTCGAGTAGCTGGCGCGCCCGGGAGAGCGCATCCTTCGCCGCCGGACTGTCCATCACCGCAGGATCGTCCGAGCCGGCACCTTCGATATCGGGCGGGCCGCTCGCGTCCTCCGCTGGGAGCGGCGCTGGATTCGAGGGCGCGACGGCGTTCCAGTCCCTGGTCACTGCGGTCGCGGGTTGCTCCTCCACCCGATCCGTAGCGTCTGGAGCACTCCTTCCAGGCTCACTCGGGTTTGGGGGTGAGGGATCGCGGAGCAAGACCCAGCCCAGCGCGAGCACCAGACCGGCGACGACCGGCAGCCAGAACACGGCTGGATGTAGCTTCGGTGCTGCCATCGGCGCGCATCCTATGCGGCCTGGTTCAGGCTCCGGAAGGATTCGTTCCGATCGCCGCCGCGCTGGGACGGTGTCCGGCTGGTTTCGTGCGGCGCCCCGAGGCGCGACCGGTACCGCATCGCGGCGCCGGTTTCAGCGGCTGATCGACAGCGGCGCTCGTGTTTCCTGACCCCGCACGGCAAAGCGGGCTTCAAAGGCGCGCCAATTCGTCTACGCTCGGGCGCCTCATGGGCGGCCGTATCTTGGTAGTGGACGACAGCTCGACGATTCGCAAAGTCGTCAGCTCGATCCTGGAGCGCAATGCGTTCAAGCCGGTCGAAGCCAAGGACGGTCAGTTCGCCCTGGAGGAGCTCGAGCGCGACCCCGAGTTCGAGCTCATCTTGCTCGACTTCGTCATGCCGCGCATGAACGGCTACCAGTTCTGTCGGGAGCTGAGGTCCAAGCCGGATCTGAAGAACCTGCCCATCGTCTTGATGAGCGCCAAGGGCGACAAGATCCGCGGACAGTTCGTGCAACAGACCGGCGCCATCGACGCCATCACCAAACCCTTCGACGCGCGAGGCCTGATCGCGGTGGTCGAGGGCGCCATCCACAAGCACAAGGAAGGCCGCGCGCGTCCCGTCCCCGACGCCGAGACGATGCTCGAGGAAGACGACGTCGTCGATAGCCTGCGGCCGAGCTCCCTGAGCTGGAGCCGCGACGGCGGCGTCAACCGTGTCCGTGTGGCAATGGACTTCGCCGACGCGCTCGCCGACCTGCTGCGCCCGGAGCTGCTCACCCCGGCCATCGACGAGCGCACCTATCAGATGGCGTTCCAGCGCATGCTGACGCCGGACACGGTCGCCCAGCTCGGCCAGGCGCTTGGCGGCCTGGTCGACTCTGGGCAGAACGCAGACGCCCTGACGGGGAATGTCTCCGTGATCTCCATAGCGGAAGTCCTGCAGCTGCTGTCACTGCAGCGTCAGACCGGAAGCCTCACGGTCCGCACCCGCAAGGGCGCCAGCATCGTGCTCTTCATCAAGGAGGGCAACTTGAGCCTGGCGACCTCCGCGGGTCTCCACGGCGAGTTTCGCGTCGGACGCTACCTGGTGCAGGACGGCGCCCTCAAGGAGGCCCAGCTGAGCGAGTACCTGGAGCAGAACCCGCCATCGGGCTCTCGGGCGCGGTCCAGCTTGATCGGTCAGGCGCTGATCGAACGCGGGTTGATCGACGCCGAGCAGCTCCACAAGGGGCTGACGCGCCAGGCGAGCGAGCTGATCTACGAGGTCGTGCGCTGGAACTCCGGGCGCTTCAGCTTCAAGCTGGATGATCTGAGCGACGCGGCTCAGGCAGCGGACCTCGGGTTACCCACGGGTGCGATCGTGATGGAAGGCTTCCGACGGGTCGACGAGTGGCGCTTGATCGAGGGCAGCTTCGACTTCGAGAACGTGCTCTACCAGGATCCCATGGCCATCGAGCGCATGGGTAAGCAGAGCGAGCTCACCAAGCTCGAGGCGACCGTGCTCGCCGCCATCGACGGCGAACGCACCGTGCGGGAGATCGTGGCCGAAGTGCACGCGAGCTCGTTCGACGTGTGCAAGATCCTCTATCAGTTCGTAAACTCGCGGCTCGTGCGCATCGAGAGCTGAGGACGAGCCTCGGAGTTCGACGCCGCGAGCCTCGAGGCAAATGGCGGATCAGCCGGAGCAGAGCCCTTCCAGCAGCCAGCGGAGCAAGGCCCACGGGCTGGTGCTGGAGTATCGCGACGCGCTGGGATTGAACCGTGCTTTTATTTCCGCACGGATTGCGATACGGGTCGTCCGCGGCACCGCGGTGACTCCGGTCCCGAACTCTGCGCTGGGGATGGCGCTGATCGACGGTCAGGTGGTGCCAGTGGTCGCCCTGGGCGAGGGGACCTCGCAGCTCGTGCTGTGCGAGCTGTCAGAGGAGTCGACCCCCGGCGTCGATCCAGCCGCGACGAAGGGCGCGACGGAGACGGTGGCGGTGAGCGGGGTGAGCGTGCTCGAGAGCGGCGCCTTCCCGCGACTCGACGCGATGAGCGTGGAGTTTCGCGGTGAGGCCGTCCAGGCGCTCGACCTGGGCCTGGTGCTGCAGGCGCTGGAGTAGGCTCGGAGAACGCGAGGCGTCCGGGAGTACGCTCGAGGACGGAGAGGAATGCCCATGTTCAAACCACAGAAGGGTGGAGCCCTGTTGGGAGACCTGATGAGCTGGATGACCAGCGCCAGCAGGCGCCGTGACGCGAAGAAGAGCAGCGCCATCGACGACGCCCACTTGTTCGAGCAGCACGAGGCGCTGGTCCAGAGCAGCTCGCGCACCATGAGCCTGCTGGGCGGCGCTGGCGCCAAGGCCACGCAGCAGCGCAGCGCCCTCGATGGCGTCCGCCAGCACCTGCATCGAACCAACGAGCGACTCCGCGAGCTGAAGGCCAGCGCCGCGCCGATCAAGGACGCGCTCGAGCGCATCAAGCTGATCGCCTTCAACGCCGGACTCGAGGGCGCCCGCCTCGGAGAACCGGCGGGCACGCCGCTGCTGCTGGTGGGGGAAGAAGTGCGGGCGCTGGTGGAGCGCGGGCTGGAGTCGACGGACGCCTACGGAGCGCAGATCTCTCAGCTGGAGTCCGAACGCGAGGACGCGCTCTCGGCCCTGGAGCAGGCCCAGAGTCACGCGCAGGACATCGCGAACGAGCTGCTCAGCGCACAGGCAGCGGGACGCCAGCTCAGCGACGACGTGAGCGAGCTGGGACGCCGTGTTCAGCGGGTCACCGGTACCGATCCGGAGCTGGCCAAGCACATCGCCGAAGCCGCGCGCCACGCAGAGGGTCTGCTGGTCGCCCTCGGCCAGCTGACCTCGAAGAACTCCGCGGCCACCGCGCTGGACCCGCTACTGCCGGCCATCGCAGAGCTGAAGGACGTCCTGCGCGGCCTGACACGTGGCGACGACTGAGCGGGCAAAGTCGTCCAGTCTTATTTTCCACACAGTAATTCGTACGATGAGCGACGCAGAGGTTCTCGAGCTGAGACGCTTGCTGGCTACCGAGATCGGCCGGCGCTTGCCCCATGCGACGGACGATCCCGCTCAAGCGCGCAGCGTCCTCCACGCCCTGCGCGGATCCGCAGCGATGGCCGGAGAGTCGGAGCTGGCGCTCGTGCTGAACCAGCTCGGCGGGCGCCTGCGCGCGGGAGAACAGCGCGCGACGCAGACGGTGCGCGAGGTGCTGAGCCAGGCCGCGCTACGGCTGAACCAGGGACTGCCCGCCTTCGCCACGCAGTGGCCGGCGCCTCCGTTCGGCCTCCAGCCCCTCGCGAGGCCAGCACGCGTCGAGTACCTGGAGGCGATGCGCGAGCGCATCTCGGCGCTGGACGCGCTGCTGGCCTCGCCGCGCCTGGAGCCCAGCGCCTTGAACGACGTCTACCGCGTCGTACATGGCTTGAAGAGTGCGGCCAGCGCAGAGGGCGACAACGTCACCACCTGGTACTGCCACGGCCTCGAGGAGCACATCCTGCAAGCGCGCGGCGAGATCGGTCGCGAGAGGCAGCTGCTCGTGGAGGTGGCGCGCCATCGCGCTGTCCTGGCCGCGCTACTCGACGACCCGCGGCGCGCGCTGGCGACCCTGGCTCGCCTCGCTCGGGTCACGATGGATGGCCCGCCGCCAGAGAGCGGGAGCTCACCGCCGACTGCACCGGAGCCAGAGCAGGGCAGCTTGCAGGTACCGGAGCAAGCCTTGGACAGCCTCCTGGATCGGCTCCAGCGACTGGAGCAGGTCCATGACGACCTCAATCGCGCCGCGGACCTCGCCACCCAGTTCGGCGCGAAGTCGCGCCAGCAGCGCGAGTCGTTGAACGAAGCGCTGCGCATGATCGGACCTCCCCGACCCTGGGGCGCACCCGAAGCCGCGTTGCGCATCGTGGAGCAGGTGGCCCGCGGGCTAGGCACCTCCGCGGGCTGGGCAGCTCGCGGCGTCCAAGCCATGCGCCTCAGCAGTGAACGTATCCGCACAGAAACATCAAGCACACGCAGCGACCTGACTCAGCTCCGGCGTACCAGCCTACGCTGGCTGCTCGGGCGGCTGGAATCTGCCGCGCTCGAGCTCGCCGAGCAGCAGGGCAAGCAGGTGCGCGTCCAGCTGAAGGGCGGTGATCTGCCCATCGACCGGCGTCTGGCGGAGCGCCTGCTCGATCCCGCGTTGCAGCTGGTGCGCAACGCGATCACTCACGCTTTCGCCGAACACGGCCGAGGCCAGCTCTGGCTCGAGGCGAGCCGCGTCGGAGGCTGGCTCCGGCTCAGCGTCGAAGACGACGGCCGGGGCCTCGACGTCGCCGGCCTGCAGGCCCTGGTGCCCGGCCCCGAAGGACTGGACGCGGCCAGCGCAGCGCTGACGCCATTCGTATCCACACGGCAACATGCCGACGCCTTCGCTGGTCGCGGTGTCGGGCTGCCCATGGCGGAGGCGCTGCTGGCGAAGCTCGGCGGCACGCTGCACCTGATGAGCCGAGAGCCTCGAGGTGCGCGGGCGTTGATCGAGTTGCCCGCCGAGAGCGGACTGATCGACACCGTGTGGCTGACCCATGACGACTACAGCTTCGGCTTGCCCGTGATGTACGCGCGGCGCGTGGTGAAGAACTCGGAGCGCATCGGCGCGATCTCCCTGGCGCGCTGCCTCGGGCTGCCGCCCAGCCGGAGACCGCTCACCAGGGCGGTCGAGCTGGACATCGCGGGCCTCACCCCGGTGTACCTGTCCGTGAGCGGCGTGCTGCCAGTGGAGACTGTGAACATCCACGCAGTGCCGCCGTCCATCGCGCGGCGGGGTCCGTACTCCGGCGCTGTCCTGCGCCGGGGTGGCCAGCTCGGGCTGGTGTTGCACGGACCGGTCGTCGCGCTGCGCGCCCAGGTCGTCGCGAGCGGCACGTCGTCGAGCCTTCCTCCCGCCCGCTGAAGACGAACGGCTAGAACGCGGTTGCAGTCTCGAGCGAGCGCGAGGAACCTGAGCGGCAATGCAGATCAGTCGTCTGACAGCCGCAGACCATCCTGCGGTGCTCGACATCGCAGCAGAGGCACACACACCCGTCGAGCCCGACGAACTGACGCGGGACGTGGCCCACGTGTGGGTTGCTCGAGACACGCCGCAGGAGGTCGCTGGGTTCCTTCTGGCGTGGGCGGTCGCCGACGAGGTGCACCTGATCAACATCGCCACCCGAGAGCGTCTGCGGCGCCGCGGCGTGGGCCAGGCACTGATGGTGACCCTGCTGGACTTTGCCGCCCAAATGCGGGCGCGGCTGATCGTGCTAGAGGTGCGCCGATCGAACGTTGCGGCCATCCGGCTCTATCGCTCGAACGGCTTTTGTGCCATCGGAGTGCGGCGCGGCTACTACTCGGACTCAGGCGAAGACGCCGTTGAGATGATGGTGACCCTCGACCCCGAGTCCGGTGAAGTCCAACCAGGCCGCGACGAGATCAACCTGAGCGCCTGACCCTCGACAATGCCCGACCTCTCGAGCCCCTCCCCGAGCCGCACCCCGCGGCGCCAAGTCACCGCGCCGCTCTTGCGTCGCGACAGCATGGGCAACGCCTACCACGTCCTCACCTTCGACGTTCCCGAAGGCATGGCGGCGCTGCCCGGACAGTTCGCCATGGTGCGTGGCGCCGAGTGGGGCGACGCACCGTTGCTCCCTCGTCCCATGAGCTACCTCAGCGGCGGAACTCGCCCCTCGATCCTGATCAAGGTCTTCGGGGAGGGCACCATCCGTATGGCTCGCGCCATCCCAGGCGAGCCCTTCGAGATCCTGGGACCACTGGGGAACACCTGGCCAAGCATCACCCCAGGGAAACGCCCGTTGCTGGTCGCCGGGGGTGTCGGTGTGGCGCCGTTGCTCTACCTGGCGCGCGCGCTGAGCGCCGAAGGGGTCAAGCCGATCGCCGTCTACGGCGGGCGCTCGCACCGCGACCTGCCGCTCAACGAGGAGCTCGCCGACGTGAGCGACCTCTACATCACGACGGAGGACGGCTCCCGAGGTGCCTCGGGCCGCGTCACCCTGGCCTTGCCGGAGCTCTTGAGCGAAGACGTCGAGGTCTTCACCTGCGGCCCGGATCGCATGATGGCAGCCGTCTCGGAGCTGTGCGCCGCGCGAGACGTCCGCTGCATCGCCTCACTGGAGACGCCGATGGCCTGTGGCTACGGGGTGTGCCTCGGCTGTCCGGTGAAGCGCGTGGGAGGTGGCTACCTCTATGCCTGCACCGATGGTCCGTGCATCGACGCTCGCAGCATCGACTGGGGTGAGGGCAGCCACGCGCCGCGGCGCGTCGAGCGAGGTGACCGATGACCGACCAGAGCATCCAGATCGGCAACCTCACGCTGAAGAACCCGGTGCTCACGGCTTCGGGCACGTTCGGCTACGGACTCGAGTACGACGATTTCTACGACGTCGCGACCCTGGGCGGCATCTGCACCAAGGGCCTCAGCCGCGAGCCGCGCTATGGCAACCCTCCGGAGCGCATCTGCGAGACGCCTGCGGGCATGCTGAACGCGATCGGACTGGCGAACGTCGGAGTCGAGTTTTTCTGCAAGGAAAAATTGCCCACCCTCCGTGAGCGAGGCGTCACCGTGATCGCCAACATCTTCGCCAGCTCCGTGGAGGACTTCGTGGCCATCACGGAGCGTCTGGAGAGCGAGAGCGGCGTCGCGGCCATCGAGCTCAACGTCAGCTGCCCCAACGTCAGCAAGGGCGGCATCGAGTTCGGCCGCGATCCCAAGCTCGCTGCGCAGGTGACCGCCGCGTGCAAGGCGGCGACCAAGCTCCCGCTGTGGGTCAAGATGAGCCCCGAGGCAGGAGACATCGTCGGCGTCGCGAAGGCCTGCGAGGACGCGGGCGCAGACGCCGTCACGGCCATCAACACCATCCGCGGGATGTCCATCGACACCGACACCGGGCGGGTGCGGCTCGCGAATCGTACTGGAGGACTCAGCGGCCCTGCGCTCCGCCCCATCGCGCTGCGCATCGTCTGGGATCTGGTGGGCGCCCTGAAGATCCCGGTGATCGGCATCGGAGGAGTCTTCTCGACCCGGGACGCCCTGGAGTTCCTGTTGGCTGGCGCGAGCGCGATACAGGTCGGCACGGCGAACTTCTCGGATCCCCTGGCCGCCAACAAAATCCGCCTCGGCATCGCCGAGTACTGCGCCGCGCGCGGTGTCGCAGCCTCCGAGCTGATCGGCCGCGGGCGCCCAGAAGGAGCCTAGATGTTCACAGCCCTCTCGCTCTCCCAGCAGCACCAGGAACTCCAGTCGATCGTCGACGCTTGCCAGGCCCGAAGCTCCACGTCGGAGCGCGCGGTGATCGTCTTCGATCTGGATGGCACGCTGCTGGACAACCGCCCGCGCACCGTGGCCATCCTGAAGGAAGCGGCGGAGCACTGGGCGGCGGCGCACCCGGAGGCGACTGCTGCGATTCGCAGCCTGGATCCACGAGAGCTGGGCTACCTCGTAACCGACGCCCTGCGTGAACGCGGCGTCGACGAAGCGCTGGTGGGTGAAGCACTGGAGGTGTGGAAGCAGCGGTTCTTCCGTGACGACACCCTGGTGCACGACGTCCCGCTGTCGGGAGCCGTCGAGTTCGCGCGGGCCTGCTACCAGGCTGGCGGCAACTTGGCCTATTTCACCGGGCGAGACCTGCCCAACATGGCCCTCGGCAGCCTGGCGAGCCTGCGCGATCAAGGCTTTCCAGTGGGCGTTCCGGGCACCGAGCTGGTGCTCAAGCCCGACTTCGAGACCCCGGACCTCGACTTCAAGCGTGCCGTGACTCCGGAGCTGCAGCGTATCGGCCGGGTCGTCGCGACCTTCGACAACGAGCCAGGCAACTGCAACGTGTTCCACGAGTTTTTCCCTGAGGCAACGCACTACCTCCTGCTCACCCAGCACGCGCCGAACCCGCCCGCGCTGGCGTCGGGCGTGCGCGTGATCCAGGATTTCCGTCGGGGATGACCACTCGACTACCCAGCCTGACGCGCACCACGGCAGCCCTGCTCCTGGCATGTCTCGGCAGCGCGTTCGGCGTCGGGTGTGACGAGACCACCACTCCAGAGCCCAAGGGGAAGGGGCCGAGTCCCAACGCCAGCATCAAGCCGGCGCCCCTGGCCAGCGGGGGCGAGCCGGAGCTGAGACCCGAGCTACGACCCAAGGTCTTCGACGGCGGCGTCGTTGGTATCCCCGCGGATTCTGCGGGCCGCTTGATCGTGCCGGACGCCGGACCACCCACGCCGACTCCGCTGCGCTCGGACGAAGCGCTGGCCAGCGACGACGCCAGCTTTCGCGACGTCAGCGGCATCACCCTGGCCGTGGAGTGGGACTGGGACAACTCGGACAAGTCGCCAGGCGGCGTCGCCTCGAACGCCGAGGCGCTGGAGACCTTGCGAGACAAGACCACCCCGCGCATGACAGTGGATCTGGCGAACGCCGGCCGCATGCGGATCCGCCTGGACAGCGTGGTGTTCCCTCTGCCGCCCACGACGGAGCTGCGCAGTCGCGTCGATCGCACGGGACACGTCGTGGTGTGGCCCAATCGCAGAGCGTATCGCAGCGTCCCGCCGGGAGGTCTGCGCGCGCTGTTCGCCGAGCGCCGCGCCGACGTGACGCCCATGGTGACGGGCAAGCTGACGACCAAGGGCAAGGGCTCCAAGCTCGGCTTCGAGACCACGAAGGCAGAGCTGGTGTCCAGCTTCGGTACCCTGGATCTGGAGCAAGCGAAGGTCGGCGCCACGACCACCGGTAGGCTCTTCTGTCGCTTCCTCGTGGAACTCATTGCCGTCGATCCCAACAACGAGGTGTGTGAGCCTGGGCTCGTGCCGGTGAGCGCGCACTTCAAGTGGAAGCCAAGAGGCGGAATCAGCCTGAGCGTGAAGAGCCTGACCCGGCGCAGCGACTTGCCCGTGAGCGACATGCGGCTGCCGCCAGCTGGCGCACTGGTCAAGCCGAGCGAGCTGCCACCGCAGACCACCGGCACCTTGCTGGATCAGCGCGATCTGTCCTCGATGAGACGCAGCGAGAGCGACGGCATCGCGCCGGGACCGGACGCCCCCGGTGAGGGCCTGCGCGCCGTGAACCACAGCGACGGTCTCCGCTACGTGCTCCTCGATGGCGTCCCCGTGACCTGGGTCGAGCCTCAGGGTCAGAGCTACGTGATCGGTCCCGCGAAGAGCTACTACATGCTCGGGTGGCGCGACTTCCTCGGAGCGAACGTGACCCCCGCCACCAAGGTCGCGCTCCCGGCGCGGGTGTTGCTGGGAAGCGAAACGGAAGAGCCCGACGCGGGCGCCGCTCCCTGAGGCAGCCCCGGGCTTCGGCGAGCGCCTGCAGCCGTCACGACGACGTCGTCAAGTAGTCGTCAGCATCGAACCGCACCTCTTGGTGACCGTCTCTCGCGGCCGCCTCGCGCAGCGCCGCGACGGCGATCTCGATCACGTCGAAGCGTGTGGTCAACAGATGGAAGTCTTCCTCGCGCACCTCGGGGAGGAGCGACAGCCGCTGGTCGACGAGCGCTGCGTCTTCCCGATCCATGCGCAGCTCGGAGCTGGGCCCGTCATGATCGCGATGACCAAACAGCGCGTCGTAGACCGCGCCGACGGGGTTCAGAGAAAGAAAGACGTCCCGAGAACACACGAGCCAGCCGTGAACGTCATCACTCGGCAGGATCCAGAACCCGTTGATGACCGACCGAATGACTTCTCCGAAGTAGGCGCCCACGCTGCGCGTGATCAGCGACTCCAGCTCCGGGCGCTCCTCGAGCGAAGCCCTGGCCTCCACCAGGTAGTGGTCGACCAAGGACAGCGTGTCCGACGTCTGGTCGACTTCGATGCCCAGCGCCCCGTGAACGAAGCGGGCTGCCGCGAGGGACAGCTCGAGGATGCTCTCGGGTGCGCCCACCGCGAGGTCCTCGCTGTGGACATTCTCGGGATGGGACTCGTCGCTCGACACGGCGCTATTCCTGCCAGCAAACGCCGAAGAAGGAAACAAGCGACCAAGCTGGATGAGCCTCTCGCTGGGCCCGCCAGAAAGGGCTGCGTTCGAAAACCATCGAAGCACCTTGCGCGCGAACTCTGAAACCTAGAAAAACAGGCTTGCGGCCCCGCGAGGTCCATTCGATAGAAAGTTCCGGGACGTAACCTCCGAACCTCATGCTACCCTGAGCCTTCACCCACGATGCGCATTGGCATCTTCAGCGACACGCACGCCAACTACGAAGCGCTGAGCGCGGTCTTCGAGGCATACCGTCATGAGAACATCGACGAGTATTACTGCCTCGGTGACACGGTCGGCTATGGGGGCTCGCCCAACGAGTGCTCCAACCTGGTGCGCGAAACGGCCAAGGCGACCATCCTTGGCAACCATGACGCAGCCGTGGCTGGGCGCATGGACTACTCGTACTACTACGAGGCAGCGCGCCAGGCCCTGGACACCCACGCCTCCATGCTCTCCGAGCAGAACATGGACTGGCTGCGCCAGCTGCCCTACTCGGTGAAGCTGGACGAGATCGGCGTCCACCTCTGCCACGGGTCGCCGGTTCGCCTCGAGGAGTTCGAGTACATCTTCGCTCCCGAGCAGGCGCGGGAGTGTCTGCCCATCTTCGACGAGCTGGGCCACATCACGCTGATTGGCCACTCGCACCTGTGCAAGGTCTTCGCGCTGACACAGTCGAGCGTCGAGGAGCTGCCGCCCGTCGACTTCGAGCTGGCCCCAGACCGGAAGTACATCGTCAGCGTCGGCTCCGTGGGTCAGCCCCGCGACTACGACAACCGCGCCAGCTTCACGGTTTTCGATACGGAAAAGAAGCGCTTCGAGTTCAAGCGCATCGAGTACGACATCGAGACCGCAGCAGACAAGGTGTTGCGCGCAAAGCTCGAGCGCAACTTCGCGCACCGCCTGTTCATCGGCGTCTGACGCGCTCGCGAGCTGGAGCAGCTATTCGCCCCAGCGTCCGTCGAAGCGCCCTGGGGGCACGTCGATCACGCGCACCCGCGGGTTCGTGGGGTTCGCTTGCCGTGGGGCACCAAAGGGCCGCGGTGGTTCCGGCGGACGACGCCAACCGTCCCAGCGCTCGACGGGCGCCACTGGTCGGCCCCAGCTCAGGGGTCGGATCAGCAGCAGACCCAGGATGAAGCCGCCAAGGTGCGCGAAGAACGCGACCTGGGAGCCGCCAAAGCCAGCCAGCTCACCCAGCGCAGGCATCAGGTTCTGAACCAGGAACCAGAAGCCGAGCACCAGCCACGCGGGCGCGAAGAACGTGAACCCGAGGATGAACCAGAGCGGCGGGATGGTGTTGAGGATCAGCACCTTGGCGCGAGGGAAGAGCACCAGATAGGCGCCGAGCACGCCCGCGATGGCGCCTGACGCGCCGACCATGGGCACCTGACTCGTGGGGTCGATGAGCACCTGAGCGATCGCGCCAGCCGCGCCACTCAGCAAGTAGAACAGCCCGAAACGTAGCTTCCCCAGGGCGTCTTCGATGTTGTCGCCGAAGATGTAGAGAAACAGCATGTTGCCGGCGAGGTGCCCGAAGCTCGCGTGCAGGAACATGCTGCTCAGAATCGTAGGTAGCTCGAGCAGCGGGTCGGAGGCAAAGCGAGCGGGGACCACACCGAAGACGAACCCCAGACCTCGAACCCCCAGCATGGCGAGCATGCTCTCGCCAAGAAACACCAGGATATTCAAGGCGATGAGCGCGTACGTCAGATACGGCGTGCTGCGCGTGGGGTTGATGTCGCGGATCGGCAACATGAGGTCTCGTGAATCTAGGTCCGCTTGGGGTGCTTGGCGAGCGCGGCTCTCGCCCTCGAACGGAGAATCACGCCTCACCTGGCAGGTGGGGGTAGCCCCCTGCGACGTGAAACGAAAAAACCCGCGCCCCTCAGGCCGGAAGCAAACGGCATCGGAGCTGGGTGATGATAAACCCCGGACGATGCGCTGGGCAGCCATGGATCCCCGAACCGGTCGGCTTGGCCTCGCCAAGTGCGCATGGCTGCTGGCTTTTGCTCTGATCTCGTCAGCCTGCGGTGGCGCCACTTTCAACGGACGAGTGTTCGAGAGCGACGAACTCAGCTTCGAGGTGCGCGAGGTGCCGACCAGCTGGGAGCCCCTCGACGCGAGCCACGGACTGGTCAGCTTCCGGGACGCTGGGGCGCAGGCAACCATCGCCGTCAACGGACGCTGCGGTGAAGACGGCGATGACGTGCCCCTCACCGCCTTGACTCACCACCTGTTCTTGACCTTCACCGAGCGCGAGGTCCTCAGTCAGGAAGAGGGCATGCTCGACGGACGCGCTGTTTTACGCACAGAAATCAATGCGAAGCTCGACGGCGTGCCCAAGCACTTCGTCGTGTACGTGTTGAAGAAGAACAACTGCGTCTACGACTTCGTGCACATCAGCCCAGAGGGCGCCGACCCCCGGTCACGAGCGGAGTTCGATCGCTTCGTGGCTGGTTTCCATACGCGAAGGCCGTGATGTCCGAGGCCGAAGAAGAGCCCCAGAGCCGGCGCTCGTTCCTGCCGCCGCCGGAGCCGAAGCCCACCGAGCACCTCCAGCTCCGGGCGCTTGGCTTCGTCAGTCATCTCGGACAGCTCTCCCAGATGACGGCGGGCACGCTGCGCGCCGCCGTGCGTCGACCCCTCGAGTTTCGGGAGTTCGTGCGTCAGCTAGAGAGCCTCGGCGTCGCTTCCCTGGGGATCGTGGTGGTGACCAGCGTGTTCATCGGCATGGTGATGAGCGTCCAGTTCGCGTTTGGACTGCAGAAGTTCGGCGGAATGGAATACACCGGACGCGTGGTTGGGCTGAGCTTCTCGCGCGAGCTCGCGCCGACCCTCACCGCGGTGATCGTTGGCGGGCGCATCGGCGCAGGCATGGCGGCAGAGCTGGGCTCCATGGCGGTGACCGAGCAGCTGGACGCGGTACGCGCCCTGGGCGCGGATCCTCTCAAGAAGCTGGTCTGGCCACGGCTCGCCGCGTCCGTCGTGGTGATGCCGATCCTGGCAGCGCTCGCGCTGGTGCTCGGCTTCAGCGGCGCGATGCTGATAACCGACATCGAGTTCAACATCCCTGCCGACTTTTTTCTGCGCAGCGCGCTGGGTACGGTGGGAATGAAGGACTTCCTCAGCGGGATGTTCAAGACTCCCTTCTTCGGCGCGATCATTGCGCTGGTGGGCTGTCACTTCGGCATGACCACCCGAGGTGGTACGGCGGGGGTCGGCGACAGCACCACCCGGACCGTCGTCGTGATCTCGATTTCCATACTGATCGCGGACTTCTTCCTCACCAAGGTCGCGATCATCATCTGGCCCGCGTTCTGAGATCGGTAAGGCAGCCTGCCGTTTCCGCGCTCCCTCGTGGCCAAGACGGCGAACATGCTGCGCATTCTCCAGCCAGACAGCGGGAGTCGGGACGGGACCACCCGTGCAGTGTCTGTATCCAGCGAAGCCAGTTGGCGTGCGGGATCCGGGCTCGGGGGTGAGGTGCGATGTCCGGCCGTTGCTTGACCATGCCGCAGCCTCTCCATAGGCTTGATGCGCTGGAGGATGCCCGTGGCCGACGACAACGACACTTCGCTCCCGCCGAGGCGCGAGCAGGCAGGCAGTGCGCGTGAACCGGACACGAGCAACGGAAACCGCAAATACGGTCTGTTGACGACCGGCGACATGGCGCGACTCTCGAACAACACGTTGCGTACGGTTCGCTTCTACGAAGAAGCCAAGATCCTGCACCCGATCCAGCGCACCGATGGTGGCCACCGACTGTTCGACCAGAGCGAGCTGCGCAAGCTCGAGCTGGTGAGTGAGCTGCGCGCGGCCGGCTTGAGCCTGGAAGAGATCCGTGAGCTGCTCGAGGTCAAGCAGCGCGCCACCAACGGCTCGGCTGCCTCGAGAGATGCGCTGACGCGCCTGGAAGGGCAGATCAAGCGCATGAGCGAACGCATCGAGATCCTCACACGCTTGAGAGACGACTTGCAGGCATCCCGCGGGGTGCTGCAGGAGTGTCAAAGCTGTACTGGCAGCGACCTGTATCCGGACGGATGCCGAAACTGCAGCGTGATGACGGATCAGTCCTCGTTGCCCAAGGCGGTGAGCGTCGTCTGGTCCGTCGATAGACGCTGAAGCGCCTGGACGCAGCAGCAGCGGCGCGCGACGGCGCGCTCTCACCCCCAAACCCCTAGCAGCAGACTTCGGGCGGCGGGCAAGACGCAGAGCGAGCTCGGTCGACGGGGCACCTGAATGATGCGTTCCAATGCCCCTTCCAGGTTTCTGTGTTGAAAAAGGGCTGAGCGGCCGAAACGGACCAGCGTTCGGTGTCGTCCCTGCGCGCGAAAACTGGACGTCAAGCCAGTGCGTGGCAGATGGTTTAGGCTCAAAGGGGTTTGAATGGGGACGATGACTCCGGATGGCGATGTAGCTGGTGGGGCTACCGGGGGCTCTGGTGTGCGAGAGCCCGCCACCAGAACGCGCTGCCGGCGGCCGAAGCTCTCGACGCGCACCAAAAGCCGGGCAAGGCTCAAGGTTCCGCTCGGGGGAACGATCGGAGAAGCGGTGGGCTTTCCCAAGGACCCACACGAGACTCTAGGTGGTGGCGATGGGCACGACACAATCGGCAAGAGGGCAGCAGCGGGTCTTCACGGTGCAAGAGGTCGACAATCTGATCCCGACTTTGAGCTCCAAGGTGGGCGATCTGCTGATCGACCGCAGCGAGATCGAGCGACTCGTGGCCGAGCTATCGGAGGAGCTCGGCCATGAACCGAAATCGCTGCAACCAGATTCCAGCGACTCCAGCGACGTTGCCGCCATGAAGCGCGATCTGCGCCAGCGCATGAGCAGCTACGAGCAAGGCTGGAACGAGATCGAGGCCATGGGCGCGTTCGTGAAGGACCCGCGTATCGGCCTCCTGGACTTCTACGGCAACATCGAAGGCCGCCTGGTCTGGCTGTGCTGGCGCTACGGGGAGGATTCCCTTGGCTACTACCACGAGCTCAACGCAGGCTACGCTGGCCGGCGGACTCTGGGTCGCCGCGAGCGAGCCCTCCTGCTGAACTGAGCCATGCCCGTCGATCGCCAGCGCGCACAACTAGCCATCGAAGACTTCTTGCGAGCGCTGGGGCGTGATCCAGATAGCGATCCGGAGCTTCGCGGGACCCCCGAGCGCGTCACCGACGCGTTCGCGGACGAGCTGCTGCGAGGCTACGCCATCGATACGCAGCGCCTCGTCAGCGAGGCCTTGAGTCCGGCGCGAGGTGACGAGGACCTGGTGCTCGTGAAACATATCCGCGTGGCAACGATGTGTCCGCACCATCTGATGCCGGCGCTGGGTGAGGCACTGGTAGCCTACCTTCCCGGCGAGCACGTACTCGGGATCGGCACCCTCGCGCGCCTCGTGCACGCCTTCGCGGAACGACTCACGCTCCAGGAGACGATCGGCGAGAAGGTGGTCGAGGCGCTGATGAGCGACGCTGGCGCTCGCGGCGCCTGCTGTCGACTCCGCATGCGGCACTCCTGCCTCTCCGCGCGAGGCAGTCGAGAGCACACCGCAGAGGTCGAATCCTGGGCGCGATCGGGAGAGCTCCAGGGCGCAGCCGGGATCGCGCTGCTCGGAGCCGTCTTGGGGGGGAGATGACGTCGAGCGAGACACCGAGCGCGCGGCTGCGCAGCGCACTCGTCGGGCTCGGGTTGTTCCCGCTGCCCGAGGTGGTGCTGTTCCCGGGGGTGCTGCTGCCGTTGCACGTCTTCGAGCCGCGCTATCGCAAGCTGACCGAGGACTGCCTCGCAGGCTCCCAGCTGATGGGCGTGGTGCAGATCGTGAGCCCCGAGCCGGTGGACGGCCATGGGCATCCCACGCTGGCGAGGGTCGCGGGAGTCGGCGAGATCATCCGCTCCCAGCGTCTGCCTGGAGGGCGCTTCAACATCCTGCTGCGCGGGGTCTGCCGGGCTGGCATCCAGGAGCTGCCCTTCGAGGGGCCGTATCGACGGGCCGACGCCAGAGTTCTCGAGACGACGCCCTCGTCACACCCTGCCACCGACCTGGCGGCGCTCGTGTCTTGCCTGCAGCAAGCACGCGCGGCCGCGAAGGCTGCTGGCGTCGAGCTCGCGTCCCTCGGCCTGGACTCCGCGGAAGATCTGGAGCCCGGACAGCTGGCGGACTTCCTGGCAGCCGCGCTGATACCGGACGGAAACGAACGACAGGAGATCCTCGAGACCCTCGACGCGAGCGTCCGGGTGAGCAAGGTGTGCGGCGCCATCGCCGGCCGAGGGGAACCTGGCGGGCTGCTCAACTGACTCAGCGCATCGCTCGCCCCGCCGTAGCCTTGGTCCCCTCCAGCAAGGGAGAGAACAGAGCCTCATGCATGCGGGGCGAGGGACGACAAAGCTGAAGTGGCCCACCACACCCGCTTTCCTCTACCGTTGCTCCCTTCCGGGCCTGGCGGGGTTCGAGGCGCGCTGTTGGCGGGCCGCGAGTCAGGTACAACGCGAGGCGGGCCTTGTCCAGTGACTCGGGACCCGATGCGCCTCATCGGGTGCGATTCTCGCCGAAATCGGCCCTGTGTTTGACATGGGGTGCCCTCAACCCAAGCATTGAGCTTCAGCCCTGGCCCGCCCGGGGTTCCCTCAGCGACGACCGACCGTGATTGGACCTGGACTTCAACCCAGCTGGCGAAGCCGCTCGTGGTTCGTGATTTCGGCAGCCTGCGTGGCGCTGGGCGCACATCTCTCGCTTCGCTCACCCTGGATTGCGGGGGTCATCGCCGCAGCCGGGATCTGCATGGCGACGCTCCATCTGCTGCGTCGGCGCCGGGTGCTCAAGACACTGACGGGCGGCGACCCGGACGCCGTTCTCGAGCTCTGGGGGCCAACCCTGGAGGGCATGCCTCACGCCGCGACCCTGGTGCCGTTGATGGCGGCGACGGCCCTGGCCGCCAGCGGCTACCTGGAACGCGCCCGGGCGATGCTGCGAAGAGCGTCGCGTGGCCCTGCCTGGGAAGCGGCCTTCGAGCATCGGCTGTTGCTGGAGACGATGCTGGATGCGTTCGAGGGGGAGAGGGAAGCGGCCCTGAACAAGGCGCGAGAACTCGAGGCCCTGCCCCTGCCGTCAAGCAACTCCTCCCTGCGCCGGCGGGTGAGCCAGCTCCGGGGTGCGCTCAGCGCGCTAGCTCGCGCATTCGCGCGCCAGAGTCAGAGCGGGGACGCGGAATGCCTCGAGCGCGCCGCGAAGGAAACCCCGGTGCTCCACTGGGCGCTGCGCTACGCGGCCGCGATCGCGCGCATCGAGCGCGGGGATCCACGCTCCGCACGCGCGTTGCTCCAGGACGCGCCCAGCTGGTCCGATGAGTCAGCGTTCCGGGCCTTTCACTCCGAGCTCAGCCAGCACGCGGACGCTCGCCCAGGCGCCTGAGCCGCCGCCAGCCCAGACGGTGGAGCGCGCATCCGCAGGGAACTATCCCAGCGACGGCCCGACTCAGCAGTACCTACCCCGGCCGCCATGTAGTCAACGGTGGGAACGACACGCACGGAGCTCAAGCGAGTCCAGGTGCAACTCGGGGCGAAGAGCGGCCACGAGATCGAGTGAAAGCCGCATGGAATAATCGGCACGTCGTCCGGACTGAGCTATGCTTGCAGGATTATGGGCGGCAAGTGGACGCAGAACCGTGGTTCAGGTCCCGGTGTTCCGGACCTGGCCCGAGTCGCGCGCCCCGCTCCTCCCGACTCGGGCCCGCGTCAGGCGAGACCGAATCCCCATGGCAATACCAGCGGGGATCCGCAGGATCTGTTCGGCGCGGGCACCTTCGACGCCGACTTCTTCGGCGGCGGCAGCGGCGCGAAGCTCGACGTCAACGACGCTCCCGGGGACGTGATTGGCGGCATCGGTTACGGGAACGAGCTACAGCTCGAGGCGAGCGGAGCGAGTAACCTCGAGCTGGGGGGAGACGCCATCCCCACCACTGCGGATCCGTTCGCGAACTACGGCAGCGGGAACCTCGACTTCGGCGACTTCGATGAGGCGTTGCCACCGCTTCAGGCAGGGCCACAACCGCTCGCGCTGCTGAGCCCCGATCTGGAGCCAGAGGCGGATCGCTCCGGCGAGTACCCATCACGACCGAGCCAGTCCGGCGTCCATGGTCGACCAAGGCAACACTCGTTGACCGCGCTGCCGCGAGAATATCCTCGCGGAGACACCCCGGCGCCCAGCGAGCTGCCGATCGATCCGATCGACGTGGCGGTCGCCGCCGATTTCGGCGATGCCCCCCGCGGGTGGTTGAGGACGCCGATCTACACCTGGGGCGTGTTCCTCAGGCGGCGCGAGCTCAAGAGCAAGATCCGCATAGCCGAGCACCGCCTGGCGTCGCTGGAGAACCAGCGGGATCAGGCGCTGGCCGCGTTCGCCCATGAGCTTCGTGCGGAGATCGCAGCCGACCAGACCACCAGCCGCTTCCTGCAACCGCTCCAGGACGTGGAGCATCGAGCTGACGAGCGCAGCGAGGCATTCGCCAACGTCGAGCACGAGTTCGAAGACAAGTGCGCGACCCTCGACCAAGGCGACATCGACCTCCAGGTCGAGCAGGAGGGACTGCGTCAACGGATCGGGGCACTCGATCACGAGGCCGCCAAGGTGCGCGAGGACTACCGGCGCGCGGAGGTCGGGTTCAAGCGACTGCACATCGAGCTCCGCTCGGCGAACGACGTGCTGGCGAGGGTCGCGGAAGGAACGAGTGACGCGGACCCCGAAGCGACGCGGCGACACGCCGAGGAGCTTCAGCGCCAGATCGCCGATCAGACCCCAAGGATCCAGGAGCTGCGACACCAGCTCGAGCTGCGGGAGCGACCCCTGCGCGAAGCACTTCACCGTATGGAAACGGTCGAGCGAGAGCGAGGTCAGCTCTCCAAGGAGCGCAAGCAACTCGAAGAGGCCTTCCGCAAGCAGTCGACCCTGCGCAGCCGGGGTCTGAACGAGGCCCACGCCGAGGTGGTGCAGGCGCTGACCGAGGTCGGCAAGCAGGTGCTACGCAACCCAGGTGGACTCACCGTGGACGAAGACCGGCTGCGTCCCATCAAGGAGCACAGCGAACGCGTCTACGATGCCGCCGTGGAGCTCGAGCTGTGGGCGCGCGCGCTATATGCGTTCGACGAGGCTGCCTACCGACGGGGCGCCCAGCTGATCCTCGGCTCAGTCGGGCTGCTGGTCCTGGTGTGCGTCGTCCGGGTGCTGATCTAGCGCGGCACTCCCGCGCAGTTTTCGCGGGCCCTTGGTCTCGCTCAGGCCGCGGATTGGTAGCGCTCCGCGGCGGTGTGCTAAGAACCGCGGCGGCG
The DNA here is from genome assembly GCA_041389745.1 of Polyangiaceae bacterium. Classification (GTDB taxonomy): domain Bacteria; phylum Myxococcota_A; class Polyangia; order Polyangiales; family Polyangiaceae; genus JAHBVY01. The sequence continues at coordinate 84,919 of JAWKRF010000016.1, forward strand.
CTGGGCTCGAATGCCAGCTCTCCGAGATGAAGCGATTCGGCGCCGACGGGAGTGCGGTCTTGAAGTGGTTTTGGCCTTTGAGCATCGGTTCAGTGCTGTGCGTCTGCGGCAGCCTGTCGATGTGGGGGATACCCGCCGCGCTGGGGCTCCCCGCCAGCTCGGCGGCGCCCGAGGCACCAGGAGGCGTTGCTTCGGCGAGCGCCTCGCAGGGGATCGAGGTGACCCCTCCCCCCCAACCCGAACCCGAGGCGGAGGAACCGACCTGGCCAGTGCTGCCCGACCTGACGCAGACCGATCCAGCGCTCGGCGTCGCCGGCGGGGGCAACTCCCACTGCGGACCAGTGGCCGTGTCGAACGGACTGGTCTGGCTGAGTCAGCACGGGTACCCAGACCTGCTCCCCCAGCCGGCGGATGATCCTCGGACGAAAATTTCCGCGAGGAATGATTCGCCGGAGCGCGTCCACGAGCGCCAGCTGGAGCTGGTGCGCGAGATCAGCGCGGCGCCCTTCATGGGCACCAGTCGCTGGAGCGGCACCGGGCCGGTCGGGGTCCTGCGCGGGTTGCACCGCTTCGTGAAGCGCCACGGCTATCGCTATGCGCGCCTCGAGTACCAGGGCTGGCGCGGTCACCAGAAGGCATTCAGCACGGGCGTCCGCAAGCCGCAGCTGCCGTGGATCGCGGATGCGCTCAGGCAGGGCGGCGTCGCCTTCATCCACGTCGGCTGGTACAAGCCCGTGCCCCGCTCGAAGGTGCTGCAACGCACCGGCGGCCACTGGCTGACCGTGATCGGCGCGGGCGTCGACGCTCACTTCCGCGCAGCTCCAAACACCCTGGTGCTGCACGACCCTGCGCCCTACGCAGGCGATCAGCCCGAGCGTGTGTTCGCCACCGCTCGAGAGCTGACGGAAGGCTGGCTCTTGGCTCGAGGTAGCCACCAGGCCTTCTCCGCCAAGGGCTATTATTCCTTGGAGGGCGGCATGCACATCAAGAACGAGGGTGATCTCGCGATCCTGGACGGCGTCGTGGTGATGGTCATGGACCCGGCTACCGCCGAGGGACAAGACGATCCGCGCAGCTTCGCCCGTCTGGGGCCTCAGCAGCCCTGACCGGAGTGATCGGAGCAGCCCTGATCGGCGGCGCCCTGGTCGCGCAGCGCTGCGCGTGGGGCGCCCCGTGAGTGCGGGTGTCTGCCGAAGCTCGCGTTTACTCGCGCCGCGCGGCAACCAGCGCGCTTCCGCGTAGACTCGCGGAATGCTGACGTCGTTCAGGGGCACGCTCTGGTTCTTGGGTTGTGCGACGCTGTGCGTCGCCTGTGGACAGGTCTCGGAGATCGGAGATGGCTCCAGCGGCGGAACGGGCGGGTTCATCGGCTCGCAGGGCGGCAGCGGACAGGGCGGCTCGGCGCAGGGCGGCAGCGGACAGGGCGGCAGCGGACAGGGCGGCAGCGGACAGGGCGGCAGCGGACAGGGCGGCTTGGCGCAGGGCGGCAGCGGACAGGGCGGCTCGGCGCAAGGCGGTACGAGCTTCGGAGGAGCCGGCAACGCGGGAGCGGGAGGCTTCTCCGACGGCGGCACGAGCTGGGGCGGAGTCGGCGGAGTCGGCGGTTCGATCACGGTGCTCGGAGAGGGCTTCGTCGGTCGCGATTTCAAGCTGGGCGATCTCACGCCGAGCGGCGTCCCGAGCTCGTCCGCATGGCAGCGCTATGGCCTGGACCTCGACGGGCTGGCGTCGACGAAGGACTCGACGGACCACTGCCAGCCCCAGCCTGGCTCGAATCCCTCCGCCGTGAAGGCCGACGGCCCCGATGGCCTCGACAATAGCTTTGGCAAGAACGTCTTGCCGCTACTGCTCGGCGTCGCGCCAACCCTCAGCGACGACATGCAGCAACGGGTCGACCAGGGCAAGTCGGTCGCCTTCATCACCGGTCACAACATCGCCGTCTCGGATCTGGTCGGCAGCATCGGCCGGGCGCACGCCAGCGGCAACAGCTACAACCTGCAGGAGCCATGGCGGGTGTTCGAGAACGGCTACCCCAACGGGACCCCGCGCTGCTCACTCGTCGGTGGCACGTTCCAGGGCCAGCTGGAGCTCGCGGGCAGCGGCTTCTGGGAGCTGCACCTTCCGATCGCGGACAACGCGCTGGTGGTCCGTGTCAGGCAGACGCAGGTTCGCGCCGACGTCGACCCGGTGAGCGGAGAGCCGTCGAACGTCATCCTCGCGGGCGTTATCCGCACGGAAGAGTTCGTGGAGGCGTTCAGACAGGTCGCAGGTGCTCTGGACACGTCGCTGTGCGCGGGTGCGACCTTCGACTCGATCGCCGCCCAGCTACGCGCAGCGTCGGACATCCGCGATGACGCGCGGAACGGCGATCCGCAGCAGCTGTGCAACGGCATCTCGATTGGCATCGGAGTCGAACTCGATCGCATGGCCTTCCTGGGCTACGACAGCGGAGACACCCCGGCGACGACCTGCTTCTGATTCCGCGCGCCCGCCAGCAGTGGGCGCGAGCTTCGAGTCGCGAATGGCGCTGATCAGAGCGGGATGTTCCCGTGCTTCTTCGGCGGGTTCTTCTCGCGCTTGGTGTTGAGCATCTCCAGCGCGGTGCAGAGCCGCTTGCGCACCTGCCGCGGGTAGATCACCTCGTCGACGAAGCCGAGCTCGGCCGCCTTGTAGGGGTTCGCGAACTTGTCCTTGTACTCCTGTACGAACTCCGCGCGCGCCGCCTCCGGGTCCGCCGCCTTCTCGATTTCCTTACGGTAAACGATATTGACGGCTCCATCGGACCCCATGACCGCGATCTCTGCGGTGGGAAACGCCAGGTTCACGTCTCCGCGGATGTGCTTGCTGCTCATGACGTCGTACGCACCGCCGTAGGCCTTGCGGGTGATCACGGTGAGCTTCGGCACCGTCGCCTCACAGAACGCGTACAGCAGCTTCGCACCGTGAGTGATGATCCCGCGGTGCTCCTGGGTCACGCCGGGCAAGAAGCCGGGCACGTCCACCCAGGTGACGATGGGCAGGTTGAAGCAGTCGCAGAAGCGCACGAAGCGCGCGGCCTTGATGCTGGCGTCGATGTCCAGCACGCCAGCGAGAACCGCGGGCTGGTTCGCCACGATACCGACGGGGCGGCCACCCAGGCGAGCGAAGCCGCACACCATGTTGCGCGCGTAGTCCTCGTGCACCTCGAACAGGTAGCCATCGTCGACCGCCGCCCGGATCACGTTCTTCATGTCGTAGGGCTTGTTGCTCTCGCGCGGGATCATCTCGTCGAGAGACGCCTCCTCGCGATCGACTGGATCCGACACCGGGCGCCGCGGGGGGTCCTCGGTGTTGTTGCCCGGCAGGAAGGACAGCAACTCTCGGACCTGCGCCAGGCAGGCAGCGTCGTCAGCGGCCGTGAAGTGGCAAACGCCGCTCTTGCTCGCGTGGGACGAGGCGCCGCCCAGATCCTCCTTGCTCACCTCTTCGTGGGTCACCGTCTTGATGACGTCGGGGCCCGTGATGAACATGTAGCTCGACTCCTCCACCATGTGGATGAAGTCGGTGATGGCCGGGCTGTACACCGCGCCGCCTGCGCAGGGACCCATGATGGCGCTGATCTGTGGGATCACGCCGCTCGCCAGGGTGTTGCGCAGGAAGATGTCCGCGTAGCCCGCGAGGGACTCGACGCCTTCTTGAATGCGCGCGCCTCCCGAGTCGTTGAGTCCGATGACCGGGGCGCCCACCTTCATCGCGAGATCCATGATCTTGCAGATCTTGGAGGCGTAGGTGGCGCTCAGCGAGCCACCGAAGACCGTGAAGTCCTGTGCGAACACGAACACCTTCCGGCCGTCGACCCCGCCGTAGCCGGTGACGACTCCGTCGCCCAGCACCTTCTGCTCGCTCATCCCGAAGTCGCCACAGCGGTGAGTCACGAAGCGATCGACCTCGACGAAGGAGCCGGGATCGAGCAGCAGGTCGATGCGTTCCCGTGCGGTAAGCTTGCCAGCGGCGTGCTGTTTCTCGATGCGCGCCTTGCCGCCGCCCTCGAGGGCTTGGGCGTTCAACGCATCGAGCTTTGCCAGGGTGGGATCAGCGGACGGGGAGCTGTTATCGGACGACATGGCGCTCGGGCTGCTACCACGGTGGGGCTCTTGAGTCAGCCTGCACAGCGCGCCGTTTCGGGCAGGGCTTTGCTCGAGATTCTGAGGGGTTGCAGGCAACGTTTCCGGTTTGTTTCGTGCAGCGCCCGCACGAAACCGCGCGCCGACCTCGAGGCGCACCTCACCCCCAAACCCGCGGGGAGCTGCATTTCGGCCACCAGAAGCACCTGAAATCCGCAATACACTGCAGATTCTTGGGTTTGGCCCCGACTCGAGCTTCCAGCAGAACTAGAATGGACCTCCAGCTTGGAGGTTGTGATGAAGCGCGTTGCCCTAATCCTGATCCTGTTTGGCGGCTGCGGATCCGTCGCCTGCGGCGGCTCGGACGACGGGAGCACCGTCGGAGGCGGAGGAAGCACCAGCAATGGAGGCTCGGCGGCGAACGGAGGCTCAGCAGGCGGAACCAGCTTTGGTGGCAGCTTCAACATCGGTGGGCAGAACGCTGGAGGCTCCGGCGGCAGCGCAGGGAGCAAGTGCGATCCCAACCTCACCGGCCTGGTGCGCGACTTCAAGGCGGCGGAGGAGCCGGGTGGGCACCCCGACTTCCAGGCGTTCACGGGCAACGCCGCCTCCAAGGGCATCGTCGAGGATCAGCTGGGTGCAGACCTGAAGCCTGTCTACAAACCCAGCGGCGCATACGTCGGGAGCGAGGGGCAGGAGACGACGAGCAAGCAAGACTTCGATCAGTGGTACCGAGACACCGACGGCGTGAACAAGACGCTTCAGTTCACGGTCCCGCTGACGGAGGGGCCAAACGGCATCAGCAGCTACGACAACGGCGCGTTCTTCCCCATCGACGGCCAGGGCTGGGGCAACTACCAGGCGTACAACGACGGTGAACACAACTTCCACTTCACCTTCGAGCTGCACACCGAGTTCGCGTACAACGGCGGCGAGGTCTTCACGTTCACCGGCGACGACGACCTCTGGGTGTTCATCAACAAGCGGCTGGCGATCGACCTGGGAGGCCTCCACCCGGAGCTCTCCGACTCGGTGAACCTGGACGACATCGCGGCCGAGTTCGGACTCGAGGTCGGCGGCACCTATCCTCTGGACCTCTTCCACGCGGAAAGACGTATCGAGTCCAGTCACTTCCGCATCGACACCAGCCTCCAGTTCACGAACTGCGACCCGATCATCGTGCCGAAGTAGGGCTCGAGGCGCGCGGCCCCGGAGTCGACCAGGGCGTGATGACGGAGAGCCACCCCGGAGCTTCGTCCGTGGAACCTCGGCGTGACCGATGAGGTCCTACTTCGCCTCGGCGTCGACCGGCAGCTTCAGCGCGCCCACGCGACGCAAGAACCAGCGCCCCAGGTAGAAACCGGGCAAGAACACCAGGCAGATCAGCGGGATCATCACGCCGACGAAGCGCATGATGAGGACCAAGGTGGCGCCTCCGACGTTGAGCACGTCGGCGCCCGCCTGCTTGAAGCCGTCGCCAATCGCCGCGAAGGAGGCGCTCACCAGCGGCGCTGGCCGCTCGAAATCGACGGTGATGGTCGATAGACTGACCGACTTGTCGAGGAAGCGCTTGCGGCTCTCCAGCTTCTCGATTTCCGTACGGACATCGGAGAGCTGCTTCTGCACCGCGAGCAGGTCCTCGACCTTGTTCGCCCCCTTCAGGATCTCGAGGTACTGGTTCTCCAGCGCCTTCTGCGTCTTCAGCCGCGCCTCGAGGTCGATCCACTCGTCGGTCACGTCTTCGCTGGAGATGTGCTCGCTGGCTTCCCCCTGCTTGATCGCGCGTAGCTCGTTCAGCGCGGTATCCAGCTCGTCCGCCTTCACGCGCAAGACGACGCGCAGGCGCTGGTCGCGCGCCGCATCGGTGCCGCGGCGCTCGGAGCTGACGACGTAGCCGCCGTGCTTCTTCGCGACGTCGGTGGCCGTGCGCTGGGCGTCGCTCAGCGACTTCACCTGGAGCTCCAGCTCGGCCTTGCGAATCACCTTGCGCTCGGCCACGCCTGCGATCTCGCCTGACTTGGCGCTGTCGTCGGCGGGCGCCGAGGCGGCCTGCGTCACGGCCCCCGCGTCATCCGACTTCCCCATGCAGCCCACGCTGCCCAGCACCAGCAGCGCGCAGAAGCAGCTCAGCGCGGCGCAGTTCACCCAGCTCGTCCATTTCGACATGGCCAGTGAACGCGCGGTCCTCCAACGGCTTACACCGCACGAACCGACACGAACCGAATCGCCGTACCACTGGCTAGCAGCGACCGCGAGCAGGCGGATCGACGTAGTCGACCAGCGCGCCACGCCAGGTGCGCAGCGTGGTGGAGCCAGGGGCGGCGTCGGTCGCCGCACGGCGCTGCACGACCCACTCGGGCAACACCGGGACCTTGCCCATGCCGCCCGGGGTGTCGACGATGAACTTCGGTAGCGCGATCCCGGTGAGGCGGCCTTGCAGCCGATCCATGATCGCAAGACCCACGTCGAGGGGCGTGCGCAGGTGCCCGGTACCACGCACTGGATCGGCCTGGAGCAGGTAGTAGGGTCGGGCGCGCTCGCGGATCAGGCCGCGAAACAACGCCTCCAGTGTTTCCGCGCGGTCATTGATACCGCGCAGCAGGACGCTCTGATTCATCACGGGGAAGCCGGCGTCGGCGAGGCGGTTGAGCGCGGCCCGCGCCTCGGGAGTCAGCTCCTTCGGGTGGTTGAAGTGGGTCATCACCCACAGCGGATGAAACGGGCGCAAGGCCTCGAGCAGCTCGCCGTCGATACGCATCGGCAGCACCACGGGCACGCGCGTCGCCAGCCGGATGGTCTCCACGCTGGGGATGGCGCGCACCGACTCGACCACCCGCTGCACGCGACTCGTGGCCATGCTGAGCAGGTCGCCGCCGCTGAGGATCACGTCGCGCACCTCTGGGTGGCTGCGCAGGTAGGCCAGCGCTGGCTCGAGTCGCTGATCGGCGCGCGGCCCCTCACCGGCGCCGACCATCCGACTCCGCGTGCAGAAGCGGCAATACACCGCGCACTGGTCGGTCACCAGGAGCAGCGCTCGATCTGGATAGCGCTGCACCAGCTCCGGCGCCGGCGAGTGCGCCTCTTCACCCAGCGGATCTCGGAGGTCACCAGGCACCTCGTCGGCCTCCGCGCGATGCGGCACGACTTGCCGCCTGATGGGACAGCTGGGGTCGTTCGGGTCGATCAGGTCGAAGTAGTAAGGCGTGATGCCAATGGGAAAGCCTTGGCTGACCGCGCGCTCAGCGCCCTGCTGCTCCTCCGCTGTCAGTCTCAGACGCTGAGTCAGCTGCTCGACGCTGGAGATCGAGTTGCGTAGCTGCCAGCGCCAGTCCAGGGGCGAAGTCGTCGCGACACGCAGCTGCATGGTTAGTTCCCCGAGGAACTCGATGGCGCGGCCGAGGGAGTCGGCGCGGCGTCCTTGGGCTGCTGATCGGGCAAGCGCACCTTCTCCAGCGCCTGATCATCGATCTTCACGGGGTACTTCTCGCGCAGCTCCTTCTCGAGCTTCTGCTCTGCCGCGCGGATGTGCTCCTGCACCAGAGACACGCGGATGCTGCGCTCGGCCTCCTTGAAGGGGCGATCCCGCGCGTCGGTCTTGCCGATCATGCGCACGATGTAGAACTTGCCATCGTCCTCGACCACGGCGTCGTGCACCTCCCCGATCTTGGAGATCTTGAACACCGCTGCGCGCACCGCCGGGGGGACGCGCTGGTTCGCGCCCCGCTCCACGCCCGGCGCAGAGACGATACCCAGGTCGCCAGCGAGCTCGAGCGGCGCCGTCGGAGAAGGGTTGGGCGGCTTCTCGAGGGAGTTCTCCATCACCAGCTTGCCCCACTGCATCGGCGTCGCCTTGGTGGCCTGGGCAAGCAACGCCTTGGCCTTGGCTTCATCGCTCGAGACGATCACGGCGACCCGGCGCCGCTCTGGCTCCCGGAAGTCATCGCGGTGCTTCTCGTAGTACCTGCGCGCGTCCGCCTCGGTGACGGACTCGGGGCCTGGCACGTCGCGGCGCAGCTTCTTGAGCACCTCGTTGCGCAGGATGATGCGGATCCGCTCCTGGGTCTCGGGACGCTTGTCCAGACCGCGCCGCTCGGCTTCCTGCGCCAGGAGCTCGACCTGGATCATCTCGTCGAGCAGCTGCTTTCGTCGGTCGGGTGACTGGTAGCGGAGCCGCTCGAACTGATCCATGCGCTCCAGGGTCGCCGCGTATTCACCCAGGGTGATCTCGCGGTCTCCCACCTTCGCGAGCACCTTCGCCGCGAGCTCGGGAGGCAATGGACCGCTGCTCGCGCTGGCGGAAGGCACCTGCCCCACGCTCCCGTCGTCACAACCACTGCAGCCTGCCAGGCCGACGCACGCGACGAGCAGCGCGTGACGCAGCGCACGGCTGGCGATCGACGACCGGGTCCCGACCTGGGACCAGAGCTGTGGGGCAGCGCGCATCAGAGGCGGGGATACTACGCACGGCCAGGTAGCGCCAGGCACCAGGCAGGCCCCGAGCGCAAGATTCCACCCTGTTCTCGTCGGGCCTCTGACGAAACTCCACCGGTGCGGCGGCGATGGTTGCGCGCCCAAGTTCGCGTGAGTAGGAAGCGGCTCGTGAGCGACTCTGGAGATCTCAAGTACCGTCGAATCGTCCTCAAGCTGAGCGGTGAGGCGCTCTGCGGGAAAGAGGGCGGCTTCGGCATCGACACCGCCACCCTCAAGAACACCGCGAAGGAGATCGCCGAGGTCGCCAGGACCGGAGTCCAGCTCGGGCTGGTGGTGGGTGGCGGCAACATCTTCCGGGGCCTCAAGGGAGCCAGCGAGGGCATGGATCGCGCCCAGAGCGACTACATGGGCATGCTGGCGACGGTGATCAACTCACTCGCCCTGCAGGACGCGCTGGAGAACAGCGGCGCCAAGACCCGAGTGATGACGGCGCTTGAAATCCGCGACGTCGCGGAGCCTTACATCCGGCGCCGCGCGATCCGTCACCTGGAGCGTGGTTACGTCGTGGTCTTCGCGGCGGGCACCGGCAATCCTTATTTCTCCACGGATACGGCTGCCGCGCTACGCGCGATGGAAATCCGCGCCGACGCGCTGTTCAAGGCGACCAAGGTCGACGGCATCTACGATCGTGACCCGCGCAAGCACGAGGACGCCAAGATGTACCGCGAGGTCAGCTACGACAAGTTCCTCTCGCAGCACCTTGGAGTCATGGACTCCACGGCGGTGACGCTGTGCCGCGAGAACGGCATGCCGATCCGCGTGTTCAAGATGATGCCCGGAAACATCCGCGCCGTCGCCAAGGGCGAGGACGTGGGCACGGTCGTGGGCGCGGACTGAGCGGCGGGTCCACGCGCGAGTCGTGGGTCCTTTCCGCGCGACTCACCCCCAGACCCGGCTTCCGAGGCGCCCCGTGAAGGGTGCGCATGCGTACAGACATCGAAGCCCAGGCGTGGATCGCCTGCTCGAGCCCCCGGGAGTCCCGTCAAGAAATGCCTGTATTTTTGGGGGTGAGAGCAGCGAACTCGGCGCTTTGTGAGAGTTTTCGAGGGAGGCGCAAGGCTCACCCACGTAAACTGATGGCGGCTATGGCAGAAGTTGATGAACGTTCGCGTCCCATGCAGCGCTGGGTGACGCTCGGTCTGCTCGCTGCTCTCCTGGGGACGGCGAGCCTCGCTGTGGCAGGCCCTGCGCGAGCAGCGGACGAGGCGCCTGCCCAGCCCCCTGCAGTTCAGGCCAAGTCGGCGCTGGTCGAGCGCTTCGAGGAGCTCAGCAAGACGATCGAGGCGATCGACGCGAGCGGCGTCCCCTGCAAGCTGAAGGACGAGACCGTGGGCTGCGCCGAGGCTGCGAAGGCTGCGAACGCCGATCTGAAGCGGGTGCGCAAGCAGCTGACCAAGGACATCCGTCAGCTGCGCAAGGCGAAGGCCAAGCGCAAGCTGGCGCGCGCGCTCGAGTTCGGGAGCAGCCTGAATCGTCTGCGAGTCAGCCTGCGCAAGCTGGGGGCCGCAGACAACGCGGCCGACGCTCAGGACGCGCTCAACCAGCTGAATCAGGACCTGGGCAAGGCGAAAGGTCAGCTCCAGCAGCTCCACGACGACGCGAAGTAAGCAGCGTTTCGACGTGGACGCGCGACCCCGTCCACCCGCACGAACGGGTGGTGCGACCCCCTGCGACAAAGCGCCGAGCAGGATTCCTCCCCAGGGTCCCGGCCTCCGCTGCGATTCGAGGTAGAGTGCCCCTACGTCATGTGGGAGACACTTCCGGAGTTTGGCACTGGGGTCCTGTACGCCGTGCTGGTCGCAGCGGCTTACACCTTCGCGGTATCGGTCGCATCTGCGCGGGGAAACCCGAGGCTGCTCAGCGCCGCGCGCTGGGGAGCGTACGGAACCTGTGCGTTGATCGGGTTGGGGGTGCTGCTCCTGGCGTATGCGTTCATCACGCATGATTTCCGCATCAGATACGTAGCTCGCTACTCCGATCGGTCGATGACCGATCCGTACTTGCTGACGGCGCTGTGGGGAGGCCAGGATGGCTCGCTGCTCTGGTGGTCGTTCCTGATGGCGATCTACACGTCGAGCTGCGTGGCCTGGATGCGGGGCAAGTACCGCGCCCTCCAGCCGTACGTGATCGCGACCCTGATGGTGATCATCAGCTTCTTCGGGGTCTTGATGCTGTTCGCGGCGAACCCCTTCGAGGTGGCGATCGGTGGCGGAAAGCTGGACGGCGAGGGCCTGAACCCGCTGCTCCAGAACTTCTACATGATCATCCACCCACCGAGCCTCTACATCGGCTTCGTGGGCTGCTCGATCCCGTTCGCCTTCGCCATGTCCGCGCTGGTCACCGGGCGCCTCGACAACGAGTGGATCAATGCCGCGCGGAAGTGGATGCTGTTCGCCTGGCTGTTCCTCAGCATCGGCAACGCCCTCGGCATGCTGTGGGCATACGAGGAGCTTGGCTGGGGCGGCTACTGGGCCTGGGATCCAGTGGAGAACGCCGCCTGCCTGCCCTGGTTCACGGCCTCCGCCTACCTCCACTCGACCATGATCCAAGAGCGTCGCGTGATGTTCAAAGTATGGAACTTGTTCCTGATTTGCTTCACCTTCTTCCTCACGATCTTCGGCACCTTCCTGACTCGCTCGGGGATGATCGCGAGCGTGCACTCGTTCGCTCAGAGCGAGATCGGCATCTTCTTCGTCTACTTCATGGTCTTCATCCTGTTCGTCAGCACGCTGCTGATCGTGCTCAGGATCCCGAAGCTGCTGAGCGAGTCCCACATCGAGTCGGTGGCCAGCCGTGAGGCCGCGTTCGTGCTCAACAACTGGGCGCTGGTCGCGATCCCCGTGTTCATCGCCGTCACCACGCTCTACCCCAAGATCAGCGAGTGGATTTACAAGGAATCGGTGAGCGTCGGCGCGCCCTTCTACAATCGCTGGCTCGCTCCGATGGGCATCGCCGTGTTCCTCTTGATGGGCGTCGCGCCACTGCTCGGCTGGCGCAAGACCACGGGTGAGGCGCTGCTCAAAGCCGCGACGATTCCCGCCATCGTGGCGGTGGTGGTCGGTGCGCTGCACCTGCTGCTGGGGACCCGCCTGGGCTATCCCGCGATCGTGGAGCAGGACGTCTTCTACGTGGATGCCTGGTACGGACCGGCGCTGCGCTACTTCGGCATGGTGGTGCCGCTGCTGATCGTTTCGCTGAGCGCCTTCAACGTGGCGGTCATCGTCCAGGAGTTCCAGCGCGGCACCGCGGCCCGTATGCGCAACACCAGGGAAGGCGCCTTCACCGCGCTGCTGCGACTGGTGAGCAAGAATCGGCGCCGCTACGGCGGCTACGTGGTGCACTTCGGCATCATCTTCATGTTCATGGGCTTCGTCGGACGATCGTGGGGCGCCGACAAGGAGGTCAGCCTGATGCCGGGCCAGACCTACCAGCTGCGCGACTACGAGGTGCAGTACAAGGGGCCGCGGATGGAAGTGGACACCACCAAACGCATGATCTTCGCAGACATGCTGGTGTCTCACGTCTCGAGCGATGGCAAGCGCACGCTGATCGGCGAAGCCAGCCCCGCCAAGTTCATCTACCGCAAGGGGGGGATGCCAACGACCGAGGTCAGCATCCTCCGCGGCTTCCGCGCGGATTTCTACTCGATCCTCGGCTCGGCAGATCCCAGCAGCAAGCGTGCGACGTTCCACCTGCACGTGAACCCGATGGTGAGCTGGATCTGGCTGGGCGTCGGCATCCTGATCATCGGCGCCATCGTCAGCCTCTGGCCTGACGTCAGCCTGAGTGAAGCCACGGTGCTGAGCTACGCGCGAGTCGGAATGGGTGCGGCGACGGGCCTGATGTTCGCGTTGCTGTTCGCCGCGGCGCCGGCCAGCGCCTCGGCGCACACCGTCACGGCGCGCGCCCCTCCCAGCGCCCGGGCCGCTCCCGGAGAGATGCCGGAGCTCAGCCGTTTGCCGTGGGAGATGCTCGGGGCCACCGCGGGTGGTCTCGTGCTGGGCGTCGGCACCGTGGTCGGTGTATATCGACGGCGCCGCAGGGCCCGCTTCCAGCGAAGCGGCCCCAAGAAGCCCGCCTGAGCGCCGCATGAGTGAACGCGAAGAGTCCGTCTCGAAGTCCAAGCGCAAGTCCGGCTCCAAAGCCGACAAGCGCGCGAAGTCTGGGCCAAAGAAGGACGGCAAGCGCCGGTCTGGCTCGATCTCGACCGATCCACCGACCGCCGGAGCCCGGCGCCAGGATGAGCTCGAGCGGCCCGATTCGAGCCGCGAGTATCGGTCGTCGCGCACGAAGGCCGTCGTGGCTTCCGAGCCCGCGGCGCCGACCAAGCTCGACGAGGTGTTCGAGGTCGCAGGTCGCCACAAGGTCTGGGCAGTGCCGATCATCCTGGTCGTCGCGCTGGGCACCGGCCTCTACGCCGGCGTGGGTACGGCGCTCCTGGTCCTGGCTGGCTCGTTTCTGCTGCTGGTGATCTCGGCCTTCTGGGCCTCGGTGCAGAGCCTGACTGGCGAGGCGGACCTCAACCTGGACGAAGCGCTCAGTCTGGCAGCGCCCAGCGCAGAGCTGGAGCAGAAGCGGGCCACGCTGCGCGCCCTGAAGGACCTCGAGTTCGAGCACAACATCGGCAAGATCAGCGACGCCGACTACAAGGATCTTTCCGCGCGGTATCGGGCGGAGGCCAAGCGGCTGTTGCAGCAGCTGAGCGACGTCGAGGGGGAGTCTCGCAAGCGCGCCGAGCAGCTGTTCAAGCTGAAGCTGCTCGAGGCCGACCCCGATGCGCGTCTCGTCTACGACGAGGAGACGGAGGACGCGCTCTCCGAGCTGTCCGCGGAGAACCGCGAGCGGGTCGAGGGAGTGCTGATGCAGGCAGCCTTGAACGCCGCAAAGTCCAAGGCACGGGGCCAGCGGCCAGCGGACGACCACGCGGCGGAGGACGAGGCGGACGAGGCCGGAGCACAGGCCACGGAAGACGCGGACGACGATACCAACCTGGAGACAGACCCCGCGGAAGACTTGGAGCAGCCAGCCGAGGAAGCCGGTGAGGTGTCGCCCGATGGCGAAGCAGCCGACGAAGGGTTCGTGGACGACCCCGTCAGGACGCCGCCGGTCAGCGGCGGACCGAGCCGACGTTGCAAGGTCTGCGAAACGCGAAACCCGCTTGAAAACACCCGCTGTAGTGGCTGCAACTCACACCTCGCGGAAGCAAACCAGATCCTCTGCAGCGCCTGCCCCGCTGTCTACCCGGACTCCCAGGATGCGTGTCCAGTGTGCGGCGTTGCGGCGCCCGTGGAGCAGGACTGACGCCATGAAGCGTTTTCACATCGCCCACTTCGCGCGACTGATCGCCTGCGTCGTCGCCTTGATCACGCTACCGAGCTCCGCGCAAACGCCAGCAGCCGGCGCAGCGCCCGCAGCAAAGCCTGCCGCTGCGCCGAAGCCTGCCGCTGTGCCGAAGCCTGCCGCTGCGCCAGGCGCCTCTGCTGCGCCAGGCGCCTCTGCTGCGCCGGGCGCCGGCATGCCAGCGGGTCACCCCAGGGTGAGCCCCAGCGACAGCGAGCTCGGCTTCAACCCCGTACCGGACCGAAGCACCCCGAGTCCGTTGGTACCGAAGCACACCATCGAGGTCCACGTCGTGGACGCGAACGGCAAGGCGTTGCCAGGCGTCGAGGTGAAGCTCGGCATCCTGCGCCAGTCGGTCGCCGCAGGGGAGGATCGAGAGCACCGCACGGCGACCTCGGACGCCAGCGGCATCGTGCGCTTCGACAAGCTGCCTGGACACGACACGAGCTACTCGTATCGCATCAGCGTCACCCGCGACGGAGCCAACTTCGCGGCGCCCCCGTTCAACCTCGACGAGAACAACGGGCAACAGGTGATCCTGCACCTCTACGACGTGGTGAGAGATCTGGCGGCGACGCGCCTCGGCATGTTCGGCATGCTGTTCGTCGAGACCCGAGACGACGTCTTCCAGTTCGAGGTGATGTTCCGCGTGTTCAACATCGGGCGCACCGCCTGGGTGCCGGAGAACGTCAGCATCGGCCTGCCTCAGGGCTGGAAGGCCTTCCGTGCCCAGGATGCGATGAGCGACATCCGCTTCGAGAACATCGACGATCGCGTGGTACTGCGGGGCACTTTTACCCCAGGGCAACACGAGGTCGGCTTCACGTTTCAGGTGCCGAACGATCAGACCGAGCGCCGGAGCTTCGACATCCGCTTGCCGCCGCGGGTCGGTCAGATGCAGGTGATCGCCGCCGCACCCCAGACGATGGACCTGGAGGTAGCAGGCTTCGACGCTGCCAAGCCCATGGCTGGCAACGATGGCTCGCGCAACCTGGTGACCATCAAGCGCATGCAGCCGGGAGACGGCGCGCTCGAGCGCCTGACCATCACCCTGAGTGGCATCCCCACTCGCGGACCAGGCGCTTGGATCGCGGTCGGGATCGCCATCGCGGTCGTCGCCGCGGGCCTGTTCTTCGCCCTGCGTCGAGATCCGGATCACAAGGACGAGAAGGCACCAGAAGAGCTGATCGAAGCCCAGGAGCTGATCCTCGACGAGCTGGTGCGCCTGACCCAGGCACACGCCCGAGGCGACATCGGCCCCAAGACGTTCGAGAAGGCGCGACGCGGCCTGCTGGACGCCGCCGCCCGACTCAACCAGCAGCTGGGCAGCCCGGCGTCCTGAGGCCGTGGACGCGGCGCTGGGCCCGACCACGAGCCCATGATCTCGCCGGAGCACCTCCATCCGCCCGCGCAACTACCTCGCGCCTCGGTCTGGTGCGTCGGCTCTTGCGAGGCGCCGCACTCCAGTCGCCACGCAGCTTTGTGCTCGGCGAGGACGAGAAGATCACATTTACAGGACGACCCACCCGAAGAATGCAATCCACACCCTGGGGATAGCTTTGGGAAAACCCTGCTGAGAGCTGGGGTACGGATCCGGGAGAACCCAGAGGTCGCGGATCGGTACCCAAGTAGCCTACATCCCACTACCAGCATCCGTCCCCATGGGAGTGGACGCATTTCTCTCGTAATTTCATGTCCTTACAGAGTTTTCCCCGGTCTCCACAGGCCCTACTACAACGACCCTAAATTTAAATTTCCATAGATCTCTTAGAGTAGTCAGCCCCCTTGGATCCTGGCAGACCGTTCAGTAGAAAAAACGTACGGAGCAGGGGTCTCTCAACGGTAGCCCTCAGCGAAATCCACGACTAGACGTGAGGCCCACATGCACGTCGTCGTCAGCAAGAAGGACCTCCTACGCATCCTCAATCGCTGTCAGGGAGTGGCCGACAAGAAGAGCACCATGCCGGTCCTCGGCAACGTCTTGCTCGAGGCTCGTGACGGCTCGATTCAGCTCTCGGCGACGGACCTCTACGTCGCGGTACGTGGCTCGGTGAAGGCCGAGGTCGAGCAGCCCGGCACGATCGCCGTTGGTGCTCGAGATCTCTTCGACCGCGTGAAGATGATGCCCGAAGGGCAGGTGTCGATCAGCACCTCCGAGGGTGCAGCGACTACGATTCGTGCGGTCGGCTCCGCTCGTCGGTACACCCTGCATGGTATCCCCGGTGACGAGTTCCCGAAGCTCCCCGCTCCCGACGACTCAGCGCCCTCGATGAATCTCCCCGTGGATACGCTGCACGACCTGATCAGCAAGACGCACTTCAGCATCTCGACCGACGAGACCCGCCTGCACCTCAACAGCGCGCTGTTCGAGTGGGAGGGCGAGCGTGTCCGCATGGTAACGACGGACGGCCATCGCCTGAGCAAGATGGAGGTCACCGTCTCCGGAAAGAACGCGACCGCGACGATGCTGATCCCCAACAAGGGGATCCAGGAGCTCAAGCGCCTGTGTGACGAGGCGCGCGGCGAGAAGACCGACGACGCGTCTCCTGAGCTCGCCATGACCCAGAGCGGACCCAACGCGTTCTTCTCGCTGGGCGGCTTCCAGTTCAGCGTGAAGCTCGTCGACGCTCAGTTCCCGCCCTACCAGCGCGTGATCCCCGAGCAGACCGAGCGGGCCATTCACGCGCCCAAGGATGCCGTGTACGACGCGCTGAGCGCGGTCAGCGTGGCGGCGAGCGATCGCACCGGCGGCGTGAAGCTGACCATCACGGACGACAAGATCCGCTTCGAGTCCGAGAGCCCCGAGAGCGGCGCCGGTTTCGACGAGATCGCAGTGGACTATCGTGGTCCCGAGGTGACGGTCGGCTTCAACGCGCGCTACTTCATGGACGTGCTGAAGGCGATCGACGACGACGAGGTGATCCTCGGCATCAGCGGCGAGCTGGATCCCGCGGTCGTGCGCCCGGTGCACGAGGACGCATCGAAGAACCACGTCGCCGTGATCATGCCCATGCGCATCTGAGCTGCCGCTCCTGGCAGCTCGCGCAGCGAGCCAGCGTATGGTCAATCCGCTGATCATCGAGTCGCTCTCGGTGCGTTGCTTCCGCAACATCGAGCGCATCGATTTCGAGCCGGCGCCACGCCTGAACGTCCTCGCCGGCGACAACGGCCAGGGCAAGACGAGCCTGCTCGAGGCGATCTACTTCCTCGCGACGAGCCGATCATTTCGCGCCGAGCGGATGCGCGAGCTGGTGCGTGAAGGGGACTCCACCGCGAGCGTCAAGGCCAGCATCCTGGAGCAAGCCGAGCGCCGCGAGCAGCGAGCCGCGATCACCAACGGGCGCCGTAACCTGAAGCTCGATGGCAAGACCCCCGAGCGGCTGTCGAGCTATGCGACACGCACCCCGGTCGTCGTGTTTCATCCAGGCGATCTCCAGCTCGGCTCGGGCCCAGCGAGCGTGCGACGTACACTGCTCGATCGCGTCGCCCTCTACTTCGAGCCCATCGCCATGGATCATCGGCTTCGCTACACGCGAGCCAGCAAGGAGCGTCAGCGCGTCCTCGACGAGCGTGGGACGGATGCCGCGGAGCTCGACGTCTTCGAGACACTCATGGCGCGCCACGGCTGCCACGTCCAGGCGGCGCACCGCCGTGCAGCGGAACGCCTGTCGACCGCCCTGGTACCAGCGTTTCGGCGGATGGCAGCGCCCGATCTGGTCTTGGGGGTGAGGTTCGCCGCGGGAGGCAGCGAGGACCAGGCCGAGTTCCTCTCGGCACTTCGCGCCCGTCGCCGCGCGGATATGCGTGCGCGCCGTCCTGGCTTCGGCCCTCAGAAGGACGAGCTCGAGCTGAGCATCGATGGCAGGTCGGTCAGACGCCACGCATCCCAGGGCCAGCTGCGTATCCTGACCTTGGCCCTGAAGCTCGCTGAGCTCGAGTGTGTGCGAGAGGCGCGTGGAGCGCACCCCATCTTGCTGCTCGACGATGTCTCCAGCGAGCTCGACCCCGAGCGCACTGGCGCCGTCTATCGCTTCGTGCGCGAGGCGGTGTGTCAGGTCTTCGTGACGACCACCCGACCCGAGCTCTTCACCACCCCGGATCTCGAGCCTGGCGAACGCCTCGACTGGCGTCTCGCAGCCGGTGTGCTGAGCAGCGTGAGCCCACCCTGACCGTCCTCGTCGGCTCATCGCGAGTGCCCCTCGCGCGCTGCCGCGAGAGGGCGTCCGAGCAGTCGAAGTGCGCCCCGTGCGAGGGCGCCATCCAAGGCTGCTCGAACCCCCTGGCAGCTTCCCAGACCGCGCTTTCTAAGTTATTGAAAATAAAGAACAATAAGCTTGACGTCTGGGGCGTTTTAAGTGGCTCCAAGGGGGCCTTTTCGCTATAACTCCAAGCACTCCAGCCCTGCCTCAACTCCCTCGGACAGCAGGCTCAAGCCGACCCCTCCTCGGCGCCAGAAAGCGCGCAGCAGCGAGTCACTTCTGGGTTCGCACGCGCCTTCGAAACGAGAGAGCTTCGCGCCCGGCGCATTGCACAAGGACAGTCCTTTTGAGTACGGAAACCATTCCCGCGACGGACGCCCCCGAAACCAAGTCTGACGACTACGGCGCGAGCAACATCAGCGTCCTCGAAGGTCTCGAGGCCGTGCGCAAGCGCCCCGGCATGTACATCGGTGACGTCCACGACGGGTCGGCGCTGCATCACCTGGTGTGGGAGGCGGTGGACAACGCGGTCGACGAGCACCTGGCAGGGTTCTGTAATCGCATCTCGGTCACGGTGCATTTCGACAACTCGGTCACGGTCGATGACAACGGCCGAGGTATTCCCGTGGGGCAACACGAGCGGGGGGTCAGCGCCGCCGAGGTCGTGATGACGGTCCTGCACGCAGGCGGCAAGTTCGACCACTCGAGCTACAAGGTCAGCGCCGGGTTGCACGGCGTCGGGGTCAGCGCCGTGAACGCGGTGAGCGAGCTCTTGAAGCTGGAGATCCGTCGCGAAGGCAAGGTCTGGTATCAGGAGTATTCGCGTGGTGCTCCCAAGGGCCCGCTGCGCGAAATCGGTGAGACCGACAGCACCGGGACCAAGATCACCTTCAAGCCCGATCACGAGATCTTCACCTCCGTCGAGTACAGCTACGAGATCCTCGCGAAGCGCTTGCGGGAGCTGGCGTTCCTGAACTCGGGCCTGGTCATCGACTTGGTCGACGAACGCGGAGCGGGCACGAGCGAGCGCTACGAGTTCCAGGGTGGCATCAAGGAGTTCGTCGAGCTCCTCGGCCAGTCCAAGGATCCCGTGCACCCCGACGTGATCTCGTTCAGCTCGGAGGCCCCCGGTCCCGAGGGCGCCGGGGCACCGATCCAGCTCGACGTCGCGCTGCAGTGGACCTCGAGCTACGTGGATCAGCTGCTCTGCTACACGAACAACATCCACAACAAGGACGGTGGAACCCACCTCACGGGGCTGCGTGCCGCGCTGACGCGGTCGTTGAACAGCTACGGGCAGAGCTCGAACCTGCTGAAGGACGTGAAGGCTGGGCTGAGTGGTGAGGACGCGCGAGAAGGCGTGATCGCCGTGGTGCACGTGAAGCACCCCGACGCGTCCTTCGACTCCCAGACCAAGAGCAAGCTCGTGAGCTCCGAGGTGAAGGGCATCGTCGAGGGAGCCGTAGCCGAGCAGCTCGGACGCTACTTCGAGGAGAACCCTGGCACGGCCAAGAAGATCCTGGAGAAGGCCGCCATGGCGGCCAAGGCTCGTGAAGCCGCACGGAAAGCCAGAGAGGTGGTGAGGAAGGGCGTCCTCGACAACACCAGTCTCTCGGGCAAGCTGGCCGATTGCCAGTCCAAGGACCCCGCGATCAGTGAACTCTACATCGTCGAGGGTGAGTCTGCTGGCGGCAGCGCCAAGCAGGGACGTGATCGGCACTTCCAGGCCATCCTGCCCCTCAAGGGCAAGATCCTGAACGTAGAGCGCGCACGCCTGGACCGCATGCTCAGCTCCCAGGAGGTGGCCACGCTGATCAGCGCGCTCGGGTGCACCGTGGGCGAGGATGGCGCCTTCGATCTCAGCAAGCTGCGCTATCACCGCATCATCCTGATGACCGACGCCGACGTCGACGGCTCGCACATCCGCACGCTGCTGTTGACGTTCTTCTACCGGCAGATGCCCGAGATCTTCGAGAAGGGTTATCTCTACATCGCGCAGCCGCCGTTGTTCCGCGCGCGCAAGGGCAAGAAGGACCAGTACCTGAAGAACCAGGCTTCTCTCGACGCCTACCTGATCGACAACGGAATCGATGGCGTCACCGTGCAGTCGACTCAGGGTCCGCTGCTCAGCGGCAAGCCCCTGCGTCACCTGGCCGAGGGTCTGCGGGCGTACCGGGCGACCTTGATGAAGATCGACCGTCGCTGTGACGCGCGCGTGGTCGCGGCGCTGCTGCGCACCGATCCGCTCTCCAAGGAGGACTTCCGTGAGGAGGCCAAGGTCGAGGCCGCCGCGAAGGTGCTGAAGACCGAGCTCGAGGAGCGCTACCCCGATCTGATGCCCGTCCGCGTCGAGACCGAGTGGGAGAAGGCGCACGGTTCCGGGAGGATCGTGGTGTCCTTCCGACCCGGTTCTTCCAATCGTCCGGCGGTGCTCGACTGGGTGCTGGCGGAGAGCGCGGAGTACGAGGATCTACTGGAGCATCACCACGACATCCTCTCCATTGGTCCCGCTCCATATACCGCGCGGATCAAGGAGGGCGAGCCGATCACCCTGGAGAACGCGGAGGCTCTCGACACCTTCATCGATGAACGTGGCAAGAAGGGCATCATGATCTCGCGCTACAAGGGTCTCGGTGAGATGAACGCCGACGAGCTCTGGGAGACCACGATGAACCCAGACGCTCGGACGCTGCTCCAGGTGAGGGTGGACGATCCCGTGCGCGCCGATGAGTTGTTCACGGTGCTGATGGGCGATCAGGTGGAGCCGCGCCGCAAGTTCATCGAGGACAACGCGCTGAACGTGCGCAACCTCGACATCTGACGCGCGTTCCAGGTGGGGGACGCCCTCGACACCACGGACCGCTTGATGCGGTGCGTCTATATCTGCTCAGGCTGCAGTCTTACGACAGCGTAAGAAACCCGACGTCTCAACCTGACCTATCCTTCAGATTTGGTTGGTGCTCGTGTTTCGGCCGTGGTTTGGTGCAGCCTGCTTCCACGACACCCAGGAGGATTTGGGAATGCTTTCATTCAAGGTTGGATCGATCGGTTTCATCGCGCTCTGCGCGGCTTGTTTCGTTGGTTGCGGTAGCGACGACGACGGCGGCGGCAGCGGCGGCACTGGCGGCAGCGGCGCACAAGGCGGCAGCGGCGCTCAGGGCGGCACTGGCGGCAGCGGCACTGGCGGCACCGGTACTGGCGGCAGCGGCACTGGCGGCACGGGTAACACCAGCAAGATGTGCGGTTCCAACACGTGCGGCAGCGAGCAGGTCTCTCTCAACGGCAACGTTGCCTACGATTTCCCCGCCTGCTGTTCGGACGGCGACGCCTGCGGCGTCAACGTCGACGAGGCGATGGACGTGATTGGCATCAGCGGATGCGTCGAGCTCGCGCGCGCTGGCACGGAGGACGCGGCCTGCGGTCCTGTCACCGTGAACGTCGCGGGCAGCGATGTGGAGCTGCCTGGCTGCTGCCAGACGGCGACCAAGAAGTGCGGCGGTGAAGTCGACGTCGCGAAGCTGGGAGCTGGCCTTGGAGTCGACCTCGCAGGACCCGACTTTGGCTGCCAGAGCCCCACGCTGCTCGGCGAGGCCGAGGGCGGCGACTGCGGCAACTGAGCGACGCTCGGCGTCGAAACGGTGCAATAACGGGGCAGCTTCGGCTGCCCCGTTCGCTTTTCTGCGGCTGGTGCTCGCGCTTCACGGGGAGGATCCCGGGGCCAATGACGTTTCCGCGAGGTTTGCTGTGAGTCTGGGCTGGCCTGCGCGCTCGTGGCGGGGTTCGAGCACTCCGACCGCAGCCTCGCAGAGGTGGCTGGGCTTCAGCCGTTTGGCATCAGCCGCTCGGTGGCAGCGGCGCGCGACCCGTCGAGGATGCAGACGTAGACGCTGGAGCTGCCCCGGATGTCTCCTCTCGGAGGAGCGCTCCGCAGCCCGCGTCGCTTGGACGGCACGAGCGGCGTTCACCGACGCGATCTCGCCCGAGAAATACTTTGAGCCTAAAACTTTCCTGGGGACGCCGATTCGAGCAGTGAATTGCGTGACCAGCTGGCGGTTCGGGTATGCGTCCGCCAAGCGATCGTCTGGTAGTCTTCGGTCGTCTTCAGGGAGGTCGTGATGAAGGGTTGGCACTTTGGCTTGGTCTTGGCAGTTGGCGCGTGTGGCGCGGTCGTCGCGTGTGGGGGCGACTCGTCCAGCGACGGTGGCACCGGTGGTAGCGGCGGCACGCTGACCAGTGGTGGTACAGGTGGTACGGGCGGTAGCTCCACCGCAGGCACCAGTGGAAACGGCGGCACCGGCGGTGCGGGTGCCACGGGCGGCAGCGGAGCTGGCGGCAGCGGTGGAAGTGGCGCGGCCGGCGGCAGCGGCGGCACCGGCGGCGCGTCGCTCGATTGCGGGACAGCGAGCTGTCAGGACTACAGCCTCGGCGGCCTCGCGACGTTGCCCGCCTGTTGCCCCACGGCAGAGAACAAGTGTGGCGTTGACGTGACTGGCTTCGAGCAGTTCCTTGGTGGGCTCACCGGGTGCATCGAGCTCGAGGCGGCGGGTGATCCCGACGCGAACTGCGAGTCGCTGACCATCCAGGGCATCACTGCACCGGGGTGCTGTCTGCCAAGCGGCGTGTGTGGCAACCTGGTCGACGCGAGCCCTGTGGGCGGTCCGAACATGGGCTGTGTCGACACCGCGGCGTTCACTGACGCTGGCGCTCCGGCGCCGTGCGGAAGCGGTACTGGCGGCACTGGTGGCGCAGGCGGGACCGGCGGCGCGAGCACCGGCGGCACCGGCGGGACCACCGGCGGCACCGGCGGCACTGCCAACTGAGCGAAGCCTGATCGGCAAGGAAGGGCTGGGCGGCAACGCTCGGCCTTTCTGCGTTCGTGAGCCGCAGTTCTTTCGCTCGTGCTCGGTTTGGCACGCCATTTGTCCTCACCCCTTGATCACTCAAGGCATGGACTTACCTTGCCCCGACCATGCGAATGGACCGACTCACCACCAAGAGCCAACAAGCGCTACAGGCGGCATTGAGCGACGCCTTACGGCGCGGAAACCCCGAGATCATTCCCGAGCACCTGCTCGTGGCCATCCTGGAGCAAGAGGACGGCGTGGGCGCACCGCTGGTCGAGAAGGCCGGCGCGAGCGCCCCGGTGCTCAAGCGTCAGCTCCAGGAGCGACTGGAGAAGCTGCCGACTCAGAAGGGCGGCGACGAGCCCCGCTTCGGGCGACGCTTGCTGCCACTGACCACCAAGGCCGAGGACGAAGCCAAGGCGCTGAAGGACGACTACGTCTCCGTCGAGCATTTCCTCCTGGCAGCGGCCAAGCACGACAAGGACATCCAGGCGATCTTCGATCGCAACGGCCTGTCCTACGACGTGCTCCTTCGGGCGCTTGCCCAGGTACGCGGCAACCAGCGCGTCGTGGATCAGGATCCGGAGGGCAAGTTCCAGGCGCTGGACAAGTACACCCGCGACCTCACGAAGCTGGCCGAGCAGGGCAAGATCGATCCGGTAATCGGGCGCGACGAGGAGATCCGTCGTGTGATGCAGGTGCTCAGCCGCCGCACGAAGAACAACCCGGTGCTGATCGGTGAGCCCGGCGTGGGCAAGACCGCGATCGCCGAGGGGATCGCGCACCGCATCGTCACCGGCGATGTGCCCGAGAGCCTCAAGAACAAGCGCCTGGTGGCGCTGGACCTGGCCAGCATGGTCGCAGGTTCTAAATTCCGCGGGGAATTCGAAGAGCGCCTCAAGGCGGTGCTCAAGGAGGTCGAGGCAGCCGAAGGCAGCATCATCCTGTTCATCGATGAGCTGCACACCCTGGTGGGCGCGGGCGCGGCGGAAGGGGCGATGGACGCGGCGAACATGATCAAGCCGGCGCTGGCCCGCGGGCAGCTGCGAGCCATCGGCGCGACCACCCTCGACGAGTACCGCAAGCACATCGAGAAGGACGCGGCGCTCGAGCGGCGCTTCCAGCCGGTGATGGTCGATCAGCCGTCCGTCGAGGACACGATCGCCATCCTGCGCGGCCTGAAGGAGCGCTACGAAGTCCACCACGGAATTCGCATTCAGGACGCGGCGCTCGTGGCGGCGGCGACCCTCAGCAATCGCTACATCACCGATCGGTTCCTCCCGGACAAGGCCATCGACCTGGTCGACGAGGCCGCCTCCAAGATCAAGATGGAGATCGACAGCATGCCGATCCCGATCGACCAGCTGGAGCGCAAGCTCCTGCAGCTGAAGATCGAGGAGCAGGCTCTGAAGCGCGAGCGCGACAAGGGCAGCAAGAAGCGCCTGGAAGAGCTCAAGCGTGAGGTCGCGGATCTCAGTGCCGAGCGCGACGCCGCGAAGGCCCAGTGGTTGAAGGAGAAGGAGATCATCGAGCAGGTGCGCGACGCGACGCGCGAGATCGAGGAGTTCCGTACGGAAGAGGAACACGCGCGACGCGCTGGTGACCTGGGCAAGGCAGCCGAGATCCAGTACGGCAAGATCCCGTCCCTCGAGCGCAGGGCTCAGGAAGCGCGCAGCGAGCTGGCGCGCATCCAGCAAGGCCAGTCGTTCCTCAAGGAGGAGGTCACCGACGAAGACATCGCCGGCGTCGTCTCCAAGTGGACCGGTGTCCCCGTGAGCAAGATGCTCGAGAGCGAGATGCAGAAGCTGCTGCACATGGAGGAGAACCTGCGCATGCGAGTCGTGGGGCAAGACGATGCCCTGGTCGCGGTGGCCAATGCCGTGCGGCGCTCTCGCGCTGGCCTCGGCGACGAGCAGCGACCGATCGGCTCCTTCTTGTTCCTTGGCCCGACGGGTGTCGGCAAGACCGAGACGGCGCGCGCGCTGGCCGAGTTCCTGTTCGACGACGAGAAGGCCATGATCCGCATCGACATGAGCGAGTACATGGAGCGCCACAGCGTCAGTCGCTTGATCGGCGCGCCGCCTGGTTACATCGGGCATGACGAAGGCGGGCAGCTCACCGAGCCCGTGCGCCGCAGACCGTACAGCGTCGTGCTCTTCGATGAGGTCGAGAAGGCACACCCCGACGTCTTCAACACCTTGCTTCAGCTGCTCGACGACGGGCGCCTCACGGACAGCCAGGGTCGTACCGTCGACTTCAAGAATACGGTGATCATCCTCACGTCGAACGTGGGTTCCCATGAGCTGGCAGCGGTCGAGGAGCGCCGCGACATCGAGGACGACGACAAGCTCGAGCTGATGAAGCGCGCAGCGATGGAATCCCTGAGGAAATTCTTCAGGCCCGAGTTCATCAATCGCCTCGACGAGACGGTGGTCTACCGGCGCCTCGGCAGGGATCAGCTGGCGCGCATCGTCGACATTCAGCTCGGCCGCGTCGAGCGCCGGCTGAAGAACCGCGAGCTGCAGCTCCACGTAACCGACGGCGCCAAGGAGTTCCTGGCTCAAGCCGGATGGGATCCTCAGTTTGGCGCGCGGCCGCTGAAGCGCGCAATCCAGCGCTACCTCGAGAACGAGCTCGCGCAGGAGGTGCTCGCTGGGCGCTTCCTGCCGGGCGACACCGTCGAGGTGGACGCGGCACCGAGCAACGACAAGCTGGTGTTCAACGTCAAGCGCGCGAGCGTCGAACCTCAGGAGCACGTGACGCCAGCGCCTCCCAACTGATCGCCCTCAACGCAACTTTGAGCGGCGCCGATTTGCCAGGCGGATCGGTGCCGCTCGTCTTTTGTCCAGCTTCACCCGGCGAGCCGGACCTCGGCGAGCATGTCGTAGACGCCACCTCTGGGAGTCAGCGTGGACCGGTAGAAGCGGAGTGTTTCCCCAAGGAAGTTTATGGGGGGGAGGTGCAGCGCCTCCTCGGCCAACCAGTGCTGGACGTCGCCCGCTGGCTTGACCCGCGCCAAGGTGATGTGGGGGTTGTAGCGACGCTTTTCGGGCTCGAAGCCGTGCTGCGCCAGGCGAGACGCCAGGGTGCGTTGCAGGTCATCGAGCGCCGCCACATCGTGGCCAGTCACCCCAGCCACTAGCGCGCGGGCGCGCCGCGGGGAGCCGAAGATCTCCAGCGTTTCTCTCAGCGCGAGGCGGAGCGCGGCGCGATCGTGCGCCAGCTCAGCCAGCAGACCGCGTACAGGCGCGAGCTGATCGCTCCGCGTATCACCGAGGAAGCACAGGGTGACGTGCATCTGCTGGCGCACGATCCAGCGCACGCTGGGCCCCGCGCGCCGGCTTCCTTTGGCCAGCTCCAGGCGCCGCTTCAGCCCGTCCTGGGCGCTGACCAGCGCTTCGGTCACAGCGTCCGGAACATGCAGCGCCACGAACGTCCGCTGAAGCGCCGCGGCCGTCACGGCGCGTGTCCGCCAAGCAGCACCCGGCGCAACAGCGCGAGCGCCTCCCAAGCCGCTCGCGTGCGCACCCGCTCCCGCTCGCGGCCGAAGATCATCTTGCCCTGGCTGAGTCCAGCCGTCTGCCCCGGCGCTCCGGCCCTGGTTGCCACGGCGTAGTGCACCAAGCCAACGGGCTTCTCCGCGGTGCCTCCAGCGGGCCCGGCTATGCCCGTGAGTGCGATGCTCACGTCACCACCGAGGCGATCGAGGGCACCCCTCGCCATCGCTGCGGCGACTTCAGCCGAAACGGCCCCGTGGACCTCGAGCAGCCGCTGGTCGACGCCGAGCAGGTAGTGCTTGCTCGCGTTGGTGTAGGTGACGGCGGTGGCCGTGAAGTAGCGGGACGAGCCAGCCACGTCGGTGATCAGCTTGCTCACGAGACCGCCGGTGCAGCTCTCGGCGGTGACCAAGCTGAGCCCGCGCTCGAGCAGCAGCTGCCCAACGACTTCGGGTAGCCCTGCGTCGCCTTCGCCGTACACGATCTCGCCGAGACGCTGCTTGGTTTCATCCGCAGCGGCCCGGGCTGCTTGCTTGGCGGCTTCCAACGTCGTTCGGCGGGCGAGCAGCTTCACCTCGATCTCCGGGAAGTGAGCTCGGTAGCCGACGATCACGTGCTGCGCCTCTTCCACTCCCGAAAGCAGGTCGTTCACCTTGCTCTCCGGGAGGCCGAAGGTGCGCAGCCTGACCTGGTGCACGTGGGTGTCCGGGTTCAAGCTGCGCGCGAAGTCAGCCACGTGAGTCGAGAACATGGCGCGCATCTCGTGAGGCACCCCGGGCATGAAGAAGGCGCGGGCGCCGCCGACGTCTACCGCGAAGCCAGGTGCCGAGCCGACGCTGTTGCTGAGAATCGTGGATCCTTGCGGAAAATCAGCTTGCTTGGCGTTCGACGGCGTGAGGGTGTTGCCGTAGCTCTCCACGCGCTTTCTGATGATCTCCAGTGACTCCTGGTCTCGCGACACTGGCACGCCGAGCAGCGCCGCTACGGTCTCGCTGGTCAGATCGTCGGTAGTGGGTCCGAGGCCGCCGGTGGAGACGATCAAGCGGTGCCGTTCGCCGAGGCGGCGCAGACTCTGGATGATCGCGTCGGGGTCGTCGGCGACTGTTTCCGCGTGCGTAACCTCCACACCCAGGGCCGTGAGCTGACTCGCGAGCCAGCTCTGGTTGGTGTTGGTGATTTCTCCTCGCGTCAGCTCGGTGCCAATCGAGAGCACGGCAGCGGTGGTCTGCGTCACGGGCGTTGTCTAGTACCGACCAGAGCAGGCGCCAACTGCGCCCGAGGCTCGCAGGTCCTCGTCGTCGTCCACGAGCGGCCTGAAGCGCACGCTGACCCAGGGCTCTGGGACTCCAGAGTGAAGACGACGGGGGCGATCTCTGCCCTCCGCGCTCTCACCCCCAAACCCGTGGAATGAGCTACTGGCGGCCACTGTGGTGGCTCTCGAGCCAGGGTAGCACGCGCTGCTGGAGGGCGTCCTGGAGCAGCACGAGCTGGGCGCAGTGGCCACGCTCTTCGCTGCCATGGTGGGCCCACAGGGTGAAGCCGCCTTGCTGGACGTAGGAGAAGCGACCGAACTCGTCGGCGCCGGGGTCGAAGGGCTGGCGGCGGAGCTCGAGGGCCTCGAGCAGGCGATCGGCGGTCACGTGGGTCGGCGCGTAGCCCTCGGTGGGTACCTCGGAGTGTGTGATGACGAGGCTCTTCTGGTTTGCGAGGGCCTGCTTGGCGAAGCTGATGACTGGGGTGAGGTAGTGCACCTCGACCGAAGCCGCGGTTCCGTCGGTCGGCTTGTCGAGCTTCCAGCCGGCGTGCAAACCGTCCAGCAAGATCAACGCGTCGATATCCGCAGAGAAACGCTTGAGGAGGGTCGGGATGGCGCCGACACCGGCGCTCCAGCCGCTCAGGGTGAGGCTTCGAACGTGGGCTTTCTCGTTGCCCGAGTGCTTCTGCAATGCCAATCGCAGGGAGTGCTGCAGATCGAGGAAGGTCTCCTCCTTGCTGAGTGGCTTGCTGTAGTCACCGGTGAGCGTGCCGAGATCGATCCCGACGTAGACCAGGCGATCCGAGAACGGCTGAACGATCTTGCGGGCGGGCTTGTGGCCGTGGAAGTGAATCAACACGTCGTAGCCGAAGTCAGCGTCGTGGCCTCCTTCCCTGGGGATCCATACCTGACCCAGAGAGAGCTCCCGCGGTTCAGCGAAATGATCGGGCGCGGTTGGATCCAGCGGTCCGCAGCGACCCACGCGTTGATCCAGGCGCGGGGGAGCGCTGGCTGGTGCATCCGGTGTGGCGCTCGGCGACGGAGCAGGTGGGGGTGAGGGCGCCGCAACCGAAGGCTCCGGGGCCTGGCTGGCGCGGGCGATGGAGCGGCCCCGGATCCCGACCAGTGCCGCGAGGATCAGCGCACCGACTCCGAGCACGAGCAACGCGCGGCGGTAGACCTCCGCGTCGCTGGCCAGGGCTGGCGAGCGGGCCTCCGTGGACTCATCCAGCGCCTCGTCCTGCGTTCGCTCGTCGGGTTCGCTCACCTCCGGACGGTGTATCGTCGCTCAGGGTCTGGCGCAAACCGTCAGCTGCCGGTCAGCAGCACCGGCTTCACGCTGGCCGGACGCAGGGTCGCCCCCAGCTTGGGCCAGTCGGTGCCGATCACCACCTGGACGCGGTTCCGCCCTTCCCGCTTGGCGCGATAGAGCGCGGAGTCTGCCGCGGCGAGCAGCGCCTCCGGGATCCGGTCCAGGGTTTGCTCCGTGGAGCAAGCACCGATACTCGCCGTTACCTCCAGCGTGACTCCACCGGCGACGATGGGCTCGGTGCGGATGGCGGCGAGCACCCGCGACCCCAAGCGCCGCGCCTGCTCGGTGCTGCACTGAGGCAGCAGGACGCCGAACTCCTCTCCACCGAGGCGACCCACGACGTCGTAGCTACGCAGGATCCCGGTGACCCGCTTGGCCACCTCCTTGAGTACGGCGTCTCCCGCTGCGTGGCCGTTGGTGTCGTTGATCTGCTTGAAGTGATCGAGGTCGATCATCAGCACGCCCAGCGGGAGGCCTTCGCGCTCGCTGCGCGACAGCTCTCCCTTCATGCGCTCGAGGAACGCGGTGCGGTTGAGCAGGCCGGTCATGCCGTCGTGCATCGCCTCGACGCGCAGCGCTTCCCGCGCCGCCACCAGCGCCTGTTGCAGCTCGATGATGCGTCGCCCGACGCGCAGGCGGACGTTCAGCTCGTGGCGATTGCACGGCTTGGTCAGGTAGTCGTCGGCGCCTGCCTCCAGACCCGCGACGATGTCCTCCGCGCCATTCCGTGCGGTAAGAAGCATGAGGTAGACGTACTCGTCGCTCTTGCGCTCGCGCACGTAGCGACACACTTCGACGCCGTCGACCTCGGGCATCTCCCAGTCGATGATCGCCAGGCGCAGGTCTGGGTCGCTCTCCAGGGCGGTGATCGCCTCGCGACCGTTGGTGGCCATCAGCACCTGATACCCCCAGTTGCGGAGCCAGCCGCAGAGCATCGCGCGGGTCACGGGCTCGTCGTCAGCGAGCAGCACCTTCATGGCTGATCTCCCGCGGTGAGCGCTTCACGAAGCGTGTCGGCCAGGCGCTTGAGCTCGGCGTAGCCGGTGTCTGCGAGTTCCTCGGCCTGGGCCACGTCACGCTGCTTGCCAGCTTGCTCGATGGCGCACATCGCCTGCCGCGCGGGCTCCGCCCCGAGTTGGGCGCAGGCGCCCTTCATCGGATGGGCTGCGCGGCGCACCTGCTCGGGATCTCCCGAGCGAATGGCGCGCTCGAGCTCGCTCACCCGGCGCGGTAGGTCCTCCAGAAACAGCTCGACCAAGAGTGCGAGCTGCTCCCGATCGCCCATGACCTGCTCCAGCAACTCGTCGAGTACGACGGCTGGCGCGATCGCGTTCGTCGGGACGGGTGCGAGATCTCCCATGAGAGGGCCTACGGTCGTCGCTGAAGAACCTGAAGCGCATTTGTGAGCAAAGCCCGCTGATTCTGCGTCGGCAAGACTCCAGGTGCTGGATCGGCTGCAAGCTCGGCGGTTTGTTCCGTTGCGCGACCGAGCTTCCGTTACCCTCAGCGGTCGTGTGGCGCTCCCTTCGCGTGATGTGGCTGTTCTGGAGCATCTTCTTCTCCTACGGCTGGCAGTGGGGACTCAGCAAGCTGCCGCTCCCGAAGGGACTGGCGGGACGCGTCGAGGCGCGCTGGGAGGCGGTCCACGAGCGCAACGCGGAGCGCCTGGCTGCAGGGTTCACGCGACTCCGCGGCATCTTCATCAAGCTGGGACAGGTGCTCAGCGTGCTGGGTGGCTTCCTGCCTCGGGCCTATGGACGTGCGCTGGAGAAGCTCCAGGACGAAGTCCCGCCGCGTCCGTTCCATGAGGTGCGCGACCGCCTGGAAGAGGCGCTCGGAGCCGATCCCCTCTCGGAGTTCTCCGAGTTCTCGGAGGCGCCCATCGCCGCTGCCTCGCTGGCGCAGGTGCACCAGGCCGTGACGAAGGACGGGGAGCGGGTGGCGGTGAAGGTGCTCTACCCCGGCATCCAGAGCCTGATCCGTCGGGATCTGGCGACGATTCGCGCTCTGCTGCCGGTGATTCGTCGCCTGATCCTGGTGTCGCGCCTGGAGCGGGTCCTGGAACAGCTGTCTGCGATGCTGAACCGCGAGACGGACTACACCAACGAGCGCAAGAACATCGAGCGCATGCGTGACGTCTTCGAGGGCATGCCAGGGGTGGTGATACCCAAGGTGCTCGATCAGCTCACCGCCGCGAGCGTGCTCACCATGAGCTTCGAGTCAGGAAGCAAGATCACCGACATGGGGGCCTACGAGCGCATGGGCGTCGAGCCCAAGGCGGTCGCCTCGCTGCTCGTCGAGTGCTACTTCCGGATGCTATTTACCGCGCGGATATTTCATGCAGATCCGCACCCTGGGAACTTCCTGGTGCGCGTCCCCGAAGGGAGCACGACCCCGACGTTGGTCATCCTGGATCATGGCGCCGTCGAGGAGGTCACCGACGCGCTCGCCCAGGGCATGCAGACGGTGGTGCTGGGCGCGCTCACGCGAAACGACGACCAGATCATCGATGGCCTGGAGAAGATGGGCTTCGTGGCGCCGGGCGGCGACCGAGAGCTGCTGGCGGGTGTGGCCAAGGAGTACCTGAAGGTGCTCGCGAACGTGCGCATCGACGACTTCTCGAAGCTCGATCGAGACACCGTGGAGAAGCTCGCGGGATTCGAGCAAACACGAGGACGCCTGCGTGAGATCATGCGCCACATCGAGTACCCGGAAGGCTACTTCTACGTGGAGCGCACGCTGGTGCTGCTGTTCGGTCTCGTGGGGCAGCTCGCTCCAAAGGAGGGGCTGCCAGGTCTGGTCGCGCCCTTCGCCTCCCAGGCCTTCCTTGCCATGGCCACGACTACGCCCCAGGCTTGAGAGAAGCCATGGACCGGCGCTGGATCCTCACTTGCGGCGCCCTGCCGCTCCTGGTCGGTTGCGCCGGTCCGCCTCGGTCGCCGCGCTCGGCGGATCGGTGTCACTACTCAGTGGAGCTGCGCGACGCCCCCGGGGCCGTGCTCGACGTGGACGCGCGTTGTAGCGGTCCCGAGGTGCGGAGCTTTGCGCTGGACGCCGAGGGCGCAGCGCCCTTCGTGCGCGTCTGGCAGGGTGACCATCCCTTGGGGCGCGACCAGCGCGCCTACATTCTTCAGGACGCCGGTCGCGACGTACGCATCCACTACGAGGTGAACCTGGCGGAGATGGGCGACGAGTATCAGGATTTCGACATCGCGCTGCATCAGTCCGATGCGGCCGGCGCTGCAGTGGTCTCCCCGGCGTCGACCTGGTTGCTCTTGCCGGAGCCCCTGCCGGCCGGGCTGCCCGTGACGGTCTCCATTAAATTGCCGCACGGAACCAAGTTTCGCACGGGCTACGCTCGGTCGGAGCGCACGGTCCATCCGGAGAGGGCGACTACGAGCTGGCTCAGGAGATCCCTGTCCAACCTACTCGGCGTTCGGTGACTTGAAGGTCGAGACGCTGAGTTTTCCTCCTCCCATCAGCTGTACCGGTTCCGCCGATCCAGCCTGCGAGCATGGCACGCTCGAGGTGGTCATCTGCCGCGCCTCGAGCACCGCCCCGAGAGGCTCGCGCGAGCTCCCGGCCTGGGTCGGGCGTTCGGCGACTGCCGTGAGGCTGTTCTGGCGCGGCTTTCCTGTCAGCCGCGCGACGCTCTTCTTGGTTCCCGCGGAACCGAGACGACGATTCGGGAAGGTGCTGCCAGCCAGCGCCCCGGCGATCGCCCTGCTGGTGGGCGAGGACGCGACTAGGCGGAGCTGGATGACGACTGATCCTCGTGCATGAGCTGTTTCATCTCGAGTGTCTTCCTTCAGAGGGTGTCTGACGAAGGTCTCGCTGACCTACGAGCCCGTGATCCGCGCGCGCGCCGGGAACAAGACCGAGGTCGACGTGGACCGGAGTTCGCACCAGATGCACAAGGGGCTGGACGCGAGGTGCACGGGTCTCGAAGGCACTCAGGACTACGACGCGGTCTACTGGGGTGGTGCCCTGGTGTGCTTGCTCGCGGACATCGAGGCGCGGCGCAGCAGTGGAGGTCGCCTCGGTCTCGAGGACGGCCTTCGTGAGGTACTGCGAGAGGGGGGACAAGCCTCGGAGGTCTGGCCGCTCGCCAAGGTGATGCAGGTCGTTGACCGCACCCTGGGCTCGTCGGTGTTGAGCGAGCTGAACGCGCGCTACGGTCTGCAAGGCAGCGCGGTCGACCTGGGGCGACTCCTGGGCGACCTGGGGGTGAGCCAGAGGGAGTCGGGTGTCGCCTTCGTCGCCGCGCCGGACGCCGAGCTGCGCCGCTGGCTGGTGTACCCCGACAGTCGTCGGGCGGATGCCGTCTCGAAGGCCACCGGGGGGCGTCCGGGGCTCGAGCTCGCGCCTGCCAGATAGCCCTTTCGACGCCTCTCTCCAGGCGCTACTGAGGGGCCATGCGTCGCATCGCCCTGATCTCCACCGGTGGCACCATCGAGAAGACCTACGACGAGCTGCGGGGGGTGCTGGAGAACAAGATCAGCGTGCTCGACGTGATGCTCGGTTCGCTGGAGTTGCGCGGCGTGTCCATCTCTCGTGTTGCGCTGATGAACAAGGACAGCCTGGAGATGAGCGAGGCGGATCATCGACTGATTCGGGATAGCGCGTGGGATCTGTGCAAGAGCCAGGACGGCGTCGTGATAGTCCACGGCACTGATCGGCTGGCCCACACCGGAGAGGTGCTCTGCCGCCCGGGGACTCCGCCGGTGCCGATCGTGTTGACGGGGGCGATGCGGCCGTACCAGCTGCGCTCAACCGACGCGCTACAAAACCTCACGGAAGCACTGATAGCGGTGCAGCTGGTGCGGCCGGGCGTCTACGTTGCCATGCACAACCAGGTGCATCAGTTCCCTGGGGTAATCAAGGACCGCGCTCTGGGGAGCTTCGTGAAGCCTCAGCAGTGACGCGCTCAGGGGAAGCGGCGAGGTGCCATCGTCACGATGAACGCCTTCAGCGCCCAACCTGGTAGGTTCGGCGGCAGGGTGATGATCGGCAAGTCCAGGCCGTACTCCCGGCGTCTGCGCAGTTCGCGGACGCAGTGAAGGGGGTTCCCGCTCACGGTCAGCGCCTCGATCATCTCGTCCGTCACCGCAGCCTCCGCCTGGCTGCGCGTGGCCTTGTCCTTGTACAGCTCGGCGATGCGCTCGCACTCCTCACCGTACCCGAAGTTGGTCAGCAGCTCCTTGTAATACTCGCCCATGCCACCGACGTAGAAGGCGATCAGCTCGCGAGCCTTCGAGGCTGCCTGCCGTCCGGGCAGCGGGATCGCCGTGGTGAACGGAGCGGTGACGATGGTGTTGGGGTTTCGTCCTGCCTTCTTCGCGCCTTCGGCGATCCACTTGCGGCCTTGCTCGAGCTTCTCGTAGGGCCAGAAGACTGGCATCCAGCCGTCCGCCATCTCGCCTATGCTCTCGATGGCCTTGGGTTTCAGAGCGGCCACGTAGATGGGCACCTTCTGCTTCGGCGGCTTCACCTCGAGGGTGAATGGACGGTAGTCCCAGAGCTTGGCATCGGCCTCGTTGAGCGGCCGTCCATCGAGCAGCGTGCGAACCACGCGGATCACGTCGCGCACCTGGGTCAGCGGTTTCTCGAAAGGCCGCCCGTGGAAGCCTTCGATCACGTTCTTTCCGCTGCTCCCGATACCGAGCATCAGGCGTCCGCCGCTGATCTCCTGCAGGGTCGCTGCCTGCATCGCGATCAAGGCCGGGCTCCGACTGTACACGTTCACGATGCCGGTACCCAGCTTGATGCGCTTGGTCTTCAGGGCGATTTCCGTGAGGAGACTGAACACCTCGTAGCCCCAGACCTCAGGCAGCCAGAACGAGTCGTAGCCGAGCCTGTCCGCGAGGATCGCCGCTTCCAGATAGGTGTTGCGATCGTAGTTCTTCCAGAAGGCCAGCAGTCCGGTGGGCTGATGCATCCCACCCTAATGACGCGCCGCGGCGTGACACGCAACTGGAACTACAAACCAGCCGGGCACAGCCGAGATTTGCAGGGAATCGCCGTCCGGCTGCGGCTCCTCACTTCATCTCCTCGACGCCCTCGGGCAGCTCGTCGAGGAAGCTCGCGCTCATCACCCCCTGGTGCTGGCCAGACCAATAGACCAACCCTGTCGCCGCTCGAAGCAGCCCGGCCGCGCCTGCGCTGGCGATCACCGCGATGTCTTCACCCAGGCAGGCGACTTGCTCCGGGCGCGCCGCAGTGCCGGCGAAGTCGGGCAGCACCAGCTCGATCCATCTTCCAGCAGAGTAGTTCCACAGGGATCCGCCGCCCGTCGCCCAGAGCTCGCCACCTCGCTGCACGCACATCGACGTCAGGCCTGCGGGCACTCCGCTGATGTCCGTGGCGCTCCGTGCTTCTGTATCCCAGAGGAAGATCTTCGCTTCTGGCCCATTTTGGTAGCCGAGGATGAGCGTGCTGCCCGCCATGCCGCCGCCGATGATCCGGGAACCCAGCGGCACCGGCAGGACCTGGATCTCGCTCTTGGAGCCCGAGTCGGGCCACAGCTCGATGGCGTAGGGCGCATCCGAGGCGACGTCCGCCAGCGTCGAGCATCGCTCACCCAAGCTGACGCGCATGCCGCTAGCCGCGCCTCCGGATTCGTTGACCTGCTGTGTCCAGAGCACGGCGGTCACGGCGTGGTCACAGCCCGCCGTCAACGAGGGCGCAGCTGGCTGCCGCGTGTATCCGGGAGGAGACCAGAGTGGCGAGCGATGCAGGTCGAGTTTCGTGCGCACCGGGCGCCACTTTGCACCGACGAGGTGAGCTGCGGTGGTCTTGTCACCGGCTTGGGTGGAGTCGCTGATGCGCGCGTAGAGATCGCTCGGGTAGCGTCCCTCGAAGCCCCACAGGCCGGCGACGAACTCCTTGCCGCCCAGCAACGCGTCGAAGCGGGTCGCCTTGCCCGCGTGGAGCAGGAGAGGTGACGCGACGTCGTCGTCGTTCCCCGTCGCCAGGAACACCACCAGCGCGTTCTCCAGGCGCACGAAGCTCCGCGGCGAGCCGACGCCGACCACCTCGACCGGCGCCGCCCGTGGCGAGGGCGCGCGAGCTTCGTCGGGCGGAGCGTGAGGCGTCGCTTCAGCGTCGGGAGTGTCTGGTGGACGGTTCGTCGTAGCTGCGTGGATCGAGCCACCAGCGCTTCCCGGAGGTAATGCAGAAGCCTGGTTACCTGCGCAGCCACCGAGCGTCAGGAGCAGCGCGGATAGCGCTTTTGTTGCTGGCTTCATCGTCGCTACCTCACGAGGGTCTCACAACCCAGCAGGTACTGCGCGCGATCGAGGTCCCCAGAGCGCAGGCCATCGCAGGTCGCAGGGCAGGCGCTGATGCCCCTGGGCATGCTGGGGTCGCCCGTGTAGTACCACCCGGGTTCGCTGCCGCACTGACTCGCGTCGCTCACCCTCGGAACCTGGCTCGTCTCTCCCCCCGAGCCCACGCTGAAATTCACCTTGTCGTAGTCGAGGCTGAACCCGGCCGGCGCCTCGGGCAGCGAGAAGTCGCAGCCCAGGGCTTCGATGCGCACGCTGCGTAGAGCCTCGGTCAGGTTGCTCGAGGCGTCGCTTCCGACATCGGCGAACACCACGCCGACGTCTGGTTCTGTGCCGGCCGCGGCGATCTGCTGCAGCGCGCCGCTATTGATGCCTACGCCGAGCACGAAGGTGGAGACGCTCGGAGATCCTGCGAGACCGTCCGCCGCGATCTGCGAGATCGCCGAGGAATCCGTGGGGATACAATCAGTGGGGTCGCCGTCGGTGGCGAGGATCACGGCGAGCCGGTGATCGGTGTGGCTGGCGGCCCAGACGCGCAACGAGTCGATCGCGGTCAGGAGCGCGGCGGAGGTCGGCGTATTGCCGCTGGGCGTGACCCCCGCGATGCTGCTGGTGACGTCGCTCGCGACGCTGCTGGCGGGGCCAATCGCTACGCGTGGTGCGTAGTCGCTGGCTTCGCATGACACGTAGGGCGCGCTGCCCAGGGCCGCGAAGCACTGATCGAAGCTGCCCAGGTCCTGGCACGGCCCGTAGGGCCCGCAGTCCTTGTCGCTGGCGCATGAACTCGGTGGGCTGCCGCTCAGGAACTCGGGGAACAGCACCAAACCGAGCTGCAGAGCCTCCGTATCAGTATCCGCAAGGAAAGTCACTACGGCGCTGCTCAGGGCTGACCACCGCGTACCGCCGCTCGTCGCCACGTCCATGCTCTTGGAGCGATCCACGACCAGCAGGGCCGCCAGGGGGCGGTGTTCGGCGCGCACCGCGGTGCTGCTGCAAGCAGCGTCGATATCGACATGGTTGTCGGGCACGTCCGCGTCGAGGAACCCGCCGCTGCCCCCGCCTTGGCCGCTGGAACCAGCGCTGCCACCTTGAGCCGCGCTTCCACCAGACCCGCCGCTCCCCGTCGCAGCACCACCGTCGCCAGCGCTGCAGGCGGCGTACAAGCCGAGACTGACCAGCACGCCACCGAGTCGCAGGCCCCGCATGCGGCTATCTTAGCCCGAATCGCTCGGGGTGCTCCGCCACGAACTGCACGTAGTATCCCGACTCCTGGTTCGGCTTGATCTCCCCGGCCTCGCATGCCGCTTCGAGCGCGCGCTTGATGTCGCCCAGGAGCCTCGAAGGCGGCAGCTTGAAATGCTGCATCAGCTCGTTGCCGACACCCTTCGGGAGCGGGGGGACCTTCGCGTCGAGCTCTGCCAGGTCCTGGATGCGCGTCGCGAGCTCGTTGATCTTGGCGATGCCCTTCTTCTTCTTCAGGGCGCGCTTGGTGGTGATGTCGGCGCGGGACAGGCAGAGCAGATCGTTCAAGTGCGGGCCAATTTCTTTGTGGAAACGGCGCACCGCGCTGTCGGTCCAGTGGCTGTCGTACTGCCCCGCGCGTAGGTGGTTCAGCACCAAGAAGCGGATCGAGTCGCGCAGCGTCTCCTCGCTGGAGAAGAAGCGCTGCCGCTTCTCGAGCTTGTCGAACATGCGGGCGCCGACCACCTCGTGGCCGAAGAAGTGCACCTCGCCGTTGTCGCCGAAGGAGCGGGTGCGCACCTTGCCGATGTCGTGAAAGAGCGCCGCCCAGCGGATGTTGAGTCGTGGCACGGCCTGGGTGACGACCTGCTTGGTGTGCTTCCACACGTCTTTGTGACGCCACTCGCCGTCGCCGAACCCGACCATCGCCTGAACCTCGGGCAGCAGGCGATCGAGCACACCAGCGGTGAGCAGGGCGTCGAGGCCCAGATCGGCGTGCTTCGCCACGATCATGCGGTCCAGCAGCGGACGTAGATCGACTCCCTTGAGTCCTTCGAGATCGGCGTCGTTGATCGCGACGACCTCGATCCTGGACTCGCCGTCCTCAGCCAGCTCGACGGCCCGGGCCACCGCCTGAATGACGCGGGTCTTGTTGCTCTGATCGGGGGCTAACGTCATTTGCGGCATCTCGGTCGCGGCGTGGCGTAGCAGCCAGGTTTCTCACGCCGGTTCACGGCGGTTCATCGACGCAGTGCCGGCCCGTCCTCGGGGCCGCCACCAGGGGGGTCGCCGCGTCTAGCACAAAATCGCCGTGAGACCCCTCCATTCGGCGCTGGTCGCCGGATCCCGCGCTGCGCCGCCCAGGGCAGGCTGCCCCAAGCCGAAGCCCCGGGCAAATCGCCGCTGCGGCAGGACCAGGCCCGACAGAGGCCCCGGAGCCGATTTCTCGGGCCGTGGACCCATCGCTCGGGTCTGGGGGTGAGGTGCGGTGGTGGTCACTGCCAGCTCTGGAGAACCGGGGGAGCGCCCCCAGGGAGAGTAGATTGCTGACCGCGCGCAGCCGCCGCTCGGGGAAGCGCCGGGCGCGGTGTCGCAGACAGCTGCGGTGCAGCCCCGACGTCTTGGCCCTGACGAACGCCAGGTCGTCGTCAGCGGCGCGATCGGTGCAGAATTTCCCTGAGGAAAATATGGATGGGGAACCAGCGCCCGCGGCGCTTGGGAGCGCGGCTCCAGCACCGTCCCTGGATCGTCATCGCAGGCTTTGCTCGCTGCCGGGGCAGTGTGCGCGTCGCCGATGGGTCCTCCGGCCCCACGGCCCCCCGCGTTCTCCCTGCTGGGAAACGCAGCTTCTCAGCGGCCTGCGAGGCGGGTGATGGCATTCCTCCAATGGAGTTCCTTCGCTGGGCGGCGGAACGCGCCTCGGGAGTGCAGGGAGACTGGATTCAGCGCGCCAAGCTGACTCCCTGGCCGCCGTCAGGCCAACAGGCTGCTCGTGGCCTGGCCTTTTTTCGCTCGAATGGCGTCCTCGGGCTCGGTTTCGCGATAGCTTTCCCAGGGCTGGCACTCCCGAGCGGGGGCCTTCGACCTAGCCCGATGTCCGACACCAAGAGCCCTGCCCCGGTCGCGCCTCAGGAGCGCAGGCGCTCGCGCGCCGGTCGTCGAGCGACCTGGGGTCGGCGCATCGCGCAGCTGCTGTGTGCGCTGTTCGCGTTGATCGGTCTGTTGCCCGTGGTGGCCGGCATCCTGCTGCGGACCGACGCGGCGCGAAGCCGGCTCGCAGTAGAGACGGCGAGGGTGCTCGATGAGCAGCTCGGCGTGAAGGCGACCTACGAAGTCCGCGTCCAGCTGCTGCCGCTCCGCCTCAGCCTCGAGAACGTCGTCGTGCCGGCCAACGACCAAGGCACCCCGGTGCTGACCGCTCGCAGTGTGCGGGTGGCTCCTCGACTCTTCGCGCTGCTGTCCGGGCGCCTGGATGCCGGGGACATCGAGATCGAAGCGCCACGGGCGCGCGTCGTGCTCGAGGACGGCAAGCTCAAGAACCTCGACTACCGTCTGCCAAAGCCCAGCGGAAAATCGAAGCCGCTCGAACGCGCGCCCTTCGCTTCGATCGCCATCTCGGACGCGGCGGTGGACCTTCAGATCGATCGAGCGACTCACGTCACCACTCAGGGCGTCGACATCGACGTCTACGCCGAGGACCGGCTGGCGTTCGAGGTCGCGGTCCGCGCGGGGGAGACCCACGTCGAGCGGGAGCGAGAGCGCATCCTGCGCCACGATCCCAGAGCTGGCGATCGGGAGGAACCCGAGCGGACACACGCCGACCCGGCTCATGACGAGGACGTCGTGTGTCAGCTGGATCTGCGAGCGCGCTACGAGAGCGGCGGGGTGCTCGTCCGCCGCCTGGCGCTGCTGGGCGCCGCGGACGACAGCGAGCGCAAGGGCACGGCAGCGAGCTGCCGCGTGGATGAGCTGACCAAGAACCCCTACCGGGTCGCCCTGCGGCTGAGCGGCGTGCGCGTGACCCCGCGCCCCGACGAGTTGCCGCTGCTGGATGGCCACCTGTTCCTGCGCGCCCCCATCGAGCCGGTGAACCGCTACACGGGGACCAAGCTCGGGGGCTGGGTCGGTCTGAGCGGTAGCGTTCATTTCGATGGGAGCAGCAAGCTGCCAAGCTTCAGCGGTCGCCTGAAGGGCGGCAAGATCGGGATGGGAGGCTACTCCTTCGCCAAGTACCTCGACGCTCAGGTCGAGCTGGCCAAGGACGTCGTGGAGTTGCCGAAGATCAAGGTCGGCTACGCCAACGGCGACCTCGAGATCAGCGAGGTTCGCATCGAACCGTTGGCGAAAGAGCCACGCATCTCCATGGCCAAGCTCGATGGCAAGGGCATGGATTTTCCCGGCTTGATGCGCGATCTCGACGTCACCGAGAACACAGTCTGCCAGTGGGATCTCGATCGAACGCTGATCACCGACCTCAAGGGCACGCTGGTTCCGCTCAAGCTCGACGCGCAGATGTACACCGAGGCAAGTCGCTTCGAGATCTTCGATCGTGCCTATCATGACCCCGCGCGGAAACACATGATCGGGGTTCGCGCGCCGCAAGTCGTGCGAGCGCGCATAGGCGTGCGCCCGAAGGCCTTCGAGTTCTACGACGTGAGAGGGCAGTTCGGTCACAGCCGTCTGCTAGCCAGCGTGGTCTCCCTTGGCTTCAACAACCAGTTCAAGCTGGGTGTGTCCGAGGGCACGAAGATCGAGCTGGCAGACATTGGACCGCTCGTCGACATCCCGATCGCTGGCTTGGCGGAGCTGGACGCGCAGATGGTTGGCACCTTCGGAGACCCCGTTCTCGAGGGTCACATGAAGGTGAAGGGCTTCGAGTTCGGTGGTTTTCCGCTCGGAGACATCGAGCGCGCGAACACTCGCTTTCGTCCCCTGGTGCTGGAGCTGTCCAACGTCCATGGCAAGAAGGGTACGAGTCACTTCGACGTGTCCAGCGCGAAGCTCGATTTCGACAGCGACGCGACGGTGCTCGTCGACGCCGAGGTCGCGAGCAACGACCTCGACATCCGCGATTTCTTTGCCATGTGGCATTTCGACGAGGATCCACGGTTCGAGCCGATCAAGGGCCGCGGCGCCGTCCAGGCGAGCGTGCATTTCGACTTCGGTGGCAAGGCGGACAAGTGCGGCGGTGGCTTCCTGCAGGTGCGAGGCGAAGGGAACTTCGGGAAGCTCGAGCTGTTCGAGGAGCGGTACGACAAGGCCAGCGCGAGCTTCGACTTCCGCTGGCTCGATCGCGACGCGAGTTACCTTGGCTTCGAGCTCGACATGCCGAGCTTCAGCTTGAGCAAGGGCGGCGGCGTGTTCCTAGGGTCGCTCGCTCTGCACCGCGGCGGCATCCTGCGTGGTCACGGCGTTGGCACGCGCGTCCCGCTGCCAGCCTTTCAGTCCATGGGCTCGCTCGCGGACTTCGTGTCTGGTTACGCGAGCGGCACCGCGGAGGTGTACGGCAGTGTCGATCAGCTGAGCTTCGACGCGAGCGTGGTGCTCGGAGGGATGCACGTGGGCACCACGAAGCTGCCGGGATCCATTCTCGACGTGGCCTTGCGTCCGCTCGAGAAGAAGAAGCCAGTCGTGGTTGGCCGCACGCGCTGCGGCGCCCCGATCACGGCTCCGTTCAATCGCGCGCGCTGGGACAAGGACGAGCCAGATGGCGTGTTCCACGTGGATGGCGAGCTCTTTGGAGGTCAGGTGAAGCTCAGCGATCTCCAGATCACGCGGCAGCGCTCGAAGCGGGTCAAGGGCGGTGTGACTTTGGAGGATCTGGATGTTGGAGCCTTCGCGGAGGTGTCCCCAGCGCTCGCCGTGTCAGCTCCCCCCAAGGGTCGACTCAGCGCCCACATCGACATCGCAGATCTGCCTCTGGATCGGCCACGGGAGGCCAACGCCACGATCCAGCTGAAGGCCCTGGACATGAGTCGTAGCGGGGCGCAGCTGGAGCTCGTCGACGCGAAGCCGATCGTGATCCGGGGGCAAGGGGTGAGCGCAGAGCACGTGGCTATCGGTCTGCGCAGCCCGGGTACCGCCCAAGCGGTGTTCGACCTCTCCGGAGGAGTCACGCAGCTGGGACGCGATCCGAACGTTGATTTTCGTATGGAATTGAGGCCCTTGGATCTCTCCAGCCTGGCCAAGGCGCTGCCGAGGGTGGACCGAGCCAAGGGGCTGGTGAGAGGAAACCTCGCAGTCAGGGGCCCCCTCCGTCAGCTGACCTACTCTGGAGGGTTCCAGCTGACCGGGGGCGAGCTCGCGCTCGTGGGTGTCGGCAATACGCTGTCGGATGTCGAGTTCGAGATCAGCGTCGACTCGGACCAGATCGCGGTGCGTCGAGGCAGCGCAAGAGTCGGCAGCGGCACCGTCAAGGTGACCGGCGATGCTCGCCTCAGCGGGACCGAGCTCGGACGCGCCCGCTTCGTGATCAACGCTGAGGACATCAGCCTGCCTCTGACTTCCGGCGTCGAAACAACCGCAGATGCGGCGCTGATCGCGAGCTGGGATCCTCAGGCCCGCGGGCCAGGAGGAGAACCCGCTCTGCCACGCTTGACCGGGGACGTCACCATCCAGTCCTTCCGCTACACACGCCCCGTGACGATGGCCGTCGACATCTCCAGCCTGGCGTCGAGGGGGAAGCGGACCCAGTTCGAGTCGTACGATCCTGCCGACGATCGCCTGGAGTTCGACATCACGGTGAAGGCCAGCCGAGCGCTGACCCTGAGCAACAACCTGATTGACGCAGAGCTCGTCGTGGGACGCCAAGGACTGCTGCTTTCCGGCACGAATCAGCGCTTCGGCATGCGCGGATCGCTGAAGCTCAAGCCTGGTGGGCGCATCCGTCTGCGCCAGAGCGAGTTCGAAGTCCAGCAGGGTTCGGTGCGTTTCGACGACCTCACGCGCATCGCACCCCGAGTCGATGTTACCGCCAGCACCGAGTATCGTCGGTACTCCGACGCCGCGGCGGCGACGGGAAGTGGAGGCGATACCGGAAGCGCAGGAGGCAGCAGCGCTGCGAGCGCCACGGGTGGACGCTGGAACATCACGCTGCACGCCTACGGCGACACGGAGCAGCTGAAGA
The DNA here is from genome assembly GCA_041389745.1 of Polyangiaceae bacterium. GTDB lineage: Bacteria > Myxococcota_A > Polyangia > Polyangiales > Polyangiaceae > JAHBVY01. The sequence continues at coordinate 128,333 of JAWKRF010000016.1, forward strand.
TCGATCTGACCAGCAACCCTGCGCTCTCTCAAGACGACATCGTGCTGCTACTGACGATTGGCCTGACGCGTGCAGAGCTGGATCAAGCGCAGTCGGCGAGTGTCGGTGAAAGTGTTGCGTTGGAAGCGCTAGGCACACTGACTGGCGCTGATCAAGCGGTGACCAAGGCGGTGCCGGTGATCGACGAGTTCAACTTCGGGAGCAGCTACTCGTCGCGAACGGGTCGCACCGAGCCCACGGTTACCATCGGAAAAAGACTCGCTGATCGTATCCGAGCGAACGTAACTAGCGGCATATCGGACTCACGTGAGGTACGCTCCAACCTAGAGTGGCGCCTCAATCGCAGAGTGAGCGTGGAGGGCTCGTACGACAACGTGAACGACCTGGGGAGCTCGAGTCTGGGCAATCTGGGTGCAGACCTGCGTTGGCGTCTCGAGTTCCAGTAGACGAAACCGATGAAGAGTCAGCGCCCGATTCTTCAGTCACCGAGGTGCCTGAGGATCGAGCGCCTCGACGCCTTACCCGTGCGGAAAAGAAGGAGCGCACCCGCAACCAGCTGATCCAGGCTGCGGCGGAGCTGGCCCGCACCGGCGGAGTGGCGGCGGTCACCACGACCGCGGTGACCGCACGGGTCGGCGTCACGCAGCCAGCCTTCTACGTCCACTTCAAGAACGTGGACGAGATCCTGGCCGTGGCTGCTGAGGAGATCTCCAGTCGGATCACCCAGATCCTGCGCGAAGTCCGCGCGGCGGGGCGCGAGCGCGGCCCGATCGAGAACAGCGAGACAACGGTGCGCAAGAGCCTGGAGGCGCTGATCTCCGAGCCGGCCATGATCGACATCTTCCTTCGGTACCGTAGGGATACGACCTCTGCGCTGGGGAACGCGATCGTGGCGTGCGAGGCTCGCGCGCGCCGTGAGTTGGCCGAAGACCTCGCCCAGGGCGCGGCCAAGGTGGGTTTCGACGTGGAGAAGTTGCCACCGCTCAGCTCGGTCGCGGACACCTTCGTGTCGCTGTTCATCGGCGGACTCGAGAGCATCCGGGATCAGCGAGCCAGCATCGAAGACGTGGTCCTGATGCTCCAGGCGGTGATCCGCGGCACCGTGGGCTACTTGTTGACGCGCCAGAGCCAGGCAGGCTGATTCCAGGCCATCCGGCACCGCGGCGCCAGGCGTTTCTGCCGTCCAAGTTCCCGAGCGGCCAGCCGGTCTGATAGGATGTCTCATGGTCTGGAGGTTCGGGGGTGAGGTGCTCTTGGTGGCGCTTGCTGGCGCTTGCTTGACCGCGTGTGGCAGCGGCGATGGTGATGCCGCAGGGGGCGTTGCCCCGCCGGAGTGGCAGCCGGGAACGAGCAACGTGCGCTACGGCGTCCTGGGGGAGAGCGACGCCGAGCTGTTTCCATCCAATCGCTACACCCACGTGGATGCGTCCAGCCCGACGGGGCTACGCGTGGAGATCAGCCCACGCACGGTCGCGACCACGAGTCAGCTCTACGGATTCCAGACGAGCATAGACGAGCTGAACGAGCTCGATGGCTTCAGCCCTGTCGGCGGAGTGGTGGTGAAGTTCGACGCACCCATCGACTTCAGCGGTTACCACGCGGAAGTCGAGGGTGAGAAGTACGTCGACGACATCTCCGACGCTGCGAGGTTCAGCGCGGCTGGCTCGCCGCTGTACCTGGTGAACCTCACCCCCGAGTCCGCCGACTACGGCGAACCAGTGGGTCTAGTGCCCTACTACTTCGGCCAGCCTGGTGACGACTACTGGCAGTTCGATGACTTCACGTTGGTCGCACACCCGGCAGTTCCGCTGGATCCTCGAGGAACCTATCTATTCCTGGTCACCAGTGACCAGAAAGCGTCCGACGGTTCCCCGGTGGGGCGCTCCGAGTTCATGCATCGAACACTGACGGGACAGGTTCAGGGCGACTACGAGACCCGGCTCTCCGAGGCCCTGGACGCCGCGCTCCCGCGGCTCGACCTCGAGCGCGAACAGGTGAGCGCGGCGACGTTGTTCACCGTGGGAGACGTGCAGCGGGGCATGATCGATCTGGCAGCAGCGCGCCGCGAGGCGGCGCCGCCCAGCCCCGAAGCCGCCTGGACCGTGAACGACGAGGACGCGCAGCGCGTACGCTTCGTCAACCACTACCCCTCACCCGAGTACCGCCGGCCGAAGCCCAACGGGAAATGGGAGCTCGACGACAACGGCGTCGCCAAGGTGCAGAAGCAGGAGTCCCTCGAGGTCTTCTTGAGCTTCTCGAACAAGGCCGCGAGCGGTCCACGACCGGTGGTGATCTACGGTCATGGGCTGGGCGGCGACAAGGACGGCGTGTGGGGGACTTCCCAGCGTCTGGACGCTGTGTCCGAGCGGGGCGTCGCCGTGTTCGGCATCGACTCCCCGGAGCACGGATCACGCCACGAGGGCGACACGACGCTGATCAGCAGCGTCTACGGGTTCTTTGGCATCGACGAGAAGACGAACGAGTTCGACATCGGTCGTGCTCGGGACAACTTCCGACAGATGGCGGCGGATCAGCTCGAGCTGGTGCGCCTGATCAAGGGTCTATCGGAGCTCGACGTGTTGCCCGTGGGCGCTCCCGACGGCGTGCCGGATCTCGACACCTCCAACATCCTCTACATCGGTCACAGCTTCGGGTCGGTGCAAGGCGCGACCATAGCCAGCATCGCTCCAGAAATCCGTGCGGCAACGTGGAACGTTGGTGGCGCTGGTCTGATGATGCTGTTGCGCGACTCCAAGACCTTCAACATCGTGGTCAAGGGCATCGCGGGTGACGGCGTGCCCTTCGGCTCCGTGGCGAGCTTCATGGCGATGACCCAGAGCATCGTGGACCCGGGAGATCCGCTCAACTACGCGCGCTACGTGACTCGAGAGGCGCTGCCCGGGGTGGAGGGCTGGGCGCCTCGTGACTTGCTCATCCAGGAGGTCAACGACGATGGCATCGTTCCCAACTCGACCACGGACGCGCTGGCGCGCGCCGCGGGGCTCGAGCTGGTGCACGAGGTGCGCCCCATCCCCGGGATACACACGGTGGACGCGCCAGTGAGCGGAAACCTCGCCGCTGGAGCAACCGGGGTCATCACTCAGTTCGATCGCGTCGAGGACGGCACCAAGGTCGCCGAGCATGGCGGCCTGATCTTCACCCCCGAAGCTCAGGACCAGTACGTGAAGTTCTTCCAGAGCGTCTTGGCTGGAGAGAGCCGAGTTACCTCCCCGTACTGACCCGCATCGACCTGGCCTCTGCCGGGCGACCCACCCTATGCTCGTGGGGTGAAAGCCGCGAAGCGCAAGTTCTGGGGCTGGGGTGTCGAAGGAGAGGGCCCGTCCCCCGAACGGCTGGCGATGGTGGAGGCGGGCCTGGGTCACTGGCTCGACATGGGCAAGCTCGAGGTCACCGACCCGCCGCGCGTGTCGGACATCGAGCTGCCAGCGCCTCGCCTCGCGCTGCCGGGTTCGCTGAGCCAGCTGGGGCACGTCGACGATTTCGCGCGCCTGAGCCACACCTACGGCAAATCATATCGCGACATCACCCGCGCTTTCGCCCGGCGCTTCGAGCACCCACCCGACATCGTCGCGTACCCGAGGGACGAGGCGGACGTGGTGCGCTTGCTCGACTTCTGCGACTCCGAGCGTATCGCTGTGATTCCGTACGGAGGTGGCTCTTCGGTCTGCGGCGGGGTCGAGGCCAAGCTCGCAGGTGACTTCCGGGGTGCGCTCAGCCTCGACCTCGGCCAGCTGGATCGCGTGCTCGAGGTGGACCGGGAGTCTCGCGCCGCGCGCATCCAGGCCGGCGTCCTGGGACCGTCGCTGGAGGCTCAGCTGAAGCCTCAGGGGCTCACGTTGCGGCACTACCCTCAGAGCTTCGAGTTCTCGTCTCTGGGAGGCTGGATCGCGACGCGTGCCGGTGGCCACTTCGCGACCCAGTTCACGCACATCGACGACTTCGTCGAGAGCCTGAGGGTGGTCACGCCACGAGGGACTCTGGAGACTCGACGCCTGCCAGGCTCCGGAGCCGGCCCGAGCCCCGACCGTCTGTTCATCGGCTCCGAGGGCTCGCTTGGTGTGATCACCAGCGCCTGGATGCGCCTGCAAGACCGCCCGCGTTTCCGCGGGAATGCAGCGGTGCGCTTCAAGGACTTTCTGACTGGATCCGTCGCGCTCAGGGCCCTGGTGCAGTCCGGGCTGTATCCTGCCAACTGCCGGCTCCTCGATCCGATGGAGGCGCTGATGAACCAGGCGGACGGCAGCGGCGAGGCGTTGTTGCTGATCGCCTTCGAGTCTGCGGATCATGGAGTCGAGCCATGGATTCGTCGGGCCGTGGAGCTGGCGAGGGATCACGGGGGACAGATCGATGACGCCAAGGTCCGCGTCACCGAGACTCGTCCAGACGACGACGCAAAGCGCGAGGGCGCACAGGCGGCCTGGCGCGACGCGTTCCTCCGCGCGCCCTATCTGCGCGACGCGCTGATAGCTCGCGGCGTGTTCACGGAGACGTTCGAGACCGCGGTCACTTGGGACCGCTTCGAGAAGCTGTATCGCGCGGTGACCGAAGCGGCGATCCGCGCCACCCGGGAGACCGGCGGCGAAGGCGTATGCACCTGTCGTGTCACTCACGCGTATCCTGACGGGGCTGCGCCCTACTTCACGGTCGTGGCGCCCGCGAGGCGCGGCTCGGAGCTCGAGCAATGGGACGCGATCAAGACGGCGATGACCGACGCGATGCTGGAGCAAGGAGGGACGGTGACCCATCACCACGCGGTGGGCCGCGACTTCATGCCGTGGTACCTGCAGCAACGGCCTCCGCTATTCGGAGAGGCCCTCGCCGCTGCGAAGCACAGCCTCGACCCCGCTGGAGTGATGAACCCCGGCGTCCTCGTACCTGAGACCTGAGCGGCTCGGGGCGGACGCACGGGCGCGGCCAAGCAAGTCCTCACCCCCGAACCGGGCGAGGTCCGGTCGGGTGGCGCTCAGAGCTCGTCGGGATCCAGCGCCGCCAGCTCACCAAAGGCCAGGGGACGCATCGGCGGGCGCGGGGTGATGCCCTGACCTGGGTCGCCGCCTTTTGCCGCGAGGATTCGTGCGCAGGGCACCAGGCACCACTTGCCCTGGCACCAACCGGTGCCAAAGCCGGTGTAGCGCTTCAAGGACTCGATGTCGTCGTGGCCGAGTTCGATGGCGTGTTCCAGCTCGGCGATGGTGACGTCTTCGCAGCGGCAGACCAGGCTCTTCACGGACCTCAGTCTAGCTCACAGGTGCGCGTGGTGGCAGCGGTGATGCTCGGTCTACTCTGCGGGCTCCGCAGCGGGCAGGCTCTCGGACAGCTCGTCGGTCACGTGCGTCGCTTCGCGCTCTTCTCGCGCGTTCAGCAGGCGCTCGTCGCGCAGCTTGAGGATGCCCAGCTTGGCGAAGAGCCTGATCGCCCACCAGGTCGGGTCGATCTCGAACCAGCGCACGGCGAAGTTCGGGCGCATCCCGTACTTGTGATGGTTGTTCTGGAACAGCTCACCCAGCGTAACGAAATCGAAGATCAGCGTGTTGCGTGAGGCGTCCTTGCTGTCGAAATTGCGATAGCCCGCCCAGTGTCCGAACCAGTTCACGATCGCGCCGTGCACCGGACCCATCAGGAAATGGATCGGCAGGAGCAGGAAGTGCCACCACTGCGTGGCGAACACCAGATAGAAGGCGGTGTACGCGGTGCCCCAGCAGAGGCTGGTCAGCCAGCGTCCAGCGATGCGATCGAGCACCGGCCAGTCCGGGTAACCACCGTCGAACCGCTCTTCCACGGGGAAAGTCCCGAGGTTGATCGAGCGATAGATGTCTCGCGTGTGGTTCATCATCGCGAAGGGGTTCTTGAAGATGACGGGCGAGTGCGGGTCCTTCTCGGTGTCCGAGTAGGCATGATGCATGCGGTGCAGGATCGCATATCCGCGCGGATTCAGATACGAGCTGCCCTGGAACACGAAGGTGCAGAGATGGAAGAACCGCTCCCAGCCCTTGGAGAGGGTGAACATGCGATGCGCGCCGTAGCGGTGGAGGAAGAACGTCTGGAAGAAGACGCTCAGCGTCCAGTGGCCGACGAAGAACAAGACGATGGCGAGGGGGAGTTCCATTCTGATTTCGAATACCTACGGGAGCCACACCCCCCCATGGTCAGGCCCGGGTCACGTTTTCGTCATGGAGCTGACCCGCCGAACGCCCGTTCAGCGGTGTGGGTCCCCGAGCGCGTCGTCACCCACAACGGGTGGTTGAAGGTGGGTGTAACGCCTCGAGATCAAGGAGCTTTTGGAGTGCCGCCCGAACCAATGTTTGGTAAAAATCCATGGTACGGATAGCCGACTCCCTCCCCTCGTTGGCGTGCCTGGTCAAGCGGCCCGCCAGTGCTTTCCTTCTTCGATTGGAGCAACCCATGACCACTCGTACCTTGGCGATCCTCTTCTCGGCCGGCCTGCTGGGCGCATGCGGCGGCAGTTCCGGCTCCGATCTCTTCGCCAATGGCGGCAGCGGCGGTGGTGGAAGCGGCGGCACCGGCGCGACCTCTGCTGGTGGCTCCGCAGCGGGTGGAAGCTCGGCTTCGGGTGGCTCGAGCGGTGACGCTGGCGCCGGAAACGCGGGAAGCGGTGGTGGCGGCGGAGTCGGTGGCTCCAGCATCGCCGGCTCGGGCGGCACGGGTGAAGGCGGAACCAGCGCTGGCGGGACCAGCGGAGGTACGGGCGGTAGCGGCGTCGGTGGCGCGGTCGCGGGCAGCGGCGGCTCTGCGGGCACCGGCACAGCAGGGACGAGCACCACCGGCGGGACCGGGGGTAGCACCGCGGGCACGGGTGGCACGAGCACGGCGGGCACTGGAGGCACTGGAACCGCTGGAACTGGTGGCGTCCTCGGCGATCCGGGCGTGGTCACCTGCAACGGCGGTGCTTGCCGTGTGGATCAAGGCAACAAGTGCTGCGTGCCTTGGTACGGCTGGAACCCCACGGGGAAATGCATCGGCGAGAACGATGACTGCGATGGGAACGGCTTCCAGGACCTCAAGAACGACATCACCTGCAACGGTCCCGAGGACTGTCAGATGGGGCAGCACTGCTGTGGCGAGGTGCAGACCATCGGTATCGGTGGAGGGCAGCGGACCGTCTACGATAGGCTCAGCTGCAAGAACTCCTGTGGCAACGGCGAGGTGACCGTGTGCGGGGCCTTCCCGAGCGAGTGCGGTTCGAACCAGGTCTGCGCCCAGAGCGACATCCTCGAGAGCGGCTACAAGATCTGTCGCAACAACTGAGGCTCTCGCGGCCCGGGCTCCGCGGCCAACGGCGGGAGTCCGGGCTTTGGGATCGCTGCTCGCGGCTTGCTGCTTTTCCTGCCTGAGCGGTGGCGCGAGGGGTGTGAACGGAAGCTCGCTCTGCGCTGGGCGGATCTCGTGCTAGACCCAGCGTCGGAATGAAGCCCGCACAGCTCGCACAGCTCGTGTTCATCCTCATCGCTGCGCTCGGCGTCTACTCCTTCGGGGCCACGGCGCGCGACGGCGAGCAGCGCAAGTTGTGCACCCCGATGTGCGCGCTGAACCCTGACTACGCCGCACGCAACCGACTGGCTCCCGACTTCGAGCTGCCCCTGGTCAGCGGGGGCATGGGACGCCTCTCGGACTACCGGGGCAAGGTCGTGATCCTCAACTTCTGGAGCAAGACCTGCCGGCCTTGCCTCGAGGAACTGCCAAGCCTGGCTGAGCTCGCCAACATCCTGAAGAGTCGCGGCAAGGACGTGGTGCTGCTCACCCTCTCGACCGACGAGAGCGTGGACGACGCCAAGGCGACCCTGGAGTCCGTCTTGCCGGACGGCGTGCCGTTTCCGGTCTTCGTGGACTCCGGCGCCGACATGGTCCTCGACAAGTACGGCACCAAGCTCTATCCCGAGACCTGGTTCATAGACAAGCAGGGCGTGATCCGCGCCCGCGTGGACGGCGCGCGTGACTGGAGTCAGCCCATCGCGATCGAGTTCGCGCAGAGCCTCGCTCACCCTCAGGCCTGCAAGCTCGAGTTCGAGGGCGGGAAGCCGCGGGGTTCTCAGGCGGGGATCTGCAGCGACCTTGGCCTGCTCTCGCAGTAGCCGATCGGGGGCCGCGGAGCTAGCCGGGCGTCGAATCCCCGAGGAAGCTCAGTAGCAGCTCCAGGGTGCGCTCCGGCGCGTCGACGTGGGAGAAGTGGCTAGCATCCTTCAGCACCTCGTAGCGTGCGTCGGGGACCAGGTGGTGTAGCACCACGCCGTTGATCGGCTTCACCATCGGGTCGCGATCCGCATAGATCAGCATCAGCGGGATCGGGAACGGCAGCTTCCGTCGCCTTCGCTGGGCCAGCTCCCGCAGCAGATCCTTGAATCCGCGAGGATCGACTGCATGGACCAGGTACTGGATGAACGCCTTCACCCCGCTGTGCGTCCCCAGAGGCGCGCCATACTCCCGCGCTTCTTCCAGCGACTTCAGGCTCTCGTCGAAGTAGTGGACGTTGCGATGGGCCCAGCGCTGAGGATCGCGACGGATCAGCAGCGCGAGCGCTCGCTGTGCGCCTGGCAGGCTCAGCGCGGCGCGCAGCGCGTACAGGCGCGCCTCTGGTCGAAACGGCGAGTGCACGTCGACCAGGCGCGAGAACAGCTTCGGCTCCGCCAGCGCGGCGCGCAGACACAGATAGCCGCCGAGCGAGTTGCCGACCGCCGCACAGCCCTGGATGCCCAGGGCATGGACCAGCTCCCGGATCCAGTCACTGAGCGACTCCGCGGAGTAGAGTTCGCCGTCACGCCGCCTCAGAACCATGTCGGTGCGTCCCGCGCCGGGCAAGTCCGGCGCATACACGGTGAAGCGCTCGGCGAGGGGCGAGAGCACGTAGCGCCACGAATATGAGCTGGTCATCAAGCCATGCACGAGCAGCAGCGGTGGACCGCTGCCCAGCTGCTTCAGATAGACGTGGTGCTGACCAAAGCGCTTCGAGTCGAGCTCGAAGCGCCGGGAAGGCAGCTCGAAATAGTCGTGGGGGCGGCGTGGCCGCTCCGGCAGCTCCGAGTAGCGACCCTGGTGAAATGGCTTGGCCATGGGCGCTCGCCAGGGTCCGGCATCTGCCACGAAAAGAGAAGGGCCTTCCAGGGTGCGCGGCGGGTCTCGCGTGATAGCTTGGCGCCGATCGTGAAACCGCCTAGCTCCACCCTGGACAGTGCCAGCGCCCGCCTGCGGCGCCTGGAGAAGCGCCTGCTGAGCCAGCTGGCAGCGACCAGCCGTGCCTTCAACCTGCTCGAGCCGAACGATCGCGTGCTGGTGGCAGTCAGTGGCGGCAAGGACTCGATGAGCCTGCTCACGCTGCTCTCACGCATTCGTGAGCGTGCGCCGTTTCCCTTCTCGCTCGTCGCCGTGAACCTCGATCAGGGGCACCCGGGCTTTCCGAGCGAGGTCCTGCCTGGCTACTTCGAGGCCGCCGGCTTCGACTACCGTATTATCCGTGAGGATACGTACTCCATCGTCAAGTCGAAGATCCCCGAGGGGCGCACCTATTGCTCCCTGTGTTCACGGCTGCGCCGAGGGATCCTCTACAACGTCGCGGTCGAGCTTGGCTGCACCAAGATCGCGTTGGGCCACCACCGTGAAGACACCATCGAGACGTTGCTCCTGAACCTGCTCTACAGCGGGCAGATCAAGGCCATGCCGGCGCGCCTGGAGTCCGACGACGGACGAAACGTGGTGATCCGACCGCTGCTCGAGTGCGCGGAGACGGACATCGGCGAGTACGCCGCCTTGATGCAGTTCCCCATCGTTCCTTGCGATCTGTGCGGTTCCCAGGACAACCTCAAGCGCCAGCGCGTCAAGCGTCTGATCGCCGAGCTAGCCGAGGAGAACGCGAACGTCCGCGGCAACCTGCTCGCGGCGCTGGGCAACGTTCGCGCCACTCACCTGCTGGATCGCGCGCTATTCGGTGAGCAAGCCGCCTCGGGTTCCGACCCGTGGCTCGACGGCGCCGAACGAGCCACGTCGGTCACGGATCCAGGTTCGGGGGTGAGGGACGCGACGCAAGTAGCCGCGCCCGCCGCCGAGGCAAGCCTGGTTCCCCTCAGCGCCCTCAGACGCTGAGACCCCGTCAGGCGCGCAGCGCCAGCCTCCAGGGCGACACGCTCAGGCGCAACGGGCCTCGCCGTCGTTCGCGGTCGTCCACTGGCACAGGATGGTCGTGGTGGAGCCCTCGCGAGTGACGAACACGTCCTCCATCAACGTCCACGCGTGGCTGCAGTTCCGGCGAAGCACTGCCTGCACCGCCGCCGCCCAGGCTTCCGCGCAGAACTCGCTCTGGCTGAGCCCGCTGGCCATCAGGTGCAGCCGTCCAGCGACCCGGCGGAGGGGCTCGAAGCGGACCTCGTAGTCGTGGGTGAGCTCACCGATCAAGTCCAGGATACGGACCAGTACACGGCGTGGGTCGGGCTCGGAGGCCGGGTCGACGAGCAGGTCCGCCGCGAAGGCTCCCAGCTCCCGGACGCCGCTGATGCCCTCGATCTCACCAAACGCCGTGACCAGCTCGGCGCACAGCTTCGCGTCGATCCACTCGGGCACTTCCGCCTCGATCAACGCCGCCTGGGCGCGCGGTGAGAGGCGAGACTGGAAGCTATCCAGACGACGCGCGGTGTGAGCCATCAGCTCGGTCTGATCGTCCCAGTCGGTGTGCGTGACGCGGCATCGTGGTGCCAGTCCCCGGTCCTGCAAGAAGACCCTGAAGGCCCACAGGACTCTCCCCCGTAGCATTGCCATAGTGCTCGGCCTAGAGCACAGGCCATGCCATGGGGGCCCCCACGTGGTTCCGCAGGTTCGCGAACAACGACCTTTCAGTGCTGAAATACTCGTCTCATCCTCGAGCGCGGCGACCGTCGTCTGCAGGCCAGGCTGGTGTCGACTGTAGCCGACATGCCTGGCCGAACCGGGTGAGAGTGGCCGAATCGGCCACAGAGGACGTCACTGGGCTCTCGCTGTGTTGCCGTGCGGCAGGAAATCAGTGCGGCCATGTCTGCGCGTGGGCGCGGGGCTCGCTCCTGGTGCCCGGGTCAGCGGAGGTCAGGCACGCAAAGGTGCGCGTGCGTCGGAGCGCGCGATCGCGGCTCCCTCGGGCTCGGTGGCCCAGATTACCGCACGGGAACGAAACGGGTGTGGCTGCCGACGGGACGCGGCGGCTCGAGTCACGTCCCCCTCGACCCCGCGCTCCCCCTCGACCTCGCGATGCCCAGGCATGAGCACGGCTCATGCGTGACACCCGTGGGGCCGTACTTGCGTCAGTTCGGGCCTCGAGCGTCAGAAACAGCACTGCTTGCATGAAAGACCCCGCGAAAGAACTGGAGTGTCGTCGTGCGCTCGCCCCGAGATGCGGTATGGGGGAGACCATGCGCGGAGGAAACCACGGAACGCTCGCTCCCTTCGCGCCTCTCCGAGGACGCGTCGCGGTGGCGCTCTGGCTCGCTGCGCTGACCTTTGGATGTCAGCGCGCAAAGCCCTGGCCCGACGGTTCCCCACAGACCGAGGATGAACAGCTGGCGCAGGATCTGTGGACCAACCGCTGCGCGGAGTGCCACGGAAAGCTCGGTCATGGAGACGGACCGACGGCGCACACACTCAAGACGCCGCCCCGCAACTTCACCGATCCCGAGTGGCAGAAGGAGGAAAAGGACGACGAGCTGGAGGCGGTGATCCTGCTTGGGGGCGCGGCGATGGGGTACTCGTCGGAGATGCCGCCCAACCCGGATCTCAACAAGCACCCGAACGTGGCGCCTCTGCTGGTGAAGAAGATTCGTTCGCTCGATCGATCTCGACCCCGCTGAAGCTCTGGTGGGAGTTGCGTGAGCGCGCTGGCCAGGCCCGATGGGGGCGCAGCCGACTGCGCGCCAGAACGCTAGCGAGGCTGCACTCGGAGCTCGAGGCTGCCCTCACGCGCTGCGTAGCGTACGACGAGATCCCGGGCGCTGGGGTGCCGAGCCAGATGCGCCGCGAGCGGCGTGACGACCAGCTCCTCGACCACGCGCTTGAGCGGCCTCGCGCCGTACTTCGGGTCGTAACCCAGCCGACTCAGCAGGCGCATCGCCTCACCATCCACGTCCAGTCGGATCCCGCGGTTCCTCAGCCCCGTGCGCATCTCGACGTGCGAGAGCTCGAGCTGGACCACGCGCAGCAGATCGGCCTCGTCGAGATGCCGGAAGCTCACGACCTGATCGATTCGGTTGAAGAACTCGGGTCGGAAGAAGTCGCGCGCCGCGCCCTGGAAGTCGCCCGCTGCTTGCTCGTGCTTGCCGAAGCCGCCGACGCGCTGGACACCGGCGCCCAGGTTCGAGGTCATCAAGATCAGGCAGCTGCGGAAGTCCACCAGGCGCCCCAGCGCGTCGCTGAGTCGTCCCTCTCCGAGCACCGCCAGCAGCAGATCGAACGTCTCCGAGTGGGCCTTCTCGATCTCATCCAGCAGGACCACGCTCAGCGGCTGGCGTCGCACCTGCTCCGCGAGGCTTCTCACGCCCCGCCCAACCTGAATCAGTCGGTTCGCTGAGCCCGGAAAGCTGAACTCACCCATGTCGAAGCGCACCAGGCGCTCTGGACTACCAAACATCAGCTCGGCGAGGCGCTTGGAGAGCTCCGTCTTGCCGACGCCCGTCGGTCCCACCAGGAGCAGGCTACCCAGGGGCCGCTCGGGGTCGTTCAGCTTGGCCTTGAGGCGCGCCACCACGCGCGCCGCCGCCCGCACGGCTTCCGGCTGTCCGATCACCTTCCGAGCCAGGTCCTCGGAGATCTCCGCGGTGGTCGCCGAATAGGCGTCGCTGATCAGGCGTAGCGGCAACCCCGAGTAGTCGCTGAACAGTCGACTCATCTGCTCGGGCCCCAGCGGGCTGCTCCGGGCCCGCTCCTGAGCCACCGACTGCTTGCCGAGCCAGGCCATGAAGGCGAATGCCTTGCCCGGGAACTCAGAATCCCTACGGAAAGCATCGAGGTGCTCGATCAAGCGACGTCGCGCGGCGGGTTCGCTGGAGAGACCCAGGCGACCGATTCCGGTGTCCACGAGGGACAGCAGATCGACGTCATCCGGTGGCTCCACGCGCAGCACCTTCAGGCGATTGATCAACGCGGGCGCGCTCAGCTTGGCGGCGGCGTACTCCTCCGAGGTCGCCTCGAAGATCAGCGGAAGCTCTCCTCGGATCGCGGGCGGGGCCAGCATCTGCGCGATGCTGCTGCCGTCGAAGGAGCGCTGAACCACCTCGGAGAGCGAGCCCATGTAGAGCCACGCGTGCTCGTCGCTGAGTTCGCTGATCAGGGCGAACACGCGCTCTTGCCACATCCCGACGTACATCATCCCGGCGAGTAGCCGGTCCGCGCTCGTCTCGAAGAGCCGGGGCGCGGGCCGATCTGCGCGCTTGCGGGCCAGCGCGGCGAAGGCCAGGCGCTTGACCAGCGTCGTCTTGCCACTACCTGGCGCGCCGATCACCGCCAGCGAAGGCAGCTTCTTCAGCCCCACGATGCGTGTCAGCTCGTTGTCCAGGGGATGGCCGCCAAGGGGCTGAGCGAGACGTCGGCGCGCGGCCTCTTCCACCCACTCGGTGCAGACCTTGGCGCTGACGCTGTCTTCCATCTCGCCTGTCGGCGCGGCGCCTTGCCTGGCGCCGCGGAGGATGGTCGCCGGCTCCCAAGGGAGAACGTACTCCTCGTGGGCGGCACGAAACTCATACGCCCAGGCGGCCTGTGCGCCGACCAGGGCGGTCGCCACGGCGCGCCGAATGACCTCGGGGGCGAGCCCGAGCTCCTCGACCAAGAACCACCAGCGAAACCGGGGCAAGACCACGCGGAAAGCACCCGTGGAGAGCTTGCTCCAGGCGTAGCACAGCTCGATTGGAATGCTGCGCCTGCCCACGACCGCTTGCTTGTCCACGAAGGTCGCCGGGTGCACCTCGACCCGGATGCGATTGATCGCGAACTCGTCGTCCCACAGGTAGCGCTGGACGTCGTCTCCGCTGGTCAGTCGACCCAAGAGCTGTTGCTCGAGCTGGTCCAGCACCTCCTGGTTCGAGCTGCCGAAGGCAGCTGGCGGAGGCGCGTCGAACAGGAGCTCCTGCTTGCGCATGGCGAACCCGATCCGTCCGCCATCCGCGTGGCGTACCATGTAGACGCGCAGGCTCGGCGCGTTCATCGTTCCTCCTCGGCGCTGGTACCCACCCCGAGCCACAGGCAGCGCCGGATGGCGTCCTCCAGGTTGCGCGTGGAGATCTCCTCGACGTATCCCAGGCGGTAGTCCTCGATGAGCAGCGGAGCGCGCTCGGAGTCCTCGCTATCCAGTGGCGGATCGAAGCTCAGTCTACGCACCATCGGGAGCAGGCGCAGCGGGTTCTCCGGGATTGGGGTGAGACCTTCGTCGAGAGCGCGTTCGAAGCGCAGGATCTGCTCCAGGTGCGCTTCGATCAGCGCGCCGCAGGGCACGTCTTCCTGGAGGCGGCTCACCACCACGCGCACCAGCTCGGAGCCGAAGGCCGTGGTGGTCCAGGCGTGGGTGCCTGTTTCCCCAGAGAAACGATCGTAGACCAATGGTCCGACGATCTTCAGCACCAGGTGCTCGATGCTGCCGCCCGAGATCTGCGTCAGCTCGGCGAGCGCGCCTGGGTCGTCGCCGTGGCGCACCCGGCCGTCTTTCAGCCGAGCGCTGAACTCCGCCAGCTCCCCAAAGCCCTGACCGAACGCGCGTGTCAGCGCGAGCAGCAAGCCTCCCTGGTCCTGCTGCTCCAGTCGGCGTCGCTCGCGGCCGATCTGCGACAGTTCAATCAACACCCGGTGCCGGGAGGAGTCCTCGAGCTTGGCCAGCGCTTCGCCGAGGAAGCGCACCCGAGCGTGCAACTCGAACAGCTCGTGCTGGGCGCCGCGGGCGCTGAAGCTGCGGCGGATGTCCGAGTGCCCGCGGGGCAGTCGCATCCGCCGATCGCGCCCGTGAGGGGTGCGCTGTCCGAACTCTCGAGTGGCGCCCGCGTTCGCGTTGGAGCGTCGCCCCACCATGCGCTCCAGGCGATCGTGGAGCTCGACCAGCTCCGTCCTGAGCGCATCGGTGTGAAAGAGTGCGTCGCTGGCTTCCCCGCTGAACTTCGCGCCGGAGGCCTTGCTCGTCAGCTCCGCGATCTTCTTCGCAAGGCGACTCAGAGCGCCGCCAGCCAGCAGCGCGTCCAGCGCGGCCAGGGACTGCGGCAGCTCATCGGAGAGCTCGCTCACCGTGGCGTTCAGCAGGCGCCCGAGCGGCGGCTCCTTGCCGTCGTTGGCGGCTTGCTCCAGTTGCTCGCTGAGCAACTGGTAGCGACCCTCGGCGAAGTACACGCGGAACACACGCAGCTTCGCGCGCCCCCCGCTGGCCAGGGCATCGGTGAGCAGGCTGGTGATCTCGCGCTCCAGGAAACGCTTCACGCCCCGCGCGCCGTCCCGCGACTCGAAGGCGGCGTCCACCACCTGGCGCAGGGCTCCCTTGTGCACGAAGACGAAGCAGTCGTTGTCGGTGAGTCCGCGCCGGCCGAGCAGCTTCGAGACCTCCGCCTCGACGATGCTCTCGGCGACCTCTCGGGTCAGCGGCGTGAAGGGTACGACGCGGTCGATGCGGTTGAAGAGCTCCGGCGGGAAGAACTCGCGCACGGCCCTCGACATATCCCCGAGGATTCGCGAGCTGGCGTCACCGAAACCGACGGGTGCGCGCGAGCTGGCGCCGAGGTTGGAGGTCATCAGCACCACCGAGCGCGAGAAGTCAGCGGTCACTCCCGCCGCGTCCGTGAGTCGCCCGGCGTCGAAGACCTGGAGCAACAGATAGAGCGCCGAGGGATGCGCCTTCTCGATCTCGTCGAGCAACACCACGCTGAACGGCTGCGCCTGGAGCGGCGCCGTCAGCATTCCTCGGGGCGAGTAGCGGTCGCCGATCAGACGCATCACCGCGTCGGGTCCGGAGAACTCGCCCATGTCGAGGCGCACGAGGCGCGCGTCGTCGCGGTACAGGTACTGCGTGATCGCCTTGGCCAGCTCCGTCTTGCCGGTGCCGGTGGGGCCAGTCAGCAGGTACACTCCGTACGGGCGATTCGCGTCGGTCAAGCCCGCACGGATACGCAGGATCAGGTCTGTGGCGGCGCGGACGCCCTCGGCTTGGCCCATGACGCGGCGGCGCAGCTGCTCGGAGACGTGCTCGCCATCGAGGGTCGTGGTGGCTTCGAACAGCCGTACTGGGAGCCCGGTGAGCGTCGACAGGTGCTCGAGTACGTGCTCGGCACGGACCTCACGCACGCTCTTCTGATCGGGGTCGCTGACGGCGCGAATCACTCCCTCCAGGGGATCCATGACGCGTCCAGGCAGCTCGGAGCCGCTGAGCAGCGCCGAGCCGAGCTCGACCAGGCTGCGCAACGCGAACGGATCCACTCGCACCCGCTCGCCGTGGCCCAGCGCGCGTCCCTCCTGGAAGGCCAGCATCAAGCTCTTGCCGGTGTCACATGGCGTCAGGTTGAGGCGCGTGAACGCGCCCGCGAAGGATGGTGCGTCGTACTCCAGGCGTTCCAGCTGACTCGGAGTGCACTCCGCGAGCATGGTGAGTTGATTGCGCTGCAGCGGGCCGGCGAAGAAGTCAGCCAGGCTTCGGCTCGACCCCCGGTGACGTCCGATGCGTCCAAAGGCGTGGACGTCGTCGATGTACAGCACGACCTTGTGTTCCGCGCAGTCCTGCAGCACCTGAACGGCGCGTTCTTCCCACTCGCCGATGTAGCTCATGCCTGCGATGAGGCGCTGCCCCGACATTTTCCACACGTGGAACACGCGATCCAGATTGCGATGGGTGGGGTAGTCGTCTGCCTCCAGGAGGTCGTGCACCAGCTGATGGATGGTGCGGGTCTTTCCGACTCCGGAGTCTCCGACCAGGAGCACGCTGTGCTTCTGAGGTCCACACACCAGGTGCGCGAGATCGTCTCGCAGCGGATGGTGGGAGGAGGGTCGGGGGGTGAGGCCCGATTGTCGCGCGGTCAGATCCTCCGCGATGCGATGCAGAACGCGCATCCCCTGTCGGACCTTGGGTTTGCCCGATCGCTCTTCATCGAACTCCAGGTCCGACCAGACGCTCGTCGTGCGCTTCAGGTTTGCGAACGGGCTCTTGGGCTCCGCGTTGAAGGCCACCTTCGAGAGGCGGTCCTTGCCGTTGGTCTCCAGGCGATCCAGCAGCTGAGGGTCCACGTCCGCCCAGGCCTTGCTGAAGTAGCGCGCCGCGAGGGACTCGAGGGGTTCGTCGTCGCGCAACGGAAACCACTTCTGCGGGATCCTGGGATGATACGCGATGACCAGCTCCCGCTCTCCCCCCACCCAGCGCGGCTCGAGGATGATGGGAAAGCGACCGCTCAGCGCCGCCCTGCTCGCCCCCACCTTTATTTCCAGGTGGATACGGACGAGGTCGGTCCCGCGCTTGCTATCGAAGCGCTCCAGGTCGAGGGGGTCGGCAGCTTGAATCAGCGCCTTCAGGTTCTTGATCAGCGCTGCCTCGGCCTTGACCAGGTTTGCTCCGCCGTGCTCGATCAGCTGTCCGTTCAAGCCGACACACGTCAGCGTGAAGCCGCGGGATTCACGTTGCTGGTAGACGGGAATCGAGAAGTGCATCAGCTAGCCCACGTGGTTGCGATCAGGTCGTGCAGGTCAGCGCCTTCGCCGAGTTGATGAATCAGGATGCGGAAGGCGACTCGATCGAGCTCCGCCCAGTAGTTGGAGTCCACGTAGCTCACGTCGGCCAGCGGCGGCGTCAGCTTGACGTAGCGCTCGCGGATCTGGTGCGTTCGCACCCGGGGGTGCTTGTTCAAGACGTCGAAGGGCAGCGTCGCCGGCGGGCGCATCTTCGGGTGCAACCAGACCGTCTTGTCGGGTGCGACGCGGCTGCTCATGCGAATCAGCTGCAGGGTCCTCGAATGGTCCTGGATGGACTGGCTGGTGAAGCTCTGCAGTCCTTGTTCCAGCGTGAGCAGGGCCCCGGCGAGGCGCCCCTTGACGGCGAGCAGCAGCGTCGCCGGTTTGCGCTTGGTGTCCGCCAGCAGCGCGTCGAGCCACGAAGCGGGCTGTGGGTCCGACCAGTAGCAGTCCTGGGGCCAGCCTGACTTGGCCGGCTTGACGCTCGCCGGCGGATGCACGGAGACCTGCCATCCTCGTTCGCGGCAGGTGTCCTCGAACCCGTTCCACCACTCATTCAGGGCGAGATTCGCGTCCAGCTCGCGGGCCAGCAGCAGGATCTGATCTCGCCCGACCAGGCGCGCAAGAAACGCTGGCACGAGACCTCGCTCGAGCGCCTCCGCCGCGTGAGACGCGTCCACACGCAAGCCTTCCGCGGCCTCGGGATCTGGCGAGTCGGTGACCACCAAGGAAGAGAAGGCCAGCTCTTCCAAGGCTTCGAGCTCGTCTTGAGGGATGCGTACGCGTTCCCAGATCCGTTCCAGGTCACCGAGCTCCCTGTGCAGGCGCTCCTGCTGCGCGCCCCGCAGCTGATGCTGTCGTGCGCTCCGGTTGCGTGCCATCTGACTGAGCTCGCTGCGCAGGTACTCGATGCGGGACCTCAGATCGTCGATTGGATCGAAGTCGAGCCAGCGACGCCCAAGCTCCGCCAGCTCGCTGATCTCGAGGTAGCTCGAGAGCTCGCTCTTCGCCGCCTTGCGGCCGCCCTTGCGCACCAACTCGAAATGCAGATCGGCCGCCTGGCTTCGCTTGAACACGTTGGGTTGCGTGGGTTCGCCGGCGAGGCGAACGTGCACCTGGCTGCCCTTGGCCTCGGCCCCCACGTGGCTGAGCAGGCCGGCGATCGGCGCCAGCACACGGTCCTCCAGCTCGCGGCGCAACGCGCGCGCGCCGTAGCTCGGCGAATAGCCCCGCTCGGCGATGGACGCGCTCGCTCCCGGCGACAGCTGTAGCTCCACGCCCCGCTCCAGAAAGCCCCGGCGTTTGCTGGCGCCGCTCAGCAAGAGCCGCAGCACGGCTTCGATCTCGCCTTGACCGAGCGGACTGAAAGGCACCACACGGTCCAGGCGGTTGATGAATTCTGGGCGGAAATGCTCTCGAATGGCACGCAGGTAGCTGGAGTGTGCGTCGCGCTCGGCCCTCACCAGGCCGAGGCCCTGGGTCGAGTGCGTCACGCCCAGGTTGCTGGTCATGATGATCAGGCAGTTGTGGAAATACGTCGTGCGGCCGTTGGCGTCACTCAGGCGCGCCTCACCCAGGACCCCGAGCAAGAGGTCGAAGACGGCGGGGCCGGCCTTCTCGATCTCGTCCAGGAGCAATACGCAGAACGGCTGCCTACGCACCTCGCGAGTGAGCAATCCTTCCTGACTCTGGGTACCGTGGATCAATCGTTCCGCGGCCGACGCGTCGCGATACTCGCTCATGTCGAACCGCAGCACGCGCTCGGCCGAGCCGAACAGGAAGCTCGCCAGGCTTCGCGCCAGCTCCGTCTTGCCAACGCCGGTCGGGCCCACGAACAGCAGGTTCGCCAGGGGTTTCCCGCTCGGCTGCAGGTCGGCCTTCACGACGCTCATCGCTTCCGCGACGGCACGCACGGCGGGGCGCTGACCGATCAGTCGAGAGCCGAGCTTGCCTTCCACGAACTCGACCTCCAGGGGGAGATCCTCGCGCAGCAACGCCTCCGGTATGCCCGTCTGGCGCGAGAGCCAGCGCTGCACGCTGGAGGCTTCCAGCAGGTGTTCGTCGGCGGTGATCCGGGCGTGGGCGTCGAGCAGCTGTCGATAGAAGCCAATCGCCTTGCCAGGGAGGGCGCGGTACGGCTGGTAGCGCTCCACCAGCTGCACCAGGAGCCTGGCGACGCTGGGCTCCAGCCGCACTCGGTGTTCGCTGTCAGCCTGTATCCTGGAGGAAATAATATGCGTCGTCTGGTCGACGTCCAGCGGCGCGACTCGCACGCGGTGAAACGCGTTGAAGAAGCTCACGCTCCGAGGTTCCAACGCGTCCAGGACCTGCGGTGTGATGCGTCCTACGACGCGTACCTTGGCGTCCTGGAGCGTACGCAGCATGGCGTTCGGGATGTCCACGTGGCCGTCGCTGTGGTCGCCGAAGAGATCCGCCAAGTCGTCGAAGTAGAGCGTCGCGTCGAGGTGTTCCGCGGCTTCGAGCACACGGGCCAGGCGAGCCTGCCATTGACCCCGCGCGCTCATTCCGGCGATCAGCTGCGCGGCGCTGGTGGAGTAGATCCGCGTCTCGTGTCCTGCCCTCGCGCGCGCCGCGTACCAGTCTTCGAGTAGCGCCTGGCGTCCGGCCAGCTCCTCGCCGACGAGGAGCACGCTGGAGCGCTGGGGAGACTCGAGCAACGACGCGAGTTGCCGTTGTTCCCGCTCTCGATAGAGCAGCGGCGGGCGCAACGTGCGACCTGGCGCTGCCGCGTCGCGCAGCGCCCGCCTCGAGTCGGTCCACAGCTCGGCTACCGAGGCCAGCACCTCGAGGGCTTGCTTCTTGTGTTCGCGCTCCGAGAGCAGGGCGCGGCGTCGCGCCACCGATCCACCGGGAGCGCTGGCGTCGCGCTCGATCTCCACCTCGATCTGCTGGAGACTACAGCCGAGCGCCGGAGGGAAGAGCGCCAGCGTTTGCTCGGGGTCGGGGTCGAGTGCCGCGATCACGCGCTCGATCTCTCTCTGCACCACCTCCTGCAGATCTTCGTCTCGACCCACGAACACCGTGTGGTGGGGCGAGATGATGTCCACCCATTTGCCGCGTGGATCAGGTATCACGACGCCGTAGACGTCGATCGGAGTCGGGATGCGCGAGGCGTGAGGCAGGTCGCTGCGCTGGAGGTCGATCGGGATCACCACCAGCTCACAACCCTCTGGCACCGTGAAGTTGCTGAGCGTCGCCGCGTCTTGCTCCACCAGATAGCGTCCCAGGAACAGCTCTTGCTCTTCGAGCACGCGTTCACGGATGCCGATGCTGGCGAGCTCCGGAGCGCTGAGCGGATGGGCGATGACGCGCCCGTTCTGCAGCTCGCGCAGCACCAGCAAGGTGCGCAGTCGCGTCACCCCGGCTGCCTGAGAATCCTTCCCCACGCCTTCCTAATACGCGATTGGGGTCGCAGGCTGTAGGCTCCAGCCACATGTTCTTCGGTCGAAGCAGGGGCAGCGATTGGAGGCGCGGCGGGCTCCTGGTGCTGCTGCTCTGTGGATGCGCCTCTCGGCCCTCTGCCGTCCCGCCGGCGGCGCCGATTCGTGTCGACCAGGAGCCCCCGACCGTGTTGCCCGAGGCCCCGCGAGCCTCGGCGAACCCCGCGCTGACGCTCGAACCAGACTACACCTCACGCTTCAAGGACCGCGCGAGCTTGGCGGTGGCCGGCCAGATCTACTTCGAGCCAGACGGCCCCGCCTTGGTTGAGGCCGAGCGGACCGTGGAGGTGCCCCTGCAGCTGGTGGTGGTGGAGCGCCACGAGCGCCACTTGCGCGTGGCGTTGGCGGATGGAGGCGCCGTGGTCCTGGTCTACGTGCCTCGGCACGACTTCGCGTCGCGGGTCACACGCGAGGCGCGCCTGCTGGTGGATCCGCTACCCAAGGCGGACCGACGCGCGGGCGTCTTCTTGCGGCCAGGAGCCCGGGTCGAGGTGAGGGCACGCACCACGAAGTATTTCCGCGTGGAGTTCGAGGACTCCGACTTGAGATGCGATGGCTACCTGCCCAAGCCGAGCCTGGGGCTGGTCTATCAACCTCAGCAGCCGGCGCTCGGGTCGCTGGAGCTCGAAGCGGACAGCGAGTTCTCCCTCGCGCCGGGGGGGCCGCCCCTTGGCTGCGAAGCGAGCCCAGAGGTGCGACTGGTGCGTGAGCTGGATCGCATGGGCGACTTCTCCCTGGTCGAGTACGCGTCCTCGGACTTGAGGTTGGTGGGTTGGGTGAGGTCCGCTCGAGTGCACCATGCTTCCCGGGCAGGCTCCGTCAAGCTCGCCGAAACCGGCGGCTATGGGCGAGGAGCAGACTCGGCGCCGCGCGTGTCCGTGCGGACGGGCGCTGCGATCTACGACGCTCGGGGCGACCAGGTGGGACGCGTCGTGCGGTCCGTTCAGCTCCCGGTGATCGCTCGAGGAGAGTCGAGGAGCGAGCTGTCTCTGAGCCTGCCACCATGGGGAGACGTGGCGGTTTGGGTCGCCACGGCGGACCTCACCCCCAGCTCAGAAGATCCAGGAGATGCCGACGCTGGGGCTGACTAGCACGAAGCGGCCCACGCTCAGCTCTTCACGCGTGGCGCTGGAACTCCGGGCGCAGGCCACCGGGGTGGGAACCCGAGCGCAGTCCACGTTGCCGTCGGGAATCGGTCCAACGTCCCCACGGCCGTTGTCCGGACCGCCAATGGGAGACACCAACGCGCCCAGCCCGAGCCCGACTCGCAGCCGTCCGATGCGATAGGCGATCTCGATCTCGGGCATCAGGAACGCGATCGCTGCGCGTGTTCGGTCGCTGCCTTCGACGCGGATCGGGGCCGTTTCGGCGCCGCGCACGGCGGACCCGCTGGTGGTGAGATCGATCCCCGCGAAGATCACACCGGCGCTCAGCGCTGCGACGAGATCCCAGTCTGCCAGCTGCCACGAGTAGCCGAGGCCGGCGGCGACCCAGGGGCCGCGGAGTTCGGCTTCATCCTCGAGCTGATAGCTGAGCTCGTTCGCACTGCCGACGTCCTGATCGATGCGGCGGGAGCTCTGCGTCGACAGCCAGCCGTAGCCCAAGCTCGCGAAGGGCAAGAGCCCGCTGGGGAGCTGGTAGTCGAGCTGTGCGCCGATCCAAGCGCCCCTGGCACCGCCGGTGTCGTCCGCGGAGGCTTCGGGGCCGCTGCCGAGACCCGCGCCGAACATGCCTCGCACCCGGGCTCCGACCCGCACGCTGCTCGCTTCCTCGCGACGCCAGCGCGGATGGTCCGGGTCCACGTCCAGATCGAGCGCGAGCAGCTGGCCGTCACCCGGCTCCACTTGGAGCACCCGCTCCCGAGAGACGTAGCCAGGGGCGCTCGCCTTGATCCGATGTTTCCCCAGGGGAAGACGGCCGGCGAAGGTCGAGCCCAGCAGGGGTGTCCCGTCGAGCACCAGCTGAGCCTCGGCGGGCTGGACGCTGAGGCGTACGCCTCGACCCAGGGGCTGCAGCTCTGGCTCGACCAGGCTGACCTGGCCGTCCACGATGACCACCTGCTGCGGTCCGCTGCCGCGGTCCCCGACCTCCACCGCCAGCCAGTGGTTGCCCGGAGCCAGCGCCGCCTCGAAGGGTAAGTCGCCGACTCGTGCACCATCCAGCCAGACGGCGCCAGAACCTCCCGGATGATTCCTCAGGGCAATTCGCAGTACTCCGCGCTGCGTCAGCGGCCTGAGTTGCATCGCCAGCGTTCGAGTCTGGCCCGCCTTCAGCTCCACCTGGCGCGTGGCCTGCTCGAAGCCAGTCTTCACGACTCGCACCTCGTGCTTGCCAGGCATCAACACCAGCGAACGTGCGCTCGGCAGCTCGCCTCGGCTGCGCCCGTCGACCACCAGCGTGGCGGATCGGTTCAGCTGCACGGAGAGCCGCGCGACCTTGGGTACGATCGCCGCGATGCGTCGCTCGAGCTTCGCACGCAACCCCTCGTCCAGCAGTTCGTCATGATCGAGGAGCAGGGCTTCATAGAGCAGCAGCGCTTCATCGAGCTGTCCCAGCTCGTAGTGGCAGTAAGCGGCGTTGAGCGTGTTGGGTACCGCAGCGAGCAACTCGCGTGAGGCCAGGAAGAAGCCGATCGCGCGCTGACAGTCGCCCGCGGCTCGCAGACGGTTGCCCCGCTCGAACAGCTCCTTGGCCCGCGTCTCCGTTTGCTGGGGTGTGAGCGGAGTCGTGGAGACCGAGGCGCTGGCCCGAGGTTCTTCCGCGGCAGCGCTCTGAGCGAAACTGGTGGCGCCGAGCAAGCTCAGCCCGAGCCACCTCAGCCTGTCGCGCCACGCCATGCCCGTTGCATAGCCAGACGTGGCTCGGTTGACCAGCGTCCGCGCGGTTCGTGACTTGACGCGGCCAGGGCGCTCTGAAAAGAGCAGCGTCATGAGTTCCGACTCCGACGGGCCGCGCCCCGCGCACCCTGGCGCGGACACGCTCTCGGAGCTGGGCGGCGACCTCGAGACACTGAAGAGCGATGAGTTCGAGGCGCGACTCGGAGCGCAGTCGAGCCTCGAGCAGCTGTGCGTCAGGGTGCTGTATCACAGTGACGCGCGCCGCTGGGGTGAGGTGACGCGCCTCGGGACCCTGGACGCGGGTCAGCGGTTCGAGCTGTCCCGCGGGACCCCAACGTTTCACCGCGGAAACTCGATGAGCGGCGCGCCGCTCGCAGATCCCCACGTCAGCCGCAACGGTCTCCGGATCGCGACGACGGAGGTGGGCGTCGAGCTCACGGCGCCGAGAGGCGTGGCGAGCGATGGCGCTGGGGCTCCCCTGGAGCACGCGACGGTGTCGTACGGCGAGCTCCGCGACACCGGGTTCGATTTCCAGCTGGGGCGCCGGGTACGTCTGCGCCTCGTCGCACAGCGCGACCATCACGGGCCGGGTTTCGGCTTGACGGGCCAAAGCAGCCGACTCAACGAACTGCGTCAAGCGGTGCAGCGCGTGAGCGATCTGCACGTGCCGGTACTAATCCGTGGGGAAACAGGCGTAGGCAAGGAGCGCGTCGCTCGGGCCATTCACGACGCGAGCCCCCGCGCGCAATCGCCCTGCGTTTGCTTCAACATGGCGCTGACGACTCGGGAGACCGCGGCCTCGGAGCTGTTCGGCCACGTCCGCGGTGCCTTCACCGGCGCACACCAGGCTCGCGCGGGTCTGTTCGAGCGCGCCGACACCGGCACGCTCTTCCTCGACGAGATCGGAGAGCTTGGCTTCGACGTCCAGGCGATGCTGCTGCGCGTACTCGAGAACGGCTGTTTCACCCCCCTCGGAGGCAGCACCGAGCGCTCCGCCGACGTGCGGCTGCTATCGGCGACGGACGCCGACCTGCCTGCGATGATCGAATCTGGAAAGTTCCGTGCGGCGCTCTACCATCGGCTCAGCGGGTTCGTGATTCAGGTGCCACCGCTGCGTTCGCGCAGCGATGACATCCCGGAGCTGGCGCTGGACTTCCTGCGTCAGGAGCTGGAGCGTATCGGTGAGGGTGCTCGTCTCGGGCGCTGGGATCCGAGAGCTGCGCCGTGGTTTCCGCCCAGCCTGATGCAGGCGATGCTGGCTTACCACTGGCCCGGCAACGTGCGTGAGCTGGCGAACGTCGTGCGGCAGCTGGTGGTCTCCAACCGAGGCCGCGGATCGTACGAGGCCGACGCCAGCCTGCTCGAGCAGCTGGGGAAGCCGGTCAGGGATCCCGCAGGCGCGGCCGAGCGTCGCGAGAGCCGAGAGGTGAGCGACGCTGACCTGCTCGAGACCCTGCGAGCCCACCAGTTCTCCGTGGGCCCGGCTGCGGCCGCGTTGGGCATACCGAGGAGCACGCTGTACGGTCTGATGGAGCGGTCGGCTTCCGTGAGGAAAGCAACGGAGCTCACCAAAGCCGAGCTGCATCGGGTGCTGGAGCAGCACCAGGGCAATCTCGCGTCCTCTGCGGCCGAGCTCGAGGTCTCCGAGCGAGCACTGCGCCTCCGGCTGCGTGCCCTCGGGATGCTCGACTGAGCGCGCCTACCAGCCTACTCGTGGCCCTGCGTGGGGGAGCTCCACTCGCGCATGAACCCAGGGTCGTCGTCGGCGGGCTTGCCTGATACGAGGGGAGCGGTCCTGGCCTCAGGCTTCGAGCTGGCTCGGTTGGAGGCGGCGCTCGCGACGGGAGCAGCGCTCGCGGTGGGAGCCGCGCTCGCGGCGGCAGCACCCGAGCGGGGCGCGCGTCCCGCGGCTGTCGCGGGGGCGGCGGGCTGGGCCTCGACCTTGGGGGCGCGTCCGCTGATCTCGTCCGCGTCGGCTCCCTGCGGCTCGCCTCGCTCGGGCGCAGGAGCAACTGCACTGATGGCCGCTGTCACTGACGCCGCCGGCGCTGTCTCCGGTTCGCTCCGGGAGCCGCGAGGAAACGCAAGCCAGCCGAGCGCCAGCGCCACCACACCCACCGGAGCTGCCGCCACCCAGCGCCAGCGGCGCTGCACTGGCTCGCGATGGCGTGACGGGTCTGCTGTTCGGCCATCGGAGGTGGGCGCTGCGTCCTCCAAGGTGTCTGCCAGCAGCGTGTTGTCGAGCGCGAGCAGCTGGGGCACCCCGGGTCCACCGTCGCTCGAGGACCTGAGTGTGCTCAGCGTGGCAATGTTGCCGTGAGGATTCGGCCCTGGGGGTGACGGCTCGGTCGCCACGCGCGCTGGAGCGCGCTGAAGCGCTGCCGGCGCCGCGCCGGTGCCTTGCGCGAGCGCGTGGCGGAGCCCGCCCAACACGGCTCCCGCGTTCTGCAGGCGCAGATCGGGTCGTTTGCTCAGGCAGGCGTCGAGCAAGTCCACCAGGGGCTTCGGAAGCCACGGGCAAGTGTCTTGGATGGCCGGATACGGCGTCGTGCACGCCGCCACCAGCACGGCGTTCGGCGTCTCGCCAACGAAGGGTCGCGTGCCTGCGAGTCCCTCGTAGAGCATCACCCCCAGCGCCCACACGTCTGCCGCGGGGGTCGCATCCTTGGCGCTCAGGGATTGCTCTGGGGCCATGTAGTGCGGTGTTCCCAGCGCAGTCCCCGTGCGAGTCTCGGAGTCTGCGTGCACCTCGCGTGTGAGTCCGAAGTCCAGCACCTTCACGCGCCCGGCGCCCTTGGGGAGTGCCGTGATGAAGACGTTCTCCGGCTTGAGGTCGCGGTGAACGAACCCGGCGGCGTGCAGCGCATCGAGCGGCTCGAGGAGCTCGGCGAAGAGCTCGAGGAAGCCTCGCGCCTGGGCGTAGGACGAGGGGGACTGGTGTCGCCCGATCCATTGCTTCAGGGTCTCCCCCCGAAGCAGTTCCATCACCAGGAATAGCGCGCCGCTGCCTGGATCCTGGCCCGCATCCAGCACCTGAACCAGGCCAGGGTGACCCACCTTGGACGCTGCGCTCGCCTCTCGCTCGAAGCGGGTGACGGCGCGAGGCCTGTCGGAGATCCCAGGATGAATCACCTTGAGCGCTACCTCTCGTTGACTGAGCGTGTGGCGCGCCGAATACACGGCGCCCATCCCACCCGACCCGATCAGGTCGATGATCTCGTAGCGTCCGGCAATGACTTCTCCGGATTGCATCCCTTCGACTCGAGCATAGCGCGGGTAGCCAGGAGGATCCGTGGTCTGCCGATACAAATGGCTCGCGGCCCGCGCTGCCGCGCGAGCCGCCGCCTGGATCAGGGGCCCAGCAGGCTGGTTCCCCGGCGTCTAGGGAATGTAGTAGAGCGCGCCCACCGAGCTCTCCTTGCCTGGACGCACGTCGTAGCCCCAGATCCCGGGACCCGCGCCGGCGTTCGAGCTGAGGCCGTCGAAGAACGGCATGTACTGGTCGAAGACGACCCCGTCACCGCTGCTCAAGTCGAAGAAGCCGATGTCTTGAACCTGACCAAGTCCCGACGAGGAAATGCTCGAGCTCCCATTCCCTTGGATCCCCGTGCCACGCACGAACAGCATCGAGTTTCCCACGACCATGCGCGGTCCGGTGTACACGACCGGAGGGATCGACATCGTGGTGTCGAAGCTCCGTATGTAGCTCTTGATCCGATAGTAGTCGAGGTCGATGCCGTGGTCGTTCGTGCCGTCTCCGTTGACGTCGATGGTCGTGGTCTTCACCGCGAGGCTGCTCCCGCTCGGATCCAGGATTGCGACCAGGTTCTTGTCCGCCGCTTCCGTGCTGGCGCCGTAGGGTAGCGTCCAGTTGTGCTGGGAGTTGTCGGCCTTGCATTGCGGCATGGCATATAGCGTGTTTCCGTCGGGAGATGCCGCGACCTGGCTGAAGAGGTTGCCGAAGCTGAGCAGGTCGAGATCCTGCGCCTTCGAGAGGTTGCTCGGATCGTAGACCGCGACCCCGCCGTTGTGACCCACCAGGAGGCGTTCGCTGCCGCCCACGTCGTGCATGACCAGCCCGCTCGGCCAGTTGTTGGTCGAGCCGCACTGGTCGTCGCTCTTCAGGTCGGTCACCACCGGAGTACCGACGGTGCCCGGCGTGCCGTCACTGTTCAGCGGGATGGGCAGCAGTCGGTCGAAGGCGACGGCGTTGTCCTTCGCGTTCTTGGACCAGTTCATGTCGACGGCGACGAGCTTGCTCGCCGTCGAGTCAATCACCACGTCCCTCAGCGCCCACTCGTTGTAGGAGTCCATCGGAGTGGTCGCGGTGCCGTCGCTGAGGTTGATGTAGTAGAACGGGTGTGGTCCCGAGGTGTCGAGGGCGCCA
The DNA here is from genome assembly GCA_041389745.1 of Polyangiaceae bacterium. Lineage (GTDB taxonomy): Bacteria > Myxococcota_A > Polyangia > Polyangiales > Polyangiaceae > JAHBVY01. The sequence continues at coordinate 156,685 of JAWKRF010000016.1, forward strand.
GCGCCCTTGAACTGCACCAGGTAGAGGTGCTTCTTTCCGCCCTTCTCGGCGTAGACGCCGCGGCACGGCCAGGGGTACGTGTTCGGGCTGTTCGGGTCCGATGGTGCGATGGTGACGATGGGCGTATCGCTGACCTGGAGCCCGGTGGATGCGCTCAGTTCGAAGACGTTCGCCCCTGAGCTGTCCACCGCGACGGCGTACAGGGAACCGCCACCCGGAATCAGTGCACACACATCCCCGGGGAAATCGGAACCGTTCTTCTGCAGCGTGTAGGAGGACGACGCGGTGGAGCCCGGGCTGGCGCTGGCATTCGCGAGATCGATCAGCGCCATGAAGTTTCGAGCGTCGTCCGCCGCGTTGCTCATCGCCGCGACCAGCGTGCCGTTGTCCGTTGGCGCGGGTGTCCAGATCTCGTCGCCGCTCACGCGAATGTGCCCGAGGTACTGCGTGCCCGACAGCGTTTGATTCTGGCCTGCTCCGCTGACCGTGACCTGTTGCGCGTAGGGGCTCGGGTTGTCGTCCGTGCCGGTCCCGGTGTGCTGGATCTGATAGCCATCCATCTGCACCACGTCGGCGTCGCCGGGACAGTCGTTGACGTCCGAACAGGTGCCCTTGCCCCACTTCTCGCTCGCCTCTGTGTCACCGACGATCTGCAGGTAGTAGGTTCCGACCGGTGCCTTGGGGATGGTGACCGTCTTTGCGAAACCTCCACCGCTCGTGCTGGCGGTGCTGAACACGTAGTAGCCCTGGCCGTTGGCTCCGGGGACGTTGATGGGCACCACGGCGACCGGGGTGTTGCAGTCTGCATCCGTACAGAAACGAGCGAAGAGCTTCAGCCGGCTCATCTGTGAGCCCGCAGAGAACACCGAGCGGTACAAGGGGTCGAGCTGCAGTCCGTAGTTGTTGGCCAGCAAGACGTCGGCCTGGATCGTGACGTCCACCAGGTCGACGCTCGTGCCGCCTCCGGTTCCCCCGCTTCCGGCCGCTCCGCCACTGCCCGCCGCTCCGCCACTGCCCGCTGCGCCGCCGGTGGCGCCTGTTCCACCGCTCCCCGCGGCGCCGCTGCCTGCCGTGCCTCCGGTTCCCGCGGTGCTACCGCCGCTCCCGCCCGAAGTCCCGGCGGAGCCGCCCATGCCTCCTGCGCCGGTGCCCCCGGCACCATTCCCCGCGGAACCTCCGCTGGCGCCCGTGCCTCCGGTTCCTTCACCGGCGCCGTCGTCGCTCGAGCTGCATCCAAGCGCGCACAAGGAGGCTGCCAAGAGCCCGCCGAGCAGGGCGCTGGAAATGAAGCGTGGGGTCAGTGGGTGACGTCGAGCGCTACCCGAGTAGAAGCCTGAATTCGTCATGGATCCTCGTCTGGAGCTACGCGCAGGTCAGGGTCGACCCTGAAAGAGCTGGCGACGCGCGTTCGTCGCCAGCTCGACAGCCTACACGGGACTAAGCAGAGCTCGGGCACGAATTCCCGTCGCTCGCCTCACGCTGAGCAACCCCTGTGCCAGCCGTCGCGCGCCCCAAGGAACCCCTCGAGTGGCCTGTACCCGCGCCTCGACCTTCCGGAATCCACGCGGACGCACGGTCTCACGTGATCCCACCGACGAGCGCGCTGATGTCGCCGACTGTCGAGGCCCGTCGCGCGACTCGTCTTCTCGATTCGAATTGCGGCCCTGGGTGCCCCGCGCAGAGCGTCTGGCACGCGGGAGTTCTTCTGGGGAAACATCCGAGAGGAACTACTGCTTGCTTGTTGGGGGGGAGAGCGCGAACCATCGGAGCGTGAGAACTCGTCTGCGCTCTGCGTCTCCTCTCTTCTTGATCGGCTGTTTGGGTGCGCTGCTCGCGGGTGGCTGCGAAGCCGAGTCGCCAGAGGGCGTGGCGCAACGCTCGCAGCCCGTCGAGCTGAGCTTGAGGGCGCTCGGTGCCGTGCAGCCCGACGACGCCTCCGCGGGGGATCGCTTCGGCTTGGCCGTCAGCGCGTCCGCGGACTGGCTGCTCGCTGCGCGCTACGTGGTGCTTGGAGACTCCGTGGAGCTGCTCGCCTCGGCACGGACGGGGGATGGCTGGGCACCGCCAAGCCAGCTCGTGCCCACGGACGTCGCGGACACTCGCTGGCTTGGCACGACCCTCGCCATTCACCAGGGGGCGAGCGCCGAGGCCCTGGTCGGTACCGGGCAGACCGACGGCTCGGTGCTGGTCTTCGACCTGGGCACGGGCGTGCAAACCGACCGCCTGCGGAGCCCCAGCACCTCCAGGCAACGCTTCGGATCTGCGATTGCCGTGCGGAATGAATGGTTGGCCGTTGGTGACTACCTAGAAGGAGATCTTGGCGCCGAACCCGGCGCGGTCCACCTCTATCGACGCGAGGCCAGCGGCTGGACGTTTCGCCAGTCGATCGGGCCCGAAGGCGGCGTGGCATCGTCGCGCTTCGGTCGCGCGGTGGCCCTCAGCGACGACTACCTGGCGGTGGGAGCGCCCGAGCGAAACACCGACACCACCAAGACCGCCGGCGTCGTCGAGATGTACGCGCTCGCCGGGGGAGTCTGGACCTACCAGCAGACGCTCACCGCCAGCGCGCCGCAGGCGGACTCCCAGTTCGGCTACGCCGTGGCGATCTCGGATGAGACGCTGTTCGTCGTCAGTCGCTTCGACAGCCAGTTCGCCAGTCAGGCCGGCGCCGTCCACGTCTTCGAGCGCTCGGGGGGCGCTTGGGTATCCGGCGATGCCCTGGGCGCGACCAGCCCAGCGCCACGCGGAGGCTTCGGCGAGTCGATCGCGTTCGACGGTGAGTTGCTTGGCGTCGGGGAGCACGCCGACCCGAGCCAAGCCGGCGGCGACGTCCGAGGTGCTGTCACGACCTACCATCGCGGCACGGGAACCTGGGAGGTGCTGGAGCGATTGGTCCCCGATGGCGCCCTGGGCTCGCCTGACGCGCGTTTTGGCCACGCCGTGGCGCTGGGCGGCGACCGCCTGGTGGTCGGTGCGCCCGACGATCAAGCATCGGCGACGGAATCGGGGTTCGTGGCCAGCTGGGAAATAATCCACACGGAAACGACTGGCAGCTGTGGCGAGGGTATCGAATGCGCGAGCGGCCACTGCGTCGATGGCGTTTGCTGCGACCAGCCGTGCGACGGAACCTGCGTGGCCTGTTCGGCCGCGAAGAAGGGCCAGGGCGAGGATGGCACCTGCGGCCCCATCGTGAAGGGCCTGGACCCGGACGCCGAATGTCCAGCGGACCCAAGCGCAGCGAACGCCTGCGCGGCGGAATCGGCCTGCAGCGGGGAGGCGAGCTGCGACTGTGTGGTGCCCGGCACCCTGCAGTGCTCCACGGACGACGAGCGCATCGACGAGAACGGGGAGCGGGTGAGCTGTGCACCATACCGCTGCCGCGCCAACACCTGCCTCACGACCTGCGCCAGTCGCGCGGATTGCGCCGACGGAGCGCTCTGCAGCTCGGATCGGGTTTGTGTCGTGTCGTCACCCGGCTCCTCGGACTCGGGTGGGTGTCGCTTCGTCCCCAGTGGCGAGCCCGCGCCGTGGCGCGCTGGGCTCGGCGGGCTGGGGTTGTTGGGGTTGTTGGTCCTGCGTCGCCGGACTAACCACCCAGCTGCTGCTTGATCCGCGTGTCGAGCTCGCTCGACAGGTCGAGCGCCTCCGCCACCTTCTCCAGGTACTCGCGCTCCTCGTCCACCACCTTGCCATCGACGCACGCCGCCTCGACCAGCAGCGAGAAGGCCTCGTCTCGCACCGATTCGGGCAGCGTCAGGATCGAGGCTGCCGCTTCGCTCGAGTCGATGATGGGGAAGATGACCTCACGCTCCTCGAGCGGGATCGAGAACTTGGTGAGCATCCGTGTGATGAAAGCGTCTTCTTGGTCGTCCAAGTCGTCGTCTGACACGACGATGCCGGCGATCAGTTGGCAGACCCGTCGGCGCTGTGATTCGTCCATGCGTCCTCCCTTTCGCTCAGCATAGCAAAGGCTCTGGCGGGGTGTTGAGCAACGCCGCCCGCCCCGGCCGAGAGCAAGCGGCGCCCAGCCGGGCCGGGCAGCAAGGGCTCGGGGTAGATGGACTGTCGCCGGGCCCCGCTCCGAGTGCCAGGGACTCCCCGCTCGCGAAGGCGCATCGTGATTCGCTGAAGAAACCAGCACGGGGTCCCGCCGTCTCCGTGGGCCACGGGGGTTCTACCGTGGCCCACGGAGACAGGCACTAGGAAGTCGAGCTTCCGTAGCTTGACCCATCCTGCATGGGTGCGCGCAACTCGGGCGGTCGCGACGGCGGCCCGGCACAGGCTGGGAGCTCAGGTAAGAGCACGGGGTGGGAGTGCTGGACGCAGTTGCTTGCGTCGCGCCGCACGAGTCGAAGAGCGTGCAACCCAGCTGGTCAGGCGTCGCGTCCGCAAGAAGTGTTCCCACGTCGAGACAGAACGAAAGCCAGCACCAGCCGGCTTGTCGAGCGAGGTGACGGTGCCTATCGAGCGGGGTTGGTCTCGTAAGGAAGCGTGGCCGCCCTTCGGGGCCGTGCCTTCGCTCGGCTGGTCGCCGAATCGGCTGAAATCCAGCGGGATCCGGGCGCCAAGGGCTCAAGGACGAGTCCCGACTTTTCGTGCGAAGCGCAGGAAACCTCGCCCCCGACGAGCGGCGGCGAAGGCGCTCGCGAGATGCAGCGTGAGGTCGGCGACGCCGCCCTTGCGATGCGCATGTAGAGCCAGCGCTCTGGTCAGCATCGGTGCGTCGCATACGAGGCAGGCGCTCGAGTTGTTTCCGCGTGTCAAGCAGGCTTTTCCCGTTGCTTGGTGAGCGGCTGGCGACTAGCGTTCGGCGTGGTGCCTCGTTCCCCCTCTGATCGACGCCGCGCCAAGGAGCCTCGTCATGGCAATCTTGGTCGGCTGCTACTCGTGGCGAGTCGTGACTTTCAGCGCCGCTCGATGCTGAAGCTCGCTGCCTATGGCTACGACGACCTGAAGCCTTCCCACAGCGCGCTGTTCTCCAACCTGGGAACAGAGGGTGCGCGGCTGGTCGATGTCGCAGCGAAGGCTGGAATCACCAAGCAGTCGATGGCTGCGATCGCGGATGAGCTCGAGGTCCTCGGCTACATCGAGCGCCTCCCAGATCCCAGTGACGGCCGCGCGCGGATCATCAAGCTCTCGAAGCGGGGATGGGACTGCGTTGCTAAGTGGGACAGCATGCTGGACGAGATCATCGACGAGTACGGGGCCAGCATCGGCACCGCGCGAGTCGAGCGTCTCACTCGGGACTTGAGCAAGCTGGTCGCGGTGATCGGCGACGCAGCCGAAGAGGACTAGCGGAACACGAGTCCCGCTGGGGCGAAGGCGAATTCCGCGAGGCTTGACTGCATCGTCCCCTCACTGGACGTTTGGCGTGATGCCTTCTCGGTCCGTTGGCTGCTCGCGCTGGCGCACGGCTCTGGTGTGCCTGGTCGCCGTCCCACTCGTGGCGGCGGCTGGCTGCTTTCCCTACGCGCTGCCTCCGACTCAGCTCAGCGCCGGGGTTGGGCCCACCAATGGCTACGTGGCGGATCGCGCCGTTCGCAACGAGCAAGCGCAGCCCGCGCACTACAATCTGAGGGGTGGCATTCACCCGCTCGGCGTCGTCGAGGGCTTGGCCGAGCGCAACGTGGACGTGGGCCTGGGCTATCAGCTGGAGCGCGCGAACCCGAGCGACGGGGATTCGCGATTCGTGCACGGGCCCTACCTCGAGCTGGACGGCTACGCGATTCCCGCGAAGAAAGCCGGAGGTTCGGTGCGAGTCGGGGCGCGCGGCACCCTCGACCTGCTGTTCGCCAACTATGAGTACGAGCGCCACGTGGGGGCGGGCGGAATGCTCGCGGCCCTGGTCGAGTTCGTTGACTATGGTAGCTCGGAGTTCGAGTCGGACGATGGCGATACGTCGACGGCGGGCGTCACGGCAGGGGAGCTGGCGATCGGGGGCTTCCTCGGGGCGAGCTATCGCAACCTGGGCGCCGAGTCGTACTGGGCTGGCGTGATCGGTGTCACGGTGAGGTTGCCGTTCGTGGTGGGGATCGCCTGCTGCTACACGGGCCCCGACTCCGACTCCGACGGCTCGGGCAGCTCGGGCAGCTCGGGTAGCTCGGGCAGCTCGGGCAGCAGTGGCGCCGGCAGCGGCGGCTCGGGGGGCGGGGGCGGACGTACACCCGCGCATCCCTCGCCCAGTCGAACCCCCGCCCACCCCACCAGTCAGTAGAGACCAGAGCCACGTGACTAGGCTCCTCAAGCTTGGCGGCATCGCACACGAATCGGTACCGTGCGGAAAGCCAGGACGCCATGATGAGGTGTGTGATCCGGCGCCGATGTGGGGCTTCCCCGTACTTGTATGCGCTCAGAACGGAGCGGGTCGTGGCGCCAAGGGAGCAACCGGAACGCCGATAAGTTCAGCGATCCTGGAAGGATGCGTAAACATATCGACCGTTCGGTTGAACTAGGGCTCGTGGCCCCTAAACTGAACGCCCCATGGGTGGAACGCGCTTCCCTTCGGCGCCCTCAGGAGATGTCATGCGTTTGATTCAGCTTAGCGGTTTGGCTGTGGTTCTTGGTCTCGTCGTAGGTTGTGGCTCGACCTCGGATGGCGACGAGGCCTCCGGCGGTAGCGGCAACGGCGGTAGCGGCAACGGCGGCACCGCCAACGGCGGCAGCGGCAACGGCGGCAGCGGCAACGGCGGCAGCGGTGGCACCAGCAATGGCGGCACTGCTGGCGTTGGTGGCAACCCTTTCCAGGGGGAAACATTCCAGGTCAGTATTGGCCCGATCGCCGTGGAGCCGGGCGAAGAGAACACCCAGTGCATCGTCACCCGGCTGGGCAACCCCGACGCGATTCATGTCGGCGCGATCCACAACGTGATCAGTAGCTCTTCGCACCACATGATCGTGTACCGCACGGCGGACACCGAGGAGCGACTGACGCCCTTCGATTGCACGCCGTTCGTCGAGACCTTGAATCCCGACAAGGGCGCGCCGTTGATGGTCACCCAGAAGCACGACGACGAGCTGCGTCTGCCGGAGGGTGTGGCTTTCACCCTGGCGGCGGACCAGATGATCCGGATCGAGCTGCACTACATCAACACCACGCCGGATCCGGTCGAGGTGACGGCGACGTCCGCCTTCCACACCATGGACGACTCGCAGTTCGAGAACGAAGCGGACTTCCTCTTCATCGGCAGCCCCGACATCAACATCCCGGCCCAGGGCAAGCAGACCCTGGGACCGATGTTCTTCAAGGTCCCCGACAAGTTCGCGGACGCCAACTTCTTCGCCATCACGGGTCACACACACCAGTACGGAACCAACATGACCGTCGACTCGGTGGCCAACGCGTCCGATCCAGGGACCCCGGTCTACGACGTGCCCAACTGGGCCTGGGACGAACCGGAGACCGTGCAGCACGATCCGCCCTTCAAGGTGCCACAGGGCGGGGGCTTCAACTTCACCTGTGAGTGGGACAACACCAGCTCCAGCAGCGTCGGATTCGGTGAGAGCGCCAACCAGGAGATGTGCTTCTTCTGGAGCTACTACTACCCGAGCCAGGGCGCCAAGGTGTGCTTCGTGAGCGAGCAATACAACGTGACGGAGTGCTGTCCCGGCGGGCCGCTCTGCAGCCTGATCGAACAGTACCTGTGAGGACCAGCCCGCAGGGTAGCCCTGAAACGCTGTGTTGACTTGTTCAACGAATCACAGATTCGCCTCACTAGGCCAGCGGCAGGCGTTTCCCTGCGGCAAGTTTCCCGGGCTTCGGATTCGGTAGGTGACCGAGTTCCTTGAAGTGCTTTCGATAGTCGCCGTAGCGCCCACCATCACGCACGGCTGCGGCCAGGGCGAGGCCCTCGGCGCTCCCGCCTTGCGCCAGCACGAACTCCACCCAGGCCCACTTCGCGCTGGTGGAGCGCACGTCGGCCCGACCTTTGAGCCCACGCCGCAGTCGCTCGAGGCGACCGTTGACCACGTCGACTCCCGCAAAGGCTTGGCGGTCCAGCGGCGTGTTTCGCTTCGCGCAGAACGGTGCGATCCCGAGGGCGATGGGGATCTGCTTGGACAGCTCGCTCACGAAGCCCACGCACTCATCGATGTCCTCGTCCGTCTCGCCAGGGAGCCCGATCATGAGGTACAGCTTGAGGCGGTCGTAGCCGTACTTGCGGGCACGCTGCGCGGCGTTCTCGTAGTGCTTCTCGCGCCCTCGACGCTCGATCATCTCCCTCAGGCGCTCGCTCGGTCCGTCCAGCGCGGTCGTCAGGCTGCGATAGCCAGCGCGGCGCAGGCACTCCACCAGCTCCTCCTTCAGGCGGTCGGGACGCAAGCTGCTCAAGCCCACCTCGCAGCCTCGATCCGCGAGGCTGTTGACGATGTCGACGATGCGCGGGTGATCGCTCACCGCGGCGCCCACCAGCCCCACCCGTTTCGCGTCCTCCGGGATCTTCTCCAGGATGACTTCCTGGGGAACGAGGCGCATGCCACCGTTGGTCGAGCGGCGCATCACGCAGTACTGGCAGCTGCGTGAGCAGCCGCGCTCCGTCTCGATCAGGAACATGTTCGAGAGCTCGGTGTGGGGTGTCCGGATGGCGCTGTGTGCCGGCAGCAACGCGTTGTCGCACGCCGCGATCGTCGCGAGCGTCTCGCCATGGTGCTCGGCGACGCTGATGTTTGGGTGTCTTGCGAGTGCTGCGCGCGCCGACGCGTGATCCGTCGAAGCCGCGATGGTTTGCACCGCCCAGGCTACGATCTCCTCTGCCTCACCCAGAATGATGGCATCGGCGAAGGGCAGGAGTGGCGTGGGGTTCGAGAACGTCAGCGGCCCACCGCACAGGATGAACGGGTGACGCGCCTCGCGTTCCTGCCACGTCAGCGGGATCTTCGCCGCATCGAGCATGCGCACGAGGCCGGCCAGCTCCAGCTCGTAGGCCACGCTGAAGGCGAGGATCGGGAAGTCCGTCGGGGGGCGCAGCGTCTCGTAGCTGACCGAGGTCTCCACCTCGAACGTACCAGTGCGATCGGCGCCGTCGGGCAGGAACAGCCGCTCGCACATCACCTCGGGGGTGTCCTGCAGCGCGCGATAGATGCGCTGGTAGCCCAGGGAACTCATGCCCACGTGGTAGGGCGACGGATAGGCCAGACCGACCCGGATCGGCGCCTCCTTGGTGATGCGTCCCACCTCGGCGTCGAGGCGCTCCCGGATCAGCTGGCGAGTGGCGTTGGAAATCAAGCGCCCACACTATAGCGCGCGATCGCGTCGGCACCCCCGATTGCTGTCACTTCGGTCCTCGGAGACCCACCGAGGCCACGTGCCGCAGCCTGGGTGGGCGACCGACGGTACCCGCCGCCTACTTGGTCCCGTGGCAGAACTTGCAGCCGAAGTCCGAGTTGGCATAGACGCGGTCGAACACTGGTTCGCTCTCACCAATGTCGGCAAACTCCTGGATGAAGGCGTCAATGTTTTCCACGCGGCTATCAACGAAGTCCTTGTAGGGCCAGGATTCGTAGTCTGGTGCCTGCTGGGCGGACTGGAAGTACGCCAGCGCCTCTTCCTTCCGCCCGACGCGCGCGAAGCCTTCACCCATGTGATAGCGCATGCCAGCGACGGCGTAGGGCGCCTTCCAGGTGTTGTGCTCACACCACTCGACGCCTTCACACACCCAGGACTCGGCCAGCTTCACGGTCTCTTGAGGAATGCCGGTGTCGAGGGGCAAGCCGATGGTGGTGCCGGTGAGCGACGGGATGTTACCCAGCGGGCACAGCTCCACGTTCTTCAGCGCTTCGTCGAACAGCTTCTGTGCAGCGACGTAGTCCTTGGTGACCACCGCGATCGCGATGCGCATGGTGTCGCGCCAGGTCGGGACGATGGGGTGCGCCGGCCAGAGCTCCAGCGCCTTGTCGAAGTCGGGTTCAACCGTCAGGACTTTGTCCATGTCGGCGTTCTCCATCGCCATCGCCATCGCCATCTGTCCCCTGCGGAAATACAGGTTGGCGACCGCCTGCTGGTCTCCCTCGGGCTCGAAGCGCTCGATCAGGGCGCTCAGCGTCGCGTAAGCCTGAGGGCGCTGATCGTAGTCGGCGCGCAGCGTGTACCAGAAGCGCTGCTCAGCGCAGAGATACGAGGTCTCCTCGTCGAGCCCGGCGCAGTCCGCCGGGTAGCTGTCGTGACTGATCACGGCACCTTCGATGCCGCCGCACTGCATCGCTGCGCCAGCACTCCCGCCGGTCGCCCCGGAGCTGCCGCCGCTGCCCGCGCCCCCGACCGCCGCCTCACCGCCGCTTCCGGAGGTTCCGGCACCTCCGTTGCCGCCGCCTGCGACGCCTGGGTTGCCGCCGTCGCCGTCGCTTCCGCAGGCGACCGCGAGGCTCAGCGCCAGTGCACTTGCCGCGACCAGCGCGCCCTCACCCCATGCTCTCGAACGAGCCATCAAAAGGGGATCTCCGCGTTGAGCACCAGGTCGAGCTCGGTCACTCCTGGAGTCGCGAGAGTGACGCTGATTGGCGACAGACCATCGAAGGCGATCAGGTCGGGTTTCTTGGGTGAGGGATCCGCCTGGGAGACGTTGCCGTCGTCGTCCATGAACGCGACGACGAAGCGAGGCTCGCTGGATACGGGGATGTTATCCACGCGGTAACTGACGCTGGTGCCGTCCACGCTCAGATCAGCATCCATGATCAGGGTGTTTGCGAGCGCCTCGGCGTTCATGTTGGTCACGGGGTTGTCGGCAAACACGGCGATGTAGACGTTGCCGATGCCGTCGAGGCCGCTGGGGATCCGCGCAGTGCGCCCGATTCGACCCTCCAGCGACGCGCTGCCGGAGATGGCGCCGCCGCTGCCACCGCTCGCTGCTCCCGCGCTGCCACCACTGGCTGCACCGGCGCTACCGCCTGTGCCCCCAGCCTGGCCCGCTCCTGCGCCGCCGCTTCCGCCGTTCAGATCGCCCGCGGCGCCACCGTTCGCGGTTCCCGCGCTCGAGCTGCTGCCCGCCGCTGCGCTGCCGGCTTCGCCACCGGTCGCTCCATCGTCACTCGAGCAAGCCACGCCGAAGAGGGCGACGCTCGCCACGAGACCCAACCAACCAAGCCTCTGCATGGCCGGCAGGGTGCACTCAAAAGTAAGAAGTCGCAAGTTGAACTTTCAAGTTCCATGTGACCTCACGAGCCCCGGGCCGCGAGGCTGGCGACACGCGTTGCACTGCATCGAGATACTTTAGGCCTAAACGGAACGCCCCAGGCGCCAGGTGCCCCGTGGCGCTCCCACGCTTCGGCACTTGAGTGCAGCCTTACGCGACGCGGCAAGCGTCGCGCCGCGGAAGCTTGGGGGCAGGTGGCACTGTTCACGGGACTTCCGCTGCGGGGCGTGTCCTATAATTGAGCGATGGGTGCCACGAACCCCGGCGAGCGGGATCTGATTTACGACTGGAACGAGATCGCGCGCAAAGGCCGTGTGATCCCCAAGGGAGTCGAGTTCTTCGATGAGACCCTGCGAGACGGGCTGCAGAACCCGTCGGTCATCGATCCCGACATCGACGACAAGCTCAAGCTGGTCCACCTGATGGACAAGCTGGGCATCCACGAAGCCGACATCGGCCTACCCGGCAGCTCACGACGTGCCTTCGACGACTGCCTGCGCATCTGCCAGGAGATCACCAGCAACGACCTGTCGCTGAAGGTCGCTTGCGCCGGGCGCACCGTGGCCTCGGACATCACTCCGATGGTGGAGCTGTCACAGCGCGCCGGTATCCCGGTGGAGGTCTACGCGTTCGTCGGTTCCAGTCCGATCCGAGCCCTGGCCGAGGAGTGGGACCTGGATCGGATCAAACGTTTCACCGCGGAAGCAATCGACGTCGGGGTGAAGAACGGTCTCGAGGTCTGCTACGTCACCGAGGACACCACGCGCAGTCGCCCGGAGATCCTCGCAGAGCTGTTCAAGGTGGCGGTGGATCACGGCGCGAGCGGCCTCTGTCTGTGCGACACGGTCGGCCACGCCACCCCGGACGGAGTGCGCAACCTGATCAACTTCACGCGTTCCCTGGTCTCTGCCATGGGCTGCGAGGTGCGCATCGATTGGCATGGTCACAACGACCGGGGACTGGGGCTGGTCAACGCGATTCTCGCGCTGGAGGTCGGCGCGGACCGTGTACACGGGACGGCGCTGGGCATCGGTGAGCGGGTCGGCAACGCTCAGATGGAGCTGATCCTGCTCAACCTGAAGCTGCTCGGCTTGCTGGAAGGTCAAGACCTCAGTCATCTGCTCGAGTACTGTCAGCTCGCCGCCAAGGCCGTGGGCTGGGACGTTCCGATCAACTACCCGCTCGTCGGCGACGACGCTTTCCGTACGGCAACTGGCGTTCATGCCGCGGCGATCATCAAGGCCAAGCAGAAGGGCGACGACTGGCTGGCGGATCGCATCTACTCGGGTGTCCCCGCGGGGATGTTCGGGAGGCATCAGGAGATCTGCATCGGCTACATGTCCGGTGCGAGCAACGTGAACTACTGGCTTCGTCAGCGGGACATCGAGCCGAACGAAGAGCTGGTGAAGGCGATCCTGGCGCGGGCCAAGGAGTCGAAGCACATCTTGCGTGACGCCGAGGTGATGGAGCTGGTGCAGCAGCACGGCCGAAGCTGAGCGTCCCTCCGGGCACCAGCGTGGTGAGCGACACGCTCCGCGTATCCGCGCTGCGAGGCGAGCCCCCGTCGGCGCTGGCCGCGCCCGATGAGAGCCCCCGAGCGATCGAGCTGGCTCTTGCGCTGCGCTGCGTCGAAGCCGGCAGGCCACCGAGCCCGAATCGGTCTCTCGCTTTCCCCTCAAAACCGCTACCCTGCGAGCCAGGTTCCGTGCGCGCGTTCGGCTCCGCGAGGGGGACCGTCGCAGCTAAGGGAGCGCGCTCGGCAATGCGCCGGAAAGAGGGAGAACATGACGCCGTACCAGACTACCAACTATTTCCTCGAGCAGGGCTTCGAGATCCTCAAGCTCGACTCGCGCTACAAGACGTTGTTGGTCACGCCGAGCCGCGAGCTGCGCGTCGAGCTGGTGATCGAGATGGATGACGGTTCCATCGGGAACTACATCGGCTATCGGGTTCAGCACGACAACTCGCGTGGACCCTTCAAGGGTGGCCTCCGCTATCACCCCGAAGTCGACATCGACGAGGTGCGCTCGTTGGCGTCCCTGATGACCTGGAAGACCGCGCTGATCGGTGTGCCATATGGTGGCGCCAAGGGCGGCATCCAGGTCGACCCCCACAAGCTCAGCCAGCGCGAGCTGGAGCGTCTGACTCGGCGCTTCACCGATCAGATCGCCGAGTTCATCGGTCCAGGCACGGACATCCCAGCACCGGACATGAACACCAACGGGCGAGTGATGAGCTGGATATTCGATCAGTACAGCCGGAGGTACGGCTTCAACCCGGGCGTGGTCACCGGCAAGCCCGTCGATCTGCACGGAAGCCTGGGACGTGAGGCTGCCACCGGACGCGGCTGCCTGTACGCGATCCGCGAGGTGCTGGCTTCCGTAGGGAAAAATGTTTCGGGCTCGAGCTTCGTGGTGCAGGGCTTTGGCAACGTGGGCAGCTTCTTCTGCCGCCTGGCCCATGAGGTGGGAGCGAAGATCACCGCCGTCAGCGATGTGCGCGGTGGCATCCACAACTCGAACGGGCTCGACATCCCCAAGCTGGTCGAGCACGTGCAGAGGACCGGGAGCGTCGTCGAGTTTCCCGGCAGCGAACCGATCTCCAACTCGGATCTGCTGACCGCGCAGTGCGACGTGCTGGTGCCCGCCGCCCTGGGACACGTTCTCACCTCGGACAACGCGAACCAGGTCAGCGCAAAGTACATCCTGGAGGCAGCGAACGGGCCTTGCACCGCCGAAGCCGATGACATCTTCAACAAGCGCGGTATCGTGTGCGTCCCCGACATCTTCGCCAACGCGGGCGGCGTGACGGTCTCCTACTTCGAGTGGGTGCAGAACACTCAGCACCTGAAGTGGGGCGAAGACGAGGTGAACAAGCGCCTCGAGGAGCACATGGTCTCGGCGCACAGGTCGCTGGCGAAGGCGATGAAGACGCACACCGACTGTTCGATGCGTACGGCGGCCTTCGCCCTCGCCATTCAGCGGGTGAAAGAAGCCACGGACATGCGCGGCCTCGGCTGAGCGAGCCGAAGGCCGAGCGAACCGCCCAGACCACCCGACGGGGCGGTCTCGTCCGAGCAGGTGTCGAAACCGCTGGAGGAGGCCGCCGCCAGGCTCGCGCGTTTGTGCAGTCACACTCCGCGCACCTCGGTCGACGGGAGACCCATGCCGAACGCTTCTTCCCACCTCGCAGCGCTCTGTGCGCTCGCTGTAGGCGTCTTCGCAGGGAGCGGGTGCTCGCGCGAGCCGAGCACCACCCGCGCCGAGTCACCGCCAGCCGCGTCCAGCTCCCGGCTCGCAGAAGCCAAACCGCGAGCCCCCGAGCTGCCCTCCAAGGGTCCCGGGGAGCGCGGCGAAGTGCCGAAGGCCGAGGCGCCGCCCGAGCCGGATCTGAAGCCCTATCCCTGGCTCGTGGAGCACCCTGAGCTCAGTGTCCAGGACGACCTGCAGGCGCGCGTTCCAGCGCCCGAAGGGACCAGCCGGGTGAGCCTCCCGGAGCACGGCTTCGGCGCCTGGCTACGTCACCTACCCATGTTGCCGCACGGAACACCGGTGCGAAGTCATGCCGGAGGTCGGCTGCGTGACGGCGAGAGCTCGATGGTCACCGGAGTCGTCGCCCTGGACATCGGGCAGGCAGACCTCCAGCAGTGCGCTGACGCAGTGATGCGCCTGCACGGGGAGTGGCTGTGGTCCCAGGGAGGCCGTGACCAGGCTTACCGCGCGGCAAGCGGCATGTTGCTCGACTATCGGCGGTGGTCCCAGGGGCAACGGATCGTGGCGAAGGGCGCGAGCATTGGCTGGGCGGCGACGGGGAGGCCCAGGGATGACCACCCGACGTTTCGGAGGTTCATGGACGCCGTGTTCGCCTGGAGTAACACGGTGGCGCTGGCCCGCATGGGCAAGCACGTCAGCTACCAAGACCTCCGGCCGGGAGACTTCCTGATCGAAGCAGGCAATCCGGGACACACGGTCCTGGTGCTGGACATGGTTCGAGCTCCCGATGGCAGTCAGCGGGTCCTGCTCGGACAGAGCTACATGCCAGCGCAGAGCTTCCACGTCCTCAAGAGCCCTGAGGGTCCGTGGTTTCGAGTCTCTGCCGAGCGGGGCGTGAAGACACCGTTCTGGCCGCGAGCCTTCGAGTGGGCACAGCTTCGGCGCCTCGATACCTAGTGTCCTGTCTCCGTAATTCGCTACAAGTTCCAGCAGCCTGCGTGCTGATCCGCACGGATTGAGCACCCTTGCTCTGGCACAGCCCCACGAAGGTGAGGAGTGACGCGCCCGGGGGGGGACATCGAAGGCACGGTGCGAGAGCCGGATCTGGTGCGAGTCTGCGCAGGCACGGTGGTTGTTTGATTGGCAGGATGTTTTTCAACACCGAGCTAGAGCTGCGGCCGGCGGGCCGTGCTACTAGCTGCCAGTGTCGCAAGAAGCCGGGCGTTCGAAGCGGGTGAGATCCAAGGCGGGGACGAAATGGTCCGGCCGCAAGACGCAGTCTGGAAGCAGCACCAGGCCAGACAGCCGCGCTGCGCGGCCCAGGCCCCCGGCCGCCTCGCGAACCGAAGTCAAATCCGAGCGGAAGCGCACATCCAGCAGCGATGCGCCCAAGCCCTCGAGGCCCGCGCGTGGCAGGGCAGGCGATTCGACGAGCCGAGCCGGAGGCAGGGCTGAGAAGGTGTCCAGCAAGCCACAACAAGCGGTCGGCAGGACCGCGAAGCCGTCAGGGGGTAAGGCCGCGGGCGCGTCCAAGCGTCGTTCGCGCGGGAAGGGTCGCCTGGCCGGGCTTGACGCAGAGCAGCTAGAGGAGCTGGCGAAGCAGGTTCCCGTTCCGCCTCTCGAGCGGCGACCCCTGAGTCACGTCGGGGGTGAGGTCGAGCTGTGGGGCGCCGAAGCGCTCGGCCCCGCCCTGAAGGCTGCGCTGCAGGTCACCTCCGATGAGAGCGTGGTGCGTGCCCACGTTCATGGCTTCCACAGCTACCCTGCCCGCCTGCATCCGGTCACTGCCCGGGAGCTCGTGCGACGCCTCACCGGGCCGAAGGGCCGCGTGCTCGATCCATTCTGCGGGAGCGGTACCGTGGCTGTGGAGTCGCGCATCGCCGGCCGTTCCATGGGCGGCTCGGACGCCAATCCATTCGCGATCGAGCTGGCGAAGCTAAAAACCGCGGGGAAATTGCCGGGCCTGGGCTTGCTCGCGGCCCAAGTCGCCGAGAAGGCGGACGAGCGCCGCGAGGCCAAGGCTGGTCCGACCAAGCGCTACGGTCAGGTGGATCGAGAGCTCTTCGACGTGCACGTCCTGCTCGAGCTGGACGGCCTGAAGTCGAGTATCATGAAGCTGCCTCGGTCCCCGGAGCGTCAGGCGTTGATGCTGGTGCTGACGTCGCTCCTGACCAAGGTGAGTCGCAGCCCTGGCGACACGCGCAAGCAGACGATGCAACGCCGCCTCGCGTCCGGGTTCACGATCAAGAGCTTCGTGGCGAAGGCCGAGGAGCTCGAGCGTCGACTGGCGGACTTCGAGGCGCTGCTTCCCAAGCAAGCGCCTCGGCCACATCTCGAGGTGTGCGACGCTCGCAGTCTCGACTACGTGCGAGCAAGCTCGGTCAACCTGGTGCTCACCTCACCCCCATACCCAGGGGTCTATGACTACGTGAAGCACCACGAGACCCGTATGCGTTGGCTCGGGCTCGACGTCGAGGGATTTTCCCGCTCGGAAATTGGGGCGCAGCGGCGGCTCGCAGGACAGGACTTCGCGCGCGCAGCTGGGCGCTGGGACAAGGAGCTCCTGCCTTGCTTGAAGGCGATGAAGCGGGCCCTCGCTCCCAAGGGCAACATCGTCCTGGTGATCGCAGACACGGTGCTCGGAGGTCGCGCCTGGTTGGCTGACCGCGCACTGAAGGACCTGGCTCCGCGGGCTGGCCTGGAGCTGTGTGCGGTCGCATCCCAGGCCCGACCGCTTTTCCTGGCCAGCGCTCGAGCGGCGTTCCAGGGCCGTCCAAGGCGAGAACACCTGCTGGCTTTGGCTCACGCTCGCTAGCCACCGCGAGCAGGCGGACGTGTCCCGCTGACGCGCCGCAGCACCCAGGACCTGCTGATTTTCCGCCATGTTTCGAGTAACTCAGTTTTGAGTTACTCTATGATGACGGGTCGGTTCACAGGACCCTCAGGGAGGTCGACATGGCGGTCGCGAACAGGTTCGAGAAGCTTTTCCCTACGGTAATCAATGCTGGGCACGCCTCGAATCGCGTCAGGTTGCTGGCCACGCTGTTCGGCGCCTTGATGCTCGGCCTGAGCGCGCCTGCCGCCGCGTTGACCCAACCCGGTGGTGCGCCGATCCCGAGCCCCATGGGATGCGACTCGGGTCGTCCGACGGGTCTTGCTGCCGTCCTCGCCTGTGTGTGCGAAGAGGCCAACGTCTGCAACATCGGGGATCCTTGTCCCGATGCTTCGAGCTGCAGCGACGGCAAGAACGGCAGCTGTGAGACCACGCTCTATCATTCGTACAACGACAACACCTGTATCCCGTCGAACCTCAGCGGCCTCGACCCCTCGACCCAAGCCTCGACCGAGCCCGAGACCTTCCGCCCCGATTGTCCGCTCACCTTCACCCTGCTCTCGCGCGGAACAGCGCTCTTCAAGGACGCGTTCGGTTGGTACAACGTCACCGGCCAGAAGCCTGCGCTCTCCGACCTGCACCCGATGCTGGACTGCAACACGACCGCCGGTGACGACGTCGTGCTCGACCTAGCTTCGGAGCCCGCCTACGCGGGAGGAGAGATCGGCTTCTTCTTGGTCACGCCGGAGAACCTCGGCGCTCGAGGCAGCTGTCAGGGTGGTGACTGTTGCGCGACGGTGCCGCGCGCCATGCAGGGCAACGGTCAGATCTATTTCTCCGAGCGGAAATACAATCCCGACTTCCAGGGCAGCAGCTCGCTGATTCACCTGATCGTCTTGCAGAGCGAGGTCTGGCCCAGCAAGTTCTACTTCGCCTGGGAAGACATCTATGGAGGCAGCAACAATGATTTCACTGACTTCGTGGCGGGCGTCAGCGGAATCCAGTGTTCTGGCGGCGGGCTCCCGTGCGACGCCTCGGGACAAGGGGCTTGTGCGCAGGGCATCACGCGCTGTCACGGGGCCGACCTGACCTGTGACCCGCTCTTCGAAGCCACGGGGGAGGCGTGCAACGGCATCGACGACGACTGCAACGGCGAAGTCGACGACGACGCAAGCTGCCCGCCCAACGAGGTCTGCCAGTACGGCAAGTGCGCACCGAGCTGCAGCAGCGGAGAGTTCCCTTGCTCCACTGGACGGGAGTGCGAGGAGAGCAGCGGACTCTGCGTCGATGCCGGCTGCGTGGACAAGGACTGTGCCCCTGGAGACGTGTGCACCCAGGGCGAGTGCCGCGCTGCATGCGCGGGCGTGGTTTGCCCGGCGAGCCAGGACTGCATCGCCGATCGCTGCGTAGATCTGTGCGACGCTGTGGTCTGTGCCGCGGGGCAACAGTGTCGGCGGGGACAGTGCTTCGACGGCTGCAACCAGTGCGGTGGAATCAGCTGCGAGTTGCCGCTGCGCTGCGATGGCGACACCGGCGCCTGCCGTGACCCATCGTGTGACCCGGCGTGCACGGAGGGAACCCGCTGCGACCAGGGTAGCTGCGTCGATGCCTGCGAAGGGGTCAGCTGTCCGCCTGGTCAGGTCTGCTCCCTCGGGCAGTGCCGCAGCCCCGGGGAGGGCGGAACCGGCGGTATGGCCGCGTTCGGCGGCGCTGGCGGCTCGGGCGCCTCGCTCGGCGGGGACGCCGGTAGCGCGCCCAGCGCCGGAACGGGTGGTAGCGGGGCAGACGCCGCGCGTCCGCCCAGGACCAACAACACCGCGCGCTGCATCTGTGGGCTCGGACGTCCAGATCCGGAGTCGAAGGGTTTCGCCTGGCTGGGTCTGCTGGGCGGACTGATCGGGGTCGTGAGGCGGCGACGCTCTCAGCGCCAGGTACAGTGGACCTGATGCGAGCGTTCGTCGCGCCTGACCAGCTCCGCGGTAGCGCCGCGCGCCCCAGCCGAGTCCAGCGCCGCGCGAAACGCCTCCGCGAAACCCCGTTGCATGAGCTCCGGGTAGAGCTTCGCTGGTTGCGTGACGACCAGATCTGCTTTCCCTGAGGAAATCGTGGCATCGAGCACGATGCCGCGGAAGTACTGCGAGAACGCCAGCGTCAACGTGCGCACGAGGATCCGGGGCGGTGCGAGCTTGTAGAAGAGTCGATACATCGGCGACGTGGCGAACTCGCGATTGATCTCGTAGTTCCAGGCCAGATAGGCTTGCTCGTTCCCGAGGAAATCGTGGTCGAGCAAGGCCGCCACCCAGGAGTTCACCTGGACGATTGGTACCCACTCGTTGCTGGTCCAGCGCTCTCGCTCGAAGCGTCGCAGGAAGTCGGGCACGCCGGCTCCTGAGGGCAGCTGGCGTGTCCGCAGGGAGATGGCGACCAGGCTGCCTTTGATGCAGCAGTCAGGGTACGACTGCTCCGCGTGTGGCAAGCCAGAGAGGTATGCCTCGAGGTACCCACCCATCGAGGATGACGATGGCACGCGCTCCAGCGTATGGGAAGACGCCGCGCTTCGCACGCATCTGTCCGCCGTCCCGCAGCTGGAGCGTCGCTCCCGGGCCGGCTACCAGGCGCCCACACGCAGCCTTCCTCGCACCACCACCCAGGCAACCAGCATCGCCAAGAGCACGCTCAGGTGACCCAGCAAGAGGTGTCCAGGGTGTTGCGAGGGGCAGTGCAGGTGCAGCGCGATCAAGCCGCTCAGGCCGCCGGCGGTACCAGCGTTGAGCGCGCTGATCGGCGACGCGAGCTTGTTGCGATCCAGGAGCAGGAGGACGAGCCCGAGGGGCAAGCTCCAGCCTGCGCCGTACGCGAAGCAGCCGAGCGCGCGTCGCGCAAAGCCAGGCGAGGAGTCGATGAAGCTAAATTCTCCAAGGAAACTCTGCGACAGGAAGTAGACCAGCGGCAGCCCCGCCGACAAGCCAACGAGCGCGCCCGTATGCACAGCGGACTGGACCCTCGCGTGGGGGCCTCTGAGCGCGCTCCTCACCCCCAGGAAGATCAGCGACGACGCGACCACGAGCGGGAAGGCCAGGGCTAGCGTGCCGAGGGTCGCGATGTCCGGGCGAGGCCTGAGCAGGTTCAGCACGACAAGGCCCGCGATGGCGCCGAGGGCAATCGCGATCCGGGTCGGGGTGGCGAGGCTCTTCAGCCGTCGCAGGCCGCGTTCGGCTTCGAGCGCGCGGTCGAGGTCGGCCTGGATCGCGTCGAGTCTTGGTGGGGCTATGTCTCGGAGCGCAGCCTGCGTGAGCGCGTCGCGCAGGGGCGGCTCACACAGCTCTCTGCAACCAGCGCAGGTCTCGAGGTGCACCCTGGCCCAGTCCGGTTCTTCGCCGGACAGGAGCGCGTCCCGAAGCTCGGAGCAGGTATGTGCGCTGGCGCTGGGTTCACTCATGGGCGGGCTTGGGTCTATATGGTCGGCCGTCGGCTCGGTTACTCGGCTGGCGAACTAGTCGGCTGGATCGCTCTCGAGGAGCGTTCGCAGGGCCTGGTAGCCGCGATGTGCGCGGACTTTCACCGCAGACAGACTCGCGCCCACCACCTCGGCCACTTCGGGGAAGGGCAGTCCCTCGAACCAGTGAAGGGTGATGACCTCGGCTTGATCGCTGGGGATACGCTGCATCGCCCAGCCCAGCGTGTGTTGCGCGTCTGCGCGGTTCTGATCGCCCTTCACCGCGGCCGGGTCGCTGCGTCCGTCTAGCTCGAGGGGCGCCTCGGGGCGGCGCTTCATGCGGCGAAAGTGCTCACGCTTGAGGTTGATCGCGATCGTGAAGAGCCAGGGTCGAAGGCGTGCCCCAGCGCGAAAGTCGTGTCGGCTGCGGTGGAGCTGCAGGAAGGTCTGCTGAACCAGATCATTGGCTTCTTCGCGGTTCGGGAGCTGCCGGGCCAGTACCCGCAGCAGGATCGGCGCGAGTCGCTGAAACAGCTCATCGAACGCACTTCGATCGCCGGCGACGTAGGCCGCCATCAGCTCTTCCTCGCTGCGCATCCAATCAGTCCGCGCCGCCAGTCGTCGAGACCCGCGTCGCCCCGTTCGTTGTCGCCACCCTCAAACCAACTCCGGCTGCGTACTACTCGCCCGGCGTGCTGGGGTTACTCCCCCGATGTCGATTTCCCGACAGTGACGCCGGCTCGCGTGGGTTTGGGGGTGAGGTGCACCCATTCGCGCCCTGACTCACCGCGCAGGCAGCGGTGGAGGCACGAACCTGGGCGCGTCGACGAAGTCGCAGCGCTCCGGCTGACTCAGCGAGTGCTTGCCCTGCTCCCGCTTGCGCTCGTAGAACCCGGTGGGACCCATGAGCTCGCCCAGACCTTCGCTCCAGACGTCTCCATGAGGCCCCCCGTCCAGGCGACCAAAGATGCTGTATTGCTGCAGCATGGCCGGCCACTGCGCCTGCTTGAGCCAGGGACTGAAGAGGTCGTGCTGCGTGGCGACGACCACGTCGTACTCCGCGTTGCGTAGCCTCTCCGCGTATCCTAGCGGATATGAGGAGAGGCTGACGTCCTCTGCGGACATCACTCTGTCCAGCGGTACCACGTCGCCCCGCAAGTAGCAGACGGCGCCGCGACCCAGGTACACGCGCTCGCCGCAGCGCTCCCGGGCGTGCACATAGGCGCACAGCCGCCGTCCGTAGGTGTAGTCCTCGGGAGCCGGGAGCCGCTTGGTCGGGCGCCAGATACTCAGGCAGAGCACCGCGAGCACCAGGCTGTGAGCTGCCTGCAGCGCTGGCAGCCCCGCGTTGGCCCGCAAGAACAGCAGCGGTGCTCCCAGCATGCTGTACAGGAAGAGCAACACCATCAGGTTGTTGGGGCCACCCAGCGACTTGAACAGCGCCACGATCGCCAGCGGCGTGTAGCAGAGCGTCGGTAGAGCGGCCCGCAGGTAGGCGCCGTTCCGCGACTGCCTATGGTGCCGCAAGGCAAGAAAGCAGCGGAACAGGACCAGCAGAAGCATCGGGTACAGCAGGATCCCGATGCCACTCTTGAAGTCCTTCAGCTTGAAGCTCTGGATACCCGCGGCGCTCGGGATCTCCCACACCCAGGCGATGAAGTCGTGACCCCAGGTCAGCCACATCGCGCAGAACACCAGCGCAGGCGACAGCGCGGCGCTCGCCACCAGCAGCGCCCGCTCGCGCCGTGGGATCCCCGGGGTAACGACCCCGACGAGCGCGAGCGAGGCCGTCACCGCGACCGCCCCCGTCTGCTTGAAGCAGAGCGCAAGCACGGGAAGCGTGGCCCACAGCGCGAGGCGTCGGCCCGGGCTCAGGCGAGGAGCCGCGAACGCCGTCCAGCTCGCCGCCGCGAGCACCGCCAGCTCGAGGTTCGTCGGGTGCAAGGAGTCGGCGACTGGATTCATGTAGGCGGCCAGCGCCAGAGCCATCCCCAACCCAACGCTAGCCCAGCGCAGCGTGCTCTTCATCGCTGCCGAAGGGGCCGCTCCGAGCTCCGAGCCCATGATCCCACGTCCAAGACCGGTCGCCAGCAGTACCGCGACCACCAGCCAGATCTGGGAGAGCAACTTGTGGGCGAAGAACGAGCGCACGAGGCCCAGCGGCTTCAGCAACAGCCAGCCGAGGTAGGGCCCCCCAGGCATGTAGATCCATGAGTTGGCGTCTGCTGGATTTCCGTAGGGAGACTCCCCTAGATCGATGCGCAAGAGCGTGGTCAGGTAGTAGTCGTCGGGCCAGTACAGCAGGTCGTAAGGAAAATGCAGGCGCTCCCAGACATGAGACGCGACG
This sequence comes from Polyangiaceae bacterium, assembly GCA_041389745.1. Classification (GTDB taxonomy): domain Bacteria; phylum Myxococcota_A; class Polyangia; order Polyangiales; family Polyangiaceae; genus JAHBVY01. The sequence goes on from JAWKRF010000016.1 coordinate 179,636, forward strand.
GTGACCAGCTGCCAGCCGAGCAGCGCCATCAAGCAACCCCAGACGAACTGGGGCAACCAGCGCCGCTGGCTGCTGCTCTGGGCGTCGCGGGGCATGGCGTGTCGACTATCGCACGCCGCTGGTCACTTCGAGCAGCCTTTGCACGTCCAGCTGCAGCTTCAGCTTCAGGCTCTCCAGCGCGTCGTCCACGTACTCTTCTTGACGCATCCCGACCAGCACGCTGCTGACTCCAGGAGTCGCCAGCAAGCAGGCGAGGGCCAGCTGAGAGAGCGGCGCGCGCGGCGCACCCGCGGCGCTGAGCGCCTCGCTCAGCGGCTTGCTGGCGCGAGCGCTCGCCTGTGCGGCTTGCTGGCGCAGCCCGGAGATGTATTCGTCGAGCGCACGCACGTATCGGCCGCGCCACTCTCGCCAGGCCTCTCCCCGCTGGCCGGCGAACGCGCCATCCAGCGCGGACAGGTAGCGCCCCGTCTCCCGCGCGATCACGCGCTGCTCGAGATCGTGCCACTGCAGGAGGCTCGAGAGCTTGCGCTCGTCGAGCACGTTTCCGTGCAGCACACCCAGGCGCTCGGCCCAGTTGAAGAAGCTCGCTGGCTTCAGCGGGCTGCCCTCGGGCGCTCGCAGGTCAGGCGCGAAGTTGCGCCGATACTCCTGCTCCAGGCTCGCGACTCGGCTCTGGGCGGTCGGCAGCGGCAGTGTCTTCTCTTCGAGGATGCTGGCTGGGGGATCGGACAAGCGAAGCAGGCCGTGATCCGTGATGGCGTTCAGCGGCCGATTGATCAACACGTCGAGCCCTGCGCGCCTGGCGTACTCGAGTGTGCTGACGGGCTTGGCGCCGTCGCCCCCCTGGCAGGTCGTGAGCGCGGCGCCGGCCTCGACGAGGTTGAATGGCATTTGTACCACGCGGAAATGGTGACGCTCGTGCTTGAGCACCTGCAGCGCCGCGCGCTCGGCACAGGCGACGAACCGCCCGAGGTCGGTCGCCTCCGCGTGTCCAGCTTCATGTGCGAGGGTGTTGCTGGACACGCCGTAGGCCTGGATGCGTCCACGACGCACTTCCCGCTCCAGCTGAGCGAAGGCGTGCGTTACTCGCTCGTAGAAGACGTCCCGCTGGCTCGCGATCTGAGCCGGCGTCCTCGAGTCCCCCCGCTCTGCGGCCTGACTCAGGAAGTATTCAGGGTTGTGCAGCAGGTACGCGTCGAGGGTCTCGAGTCCGAGCCGGGACAGGCTGTCCGTGAGCTGGTCCTCGATCCACTCGGGGTGAAGGCAGTGCCAGCAGTCGTCGCTGTACTCGACCATCTCCGGGTAGGGCTTGCCCCGCTCGATGCGCGCCCTGGCTCGCTCCAGGTTGGGTCCCTGCACGTAGCCCACCTTGCTCACGATCACGACCTGCTCGCGACGCAGCTTGCCCGCGCCGTTCAGCTCACGCAGCACCGCACCGACCAGCTCCTCGCTGTGTCCGCTCGTGTAGTTGGTGGAGGTGTCGACCAGGTTGACTCCAGACTCCAGCGCCCTGAGCAGCGCCAGGCGGTGGGCTGGATGGCCCATGTCGACGCGGTAGCCCCCGAATCCGAGGCGGCTCACGTGTAGCGACTGACCCTCATCAAGTTGCCACAAGGAAAAGTTAGAGCGCGGGTGAGCGGCGGCGTAGGCTGCGGTGGCGTCGGGGTCGGCGTGCCCGCCGAGGCGCTTGCTCGCCACGTGCAGCGCCCGCTGGTCGGTGGACTCTGCGAGGGCGGCGTCGAGCGCCTCGGGCACCCGAGTCGAGTCGTATAGCGGCGCCTGGCACGCGAAGTTCTGACAGATGAAGAGCGCCGCCCGATCTTCCTGCTTGCCCTCGCTGAGCGGTGTCGCCGGCTCGCTCGCTCGTGCATGGGCGATCACCCGTGCGGGTAGGTAGCGTCGCGCGACCGCCTCGCGCAGCGCCTGGTTGGCGTCCAGAGAGCCCGCGAAACACAGCTCGACGGGCGCGGACGCCAGGAAGCTGGCCGTGTGGAGGCTGGTGGCGAAGCTCCGGGGCTGGCGCTGAATCAGCCCAGCGTAGGCGGCGAGCGCGCTTGCAGCCCGTTCTTCGAGCGCTGCGTCTCCCAGGTGCCTTCCGAGCCGAGCCAGCGCACGCGCTGCCACGGCGTTTGCGTTGGGGATGGCCCCGTCGTGCCCTTCTCTCGAGCGAACGAGGAGCACCTCATGTTGCCGCGCGGTATTGTACAGCGCCCCCTCGGCGTCGGCGAAGTCTGCGAGCATGCGCTGACATAGCTCCTGGGCGTTGCCCAGGAAGCGGGCGCCGCCACCGGCCTCTACCAGGTCGATCAACCCATCGCTCAAGAAGGCGTAGTCTTCCAGGTAGGCGTCCAGGTGAGCCTTGAGTCCAGCGTCGCTGCGCCGCGCGGTACGAAACAGCCCGCCGTCAGGCCTGCGCAGCCGCTCCAGCAGGAAGTCCGCCGCGCGCTCTGCACTCCTCAGGTACCTGTGGTCACCCAGTACGCGATAGCCCTCGGCCATGCTGCCCAGCATCAACCCGTTCCAGCTGACCAGGATCTTGTCGTCAAGCAAGGGCTGCGGGCGCTGCAGGCGAGCCTCATGCATTGCCGTGCGGATGAGTTCGAAGGCTTGGAGGAGTTCCTCGCCCCCAAATCCGAAGCTCTCGGCGACGCTGGCTAGAGGGCGAGGCGCATTGGGGATGCTGCGCCCTTCCCAGTTGCCTTGGGCCGTGATGTCGTAGAACGCGCAGAAGGCGTCCAGTGCCCTGGCGGGCAGGGGGAGGCCCGCGCAAGCCGTCCTGACCTCGTGAGGGGACCAGACGAAGAACTTCCCTTCTTCACCCTCGCTGTCCGCGTCGGTCGCGCTGTAGTAGCCCCCGTCGGGGTCCTGCATGTCTCTGGCGACGTAGTCGAGGGTCTCTCTCGCGACCCTGGCATAGTCGGTGTTCCCCGTGAGCTGGAACGCCTCCAGATAGACCCGGGCGAGCTGCGCGTTGTCGTAGAGCATCTTCTCGAAGTGGGGCACCAGCCAGCGCTCGTCGGTCGAGTAGCGGCAGAAGCCCCCGACGACGTGGTCGTACATCCCCCCTTGGCGCATGCCGTCGAGCGTACCCTGCAGCATGTCCAGGGCCCGCACGTCACCAGTTTGCGCGTGGAAAAGCGTGAGCAGGCGCAGCGCCGGCGAGGGGGGGAACTTGGGCGCAGTGCCGAAGCCACCATACCTGTCGTCGTAGCTGGCCGCGAGCTGGGTCACGGCCTGTGCGATCCAGTCGAGGTTGATCGGCATTGGCCGACCCACGCTGGATTGCTCGCGGATGTGTTCCGTCAGCTCGCGTGCCTGCTGGAACAGGTCGTCGCGCTCCTCTCGCCAGGCTTGGGCCACGCGGCCCAGCAGGCTCGGGAAGCCTGGTCGCCCGTATTTATCTTCCGGGGGGAAATAAGTGCCCGCGAAGAAGGGCTCTTGGTCGGGGGTGAGGAAGACGGTCATCGGCCAGCCACCGCCCCCGCTCATGGCGACCGTGGCTGCCATGTAGATGTCGTCGAGGTCGGGTCGCTCCTCGCGATCCACCTTGATGCAGACGAAGTGCTCGTTCATCAACGCGGCCGTGGTCGCGTTCTCGAAGCTCTCGCGCTCCATCACGTGGCACCAATGGCAGGCGGCGTAGCCAATCGAGAGCAGGATCGGCTTGTCTTCTCGCCTTGCCCGTTCCAACGCTTCGGCGCCCCACGGATACCAGTCCACCGGATTGTGCGCGTGCTGTTGCAGGTAGGGACTCGTCTCGTGGATCAGACGGTTCGCGGGCGTGGGCGAGCTCATGTGAAGGGTCTAGGCCCACCTGACCGCAGACGCAAAAGGCCGGCTGTTGCTGCGTGATTCTGCCCCTGCGCGACCTCCCGGCCAGGTCCGTGGCGAGCTCGCGGGCCCTGGCCCTCCGAGGGGGGCTCAGGTTCCGCGGTGGCGCGGTGAAGGCTGACCGCGTGGAACCGAATACGTCAGCGTATGTCAAGCGAGATCGGTCTCTACCCGCGCCGGTCTGCTTCCGTGTGGCGGCTGTCCCGCAGCAGGGGACGTGAAGAGGCCGCGCATCACATTCCCCACGGTAGCGAAACCTCTCCCGCCGCTTCGCGGAAGCGAACCCGCAAGAGCGCAGGATGGACCACGGGCGGTGGCGATCAGATGCATGACAAGATGGAAGGCGGAGTGCGGCCTTGTCGGTGCCGCGCGGTGACTCTCATGCCCTCCGGAAATTGGGCAGATAAAATGACTTGGTTCGCGGAAAACGGGTGCCCATCATCGGAAATCGACCTAGTATCCACCGCGATGGCCAAAGCTAACTTCAAGTGGCCGGCTTCCGCGAAGAAGTCGCCGCCGCCGCCCATGAACCTCGCAGATGCTTATGAAATAGGGCGAATCGTCTACAACCACTTCGAAGAGCACCCACTGCGAGCGATCATCGAGGAGGAGAAGCTCTCGATCTCGAAGCTCACCCTCCATCGTTGCCTTGCCGCCTATCGGGTTCTGTTGAACTTGGGTCACACTCCGGCGGACTGTCCCTTCTCCTTTGCTATTGCCGTTCGTCTGGATCTGGTGAAGCCCGAGCAGCAGAAGGCGCTGGCCAAGCGCGTCGTCGCTGAGAAGCTCTCCACGAGCCAACTGGAGTTCGAGATCTCCAACCTGCGTCAGCAGGAACCGCCGAAGCCGGGGCGTCAGCCCATGCTGCGTTTCGCGCGGGCGATGGGACGTCTACAGTCCTTTGTCGACGGTCGATATCACCTCGCCGGTGATCTCAACCGAGCTGGCGAGTTGGATGATGCGAAACGTGCGGAGATGCTGAAGCTCGCCGCCACTGTTCGCTCGCAATTAGAGCAGGTCGAGAAGGCCTTGTCGGGTGGCAAAAAGGCCACGAAGCGCGGCAAGAAGAAGTAAGCACCAGTCCGATTCTGCCGCTCTCGTCTTCGCGCTCACCCCTAGGGGTGAGCGCGCTGCATTTGAGTCCTCGCTGGCTGCCGTAGGCCATTGTTTGCAACTTGGACTCACGAGGCGCTATGCCGTGCGGATCGAGTCGATCAGCCAGTGTTGCGCATGCCTTGCGCAATGCCGTTCACGGTGATGCCCAGCGCCGCCTCGATCAGCGCGCGCTCGTCGTCGCCTGGAGTTTCCCGTCTTTGACGGCGGAGCAGCGCGATCTGAATCAGGCTGAGCGGATCCACGTATGGATTGCGCAGCTGGATCGCAGCGCGCAACACCGGCGCGCGCTCGAGTAGCTGCTCCTGTCGGCGGATCGCCAGCACCGCACGCACGGTTGCCTCGTACTCCTGCTCCAGCTCGTCGAACAGCTCACGGTCGGCATCCAGATGGTCGACGTAAGCTCGGGCGACCTCGAGGTCGGCCTTGGCACAGACCATCTCGATCTTGCTCAGCAGGTCGTCGAAGAGCGGCCAGCGCTGCGCCATCTCCTGGAGTAGCTCGATCCCGCCTCGCTCCGCGAGGCAACGCTGCAGGGCGCTGCCCACTCCCAGCCAGACGGGCAGCATCATGCGATTCTGGGTCCAGCCAAATGTCCACGGGATCGCGCGAATGCCCTGCATGGAACCAGCGCCTCGCTGCCGGTAGACTGGACGTGAACCGAAATGGACGTGAGCCAGTTCCGCCACCGGAGTCGCGTCGAGGAACATGTCGAACACCCGGCGCTCCTCGTGAACCAGGCGCCGGTAGATGGGCAGCGCCGTCTCGCTCAGGCGGTCCATGATCGCCCGGAAGAGCTGCACGCGCTCGTCGCCGATGCCGTCTCGCCAGTCGGTCTGCATCGCCATCAGGGTTCCGCTGAACAGGACCTCGAGGCTGCGCTCCGCGATGCTGCGAATGGCGAACTTCTGGCTGATGATCTCGCCCTGCTCAGTCACCTTGATGCGTGGTCCAACGGTTCCCGGCGGCAATGCCATCAGCGCGCGGAACACGGGGGAGCCGCCGCCTCGCCCGACGCTCCCGCCTCGACCATGGAACAACGTGAGCCGTACTCCTGCGCGCTTCGCCACTTCTACCAGGCGCTCCTGCGCGCGATACAGCTCCCAGGTCGCGCTCAGCAGCCCGACGTCCTTGGCCGAGTCGCTGTAGCCGAGCATCACCTCCTGATGCATGTTGCGAGCCCGCAACTGTCTCGTGTAGACCTCGTCGTTGAACAGATCCTCGAGGATGCCCGGTCCAGCGATCAGATCGTCCCGGGTCTCGAAGAGTGGAACCACGTCGAGCCGTGAGCGCGGATCGCCCCTCCCCAGGTCGACCAGGCCCGCTTCACGCCCGAGCACCAGCACCCGCAGTAGATCCGGCGCGCGCTTGGTCATCGAGATGACGTAGGTCTTGGCCACGCGCTCCCCCAGCTCACGCTGAGCTCTTTGCATGCTGTGGAAGACATTCAGCGTCTTCTGCGTCTCCTCATCCAGCTCGACGTGAGGAGAGAGCAGCGGGCGGCGTCCGAGCAGCTCCCGTCGCAGGCCGCTCTCGTCGAGCTCCGGGATACCAATGGCCCGAGTGATCGCCGTCAGCGCCCTGGTGTGGGCCTCGGCGTCTTCGCGCACGTCCAGGCGATGTCCCGCGAAGCCGAGGAACCGTACCTGGTCGACCAGAGGCTCCACGAGACTGGTGCGCGCGTAGACCGCGCCGGTACACGAGAGCTCCTCGCGGACGAGCTCCAGATCCGCCAGGAACTCCTGGTTCTTGCCGTAGGCCCGAGGCAGGTCGAGTTCACTGCCTCGTTCGCGTGCGGCAATCACTCGCGCGGTCGCGTCCAGGCGCTCCGCGATGAAGCTGAGCTTCAGCCGCAGCGACTCCTGGGCATCGCGGCGCGCGTTCTGTTGCCACACTTCGGGCATCAGCTCACGATCGCGCGCCAGCGACTCCGCGAGACGTGGCGTCAGCGGTGCGAGCCGGTCCGAGATGCTCAGGCGCTCGATCAACTCCGAGAGCTTGCGCTGGTAGTGGCCAATCAACGCTCGGGTGCTGCGCCGCACGGCGAACTCGGTCACCTCCGGGGTCACGAACGGGTTGCCGTCACGATCACCGCCGACCCAGCTCCCGATCGGCAGCTTCACAGATACGCCCAGAGGCTCGTCGAAGACCTGGCGGAAGGCGTTCTTCACTGCGTAGTCGAGCCACTCCGTGGTCTCGTACAGTTGATCCTCGAGGTACCAGATGACGTTGCTGACCTCATCGAACACGCTGGGGCGGTCGCGACGCACCTCGTCGGTCAACCAGAGCAGCTCGATCTCCCCCTCCACGACCTGCTCGACGCGCTGCTTCTGGTTCTCGGTGCCGGTGTCGCGCTTGCGAAGCGCTCGCGCGACGCGCGCCTGCAGCTGTAGAATGGTGCGACGCGTCGCTTCCGTGGGGTGTGCCGTCAGCACTGGCCGGACTTCCATGCGTTCGACGAGTCGACGTACAGCAGCGGCGTCGTGACCCCGCCGCTTGAGTTCGCTGAACGCCCAGCGTGGAGACGCCGGTTGCGGCTCGTTGTCGCTGCGCGACCAGTAGGCCGCCCTCCGACGCACGCGGTGCACCTGCTCGGCGGTGTTGATGAGCAGGAACAGCAAGCTGAAGGCGCGGGCCACCTTGCCCACTTGCTCGAGGGGCAACGACTCGACCTCCCCGAGCAGCGCCTGGAAGTCCCCGCCCGATTCCTCTGACCTGGCGCGGCGGCGGTCTCGACACACCACCCGCAGCCGCTCAACCGCACGGAAACATTCATCACCTTCCAGACGCTTCAGGACGCGCCCCAGCAGGCCAGCGAGCCAGCGAATGTCGGCGTGAAGTGGTTCGTCCTCGGGGCGAATGTCCAAGCGGGTCACTCGCTGTTTGTCACACGTACCACTCCGACTGAGAAGCCTCGCGGCAAGGTATCGAGGTGCTTTGCGTCGTGTGTAGGCGCGCTACGTAGCTCGCCATCGCGCCTCACCCCCGAACCCAGCTGAGGCGGCGCGACAGAGCCGTCTGTCCGATAGTCACTCTGCGGAAACCCGGCCAGCAGGACGCGGATGCTCGGAAAAGCTGCCGCTCGGCTGGCCTCTGCTATATGCGAGCGGTCATGTCCGCCCCGCTCGAGCTGCGCCGCAAGGGTCAGGCGCCTGCTGGCGCCTTCTTGCCCACCACCCGTCAAGAGCTCGAAGCGCGGGGCTGGGACGAGCTGGACATCCTGCTGATCAACGGCGACGCATACGTCGATCATCCGGCGTTTGGCGCCGCGCTGATCGGCCGCTTCCTGGAGGCGCGGGGCTTTCGGGTTGGAATCGTCAGCCAGCCGCGCTGGGACACGCCTGAAGACCTGATGGTCATGGGCAAGCCCAGGCTCTTCGTCGGAATTACCGCGGGGAACCTGGACTCGATGCTGAACAAGCTCACGGCGCAGAAGAAGGTGCGATCCGAGGACCAGTACTCTCCGGGCGGTCGCGTTGGCCTGCGCCCGAACCGCGCGACCATCGTCTACTCGAACCTGGCGAGGCAAGCCTTCGGCAAGCTGCCGATCGTGATCGGTGGCATCGAAGCCTCACTCAGGCGCATCGCCCACTACGACTACTGGTCGGACAGCGTGCGCCGCTCGGTGCTCCTCGACGCCAAGGCCGACCTGTTGATCTTCGGCATGGGTGAGCGCCCGGTGTGGGAGCTGGCCGAGCGCCTGCGAAAGGGCGAGGAGTTCACGCGCATTCGCGACATTCGCGGCACGGCGTTTCGCCTCGGTAAGGGCGAGATTATTGCCGTGGGGCAACAGTGGTCGGATGTGCCATGGGAACGGGTGGAGCCGAGCCGCTACGTGAGTGACGGGCGCCCGGTGATCTTGCCGAGCCATGACAAGGTGCAGAGCGACCTGAAGCTGTTCAGTCGCATGAGCGGGACCTTTCAGCGGGAGACGAATCCAGGCAACGCGCGCCCGCTGATCCAGCGCCACGGAGTCGAGGCGGTCTACTTCAACCCGCCGGCGGAGCCGCTCTCCGAGACGCTGATGGACGAACTCTACGACCTGCCGTTCCAGCGCATGGCTCACCCCGGATACAGCGAACCGATCCCGGCGTTCGAAACCGTGAAGCACTCCATCGTCACGATGCGGGGGTGCTTCGGCGGCTGCTCGTTCTGTTCCATCACCGAGCACGAGGGGCGCGTGATCCAGAGCCGCTCTGCCGAGAGCGTGCTGCGAGAGGTGCGACAGCTGCGGCGCATGGGAGACTTCCGTGGCGTGATCAGCGACGTCGGCGGTCCGACGGCGAACATGTATCAGATGCGTTGCCGTGAGGAGAAAATCGAGAGGGCCTGTCGGCGCCTATCCTGCGTGCACCCGGGAGTCTGCGAGAACCTCGTGACGGATCACGCTCCGTTGATCGATCTCCTGGCCAAGGTGCGGGAAGAACAGGGGGTGAGGAAAGTCTTCATCGCCTCGGGGGTGCGCTACGACCTCGCCGAGCGGAGCCCGGAGTTCGTCGAGCAGCTGGCGCGTCACCACACCGGAGGTCAGTTGAGCGTCGCTCCCGAGCACGTGGACGACGCCGTGCTCGACAAGATGAAGAAGCCGGGCGCCGAGAGCTACGAGCGCTTCGAGACGCTCTTCCACTGCGCCAGCGAGAAGAGCGGCAAGGAGCAACACCTGATTCCGTACTACATTTCCGGGCACCCCGGCTCCACGCTCAGGAGCATGATCGACCTGGCGCTCTACTTGAAGCGAAAGGGGCTCAGGCCCCGCCAGGTTCAGGACTTCATCCCGACGCCGATGTCGATGGCGACCAGCATGTACCTCACCGGGCTGGATCCCCACACGCAGACGCCGGTGTACACCGCGAAGCACCTGCGCGACAAACGCAAGCAGAAGGCGCTCTTGCAGTACTGGGACTCGAGTCAGCACGACCTGGCGCGGGAGGCTCTGATCGAAGCCAAGCGTCCCGATCTGATCGGCTCCGGACCGAACTGCTTGGTGCCACCGAAGCACGGCAAGGGCTCGCTCTCGATCCACCGTCAGCGCGGCTCTGCTCCTGTGCGCAGGGGCCGCACGGGCGCCCGAGGCGCGGGGGCGCGGCGCTCGGGCAGAGCCAAGTAGCGAAGCGGGTCGGCTTGCGCCATGGCGAGATAGCCCGTAGTGAAGCGGAGTGATTCGCGTCGAGCCGACCAATCAGAAGGACTCGGGCCCTTGCCCGTGTTGCGGTGACCTGACGCGGATCGTCTGGGGACACGTCTTCTCCGACGAGCATGCGCGCGCCGTCTACTACGCGCGCTGGACGCTGAATCAGGCGAAGCACGGAGCCCTGTGGATGGTCAGCGTCGGCGACTGGGAGGACCCAAACGGTGAGCGCTGGAGCGTGGGACTCGACAGTCGAGCCCCGGACGGGCGCATCGCGTTCATGCTGATCGACGCAGAAGAAACTCCGTGGGGAAATGCTCCAGGGCTGGGCAAGCCGCTCACGCGTGATGAGGCGCTCGGTACGCCGCTCGCCGAGGAGGTGTTCCAGATCGTCGACGCCTGCCTCGAGCAAGACGCGCGACTGGTCGCGATGCGAGAGACGCTCGAGTCCCCGCCTGCGGCCGGCGGCCCGAAGTGGAAGCCCGCGGGGCGCAAACGCAAGCGCTAGCGGTACGCGCGGCGCGAGAGAGCGCCCAGCGTTCCCGGCAGTTGTGCCCGAGGAAAGACCCCGTTAGTTGTCTCACATGCTCCAGGACCAACCCGTGATCGCCTTCGTGGCGACCAGCGATTCCGAGCGCAGCAAGAGCTTTTACCGCGACGTCTTGGGTCTGACGTTGATCGCCGATGAGCCATTCGCGCTCGTGTTCCAAGCTGGTGAGACGATGCTGCGCATCCAGAAGGCACAGGCTTTCCAGCCTCACCCGTTCACTGCCCTCGGCTGGCAGGTCAACGAGATCCGTCCGGTGATCGACGAGCTGAGGGCGAAGGGCGTCAAATTCAAGCGCTACGAGTTCTTCGAGCAGGACGCCTTCGACGTCTGGACGACCCCCGAAGGTACCGAGGTTGCTTGGTTCGAGGATCCCGACGGAAATACTCTGTCGCTCACGGCCTTCGCCAAGGTGTGACTCAGAAAGAAATTCGGGTCATCAGGCTGACGTTCCCCAGGGCCGTCGCCCGATCCGGCACTTCTCGACAGGGCGGCGTCTCCGGGGCGCTGGTCCTGCCGGGCGAGAGTAGATCGATCCGCCCGTCGAGACCGACTCCGGCGCCCACCAGCGCATTGTGGCTGAGCCGATAGCCCGCGCCGGCTCCAAGGAGCACCAGGGGTGAGTCGAGGTCACACTCGCTGGACTCGTCTCGGTCGCTTCCGAGGCTGTCGTAGCCGAGGCCCAGGTCGAGCCAGCCCTCGCTGCCGCCGCCGGGGGAGCCAAGGGCTTGCGACCACATGTAGTAGCGACCGAGGACTTGAAGCGCGAGTTGCCGCGCCTGGCTCGTGAGGTCGGGCCAGCTATCGGAGCGAGCGTAGGTGTAGCGAAAGCGGGCGTACTCGACCCCCGCGCCCACGGCGATCGGGATCTCCGGTGCCGTGCGGTAGAGGCCCGTAGCTCGCATCCGCAGCCCAGGATCGCACCCCTCGCAGTCTGGCAGCGAGACCCCCGGCTCCAGGCCCAGCTCGAACCGATCCGGTGCGGTCGACGCAGGAGCGTCGGCTCGTTCCTGAGGGATCACGCAGGCGGAGACGCCAAGCGCCAGGAAGGTCAGAGCAGAGCGAAGCATCGCCTACCCTGCGCTGTCTCCGCGTCCGGGTCAATGGACGGTTCCGCGCGGCCGTGCGGTCTCGCGCCGTCAGTGCCAGGCTTGCGCCGCCGCGACGGGCTTGCCCGTGCGATCGTGCTCAGCCACGAGAGTCTTGGCGCGAGTCAAGCAACTGGCGCAGGCGGGGAACTGAGAGCCGTGTTCGCAGACGATGACACGGCCCGTGGCGAGCGCGCCGGAGAACTCGCCGGCATCCATGTGCCGACCGCAGGCGATGCAGTGGATATGCTGGTGCTGGTGGTGGTGATGATGGTGCTCCTGCGCGGCTCCTTGCTTCTGAGCCTTGCGTTCCTTCTTCGTCAGCTGCTTTGCCTTCTTCGCCATGGGCGGGGAAGCATGCGTCGAAGGGCAGCGCTTGCCAAAAGGATTGTTGCGCTTTTGGCGTGTCGACGCGAAGACTGCGTTTCCGTCTCTGCTGAGCGGCGTGGTTACGGTCGTGCCCTGAGTGCGCCGACCGCGTCGTCAGGGGCTAGTCCGACGGCGCACGAACAGCAGCGCTCCCAGACCGGCCACGATCAGGGGATGCGAGGAAGATCCGGAGTTCCCTGGCAAGCGACAACCGCAGTCGTCGCTGTCGACCTTCTTGCTGCGGACGCCGGCGTCCAGCGTCGAACCGTCGCCCTCGTAGATCGGAGACCCGGCGGTTCCAGCGTCGGTCGGTCCGGTGCCTCCGGTGGTGCCGCCGCTTCCTCCCGCCGAGGAACCGGCGCCCCCGCCAGCTCCTCCCGCGCCCGCGCTTCCAGCGACGCCCGCGTCGACGATCGCCGTGCAGCCGTTGGGGATGCCGGTGATCGTGCAGGTCGCGTCGCACAGCGGTGTGCCCTCGTATCCCTGGGGACATGTCTGGAACTGGGGCTGGAACTGCACGCCGTCGCAGTCCTCGCTCGGATGCAAGAAGCCATTGTCGCAGACGACCTGGTGCTCGACCGCGCCGATGTCGCAGTGGTCCCCGCTCGGGCGCGCTAGTCCCCGTTGATCGACGGCCTCGCAGTAGGTGTCATCCGCACCATCCAGAGTGGGGCTGTCCTGGAGCGGCGCCATCGTCGCGGTGGGCCCGCCGTTGTCTTGCAGGGGTCCGAGCAAGGGGGACACGGACAGCAAGCTGCCTTCGGTGGCGGCCCAGGAGCCTTCGACGTTCTGGACGACGGAGTTCCTCGCGTTGGCGACTCGTCCGGCGCGGATCCGCACGTCGAAGGCACCATTGCCGACGACCGTCGAGTGCACCAGTTCCAGCGTGCCGTTCCAGTGGCGAATACCGGACGCGGTCGAGGCCGTCACCGTCGTGTTCACCAGCGTCGTGGTTCCACCATTGGTTCGCAGCGCGGCCTCCGTCGTGTTGGTCGTCGTGTTGACGATCAAGCAGCTGTCGAGCAGCATGTTGCCGCCGTTGCGGATCGCTCCCGCCGGGAGTCCGGCGGCGTTCGCTGGCGAGAGGCCGCAGCCATCGAAGATGGCGCGCCGAGCTGTGAAGCTCGCACCCTGCGGAACCAGCACGCAACCTGCCGAGTCATCCGAGACGCCATCCCTCAGGCTGACATCCAGCAGGGTGACCACGGCGCTCGGTGTGAGCATGAACAATGTGAAGTAGGCGGCAGACGTATCCCTGCGGATTGTCGCCCTGCCTGAGTCCGTCCTCAGCGTCAGCTCCGTGCTGATGGTGGTGGGCGCGCTGGTCCAGACTTCTTCCGTACCCCCAGGGATGACGAGCTCGTCCGCTTGATCTCCCGCGACACAGCCGCCGACTGCGGTGTCCGTTTCAGCCGCCTGAATCGCCTCTGCGATGCTGCAGCTGCTGCCAATCTGAATGGTCGCCGCGCGCGCCGTGGCTGGCAGCAGCGCGCCGAGCATGATTGCTGCGCCGAGGATCTTGTGTTCCATGGAACCCCCTTTCCGCCTCCCTGTTGCGACGTAGGAAACACCAGCGGCGGCCTCACCCCAAACAAAAAAGCGAACGGCGCCGGTTCGGCTCGAACCAGCGCCGTCGGTTGCCGCCCCTCGAGGCGGCGTGCTCTCACTTCACTTGGCGGCGATGGCGATCAGCGGCGCGATCACCAGCGCCACGACGCTCATCAGCTTCACCAGGATGTTGAGCGACGGGCCCGCGGTGTCCTTGAAGGGGTCGCCCACGGTGTCGCCCACGACAGCAGCCGAGTGCGCCTCGGAGCCCTTGGGATGCACGGTGCCATCCTTCATCTTGAAGCCGCCGCCCTCGAAGGACTTCTTGGCGTTGTCCCAGGCGCCGCCCGCGTTGCTCATGAAGATCGCGAGCAGCACGCCGGAGACCGTCACGCCGGCCAGCAGACCGCCGAGGGCCTCCGGGCCCATGCCGAAGCCGATGGCCACGGGGGTCACGACCGCGAGCAGGCCGGGCGCCACCATGCGCTTGATCGCAGCGCTGGTGCTGATGTCGACGCAGCGCGCGGTGTCCGGCTTGGCCTTGCCCTCGAGCAGACCCGGGATCTCGCGGAACTGGCGGCGAACCTCCTCGATCATCTCCATCGCCGCTTCACCCACGGCCGCCATGGCCATCGAGGAGAACAGGTAGGGCAGCATTCCGCCCAGGAAGATGCCTGCCATGACGGTGGGCTTGGAGATGTCGATGCCGGTGATGTTGGCCTGCTGCGCGAACGCGGCGAACAGCGCCAGCGCGGTCATCGCAGCGGAGCCGATGGCGAAGCCCTTGCCGATGGCCGCCGTGGTGTTCCCCACGGCATCGAGCTTGTCGGTACGCTCGCGCACCTCGGGAGCCTGGTGACTCATCTCGGCGATGCCGCCCGCGTTGTCCGCGATGGGGCCGTACGCGTCGACGGCGAGCTGGATGCCGGTGGTGGACAGCATGCCGAGGGCCGCGATGGCGACTCCGTACAGGCCTGCGACGTAGGCGCTGCCCACGACGCCGACCGCGATCAAGATGATCGGAATCGCCGTCGACTGCATGCCAAGGCCCAGGCCAGCGATGATGTTGGTGGCGGTGCCCGTCTTCGACTGGTTCGCGACGCCGTCGACCGGCGCCTTGTCCATCGAGCAGTAGTAGCTGGTGATCATGCCGACGCCGACGCCGGTGGCCAGGCCAATGACCGTGGCGCCACCAACGTGCAGCCAGGTGACGGTGTGATCCACGCCGCCGATGCTGGTGCCCGCTTCGGGCCACAGGAACTTGGAGATGCCGAAGGTGGCTGCGGCCATCACGCCAGCGGCGCCGAAGGAACCGACGTCGAGCGCGACCTGGGGATTCCCGCCCTCCTTCGTGCGCACGACCAGCGTGCCGAGGATCGAGGCGATGATGCCGCCGGCGGCCACGACGAGAGGCAACAGGATGGGGCCCATGCTGGTGCCGTCGGAGACGGCTCCGGCGCCCAGGCCGAGCACCATCGCACCCACGATCGCGCCCACGTAGCTCTCGAACAAGTCGGCGCCCATGCCGGCCACGTCGCCGACGTTGTCGCCCACGTTGTCCGCGATCACCGCGGGGTTCCGCGGATCGTCCTCGGGCAGACCCGATTCGACCTTGCCCACGAGGTCGGCGCCGACGTCCGCTGCCTTGGTGTAGATGCCGCCGCCGACGCGCGCGAACAGCGCGATCGAGGAAGCACCCATCGAGAAGCCGGTGATGACGTTCAGGCTGAGGCCGATGTTGCCCTTGAACAGCACCGTCGTGAACAGGATGAACAAGCCACCGAGCCCGAGCAGCGCCAAGCCAACGACGCTCATGCCCATCACGGCGCCGCCGCTGAAAGCGACCTGGAGCGCCTCGGGCAAGGACTTCTTGGCGGCCGCGGTGGTGCGCACGTTGGCGTTGGTCGCCACTCGCATCCCGAAGTAGCCAGCCAGGCCGGAGCAAATCGCTCCGAGCACGAACGCGCCAGCGATCAGCGGGCTGTGATCCTTGCTGCCCATGTTCGCGACCGCGAGCAGGCCGGCGACCACGACCACGAACATCGCGAGCACCTTGTACTCACGACCCAGGAAGGCCATCGCGCCCTTGGCGATTTCCGCGGCGATGTCCTTCATCGTTTGATCGCCAGCGTCTTGGGACTTCACCCAAGACGCCTTCATGAAGGCGAAGAGAAGCGCCAGTACCCCTGCGGCGGGTGCGGCGTAGATCAGGTTTTCCATCTGGGAGTCTTCCTTCCAGGAGCCCAGGTTGCCGAGGTGTTGCTGGTTCGCACCGCCACCGGCGCGATTCTCGTCCCGACCACTGGTTTGGTGGTCCGGAGCTACCGCGTGAGCGGTAGGCAGTGAGTGAAGGGGCCTCTCGACACCTGTGGGTCCAACGAGCGCGCCCGCTATAAACCAAACCCCTCGCGATGCAAAGCGAACGGGCCCCGATCCAGCGGCTACACAGTCGAATTGCCGCGCAGCGCACTCCGCTTGCTCCGCGGGCATCGATGGAACCCCCTTGCAGCCGCCCGGTGGGGACCTCGTCGTGGCGGCGCAAGCACAGCCCTCGCCCCCTCGCACTGAACTTCTGGCTACGTCAGGCGGTCCGTTCCGCCTCACTCGTCGAGCGCGCGGTCGACTGAGATTTTCAGCCTGAACGGAATTCGAGAGATTCGCTCATTGCCCTGTGGCAATCGCTGGGTTTGGGGGGAGAGCCCGCAGCGAGGCGCAGCGTGCCCTGCGTATCTCACATCGCGCCCCGCATATCGCGCCCTGCATATTACCGCGCGGAGATGGATATTGCCGCGCCGGTCACCCTCGAAACCCGTCAGTGACTCGGGGCGCCCTCACGTCGGTACAGCCACCACTCGCCCTCGTGGGCGACGAGCTGGATCTGTGGATCCGCCTCGAAGACGACCGCCGGATCCACGCGGTGACGGACCAGGAACGTGTCGAACCACTGGCCGTGCTCGATGGTGCGGAACGCCTCCGGGTGCCACTCCAGCAGATAGGGGAGACTCGGAGGAGTGTCCTCACCCCCAACCCGATAGCGGATCGGATACAGACCCCAGCGCACGAAGTGGAAGTACAGCGAGCCTCCGCGCTCCGCCTGGATCCACGCGGGCAAGTGAATGAATGGCGTCGTCGAGCGATACGTGCCCGAGTGATCGAAGATCAAGTAGAGGAGCCGCGGGTGCGCGGGAACCTTCGCCTGGATGGCGTAGAAGTCCTGATTCAGGCGCTCGAAGCGGAGCCACTGGTTGGCCACCAGAAGCGCCTGTCGACCGCTGGTCAGCGCGAGCGTCAGGAGCAACGCCAGGCGTGCGATGGGGAGCTTCGGGATGCCGGGCAGCAGCCCGAGGCCGAGGAACAGCACGCTCAGGGCTTCTCGGGGATACACGAAGAACCAGCTGCCCCACATGAGCGGTAACGTCAGGTAGAGGCCCAGCAGACCCAAGCAGATGAGCGCAAGCAGCCAGTGAGAATCTCTGCGGAAATGCTCGCGCCGTTCTGGTTCGAGTGGGCCGAGCTGCCTCGTCTCGATCGGAGCCCGTGCGCCTGGCTCTTCAGCGGCGCCGAGCCGGCGGCGCCAGACACGGCACCCCAGTCCGAGCAGCAAGGAAGAGCTGAGCCAGAGCCAGCCGTCGAGGCGCTCGCGCTCACCCACCTGACCGACGAAGCCACCGAACAGGTGGGCGGGAACCTCGCCGAGCCGCGCTGGGGCCCACTCGAGGTTCAGATCGGCGCCGGTGACGTAGTCACGCCGGAACCAGAACACCAGGAACAGGGCGAGCGACGGGAGGAGCGCGAGCGCGAACGGCAGGAAGTCTCTGCCTCGGCGCCCATTGCGGAACGCCAGCGCCGACACCAGCAGCACGCCGACCAGCGCGAAGGGGTAGCGATACACGTGGCAGAAGAGGGTCAGGAGCAGCATGCCGCCGAGCAGCCAGGCGCGCCGTCTGGATTGTCGCGGGGAGCCCCCCTCGAAGAGCATCAGGGCCGCGCCGAGGCTCCCCGCGAAGAAGCCCAGCGCGCCGATGTGGCTGATGAAGCCCCAGTGGGTCAGCGTCGAGTAGATGAGTCCGAGGCTCAAGAGACCCATGAGTGGTGACTTGCCGAGACCCCGACAGAGCAGCCCGAGGCCCAGAGGCAACGCGGCCAGGAGCAACACACAGGCCGCCTTCACGGCGACGTGGATGGGCAGCAACAGGCTGAGTCCGGCGCCGAGCAGGTACTGCAGCATGTAGGGCGCGCTCAGCGGATCGATGTAGAACTGCTGCCTGAAGTGGAACGCCGGATCGAAGTAGTGCCGGACTATCGATGTATTTGCCGCATGGAAAGGAAGATCGGTGATCGGTGGATAGCGGACCAGGCAGAACGGGTACACGAAGACATAGATCAGCAGGGCCGCCGCACCCAGCCAGGTCAGCGCCTGGACTCGACCTTGGCGTGTGCTCGACCAGCTGCGCAGGCGCTGCAGCTTCGGCCGCTCAGTAGCCACTCGGGAACTCCACGCTACCGCCGACCTCGGGCAGCTTGAAGGTCAGGAACTGGCCGTTGTCGTCCCCGGGTCGTGGCGGCAGCCAGCGCATGAAGTGGTAGTTGCCGCGCTTCACCGGGCGTTGCAGGTTCACCTCGATGCGCGTGGGCACGCCTTCGGCGTCCACTCCGCGCACGATGATCAGCATGCCCGCGAGCTGCAGTCCTTCGCCCACCTGCATCGGGTACTGGTGTCCGCGGTAGGTGCCATCGAATGGATCCGAGTAGAATCCGTGGGGCGCTTCCAGGATCAGCTGCCGCTCGGTCTGGCGCTCGAGCGTCACCGGGCCTCGACCGGCGTGCAACATGCGGACATGGCGAGGCACCCGCATGTTTCGGGTCGCGCGCAGGCCGATCAGGCTCGCCACGTAGAAATAGGAGGGGCCGCCAACCAGCACCAGCTGCTCGTCGCTGTTCGGATGGCTCCACATCAGTCGTTCGGCGACGCGATCGAGCTCGTTGCCGAAGCGATACATGATCAGGCTCCGCTGGGGGAAGGTCATCGGCGCCACCACGCCGTGGACGAGCAGCAACGCGAAGGTGACCATGCGCCCCAGCAGGTGGCGCGGAGCATCGAGCTGCCTCGATTGCTCCAGCGCTTGCCGCACGGCAATTGAAACGATCGCCATGCCACCCACGCCAGTGAAGAACAGCAGGCGATCCTGCGGCATCGCGGCGCACGCCGGGAGCGTCGATAGGACGGCTCCCAGGAGCCAGAAGCGTGCGCTCGGGTCACGCAGGCTGTGGCGCAGCCACCACAGGAACGCGAGGATGAAGACGCTGGCGACCGCGGCGAGGGAGTACACGACCAGGGGGGAATGACGCCACCAGGCTTCGCAGTCGATGCCGAAGAGCTGTCCTGCGATCAGCGCCGGAAGCCGCCACAGGCTCTCCAGGGCGAAGCGCCCCGTATCGCCCAGCGGATCGAGGTGGAAATCGGTGCCGTAGGTGCCGTGACCGAGCTTGCGGTAGTAGAAGAACCAGATGCCCAGAACACAGAGACTGGGCAACAGCACCAGCACTCTGCGCAGCACGCCCATGCTCCGACTATTTCCGCGCGGTTCCAGCAGCAGGGAGTGCGCCGCGACGTAGCCCAGGGCACCGATGGCGAACTCGCCGCAAAGGAGGCCCAGGCCGAGGCTCACGGGGGCGAGAACCGCCGCCAGGTAGCGAACCCAGCTCGGTCCCGTCGCGCGCCGCCACACGTCGTGCGCCAAGAGCGCGATCACGCCGAACAGCGTGGCCAGGATGGCGTTGCGGTTCGCCAGCCACCCCACCGGGTGCGCGTGCGCGTCGTCCATGGCGTACAGCAGGCTCGACAGCGCGACGAGCCAGGGCGACGCGAGCAGCCGCCGGTAGAGCGCCGTTACCGCGAGGATAAGTAAGGCATACCACGCCAGGTTCTGAACGTGGGCGAGCCAGGGTGCGGACGGGTAGTAGTGGTAGTCCACCCAGTGGGTGAAGGACGTGAGCGGCCGCCAGAAGCTCACCTTGTAGTCTTTCAAGGTGAACCAGGGAATGGTGCCGAAATCCTTCAGCCCATAGATCCCGGAAACGTTCCCGCTGATGTAGTTGAACAGGTTGACGCGCCATGGAGGGTCGACCACCCCATGCTGGACGGCGCTGAAGTGGTAGTGGTCCTCGGTCTGCAGACCCGTGAACACGCTGGGAAGCGCCAGCAGCATACCCAGCAACGCGGCCCACCAGCCGACGCGCCGCTTTCCGAGCCAGACCAGGAACGCTTCGAGCTGACTCATGGCGCGGTCCCGGTTGCACCACGGAAACGCCGCATCGCGCTCGACGCACGGGTGACAGGCGACGCACGAAATGGTGAACGCGGTGGTCGCGATCTGCGTCGCCGGGTGCGCAGCGCGAACTGGTCACACCACTTTCTGTGAACCTCGCTTCGCATGACGCGCGCTCTCGCCCAGGGCAAGTAGCCGAAACTACACGGCGACGCGAGTTGGCACAGCGTTCGCCTTTGATTTGGGCAGGTTCCGCCCCAGCGGGCGGGCCGAAGGAGACATCCTGGTGACCCGTTCGGCGCGCGACTCTGCTCCTGAGGAGACCCCTCCGGCTCCCCCGACCGCTTCGACTTCACTGGAACTGGAGCGGGGCTGGCAGCGCTTCTGGCTGCTGGCGCGCTCGCTGGCGGTGGGCAGCCTGGCGACTGTGTTCGATCTGGGGACGCTCGCGCTCCTGGTCCACGCCGTCGGAGTGGACCCGAGGTTGGCGAGCCTACCAGCGCTGAGCCTGGGCGTCGTTGCCCAGTTCCTTGGCAACAAGCTCTTCGCCTTTCAGGATTACCGTGCGGATTGGCTGCGCCAGGGCCTGTCGTTCCTTGCGGTGGAGGCGCTCGGCTTCTCGGCGAACCTGTTGCTCTTCCACCTGGCGGTGAGCTTCACGCCGCTACCCGTCCTCCCCGTGCGCTTGGCGATCACCAGCCTGGTCTACTTCGGCGTCTGCTTGCCGCTGTGGTCTCGCATCTTCTCGAACCCGTCACGCGATGAACCCTCGAGGCTATCTCGAGGTTGAAGGAGAGGTCATGAGTCTACTTGCTCACGCGCTGCTCGGAGTCTGTTCGGCCTGGACCCTGGCCGGCCTCGCGGCGACCTATCGGGTGAGTCGCAGGCGCCTCGCGCCCGTCGATGCGTTGCCGCCAGTCAGCGTTCTGAAGCCGCTGTGCGGAGCTGACGCCGGGTTGGAGCGAAACCTCGAGACGTTCTTCCTGCAGGACCTGCCGGCGTTCGAGCTGGTGTTCGGGGTCGAGGACGCTGCCGACCCGGCGCTCGCGGTAGTTCAAACCCTGCGGAAACGATATCCTCGCGTGGCTGTCCAGGTCATCGTGCATGGCCAGGCGGCTTGCAGCCTCGCCCAGGCCGGCATCAATCCGAAGGTGCGGAACCTGCGGGGGATGCTGCCGAACGCTGCTCACGACTTGGTGCTGGTCAGTGACTCGAACGTCGCGGCGCCTCCACACTACCTGAGAGAGCTGGTGCTCACGCAGCTGAGCGATCCGCGCATCGGTCTGGTGACCAATCTCTTCGCCGGGGTGGGTGAGGACACGCTGGGCGCGGCGCTCGAGAACGTGCAGCTGAACGGATTCTGCGCGGGTGGCACCGCCTTGCCGACGCTGCTCGGTGACTCCTCGGTGGTCGGCAAGAGCATGTTGTTCCGGCGCTCCGTGATCACGGAGCTCGGTGGCCTCGAACGCGTGAAGGACGTGTTGGCCGAGGACTACGTGCTCGGCAAGATCTTCCAGCATGCGGGTTACCGTGTGGCAATTGCGCCCACGGTGCTCCACAACGTGACCTCGAAGATGAACTGCCGGGCCTTCCACGAGCGGCATCTGCGCTGGGGCATGCTGCGCTGGCGTCTCCGCCCCGTCGCGTACGTCGCCGAGCTCTTGGCGTCGCCGCTGGTCCTGCTACCTCTTGCCATGGCCACGCTGGGGCCGGCGCTGGGTGTTGCCTGGTGCGTGGCGGTGGCGCTACTCAGAGACGTTGGCGGCTGGTCGTTGCTGCGGGGCTCGGACCGCCTGTGGGTGCCGCTCCTGCTGTCGCCTCTCAGAGAGCTGCTGATCCTGTGCACCTGGGGTCGGGCGCTCTTCAAGCGGCACATCCGCTGGCGCAACAACCGAGTCCGGCTCGGTGCGGGGACGCTGCTGTTCGAGCCGAAGGTCACGAGGGCTCACTGACTACTCCTCGAGCATCTCGAACTCGACCCGACGGTTCCGTGCGGCACAAGCGTCCGTGCGCTCGCGACATAGCGGGAAGTTCTCACCATCCGCCTGGACCACGATGCGCGAGCCGGCCACGCCGCAGCGCACCAGCCAGCGCGCGACGTTGCCTGCCCGCTCGGCGGACAGCTCGTGGTTGTAGCCAGGAGAACCGGCTTCGTCCGCGTGGCCGCGCACCCGGACGCGGACGCCCGCGTTCCTGTTCAGCTCGTCACAAGCGGCCTGGATCGCAGCCTCCTCGGAGCCGAGGATACGGTGGCTCTTGTAGTTGAAGTGAACCACTTGCTCCATTGGCGTGCTTGGAACCGCGCGTCCTTCGCCAGGCACCGGCTCCGGCAGCTTCTCGGGTTGGGGGGGAGGAGCCTGGTCGGGGCAGCCGTCGTCATCCTCGTACTCGTTGTGGGTCTCGCCAGCGTTCGGGCAGCGATCGTCAGCGTCGAGGATCCCGTCGGCGTCGTTGTCGGGCTCTGGACAGCCGTCGTCGTCCTGGAAGCCGTCGGCGTCCTCCGTTGCCGTGGGGCATCGATCGCGATCGTCCGGCAGGCCATCGCCATCGCTGTCCGGCGGCGGTTCAGCGTTGCGCCGAGGGATCCCGAGGCTGAACATGAGCCCCGCGCCAAGTAGCCTGGCGTCGTCCGGCCCCGTCTCCGAGTCGGGCTGGAAGACCTGGGTGTAGCGCAGCACGGGGCCGAGCCCCAGCGAAGCGCCAATCGGGAACTGCCAGCCGACGCCAAGGCTCACCACCGGGCGCTGGAGATCGCCGGTGAGTCCGATCCCGCCGCTCGCTTCGATGAACAGCCCCTCTGGTCCCGCTTTCATCATGGGGGTGAAGCGCAGGCCGGCTTCCGCGGAGATCAGACGCCCGACCTCGCCACTTGCCGCAGGGAACCACCAGCTGCCGGTGCCGACCTGGAGGTGCAGCTCCTCCGCGATCGGCGCGCTCAGCTGACCTCTCAGGTGACCGCCCGGATCGAAGCGGTCCGACGGGGTGCCGCCGAGCACGACGTCTCCCCCCGCCTCGAGGTGGAGCTGCAGCTTCTCCACGAAGCTCCCGTCGTCGCTTGCCGCGACGGACGGCGACCCATCGCTGGTCTGCGCCAGAGCGGAGGCGCTCGGCAGCGTGGTCAGGAGGAGGGCTTGACCGAGCGAGAACGAGTGTCGAATGCGCATGATCGAGAGAAGCGTGGCGCCGATGGTCAGCGGGAGATGCGCAGCTGGAACTGCTCGCATCCGGAACCAGACGCGACGCGATACACGCGGACGTGCACCGTGCTGGGCCAGCCAGTGCTGCGGGACTTGCAGTTGGTGTTGGCGCTCGTGCAGGTGTCGTAGAATCGCCAGTCGGTGCGGTTGTTGGCGCTGCCACCGTCCCCGCAGCTCATCGTGTTGCCGCAGCTGGATCGAATATCCATACGGAATACATTGCCAGAGTTCGTCACGAAGCGCACCCGCGGCACGCCGCTTCCGTGACGGCGGAACTCGGCGTTCTCGGGGAAGTCGATGCGGTACCATGCCTCGTCGCCGGCTCCAGGCAAGACCTCGACCGCGGTGTCCAGGCTCGTGCCGGCGCTCATGCTGCCCAGCACCAACTCGCTCCCGCACGTGTTTGGTCGACCCGTGATGCACTGACCGCCACACAGTGCCCCGCCGTTGGCGCAGCCGCAGCTTCCGGCGTTGCAGGTCTCTCCCGAGGAGCAGGTGCTTCCACAGCTCCCGCAGTTGCTCGGGTCGTTCGCCAGATCGCGGCACTGCATCCCGCACGCAGTGAGCCCAGCGCCACAAGACGCCTGGCAGCTGCCCGTGGAACACACCTGACCCGCCGGACAGGCGTTTCCGCAGCTTCCACAGTTCAGGTTGTCGCTCTGGAGATTGCGACAGAGCCCGCTACAGTTGCTGAGTCCGGCGCCACAAGAAACCTGACAGCTCCCAGCGCTGCATACCTGGCCCGCTCCGCAGGGGTTGCCACAGGTTCCGCAGTTGAGGCGATCGGTGCCCAGGTCGCGGCACACTCCGCTGCAGTTGGTCAACCCCGCGCCGCAGTTCGTCAGGCAGCTGCCGCCGCTGCAGAGCTGCCCCGCAGCGCAGCCGACGCCGCACGCGCCGCAGTTTCCGTTGTCCGTGCCGAGATCCCGGCAGACACCGCTGCACTCCGTCAGGCCGCCGCCGCACGAAACCTGACAGCTGCCCCCGTTGCAGACCTGGCCTGGTCCGCAAGCGACGCCGCAGCCTCCACAGTGGCCACGGTCGCTCCCGAGATCCCGACAGGTCCCGCCACAGTTGGTGAGTCCGCTTCCGCACGAAACCTGACAGGTGCCGCCGCTGCAGATCTCGCCCGCGGCGCAGGAGGTGCCGCAGCCGCCGCAGTGGCTGCGGTCGGTAGACAGGTCCCGACAGGTTCCACTGCAGTCGGTGAGCCCGCTCCCGCACGAAGCCTGACAGCTCCCACCACTGCAGACCTCACCCCCTGGGCAAGTCGTGCCGCAAGCTCCGCAGTTCGATCGATCCGTGTCGAGGTCGCGGCAGACACCGCCGCAGTCCGTCAATCCGCCACCGCACGACAGCTGGCAGGCTCCGCTGCTGCAGACCTCTCCAGCCGCACAGGCATTGCCGCAGGTGCCGCAGTTGAGGCGGTCGGTGTCGAGGTCGCGGCAAACACCGCTGCAGTTGGTCTGGCCGTTTCCGCACGAAACTTGGCAGCTGCCGGCGCCACAGACCTCGCCCGCGCCGCAGCTGACGCCGCAGGCCCCGCAGTTCGCGCGGTCGGTGTCCAGGTCGCGGCAGACGCCGCTGCAGTTCGTGAGTCCGCCGCCACAGGAGACCTGACAGGCGCCACCGCTGCAGAGCTCGCCGGGGCCGCAGCTGTTGCCACAGGTTCCGCAGTTGAGGCGATCGGTGCCAAGGTCGCGGCAGACGCCGCCGCAGTTCGTGAGTCCGCCACCACAGGAGACCTGGCAGACACTTCCGCTGCACAGCTCGCCGGGGGCGCAGGGCGCCGCGCAGGCACCACAGTTCGCGTTGTCGGTACCCAGATCGCGACACATGCCGGAGCAATCCGTGAGGCCGCCCTGACACGACAACGTACACACGCCGCCGCTGCAGACCTCGCCCGGGGCGCAGACACTGCCGCAAGCGCCACAGTTGGCGTCGTCCGACGCCAGGTCGCGACAGCTCCCCGAGCAGTCGCTGAGGCCCGGTCCACAGCTGGTTTGGCAGCTCCCCGCGACGCACGCGGTCCCCGCAGCGCAGGTGGTCCCGCAGCTCCCGCAGTTGAGGCGATCGCTCTGCAGGTCGCGGCACGACCCCGAGCAATCCGTGAGACCCGCTCCACACGAGACGGTACAGGCGCCGCCGTCACACACCTCGCCCGCCACACAGGTGGTGCCGCAGGCTCCGCAGTTGGCGCGGTCCGTGGTGAGGTCTCGACAGCTGCCGGAGCAGTCGGTGAGGCCGCTGCCACAGCTCGTGGTGCATATCCCCGCGGAACAAACCTGCCCGGGCCCGCAGGAGTTGCCGCACGTGCCGCAGTTTCCGTTGTCTGCTGCGAGGTCCCGGCAGCTACCGCCACAGTTGGTGAGACCCACGCCACAGGACACCTGGCAGGTCCCGGCCGAGCACACTTCGCCTGCGGCGCAGGTAGTGCCGCAGGCCCCGCAGTTGGCGCGATCGGTGGCCAGATCGCGGCAAGAACCCCCGCACTCCGTGAGCCCAGCGCCGCAGCTGGTGACGCAGGCAGCGGCGGAACACACCTCACCCGCGGCGCAGACGACACCACATGCTCCGCAGTTGAGGCGGTCACTGACCAGGTCCCGACAGCTGCCGCCGCAGTCGCTGAGGCCCGCGCCGCAGCTGGTGAGGCAGCTGCCTGCGGAACACACCTCTCCCGTCGCGCACGCCGTGCCGCACGTCCCACAGTGGCCGCGGTCGGTGGCCAGGTCCCGACAGCTGCCGCCGCAGTCCGTCAAGCCGGCCCCGCACGTCACGGCGCAGCTGCCCGCGCTGCAACGCTCACCCGGATCGCAGACCGTGTCGCACGCCCCGCAGTTCGTGGAGTCGACCTGGAGATCTCGGCAGGTGCCCCCGCAGTCGGTCAAGCCAGGCCCGCACGTCACGGCGCAGCTGCCTGCGCCGCAGACCTCTCCCGGCACGCAGGCCGCTCCGCACGCCCCGCAGTTGAGGTTGTCGGCGCCGAGATCACGACAGACGCCGCTACAGTTCGTCAGCCCGCTGCCACAGCTGGTCTCGCACTGGCCAGCGACGCACAGCGTCCCTGCGGGACAAGCCAGACCACAGCTACCGCAGTTGCTCGGATCGCTCTGCAGGTCCCGACACACACCCGAGCACTCGGTCTGTGCACTGCCGCACGTGATCTGACAGCTGCCCGTCGAGCACACCTCGCCTGCGGCGCAGGTGTTGTCACAGGCGCCGCAGTTGCGCGGGTCGACGCTCAGGTCGCGACAGCTCCCGCCGCAATCACTGAGCCCTGGCGAGCAGTCCGTCACACAGCTGCCTGCCTGACAGGCCTCGCCTGGCGCGCAAGCGGTCGCGCAGTCTCCGCAGTGCGTCGGATCGCTCTGCAGATCCGCGCAGCTCGAGTCGCACACTGTCTCGGTCGGCGGGCAGCTGTAGCTGCAGGCGCCCGCGACGCACTGCTGGCCAACACCACACGCATTCCCGCAGCCACCGCAGTTCTCTCGGTCGCTGTCCAGGTCTGCGCAGAAGTCGTTCGCCCCGCCGTCTCCGTTCGTGGAGCCTGCGGAAGAGCAGGTGGCGAGACCGTTCCCGTACGTCAGCGTACAAACGCCCATGCTGCAGACGGTGCCGGCGCCGCAGCGTCTTCCACAGCTCCCGCAGTTCTCGATGTCCGTGTTTGCGCTGACACAGGCAGCGTCGCACAGTATCAGTTCCGCGGGGCAATCTTTCGTGCAGGTGCCGTCGACGCACGCTTGATCGTCAGCGCACTGCGTGGCGCAGTCGCCGCAGTGCTCGGGATCGCTCGTAGGGTCGACGCATGCCTGGTCACACAACAGCGCACCAGCTGGGCACTGCGGTCTCTGACCGGTCGCCGCGTCGCCAGCGTCCGAGTCGCCGCCCACCAGCGCCTGGCCGGTGCAACCAACCAGCACCAGGAACAAACTCAGCAGGACTACACGCAGCGCGGTCTTCATAGCGGCCTCGAGGGTCGGATTGGACTGCCTGCTTCCCGTTTCGCGGTCCGGGATGCTGCTCCGCCCCGACGACGCGTCACGCAGCGCGCCTGCTCGGCGCACGCGGGTGCGTCCTCGTACGAGCGCCGGGGGTTCGTCCCGGCGCGGGTTGTCTGAGCGCGCCAGGCTCGACTGATCGCGCTTCGCGGTGGCGATGGTCACGCCACGAACCAGCTATCTCAAATCCACATGGTATTTTCAAGAGGCACTGGGGCAGAACGTCTCTGCTCGAGCGATTCTTTCGTCCCCTGGTGATGCTGTTAGTGCCCTAGGTCTCGACCTGCAAATGATGCGGTGTCCTCCGGTTGCACATCCAGCTTCGAAGGTATTGCCGCGGGGCAATGAAATGGCCCTGCATGGGGTGCGAGCCGCTCGGGCGCGGAGGGCGAGCGCGACGGAGGTCGACTCTCGCTGCGCGCAGGTTCGAGGCGTCCCGCGTCCCCGGCGACTCCCTGGGCAGCGTCGTCCAGCTTCGTTCCGCCGGGGATCGTCGCCAGACGCGTCGTCAGGTTTGGTCCCCCGAGGGACGCCGCTGTCGACGCGTGCGGGCGTTCGACTCAGGCGGCCCGCCCCGCCGCTCGGATGGGGGCATTCTGCTTCCACCGGTCGAGCGACTGATGCATACTCCATGTTCGTACCTTGGAGGGTGATGTGGGTCATTTTCGTCGGCAGTTGCTGGGAGCTGGACTGGTCATTGGAGTGCTGTGGGTCCACGGCTGCGGGGGAGATCCAGAGACCGTTCAGGGCAACGGCAATTCATTCGGCGGTAGCGGGGGCAGCGCAGCGACGGGGGGTACGGCTGGGGCAGCCGGCTCGGCGAATGGCGGCACGCTCAACGTCGATGCGGGAGTCGGGGGGACTTCCAGCAACGACTGCCCCGGAGGCTGCCCCGAGGGACGCTTTTGCTCCAACGGCGTGTGTGTGCTGCAGACCCAGTGCAGCGCCGACGACGACTGCCAGAACGACTCGCACTGCGAGCTGGGTACGGGGTGCGTGCCCTGGGGACCGGGGGAGAAGGACGACACCTGTCAGGTAGCAATTCCACCCGGCAACTTCGCGCCGTCAATCAAGTGTGAGTTCTCCGAGGCTCCCAGCGGGGATCCCTTCCCCAGTCACGTCGACGTGCAGGCCACGCCGATGGTGGTCAACTTCAACGCGCAGTCCGGAGGCACGCCCAGCATCGTCGTGCCGTTCACCTATACTATTCCGGGCGGATATGCTGAGGGCGAGGGCGTGGTGCGGGTGCTCCGCGGAGACGACTGCACGCTCGAGGCCAACCTGGGAGCAGGGCAGTCCGGGTACGCTGGTTACCTCGTGAGTTCCGGGCCAGTCGCGGTGGCGGACCTGGACGGTGACAAGGTAGCGGAGGTGGTCGCGCGCGGCGCGGATGGCCACTGGGTTGCCTTCACGCGGAAGTCGGGCACCTGGGGGGTGCTCTGGACGTCGGCCGACGTCATCTCGGCGGCCTGCGGCGGTTCCGGCGGAAGTTCTCGCTGTGGCGCTGGCTGGTCCGGCCCGTCCATTCACGACCTGGACGACGACTCCACTCCGGAGGTCATCATCGAGGGGTACGTGCTGAACGGCCTCACTGGGGCAACGCTGAGCGCGTTACCGTCGGGATACACGAGCTACAGCCAGGGTCTGAACCCTGTACTGGCAAACCTGGACTCCGACCCCTACGTCGAGCTGACCAACGGCGCGCTCGCCTGGGAGTGGAACTCCGGCGCCTGGGTGCAGGACACGTCGTTCGCCGGTCCGGGTGCCGGCTTCGTCGCCGTCGCGGATTTTGGCGCATATGGCAGCTCCTTGCCCGCGACCAACCCGGAGCTCGCCGTGGTGCGGGGCGGCGTGGTGAACGTCGTGGCCATGGATGGCACCGCCGTCCTGGGTCCGATCGCCGTGCCGGGCGGTGGTGGCGGGGCGCCGACCATCTCCGACTACGATGGTGATGGCTTGCCCGAAGTCGGGGTCGCGGGTGAGGCGTTCCTCACTGTCTACGACATCGACTGCACGTCGTCGCCTCGCACGGGCGGGACGTGCTCCGCAGGCAACGCCTGTGACGACGCAGCGGGAAGCCCCGGACCGTGTCCAGAAGGCATTCTCTGGTCGCGCAGGACCCAGGACAACTCGAGCAACATCACTGGCTCGTCGGTCTTCGACTTCGAAGCGGACGGGGTCGCCGAGGTGGTGTACGCCGATGAGTGCTTCGTCAGGGTCTACGAGGGGACCAGCGGCGCCGTGCGCTTCAGCCAGTACCGCAGCTCCTGTACCTGGTACGAGAACCCGATCGTTGCGGATACCGACGGAGATTTCCGTGCAGATTTGGTTACGCCCTCGAACCTGGCTTGCTCCGACGGCGTGAACGGCATCGCTTGTACGATGCTCGAGGGTGGCGTGGACACCCAGTTCCCTGGGCTTCGCTGTCAGGAGAACGCCGACTGCGCGTCGGGGGTTTGCGACTCGGGCCTCTGTCGCTGCACCGCGACCGCGGAGTGCTGTGGGGCAGGTACGGACACCGATTGCCTGGAAGAGGGCTACTCGTGCGCACCTCCGCCCAGCGGTACTCCAGGCACGGGGAATACCTGTCGCGCAGCCCATCCCCACGGGGTCAGCGGCATCCGCGTCTATCAGGACGCCAATGACCGCTGGGTGCGCTCTCGCACCATCTGGAGCCAGCACGCCTATGCGGTGACCCACATCAACGAGGACGGCACGGTTCCGCCCCGCAGCACGTGGCAGGACAACTGGCTCGATCCGGACCTGAACAATTTCCGTCAGAACGTGCCTGGGGTCGCCAACGGCTTGGCGACGCCTGACCTGACCGCCGGGGCCTCCGCTTTCGACTGTGGTGCCGGAGGCGCCGAGCTGAGAGCGCCGATCTGCAACCGCGGCGCCGAGCCGATCGGGTCCGGAATCAGCGTTGGGTTCTACGCCGAGGGGAACGTCGTGTGCAGTGCCACCACCTCGAAGGCGCTGAATCCGGGCGAGTGCGAGACGGTGTCCTGCACCTGGGCTGATGCGCCCACCAGCGGTGAGGTGGACGTCACCGTGATCGCTGACGACAAGTCGGATCGGAACGAGTGCCGAGAGGCGAACAACCAGGGCACGATCCCTGGAGTGCAGTGCGAGCCACCCGCGTGAACCGTTGCCTGCCCCGCGGTGGGCAGGTAGCTTTTCAGCATGAAGATCGACACGGCGACCATCGCCCGGCTACGCGACGCGTTGATTCAGAGTGGCCGGCGGCAGGCGGCGGTGCTGTCCAGCGCCTATGAGACGCTGACCCGAGAAGGGCTGCTCTCCGAGGAGGAGCAAGACGCGCTGGCTCGCATCGAGCCGATGGTCGAGACCATGTTCCTGGTGATGTCGGCTGACGGCAGGATCTCCGCGGGGGAGATGGACGCTATCCGGGGTGCAGTCCGAGGTCTCACGGAGGGCTTGCTCCAGGAGGGCACGATCAAGGTCATGCTCGAGGGTTGTGAGCTTCGACTCGGGCAAGAGGGAAGGGAGTCCCGCCTGGACTCGGTCACGGCGACCCTGCGCAGGGACCGGGAGGACGCTGAAGGAGCCTTCGCGCTGGCTGCGGCGATCGCGATGGCGGATCACGAGGTCGCCAGTGAGGAGAACGACCTGGTCCTCGACTTGGGCAAGCGGCTCGGTATCGAGGGCGTACGTGCCCAGGCGATTCTGGAGCAGCTGGAGGAGGAGCGAAGCGACGAAGGCGCTCCAGATACCGACCGTAATCCCAGCGCGTCCTAGCGCGCTGCTCATACACCTTCAGGCGCGGCTAGGCACCAGCGCGTGCTCTTGTCCGCGCCCGCGAGAGCGCCACAGCTCGAGCGCCCACCAAGAGAGGGCGACGGCTCCGAGTCCCGTCAGGCTGAACGGCAGGTCGCCGATCACCCGCAGCGCGGTCCAGTAGCTCGAACCACAGAAGAAGAGCTGCAGCAGCAGGGCCAGCACGCGTGCCAGATAGGTGAGTATCAACGCCGGCAAGATGCGCCGCTGGCTGTGGAGATCGAGCCGGGCGAGGAAGGCGGTCACGACGATTATTTCCGCGAGGATGTACTTCCAGCTGAGCGCTGTCCCCACTACCCAGAGCGGGACGTGCTGGTCGTCGAAAGCGCCCGCCGCGAGGTCCATGCCTCCGAAATCGAGCTGCCCCGTGATCCCGACGCGCTGAACGAACAGCAAGCCGAACACGAACGTGACGCCCAGAATGATGTCGAAGTAGCCCGGCGTGTGCCGGCGGACCTCGTGTCGGGTGCCCACCGGCTCGGAGTCACGCGCCTCTTGCTGCCTCGTTCGCCAGGCGTCGCCGGCCGCCTCGGCGAGAATCAGCGTGGGGATCAGCGCGAACCACTCGCGGTCCCGGGAGACCCAGGCGAAACCCGCCAGACCGAGCAAGGTGGCGAATCTACGCTGCCCGAGTAGAGCGGTGGTGAAGGCGATGATCGGGAACAAGATCAGGGCCGCACGACCGATCTGGTAGGGCACGTA
Organism: Polyangiaceae bacterium; assembly: GCA_041389745.1. GTDB lineage: Bacteria > Myxococcota_A > Polyangia > Polyangiales > Polyangiaceae > JAHBVY01. The sequence continues at coordinate 211,224 of JAWKRF010000016.1, forward strand.
GCGTCGCGCGACCAAACACGCGGCGACGGTCAGCAACCCGAAGACGAGGGTCGAGGTCTTGAGAGATGCTTTGCCGTGAGGATCCAGGCGAGTGGACAGGCCATAGCAGCCAATCAGGCCGACGGCCACGCTGAGGGGCATGCGCTCGGCCACGAAGAGCCAGCTCGGGAGCGCGCTCTCCGCGTGCACGCCCACCGGGAACACCACCAGGAGCGCCAGGAGCGCCACGATCAGGCGTGGCCACTCCAGCGCCGTACGGTTGACGCGAAGGCGTTCCCAGCCGTCGGAGCGGCGGCTGGAGCTACCGATCGGCCCCAGCAAGCAGAACAAGACGCCAATGACCGCGACGGCGACGAAGCTCTCGGGCTGAGTGTTGGCAGGGTAACTGGCGACCAGCAAGCCGGGGAGCAAGGTCGGTGCCAGCCAGCGCGTTTGCTCGAAGCGCTTGGCTAGCCAGAGCGGCTTGACCAGCGCAGCCAGGGCCAGGGAGTTACAGGCGATGAACAGCGCCACTCTGCACACGTTGGGCCAGTGGCCTGGGAGCCTCTCGACGCTGAAGACGAGCCAGGTCCCGACGGCGCCGAGGAACAGCGCCGGTGGCAAGCTCCACAGTAGCTTTTTCCCTACGGCAAACCAAGCGACGATCCCGCTCGCCAGGATCGACAGCATCAGCAAGACCAGGGCGTTCTGTGAGGCGAGCCCAGTGCGAAGCCCGATCTGGGTATCGACCACGGCGGTCACCTTGCGCGCCGCCAGCTCTCTCTCCTTGTAGCTGCCCTGGGCCTTGCAGCGGTCCAGGCTCTGCTTGGCCTCCTGGATCGCCGCGTCCCCCAGCCTGGCCTCGCCGTAGGCGAACAGCCGCTCGGCGTCCTCGCAGGCGATGGCCGCGCGCTTGGCCTCGGTGATGTCGAGCCAGTCCGTGAGCACCTGACCGCGGCTCTGCTTTGGCGGAGTCGTCCCGAGCAGCGCGGCGAGCGTGTTCGGCAAGTCCACTTGATCGAGCGGCAGCTTCGGGTGGACGTTCTTGGTGATGCCCGGCCCGTAGGCGTAGAGCGGGGAGCGGCGCTGGACCGGGACGTCTGCGCCGTGTGTGCCAGAGTCGGCGGCTCCATGATCGCTCGTAACCACCACGGTCCAGTCGGGAGCGATCTCACCCAGCAGGTCGGAGAGCCGTCGATCGAACTGGTGGACGTGCTTCAGATAGCGCTCGGAATGGACGCCGTACGCGTGACCCTGGTGGTCTGGCGTGACGAAGTGGGCGACCAGGAAGTTGGGGCGCTTCGCGAGCAACTCCCGGGTGTCGCGAAAGGTCTGATCGTTGAAATCGAAGTCGATGGCGACGCCCTTGGGATCGAGGCGCTTCTCGCTGAACGCGGGGCCGTACATGCGTGCCCACGCCGGATCTCCCACGAGCATCAAGACCAAGCCGTCGCTGCGGGCGTTCTCCAGCCAGTTGTTGAATGGGGGTGGTTCGGGGGTGAGGTTGTTCACCACCTGCTCGAGTTGACCTCGTTGCCCCGTGCCGTAGCTCAGGATGGCACTCGTGGTCATCGACACCCGCCCCGCCCAGATTTCCGCGCTGGAATTTCTCTCCATGGCTTCGGAGAAGCGGGGCATGAGCTCCGGGTTGGTCGCGATGTCGTAGCGCAACCCGTCCACCACGACGAAGAGCAGGTGCTTGGTGAGGGGATCCGTTCGTGGCCTCGTAGCTGGGTGGGGAGGGGTGTCGGGCCTCAGCACGACACCCATGACTCCGTACGCGACACCCGCGATGAGCGCGCTGACGAGGACGAGGAGGATGAAAGGGCGAGACACTTCTATGCGACGGTGTGCGGTATGACGAGCCGAGTGACGCGCACTGTCTTCATCGGTCGCTTCGGCCAAGCTGGCTTGTAGTGCCAGAGCGCGCCTACCTCAACTCATCTACTCCGCATGATCGCTCGACCAGATGCACCGTGGAGCCTGCTGCCACCGGGGTTTCCTGGCGCTTCTTGCCGTTGGGAAACTCCCGCTGGCCCACTCCAGCTCCCTGGGCTGCGACACCGATGTCAGTCGCCTCGCTTCCCGTCCACTTCGCGAGCTGCCGGTTGGGCCGCGGACTCGCCGTTTTCGCTATCTATTTCAGCTAGTTGACCCGGTCCCGGGTGGCCTCGGTTGGCTGGCGCGCGGCTTGCACAACGCAGAGCAACCGCTTGGCGGGCTTACTTAACGCGCTGGCGCGTCCGGGGCGCCTTCGCGTTGCTTTTAGTCCTGGGGCTGTCTTCCTTCGCTAGTTTTGCGGCTTGGCCGCGCTTTCTTGGTGAGCTTGCTTGAGCCAGCAGTGGCTGGCGATCGGGTTGGGGACACCCACGGATGGGCTGATGTGCAGCCCATCCGTGGGTGGCGGTCGTTGGCGGTACGAGTCGTTTCTCGGGGTCTTGATGACGTGGGTTACTGAGCAACTAGGCGTGCGCGGGGGCTGGCGCCGTGTTCTGGCCGCCCTTGGCTTCGCCGCGCTGTGCGTGGGTCAGGTGCACTGCGGAGCGAGCGACAGCGACGACAGCGGGGGTGGATTCGGCGCCGCCGGGCCCGGGGTGGGCGGCGTCGGGGGTAGCAATAGCGGTGGTGGTAGCGGTGGCAACGGCGGCGGGGGAGGCACTGGTGGCTCGGAGCCTCCACCACCCGAGCAGGAGCTCGAGAGCAGCTTCAAGGCGCCGGTGGCCACTGGTCGCTATGTGTGGACGGCCAACCCCGACAGCGGACGCGTGGCGCTGATCGACGCCTTCTCCTACGAAGTCCAGGTGGTCGAGGCGGGGTTTCAGCCGACGTACTTGGCTGCGGTCTCCAAGCCCGACGACGATCGCGACGTAGCCATCGTGTTGAACACCGGCAGCCTCGACGCGACGTTGTTCAGCGTCCGCGCAGGCGGGATCGACTCGTTCACCGCCAAGGTTCACCGAGGTGCCAACGCCTGGGCGCTCAGTCCGAGCGGACGCTGGGCCATCGCCTGGACGGATTACCGTGTGGTAACGGAGCTCGACCCGACCGACGGCTTCCAGGACCTGACCGTCATCGACCTGAGCGCGTCTTCGCCCAAGGCCACTCGGCTCTCCGTGGGCTTCCGTCCCACGCGCCTGTTCTTCGACGCCGGGGAGGACCACGTCTATGTGGTCACCGAGCCGGGTATCTCCACCTTGGATCTCGGTGACGACCCTCGGGTTGGACTGCTTCTGCCCTTGGATCAGGACGAGTTCGATACGCCGACCGGGCGCGATGTCACCGTCACCCCGGACGGTGGCCACGCCTTCGTGCGTCGCGAAGGGAGCCCAGACATCGAGATCCTGGATCTCGGCGACGGCTCCAGGCGCTCGCTCTCGCTCTCGGGACCGGTCACTGATCTGGACCTGACAGACGACGGGACGCGCGGCGTCGCGGTGGTTCGCAGCAGCTCCGAGGCGGTGCTGTTCGATGTCGATGAAATCCTCGCGGATACATCAAACTTCTCGGTGGTCCCCATCCTGGGGGCAACCGTCGGAAGCGTCTCGCTCCCAGCGGACCCGAGGCGGGCGTTGCTCTACAGTAACGCCATCGGCAGCGATCGTGTCGTCATTCTGAATCTGGAGGCCGGCGACGACTTCTTGAACCAGCGCGCCGTGGCGCTCAAGGCACCAGTGCTCGCGGTGTTCCCCACTCGGGACGCTTCGCACGCGGTGAGTCTGATGACGCCGCCGACGAACAGCAGCAAGGCCGGAGCCTTCGGCCTGATCCCCGTGGATACTGCTCTGGCTCCGAAGATCGTAGGCACCGACGCCTCGCCACGTCAGGTCGCGGTCTCCCCCGACGGTACCCGCGCGGTGGTCACGGTGCGAGACGACACAAGGCAGATGTACGGTGCCTATCTCGCGCGTATGCCCTCCCTCCAGGTGGACTATCAGCCGCTGGCCAGCCCTCCGCTCGCCGTGGGGGTGGTGCCCGCGGCGGACCGCGCGTTCATCGCGCAGAGCCACCCAGAGGGGCGAATCACATTCATCGACCTCGAGGATGGCAGCGCGCGAACCCTCACTGGATTCGAGCTTGGTGCAAAGGTGGTGGACTGATGACTCAGGGCTTGAAACCTAGCCGTTCGCTCTCGCGGTTCGGGCTGGGCTTGGCTGGGGCGCTGGCGCTCGGCGCGGGTTTGCTCAGCGTCGGCTGTGGGGACACGGTGTGCTGGGCGCTCGATTGCGGAGGCCGAGACGCCAAGTGGGACGCTGATCTCCAAGACGACGACTACCCCCCGCAAGCCGTCGGCCTGACCGGGTCCGTGGCGGTCTACGATCGTCCACTGGATCGCGTTCTGATGCTGACCAGCGGTGGCAATCTCGACCTGGCGGGCAAGTCAATTGCTGTGGGGAAAAATGTCGCGACGATGAAGCCGTCGACGGACCATGACCGGCTCTACGTTCTGAGCCGGGGTGTTCAGCCTCGCGTGAGTCCGGATGACGAGCTGCCGAGCCTCACGGTGATCGAGGGCGACTCCAGTCCCAAGCGCCTCGCGCGCTACGAGCTCACCGATCCCCTGAGCGGGCTCGCGGTGGACCCCTTGGGCGAGTGGGTCGTGGTCTACGACGCGGGCGGCGTGGTCGTGAACCCCAACGAGTTGATCCTGGTCAAGGTCGATGACCCGAGCGTGGAGCCCATCGCCAAGACCATCCGCAGCTTTGGTGCTCGCCCGCAGCGGTTGACCTTCACCAGCGAGCTCAAGCTCCCGAATGGTCCCGCGAGGCGCCTCTTGATCGTCGAGACGGAGCAAGACGTCACGCTGGTGGATCTGCTGAACCCGCTGCGAGACGAGGTGACGATCGTGCTGCCGAAGACGCCGAGCGGGGTCTCCAGCCAACCGGCGCAGGTCGCGTTTCATGACGGAAACCCCGACGACGTCAACGACGCTCGGGTCGCGATTCGCCTCGCGGGGGAGTCTGATGTGGTGATCCTCGAGCTGGGGCCCAGCGCCGAGGAAGGCAAGGACTTCAAGCCGACGGTCAACGTCGCTGACGTGGGCGGTGTACCCAGTTCCATCGACTTCGTAGAGACGGATGGTGGGCTGCGCCTCGCCGCGCTGGTACCCGCCAACAGGCAAGCCGCGCTCGTGGATCCAGCGACGACAGTGGTCGAGTCCGTTGGTTTGCCGGGGGGATACAGCCAGCTGGCTCGGGTCACCGACTCCGTCGCAGAGAAGCCGGACTTCGGCGACGTGGCCCTGCTCTGGGGTGGTTCCCAGGCGGATGGTATCGCTTTCTGGTCTCTCGGAAGGACTACCGGCAAGCCCTATCGCAGCGTCGACGCCTATCAGATCGGAATCAACGTGACGGCGGTCCAGGACGTGCCTGGGGACGAGCTGGGTCAGCGCAAGATCCTCGTCGGGCAGGGGGCGAGTGAGTTCTATGTCCTCGATCTCGACGCCCGTACGAGCTTCCCCATGCTCACGAACCAGACTGGCTTCGATCTCAGCGTGGCTCCCGATGGAGGGCGTGCCTGGGCGTTGAGGCGGGGTACGCCTGAGTTCGCCCAGGTCGATCTCGGCTCCCTGCATCCCACCTCCTTGGAGGTGCAGCGGGACGTCTCTGCGGTGTTCGACATCGAACGGCGTGATGGCGGTCGAGCGCTGGTCGCGCTTCACGGGACGGGCAACCTCGGTGCGACGGTGCTCGACGCCCTGGATCCGGACAGCGCCGCGACGCGCTTCTACCCCGGGCTCTTGCTGGGAGATCTGTGATGCTTGCTGGCTTTGGAACGAAGAGGGCGAAGCGCGGACTGGCGGCGGGCTTGGTGCTCGCTGGGATGCAGGTTGGACTGCCGGGCGCGGTCTCGGCGCAGAGTCTCGGCAAGCACCAGGAGCACACTCAGGCTTCGCTCGGTGTCCGCACCAGCCTGGTCTCGGACGCGGGCTACGACCCTTACGCCGAGGACAACGTGCTCACGCAGGGCAGCGTGGGCCTGTCACGCACGCTGTTCGCCGAGGGCGAGTGGTCCATGGCCGCCGCCGCGGGCTTCGACTTCGGAGGGGTCAGCGCGACGGTGCGCGGCGAGCACAGCGAGCTCGACCTGTATCGCTTCGGGCTCGCCCCCGAGGCGCGCTTCCACTTGCTGCCTCGGCTGTATTTCCTGGGTCGACTCGGACCAACGTTGAGTCGCGATCGCGTGAAGGTGTACGACTCCGCGGCTGCGACGGACCTCTCGAGCGCCGGCTGGACGTTTGGTTTCGACTCCGCGTTGGGAGCTGCCTACGAGGTCATCGGCAAGACGAGCGGCGCCAATCATGGCACTCGCGGCTGGGTGCAGCTGGAGTTCGGCTACGGCTGGTCGGCGTCGAGAGACATCACCCTGGAGCCGCGGGGAGACGACGCCGACGCTGCCCCCGAGCGCGTGAACGGTGTCTCGATGCCAGCCCTGGCGATCCGCGGTCCGGCGGTGAAGGTCGCGGTCGCCGCGAGCTTCTAGCACACCAGCCGGCTGCTGAAAGACCGCGTTTTCCAGCAGCCCGCTAGCGCGGGGGTTCGAGCGCGGCCTCTGGTGCCCTGGCTGGAGCGATGGGAACGTGGATGCGAATCACCCGAGCTTCACTGATCTCCAGCGCGAGACCGCGCTCGGCGTACTCGTAGACGCCGGCCTCACCCGCTGGGTCGGCGGCGGTTGGTACCGCGCGGAGACGCTGCGTGGGAGTTGATTGCTTCTCGATCTCGCTGACGCTCTGGCCGATGCGGGCCCCTCCGACGTCCCCAGCGAACGCCCGGAACTTGGCCTCACCAGGCTCCGCAGCGCTGCGCAGCGAGGACCGATCGCCCTTGGAGTGAGCGACGGCGCGTTGCACGCGACCCCCGGCTAGCTCGAACTCGACCCCGCGGCTCCAGTAGACACAGCCTCCCGCCTCCAGGGCTTCGCAGGGCCCCAGGCGCGCCTCCAGCTCAGCGCGCGACGCGCCCAGGGCGACGCCGAGGACCTTGGGTGCTCGCTCCATCAGACCGGCGGGAGACGCCGCGAACACCGGGCCCCGAGCGCTTGGCTCAGGCGACGCATCGAGATCGAGCGTGGCGCTCGGACGAGGCGTCTCACCCCCAGAAGAGACCGGGGACGGGCTAGCACCGGACGCAGGATCGGATCCCCGTGGATGCGGATCGTCGCAACCCGCGCTCGACAGCAGACACCCCAGCAGTGCGCAAGCTCGGAGTTGGTGACGGCGGGGCATCCCCGATCAGCCCTCGACCAGGACGAAGGTACTCTTCCCCATGCCCCGACCTTGGACCATGCCCCACTCCTCGACGAACGGGGGCACCGTCCAGTCGAATACACGCCTGGCGTCGATCGGTGAGAGGTTGACGCAGCCGCCGGATTTGCGCTCACCGAAGTCCTCGTGCCAGTACGCGGCGTGGATGGCGTAGGGGCGCTTGAAGTACTGCGTCCAGGGCACGTCGGCGATCCAGAACTTCCGCGGTTCGCCCATCTCAGTGGTCATGGTGCTGACCTGCTCCTTGGACTTGATCCAGTAGCGCCCGTACGGCGTCGCGCCCTCCTTGCCCGGGCTCATCAGGGTCGTGAAGACCGCGCGCTCACCCTCGTACAAGGTCAGTGTCCCGCGGTTCACCCGGATGTGGATCCACTTGTTCTGTGGAGAGAAGTCCCGCTGTACCTCCCAGGGGACCTTGCGTCGCTCTGCTACCGCCGCCTCGTCCTCGGCGATGTAGAAGCCATCCCTGGTCTCGAGGTAGCGCCTGCCGTCCTGCTTCCGGGAGGCACCGGTGAGCTGCATCCAGCTGCGCGGCGCCCAGCTCTCGGAGGTCTTGACGAGCTCGTCGGCCTCGAGACGATACTTGCTACGCGCTCGCTTGCGCGCCCAGGCGATGGGTAGCTGTCTTCCGGAATCGAGTTCGAGCCCGTGGAACTGGCTGCGCCGGAAGCGCAACAGGCCCTTGGCCGGCACGATGGTGAGGTTCGTCGAGAGCACCCAGACCTGACCGCTGGCCTCGAAGGCGCGGGTGTAGGCGATCATGGAACCGAAGGGCACCTTCTTGAACAGCAGGCCAGGCTTCCTGCCCCACGCGTTTGGGGCGTAGCCGCCGTCCTGGAGGAAGTCGGGGATCGGCCCGTTGGGCTGGATCGGCTCCTTCTCCGTCAGCTCGTCGTGACCCACGGACCAGCCGCGGAGCTTGGGGTAGTCACGAGGCCCGGTCTCCCAGCGGAACTCTTTATCCGTGGGGATGCGCGTCAACATGGGCGCCCCGAGGCTGAAGGCATACTCGTAGGGGAAGGCGCCGGTGGCCGGCTCCGTCCAGCGGCTCGCCTGGACGAAGGGGTCGGACATGTCCGTGGTGTTGCGTCGGTCTGCGCAGGCAAAGCCACCTGCGACGGGTACGTACTTCTGGCACTTGCCCAGGCCAGAGCTGAAGGCCGGTCCCGTCGCCGCGATGCTGTCGCCGACGCGGATCCCGCCCAGCGGCAGGGTGCGGGAGTCGGGGCGAGGGTGGATCCAGGAGCCCCAGGTCCTGGAGGCGACGCGGCCGAACTCTCCGGCGCTGGGCAGCGGCGGAGGGTAGTCGGCGCCGAAGGGATCCGGTGCTGGTACCTCGGCTTGCTCGGAGCTGGGCGCAGGGCCCGACGCCTTGCCAGCGCTGCGCGCCGCGACGGGCGCGCTCGGATGCTCTGCGTGACTGGGCGCGCTGGGCGCGCCGCTCGAGCTGGGTGAGCAAGCGCCGATGCCGAGCGCAAGCGCGCACAGGCTGAACTTCAAAGACCCCATGACCCCGACATTTTGCCCGTCCTTCGGGTGTTCTGGCCCAGATTGCTGTGGCTTCAAGCTCTGCATCGCAGACCGGTCAGGCGCTTGTCTTGGGAGCCTCGCTCGGGAGCTTCTACACTTGCTGGGTGAGAGTGCGTGACGCCTCGGCCCCAGCTCCGGATGCTGTGCGGCTGTTCACCCTGTGCGCGTTGCTCGCCGGGTGCCAGCAGGCAGACGCCGAGTCGTCGCCAGCGCCGAGCCACAGCGCCGCCCTGGGCGCATCCGCGGCGGCGATCGCTCCCTTGAAGCCGCAGGGAAATGCGCCGGCGACCACGGTCTCCCCGCCAGGGTCGGTGAGCGCGAGATCGCCGCTGGTGCTGCTCTTCGGGGGTGACGTGAACCTGGGGCGAGGAACCGGTCAGCGCATCCTGCGTGACCCCGGCTATCAACCGCTGCGCTTCATCAAGCCGTACTTCGACAGCGCTGACTTCCGCTTCGTGAACCTGGAGTCTCAGCTGTCCGAGCAGGATGGGGTCACCTCGACCAAGCACCGCCTGATCTTCACGGGTCCGCCCGGGGGTGCCGCGGTGCTCAAGGCGGCCAGCGTCGACCTGGTCAGCGTCGCCAACAATCACATGTGGGACTTTGGTAAGTCCGCGCTGCTCCAGACCTTCGACAACCTGGATCGGTCTGGCGTGCGCTACGTGGGCGCGAGCCCGAAGCCCGGAAAGGACTCCTACGACGCCGTGTCAGTCGAGGTGCGTGGGGTGAAGATCGGGTTCTTCGCGGTGACCCACATCTGGAATCAGGGCCCGATCAACGAGCACGAAGGCCGGCACTACGTCGCCTGGGCCGATTTCGGCGCGCTCGAGACCCGCATCGCGGCCGCAAAGCGTGACAACGACCTGGTGATCCTCAGCTATCACGGCGGCGCTGAGTACGTGGACGAGCCGATGATGTGGACGCGGCACTTCGTGCGCGCGGTGATGCGGGCAGGGGTGGACGTCTTCATCGGTCATCACCCCCACGTTCCGCAGGGCGTTGGTTGGGCCGGATCGAGGCCGGTGTTCTACAGTCTCGGAAACCTCGTGTTCCCCATGCACAGTGACCATCCCTGGACGGGCACCAGCTTCCTGGCGCGCCTCAGCTTCGATAAGCGGGCCGGCGGCAAACCCCGCCTGACCAAGGCGGAGGCGTGCCCCTATTTCATCCTGGGTCACGTGCCGAAGCCGTTCGAGGACAAGGCCTCGCCAGCGCGTCATGCGCAGTTCAAGCAACACCTCGACCTGACGTCGCGCGCGGTTGGGGGCACGGAGATCGGTGAGCCTGGAGCCGACGGATGCTACCCTCTGAATCCTCCGGGAAAGAGCGGTCCAGGCGCACCGCTGACCGTGGGCGCTCGGCGCGCCATCAAGTTCAAGCAAGGAACACCATGATCCGCCTCACGCTGTCCCCTGTCTCCCTGTCCCTCGTCGTGCTCTGCTTGGCTGGCTGCAAGCGAGGGGGTGAGGAGCAGCTCCAGGAGAAGGCGGCCGCATCCACGTCGAACGAGCAGGCCAGCGCTCGGCAGCAGGCGGAGGAGCCTGGGGATCCCGGTGTTCAGCCAGCGAGCCACACCGAGACCGTTGCAGCCGAGTGCTCCCCTGGGTGCACGACCCTCGAGCGCTGCGTGAAGGACGACAAGGGCGGCAGCAGGTGCGAGCCGGCGTGCCCAGAGGGCACCGTCTTCATCCCACCCACTGGACCGAAGGGCTTCGAAATGGGCCGGGGCGCGCCCGGCAGTGACGATCAGAAGCACACGGTGGTCCTCAGCAAGCCATTCTGCATGGACGCCACCGAGGTCACCGTCGCGGCCTACCGCGAGTGCGTGGAGGCGGGGAAGTGCACGGTGCCTCAGCTCAGAGACATCAACGCCAACTATCGCTCGGAGTACGACCGCAAGAACCACCCCGTCAACATGGTCAACTACAAGCAGGCCAAGGCGTACTGCGAAGCCCAGGGCCAGAGCCTGCCCACCGAAGCGCAGTGGGAGTATGCCGCCAGCCACGGGGAGGGCCGTGTGTATCCCTGGGGGAACACACCGGATCCGACCTGCGAGAACGGATACGCGGACTTCACGCCGGGTGGCTCGCCTCACGAGGACCCTGCGGGTGACGTCGGCTGCCACGGAGGCGGGTCCAGCGAGGTGAAGGCACACCCGAAGGGCAAGATCAGCTACCCGGCCGGCGACATCTACGATCTCGGTGGCAACGTCTGGGAATGGACCCTGGACTGCTATGTCCCATATCCGCGGGGTACCGTTACGGATCCGCAGCCTTCCGCGCACCCGAACCTCAAGGGCAGTTGCTACGTCTACTCGTTGAGAGGGGGAGGCTGGAATCGCAGCCGCTTTTCCATGCACACCTACAGCCGCGCGGCGAGCAAGTGGACCTACCGTGTGCCCGGCTTGGGCTTCCGCTGCGTGACGAACGCGGACTAGCAGAGTGCCGAGGAACACCCCGCCAATCAGAACCCGTTGGGCCTGAGATGCTCGGAGAGCGCTTGCTGCTGGAAGCCATCTCAGAGGCGGCCGTCGAGCGGGTCTCCCAGGTGGACCGTGGCTTCCTGCAGAAGACCGAGCGCTGGCGCCCGGAGCAGCTCTGGCCGCACCAGCGTGCGCGGCTCCAGCAGCTGCTCCGACACGGGATCGCGAGCGTTCCCTACTATCGCGAACGCGCGGCGGGGTATGCCGATTTTCTCGCCCACGACGCCACTCTGGACACTTGGCGGCGCCTACCACTCCTCAGTCGGGCGGAGGTTCTCCGGCACACGAACGCGCTCCACGCAGGGACGTCGAGCAAGCTCCACGAAGTCATCCGAGAGGCCAACAGCTCGGGTTCGACGGGGCGTCACGTGAGCGTCTGGATCAGCCGGAGCAGCGCTCGCGTGACCGACGCCTTCGCTGCGCGTGACCACCGCTGGCATCAGCGTGATACGGCGCTCAGCGCCGCTGCGATTCGTGCGATCCCGGAGGGAACCGAGATCGCGAGGTCGGGTAAGCGCACCTGGGGAGCCGGCGGAGGCCGCCTCTCGGTGCTCGAGGTCCACACCCCGGTGCGTGAGCAGCTCGAGTGGCTACTCGAGCGCGAGCCAGCGTACATCGCGACCTACGCTTCCAACGCGCGCGCGCTGCTGTCGAGCGCCAAGCAGCTCGGCGTGCGATGGCCGGGGTTGCGCGAGCTGGGTACCTTCGGCGAGGTGGTGGACGACTCGCTGCGAGCGCTGGCCGGCGAGGTCTGGAACGTGCCACTGGTAGACGCGTACTCGTGCGTGGAGCTTGGCCACCTGGCGCTGCAATGCCCGCAGCACCCGCACTATCACGTGCAGTCAGAGAACGTCTTGCTCGAGGTCCTCAGACCCGACGGTAGTCCGGCGACTCCAGGCGAGACGGGGCGCGTCGTCGTCTCGACGTTGCACAATTTCGCGATGCCTCTCCTGCGCTACGACGTTGGTGATTTCGCGGTGGTGGGCGAGCCCTGCGACTGTGGGCTCGGCCTTCCGGTTCTCGAGCGGATCGTCGGGCGAGTCCGCAACCTGATGCGGGTGCGTGGCGACGATGGCGAGGATCGGCTTTGGCCACGCTATGCCTCGAACGTGCTAGGAAAGCATTTTGCCGTGCGGCAATTCAGGCTGGTGCAGGTCGGGTATGAGGACTTCGACCTGGAGCTGGTGAGCGAACCGCTAGCTGACGAGACGGAGGCGGACCTGCGCCGGATGGTGCTGCAGCAGCTGGAGCGCAACGTTCCTCACCCCCTGAAGCTCGAGATCCGCTACGTCAGCGAGATCCCTCGCGGACCAGGCGGGAAGTTCGAGGACTTCGTCTGTCAGTTCCGCGAGGATTGACTACTGCTCGCAGTGCAGGTTCACCACGACGCCCGAGTCCCCGTCGCCGACCTGGTTTTCGATTCCGTAGTCGATGCGTTGAGTGGCGCCGCAGGCGTCGGTGACGTAGAAGCGCAGGGAGTACAGGTAGAAGTCTGGAGGCAGGCTGCTGAGGTCGAGGGTCATCGTGTTCTGGTCGACGACCATCGAGCCGGTCTCCGTGCCCGACTGGAAGCCGCCGTCAGGATCTGCCGCGTCCCAGTAGTACTCGTAGGTCGCGCTGACTACTTCCGTTAGGCCAGGCTTGATCTGCACCGTGAGGATCTTGGTGCTCCTGTCATAGGTGGACGAACCGCTCTCGAAGTCGGAGCAGGCGTTGCTGAGCCCGCTCGGGCAGTCTCGACACTGATAGGCCGCCCAGTCGCGCCACTGCGCTGCGGGGCCACTCCCGGCGGACCCGCCAGTACCGGCGCTGCCTCCCGTCGCGGCTCCGCTCGACCCACCGCTGCCCGGGGCGCCCGCGGAGGCATCCGGAAGGCTCCCACCAGTGCCTTGCCCTGCGGATCCGCCCGTGGCGCCAGCGTCGGGCGCGTTGCAGACCAACGGGGCCAACCCGCCGGTCCCCCCCGTTCCTCCGGTGCCTGCGCTTCCGCCCGTTCCTCCGGTGCCTGCGCTTGCGCCCGTGCCTCCAGAGCCCGCGGTCCCGCCGGCTCCCGCTCCTCCGCTGGCCCCTGTGCCGCCCATGCCAGCACCACCACCGGTTCCACCGGCAGCGCCGGTGCCCGCGGCGTTGCTTCCCGCGCTCCCCCCATCTCCCGCGAGGGAGCCGTCGGCCCCCGCGTCAGGGCTGCCTTTTGCGTTCTTCTTGTCGTCGTCGTCCGAGCAAGCGCTGGCGGCGACGACGCCAATCATCAGGCTCGCGAGGGTTGTAGCTCCGCGCATCTCTTCAGCTTAACCGGCCCCGGGGCCTGCCGACAAGCGCGGGCGAGCCCAGCCTCGGCCAGTCGCGCAGCTAGCTCAGCACGAGCAAGGGGCAGCGCTCTGCCAGTTCGTAGCCAACAACGGCGCGGAAGCGCCCTTCCCAGCCGGCCGCCCTCGCAACCTCCAGGAACTCGTCTTGACTGGGAAAGGAATAGGTTTCGGGGGAATTCTCATACACGTGGATGGTCTGGACGTCCTCCAGTGGCCACCCCGTTCGGCGAGCCAGCGCGGGCAGATCGGGGAGGCGACGGAGCAGCTCCTCCCGTAGCTCGGCGACCCGCAGGCTGACGCCCCGCTCTGCGCACACTGCCATCGCGAGCCGCCACTTGAAGGCATGAAACGTCTGGCTGCGTTCGGGCGTCGCCGCGACCTCCCGGGTCGTTTCCGTGCGGCTGGGTCGCACGAAGCAGCGCAGCGCAGCCCCGCCCATCGCCTCTGGCATCAGCTCTCTCAGTCGCTCCAGCACCTGGATTTGGGGGTGAGGGTGAGGCATCACGTTGAGTGAGCCGTCCCCCACTGCAAAGCCAACCGTCCCGGCGGCGAGCTCCAGCCTGGTCCAGTCCGCACACAGCGCCCGCCGCCCCGGCTCGTCCCCTGGCCACAGGGCCTCGATCATGCTCGGGTTTCGGTCCACGGCCAGCAGCGGAGTGTGGAGCCGGGCCAGCTCCGGGGTGACTCCGAGAACCAGACAGGTGCGGTGCGGCGCACTCGCCAGTACGCGCTCCGCCTCTTCGCGCAGCGCCGTCACGACGTCCGGCGTCGGGCGCAGCGGTGGTCGGAGGCGAGACCAGCGCGCGTGGTAGGCCCCCCAGTGGCTGCGGCCTTGGGTCATCAGCGCGGCTGCATCAGCGGACGACCCACGCCTCGATAGCTGAAGCCCGCGTCGGTGAGCGCTTCGGGCACCATGCAGTTGCGTCCATCGAAGATCAGCCGTCCGCGCATCGCCTCGGCAAGGCGCTCGGGATCCGGGGAGCGGAACTGGTTCCACTCCGTGGCGATCACCAGCGCGTCCGCGCCGAGCGCAGCCTCGTACATGTCGCCGAACAGATCGATGCCGGAGGTGATGTTGCGGTACCTCAGGCCATCCTGGGCGGTCTCGAGTGCCTGTGGATCCGTGGCGCGGACGCTGGCTCCCTTCGCCAGCAGTAGCTCCACGAGGTCCAGCGCTGGGGCCTCTCGCACGTCGTCCGTCTTCGGCTTGAACGAGAGTCCCCAGAGCGCGACGACCTTGCCCTGGAGATCGCCCAGCGCGGCTTCCAGGTGCTTCGCCATGTCCCGGACCGGCTCGCGATTGGCCGCGATCGCCGCGGCGACGACGCCCATCTCCACGCCGAACTCCTGCCCGGTCTGGACCAGCGCGCGGGTATCCTTGGGGAAGCAACTGCCACCGAAGCCGAGGCCGGGGTAGAGGAACTGGAAACCGATGCGGCGATCGGAGCCCACGGCGATGCGCACGTCCTCGACGTCCCCTCCAGCCGCGTCACACAGCCGCGCCACCTCGTTCATGAAGCTGATCTTCGTGGCCAGCATGGCGTTGGACGCGTACTTCACGATCTCGGCGCTCTCGGGGCTCATGCGCTGCAGGCGGTCCCGCTGACGATTGAAGGGCGCGTACAGCCGGCGCAGGGTCTCGAACGCCTCGTCGTCGTCGGTGCCGACCACGATGCGGTCGGGCTTCGCGAAGTCGTTGATCGCGTCGCCCTCCTTGAGGAACTCGGGGTTGGAGACCACCGCGATGGGATGCTTGGCGTGCTTCTCCACGACCTCACGCACCTTGGCGTTGGTTCCCACCGGGACCGTGCTCTTCAGCACCAGCACGGTGCGCTGCTTGGCGAAGCGCGCCACGTCTTCCGCGACCTTCAGCACATGGCGTAGGTCGGCGGAGCCGTCCTCGTTGGGCGGCGTGCCCACCGCAATGAACACCGCCTGGCGTCCGGCGATGGACTCCTCCAGGTTAGAGCTGAAGCTCAACCGGTCTGGCCAGTTGCGCTGCACCATCGCGGAGAGCCCTGGCTCGAAGAACGGCACCTCGCCGCGGCGGAGCTTCTCGAGCTTCGCCTCGTCCACGTCCACACACACTACCTCGGTTCCCGAGTCGGCGAAGCAAGCGCCTGCGACCAAACCGACGTAGCCCGACCCAACGACTGCGATTTTCACGGGCGGTTCATATCACATTCCTGGCGTGCTGCCCCGGTTGCGAGCAGTGGCTCCGCCACGCTGGGGGCGAGGGCGCGGGAGCCCAGGAAATCCACGTTTCCTGCCCTCTCGCGCGGTACCCGGCCCCCGACGAGCCGTCACCGGACCACGCTGGTCCAGATCATGAAGTCGTCGATCAGTCCGCTGGCGGTCTCGCTGTCCAGGTCGCCCCAGGCGCCGATGAAGAAGCGCGCATCTTCACTTTCTGCAGGGAAAGATAAACCACCGGAGCTGGTCTTGGCGTAGCTGACCTCGAAACCGTCCAGGTAGATGTGGACGTTCTGACCCGAGACGCTGGTCAACCGGAAGTCCCATGTCACCTCGACGTGGACCCAGTCACCCTTCTTCCAGCCGTAGCTGGCCGCAGCGACCGTGGTTTCCTTCAGCGCCGCTGGGCCAGGGCCTGGTTGCATGGCGAGCACCTGAAGCTCGTTGGCGTTGCTGCTGCCTGCCTTGCGAATACGCAGGCCGCCACCGCTGTTCCAGCGCGCTCCGTCGCTGGAGGCGAAGAGATGGTGATTGTGCCCGTCGTCGTGATCGTAGCTCGGCTGGTACCAGAAGGAGAGCGTTCCCTGTGCGTACTCGAAGTTCTGGTAGCCGTCCTTGATCTGACGGTAGGCGACGTAGCGGTCGCTGCCGCTGATGCTGATCCCCGTCTGGCAAATAGCCGTACGGAAACCGTCGCCCGAGTACATGACACCCACGGGGTTGCCGTAGACCGGACTCTGGATCGCGTCGTCGTCGTCGAGGGTGGTGTACAGCGCCGGCTGTCCGATTCCTGACGGCGGTCCGCAGGTGACCCCGGATCCACCGGTTCCACCGCTGCCGCTTCCACCCGTCGAGGTACCCCCGCTACCTGCCGCCGCGCTGCCTCCGCTTCCGCCCGCCGCCGTCCCGGCGCTGCCGCCGGTTCCTCCGCCACCAGTTCCGCCGCTGGCGGTGGCCCCTGTACCTCCTGTCGCCGCGCCGCTGGCGCCTCCAGTCGCCGCGCCTCCGCTGGCGCTGCCTCCGCTGGCGCTGCCTCCGTTGGCGCTGCCTCCGCTGGCGCTGCCGCCCACCGTGTTCCCCGAGGAACCGCCGGTCGTGCCGCCGCTCGCTCCACTCGTCCCGCCGCTGCTGGAGTTGCCGGCCCCGCCGTTGGCATCGCCGCCGAGGCCAGCGACGCCGCCACTCGAGTTGCCGCCGGCGCTCGATCCGCCGCTGGCCTGGCCCCCGGCGGTCGACCCGCCGTTCAGGCTGCCGCCGCTGGCCACCCCGCCAGCGCCGGCCGCCCCACCAGCTCCGCCGCTCCCGAACAGGTCCGTCTCGCCTTCGTCCCCGCAAGCCACCAGCAGCACCACCGCCGCCAACCCAGTACTCCAACGCCGCATCTGCACGCCTCCAAAGCCAAGCGAACGATCAACCTCGAATGCAAACTCGATTCCGGGACCGCCGCCAGCGCTTTCGGGTCAGCCCATGCGAGGTTTTCGCAGCGACGGTGGCCCGGTCGAGCGGTCGCGCAGCGGCGCAGGGCTGCGTCCATCCGCACGAAAGTCCGATCACGGAACTTTTTGCGGAGTCGGCTCGAAGCTCAGAACACCTGACAGGCGAACCCGCAGTCGCCGGGGTTACCGGGGTCAGTGCCCAGGACGCAGGTATACATCGTGTAGTAGGCGTCGTATCCGTCGGGATATCGATTGAAGCACTCTTGGTAGCAGGCGTCGTCCGCGCACAGGTTGAAGCAGTCCAGGAGATTGTAGCAACCCGGGTCATCGTAGCAGCGGTTCAGCGTGTCGTAGCAGCAGCCTCCGAAGGCGAAGGTGTCGTTCTGACATGCCGTGCAGTCCTCCATCGGACTGCCGCTGTTGCAGTCGCCGCCCGCGCCACCGCTGCCTCCGAAACCGCCCTGGCCACCCCCGGCGTCTCCGCCGAATCCGCTGTTGCCTCCAAAGCCGCCTTGGCTCCCACCGAAGCCCGCGTCTCCACCGAATCCGCCGTCGGGAGAGCCCCCGAAGCCGCCCTGGCCACCTCCGGCGTCTCCGCCAAAGCCGCTGTTGCCTCCGAATCCGCTGTTGCCTCCAAAGCCGCCCTGCCCACCCTGGGAGCTTCCGCCCACCGTGGAGCCACCCTGGGCGCTGCCTCCGAAGCCGGAGCCGCCTTGGCCGGAGCCGCCTTGGCCCGAGCCGCCTTGGCCCGAGCCGCCTTGGCCCGAGCCGCCTTGGGCGCCGCTACCCGAGCTTCCGCCAGCCTCGAAGTCGTCTCCCAACGTCTTGCCACCACACGCACCCAAGAAAGCCAACGTAAGCCACAGCACCCGCTTCATGCGCTGGAGGATACACCGGCCCGGCCATCTACGCATGGCTCGCGTACACACTATCGCCGCGAACGGCTCGAAAAGCCCGCCTGCCTGCAAGCGCGCAGCGGCCGGCTCGTGCTGCTTGCGCACGCCTGCCCGACACCGCCCCGACCTGGGACTCGTACTCCCGCGTGTCTCGAGAGAAGGCCACGGAGTCGTGGCGCCCCTCTCGCGAAGTCATTACCACACGGAAGTGTTGAGCCAGCGAGCTCGCGACACCGACAGCCGAGCGTCCTGGCTGCTCGGGAGCGACCCTGGACTACTACCAGGAGCTCTCCCCTCTCTCCCCGAGTGGCGGGCGTGAACCGATCCAGGTATTTCGCCCTCCCCAGCACCCTCGGCCTTTTCCTCGGCCTTTCCTCGGCGCTGAGCTGGACATCTGGACAGGTGCTGCAGGCCGTGGCGCGCTTCCTTTCAGCATGAAACGGTCGTTTGGTCTATGCTCCGGTGGTGACGCGGAACCTACGCTTCTCGGCTCTCCTGACGCTGCTTTCGTGCTCGACGGTCGTCGTCGTCGGTTGCGGGGAGGACTCCCCGGCGGAGAGTCGGCCCGTGGTGGACGCAGGCTCGGATGGGGGGGAGGATCAGCTGCCCGAGCGCGCCGATCTCGTTTCCGCGGTGAACCCAATGATCGGGACCGGAGGCGTGGGGTTCGGCGTGGGCTCGGCCTATCCCGGCCCTGCGCTCCCGTTCGCCTTGATCCACGCGGGTCCAGACACGAACACCGCCGGTTTCGACGGGCTCGGCTTCTATCACTGCGCTGGCTACCACCAAGGCGACCCTTTCATCGAAGCCTTCAGCTTGACCCACGCCCACGGCACCGGCGTGTCGGACTACGGTACGTTTGGCTTGATGCCACTCGTGGTGCCGAGCGGCGCTGCACTTGGGGCCGAGGTGCGCTCGGAGGCCGGCTACGCCAGCGCGTACTCGGGCGAGGTGGCGGAGCTCGGGTACTACGCCGTCGAACTGGAGGGCGGACGCAAGGTGGAGATCACCACCACCCGTCGCGCGGCGTTGTTCCGTTTCAGCTTCCCCGAGTCTGGCGATCCGCTGGTCCTGCTTGACGCCGAGCACACGGTGGGAGATGGCAAGAGCGGCGGCGGCGACGTCGAGATCGCGGGCTCGAGAATTACCGCGCGGATGCACAACCTGGGAGACCTGAGCAGTCGCTTCGGCGGCTTCGAGGTGTTCCTGGACGGGGCGTTCGACGTTGCTCCGAGCGAAGTCGGAGTGTGGGACGAGGCGGGCATGCACCCGATGCAGGCTAGCTCGACGGGCGTCGACGTTGGCGGCTGGGTGCGCTTTCCGGCTGGCACGCGCGAAGTCTCGCTGAGGGTCGCCGTGAGCTTCGTCGACGCAGAAGGTGCGGCCAAGAACCTCCAGGCGGAGCTGCCCGCGTTCGACTTCGACGCCGTCCGGGCTCAGGCAAGACAGGCTTGGAAGCCCATCTTCGATGGCCTCTCCGTTTACACGGACGACGTGACTGACACGGAGACCTTGGCCACCAGCGTCTATCACACGTTCCTCATGCCGAGCTTGATGAGCGACGTGGACGGTCGCGCTCGTGGTGTGGGGACCGACGCGGAACCGCTGGGACCGATCATCGAGACGGAAGAGGAGCACTACAGCGACTTCTCGCTGTGGGACACGTACCGCACGTTCCACCCCTGGTTCATGCTCGCGGAGCGTCCCGAGGCGGGGCTCTTCGCGCGCTCATTGCTGCGGCTGGGGGAGCAGGGAGGAGCCATCCCGCGCTGGGCGCTCGCCAACGGTGACGTCCACAGCATGATCGGATCACCTGGTGAGATCGTGCTCGCCGAGAGCGCCATGAAGGGCGTGGACTTCGATCGAGCCAAGGGCTACGCGCTGTCCCGAGTCTCTGCCGTAGGGAAACAGCCGGGGAGGATGGGCGGCCGTGGCAGCATCGAGCCTTACATGCAGTACGGCTACGTGCCGGCGGACATGAGCAGCGGCTCCGTCTCTCGCACCCAGGAGTATGCAACCGCCGACGCCGCCCTGGCGAACTGGGCGAAGCTGCGCGGCGAGACCGCGGACGCCGAGGCCTTCGCGGCGCGTGCGGACAGCTGGCGCACGCTCTACGACGCCGAGAGCGGCTTCTTCCGTGGCAAGAAGAGCGACGGCAGCTGGGCGGCGATGAGCCTGCCCACGGTGCAGGCAGAGATGTACACCGAGGGCAACGCCTGGCAGTACCTGTGGATGATCGGACACGATCCGGCAGGTCTCGCCGACCAGCTCGGGGGCGAAGAGGCCGCGCGGACCCGCCTCCAGGAGTTCTTCGACAGTAGCCGCGAGGAAACGGCGGTGCTTGGTGTGCGAAACTACTACTGGCACGGCAACGAGCCCAACATCCTCGCGCCGTGGCTGTTCGCCGCCTGGGGAGATCGCACTTCGACCCGAGATTTCGTCCACTGGGTGATCGATGAGATGTACGGGACGGGTCCGGATGGCCTCGCCGGCAACGACGACGCCGGAACGCTCTCGTCGTGGCTGCTCTTCGCCAGCGTCGGGCTCTACCCGGTGAGCGGAACGGATCAGTACATCGTGGGCGCGCCGCGTTTCCAGAAGGTGGTGCTCCACAGGCCAGGTGGCGACCTGACGGTCGAGGCGAGCCGCGACCCTCGTCAAGGCGCGATCACGGGGGTGACCCTGGACGGCGAGCCCATCGAGGGCGCGCTCGTGAGCCACGCCTCGCTGCGAGGTGAGCACGTGCTGCGCTTCGAGATCGCCGCCGACTGAGCGGCGCCTCCTAGCCCCCGAGCGGAAGCGTCACGTCCACGAACACGGTGTCGTTGTCCGCGGGCAGCGTGAAGTCTTTGATCACCGTGTAGACGGGCTGTGCGCCGTCGTTCGGATCCGGACTGTCGTAGATCGGGACCTCGATGCGGTACTTGCCTGCTGGTGCGTCGTGTGTGTCGTGGCAGCTGCAGCCGTCGGGTGCGGTGCTGAACGTATAGACGTTACCCGCCCAGGAGTCTTCCCAGGCGTCCTCGCTCGTGACCTCTACCCGGCTCCAGGGACAGGCACCACACGCGATGCAGCCCTCGTAGTTTTCGCACGAAGCCGTGCAGGC
>JAWKRF010000017.1:0-203610 GCA_041389745.1 Polyangiaceae bacterium
CTGCGCGGTGAGGTCTCTGGCGGCATCGAGTTTCACCGCGTCCAGCTCGCCTGGGAGAGCAGGTTCGACGACTTCGAGTCGCGGGTCCAGGCGACCTACGGCCGGCAGATCCTCGAGCAGCAGCTGGGGCCGCTGAGGAGCGAGTTCAAGGCGCACGAGGTCTTCGCTCGAGCCGACTTTCGTTACCGTGCGGGAAATATGTTGGAGATCCGCTCTGGGCTCGATTTCGACTACTACTTCCTCGACGGGAGCTACCAGGGCAACCGGCCGCCGCAGTTCGAGGGCGATCCCAATGCCGGCGCTTCCCTGGCCAGTTCCCAGCTGATCTTCGTCGAGGACACGCCTTACACCTTGAGCCCGGCGGCGTATGTCGAGGCGGCGGTGCGCCCGGTGGATCCCCTCGAGATCACCCTCGGCCTGCGTGGTGACTACTTCGAGCACCTGCGGGCGTTCACCTTGGACCCGCGTCTCGGGGTTCGCTACGCCATGACCCCGGAGACGACGTTCAAGGCGGGAGTCGGGCGCTACACGCAGATGCCCGAGTACTACCTGTCGATCCCCGGCCTCGGCAATCCGGATCTCGAGCCCTACTATGCGATCCACACCAGCGCCGGGGTCGAGCAGAAGATCGGTGACGAGCTCGAGGCGGGGGTCGAGGGCTTCTACAAGCACCTGGACCATCGCGTCGTTGCGACGCCCGACCAGCAACCGCCGTACTTCATCAACGACGGTCAGGGGCGGATCTACGGCGCAGAGTTCAGCGCGAAGCTGCACACCGGTGATACCCGAGGTTTCCTCGCGTATACGATTTCTCGCAGCGAACGTCAGGACCGCGACGATCCGTACCGCCTCTTCGACCTGGATCAGACGCACCTGCTGTCGCTCGCGCTGACGCAGGGCCTGGGCAAGGGGTGGGAAGTCGGCGCGCGTTTCCGGCTCACCAGCGGTGACCCGACGACGCCGATCGTCGGCGCTGTCTACGACGCCACCACCGGGCAGTACGTGCCGCGCTTCGGCAAGGTGAACTCCGAGCGATTGCCCCTCTATCATCAACTTGATTTGCGCGTGGAAAAACAATGGGCTCTGGGAGAGCTGAAGCTCGCGGCCTACCTCGATCTGATCAACGCCTACAACGCGGAGCACCGCGAGGGCACGGAGTACAGCTACGACTACGCCAAGAGCCGCCCCATCACCGGCGTGCCCCTGTTCCCAAGCCTGGGACTGCGAGGAGAACTATGAGACTACGTGACCTTGGCGATCGCCTGTGGAGCGGTCTGCCGCTTCTGAGTGTGCCGCTCGCGCTGAGCTTCGGCGCTGGCTGCGAGGACCCGCTGTCCTTGCCGCAGAGGATCGAGGACACCCGGGTGCTCGGCGCCCGCGCAGAGGTGCAGGGCCGCGCAGGGCAGGCGTGGGCCGAGCCGGGGGAGACCCTCGACGTGAGCTGGCTCGTGGTGGCGCCCGAAGGCGAGCCAAGCGACCTCAGCTGGCGCTTCGAGGCCTGCCTCGCGGCACCGGTGAACGCGGGACCGTCGGAGTGCGTGGCGGACGTCTTCGCGACCGTCGTCGGGCAAGGAGCGCCGGCGTTCCAGGTCACGCTGCCGGCGGACACCCAGCAGGCGCCCCAGGTCGCGCTGCATGGCGTCGTGTGTCGCGGGAGTGAGGCGAGCGCTGGCGCGGACGAGTGCCGCTCCGGCGTGAGCCTCCCGGTTGGCCTGAATCTGGGCATCGCCGCGGAGGAGCTGCGGAACGAACTGCCGAGCCTCGGCGGTGTCCCGATTTTCCTCGGGGATCAGCCCTGGGGAGAGCCGCCGGCGACCGAGCCTTCGGATTGCGGCGGTGACGCGGCGCTGCCACGGGTGAAGGCCAAGAGCACGACGACGATCCGGCTGGAGCTTGGGACGGTCCCCAGGGACGAGCTCGGCGAGGAGCGTGCGGGCTTCGACCAGATCGGGGACCGCGAGACACTGGAAGTGGACTGGTACTCGGACGCAGGCAAGCTCTCGACCCCGGTCGGCTTCGTCGAGGCGGACGACGCGCGCGCGAACCCCGAGCTGGAGGTCGCTTTCGAGGCGCCAAAGCTCGACGCCGGCGAAGCGCGCTGGGTGCGCTTCTACTTCGTCGCCCGGGACCGCCGCGGGGGTAACGACTGGCAGCGCCGCGGGCTCTGCGTGGTGCCGTAAGGAAATGCTGTCGAGCTCGCGCGGAGCACGGCGCCGCGAGAGGATGAGCTGAGGACTTTGCCGGGTCAGAGCCTGGCGCGGAGGATGTGATGCAGATCGAACGAATCGTGAGTTCATTGACGGGTCTTGGGGCGAGCTGGGTGCTGTGGCTGCTGGTCATCCTGAGTCTGGTGGCGCTGGCAGTCGTGATCGAGCGCGCGGTCTTCTTCAGCTCTTCGCGGGACGACGTGGAAGGCCTGCGTGTGGAGGTGCTGAAGCGGCTCAGGGCGGGTGAAATGAAGCTCGCTCTGAGGCGCCTGGAGGAGTCGCCGTCTCCCGAGGCGAGCATCCTGCGCGCCGGCCTCGCCTCCGGGCTCCGTGACGAGCTGGAGCGCGAGGCGGTGAGCGAACGCGTGGCTGCAGAGGCCGAGCGCAGTCGCCTGGCCATGGAGAAGAACCTGGCGTTCCTCGGCACGGTCGGCAGCAACGCGCCCTTCGTCGGCCTCCTCGGCACGGTGATCGGCATCATCCGGGCCTTCCACGAGCTGGACGCGAGCGCTGGCAAGCTGAGCAGCGGCCTGATGGCGGAGATCGGCGAGGCGCTGGTCGCGACGGCCGCTGGGCTCTTGGTGGCGCTCCCGGCGATCGCCTTCTTCAACCTGTTTCAACGCCTGATCCGCGCGCGCCTGGGGCGCGCCGAGGCGCTCTCTCGTGACGCCCTCGCGGAGCTGGGCTCGCGGCTGGCACCGGAAGGAGCCGAGTGATGGCCGGCGCGGCTCAGTCCAGCAGCGGCCCGGGGGGCCGCTCGTTCGCCCGCGGCGGAGATGAACTGCTGGTCGGGATCAACGTGACCCCGTTGGTGGACGTCGTGCTGGTGTTGCTCGTCGTGCTGATGGTGACGGCGAGCTACGTGGTCAGTCACAGCCTGCCCTTGGATCTACCGAAGGCCAAGAGCGGCGCTGCCCAGAGCGGCGTCCTCCACGTGTCCATCGAGAAGGACGGGCGCGTGCACCTGGATGATCGCAGCGTCTCGGACGCCGAGCTGCGAGCCGCCGCGCGCAGCGCAGTGGGTCGGGACACCGAGAGCCGCGCGCTGATCGCCGCCGACGGGAGCACCCAGCATCGCGACGTCGTTCACGTGGTCGATCTCTTGCGAGAGTCTGGCGTGGACCACTTCGCCATCAACGTGAGGCAGGTCGACGGTGCACCACACGAGTGATCGCCGGCGCAGGCTGCTTGGCGTCGGCGTCAGTCTGACCCTGCATGGTCTGGCCTTCTGGGGTCTCGACCGCCTGCCGCAAGTGAAGCTGGAGCCTATCCGTGTGGCAACGGTGGACTTCGAGGTGGTACAGGAGAAGCCCAAGCCTCCGCCTGCCCCGAAGCCCCTCGAGCCCGCGCCGGGGCCCGCCCCCGAAGCCGAGACGACCCCGGAGCGACCGGCGCCGACACAGCCCACGGCGTATCGCCCACCCCAGCCGGGGGCCGCTGCAGCGTCACCAGACCAGGCGCAAGCCGATGCGAAGCCGGCAGGGCCGATCGACCTCGGGACGCTCAGCGCCAGCGATCTCGGAGCGCCGGATGGGGAGGGGGTCGCCGTGGGAGTCCCCGGCAGCGGCGGACGACGTGGTGATGGGTTGCCGCGAGGAATCAAACGTGCCAGGAAGGCGCCGCCGCGCCAGGTGCCCCAGGGCCCGCCGGCGCCGAGCTACGTTGCCGCCAAGGATCTGCAGCGCGCTCCCCGGGCGCCTGGTCTGGACGGGACCCTCGCGCGCTTCTATCCGCCTGCTGCGCGCGCTGCGGGCATCAGTGGCGAGGCGCGAGTCCGCATCGCGATCGAGCCGACCGGGC
This sequence comes from Polyangiaceae bacterium, assembly GCA_041389745.1. Taxonomy (GTDB): domain Bacteria; phylum Myxococcota_A; class Polyangia; order Polyangiales; family Polyangiaceae; genus JAHBVY01. The sequence continues at coordinate 4,008 of JAWKRF010000017.1, forward strand.
GGGCTCGTGTGCTTGGCGTGCTGGCCGAGAGCTACGCCGGCTTCGGCAGCGCTTGCCAGCGCACTGTCCAGGGCTCGCACTGGTCGGCGCCTCTGGACAAGGATGGTCGCGCGGTGGCCACGACGCTGGTCTATCGCTGCAGATTTCGCGTGGATCGCTGACTCCGAGCGAGTCGCAGCACGCGGCTCCGTGGGGGATAGGCGAGGCCGAGTTCGGAGGCTAGGCTGCGTGCGATGGTGCGCCGTGACGCGAAAGATTCGGAAGCCTGCTCGCAGGATACCGAGTGTTTCGCTAGCTGCGTTTCTCCAGCGGGTGAGAGTCCCGTCCCGGTAAGCGTCGGTGCGCCGGGTAGCAGGCCCCAGGTAGTGGAGAGAGATCTCCCTGCCCGAGCGGGGTGTCAAAAGCTCGTGAAGCAGCGAGAGCTGCGTAGCGGGGAGCAAGCACGCGGGCCGCAACATGAAGTGAAACCTGCAGCCTCGACAGAGAAACAATCCGGAGGCCGAGCCGCTCATTTCACGGCGAAGGCAACATCGACGGCGAGAGCACCGAAGCTCGCCGCCGGCTCCGGCGGGGTACGGGGGGCAGCACGTGTGCAAGGAGGAGCGCGGAACTCGGGAGGCCCGTCTGTGCGGCCCAAGTCAGGGCGAGGTGTGTCGTATAAGCCAAGGGCGAAATCGGCCACTGCACAGCGGGAGTCCGAGGGGATCATGGTACCGAAGACCGCTGGGCAACCAGCGGGAACGAATGCCGTGCGGCAAAACGCGGCAGGAGGGAAGGGTCCCTGCGGTAGTCGTGTTGGAAGCGTAGGTAAGCGTGAGGGAATGGCCGGCAAGTCCGGACCTAACGACCCCGGTAGGCGTAAGCCGCACGGAAAAGCGCAACAACTACAACGCCAACTATATGCAGCAGCCAAGCGGGCACCGGATAGGCGCTTTCACGCCCTTTACGACCACATCTGGCGGGGTGACATCCTCCAGGAGGCGTGGAAGCGAGTCAGACAGAACCAAGGAGCCGCGGGCGTGGATCGCCAGTCGATCTGCGACGTGGAGGGGTACGGGGCTCAGCGATTCCTCGAGGAATTACAAGCTGAGCTGAAAGCGGGGAAGTATCGACCGCAGGTGGTGCGGCGGCAGTACATCCCGAAAGCCGATGGTAAGACGCGGCCACTAGGCATCCCGACGGTGCGCGATCGGGTGGTGCAGATGGCGGCGAAGCTGGTGATTGAGCCTATTTTCGAGGCGGATTTTCTGCCTTGCTCGTATGGGTTTCGTCCCCGGCGCAGCGCGATGATGGCGCTCGAGACGCTGAGGAAACTCGGCGCGAAGGGTGGTCATCACGTGCTGGACGCTGACATCCGCGACTACTTCGGGAGCATCGACCACGCCAAGCTGATGAAGCTGGTGGGGCGACGCATCTCGGATCGTCGGGTGCTGAAGTTGCTGCGGCAGTGGCTCGAAGCAGGAGTGATGGAGGACGGCGTCGTGAAGGCGTCGGTGCGCGGCACGCCGCAAGGGGGAGTGATCTCCCCTCTGCTGTCCAACATCTACTTGCACGTGCTCGACGTCCTGTGGACCCGCCACAGCGCTCCGCATGGAACGCTGGTGCGCTACGCGGACGACTTCGTGGTGATCTGTCGCACCAAGAAGGACTGCGAGCTGGCCGAGGCGCGGATCCGAGTGATCCTGCAACGCCTCGGTCTCGAGCTACATCCGGAGAAAACCAGGCGAGTCGAGCTCTACGATGGCAAGCAGGGCTTTGACTTTCTTGGCTGTCATCTGCACAAGCGGCTGAGCGGCAAGGTGCTGGAGAGGTCGGGCGAGCGGCTCTACTTCCTCCATCGCTGGCCGTCGCAGCGCGCGATGCAGCGGATCCGGAGCCGTGTGAAGCAGCTCACCCCCCGCTCGAGATGCCACGCGGATATCCGCGATGTCATCGAACAGCTGAACCCCGTACTGCGGGGCTGGGGGAACTACTTCCGCACGGGAAATGCCGCGAAGCGATTCAATCAGCTCGATACGTATGTTTGGAAGCAGCTGAAAGGGCTGCTGGTGGCCCGTAAGGGTCGCCACCTGAAACCCAAACAAGTCGACCGCTGGGATCGCGACTACTTCTACCGTCTGGGCCTGTACCAACTCCGTGGGACTGTCCGCTATCCGGAGCAATCCATCCTGATGGAGGCCGCGTAATGCTGTGCGCTGAGTGGCTACTGGTAAGCCGTGTGCGGGAAATCCGCATGCACGGTTTGTACGGGGGTCTTGACTTTGACCATCGCCCGCCTGGCGGGAAGGAGTAAGGATCTACCAATGCCGACACCAAGTGCGCAGACAGACGCGGCTCGTCGCGAGCTACTGGCCGAGCTGGCTCGAGAGATCGACTACCACGAGAAGGCGTACCGCAGCGGGGCCCCGGAGATCCCCGATAGCGCCTTCGACGAGCTCTTCGAACAGTATCAGGAGCTGGCCACCGAGCTCGGGATCCCCGAGGAAGAGCGCCTCGATCGCAAGCCGGGGAGCGATCACGCCGAAGGCTTCGAAGAGGTCACCCACGCGGTGCCCATGCTCTCCCTCGAGAAGCTCTCCAGCGCACGCAAGGATAGCAAAGGGGAATCCGTATCCCTGGGGGAACAGCTCGAGAACTGGGTCAGTAGGCGTCGCCAGGACTTGGAGCTGGCTGCCGAGGCTCCCCTGAAGCTGATCGTCGAGCCGAAGATCGACGGCATCTCGGTGTCGCTCCACTACGAGGCCGGCACCCTGAAGCGCGCGGTGACGCGGGGCGATGGCAAGAAGGGCGATGACATCACCAAGCAGGTGATGCAGGCGAAGGCGGCGCCCCAGCGGCTCAGGGGGCTGAAGGGCGACGTCGAGATCCGGGGGGAGCTCTACTGGCCGAGGCCAGCGTTCGACGCCTACAACGCGGGGCTCCGCGCCGCGGGTCAGCCGACCATCATGAATCCGCGCAATGGCTGCGCGGGTCTGATGAAGCGGAAGGAGCCCGTGGGCTTGGAGAGCGTCGGCATCACCAGCTTTCTGTATCAGCTCGTTACCTCGGGGAACAACAAGGTGCCGCCCACTCAGCACGAAGTGCTGGAGTGGCTCTCCGAGCTCGGGGCGCCCGTGTACCTGGACGGCATCGCGGTGGTCGAGGACGCCGGGGGAGCCCTCGAGTTCTGTGAGGCGTTCGGCGAGCGGCGTGGGCGTCTCGAATACGAGATCGACGGCATGGTGATCAAGCTCGACGAGCTCCGGCTCTACGACCTCCTGAGCGGCACGGGCCACCACCCGCACTGGGGGATTGCCTTCAAGTTTCCTCCGGAGCGCAGGGCCACGAAGCTCCACGGCATCACGGTGCAAGTCGGGAAATCCGGCAAGCTGACGCCGGTCGCCGAACTCGACCCGGTGCTGGTCGCGGGGACCACGGTGAGCCGCGCCTCGCTGCACAACTTCGTGGAGCTGGAGCGCAAGGACGTGCGTGTCGGCGACACCGTGTGGATCGAGAAGGCCGGCGAGATCATCCCACAGGTCGTCAGCGTCGACTTGAGCAAGCGGCCCGAGGGCACCGTGCCCACCGCGCGGCCGAGCGCGTGCCCCAGCTGTGGCTCGGAGATCGTCGCGGAGGAGATCTTCCTCTACTGCCCGAACCCCGCCTGCCCGGCGCAGGTCACCGAGCGCCTCCGCTTCTTCGCCAGCCGCCAGGCCATGGACATCGACGGGCTGGGCGCGGTGTTGGTGGTGCAGATCGTGGAGAAGCTCGGAGTGTCCTCGCCCGAGCAGCTCTTCGATCTGCGCGCGAGCGACCTGGCGGGGCTCGAGCGCATGGGCAAGAAGAGCGCCGAGAACGTGATCGCGGGCCTGGAGCGCGCGAAGGGCAGGGGCCTTGCGCGGGTGCTCACGGCGCTGGCGATCCGCCACGTCGGCACCACGACCGCAGAAGATCTGGCCGGGCATTTCGGCTCCGCCCAGTCGCTCCTCGACTTTGCCGCGCGGTACTGCGCAGGAGACCAGCAGGCAATCGACACCATCGCACCCGAGAAGGGGTCGGGCGCCATCGAGGGGCTGGCGCGCAAGAGCGCCGACGTGATCATGAGCGAGCTCAACTCGCAAGGGGTGCGAAAAGTGATCGCGGGGCTCGAGCGCGCCGGCGTCCGCCTCACCCGGCTGGACGGCCAGCGCCGGGAGGTCGAAGGGATCGCCGGCAAGACCTTCGTACTCACCGGGACGCTACCCACGCTCAAGCGCAGTGACGCCGCAGACAAGATCAAGCGCGCTGGTGGGAAGGTGTCGGTTTCTGTTTCGAAGAAGACGGACTTCGTCGTCGCTGGTGAGGAAGCGGGAAGCAAGCTGGAGAAGGCGCAGAAGCTCGGGGTCGCCGTGCTGGACGAAGCGGGCCTGCTCGCGATGCTCGGTGAGAACTGAACACAAGCGCTTCGAGCGGGCACTCACGGGCATCGATGTCAGCCTCCGGTTGTTTCAGAGCGCTCGTGAGAGCGCTGAGCACTGCGCTCCTGCTGGGTGCGCAGCTAGTGCCTGCCACCGCGCGCGCCGCCGAGCCGGACTCCCAGGTCGTGCCGAGTCGTGCGCTGCGACTGGTGTTCAAGCCTGGCGCTTCGGGGGTGGAGGCTCCACAGGTGCTGCGGGCGGTCCGCAGGGAGCTGGGGGTCGAGATCACGATGGATCCCGACGTCGAGGCGGGAGGAGGCAGGCTGGTCCTCGATCTCGAGGCGAGCGCTGGCTACGTCTTGGGGGAGTTCACGGCGGTGGACGGAAAGAAGACCGTGCGCCTGATCGCGCGCCCTGAGGACCCCGAGCGCAGCGTCGAAGTGATGGCGCTGCTCGCGGGAAACCTGGTGCGTAACGAGGCGAGTGAGCTGCTCGAGGAGCTGGCGAAGGCGCGAGAAGCCGAGGCTGCGCGCCGAGCGGCAGCGACACCACCTCCGCCACCACCAGCGGGCAAGCCGCCGGAGCCCGTCGCGGAGCCTCAGAAAAAATCCGCAAAGAAAGACATCGATCAGGACGCTGAAGAGGAGGCCGAGTGGCATCCCAGGCGCCCGCTGAGAGACGGCGGCTTCTTGCACCTCTCCCTCGCGCATCCAATCGCGCTGGATCCGAGGAGCGAGCGACTCAGCGTCAGTCTGGAACTGGGCGCGTTCTACAGCCGCATCGGCGAGACCAAGGCGCTGGCGTTCAACGTCTTCGTGACTCGCAACGACGAGCGGGCACAGGGAGCCCAGCTCTCGGGGATCTTCGGCTACGCCGAGCGTCTCGAGGGTGCCCAGGTCGCGGGGGTCGTTGCCATGGGACGACACGTCGAGGGCGCGCAGGTCGCGGGCGCAGTGGACCTGAGTCGGGGGCCGATGTACGGAGTGCAGGTCGCAGGGGCGGTCAGCGGGGCGCTCGGCAAGGTCGAGGGCGTGCAAGGCGCAGGCGCCGTGAACTTCGCGACCAGCGACGTGGACGGAGTGCAGGCGGCCGGCGCTGTGAACTATGGCGGGCGCTCGCTGGAGGGCGTGCAGGTCGCCGGTGCCGCAAACTACGTCGGAGGCGCGCTGGAGGGCGGACAAGCGGCGGGCGTGGCGAACGTCGCGGATGGCGTCGAGGGCTTTCAGGCTGCGGGCCTGCTCAACCTGAGCCTGGGCAAGCTCGACGGGTTTCAAGCGGGAATCGTCAACACGACCTACGGTCCCATCGAGGGCGCTCAGGTCGGTCTGGTGAACGTGGGGGGGAGCTCGCTCAGAGGCACTCAGATCGGTCTGGTGAACGTCGCCGGCGAGGTCGAAGGAACCTCGATTGGTCTCGTGAGCATCGCCAAGAACGGGCGCATTCAACCGACCCTTTGGGTTGCCTCGGGGAAACGAATGAACGCCGGGGTCGCGTTCGAGGTCGGACCGGTGTACTCGCTGCCTTTCTTTGGCGCGGACGTGTCGGGCGACCAGCTGCTGGAGTGGGGAGTCAACTTCGGCCTCAAGGCGCGCTACGAGCGAGTGTTCGGGGCGCTGGAGGCCGGCTACTCGTCGGAGCAAGAGCAGCTCGATGGTCCGATAACCCCCATCGAGCGGGGTCGTCTGCTGGGAGGGATCGAAGTCATCGAGCACACCGTGTCGATCTTCGGAGGGTTGGGGGTGAGGACCTCCGAACTCAAGCAGGCGACCGCCGAGAGCCACTTCGGGCTCGCCTTCTTCTGAGTCGGCGCGCGCAAAAGTGTTGAAAATCAAACGACTTCGTGGGACGTGGCGTGACCTCTTCGGTTTTTCTTCCGGCGATTGAACACTCTTGGGCGGGGCGGGTACTCAGACCTGCCCGCATGAGTTGGTCCAACGTGAGTCTGCGTCTCGTCCAAACTGCGGGTGATGATCCGTTGGTGGAGCGCCTCGTGCGAGGCGAACCCGCGGCCGTGGGGGAGGTGTACGACCTCCACCACCAGGCGGTGCGCGCCTTTGCGACTCGACTGGTCGGCGATGCGAGCTCCGCCGAGGACCTGGTTCACGAGGTGTTCGTGAGCCTGCCCAGGGCCATGCGTAACTACCGCGGGGAGTCGTCGCTGCGCACCTTTCTGATCAGCATCGCGGTGAACCACGCCCGCCATCATGTGCGCTCCGCCGTGCGGCGCCGGGCCGCGCTCGAGCGCATGCACCGCGAACCTCGGCACGACTCTGGAGACCCCGAGCGCGACGCCCGACGTCGTGAGCTTGCAGCGCTCCTGAGCCGTGCTCTCGACGAGCTGCCGCTGGATCAGCGGGTTGCCTTCGTGCTGTGCGAGGTCGAAGAGCGCACGAGTCGTGAGGTCGCCGAGATCGTCGGCGCTCCAGAAGGCACGGTGCGGACGCGCCTGTTCCACGCCAAGAAGAAGCTGCGCGAGATGCTGCAGCCGCTTCACCCCGGGGGGGGCCATGACTGACGACTTGCTGAAGCAGGCTACTCAGGCGCTGCGCGACGAGGGCGAAGAGACGCAGGGCAGCGATCTGACGCGCGCGCGGATCATGCTGGGTCTCCACGCCGCGAAGCGCAGGCGCCGCAGCCGCATTGCCTTCGGCATCCCGCTGGTCGCGGTGTTCGTGGCCGGGGCCGCGGCAGCGCAGATCAGCGGCGCGTTGCCGCGCGCGATCGAGCGCGTGATCGGAGTGTTTGCCGAGGAGTCCGTGGGGCCATCGAGCCCGGAGGAGCCGAAGAAATCTCAGCGAGCGCCCCTGGTGAGCGCGACGCCGACCGAGCCCGACCCCGTACCGCCCCCGGAGGAGGTCGATCCCGAGGCTGAGCCAGAGCTGGGCGAGCAGGCGAGCATCGAGGGTGACGATGCTCCGGGGCAGCTCGGCGCAGACGAGGCGCAAGGCGCGCTCGAGCCGCCGAATGTCGCTGCGAAACCCAAACCGTCCGCCGCAGCACCGCGTGCCACGGGGGACGTTGGGACGACGCCGACGGCCGCACCCGGAGCGGCTGTCGCCACGAGCGCTTCGGCCAGCGCGGCGGCGCCTGCGGCGTCGGATCCCTCGCATCGTCGCTACCTGGAGGCTCACCAGGCACACTTCGGCGCGCACGACTACGCTCGAGCCCTCACGCTCTGGGAGCGCTACCTCCAGGAATTTCCGCGCGGCAGATTCGCTGCCGAGGCGCAGTACAACCGAGCCCTCTGCCTGGTGCGACTGGGCAGGACCGCCGAGGCCAAGCAGGCGCTCGAGCCGTTCGCCAGCGGGCGCTTCGGCGGCTACCGTCAGTCCGAAGCCCAGGCGTTGGTCAAGGCGCTGGGCAACTAGCGTTCCGCGCAGGCGCGACCCTCGAGCTGGTTCAGTCGCTCGCTGCCGGGCGCGGCGCCTTGGCCTGATTCTCGAGGTGCTCGATCATCGCCTCGGCCTGGGGATCGTGATACTCGGCGTCGGAGAACTCCTCGAGGGCGTAGCCCTTGGTGACGTAGTCCTCCGGCGGCTGCATCATCTCGCGATCCGGGTAGGTGCCGCTCAAGAGCCGCCAGCCTTCGATGTCCCGAATGGTGTAGGGACCCTCCGCTCCCTCGTCCCGCAGCAGCTTGCCGAACGCCAGCAGCCGGGCCTTGGCCTTCCCTGCCTCCAGTTCCTGGTTGAAGCTGAGCAGGGCGATCGGTCGATCCGTGCCGTCGTACAGTCGCGCGCGCACCTCGTAGCGACCGGCGCGCTGGAGTTGGAGTCCGAAGTACACGACCAGGGAGCCGTCCTCGACCCCCTCGTTCACTTCCCCAGTGAAACGGCCCGGCTCGGAGCCGGTGTAGACGAACTGGAAGGTCGCGTTGCCCTGTTCGCCTCCGGACTCCAGCTTCAGCAGGACGCGCAGGTTGCCTCGGTACTCGCCAAGACGGCTCTCGCTTGCGACGAAGCCGCCGCTTGGTACGCCGTCGCCGGAGATCTCGTCTGGTGGACTGCCGTCGTCGAGCACGTTCAACGGGCCGAGGTCCCGTGGCGCCTTGCTCTCGTCGGGCAGCGTCAGCAGGCTGGCCTCGACGACCTTGACGGCGACTGGACCCTTGCTGGTGCTGGCTTTCACCCGGAACGAGGCGGTGTCTCCTGCTCGCAGGAACAGCTTGTTCTGCCACAGCTCGAGGCGTACCTCGCCGGGCTCGCCGTCTTGGCTGCGTTTGAGCTTGCGGATCTCCGGCTCGACGTGGTCGCGCAGCAGCAGGTCCTCGTTCTCGGACAGCGGCCGCGAGCCCGGCGGGTAGCGGTAGTACTCACGGTGCCCATCGGCGGCCATACGCAACCTCCGGGCGCGCCGCTCCGCGATTTGTTCGGGGGTGAGCGTCGCGGGATCCACCCAGACCAGCTCGTCATCGTCGCCAGAGGCAGGGACGTTGTCACGGGTCTGCCTCGTGGCCCGCTGGGTCTTGGCTGGCGTCTGCGGAGTGGCGACGTGTCCAGGAGGCGTTTCCCTGGGGTGCAAGCCGCCACGGGCTCGTTCGTCCGAGCCGAGAGCGCCGGGTCTGGCGCCCGGGCGCAGCCACAGCACGCCTAACCCCAAGAACGAGATCCCGGCGACGACGAGCAGCCAGAACCGCAAGGGTCCCGAGGCACGCTCGCTGTTCATGTGCGGTGCTGCCCGTCGGTCGTGGCGAACTCAGTCGGCGTAGGCGCCCATATCCGAGAACATCGGCGATGGAATCCCCCCGGAACCGCTACCAACGTAGTGGTCCTTGTTCTCGCTGCTGTCGCGGTAGTAGACATAGTGGTAGCTGTAGCGGTCACCGGTGCTCGTCCCCATGCCGACCTCATCACACCGGTCGAGCCACCAGCTGTCGCCGGGGTTGCAGAAGTCGCCCGTCTTGCTGCGGCCCAGCGAGGAAGCATAGCCGACCGCGCCGTCGTCCTGACCCGTGATCAGCATCGCTGCGGCACCGCCCTTCGCGCCTCCGAAGAGGTAGAACCACACGCCGCGCATGTTGTTGTGGTTGTACATCGAGCGCACGGTGCCGGTCTTGAGGTCTGCGGCGAGATCGTCTCCCTGGGTCCAAGACCAATCGTCGGAGAGCTCCGTACCACCCGAGGCGCAGCCGGCGCCGTCCGCCCAGATGATGTTGTAGGGACCGTACTTGTCGATGGCGTACTGCAAGTGGGCGCAGCCAGCGCTGTGAGCCGCGACGTAGCAGTAGTTGTCGCCGCTGCAGTAGGTGTTCAGGCCTGCTCGGACGGTTGGATTGGCCGTGGAGATGTGGGCCCGTCCGTCGTAGTTGATGACGACTGGGTTGATGCCCGGCCGGGTGCCGCCCCAGTAGCCCCAGCCCGAGGGCGTTCCGTCCGTGTTCCGTCCATGGAGGTAGACGCTGTAGGTGGTCGCGTCCGCTTCGCTGCTCACGGCAAGGGTCGCGAAGAAGCTGGCGGCGGCGGTGACAGCGGCGAGGAGCGTGCGAGCCTTCATGCCTCCGCCTGGAGCAGGCTTCATGCCATGGTGGTTGCGCGTTCACCCGGTGCCGCGAGTTCCGCTATTTCCTGGGTCTTCCCCACCTTGACGCCGCGCGCCAAGGGCTCTGACGGTTCAGTTCCTGTACCAACAGCCCGTTAAGAATCTGAACTTGGTTAGGTTTCTGAACCCGAGCCTGGCAATCCCACGTGGGAATGGCCCCCGGCGCCCCTAGCAGTCCGGATCGCCAGCCTCGCAGCGCAGCGCGACGAACAGGTAGTCGCCTGCCTGCTCCGAGCCCGAGGTCACGAAGCTGTCTGCCGAGACCAGGTAGCTGCCAGGGCCGAGGGTCAGCTGAAGCGCGCGGTCGCTGCGCTGCAGGCAGCCTTCGCCCGACGGGGCGCTCAGCAGGTGGAGATCGACGTCGACACCGTCACGATCCAAGACCAGCAGCCTGAGGGAGGTCTGCTCCGTGAGGTCGAGCCGGTAGTAGATCTCGGGGCCCGATTCATCCTGGCTGGCAGCGCAACCAGGGTAGGTGTCGAGGACGCGTTCACCGAGGCGCGTATCCCCAGCGTGGGTGAAGGGCAAGCGATCGATGAGGATGGGATCCTCCGCGGTGCCGCTGCCAGTGTAGCCCGCGTCCGAAGCATCCTGGGCCGACTCCTCATCCACCACGCCTCGCTTCAGGCGATCCAAGAGCCGCATGCTGAGCAGGTTGCGGACGTTGTAGTTGTACTCGAGCCCGGCCGTCGTGAACACGCAGGGTTGAGAGCCACCGTCGCTGTACGCGTTGCCGTGGATGCCGTCGCCCAGCAGGCCCTGTCCAGGCAGATCCTTGCTGGCCAGGTACAGGCTAAGGTAAGGCAACTGCCTCGCCTCCGCGAGACCTCGCGTCACGGCGTCGTAGGTTGGGACCCAGAGCGCGGCGCTGTCGCTGTCTCCGCGTGGATTCAGGCCTGAGAGAATGCTGATCACGCCCTTGCTCGCCAGCTGGTCGAGCAGGTCGGACATGTTGCGGTAGAAGGGAAACAGCGCGCTCAAGTGGGTCGCTCCCAGACCCATGTCGTTCGTTCCGTAGTTGACGTAGGCAAACCTTGGGTGCAGCGTGGCCTGCTCTTGCTCCAGGGGTGAGGGAGAGCCACCGATCACCCAGCCCGCGCTGCGCCCGCTGACCGCCGCCAGCGTCGGACGATCGAAAGGCGTGTCCCCCGCGGCGTCCCCCGCGCGGAAATACTCCACGCTCGGCAGGAGCTCGTCGGCGCCTTCGACGCGGTAATTCGGTTGAGCGTCGCCCGCGAAGCAATACATGAAGCTCTTGCTCACCGTGCCCGACGCCCCGACCTTCATGAACACGTCGCTCTTGGCGCTGGGGTCGTTCTGAGCGATGACTCGCGCGGCGGCGAGCACGCTCTCGCTGACGGGCGAGAGCTGGAGCGTCGGGTCGTAGCGGGTGAAGCTGGAGTCAGCGCTGCCAGCCCCGCCTCCAGCGCCGCCCGGCGCGCTCCCCCCGGCGCCTCCGCTTCCAGTTCTCCCGCTCGCGCCGCCGCCGCCGTCACCTGCGCCGCCGTCTGCGCTGCCCCCGGTCGTGCCCCCCGCGCCAGCCCCGCTCTGGGGGTCGTAAGCGCCGCATCCGCTGGTGAGCAGGACGATCAGGGCGGCGCCTGCGAGACCCCTGGACTCGGATAACCGACGCGCGCGTGTCTTCACCGATGGAGCCTATCACGCTCTTCTGGCGTGGAGCTGACCTGGAATGAGGGCTCCAAGGAGGCACGAACCAGCTGTAATTGGCCTTTGCTGATCCGCGCGGAGCACTTTTCGCGGGCCAGCGGGGGAGACTGTGGTATGCCGAACATCCGAGCCGGTAGCGCCGTAGCACCCTGGCGTGCGCTGCTTTTCCGGGCCCTGAGCCGCATTGGCCGTGCCGTATTGCGGCCTGAGTTGCGATTCGCTCTGAACCGCGACTTCCGCGCCCCTGGCGCCGGGCCCGAAGGTTCCAACACAAGGAGGTAACTTGCGCACAAAGAACACCTTTGCAAAACGTCAACGTGAACGGGAAAAAGCCGAGCGTAAGCGTGAGAAGGCGCTGCGCCGTGAACAGAGACGCCAAGACGCGGCCGTCACCACGGACTCCGAGGTCCCGCCGGGCGTCGACCCAGACATCGCTCACATCGTCCCTGGCCCCCAGCCAGTGCTCGACGAAGAGTAGCGAATCGAATCGAGCGTCCGGCGTGAATCGCCGTTGCCGTATCCGCGCGACAACGAGCTAGAGCCGCCAACGACTCCTTCGAGCAGCGCCCGAGTAGCAACTCGGGCGCGCTCGTTTTGTGGCCGTTCAGACCAGACGACGAGGCTTGAAGTCGTTGGGGAACGGTGTCAGGAGCAGTCGCCCATGAGTGCCTCACTCGAGCGTGAGCTCGGCCCCCTGGAGAAGCGCCTGGCGGCGGTCGATGCGGATCCCGACAGTCTGCTCGAGGCCTTCCTCAGCTACGTCGAGGAGGCGGGGCTGAGCCTGTATCCGGCACAAGAGGAGGCGGTGCTCGAGCTGTTTGCTGGGAAGAACGTGGTGCTCAACACCCCCACGGGATCCGGCAAGTCGTTGGTCGCCTTGGCCGCTTGCTTCGACGCCATCGCGAGAGGTGAGCGCGCGTTCTTCACCGCGCCAATCAAGGCTCTGGTGAGTGAGAAGTTCTTCGACCTCTGCCGTCTCTTCGGACCAGACCGGGTGGGCATGCTCACCGGCGACGCGAGCATCAACCACGACGCCCCGCTGATCTGTTGCACCGCGGAGATCCTCTCGAACATGGCGCTGCGCCAAGGCGCGGATACCGACGTCCAGTGCGTGGTCATGGACGAGTTCCACTACTATGGCGATCGCGATCGCGGGGTCGCCTGGCAGGTTCCGCTGCTGACGCTGAGCCGAGCGCGCTTTCTGCTGATGAGCGCCACGCTGGCGGAGCCCGAGCGCTTCGTGAGGATCCTCGAGGATCTGACCGGGCGCGAGAGCGCGCTGGTGCGCACCACGGAGCGCCCCGTGCCCCTGGACTTCACCTACACCGAGAAGCCGCTCACCGAGACCATCGGCGAGCTGCTCAACCAGGACAAGGTTCCGGTGTATATCGTGCATTTCTCGCAGCGCGCCGCGAGCGAACAAGCGCAGGCCCTGATGAGCCTCGACTTCCTCAGCAAGGAGCAAAAGGCCGAGCTCAAGCTGGAGCTCAAGGGATTTCGTTTCGATAGTCCGTTTGGTCGAGAGCTAGGTCGATTCATTCCGCACGGAATAGGTGTGCACCATGCTGGCATGTTGCCCAAGTACCGCCGCCTCGTGGAGCGCCTGGCGCAACGTGGCTACTTGAAGTTGATCTGCGGCACCGACACGCTTGGCGTTGGTATCAACATTCCGCTGCGCACAGTGCTCTTCACCCAGCTCTGCAAGTACGACGGGGAGAACACGACGCTGCTCAGCGTGCGCGACTTCCAGCAGATCGCGGGACGCGCGGGCCGGCGTGGTTTCGACACTCAGGGCAGCGTCGTCGTGCAGGCCCCAGAGCACGTGATCGAGAACCTGCGAATCAAGGCGAAGGCAGCGGCGAACGCCAAGAAGAACAAGAAGCTTCATCTGAAGAAGCCTCCGGAGCGTGGCTTCAAGAACTGGGAGGCGACCACCCTCACGCGCCTCTGCGAGAGCAAGCCCGAGGCGCTCGTTTCGCGCTTCCAGGTCAGCCACGGCATGCTGCTCAACGTCTTGTCTCGGCCAGACGGCAGCGGCTGCGCCGCGATGAAGCAGCTGATCCGCGACTGCCACGAGCCGGCGCGCCACAAGCGCGCCCTCGCCCGCACCGCGATCTCCATGTTCCGCTCCTTGGTAGAAGCGCGGATCATCGAGCTGACCGCCAGCGGCGTGCGCATCAACAGTGATCTTCAGGAGGATTTCTCCCTCAACCGCGCGCTCGCGCTCTACGCGGTGGAGGCCATCTCCTCGCTGGAGCCTGACGACCCCGGGTACGCGCTCACCGTGCTCACCGTGCTGGAGGCGATCCTCGAGCCGCCACACCAGGTGCTGCGCCGACAAGTGGACACGCTCAAGACCCGGCTGATGAACGAGTTGAAGGCCGAGGGGGTCGAGTACGACGAGCGCATGAAGCGGCTCGAGAAGGTCGACTTCCCCAAGCCGGAGAAGGAGTTCATCTACGGGACGTTCGACGCCTTCGCCGAGCACCACCCGTGGGTAGCCGGGTTTCGCATCTCGCCCAAGAGCATCGCGCGGGACATGTACGAGCAAGGCGAGACCTTCCATGGCTACATCAAGACCTATGGGTTGCAGCGCGCGGAGGGCGTGCTGCTTCGCTACCTGTCCGACGTGTATCGCGTGCTGGAGCAGACCGTCCCGGAGCAAGACCGCACGGAGGAACTGATCGACCTGACCGAGTGGCTCGGCGCCGAGATCCGCCAGGCAGACGCCAGCTTGCTCGATGAGTGGCTGGCGCTGCAGGACCCGGCCCACGTCCTGCGCGAGCAGGACAGCGAAGAGCTACCAGACATCACCAAGGACCGCCGCGCGTTCCGGGTGTTGGTGCGAAACGCCGCCTGGCGGCTCGTGCAGGCGTTGGCGACGCAGCGCTACGATCGCGCCCAGCGCGAGCTCGAAGGGCTGGCGGGCGAGGGGAACGCACCCCTCGACGCTGCGAATGAGCGATGGACCAGCGAGCGACTGGAGCAGACCCTGGCCAGCTACTGGGAGACCTACGACTCAATCCGCACGGATCCCGGAGCGCGAGCCCCCAGGTACCTCGAAGTGCAGGAACGCGCCGGCGCGTGGTGGCTGCGTCAGGCGCTCGTCGACCCAGAGGACTACCTAGAATGGGGCCTCGAGCTGGAGGTCGATCTCGACGCGAGTCGCGAGGCAGGGGCGCTGCGACTGCAGCTCCTGCGCCTTGGAGTGGCCGGGTGAAGGACCCCATCGACCTCTACCTCGGGCACTACCCGGCGACGCTGCGCGCGAGCGTGCGCGAGCTGGCGAATCAGGGGACGCTCGGAGCGAGCGTGGTCGCGCGCTACCCGGATCCCCCGACGATCACCACGGATCAGGCGCTGAAGGACTACGTGACCGAGCTCAGGAACCGCTACCTCAAGCGCTCGTCCCCGCTCAGCAAGATCTGCTTCGATGACAAGCAGACGACCCTGCAGCGCGCGCTGGGGCTCCACACTCGAGTCTCCCGAGTCCAAGGCGCCAGACTCAAGGCCAAGCAAGAGCTGCGTGTCGCGAGTCTCTTCAAGCAGACACCACCAGAGTTCCTGCGCATGGTGGTGGTCCACGAGCTGGCTCACCTGCGGGAGGTCGAACACAACAAGGCGTTCTACCAGCTTTGTTGCCACATGGAACCTGACTATCACCAGTACGAGTTCGACCTGCGGCTCTACCTCGCAGCTCGCGAGCTGGGTCAGATCGACGGACGTTGAGCGCCAGCCGCCCAGTCGTCCAGCTGCAGATTTCGAGCGCGTTTCGCGCGCTTGCGCGACAGTTCGACGCCCACCGCGTCGAGCCCGTGGCGATTCGCGACGGCGAGCACCGTCCCCTGCCCACAGAACGGATCGACGACCGTGCGGGTCGAGGTGTGTGCCTGGAGGAAACGGCACACGAAGTCGCACACCTCCACGCCCATGGCTCGAGACCAAGGCATCTGACCAAGGCTCGGCAGCACGTCAGGGCTCGACGCGCTCGAGGGCAGGCGCATCAGCCTGGAGAAGCACAGCACGTGGGCAAATGCTGGTCGTCCGAAGCTCGTGGTGCCGGGAGGCTTGCGGCACACCACCTTGTGCCAGAGCAGCGTCACGCCCGCCTGCTCGGCGCCGCGCTGCACCAGGTAGGCCTTGTCGACCCAGGCGCCTTCACGCTTGATGTCGGTCTGGAAGAACACGCTCACCCCACGCTCGTGGCTCCGCTCGCAGACCAGGGCGCTGGTCTCGATGAACCAGCTCCGCCAGCCGTCGAAGCCGAGCTGAGGCAGCTCGGATACATCGGGCAGCGAGGTCACCAACGCGTGGGTTTCCGTCAGCTGTTGCTGACGCAACCAGGCAAGTCCGTCGCCCTGGAGCACCTCGCGGGTCGGCATGCCGCGGGGTAGCACGGGCCGCGGTCTCCGTCCTGCGCTCGGGGCACTCTCGCGCGAGGGCGGTCTGGCTCAGGATCTGGCATAGTGACCACCGACGCTCCGGGTCCTCCGAGGTAGCTCATGCTGGTACGCTCCCTATTCCTTGCTTCCGTCTGCTGTGTGGTCTTCTTCGCCGCCTGTGGGGGCGAGGAGTTCTCTGGTGGCGGCGGAAGCGCCGGGGCAGGCGGCGTGAGCGGGGCCGGTGGCAGCGGGGCCGGTGGCAGTGGAGCCAGCGCTGGCTCGAATCCCGGAGGAAATGCCGGGGCGGGTGGTGCGTCGGGGGCCGCCGGGCGCCCCACGGGGGGCGCTGGTGGTGCGCTGGACGCTGGGGCCGCGGGGACCAACCAAGGCGGGGGGCCGATCGACGGTGGCATGGACGGCTCGAACGTCGACGGCTGCGCGCTCGAGCGCTGGTACCCCGACCAGGACAAGGACGGCTACGGACGCTCCTCGGGAGTGGTCGAGAGCTGTGAGCGACCGGAGGGCGAGTACTTAGAAACTGGTGGCGACTGCAACGACGACAACCCCGACGTGTTCCCTGGGCAGATGAAGTTCTTCGCGGAGCCCTACCAAACTGGGTCAGGCAGCGACAGCTTCGACTACGACTGCAGCCAGAAGGAAGAGGGGGACAGCTCCCAGTACGGGGCTGCGCCGAGCAATTGCTCCGTGCTGATGATCGGCGGCTGCAGCGGCCAGGGATTCGTCGGTACCGGACGTACGGGCCCGACGTTGAATCCACTGTGTGGCAGCAAGACGCTGCGGACCTGCACCTGGCAGACGGTGTCGTGCAACGCGATCGAGTCCGACGTTTCCGCCAAGCGCTGCCGCTAGCGGGGTATGGACGAACAGCCTACCAATCACGACTCGCCAGGCGCCGAAGAACACCCGAATCGATGAGCCGCGAGCCCTGGCGGCGGCGCGGTGCGGGGAATCGCGTCCGTATTGGGCGTTGCGCTCCGCGCTCGTGCGGGCAGGCTACGCGTACATGACGGATGTTCTACGAGTGGCGTGCGTGTGCGGGAGCCTGCAGGCAGAGTCTGGGAATCTACGCTTGTTGAGGCGTGCCCAGGAGCTCGCCCCTCACCCCCTGAAGCTCGAGATCTTCGATGGACTGCGGGCGCTACCTCATTTCAATCCAGATCTCGACGTCTCTGGGATCGAGAGCGTTTCCGCGTGGCGGAGCTGTCTGAGCTCGCACCTGGCGGTGTTGATCGCCTGCCCGGAGTACGGTCACAGTCTACCTGGAGCGTTGAAGAACGGGGTGGACTGGGTGATCGGCAGCGGCGAGCTGGAGCGCAAACTGGTCGCCGTGACGGCGTCGACTCCACACGTCGAACGGGGTCGCCGCGGCATCCAGGCGCTGACCAACACGCTGGCGGCGGTGAGCGCCCGGGTGCTCTGGGACACTCCCGTGGTGCGTGGCGACGCAGAGGACACGCAGCTCTTGGAGCTGCTGTGTTGCCTCGAGGAAGCGGCTCGCCGGGAGCTGGACCAGCCGGGCGCGCTGCTTCCCCTGCAGGTGAAGCGCTGACCAGCTAGCTGGCAGGACTGCCTGCCAGGCCATCCCAGAGCCGCTGCAGGGCCTGCTCGTAGTCCTCTCCGAGCTTCTTCAGGCGCTCTTCTGCGGTCTTCAGCTTCTCCGTCGCGGCTTGCTTCTCGCTCTCCAGCAGTCGCTTGGCTTCCCGGGCCTCGATGGCGCGCTCCTGAGCCAGTTTTCGCTCTGCTTCATCGAGTGAGCTGTCCTCCGAGCGCTCGGAGTAGGCCTTCTCGCTCTCGTCCAAGGTTCGTTGCACCTGCTCCGCCTCGGCGAGCTTGGCCTCGATGTCCGCCTTCGCCAGCGGCGCCGCGACGAAGACCAAGTAGCTCGTATGGCTCAGCTCTCTCGCTTGCTCCTCGAGCGCGTCGCGGTCTTCCTTGCCCAGCGACTTCTCGCTCTCCTCGATCAGGCGCTGCGCCTCGCTGTGACGATCGAGTCGCTCCTCCAGCGACTTCTCGACGTGCTTGTTCAGAGCGTGCACGGTCGCGGATGCGACATCGGCTTTGCAACCTGCTTGCTTGGCCGTGTACTGCGCGGCTCCACCCACCTTCTGCTGAAAGCCCTGTTTTTCCTCGTCGAAATAGTCTGCGATGAGCTCTGCCTCGTACGCGGCCTTGGCGTAGTCCTGGCTCTTGCCTTCCTCCGCGGCGACCTGCAGAACCTGCTTGGCCTTCGCGTGGTGCTCGGGCTTGAGCTTGCCTGGGTACTCGGAGAAGTGGCCGAACGACTCCCGAGCGGCGCGTTCACGCTCGTCCAGCTGGTTCTGCGCGTCGTGCAGCTTGGAGGGCTGGTCCAGTGCGTAGCGCGGCTGGTTGGCCGAGCTGGGGAGCATGGATCCCTGTTGCTCCTTGTTGCAGGCCACCAGGCACAGAGCAGCGGCGAGCACCAGGCCGCCGACGCGTCGCGAGCTGGCTGGTCGTTGCCTGAGAGTTTCGCAGGTCGTTGAGACGTGAAGTTTTCCGGACACGCCCGCCTGAATAACACGCCTGTTTCGCGACTTGTGGTTTCCGGGGAGCTGGCGGCGTTGCAAGGCGAAGTTGGCAAACGGAAGACGTCTGTTTGGTGTTGCAACCTTGCCGCGTGGCTAAAACCTAGGCTTTTCGTGGCTCGATCGCACTGGTCGCCAGCCGGGGATTCTGCAAGACCTGTTCTGCCCAGCTCGCTTCGGGGTGAAGTGCCACCCCCGAGTCGGCGTGCGTTGGCTGCGCCTTCGCGCACGGTACCTTGGTCGGTTGGCGACACGTGAACCGCGCAAACCTGCGACGCATCGAGCGATCGCGCGACACATACCCCTCGGCCCTCTGGCTTGAACGGATCGAACGATGAGTGATCTCGACGCTGCGTCCAACGATGAACTGTTTGCGAATCTCAAACCGCGCGAGTCGAGTCCTGGGGCGTCCAGGGTGTCGAACGCCGATGCGGCGCAGATGCTCCTGGGCACCGCGCCGAAGCCGAAGGGTGCGCCTCCGGGGCCTCCGAGTGGAAAGCTGAGCGGCCCAGTCTCCAAGCGCCCCCCGCGGCCTCCGCGCCCCGGGGAGGCTGGTGCTCCGGCGCCCCCGCCGTCGCTGCGCACGGGGCCGGTCTCCCGCAGCACCCCGCCTCCTCCGAGTCTGCGTTCGGCGCCACCTCCTCCGAGCAAGCGCAGCGCAGCTCCGCCGCCGCCCAGCTTGCGGGGCGGGCCGGGTTCCAGGAGCGCCCCGCCACCTCCCAGTCGGCGCGCACAGGAGCTGGAGATCGCCGTGGAAGTCGATGCCGTGAGCAGTCCGATGACGAGCGCGCCAGAGGCGGAGCTTCCGAGCGCGCCCCGGGCAGCGGCGCCCAGCGCGCCAACTCAGACCGGTCAATCGGTTTCGGGCGGAAGCACTTCAGGGGAAGCCGCGGCGAGCGAACCTGGGCAATCCGCTCCGCTCGCGACCGCGGCGCCCACGCTGCCGACCGGGGCTCCAGCGCCCAGCGAGCCGAGCGCTGAAAATGCCCAGCTCATCGCCTCCGCCCCCAGTGCTCCGGCGCCAGGGAGCAGCCCTTCGGCTCCGCTCGTCGCCGCCTCGGCGCCCGCCGCCTCGGGTCCTTCGCTGGTGGCCCAGTCTGGGCCTTCGCTGACTTCGGGGCCTGGACCCGAGACCCAGGCGCGGATCGACGAGGCCTCACGTGAGTTCCTCGAGGAAACGGCAGCGGCCCAGAACGACGACGACGACTTCGGGCACTGGGACGCTCCGACCCGTGAGGTGCCCACCAGCGAGTTCGAAGCGCCGACGCTGGAGCAGCCCGCCCCGGCGCCGCAGGGCAGGGGCACGCTGGTGTTGCCGAACCTGCCTCCGGCGCCGAGCGCGCCGCCCGTGGCTGGTCCGTTGCCCCCCGCTCCGCGGCCGGGCATGAAGACTCAGCTTGGACTCGGGCCGGTCGAAGCTCAGGCCCCCGTCGCGCCGCAGCCAATCATGCCGCTGGCTGACTACGACGAGGCGGACGATGCGCCGACGCGGGTAGTGGACGTGGCCGCAGTTCATCCCCCCATCGATGCCTCGGCGCAGAGCGGCTTGCCTCCAGTGCCCCTCGCGCCACGTGCGCCGAGCTTTCAGATCCAGGAACACCACTCGCAGCCGCCGCCTCAGCAGACCAGCTTGGCGCCGGTCGCGGCCGAGCAGATCACCTTGCCTCCCCAGCGGCAGAGGAGCCCTGCCGGCTGGATTGCCGCCGGGGTGCTGGGGTTGGCTGCGGTCGTCGGCTTGCTGTTCCTGCTACCGAACGCGGGGCTCGGCGGGGGAGGCGAGGGGGAGCTGATCATCACGGTGGCTGGTCCAGGGCAGTCCGCGATCGACGCGCCGAAGGTGCTCGTCGATGGTCAGAAGCGCTGCGACTCCTCGCCCTGTCGGGTGAAGTCCCTGGATGTCGGCCCGCACTTCGTTCGCGTCTCCGCACCCGGCTTCAAGGCGACCACCGACCTGGCGGTGAGCGTCGTCAATGGAGAGGAAGCCGTACTGCGCGTGGATATGGCGCCCGAGGCGGAGAAGGTCGCGGAGAAGGAGACGAAGCCTGACGTCCCCGAGGAGCTCGCTGCCGAAAAGCCCGCAGGCGACGCTCGGAAGGCAGAGCCCGCGGAGGAGGAGAAGTCTTCCGCTCCGGTGGCCAGGACTGCGAGCGCTGTGCCGCGATCGGCGGCGGCCAGGCTACCCCACACCGCGAAGCCCGCGACGCCCACCGGCAGCGCGACGCTGCGCATCTCGTCGATTCCGATCGCCAACGTCGTGGTCGACGGGCGGCCGCTCGGTAGCACCCCGAAGATCGTGAAGGTGTCTGCCGGCACTCACAGCGTGGTGTTCATTTCACCCACCGGTCGCAAGGTGCGCTCGGTTCGCGTGGGCGCGGGCCAGACTCAGGTGGTTGCGGTGAAGTTCTGAGTCGGGCCGTAGTCGGGGTTTGCGCGCCGCGTCCCCGTCGAGAGATCGACCTCGTGGCTTCGCACCGGCTGATAGCGCGGGGGGGCTCCCACAGCGAGCTCCCGTCGCACCTCCTCCAGCGGGCGAGCCAGGAGCTCCTCCCATTTTACCGCGGGGAAAAATTTGGCACGGAGGCCACGCACCAGTCCTTCGAGGATCACCCGCCGTGGATGCGGCGCCAGGCTGCCATCCGGGTAGCGGAGCGGTTCGAGCTTGGACTTCGCGCGCGCCCAGGGTCCAGCCAGCAGGCCCGCAGCGACGATGAAGCCGATGCCGGGGTTGCGGGTCTGGGCGAAGGAGAACGCGAGCAGCGCGCCTTCGCCAATCAGGTCGCCCTGATAACCCGTGACGGCGTGCCAGAGGTCGTGGCTGTCTCGAAGTCGATGGTGGAGCCACAGCAGCTCGCGCGCGAGCTGCGTGTCGGGGAGCTCGCGGCCGGTTTCGCTCGCTTCGACCAATCCCGCTGCCGTGATGCCTTCGCGTTCCAGGAACGCGAGGTACGCCCGACCCAAGCTGCCCTCGGGCAAGCTCGTCAGGTAGGTTCGATCGCGCAACAAGGGCAAGACATCGCCGCGGTCAGCGAGCAGCTGACTTCCGGACTCGGTGCGGCGAAGGCGCTCGAGGAGCCGCTGTCCCGTGTTGCCGCTGAGCGCTTCGATGATCTCGAACACCAGTCGAGTGTCATCGGGGTCCTCGAGTAGCGCGCGCATCGAGCGTAGCGCGTCGCCGAGTCGAATCGGGTTGTTGATTTCTGACGGTTGTTGCATCGAACCACCTCGGACGAGCGCGCGCAGGGGATAGCGGCACGTGCTAGTAACATGTCTGTAAGTAGCGCTATCTACAGAAGTGTCAATAGGGAGATGCGTGGCTCAAGCTAAGAGACGCATCCGCCGTACGGCGGAGGAGGCGCGCCAGGCGATCCTGGCGGCGGCGGTGGAGCAGCTCCGCGCCTCGGGGCCTGCCAGTATCCGCCTGGCGGAGATCGCACGCGACGTCGGTGTGAGTCACCCGGCGATCCTTCACCATTTCGGTAGTCGGGAGGAGCTGCTGAAGGCAGTGGTGCAAGAGGCGCTGGAGCGCTTGCACGGTGAGCTGTTCGAGGTGCTGAGTCACGCGGAGGCCAGCGAAGCATCCAGCGTCGAGATCCTGGACGCCATGGCGGAGACCCTGGAGACGGCCGGGCATGCCCGCATCATTGCCTGGCTCAGCTTGAGCGGTGTGGCCGACGCCATGGATCGAGGCCGCATGCGCCAGGTGGCCGAGGTGGTCCACGCGCGGCGCCTCGAAGCATTACCGCATGGAATCAAAGCGCCCCACTTCGAGGACACGCTCTTTACCTGTGTGCTGGCGACGCACGCCATCATGGGTGAAGCGTTGCTCGGTCGCGCGCTGCGGCAGAGCTCGGGGCTCGGCGACGACCCCGCGGCCTCCACCCGCTTCCGGCGCTGGCTCGCGCGCCTCTTGGTCGAGAAGCTCGAGCCAGGGGAGTAGGTCGATTCAGGGCAGACCAGGAACCTGGAGATCGATGGCGTAGAGTCCGGTCTGCGCCGTGATGAACAGACGCGTGTGAGCCGCACCGCCGAAGGTGGTGTTCGCGGGCTTCTCCGCGACGCTGATCAACCCCAGCTCGCTGCCTCCTGGCTCGAACACGCGCACACCGTTCTGCGCGGTGACATAGAGGTTGCCCGCGCAGTCGACTGCCATCCCATCGGCCCCGCTCACCGTGACGAACACACCTCCACCGCTCGTGGTGCCGTCCGTGCCCACGCTGAAGCGGTGAACGTTTCCGGTGTTGTCGTCTGCGACGTACAACGTGCTCTCGTCGGGGGAGAGGGCAGCACCGTTGGGGCTGACGAGGTCCTGGCTCACCAGGCTCACGTTGCCCTGAGGATCGATGCGATAGACGCCGCGAAACCCGATCTCCGGTGTGCGAGTGCCGAGCTGCCAGCTGGGGTCGGTGAAGTAGATCGTGCCGTCGCTGCGCACGATCGCGTCGTTCGGTGAGTTGAACGCCTTGCCCTCGTACTGGTCTGCGATCAGCGTGCGCTGCTTGGTGACTGGATCGATGCGCGAGACGCTCCGCGTGTCATGAGTGCAGGAGACGAGTTGCCCATCCGGGTCGACGGCGTTGCCGTTGCAGCCGATGGTGTCGATGAACACCTGCGGCGTGCTCGAGCCCGAGTCCAGACGGTAGATGATCGACGGCGGGACGCCCTGCGAGTCGGCGGCGCCGAAGTCCATGTCGCTGAAGAACAAGGCCGAGAGCGCCGTGGACCACACCGGTCCCTCCAGGAAATGGTAACCGCCAGCGATGAGCTGCGCCGTGGTGTTGCTCGGCAGAGGTGCGCCATAGCTGATGCCCGGATCGCAGATCGCCTCGCCCGAGCCACCCGCGCCTGCGCCGCCGCCGCTTCCGCCTGCTGCTCCGCCCCCACCGGCTGCGCCGGCGCTGCCACCGGACGCGCTTCCCGCTGAGGCTCCGCTGCCCGCGTCGCCGCCGGTACCCGCCGCCATGGATCCGGCGCTTCCGCCGCTCGCTTGCCCTCCAGCGCCCGCGCCTCCGCCCCCGGCGTCACTGGAGCAGCCCGCGCCCAGGGCCGCGAGCGCGAGGCTGCCAATCACAATTCCTCGAGGAAACCTACTCATCGGCCGTCTCCAGCCAGGCCAGGGCATCCGCTTCGTCGAGGAACACGCGAGTGGGTAGCTGGTCTTGCTTGATGTAGCGTTGAGCCTGCGCCACGCCCGCTTCGGTCTCGAGCAGCACGGCGACCTTGGCGAAGCCCTTGATCAGGCGCATCCGCCAGTGACGAAACGCTGCCTCGAAATCAGGTTCCGTGCGCCCCTGCACGCGGCGCATGTCGATCAGCAGCGCGTGGGTCGCGCGGTCAACGCTGGCCAGCTGGTGATCGATCTCGTCCAGCACTCGCACCAGCTCCGACACGCTCGCGTACGGCACGGGGTTGCGGATCACGCGCAGCACGCGCGTTCCGGGCTCCGGCACCACATAGACTCCAGGTTCCTGCTCCACTTCAGTGATTGGTTACCGAACCGGCGCGAAGTCACAAGCCGCGAATCTTCCAGGTGGGTAAGTTCATGTAGTACAATGTGAGCGATGGAGGCGGCAGTGACTCAAGCTAGAAGAAATTCAAAGGGTTATCGGCGCGGCGTACGCCACCAGGTGGAGCTACCCTGCGAGCTCATCTCGAGCCACAGCGACGACCCGCTGTTGATCTGGGCCACCGACCTGAGCCACGTCGGCGTCTGGCTCGAGACTCGCGAGCCCCTGAACCGAGGTGACGACGTGGTGCTTTGCTTTCAGCCCCTCTCGGGTTGGGACGCAGGGGAGGTTCGCGTGTTCGCCCAGGTTCAGCGCGTCGAGCGCCGACGCAAGCCGAGGGCACCTGCACTCGGGATGGCACTCGAGTTCGCCGATCTGAGCGCCGCCGAAGCGCATGCGCTGTCTGCGTGGCTGGCTCCGCGTCCACGCAAGACGTTCGAGGTCAGATCGGGCTTGCGTAGCCTGGCGCCGTTGCTTCACTAGCCCCGCTGGGACGGTCACTCAGCGACCACCCGTCCGCTGGCTGTCGCGTCTACTTGGTCGTGGCAGCGAAGCAACCCGCTCTGCCAAGTCTCGCCTTCAGATCATGAGAATCAACTGGTTCCCCGGGCACATGAACAAGGCCCGGCGCGAGATGCGCGGGGCGATGCGCCGCACCGACGTCGTCGTGGAGGTGCTCGACGCGCGGCTGCCGCGGTCCAGCCAGAACCCGATGCTCGAGCGCCTCGCGGGGCGGGTCCCCGTCGTGCGGGTACTGGCGAAGAGCGATCTCGCCGATCCGCGAGCCACGGCCCGCTGGCTGGAGCGCTTCGAGTCGCAGGGCAAGCCGGCGTTGGCCATCGTCGGCAGCCGGAAGAGTGACGCCGCCCGGGTGCTCGGCGCGTGTCGCAAGCTTGCATTACCGCGTAGAAAAGTAGGTCGACCCACCTACGCGATGGTGGTGGGGATTCCGAACGTCGGCAAGAGCACGCTGATGAACAGCCTCGCCGGGCGCAAGGTGGCAGCCGTGGAGGACCGCCCCGCCGTGACCCAGCGTCAGCAGCAGACTGAAGCCAGCGACGACGTGCTGATCATGGACACCCCCGGCGTGCTCTGGCCGCGCCTCGAGGATCAAGAGGGCGCTACTCGACTTGCCCTGAGCGGTGCGATCCGAGAAGCGGTGATAGACGTCGAGGCGGTGGCCCGCTACGGCCTGGGTCTGCTCGCGGAACGCTATCCCGAGGAGTTGCGTGCGCGCTACGAGCTCTCCCTCGATCAAGCGAAGGTGGAGGGTTCGGGGGCGAGGGAAACGGAGAGCGGGACGCGGCCAGGCGTCTCGGACGCTGACCAGGGCGATGGCAGCCTGGACCTGCTCGGCGCTTTCGACGTCGTCGGGGCCTTCGAGCGTCAACGCGGGATCGACACGTTCGCGCTGCTCGAGCAACTCGGCAAGCGCCGCGGATGCCTGCTCAAGGGGGGAGAGGTGGATCGCGAGAAGGCGGCGCGAGTGTTCCTGGCGGACCTTCGTCAAGGTCGGCTGGGAAGCGTCAGCCTGGACTGGCCCGACGAGACCCGTTTGCGCCTCCCGAAGCCGCCAGAGCGCGTGGTGCGAGGACGTGTCGCTGCCTGGGGGAGCGAGGCCAGCGACGGGGTTTCGCCACGCGAAATCAAGCCGCGCGGAAAGAAGCTGGGCAAGCACTCAGCTGGCCGCCCCGAGGCGCGCAGCGGGCGCGCGGCGTCGGGCGAGGGCGGGCGTAGGTCGGCCAACAGTGACCGCGGTCGCGCCTCACCCACGAACAAGCTTGCGAAGAAGCCCAGGGCGAAGCCGTCGACGCTCGTGCCCGACGCCAAGAATCGACCCGCGAAGTCCAAGGCGAAGCCTCGGCTGTCCCTGAAGAAGCGTTCTGGGGGGCGCTAGACGTCAGTAGCTCTGCGCGTCGAGGCTCGGCTTCCAGGCTCCAGCGGGCGCGGGGCCCGCATAGGCGCCACGCCGCGTGAAGTCTCGGGTCACCCCGTCGAAGTCGACGCTGGCGTCGACCCCGGTGGGGAGCTCCAAGGCTGAGACTACGCTTCCGCTGAGTGCGTTGCCCCGAGGATGTAAGTCGAGGCCGGGGAGCGCGAGGCTGCTCGCGGCAGCGAACGCTTGCGCGGCGTCGGCGAGCGTTCCCTCCACGTTGTCTCGAGCGCTGGTAACGGAGTAGGGCTGGGGACCATAGCTCGCGTTGCCAGTTGCCTCCTGGGTGAACGCGCTGTCGCCGCCGGTGATGCGCAGGCCCATGCCGCTCGCCAGGATGGTGTTGAAGAAGAAGTCGACCTGTCGTGGCGTGGCGTTGTGCGGCTGGATGGTCACGGCGCCACCGCTCGGGTTGACGAACAGGTTGTTGAAGACGACGAGGTTGCCCTCGGCCTGGAACAACATTTCCGTGGGGTTATCGTAGAGGAAGTTCGCGTAGACCACGAAGCGATCATTCGCGCCAACCCCGCTGGTTGGCTGGTGGCCGAGCAGGAGGTTGGGCCGGGCCGAGCCACCGCTGGAGCTCTGGCTGTCCTTGCTGAAGACGTTGTAGCGGATGAGCGTCTCCGCGCCGTCGGGGACGTCATTCGGGCGTGCGCTCTGGTGCTTGATCTGCATCGAGTAGCCCGTCGTCTGCCGCACGCTGTTGAACTCGATCACGCCCGCGTAGAAGGGCAGACTGCCGTCGGAGTTGCCCAGGTACAGCCCAGTGCCCGCGCCCGCGATGCGGTTGCCGCGGATCACCCAGTGGTGGGCTGGAGTCTTGGTCGAGATGCCGACGATCTGCTGGTCCGCGTCGAAGCCCGAGAGCTCGAGATTTTCTACGAGGATATGGTGAACCGGGTCGCTCCCCTGAGAAGCAACGCCAAAGCCGGCCTTGCCGTCGCCGCTCAGCACCAGGTTCCGGATCTTGACGTAGCTCGCCCCATACAGCGCAACCAGGTTGAAGGCGTCGCTGCCGAGGACGCGGGTGCCACCCGTGGCTGCGCCCTGGATCACGATGCATCTGCCGGGCTCCCCCGACACCCGGATGGGGAGTCCGCGGTCGTAGTCTCCTGCAGCGAGCGTGAGAACGTCTCCAGGCATCAAGCCGTCCAGGACGTCGCGGTAGTCCTGTGGTCCAGCGCTCACGGCGCGGCCGTTTGCCTCGCAGTCTTCCCACGCTTGGGGGGCCCAGGCGCCCACGCTCGCGCCGCCCGCGCTTCCGCCATTGGCGGCACCCGAGCTCCCGCCGTTGGTGCCGCCAGCCCCACCGTCGCCGCTCGCCCCAGCGCCTCCTCCGCCAGCGCCGCCGCCTCCTGATGCCGAGCCCGCCGAAGCGTCCGCATTTTCCGTATCGGAAGCCGACTCCGAGGAGCAGCTCACCCAGCTCAAGCAAATCGCGATCAACCAGGCTGAGAATCGCTCGCATTTCATCTCCCGAAGGTACACCTTCTCAGTGTTTGTTTGGTTGGAAACGGGAGCGGTTCCACGCGTGTGCCAGCGCGATGAGGCGCCCAGGGTGTGTCGTTTCCGTACAGGGACAAAGCGGGGCGGATTGCGAGCGAGGGCGGCGCGCGCGTGTTACTACTAGCGACCTTGAGGTTTGGCGCTTGATCCACTGCGAAGCGACAGACGGACCGAGTTCCCCTCCTGGTCCCCTGAGCCCCCGAGAATACGTGCCTGGTGACGCGGCAGGCATCCTCGAGGTGGATCGTGCATGCGCGGAGTCGGGTGACGGCATGGTGCTGGACGTGGATCAGCTCGAGCTGGATCTGGGCGCCATCGACCGCCGATCTCGCCCCAGCGAGCTCCAGCGAGTGTTCGTTGTCGCCCACCCCTCGGGGACGATCGCTGGCTATGCTTCCGCGAGGAAATTGTTTCCCGCGAGAGTGCGTCACGTCGCGACGCTCGCGGTCGCAGTGCACCCGGGCTGGCAACGTCAGGGACTTGGGCGGGCCCTGATGCGCGAGGCCGTCGCCTGGGCCGAGCGTGCCGGCGCGTCCCGCCTGGAGCTGTACGTGCGCAGCGACAACCGGAGGGCGATCTCGCTGTACCGTTCGCTGGGTTTCGAGCGGGAGGCGGTGCGCAAGGGATTCATCGCGACGTTGGCGGGGGAGCTGATTGACGATTTCATCATGGTGCGCTTCGCGCAGCCGCTGACTTCACCCATATCCTGACGGATAGGGACTTCCCGGAACCTGGAGAACCTATGAACCTTCGAACTCGTATTCCCTTGGCTTCGCTCGCACTGCTCGGGCTCGGCCTCGCCGTGCTCCCCGCTGCCTGCTCCAGCGACGACGAGCGCCCCGCGCGTCTCAGCAACGGGGGCGCTGGCGGGACAGGCGGCACCGCGGGTACTGGGGGGAGCGGCGAGTGCGTCGCCACTTCCGATTTCGTTCAGTCGTGCATCGACAACGGCACGTCAGGTTGCGACGAGGTCACCGTCTGCGCGTGCAACAGCTGCGCGTGTCTCCTCGCGGATTGCGCGGCGGACGAGGGCTGCACTGCGATTCGCGCCTGCGCTACCGAGAAGCGCTGCACGGGGACGACCTGCGCGCTGCCAGACTTCTGCGAGAGCGTGATCAACCAGTACGGTGGACTGGTCGGCGCCTCCGCTGCGAAGGGACTCAAGATCACCAAGTGTCTGTCCGACGCCCAGTGCCCCGCGTTCTGTCCTCTGGACGGAGGGGTGGATGGCGGTGCTGGCGGCGCTGGGGGAACCGGCGGAACGGGCGGCAGCGCAGGCAGCGCGGGTTCCGGCGGGAGTGCTGGCACGGGGGGGACCGCCGGTAGCGCCACCGGCGGGACTGGGGGGACGAGCGGCAGCTCGGGTGCCGGAGGCACCTCGCAGACGGGCGGGACCGGTGGAACCAGCGGGACCGGGGGCACGAACTCGACCGGCGGCGCCGCGGGCACCGGCGGTACTTCGTCGGGGGCTGCGGGCAGCGCCGGCAGTCAATGAGGTCTCGCGCGGAGTGCTCGGCGAGCGGTTCTGGCTCTTCGCGTATCTGGCGCTCGGTCTCGGCCTGATCGTCCAGATCCCTCCGGAAGCGGCTCGCCAAGCCATCCCGGTCTGCCTCGGCGGCGTGCTGTACTTCACCTGTCTGAAGGTGAGCCCGAGGGAGGTCCTGCACGAACTCCGGCGGCCTCGCGGGGGACTGCGCCTGGTCGGCATGGTGCTGATCAAGCTGCTCGGGCTGCCTGTGCTGGTCTTCGCCGTGGGACGCTGGCTGCGCTCGGACGACGCCCTGGGGCTGCTGTTGCTGGCCGCGATGCCTGCGGGGATGTCGAGCGTCGCTTTCACCGACATCCACCGAGGCAACGTCCCACTCGCGCTGCTGGTGCTGCTCGCGACCAGCTTGCTGTCGCCGCTCAGCGTGCCGCTGAGTCTGGAGCTGCCCAGACTGCTGGGGGAGGGCGCAGCGCGGGCGCCGTCCGGGATCGAGGTGACTCAGCGCGTGGCGTACATCGCGCTCCTACTTGGAGTGCCGTTCACGTGCGCGCAGATCACGCGCCGCGCGGCGCCGCGCTGGATCGCGCGCCGACACGCCCGCTTCACCCCACTGGCGCTGATCTGTTTGCTGACATTGATCTTCCTCGCCACCACGGCGACTCGTGAGCGCTGGTTCGAACAGGGACTGAACGGATTGCTCCGAGTGCTGCTGCTGGTCAGCGCCATCAGCCTTGGGTTCCTCGCTGTCGGCGCGCTGGGGGGTCGAGTGCTCGGACGAGAGGACGCGGTCGCGTTCGGGTGCAACGCGGTCTATGTGAACAACGGGCTCGCGGTCGCCTACGCCCTGGCTTTCTACCCGGAGCGCGCGGGGGTCGTCCTGCCATGTATCCTGATCACGGTGCCCATGGTGTGGGTGATTGGCTGGGTGGGTCGCGTCGTTCCCGTGCCGGCTGCGGAGGCGTCTGCGCCTTGATAGGCTTGCCGGGATGACCCTGGCGCACCTGGCCGAACAGAACCTCGAGCAGTTTGGTGTCTACGAGCGGCTCGTCTTCGAGGGGGACGCCCTGACGAACCTCGAGCTTCACGAACGCAGTCAGCAGCTCGCGGGCGCCCTGGTGGAGTTGGGACTCTCCCCCGGAGATCGAGTCCTGGTGTTGTTGACCAATCGCCCTGAGGTGCTCGTCGGCTACGCCGCCGTGTGGCGGGCTGGCGGCGTCGTGGTTCCCGTTCTGTTCCTGCTCGAAGCTCACGAGCTGGCCTTCATCGCCCAGAACTGCGGCGCCAGGATCCTCATCACCTCGGCGGAGCTCCTGCCCAAGGTCGAGGCGGCGAAGCAGCATGGGGCGCGCTTCGACCACGTCCTGGTCGCGGATGAAACGGCGGGCCGCTATCTCGAGTTGTCCGGCGTAATTGCCGGGGGGAAAAAACTGGAGACCGCCGTGCCCCGCGCAGAGCGCGACCTGGCGGTGTTGCTCTACACGAGTGGAACCACGGGACGCCCCAAGGGCGTCATGCAGACTCACGGCAATCTGGTGGCCGCCACGAGGAACTCTCAAGCCTCTTCCAACCGCGATGGCGCAAAGGACGTTGGCCTTCTGGTGCTGCCGCTCGCCCACAGCTTCGGTCTCGGAGTGGCCGTCGGAGGCTATCTGTTCGGCGGAAAGAGCGTGCTGATGCGCTGGTTCGATCCGAAGCGAGTGCTGGAGCTGATCTCGAAGCACCGGGTCACGGCGATGGCCGGCGTCCCAGCGATGTACATCGGCTTGCTGGCCTGTGCCGACGCGCTGCAGGGCGCAGGTCAGGTCGTGGACACCAGCAGCGTCGAGCGCTGGCTGGTCGGCGCAGCGCCGATGCCGATGGAGCAACTCGTGCGTTTCGAGCGGCGCTTCGGCGGGCGCATGTACGTCGGCTACGGCCTGACCGAGGCGAGCCCCGGCATCGCCATCGACCGCGACGGCCACCCGCGCAAGGCGGGCTCGACGGGCCTGCCCATGGAGGGGGTCGAGGTGCGGATCGTGGATGAAGCGGGGCGCGCGCTGCCGCCTGGAGAGCACGGCGAGGTGATTGCGCGCGGAAAGAACATCAGCCCCGGGTACCTGGGACTGCCCGACGAGACCGCCATGGCGTTTCGTGACGGCTGGTTGTTCACTGGTGACGTCGGGTACCTCGATGAGGACGGCTACCTGTTCATCGTCGAGCGCAAGAAGGACCTGATCATCCGGGGTGGCTTCAACGTCTACCCCAAGGACGTCGAGGAGGTGCTGCACCAGTTGCCCGAGATCCTGGAGTGCGCGGTGGTCGGGGTTCCCCACGAAGTGCTGGGGGAGGAGGTGGCCGCCTACTTGGTGTTGCGCTCCGGCGCAACCCTGGACGCAGCGGGAGTCGTTGCGCACGCTCAGGCCCGTCTCGCGAAGTACAAGACGCCTGCCCACGTATTCTTCGTGGACTCGCTTCCCAAGAATGGAGTGGGCAAGATCATGAAGCGGGAGCTACGCCAGCTGGCCGCGAGTGAGCTCGCCTGAGGTTGAATCATGCGCTCGACTCTCACCATCGCCCGTCATCCGTTCACTGCCTTGATGGGCGTCGCGTGCGCCCTGTGGCTGACCGCTGGCTGCGAGATCGTGCAGAGCAACATCCCGATCACCCTCGAAGACGACAGCGCGGAAGACGAGGACGCAGGGGGCGAAGGCCTCCCTGCGTATCCGGGAGCGGAGTGCGGCCAAGCCAGCGCCGTGCTGTGCACGGTCGCGTCGCCCGGCACGGACGCGGGCATTCGCGACGCAGCGCCCGACACCGACGCCCCGGATTCGGGCATGGACGCAGAGCCGGATGCCGCGCCCGCCGACGCCGCCGAAACGGGGAGCGAGGATGCTGCTCTCGACGCAGGCACGCCAGAGCCGGCGCCAGTCGATGCTGGTGCTCGAGAGTGGTGCGCCCTGCGTTGCTTCAAGCGCTGCGATGATCAGCAGTGGGAGTGTACCGGGACGGTTTGCGGGCGTGGGGAACCGCCCCCGACCTGTGAGCCGACGCGGTGAACCCTAGCTCGCTCGACGTATACCAGCGCCGTCGCCGACTCGACGCCGACATCACACGCATGGCCTGGCCAGTGATCGTCTCGCTGCTGGTGGTGAACGCCATCGAGCTGATCGACATCGCGATGCTGAGCCGCCTCGGGCGGGACTCCGTGGCGGCGGTGGGCTACTCGGCTCAGTATGTGCACCTGGTAGTGACGTCACTTCAGGCGGTCGCAATCGCCAGTGTGGCGTTGATGGCGCGGTCCGTCGGCGGAGGGGATCTCGAACGCGCGCGGGCTGCCTTCGCAGCAGGCTGCAGCTTCAGCCTGTGCATCGCAGGCGTCGCGGTCGGGATCGTGTGGCTGGCGCCGGAGGTCCCGCTCGGGTTGCTGGGAGCCACGCCGAGTGTCTCCGGGTTGGCGATTCCGTATTTCCGTCTGGTAATGACCGGGACGCTTCTCGTCGCCCTGGACTCCAGCATCGAGAGCGCATATCGCGCGCGGAAGAACACCCGGGTGCCGCTGCTGGCGGTGATCGCCACTGGGATCACCAAGCTCGCGTTGAACCTGCTGTTGGTGTTCGGCTTGCTCGGGTTTCCGCGCCTCGGGCTGGAAGGCGCTGGCATCGCGACGCTCGCGGCCCATGGCACGGGCCTGGCCGTCTACTGGCTGGCCAGGCGAACCGACACAGAGCCAGCCGAGCAACGCTTGACGCCAAGCTGGAGCGCGCTCCGGCGGCACTCGCGCACCCTGGCCGAGATGGCGCGAGTCGCTGTGCCCGCGCTCGGCGAGCGCCTGGTGATGAACGTCGCCTTGCTCGCCTACTTCTCCATCCTCTCGCGGAGCTATGGTGGCGCCGCGATCGCGGCGTACGCGATCGGTGTGCGGCTCCTCGCCTTCTCCTGGATCCCTGGTCTGGGCTTCAGCGTCGCGGCAGCGACCCTGGTTGGACAAGCTCTCGGCAGGCGCGACGTCGACTCGGCGCGCCAAGCGGGGTGGCGATCGGTTCGGCTGGCCTTGATCGTCATGGCGTGCCTCGGTGTCGCGGTCGCCTTCCTCCGCGGACCGCTCGCCCGGGGGTTCACCGCGGATACGGCGATCCTGGAAGACCTCGTGCCGTTCCTGCTGACGCTGGCGATGGCGCAGCCGTTCATGGGGGTACACTTCACGCTCTCCGGGGCGCTTCGGGGAGCGGGGGACACGATGACTCCGTTCCTCGGCGCGGCGCTCGGCAACTGGCTGCTGCGTGTGCCCCTGGCGTACTATTTCGCGACTCGAGGCAGCAGCGTCGTCTGGGTCTGGAGCGCGCTGGTGGGAGACCACATCGCGCGCTCCGTCTGGTCGGTATGGGCGTTTCGATCTGGGCGCTGGGGGCGTGGATTCGAGAGCGCGACGCGCGGAGCGACCACCGGAGAGCTGGTCCGATGACGCTCTCGCGGAGACAGCTGCTGGGGCTCGTGGCTGGCCTGCCCCTCGGCGTCGGCTGCGTGAGGCGGACACCTCCCCCCGCGTTCGAGGTAGCCCCCGATCGCCGTTCCGCGCGGCGAACCCTGGAGTCTCTGAGCGACGACTACGAGGCGCTGATGAAGCGGCACGCCGAAGCTCGGTATCGAGCTTCGGGGCGCCTCGCAGCGGAGGACCTCGCGGTGCTCGAGACACAGGAGCTGGAGCTGCTGTCCCGGGCCGAGCGTCTGCTCGAGTATCACGAGGCCTTGCTGCCGCCACCGCTGACACGCTCCTGGCAGCTGGGGGTGCTGGGGCTCAGGCTCATGCGCGACGCCGAGACGCTGGCGCTCGAACGCGACCTGGAGCAGGCGCAGAACTCGACGGTAGAGGTAGCTGGCAAAGCGTTCCTGCACCCGCAACTCGAGGCGTCCTTGCGCTCCAGGAGTCCGGAGGAGCGCGATGCCGCCGCCGCTGGTCTCGAGGTGCTGCAGAGGCGTTGCGCGCCGATCGCGAGGCAGCTCCTGTTGCGTCGGCGTGCCCGGGCGCGAGAGCTGGGGGAGGACTACTACGAGGCCGCCTTGCGGGTGCGTCGCGTCTCGATTCCTCGGCTCGAAGAGCTCGCGCGCGCGTTCGTGCGCGGCAGCGACTCCGAGGCGCGAATCACTGCGGGCGCGCTGCGTCGAGTGATGCGCACGGGCGCAGGACGCAAGCGAGGACACCACGCCGTCCACGACGCCGAGTTTGCTCTCGAGCGCGTCGCGATGCTGCACGACGCCTGGTTCCCGAGGGGTCGGGGGGGAGAGCTAGTCGCGGGGGTGGCCGAGGAGCTCGGTCTCGCAGAGAACGCCGCGGCGCTGCTCGCTGCGGAGACCATCTCCGGAGTGCATTGCCCCGAGGAACCTGCGAGCCTGCCCGTCGTGATTCCGGACGACGTTCGTCCGCTGCTCACCCCCGCTCGGGGGCTCGATCACTGGCGCGGGTTGCTCCGAGAGCTCGGGCGTGTCGTCCAGCTGACTCACCTCGCGGAGTCGGAGCCCATCTTGAAGGGCTATCCGTTCGTGCCAGGCTTCGCGGATCCAGCGTTCGACCAGGGCTTCGCTCAGATCTTCACGACGTTGCTCGGCTATCCCGAGTTGTTGGGGCGCCTCGGCAGGGTTCCGCCTCGCCTGTGCTCGCGGGCGGTGGCGTCACAGCGGACACGGCAGCTGCTCGAGCTGCGGCGTAGCGTGGCCTGGATGACCTTCGAGCGACGAGCGCACGCGAACCCCGGACAGGACCTCGATCGCCTCGCAGCTCGAGCCTTCGCGCGCCTCACCGGGCTCAACCAGCCAGTCTCCTGGGCGACCGACGTGCGCCTGATTGGCTGCGTCGGCGCCGAGCCTGCTGCCTTTCTGGCGAAGCTCTTCGCGTACGACGTCCACGACTGGCTGCGAGGTCCGGGTGACTCCGACGCTGCGCCTGGCTTGAGCGCCCAGAGTGCGCGCCAGCTGCTCGGCTCGCTGCTCGCTTCGGGTGTGTCTCGGTCGCTCGACGAGAAGCTCTTGGCGGCGAGAGGGAGCCGCTTGTCCGCGCGGCCAGCGCTGCTGCAACTGACCAGGCACCGGCGCCGCCCGTCGCTCGTGCTCACGCTCTGAGTCTGGATCGCCGGTGTAGCAATAGGCCCGAGGCGCCGAGCAACAGCCAGGCAACCGCTCGCAGCGGGGGGACCGCGTGGCGGCCCATGCTGCAGCTCACGCCCTGTTCCTCCGCAGGGATCTCGGCGAGGTAGAGCTCGGTCGCGCTGAGATGGTCTGGCTCGCTCAGCACGCGCTTGTGGGTCTCACACGGGCTGGTGCACAGATACATGGTGCTGAGCGGGTCCTCCAGGTCTTCGCCCAGACCAAACAGGTGTCCGAGCTCGTGAGTCACCACGCTCTGCAGGTCGAAGCGTTGGTCACACCGGCCAGACACCGAGCCGGAGCAGCTCGGGGTTGCCTCGATATCTCGAGCCAGGAGTCCGAAGTCGCGTCGTGCGTTGACATACATGTCTGCCTCGACGATCTCGCCCGTGCGTGGGTTGGCGTAAGTGACCGTGATCGCAAGGTCCTTGCGATGCCCGGGGATGTTCAACCTGCGGTAGCTGATCGTGTTCTTGCCGTCGGGAACCAGCTCGGATTCCTCGAGCTTCGCCGGTGCGTCGTCGTCCTCGTCGCTGCTTCCGGCGAGTGACATCACATCCACTCGTGGCAGGTTCTCGAGGCCTTGCCAGGCCTCGACGCTGCGCGCCACGGCGTCCGCGGCGTTCGGGTCCAGGCGCTTCAGGGTCGGATCGATCTGCAGCGTCAGCTGCGTGCTTCCCCAGCGCTCGGGGATGCCGTCCTCGGTGTACCGGACCTGGGCGCTGCCGCTGACGATGTGAGGATGCAGCGCTGGCTTCTCCTGGCTCGGAACGAGAGCCAGAGCAGCGAGCACCACGCCGCCAGCTGCGAACAGCCAGGCGCGTCTTGGAGACCCAGCCCGAGACCGCGGGAATGAGGTATGCGCGAGGGGCTGAAGGCTGAAACCAGCCGGTTTCGGGTAAAGGCTAGGCATGCGCAAGTCCTCCGGCACTGGAGGGAACGGCAGTCCGCGCTGGACCTTGAGCCTGAATCTCGAGAACCGTTGCGAATTCGGGAACACGGCTTGCTTTGTGCCCGGATCTGGGCTCTCTCGATCGGATGCAGCAAGTGGCCGAGGACGCTCCAGCGCGGGTGTTGATCGTCGCGGGAAGCGACTCGAGCGGTGGTGCCGGCATCCAGGCGGACATCAAGACGGTCACGATGCTCGGCGGCTATGCGATGACGGCGGTCACGGCAATCACCGCTCAGAACACCGTCGAGGTGGCCGAGGTCGAAGCGCTCGAGGGTTGGCTGATCGAGCGCCAGATCGAGGTGACCCTGAGCGACATCGGGGCCGATGTCGTCAAGACCGGGCTGCTGCCCACACGTGCCGCCGTGAAGGCGGTGTGCAAGGCGCTTGGCGGCGCGCGGCTGCCCATCGTGGTGGATCCCGTGCTCGTCGCGACCACCGGCGGTCGGCTCGCTGATGGTCAGGTCGCTCGTGCGCTCGTCGAGGACCTGATCCCGCGCGCTGCCCTGGTCACCCCCAACATGCCGGAAGCCGCCGCGCTCACTGGTATCCATGTGGAAACGGTGGACGACTTCGGCAAGGTCGCCGATGTCTTGCTGGCCTTCGGTGCCGCGGCCGTACTGGTGAAGGGAGGCCACCTGGAGTCGGAGCGCGTCCAGGACCTGCTACGCACGGCGGACGGTGAGGAGTACTGGTTCGAGAGCGAACGCATCGAGACTCGGTCCACCCACGGCACGGGTTGCACCCTGGCCTCGGCGATCGCGTGCGGAATCGGGGAGGGGCTCACGCTGCGACATGCGGTGGCTCGCGCCCGAGAGTACGTGCTCGAGGCGCTGCGCCGAGCGCCCGGCTTCGGGCAAGGCCGCGGCCCGCTGGGGCACACCCACCCGCTCAGCGCGCTACGGGAGCGGGCCGAGCGCTGACCCGAGCGCACGGACGCCGCACGGGTAGGGGGTTCGCACGCCCGAGGGTTCGATGACGAAACCCGGTGCACCAGTC
Organism: Polyangiaceae bacterium; assembly: GCA_041389745.1. Classification (GTDB taxonomy): domain Bacteria; phylum Myxococcota_A; class Polyangia; order Polyangiales; family Polyangiaceae; genus JAHBVY01. Next base: position 41,033 of record JAWKRF010000017.1, read on the forward strand.
CGTCGGTCACGCCTCGGCGTGGGCGGCTCGAGAGAGCCGCAACATACTTCGCTTGACCACCCGCCCGCCCCGGGGTGAGACGGAGGAATCCGGAGGTCAGCGTGGAGATCCTTGAGAGCTACTTGAGTGGGCAGTGGGTGCGTGGCGAGGGAGCGGCGAGCGAGCTGCAGAACCCGACCAGCGGAGAGACCATCGCGAGCTGCTCTTCCGTGGGGCTCGACCTCGCTGGGGCGCTGAAGTTCGCGAGAGAGGTCGGCGGACCCGCGCTGCGTGCCCTCAGCTTCGCTGAGCGCGGCGCGTTGCTGGAGCGCATGAGTCAGGCCATCCACGGCCAGCGCGAGGCGCTGATCGAGCTCTGCGTGTCGAGCTGTGGGAACACGCGCAGCGATGCCAAGTTCGATCTCGACGGTGCCTCCGGCACGCTGATGGCCTATGCGGAGCTCGGCAAGGAGCTGGGGGAGCGTCGAATCCTCGAGGATGGAGAGGCGATCGACATCGGCACGGGGTCGCGACTGCAGGGACGACATGTGCGCCTGCCCTTGCGCGGGGTTGCGGTGCACATCGGTGCGTTCAACTTCCCGGCCTGGGGGTGGGCAGAGAAGGCGGCCTGCGCGCTCTTGGCGGGCATGCCGGTGTTGACCAAGCCAGCGACCGCCACCGCTCAGGTCGCGTACCACAGCTTCAAGTCGGTGGTCGACGCCGCGGAGGTGCCTTCCGGCGTGCTGTCGTTGCTCTGCGGAAATCCCGGCGACTTGCTGTCCCATCTGTCGTGGCATGACGTGGTGGCGTTTACCGGGAGCAGCAGGACCGCCCGCGGGATCCGTGGCCTGGACAATCTCCTCGATCGGGGGGTGAGGGTGAACGTCGAAGCGGACAGCCTGAACGCTGCGGTCCTTCTGGCCGGCGCCAAGGACGCCGCCTACGACGCATTCATCCGCGACGTCCACCGTGACATGACTCAGAAGGCGGGTCAGAAGTGCACCGCCATCCGCCGCATCCTGGTTCCGACGGACGATCTGGAGCGTGTGCGCGAGTCGCTCTCCGAGCGCCTGGCCGAGACGCGGATCGGGGACCCGGCCATCGAAGGCGTGCGCGTCGGCCCGCTCGCGACCAAGCGCCAACAAGCCGACGTTCGCGCGGCGGTTGGCGAGTTGCTCCAGGCCTCGAAGCTCGCCTGGGGCAAGCTGGAGGGCTTTCAACTCGAAGGAGCCGACGCGGAGCGCGGCGCCTTCGTCGCGCCCCTGCTGCTCGAGACCGGAGACGCCGGCCCGGAGCACCCCGTGCACCACGTCGAAGCCTTCGGACCGGTGGCTACACTGATCCCCTATGACGGTTCCGTGGGGCAAGCCGCCAACCTGGTAAGGGCGGCGCAAGGAAGCCTGGTCACCAGCGTCTACGGGGACGATCGCGAGTTGGCGGGCGAGCTCCTGCTCGAGCTCCTTCCCTTCAATGGTCGCGTCGTGGTCACCGACTCGAAGATCGCGGATCGAGCGCCGGGGCCCGGGACGGTGCTTCCGCAGCTGCTCCACGGCGGGCCTGGCCGAGCGGGCGGCGGAGAGGAGCTCGGCGGTCTGCGCGGGCTCGGGCTGTACCAGCAGCGTACGGCAGTCCAGGGCAACGGTCCGCTGATCGCTCGCTACCTCGGCGGCTGAGGCCCCTAGCGTCAGGCTCGCTCTCCCAGACCCTCGGGGGGCGAGCCAGTCTCGTGGCGAACTCCGGAGACAGGACGCTAGACGGCGGTCGCCACGCTCGTCGGGTGCGCTAGCAGGAAGTCGCGGAGCACGCGCGCTGCGAGCTCCGGCCGCTCCGTCGTGAAGTCATGCGCCGCGCCTGGGAGCACCTCGAGCTGGGCCCCGCGGATCCGCCTGGCCAGGTAGCGGGAGTGATCCGCATGGATCAAGTCGTCGGCGTCGCCGGTGACCACCAGCGTGGGGTGAACGATGCGGTCGAGGCGCTTCCTCGTGTCGTGCAGGCCGCCTGCCAGGAGCTGACCCAGGAAGCCAGCGCGCGTCGGCGGATACTCTCGAGCGAGTGCCTGCCAGCTCTCGACTACCTCGGGGTGCCGCTGGATGAACGCGGGACCGAGGGCCATGTGAGCCGTTCGCTTGATCGCCTCGTCAGGGCTGAAGCGGCCGGCGCCAAGCATCTGCAAGACGACCCGAGGTGCGATACGCGGGCCGGTACCGGGACCCGCGCGGGTGCAGCCCAGCACCAGCCGTTCGACCCGCGCGGGGTGCCGCAAGGCAAACTCTTGAGCGATCATGCCTCCCAGCGACATCCCGAAGACGTGCGCGCGCTCGACGCCCGCGTCCTGAAGCACGCGCGCTGCATCGTCGGCCATGATCCGGGTGGTGTAGGGCGGCCGCGGGACGTCACTGCGCCCCATGCCGCGGTTGTCGAACAGCACCAGGCGGAAGTCGCTCTCCAGGAGTTCGGTCAGCTTGCCCCAGTGGAGCAGGTGCCTCGCCAGGCCACGGATGAGCAACAACGGGGGCGCGCTGCTCGGACCTCGGACCTCGTAGTACAGACGCAGCTTGCGTCCCCGCTTGTCAGCGATCTCTGTGAACATCGAATGTTTCCGCTAGGCAATGTACGTAGGCCAGGCGCCACGCATCTCGGTGGCGATCGTTGGCACCTGGCTAGTTGGCTGGAGCGGGCTCAGGCGAGCGCACGATCGAGAGAGCGCGCCGCGTTGGTTATCCCCGCGTGCACCCGCTGATGCCACTCCGGGGCCCTGGCGAGTCCTTGCTCGGGATGCACGAAGTCCTTGATGTAGGGACCGACTCCACCCTTGGACTCAGGACCGCGCGTGCAGGATCTGGCTACCAAGGGCGTCGGCCATCTGCCAGCCGCACGATCTCGTCCCGCATGTTGCTGACTCGCTCAGCCATCTGACGAGTGGTCCATCCCGAGACGCTCGAAGTCCTCATGGAAGGTGAAGCCCGAGGTCAGCAGGCATCGTGCACTCGAACTGAAGCGTGCCGGTGCGGGAAAGCACTGACCCGTGACATGCGCTCGATCAAGCGAAAGTACATCACACCCAGCCCCACGTGACGCGACTCGTCCCGTCCTGGAAGTAGGGCAAGAGCTCGTGGAGGATCGGGCACACGCCGCTCTGTCCGATGCGACGGAACATCACCACCGCGTTGGTCTCGAAGAGGAGCTGCATACCGACGAGCTTCTGGGCCAGGGTGGGCGCTTGCAGGACCTTCCGCAGCAGCCGCGTGGGCAGGCCCCCGATGGCCGGCGCCGGGCCAAGGCGCGTGACGTAGTCTTTCAAGACATAGAAGTGCCGCGCCTCGTCGAAGACCTGAGCGGTCGCAGCCATCTTCGCGTCCATGTCAGGGATCTCCAGCGCGAGATCCGCGCTGATGTTCCAGGCCGCGAGCTCTCCCCACATGAGGACGGTCAGGACAAGGGCCAGCGCCGCACGCACTTTCAGTTCCATGCGCTCCCCGGTTCACCGTGGCGCTCCAGGAGCTCTGCAAAGACCGCAGGGCCATCCCAGGCGTGTTTGTGTAAGTCAGAAGAGAGGCGTTCGAGCTTGCTTTCGCCCTGCCGTCCGCCTCGCGATACCGCTCGCAACCGGGCCGAGCATCTCGTACGGAGGGAACGTCGCGGCGCGCGCCTGGGCGCTGGCTCTGGAGATCCGCTTGCTACCGATCAGAACACCATGGTCTGTTTCGGGCCTTGTTCGCCTTCACGTTGCCGTGAGGATGCCGATTCCTTCGAGCAGCGCTGCCTGCTCGGCGATCTGCTCGATGTCCAGCGGTCGCTCTTCGTCGATGGCGCGTAGCACCACCTTCTCCAGGCCGCCGACGAAGAAGCGCGCCACGAAGGGCACGTCGAGATCGCGCACGATGCCCGCGCGGATGGCGAGACGCAGCTCCTGCTCGATGGATTCGATGACCACCGCATCCAGCCGACCCAACAGCTCGTCCACCACGCCATCGGCGCCTCGCGCCGCGCGCAGGATGAGTCGGGTCGTCGCTTCGTCCTCGAAGACTAGCGAGAGAAAGGCGATGAAGCGGGCTCGCATGAACGCGATGCTCTGTGCGGGGGTGGGCCTGAGGGCGGGGGGCAGGTTCACCGAAAGGCTCTCGCGCTCCTCCACGGCCTTCACCACCTTGGCGAGGATCCCCTCGAGCAGCGCCATCAGCACGTCCCGCTTGTCGGTGAAGTACTGGTACAGGGTGGCGCGGCCGATGCGAGCTCGCTCGCAGATGTCCCCGATGCTGGTGGCGTGGTAACCGCGCTCCGAGAACGCTTCGAGGGCGCACTCCAGTATCTGCTGGCGTCGCGCCTCCGCGCGCTTGTAGGTCCGCTTCTTGGTTTTGGAGGAACGCGGCGCTTCTTCCTCCAGAACTGACATGTCAGTTCTCATCCGCTGGAGGATAGGCGACGCCACCTCCCCGTCAAGCGCCCAGCCCACCGGGGGGCACCCGGAGTGTAGTCAAGTACTGGAAAGAACTGGATTCCGTGCCGCGTTGTCGGGGGCAGCTGGACGCTGTGCGGCGCGCCTCCCCCCCAGATCCCGCTTCGGAAACCAGTCCCTCAGCGGTGTCCCCGTGGGTCCCACGGGGGGCGCGGAGCGAGGATCCGAGCGGTGAGTCCACTGCGCGGGCTGGTGGCGCGTTGTAGAAGGAAGGCATGGCTCGCCGGCTCGCTCCGTTGCTCGCAGTCGTGTCGGCTGGGGTCGCTCTGGCGAGCGCCTGCACCACCGATCACGGGGCGCTGGACAAGCGCGACTGGGGGAGCGGCGGCACGCTGGCGGACAGCGGCGGGGGCGGCGGAAGCGAGGCGGGAGCCGGAGGGGCGCAAGACGCCGGCGCCGACGCGCCGGTGGAGCCGTCGGGCGGCTATCGGTTTCGACTGCTGAACGGCATGGTCGACGCGGAGCGCGTTCAGGTGTGTTTCCGTGTGAAACTGGAGACGGGGAGCGACGTCTGGCTGGGTGCTCCGCGCCCTGCCGGAGGTTTGCCTTACGGATCCGCGCTCGATCTGTCCGAGCTGCCCTGGCAGCCGGCGAGCCAGGGCTTCGAGACCTTCGTCTTCGCGGGTCAGCTGGAGCAGCTGGCCAACCTCGACTGTCAACGTGCCCTCGACCTCGCGCAGGGATCCGGAGTGGACGCGGGAGCAGGCGCGGGGGGAACAGCCGCTGGAGGCAGCGGCGGAGCGGGTGGCGAGGGTGGCAGCGCCGCAGGCGCTGGCGCGGGGGGCGCGGGTCCTGGCGGATCTCCGGGAAGTGGGGGAGCCGCGGGCACCAGCGCCGACGCGGGCGCGCTGGACGCCAGCGCTGGCAGTGCCGGGAGCGCAGGCGCTGGCGGCGCCTCGCTGGACGCGGGCGCCGGGGAGGACTCGAGTACCGGGGGCGACTCGAGCGTGGACGGCGGTGTGACGCCGCCGGCGTTGCGAGCTGCGCGGCTGGCGATGCTGCCGCCGGGCAGCCTGCGCGACGATCGTAGCTACCTGATGTTGCTCAGCGGTTGCATGGGCGGTCCGAGCTTCAGCGACGCCTCGGCTGAGACGATCTGCGGCCCAGGGTACTCGGACGCAACGCCCACGTTGACGAACTCCGTGGTCGAGCTGAGCCGCATCACCCAAGCGCTGAGCGTCGGCGTGCAGTTCCTCAACGGCTCGAGGGCCGCCGGCGAGGCGGATCTCCTCTCGGTACCCGGCGAGCAGGCGAACGGTAGCCCCATCACCATTGCCTCGCGGATTCAGTTTGGGCGCATCGCGCCGCGCCCGCCGAACCTCGACTACCCAGCCTCGAGTTATGGCGCGCCGCTCTCCGAGGTCGAGCTCCAGGTGTTTGCCTATGGTGCGACGACGCCCGGAGCGACGGCGAACTGGCAGAGCGCGCTGAGCGTTCCCGGTCTCGAGAACGCGCGGAACTACACGGTCGTCGTGCTCGGCCCGAGCCCCGGTTTCGTGCAGCAAGGCTGGTGGCAACCGTCACGCATCGTCGCGCTGCCCAACGACCCGTGACACCGCGTCCCTCAGCGACGCAGCGGCCGTCCCTTGCCCTGATGCTGGGCACCAATCGTCAACCTGGCGGAGCCGCCCTGCCTCAACACCTGCCAGCGCAGGTCCTCGGCCTGTGCTTCGCTGAACGGCCCGAGCGCCAGTGTGAACCGCTGGCCGGGGTCGGTCTCAGCCAGCTCGTAGATCATGCCCTCGAGCCCCGAGAACTCGAAGCGCTGGCCGAGCTCTTCGAGCTGAGCGACGGAAGCGCCCCGGCCGAGCTCGACGTACTGCGTATCCATCAGGAAGGTGGAGAGGCTGCCGATGAGCTGCCCCTCCTCGTCCTTCACTCGCACGGCCAGGCCACTACATAGCAGCGTCGGGTTCACCTTGATCGGGCTCTGCCAGGTGCCGAGGGGCCTCTGAGCGCCGCGGTACCGCACCTCGACCGCGAGACCGCCAATCAGATCGCTGCCGCCGATCACCAGCGGCAGATCGCGCCAGCTCTGGTCCTGATCCTTGCTGGGGTGGGCATCGACGCAGTGTTCTGCGGAGGCCCCACCGCGGAAGCAGAGCATGAGCTGTCCTGGTTTCGCTCCCTTGATCAGCTCCTTGCCCTTTTCCGTGGGGATGAAGCCTCCGGCGCGCACGCGATAGCGCGCATCAGCGTCGGGGTCGCAGCTCACGCAGGTTCGCCCAGAGCTGCAGGTCTTCAGGCTCGCGCCAGGTTCGCTGCCTGGAGCTGCGGGTGGCGTCGAGCGCAGGTCCAGCTTCTCGCAGTGGGAGCCCGCGCAGCAGGGCGCGGGGCAGGCCTCGGGGAGCACGAGCACGAGCCGTCGTCCCGCGTCGGGCGCGGCATCAGGCTGATCCTGCAAGGGTTCGCTCGATGGCAGGCCGCCGCTCCTGGGGTCCCGCGCCGTGGTCATGAAGAGCGCGGTGGCCGCCGCGGCGCCAAGCGTGAGAGCGACCAGGTGGCTCACCCAGCCGTTCTGGCGGCGCTCGGAGGCCGTTCGTCCGCGCCGGGCTTCCTCCAGGTCGACCAACGCGCCGCGCCGCGACTTGTCGGCGCTCGGCTCGTTGCGTGTGGAGCCCTCGTCGGCTGGAGGCGGCTGGTAGGCGAGCAAGCGCTCGGGGAGCTCGACGGACTCCAGGCTTGCCTCGAAGGCTCGCACCTCGTCCTCGCTGATCGGCGGCAGCTCACCGCTTCGACCGAGCGCCGCGCCGAGCTCTGTCAGCAGCTCGGCGTCTTCGCGCTCCAGCTCGTCGTCTTTGCGGCTCATGGGCTCGGCGCTCCCTGCGCCTCAGGCCTTGTCTCCTCGACCCAGCTCTTGAGCTTCTTGAGGGCGCGGCTGCGGATGGCGCGGATGTTCTCGTTCGTGGTCTGCCAGCGCCTTGCGAGCTCCTGGGAGACGTCGTTGGGTAGTCGCTGGTGGTCGTCGCCTGCCCGGTAGTACAGCGCGCTCACCCGAAGCACGTCCTGCTCACGCTCGCTGAGACGCTGGAAGGCCAGGGTCATGCGCTCGCTCGGCCTGAGGTCACCCGTGGCTCGCGCCGAGTCTGGGGATGGGCGCGAGCTCGGCGGCGCCTGAGCCTCGAGTTGCTCGAGGCTTGCCGAGTCCGAGATCTCTCGAGATTGCCGCACGGCATCGATCAAGAGGTTCTGGGCAATGCGCCCGAGCCAGGCGCGAGTGCGACGACGCAGACGCTCCGGATCGTCGATCGCGTTCGCGGAGAAGGTATGCGCGCGACTGAACGCGCGATGAAAGGTGTCCTGCACGAGATCCTCCGCGCTGATGCCGACCACCCTGCGCAGGCGGTGCTGTTGCTTCACGAGCACCGCGTAGAGGTAGTGCACGTGCCGCGAGTAAAACTCGGCCTGCGCCGTCTGCCCCTCGCCGCCACCCGCAGCGACCGCGCGCAACAGCTCCGCTTCGCTGGCGTTGGCCAAGCGTCGGAGGCGCGGGTCGAGGGTGACGAGCTCGGGGGGCATGACGGAAGCGGACCGATAGCGGAGAGCTACGCAGAACCGTGACGTGACCTAGGTCATGGGAATCCTGGAGGATTCTCTGTCACGGATGCTCGTAGCCCAGGCATCATGAAGCGCCGCATCGCCTGTTGTCTATTCGCTCTGCACGTCGCCTTGGGTTGTGCCCCAGTTCAGCGACAGCACGCCTCCCCCCCAAACCCGACACAGGGGCACTCCAGCGCCCCGACGGCCGCTGCGTCTGCCAAGACGCCAGCGCGCTTCAGCGAGTTGCCCGATCACCACGCGGTGGAAGGGACGAGCAGTGCGCGCCAGAAGTCCGTACCGAAGGATCGCGCTGCCGAGCCGGCCAACGAGCGCCTGGAGGTCGCGCCGGCGCCTCCTCCAGAGCAGTGCCTGCTACCGGCGGCGACGTTGCCCTACGGTTTCTATCGGGACGACGCCCACACCGCCGGTGAAGTGGTGCTGACCTTCGATGACGGGCCGACCGTCAATCACACCCCCCGCGTGCTGAAGCTGCTCGAGCGACACGGCTACGCGGCGACCTTCTTCCTGGTGGGCAAGAACGTCCGCTCGAACACCTATCACCTGGTGCAGCGCATGCTGGAGCAGGGCCACACCATCGGCTCCCATAGCTACAACCATGACGTGGAGATGTCGTTCCGCGACAACGAGCGCAGCGTCGGCTACATCCATGGGCAGCACGAGACGACCCAGATCTTGATCGAGCTGGCTCTGCTCGCGACCTCTCCAGAAGACTTCCGCGCGATCTATCAGCGTGTCTTCGGGATCCCGGAAGGCCGCTACTTGTCGGGCACTGAGCTCCGCACCAAGTGGCCCGAGTGGGAGGCGCGGCACTTCGAGCTCCTGCGCGAGCGCGGCTACCCGGTGCTGAGCCGTGAAGACGACGCCGCGCGGCGCTACCCCGTCGTCTACTCGCGGCCGCCAGGAGGCGGTCCGTATCTCGGCTCACCGAAGCGTCTGCGCAAGCTGAACGACGCAGCGCTCGAGCGCGTCGGCTTCCTCAACGTGCTGTGGCACGACGCATCTGGGGACACCGTGGAAGGCGTGCGCAACGACTCCACCGCCCTCGTGGGCAACCTGCAGCGAGCCACCCGTCGCGGCGGAGTCGTGCTGCTCCATGACTATATCCGCAAGGATGCGCTGGAGACGTACTTGACGGAGCTCGACAAGAACGACGACTGGCAGGTGATCAGCCTGGATAGCTACAGCGAAGCCAAATACGGCTGTAGTCCGCAGGCGATGCGCCAGGCGCTGATGGCGGCGCGGCCGGCGTCGGACTGAGCTGGTTTGCCGACGGCTCCGCGTGGGCAGCGTCGAGAGCCCCAAGGATCAGTGCTGCAGATTGATCTCCGCCGCCTTCATGCGCACGTCGTTGATATGGGGACTCTTCGGGAAGCGACGGATGAAGCTCCTGAGCGTGCTCTTGGCGTCGTTCCAGGCCTGGATGTCGATCTGCGACTGCGCGAGGAGCCACAAGGCGTCGTCCATCACTTCGCGATCGGCGGAGGCCTCCGAGAGCTTCATCAAGATCGGGATCGCCTTGCGCTGGTCCCCCAGGTTCTTCAAGGCCAGCGCGAGGTTGTACTGAGCCTGGGGGCTGTGAGCGGCGTTCGAGTCGAGGCGCAGGCTCTCCTCCAGTGCCTGACGCGCCTCGTGCCAGCGCCCGGTGCGCACGTGATCCAGCCCCTCCTGATACGCGACGAGCGAGAGATCCGAGCGCGCCTTGGACACGGCGTCCTCGAAGATCGCGCGCTCGGTCTTGGTGAGGTTCGCCTTCTGGGCGTTCGGCCACTGTTCCAGAAGGTCCTTCTGCTTGTTGTTCCGGATCAAATCGTAGAGTTCGCCCGCTGTCTTGCTCGACTCACCACGCCCCGTGCTCTTGCTCTTGAGCGCCTCGAGCTCGGCCTCGACGCCCTCGAGGCGCGCGAGGCGTGAGTTGGCCGTCGAAGTCACCGCTTCGACTCGCGCGTCCCAGGCGATCTTCAGCACCACGAGCAGCACCGCCACGCTGACCACGTAGATGGTGGCGTTGTTCAGCCACACGCCGCGCTCCCGCTGCTGCTGGCGCTTGGCCATGCTCTTCAGATCCGCGGCGAGGGCGTTGACCAAATTGTTGGTCTTGATGGTGAGCGAGCGGCTCTCCACCACCTCGCGTCGCAGCTCCTCGAGCTCGCGTCCTGACTCATCCATCACGTGCGGCTCCGACGTATCGCGGCCCCGCCAGCCACGCAAGCGCCGCCGGCTGAGTTTGCAGGGGAGGCGAGTGCCCTGCGGCCGCCTCGACCCTCTCGAACTCGGCAAAACCCCTTGGATATTCCTGCTGGATGCGATCGTGACGGTGCGCTGCCCCGGTCGGTGGGCGAGCTTGGGGGTTGAACGGAGGACGATCCGCGGCTAGACCCCGGCTCCCCTGGCCGCTCTGGCGGCCTGCTCCCTCACCGGCAGCCGGGGCTGCCCCTAGCGAAGCTTCGACGACATGGATAGCAGTGACATCAAGAAGGGCCTGAAGATGATGTGGGACGGACAGCCTTACGTGGTTGTCGAGTTCCAGTTCGTTAAGCCCGGCAAGGGCCAGGCCTTCACCCGCACCAAGATGAAGAACCTCCTCACGGGGGGCGTGCTGGAGCGCAACATCCGCTCCGGTGAGCGCTTCGAGCCTGCGGACGTCGAAGAGAAGTCGATGAGCTACATCTACCCGGAGGGTGACGCGTTCGTGTTCATGAACGCCAACACGGGTGAGCAGGTGAGCGTCCCCGCCGAGGCGGTGGGCGACTCCAAGAACTTCCTGATCGACGGCCTCGAGGTCAGCATCCTGATCTACAAGGGCAACCCCATCAACATCAGCCTGCCGCCCCACATCATCGTCGAGGTCACGTGGTCCGAGCCGGGGGTCAAGGGCGACACCGCGAGCAACGTGCAGAAGCCCGCGACGATCTCCACCGGTGCCACGATCAACGTCCCGCTGTTCATCAACGAGGGCGACTGGGTCCGCGTGGATACGCGCACCGGAGAGTACCAGGAGCGCGTGAAGAACCCGAACGCCTGAGCCGCGCTGGTTCTCAATCGAAGAGCGCCCACCCAGCAACTGGGGGGCGCTTTTCTCATGGCCACGGGCTGTCGCGCGTCAGCTCGAGATCAGGGGGTGAGGAACACCACACTGCCCGAGCTCTCGACGCAAGCGACGGCGCTGGCCTTGCTCGCGACGACGCAGTCAGCGAGTCCGGTCCCTTCGAGGCCGCTGGCGGTCCAGAGCTGAGGCTTCTGGTCGTTCATGACGGCGATCCCGGCCTTCAGAGGCAACACCTCGTACTTCCCGTCGGGAGAGCGTGCAGTCCCCGCCTGATGGGGGCGCATCACGACCTCCGCTCGGCTCTTGCGTGGGCCGATGTGCATTCCCGCAAGGAAACCTTCCACGCCTCCGTCGCCGCTGCCCAGCACCACCAGGTTCAGCTCCGGGACGCTCGACTTCATGCTGCAGGCCCCTGGACGGGGAGACACGATGCCGGTGTCGACGGCTTCTCCCTGAGCCAGGCCCAGCTGGAGCTGTGCGCCATCACAGGGCGTCATGATGCGGGAGATGACCCCCTTTTCGCTCTTCAGGCTGAGGGGCCAAGCGTCGACCTCCTCGCTCGCGTCGCTGACCTCCCCCGAGGCGCTGACTCGTTGTACGCCCTCTGTCGTCTGCACGAGGAGCGCCCCCGAGTCCTCGAAATCCAGAGGGCTGATCCGTGGCTCTGGGCCGCGAGACAGTGCCTTCACGCTGAGCCGCTTGAGCTTCACGCTGCGTATCTCCAGCTGTGCCCTGGCTGCCTTCTCGAGCGCAGCGAGGGTCTTCGGCTCGAAGTGGCCGAGCCACCCGTTGCGCTCCAGCAGCGCGAGTGCCAGCGCAGGCTGCTCGTCGTGCAGCGCTGCCTGGGCCTCGGCCTCGTTCAGTCTCGCCAGAACCGTTTCCGCGCGACAAGAAATGGGGTTACCTTCACCGTCGAAGAGCCGCGGTGTCGCGCTCTCGGCGCAGACGTTGGCCCACAAGCGCTGGAGCGTCTGGATCTGGGGCAGGGCCTGGTGCCCGGTCTTCTTCGCCGAGCTCAGGGCCCCGTAGCTCTGCGCGTCCAGGCTCTTGCGCGGCTCGGAGTCGTCGCGGGCGGTGCCTTGCGCGCGCTGGTACCAGGCGAAGTTCGCCGTCGCGCTGACGCTCCCACGCTCCAGGCGAAGCTTCAGGCTGACGTCATCCAGCCCATCCTTGTCGTGATCGGTGCTGTCGATCTGGATCTGTCGGCGCTCCCCAGGCACGACGTCCGCCAGTCGCAGCTCGATCAGCTTGGGTTTGTCGGCAGCTGGCGCCAGTACCGTCAGCGCCCCCACCGGCGAACGAGGGATCAGCGCCGCCTTGCAGGTCGCGCGAGTGATCAGCGTCAGGGTCTTCGGACCCGTCTGATCCAGCTTCGTCGACAGACGGCAGTCGGGGCCGGTGGGCACGAAGCCCGGCAGGTCGGTGAGCGTCGTGTTCTTCCCCGAGGAAGAGTGAAAGGTCAGCGTCGCGGCCGCGCCCTTGCCTGGGGCCTGGGCCACGGACCAGGTCACGGCGTCGGCCTTTTCATCACCGTCGAAGTCGGCCTCCAGCGCCTGCTCGAAGACCTGGCCATCGGGGGCAGCGAGGTCCAGGCCGGCGACCTTCCACTTCGTCGCTCGAGCGGGCGCCTTGAGCGCCGCCTTGCCCTTGAAGGGCGGCTCCGGCATTGGCTCGCTGCTGGGCGTCGCATCGGGCGCCGTGCTGGAGGTGCTCGCCGCCGTGGCGCTGGAGCTCCCACTGGAGCTGACGCTGAAGGGCGTGTAGGGCGCGTCTTCGTTGCAGCTGTTGCAGCCAGCCAGCGCGCCGGACAGCGCCAGGGCCCAGCACAGCCGCCGGGTCGACGTGGGAGATCTGGAGGGTTCCGGGCGCTCGCGGTGAGCAGTGGGAGAGCCGTTCATGGGAGCCGTACTACCAGAACGCTCGGGGCGCGTGCATTCTTCGCGTGGCCAGCAGCGCAGGCTCGACGCTCACTCGGCCATGGCCGGGTCAGCGCTTTCGGTTCGACGCCTTGCTGGCCTTCTTTTTCGCGGACTTGCCCTTGCCGGCGTTCTCCGCCTCCAGCTGCCGTAGCGTGGGCAGCAGCAGCCTGCGGCGAATCAGCACCACCAGCTGCTCCGAGAGCTCCGTCGCGTCCTCTGCGAGCTCACCCAGGCTCTCTCCCGCCAGCGGCACGACCCCGGCGCGGAACAGCGCGAGCTCGGTGCGAACCAGGGCCCGGATCGCCTCCAGGTAATCCGCGAGGATATTCGTTGGGAGCATCTCGGGGCTGATGCCGACCCTGCGCGCCCGCCCGAGCAAGCGCAGCAGCGCGAGGTCGTCGCCGCTGTACTCTTCTTCGCCGCCGCTGCCGTCGGGAGACACCAGCTTCAACATCTTCATCATCTCGAGGTCGCCTTCGGCGACCCCGCTCTCGAGGAGCTGTGTGCGGGACTTGCTGTGCTTGGGCGCAGAGCGCTGCAAGACCTTGGCGATGCTCGCGGCTGTCGTCGCCTCGCTCTGCACCATCGAGTGACCCTCGTCCATCATCTCCTTGATGACCTTCAGAGGGAGGAAGTGCTCGCGCTGCAGGGCCTTGATGTTCTGGATACGGCCCACCAGCTCGGGGTCGTAGAACGCCATGTTGCGGCTAGTGCGCTTGGCGGGCGGGGGGAGTAGACCTTCACGCAAGTAGTGCTTGATGGTGGCGGCGGGCACCCCGCTCAGCTTGGCCAAGGTAGACATCTTGACCAGCTCGGTCGCCTCGGACTTGCTCTTGCGCGCGGACATCGATTCTCAGGTATTCGGGGCGTCTGTTCAGCGTCAAGGACTTAGCGGCCCTTGAACACGGGCGCGCGCTTCTCGACGAAGGCCTTGGTGCCTTCCCGCTGATCTTCCGTGCCGAAGAGCGCGCTGAAGGCCATCGCCTCCAGTTCGTTGGCGGTGATCAGATCGGCGTCGAAGCCGCGCTCGAATACACGCTTGCTCGAGCTGACGGCTATGGGCGCCTTGCTGGCAATCAGCTTCGCCGTCTCGAGCACCTTCTCCGCCAAGTCCTCGGCAGGAAAGACCGCGTTCACGAGTCCGATGCGCAGCGCCTCGTCAGCCTTGATCTGACGGCCGGTGTAGACGAGCTCTCGAGCCATCCCGAGGCCCACGCGACGGCTCAGGCGCTGGGTTCCGCCGAAGCCCGGCATGAGCCCTAGATTGACCTCGGGCTGGCCGAAGCGCGCCTTTTCCGACGCGTAGATGAAGTCGCAGGCCAAGGCGAGCTCGCAGCCACCGCCCAGCGCGAACCCTTGAACCTGGGCGATCACTGGACAGTGAAGTCCTTCGAGCAGGCGTCCCAGGGCGTGTCCCTGGTCGGTGAAGGCCTTCGCCTGGGGCACGCTCATCTCGCTCATCGCGGCGATGTCTGCGCCGGCGACGAAGGCCTTGTCCCCCGAGCTCCTCAGGATCACCACCCGCGTTTCCGCGCTGAGGTCGACGATGGCGCTGGATAGCTCGCTCAAGACTCGCGGATTCAACGCATTGAGCTTCTCGGGACGATTGATCACCAGGTGAACGATCTCCCCCCCGGACTCCAACTCGGTCCGCTCGACCAGCAGTGTTTCGTAGCTCATTCTTCGTTTCCTTGTAGCAACAACAGATCAGTGCTCGAAGGCGCGGCCCGTCTTCTGACCGCGCTCGTCGTACACGTAGAAGCCGCGCCCCACCTTGCGTCCGTACCAGCCAGCAGCCACCAGGTTCCTGAGGAGCGTCGCCGGGCGGTACTTGTCGTCACCGAACTCACGGTGCAGCACCTCGGCGATGAAGAGCAGCGTGTCGAGCCCGATCAGATCCGCGAGCTCCAGCGGCCCCATGGGGTGGTTCAGACCAAGCTTCGCGCCCTGGTCGATGTCCTCCGGTGTCCCCAGGCCTTCCTGCAGCACGAAGCAGGCCTCGTTGAGGAACGGCACCAGCATGCGGTTCACGACGAAGCCTGGCTGATCCTTGCTGTGGATCACGGTCTTGCCGAGGCGCTCCGCCAGCGCGCTCACCGTCTTCATCGTTTCCGCGTTGGTTTGCACGCCGCGCACGATTTCGACGAGCTTCATCAACGGCACCGGGTTCATGAAGTGCATGCCGATGACCTGCTCGGGGCGACTCGTCTGTCCTGCCAAGCGGGTGATCGAGATGCTGGACGTATTCGATGCCAGCAGCGCTCCCGGCTTCATCACGTCGTCGGCGCCCTTGAAGATGCGGATCTTCGTCTCGACGTCTTCGGTCGCTGCTTCCACGACGAGATCGCAGTCTGCGAACTCCTTCACGCTGTCTACGGGCTGGATGCGATCCAGGAGCGCCTGCCGCGCGCTGGCCTCGAGCTTGCCCTTGTCGACCTGCTTCTGGAGGATCTTGGCGATCTTGTCCTTGCCGCCCTGAGCGCGTTCCAGCGAAGCATCGCTGAGCTTCACCTCGAGCCCCGTGGCGGCGCACACCTGCGCTATTCCTCCGCCCATCTGGCCAGCCCCAATCACCCCAACCTGCTGGATGTCTTTTGCCAACATCCTGCGGGGAGTAGCCGGGCCCGGCCTTGCCCGCAAGCGCAGCCTTCGTGGGCAACGGATCCTCGTAGTCGCCGCAGCCGCGCAGCGCCTCCTCCTTCGAGCGACGGGAGCGTTCTCGCACTTCACCCGCAGGCCAGCTCGCCCGCTGGGTACTGCTTCTTGGCTTTTCTTTGGGGGAGAGGCGCCTCGTTGCGCGTCGCGACACACGTCCCCCCACGACCGCGCTGCATGAGACATACTGCGCGCCACGTGTCGCGTGAGCTTTGGTCGATCGGAATGGGCGCGGGTCTGGCGCTGGCGTGCGCTGGCGTGCAACCCAGCGTCAGGCAGCGCGCCGCTGTGGCGATGGAGCGACGCAACTACGCGGAGGCCACGCGGCTACTGCGTGAGCACTTGCGACAGCACCCGGACGCGATCGCGGAACGGCAGCTGTTGATCCGGGTGCTCGCCGCCTCGGGGCAGCTCGGCGAGGCGAGAGAAGAGACCGAGCGGCTGCGCAAGGCGTTGCCCGAGGGCGATCCGCTGCCTTATATCGAGCTGGGTCACGCCTTCGAACTGAGCCACCGCTACGAAGAGGCGCTCGCGCTCTACGACGCCGCCTCCGAGGTGGCTCCGGAGGACGTCCGCGGTCCGAAGACCGCGGGGCTGCGAGCGGCCCGCTGGGGCGAAGTCGAGATCGCAGAACCCCGACTGCGAGAAGCGGCTCGCCGCGATCCCCGGGACGCCGAGGTCTGGCACGC
The DNA here is from genome assembly GCA_041389745.1 of Polyangiaceae bacterium. Lineage (GTDB taxonomy): Bacteria > Myxococcota_A > Polyangia > Polyangiales > Polyangiaceae > JAHBVY01. The sequence goes on from JAWKRF010000017.1 coordinate 57,338, forward strand.
GCTGGGCCTGGTCCGGGCACGGCTGGGAGACATGGAGGGTGCGCGCGAGGCCTACACGAACGGGCTGAGGGCCGACCCTGGCGCGGTCGAGAACCACCTCGGGCTGGCCTCGCTGGCGGTCCAGCAGGACCAACCGAGCGTTGCGCTCGTCCACTACTCCGCCCTGCTTGCCGCGCGTCCGCGATTTGCCGCGGGGTACCTCGGTCAGAGCTGGGCGTTCCTCCGCCTCGGCCGCTACGACGAGGCCGAGCGAGCGCTCGATCGAGGTGCCGCTCTGGGTGCGAATCGACGCGTCGTGGCGCGCCAGCGTCAGCTCCTCGAGCACCTAAGGAAGGCCGCGGAAGTCAAGGAGAAACGCTAGTTTCGCGGGGTTGTAGTGTGGGGGCCCGCGGCGTACTCTCGCCCGCCACCGAGCCCACTTCCCAAGAGGGGGAGGGTGGGCCGCTTTCGACGGGTGAGGAATGGATTCGAACACGATCCGCACAGCGCTTGGACAGCTACAAGACGACCCCGACTCAGTGGACGCCTGGGGGGCGCTCCGGGAGGCGCTGAAGCAGCCGGATGGCGACCTGGAGCGAGACGAGCTGATGCGCTTGCTCTCCGCCGCACGCCAGCGACACGAAGAGCGTGGTGAGTGGCGAGCGGCGGCGACGCTGCTCGAGCACGCAGTGGACCATGCAGACAGCGGCAAGGTCGATCTGCTGCGGGAGCTGGCGGCGCTTCAGCAAGACCGTCTCTTCAGTGAAGAGGAGCACGAGCTCGCTCAGCTCCAGGTGCTCGAGCTGATCCCCGAGGATGGCAAGGCCAAGGAGGCGCTCGAGGAAGCCGAGGGTAAGAAGGCGCGCTGGTCCGAGATGACCAAGTCTTACCTCGAGGAAGCGGAGAACGCGCCTGACGACGTCTACAAGAGCTCGATGTTGATGCGGGCGGCGGAGATGGAGCTCCGCTTTGGCTCGGAGGATGCCGACACCGACCGCATCGTCAAGCGACTGGACCAGGCGGTGCGCCTGGACCCGACGAACGTCCGCGCTGCCGGGATGCTCGAGGTCGTGTTGCGCCGCGCGGAAAAGTGGGAGGCGCTGTCCGCCGTGCTGGACCGGTTGATCGACCGCGCTGAGGGCGACACCGACCGCACCGCCGCGGGTGTACGTCTCGCGCGCCTCCACCTGAACAAGATGGGTGACGCCGAAGCCGCCGCAAAGGCGTTCGAGAAAGTGCTCGGGCTGGTCCCCAGCCACGCTGAAGCCAAGAGCTTCCTCTCGGAGCACTACTCGAAGCTCGAGCGCTGGGACCTCCTGGTCAGTGTCTATGAGCGCGAGCTGCTGTCCGGCTCGCTCGAGAGCAGCGAGCGCCTGGGCGACATGCTCCAGATCGCCATGCTGCACTGGAAGAAGCTCGAGAACGTCGAGGACGCCGAGCCCTGGTTCGAGCGCATTCGCAAGCTCGAGCCGAGCAACCCGTTGGCGCTGAACTTCTTCCGTGAGTATGCCGAGAAGGTCGGCGACGAGGGGCGCCTGTTGAGCGTGCTTCAGGCAGCGCAGAAGGTGATGACCGAGGGACCCGAGAAGACCGAGGTCACCCAGCAGATCGCCAAGCTCGCCGAGAGCCAGCAAGACGCTCAGAAGGCCATCGAGCAATACAAGGGAGTGCTGCGCCAGGATGCCGACAACCAAGAGGCTCGCGAGGCGCTGAAGCGGCTGTACCGCAAGACCGAGGGCTACAACGCGCTGGTCGAGCTGCTGCGGCAGGAGCTCGAGCGCGCTGACAAGGACGACAGCGAGACGCGCCTGGGGATCCTCAAGGAAGTGGCGTCGACCTATCGTCAGTTCATCAAGAGCGACACGGCCCTGGTCACCGTCCTGAACCAGATCCTGCAGATCGACGGCAACGACGTGGAGGCGGTGCGCGAGCTGGTGGGGCTGTACGAGCAGCTCGGGCGCTGGCGCGACCTGCTCACCAACCAGCAGCGCCTCGCGGAGCTGACCGAGGACGTCGACGAGAAAGCGACCATCCTGCGTGGCGTCGCGCGCCGCTGGCTAGATCAGTTCTCCAACGTTCAGAACGCCACCGAGGCCTATCAGCGCCTGCTCGAGGCGGTGCCCACGGACGCCGAGGCGCGAGAGCGTCTGGAAGAGCTGTACAAGAAGCGTCGCGCCTGGGCGAACCTGTACGAGCTCTACGAGGGGCAGCTGGAGAGCGTCGACGCCGATCGGCGCCTGGAACTGACGCGCGAGATGGCGAAGCTCGCTGCAGAGCGTTTGCAGCGTCAAGACGACGCCATCCGCTTGTTTCAGGCCGCGCTGGAGGCGGATCCGAGCGACCGCCCGACACTGGATCAGCTCGAACGCTACGCCGAGCGGGCCAAGAACTGGAAGGTGCTGGCCGAGGCGCTCGAGCGTCGTGTCGAGTTCGAGGAAGGCGACAAGGAGCGGCTCAGCGTGCTGCAGAAGCTGGGCACCGTCTACGGCGATCAGCTCTCCGACTTCGAAGGTGCGACGCGGGCTTGGCGCCGCGTGCTCGAGCTTCAGCCGGGCAACAGCCGTGCCTTGCGCACGCTGCGCGACGCCTTCCTCGAGCGTAAAGATTACGAGGGCCTCGAAGATCTCTACGCATCGCAAGATGATTTCGACGGCCTGGCCGACGTGCTGAGTCAGGCGGCGGACAAGGCCAAGGACGACGCATCGAAGATCGATCTGTCTTACCGTGCGGCAAAGGTCTACGAGGACAAGCTCGAGGCTCCCGACCGCGCCTTCCGTTCCTACGAGCGCATCCTCGCCACGAACCCAGACGACGCGCGCGCCGCCGGAGCTCTGATCCCGATCTACGAAGCCGACGAGAAGTGGGCTCGCCTCCCGGCGCTCTACGACGTGCTGCTGAAGCAGAGCAGCTCCGACGACGAGAAGCTGGACCTGCTGGGCAAGCTGGTCGATGTCACCGGGAACAAGCTCAACGATCGCGGCGCGTCAGCGGGCTATGCCCGTCAAGCCTACGAGCTCGCCCCCGGCAGCGAGCAGGCGCTCTCCATCTTCGAAGATAGTTGCCGTGCGGCAAATAGCTGGCAGACGTTCGTCGAAGCCATCGAAGGGCGGCTGACGTCCGACGCAGAGATCGCCGAGGCGGAGTCCCGCAAGCTGAAGCTCAAGCTGGCGCGGGTCTATGCCGAGGAGCTGGGCAAGGCGGACGAAGCCGTTGCCACGTTCAAGAGCCTGCTCGAGGCCGATCCGAGCGACGCCGACGCGGCGGCCTCCCTGGAAGCCATCTTGCGCCGGGAAGGCAAGCGAGACGAGCTGCGCTGGTTGCTCGCGCTGCGCGTGGAACACGCGGCGAGCGACGCGGAGCGGGTACGCATCCTCAGCGAGTGGGCGACCCTGGAAGAGGAGGTGTTCGAGGAACCAGGACGTTCCGCGGAGCTGTATCGCAAGGTCCTCGACCTGGACCCGACGGAGGTCAACGCGCTCTCCGCTCTGCCCCGGTTGCTGATCGCCTCGGAGGACTTCGCTGGTGCCGCCAAGGTGATCGAGAGCCACCGAGATCAGCTCGACGGCTCCGAGCGCGCGTTGCGCGAGGTGGAACTCGCCGAGCTCTACTTGCAGCGGCTCGAGCGACCCCTCGAAGCGCTGGACGCGGCGGTGCGTGCGCTCGACCTCGAGCCTGGTGATGCCCGCGCGATGCACGTCCTGGAGCGCCTGGTTGAGCAGGACGAGACCAAGGCCCGCGCCGCAGAGGTGCTGGCCAGCGCCTACGCGAGTGGGGGTGAGGCGCGCCGTGAGGCGGAGGCGTTGGAGGTGATGATCGCCAGCGCCAGCGAGCCGAGCGAGAAGTTGGCGCTCTACAACCGCCTGGCAGACGTCCACGAAGAGAAGCTGTCGGCGTACGGCTCCGCGTTCGATGTCATTCTGCGCGCCGTTCGGGATTACCCCACGGAACTGAGCTTGTGGGACCGGGCTGACTCCCTGTGTGCGCTGTCCGGTCGTCCCACGGAGCTCGCCGAGTGCTACCGCGAGATGCTCGGCCGGGAGATCCCCAAGGAAATCGAGGCCGAACTCTGCGAGCGTGCGGCGGCCCTGTACGAGGACAAGCTCGGGGACCCGATGGGCGCGACGCCTTACCTCGAAAAGGTGCTGGAGCTGGACCCCAGCAACGAGCGAGCGTTTGCGCGTCTGAAGGACATCTTGACCGCCGCGGAGCGCTGGTCCGAGCTCGAGGCGCTCTACGAGCGCGCGTCTCTTGCGACGGATGATCCGGTGCGTCGCGCCGACATGCTGGTGGAGGTCGCGCTGATCTGTGAAGAGATCATCGAAGACGCCGGGAAGGCCACCAAGCACTACGAGCGCATCCTGGAGATCGACCCGGTGCACGATACCGCGCTGCGCTCGCTCGACCGGCTGTACGCCTCCCAGGACCGCCACGAGGATCTCGCGCGTCTGCTGCAGCAGCGGCTGGATACCGCCGTCGGCGACGAGCTGATGGAGTTCAAGAAGCGTCTCGCAGCGTTGCTGCTCGAGCGTCTTCATCGGCCCGACGCCGCGGTCGATCACATCGAGGCCGTGCTGGCCGAGCAGGTGAACGATTTCGAGGCGCGGGAGCTGGCAGAGAAGCTGCTGGAGATTGGGCAGCTGCGCGGTCGTGCGGCCCGCATGCTGGAGACCGTCTACGAGACCCGTGAGGAGACGCGAGACCTGGTGCGGGTGCTCGCCGTGCAACTCGAGACGTTGCGCACGGGCGCTGACGAGGACGCGGAGGAGCGCCTGGATCAGCGCAAGGAACTCCTGCGCCGTATTTCGGTACTGCGTGATGAGGGTCTTCACGAAGACGAAGGCGCGCTCGACGCGCTGGCAGAGCTCGTGCCGCTGGACCCGCTCGACGTCGACTCGAGGGCGCGGCTGCTCGACGTGGGACGGCGATTGGGCGCCCACGCGCGCGTCGCCGAGGTGCTCTCGAAGGCTGCGGACGGCGCGGAGGATCAAGCCCTGAAGGGCGAGATCCTGATGCAGGTCGCACAGATCTACGAAGACCTCCTGGAGGACACGACCAAGGCCGGCGAGACCTACCGCCAGGTGCTGGACCTCGATCGCGAGGACGCGACCCTCGCGTTGCCCGCGGCGCGGGCATTGGAGCGCATCTACGCCACCGAGTCGGAGCACAAGAGCCTCGCCGAGATGTTGCGCATCCAGGTGAAGCTGGAGGCCGATGGCGACAAGCGCCGGGAACTCCTGGGGCGGCTCGGGGAGCTCTCGCAGAATATCCTCGAGGATACGCTGGGTGCCATCGAGGCCTGGCGGGCTCGCCTCGAGGACGATCCGACGGATCAGACGGCGCTGGTCGCTCTCGACGAGCTCTACCAGAAGAGCGAGAACTGGCGCGAGCTCGTCGACGTGCTGGAGCGTCGTGCGGATGGCGGCGCCGAAGGCGACGCGCGCCGCGAGCTCATGGTGCGACGTGCCCAGGTGCTGGCTGACAAGCTCGAGAACGGCGCTGAGGCGATCGACGCCTGGCGCGCCGTTCAGGACGAGTTCGGTCCAGCAGAGGAGACGCTGGTGGCGCTGGAGCGGCTCTATCAGGCCGCGGAGCGCTGGGACGAGCTAGGCGACACGTATCAGGTCCACCTCGACCTGGTGAGCGAGACGGATCAGCGACTGGACTTGCTGGCCAAGCTCGGCGATCTGCGCAACTTGAGGTTGAGCGACGTCGACGGCGCTCTGGAGGCCTACCGCGAGGCGCTGACGGTGGACAGCAAGCACGCCGCCAGTCGTGCTGCGCTGGAGAAGCTGCTCGAGCACGACGACGTGAACGCGCGTCGCGAGGCAGCGGGGATCCTGCGACCCATCTTCGAGGAAGAAGGCGACCACGAGCGGCTGCTCCAAGTCCTGGAGATCGAGATCGGCGCGCTCGACGACCCGCTCGGCAAGCTCGAGGGACTCGAGGCGGCGCTGCGCGTGGCGGATGGACCACTTGAGGACGCGCCCCGGGCGTTTGGCTACGCAGAGCGTGCCGTACGGGTTGCCGTGGGGCATACCGATCTGAGCCCCTGGCTCGAGCAGCTCGAGCGCCTGGCGGGAGCGACGCAGAAGCAGCCCGCTCACGTCCAGCTGTTGTGCGAGATCGTGCCCGAGATCTTCGACGGTGACGTGCAGCTGAAGGTGACACTGAAGATCGCCGAGCTCGCCCGCAACCAGCTCGGCGATCGGGAGCTCGCGCGCGAGTACTACACCAAGGCGCTGGAGCTGCAGTCGGACGACCGCACCGCGCTGGTCGCCCTGGAGTCGCTCTACGAGGAGGCCGGAGATGGTCCACGCTTGCTCGAGATCCTGGAGCGTCGAGTCGAAGCGGCGGAGAGCGACACCGAGCGCAAGGAGCTGCTGTTCCGCCGCGCGCGACTGCTCGCCGAGGTGCTCGAGGAACGCGCTCAGGCGATCGACGTCTACGAGTCGATCCTCGATCTCGAGCTGGACCCCGTCGCGATCAGCGCGTTGATCGACCTCTACTCGAAGGCCGAGCGGTGGGACGAGCTGATCGAGCTCTATCAACGCCAGCTGGACGCGTCGCCCGACGACGCTGCGAAGCTCCACGTCGCGGTCGCGCAGGTCGCTGCAGAGAAGCTCAACGATCTGCCTCGCGCCTTCGACGAGATCGAGGCAGCACTGGAGGAGGACGCGAACTACGAGGCCGCCATCGCCGTGCTCGAGCGCTGGCTCACCGAGGCCCCCGAAGCCGAGCATCGCGCGCGGGCGGCGTCGCTGCTCGAGCCCGTGTATCTGCGAAGGGGCGAGTTCTCCAAGGTGATGAACACCATCAGCGCGCGCCTCGAGTTTTCCCAGGATCCCGAGGAGCGCCGCGAGCTGCTGACCCGTCTGGCTCAGCTCTACGAGGAGCAGGAGGAGAACTACGCCCAGGCGCTCGAGACCATCGCCAAGCTGCTTCACGAAGACATCGAGGACGAGAACACCATCTCCGAGCTCGAGCGCCTCGCCAAGGTGGCAGGCGCCGAGCAGAGGCTGGCGGAGATCTACGCGGGGGAGCTCGAGGACAGCGTCACCGACGAGAGCACTCTGCGCCTCGCACGCCGCGCCGGCGAGCTCTTCGCAGGCCTGGGGCAGAACGAACGCGCGCTCGAGTACTACCGCAAGGCGCTGGCCTTCGAGCCCGAGAACCGCGAGCTGTTCGAGGCAATCGATGGTCTCTTGGTGAAGACGGAGAAACACGAAGAACGCGTGTCGCTCTATCGTGAGGCGCTCGATCACCGCTACGAGCCTGACGATCGCTTGCACATCCTCCACGTCGTGGCGGAACTCCAGCGCACGAAGCTGGCTCAACCCGAAGAGGCGATCCTGACGTACGTCCAGGCGCTCGACGTGGAAGCGTCGGACAGCCGGTCTCTCGAGGCGTTGACCGAGCTGTATCGCGAGGCCGAGCGCTGGGAAGACCTGGCGGAGCTGTATCTTCGTCGCGCGGAGACTCAGGGTGGCAGCGTCGGCGCCGGCTTCCGTATCGAGCTGGCCAAGCTATACAAGGGCGAGCTCTCCGACACCTCGCGCGCGATCGACCAGTTGCAGGAGATCGTGCTGGCTTCGCCCGGCCACAAGGAGGCGGTCGCCGAGCTGGAGGCCTTGCTGGATGACCCGGAGCACAAGGAGCGCGTGGTGGAGATCCTGCGCCCCTTGTACGAGGAGGCCGACGACTGGCGCCGCCAGATCAAGCTCAACGAGGATCGCTACGAGCTGGCGGAAGATCCCATCGAGCGCGTGGCCGTCCTGCGGGAGACCGCGAGACTCTGGGAGGAGCGCGGGTCCGACGCACATCGAGCGCGGCGCGCCCTCGCCGCCGCCCTGGAGCTGGACCCTGAGGACGGAGAAGTGCGCGGGGAGTACCAGCGCCTGACCGAAGCGACCGACGCCTGGGACGAGCTCGCGAAGACCTATACGTCGATCCTGGACAAGAAGCCTGATTTGCTGAGCGCCCGCGAGGTGCTCAATTACCTCGCGGAAGTCCACGACAAGCATCGCGACGACCCACGCGCTGCGCTGAACGCCTACGAGCGCCTGCGCCAAGTCGATGAGGCGGATCTCGAGCCGGTGACCAAGATTGAAGAGCTTGCCACCCTGCTCAGCGACTGGGACGCGCTGGTGCGCGTCCTGGTTGCGAAGGCGGACCTGGTGCTCGACGACGAAGAGCGTGCCAGCATCTGGAGGCGCGTCGGTGAGGCCAAGCGGGACATGTTGGAGGACAATCCAGGGGCGATCGAGGCGTACGAGAGCGCCATCGAGCTCGACCCGGAGAGCGCCTTCACCATCGATTGCCTCACGGAACTCTACCTGGAGAAGCAGGACTCCTCCGAGAGCGACGCGGCTCGGCTGGTCGAGCTGTACCAGCAGCGCGTCGAGCTGTGCGACGAGGACGACACGGACCTCCGCTACGAGCTGCTGGTATCGGCGGCAAAGGTGTACGAGGAGCGCTTGGAAGATCGGCCGAGCGCCATCGATTCGCTGGTCCAGGCGCTCGCCACCAAGCCAGGCGACAAGCCGGTGTTGCGATCCTTGGATCGGCTCTACCGCGCGGAGGAGCGCTGGCCTGAGTTGCTCGACAACCTCAAGCTGGAGGCCAGCACGGAGGAGGACCAGGCGGCTCGCGTCACGCTGCGCAAGCAGATCGGTGACATCCTGGGTGGGCAGCTGCAGAGCTTCGATGAAGCCCTGGACGCTTATCGACTCGTGCTCGACGAGGCTCCCGACGACACCGAGGCCCGCGCTGCAGTGAGGAAGCTCGGCGAGGAGCATGAAGACCTCCGCAGCACCGTCGCGGAGATCCTGGTCCCGGTGTTGCGGCAGAGCGCCGCGCACGCGGAGCTCGTGGAGGTGCTCGAGCTGCGCCTCACGGTGGAGACGGATCCGCTGCGCCGCGGTGAGACGCTGCGCACGGTCGGGCTCGTCTACGAGATCAACCTGGAAGAGTCCGCGAAGGCCCTCGACGCCCTGCTGCGCGCTCTCACGGAGATGCCCGACTCGACGGAACTCCACGCCGACATCGAGCGCCTCGCCGAGCAGAGCGACGGCTGGGCGAAGTACGCCGAGTCTCTGGAGGAGCGCGCGGGCGCCAGCTTCGATCCGGATCTGGTGAAGGACCTGTTCTCGCGTCTGGGCTCGGTAGCCGAGAACCACTTGAGCGATCCCAAGCGAGCCATCGACGCGTACTCACGCGCGGTGGAGCAAGCGGGCGACCAGGCTGATCTGCTGCTTGCTTTGGACCGGCTCTACGAGAAGGTGGAGGACTTCCAGTCCCTCGCTGACGTGCTCGAGCGTCGTGCGCTGCTCGACGCCGACGAGGCGGAGCAGGCGGCTATCTACCATCGCCTGGCCACGGTCCAGATCGCCAAGTTCTCCGAACCGGCCCGCGGTCTCGGTTCGTTGCGAATGGCTCTCGAACGGGTGCCAGGTCACGAGCCGTCGGCGAAGGCACTGGAAGAGCTGACGTCGGAGCGGGATCTGTTCGAGGAGGTCGCCGAGCTCCTGGAAGAGGTGTACCGCGCCGCCGGCAGGACGCAGGACCTGGCCGGTCTCTACGAGAAGCGCGTCGGCTTCGCGGACTCGCCCACGGAGCGCATCGACATGCGCCGCAGCCTGGCCAAGGTGCTGGAGGACGACTGCCAGGACGCCGCCGCTGCCCAGCGCGTGCTCCAGCAGGGGCTCAACGACGATCCTGCCGACGGCATGCTGCTTGGAGAGCTGGAGCGCCTGGCGCCCATCACCGGCAACTGGGAGGGCGCTGCGGCGGCCCTCCGCGACGCCATCAATACCAAGGAGGACCTCACCCCCGACGTGGCGAAGGAGCTGTGTCTGAAGCTTGCGGGCTGGTACCGCGACAAGGTGGAGGACCCGCCCGCCGCCGAAGCGGCGTTGCTCAAGGCGCTCGACTACGATGCGGAGAGCGACGAGGTGCTGCTCCAGCTCGAGCAGCTACAGCGTACGAGCGCGGGTCGCGAGCGCGATCTGATCGCCACGCTGCGTCGTCGCGCGAAGCTGCAGCTCGACATGGGCATGCGAGAGACGCTGTTCCAGCAAGCCAAGGAGCTGGCCGACGAGCTCGGGGACCGCGAGCTGGCGGAGTCGCTGCTCCGCGAGCTGCTCGCACAGGACGACGGCAACCTGTGGGCGCTGTCGGAGCTCACCGAGCTGCGGGAGGCCGCCGAGGACTACCAGGAGACCTTCGATCTGCTGGTGCGACGAGCCGAGCTGCGGGCCGACGCAGGAATCCTGCGTGAGCTGCGTCTCCGCGCGGCAACAATCGCACAGGAGAAGTTGAAGGACGCCGACAAGGCGATCGAGCTCTTCGAGGCGCTCTTCGAAGACGAGCCCACGGACACCCAAGCCTCCAAGGCCCTGCGTCAGCTGTTCGCCGAGAGCGAGCGCTTCGATGAGTTGGGGCGACTCCTCGAGCGGCTGGTGGACATCGTGGACTCGTCGAGCGAGCGCAGCGAGCTCCGGATGGAGCTGGCTCAGCTCAATCGCGAGAAGTTCAACCTGCCCGACGCGGCCATCGAGCTCCTGCGTTCCGTGCTGTACGACGAGCCCAGTCGCGCAGATGCCGTGGTGGCCTTGAGCGAGCTCTACGAGCAGACCGACCGCGATGAAGAACTCGCGGAGCTGCTCAAGGAGCAGATCGCCGCAGCCAAGGAACGCGAGGACACCGATGCAGAGCTGACCTTCGAGGTGCGGCTCGGCGAGATCTACGACTCGCGACTCAACGACCGCCAGAAGGCGATCGACACCTACCGCTCGGTGCTGGAGCGAGACAGCTCGCATCGCGGTGCCCTCGAAGCGCTCGCGCGCCTCTACCGCGCTCAGAACGAGCATCGAAGCGAAGCGGAGATGCTCAGCCGCCTGCTCGACCAGAGCACCGGGGACGACGCAGTGAAGCTCGCCACCGAGCTTGCGGATGCCCATGAGCGGCTCGACGATGCGGAGGCGGCCGCGGAGGCTCTGGAGCGCGGGCTCAGCCACGACTCTCGAAACTCCCAGCTGCGCGAGCGCTTGGCGGCGCTCTACACGAAGCTTTCCGCGTGGGAAAAGCTTGCGTCGCACATCGCGGATGACGCGGAGGCGACGGAGGACGTGGAAGAGAAGGTCAAGCTGCTGGTCAAGGCGGCAGACCTCCACGCCGAGAAGCGCAAGGACATGGCAGCCAGCGCCGAGATGCTCGAGCGCGCCAGCGCGCTCAAGCCCGACGATCGCGAACTGATGCTCGCGCTCTGCGATGCCTACAGCGGCAGCGGGCGCGGGAAGGCCGCGGTCGAGGTGTTGGAGCGCATCGTGGAGAGCTACGGTGGGAAGCGCTCCAAGGAACTCGGGGACATCCACCGGCGGCTTGCGACGGCGTACCTGGCTGACGGTGAAAAGGAGCGAGCGCTGGAGGAGCTGGACAAGGCGTTCCGCATCGAGCCCGGCAACGTCAGCGTCCTCAAGCAGCTCGGCGCAGTCAGCCTGGAGGCGGGAGACCTGAAGAAGGCGCAGCAGATGTTCCGCGCGTTGCTCTTGCAGAAGCTCGACGACAAGTCGCCGATCACCAAGGCGGAGGTGTTCCTCAACCTGGGCAAGGTGCATCAAGGCCTGGGCGAGAAGCCCAAGGCGATCCAGATGCTCGAACGCGCGATCCAGGCCGATGGCGATCTGGAGGAGGCCAAGCAGCTGCTCGCGGAGCTGAAGGGCTGACTCCTTCGGACCTGCGCGCCCTCGCCCCGCGAAGCCTCCCACCGGAGCCGCTGCCGCGGGGTAACCTTGGCGGCGGCCGGAGACTCCTCGGCCGCTGTCTGGCCATCCTGGTGCGCATGCTGCTTGCGACGCTGCGCGTCCGCGTCATTGGCGCGGCGCCCCAGGGCAGGGCGGTGTACGCGTTCTGGCACGGCAAGCAGCTGGGGCTGCTGGGGCTCCCACGCCCCCGGCCGACACAGGTGCTCGTCAGTTGGTCCAGGGACGGCGAGATCCAGAGCGCAGCCATGCGGCGCCTGGGACTGAACGTCGTGCGCGGCTCGTCTTCTCGGGGGGGAGGGAAGGCGCTTCGACAGCTGGTGCGGCGACTCCCGGAGCAGGACGTGGCCTTGGCGGTGGACGGCCCGCGAGGGCCGCGTCAGCGGGCAAAGTCGGGCGCGGTCGTGGCGAGTCGCCTCGGAGACGCGCAATTGATTCCGCTCGGTATCGCCTATGGCCGCAGCCTCGAGTTTCGGCGCGCTTGGGATCGCTTTCAGCTTCCTCTGCCTTTCACTCGGGTGTGCGTCGTGATCGGGGAGCCAGCGAGGCCGTCGAGCGCCGAGCTGCTCACTCAGGATCTGCTCGGCGTCGAGGGACGGGCGGAGCTAGCCCTGGAGGCGTGGCGGGGGCGCGGGCGCCGCCTGAGCGACGCGCCTCACCCCCTGCTCATGCGCGACCCTTGACCCGGGCGGCCGCGGGTGTAACTCCACCGGTGGATGGCCACTCTCGTCTCAATCGACGGCCAGATCGTCTCGCCTGCCGAGGCAAAGGTCAGCGTCTTCGACCGCGGCTTCCTCTACGGGGACTCCGTCTTCGAGACGATTCGTACCTACGACGGCCAGCCCTATGCCTTGGACGAGCACCTCGAACGCCTGGCTGGTAGCGCACAGCGAGTGGCGATCGAGCTCCCAGTTTCCGTAGGGCAATTGCGGGAGCGCGTGCTGCGAGTGGTGCAGGAGAGCGGGAACCCGGAGAGCTACATTCGCTTGATGGTGACCCGGGGCTCCGGGGAGCTTGGCCTGGCGCCGGACCTGGCTGTTGAGCCGCTGGTGGTCATCCTGGTGACGCCGCTCACTCCGCCGCCGCCCGAGGCCTACCGCGAAGGCATCGCGGTGATCAGCCACCACACGCGGCGGGCGACCGATTCGACGCTCGCCGAAGGAGCCAAGGTCGGCAACTACCTGGCGTCGGTGCTGGCGATGAAGGAGGCCAAGTCCCGCGGCGCTGCCGAGGCGCTGATCCTGGACGCTGACGGGCGTGTCGTGGAGGGTGCGACCTCGAACCTGTTCCTGTTCACCAGCGGACCCCGGCCCGTGTTGGTCACGCCACCGGTGTCCGCGGGCATCCTTCCCGGAATCACGCGGGCCGGTGTGCTGGAGGTGGCTCGGGAGCTGGGGCTCCAGGTGGAGCTACGTGCACCTACGTTGGACGACCTTCACCGTGCGAGCGAGGTGTTCATCTCATCCAGCATCCGTGAGTTGCTACCGGTCGTTCGAATCGACGATCAGCAGGTCGGCGACGGCCGCCCAGGACCCCTAACTAGGCAAATTCACGAAGCTTTTCGGGCGTTCGTGCGCCGCCCTGGGGATCGCGCAGGCGACTAGACGCTCGACTGCCTCGACCGCACCCCGGATCGGGCAGGGCGCCCCGCACCGTTTGAATAGCCAAGCGCTTGGCAACGTCGAGAATGGCGGCACTAACATGGGCCTGGTCGACGGCTTTCCGGGGGGTGCTTTGACGGATCTCCTCGGGAAGACGGCTGACCTTCTCCCGTAGGATGATGAGCGCCCGACCCGGGCCACTACACGTTGTGCGCGCCTCCGGCGCGCGTGCCGCATCCGAAGGCGGCATTGCGAGGGACCACCGATGAACGCTTTCAAACTCCTCACGCTTAGTTGTCTCGCCCTTGGCATCTTGGTCAACACCACCGGCTGCGCCGAGTGCAGCGACAACGAAGAGACCGGCGGCGTCACCTGCAAGTCGTTGAAGTACGTCGAGGCCAGTCAGCCCAAGGTGACCCGGGTGAACTACCAGTCGGGCGCCTCCCTCGACGTGAAGACCGTCAACGGAAGCATCACCGTGGTCAACGGCAGTGAAGACGTGGTGGTCGTCGAGACCAAGCCACGTGTCGGTAAGGCTCACGACACGCCCCAGGAGGAGTTCACGACCGCGCTCGAACAGCTCAACGACGACACACAGGTCAGCGGCGACGCCAACGGCAACGCCGTGGTTCGTGCCCCCGGCGGTGGCGTCGACTCGGTGAGCGTCGTCGTGCGCCTGCCTCCGGGCTTCAATGGCACCATCAAGCTCAACCAGGGCAATGGCTCCACGGACGTCAAGGGTGTGCAGGGCGCGACCGCTCTCGACGTCTTCAGCGACAACGGCTCCTGCGATATCCGTGGGGCAACGAGCGTGGTCTCGACCAGCGTGAATTGCGACAATGGCAGCACTTCCGTCACTGGCGTGGCGAACGACGTCAACATCCTGGCTGGCAACGGCGACCTCTTCGTCGAGGTCGCTTCTCCCGGCGGAAGCGGCGGAACGATCACGGCGGACAACGGCGACATCGAGCTCGCGGTCCCGGCAGATGGCAGCTTCAGCGTTCAGGCTACCGCCACGAACGCGGTTGACATGGGCAACCCCAGCAGCTGCACGATCAACGAGGCCGCGGTCAATTCCAAGACGCTCACCTGCAATGACGGCGGCGCGAACTACGTGGTCAAGGCAGACGGCCCCGGTGGCGACGTGCTCGTGAGCTACTGAAACCTGAGTCAGGCTCAGACCCCGCGCGCGGCTGCCTCTGGCGGCCGCGCGGCGCTTTGTCTGGAGTTTTCCCGCGGTAACAGACGCGAGTAGCGGTCCGGGCACGCACGTGCGACCCAACCCACATGGGAACGAAGACGATACTCGCCAGCTGTCTGTGTCTGCTCCTGGGTGCCTGTGGGGGGGAGAGCATCAACGACTCGGCGAGCGGTGGCAGCGCTGGCGCCGGGGGCAGCGGTCAAGGCGGTAGTGGGCAGGGTGGCAGCGGCCAGGGCGGCAGTGGCCAAGGTGCCAGCGGCGGATCTGGAGCCACGGGCGGCGTGGCCAACTCGGCGTCGCTTCGTGTCGGGCCGTTCAAGACCGATCCAGGCGACGAACAGACTCAGTGTGTGATTCTGGATCTGGGCAACCAAGCGCCAGGCGTCATCCGCAGTGTCCGCACCAAGCTCAGCGAAGGCAGCCACCATCTGATCATCTCCACCTCGAGCGCGGAACCCCACGCACCGGAACCGTGCGGTGCCTTCACCCACCCGGACGGGGCGCTGTTCATCGCCGAGAAGCAAGAGGCCGAACTCGTATATCCCCAGGGAACTGGTGTTCAGGTCCACGAGCATCAGAGCATCGCGCTCGAGCTGCACTACATCAACTATTTCAGCGATGCGCCGGAGGACATCTGGGGTGACATCGAGTTCGAGCTCGCGCCGGCAGACACCGGGCTGCGATCGGTGCAGTTCCTGTTCACCGGGGAACTCAGCATCTACTTGCCGGCGCATACCCAGCAGGTAGTGGAGGGAGACTACCCGCTCACGCCCGGCGCCGAGCTGGTCGCGCTGACATCACACACCCACGCCCTGGGAACTCGAGCCACGATCGAGCTGACGCACGCCGATGGCTCGCGTGAGATGGTCCACGAATCCACGGACTGGGACTCACCCCCGTTCGATACCTGGGATCCGGGGCTCGAGATCGCCGCAGGGGATCGGCTGCACCTGAAGTGCGAGTACGACAACTACACGGACAAGGACGTGAGCTTCGGCACCGGATTCAACGACGAGATGTGCTTCTTGTGGGCGCACTACCTCGACCCTCAGTAGCCGTGCTGGGGGCGCTCTGGCGGCGCCCCCAACCGTCGTGAGGCTAGCTCACCACTCGTTGTCGATGGCCGAGGGGGTCTCTGGCTCGTTGGCCTCGGGGGGAGGGGAGGCGGCGTCACTGGGCGGCTCGGCGCTGCCACCGCCCTCGGCGCTGTCACCGCCCTCGGCGCTGCCACCGCCCTCGGCGGCGTCGCTCGACAGCTCTGCGCCGCCGAGGGGCAGGCCCGGGATCGGAATGCGCAAGGCGCCGCCGTCTCGGGCCGCCAGCAAGCTCAGCGCCTTCTGAAAGAAGCCGCGCAGGAACGCAAGCTCACTCGGCGGATCCGTGATCAGCCCGCGAGCTTCGATCATCCGCATGGCGGCGACGACCTCCAGCGCAGCCTGCTCGCCTTCTCGTGCGAGCACGCTCAGCGCGGCGTCCTTCATGTTGCGCAGCAGCTCTTCGCGGCGCTGCGGAGAGAAGTATCGATCCGTCGCCTCCAGCAGCTTGGCCTCGAGGGTCTGGTTCAGCTTCTCCTGGTCTGGCTCGACGCCTGGGCTCAACGTCTTGCCGACTTCCATCAGCAGCTCATCGACCGCGGGCTTGGTGGGAAACCACGAGCGAAACTCCGGCAGACGATGCAGGTCTCCGGACGACTCCGCGAGTTCGCGCGCGTCTTCCGCGCTGAGCTCCAAGCCCTCCTCGTCGAAGGGGTGGGTGGGGACCTGGTCCGGCGCTGGTTCGATCAGCTCAGCGGCACGCTTCAAGCCCAGCGGTTCTGGCGTGGAGTTCCTGCTGTGCGACGCGCGGCACCCCGCCAGCCGGGCGCGAGCCCACTCGAGCGGCACCTTCACCGGCCTGTACCCCGCGCCGGGGATCAGCTTGTCCATCGCCTCGCGCAACGCGCTCGCGGAGAACTCGCCAGTTTCTATGCGGAAAATTCCGGCGCCATCTCGGGCGAAGGCGAAGCACGCCTTGTAGCGCCCGGCCGGCTCGCGGGTCGCGATGATGATGGCTACCGTCCCGGCGGCGTCGGGTGCCATCAGCCAGGCCTCCCAGCTGCGCTGGGCGGTCTGCTTGGTCGGTCGCGCTACCCGCTTGCCCTTGGGGATGTTGACCCCCCGCGCCTTGAGCACGTTGAGTCCGCGCCGCGCGCTCTTGCGCCACGGTCCTTGAGCGCTGTCGGCGGCTACCAGGACGGCTTCGGCGTTGCCCGCGGCTACCCAGGCGTCGATCAGTCTGGGGGCGTCATCGCCCGCAGCGCTCAGCGCAGCCAGCGCCTGATCCGCGTTCGCACCGACCTGCTGGTCGGAGAAGGTCGTCTGTGACTTGCTCATCGTTGCTCCGTGTTGTCTGCGGTCGCTGCAGTGCCTCAGCGAGGTACAGCGCCTGCAGTGCTAATCCGCCGTGACGCGTGCGATGGCGTCGATTTCCACGCGGACGCCCTTGGGGAGTCCGGCGACCTGGACGGTCGCGCGTGCTGGCGGTTCCTTGTCGAAGTAAGTCGCGTAGACCTCGTTCACTTGCGTGAAGTCAGCCATATCCATAAGGTAAATAGTCGTCTTGACGACGTGCTCGAAGTTGCACCCCGCGGCGTTCAGGACGGCTCTCAGGTTCTCCATCACCCGCCGGGTCTCGTCTGCGACGCTGCCGTCCACCAGCTGGCCGCTGCTGGGGTCGAGGGGGATCTGACCGCTGAGAAACAGCAAGTCCCCGCTCCTGACCGCCTGGCTGTACGGACCGATGGCCGCAGGTGCCTCGCTGGTTCGGATGCTCTGGCGGGTGATCTTCTGACTCATGGCGACGGATCCTGGCCCTTGCGTGCCCATCGAAGCAAGCGCATCTCTCTCAATCGATGCTCCGGCGGCCGTCGATCGCGCGCCCCAGGGTGATCATGTCCGCGAACTCCAGATCGCCGCCGTGGGGGACGCCGCTGGCGATCCGGGAGAGCCGAACGCGGGTGCCAAGCTCGCGGGCGAGCAGCAGGGCAGTCGCTTCACCGTCCACCGATGGCGGGGTGGCGACGATGATCTCCTCCACGCCGTCCTGCTCGATGCGCCGTGAGAGATCCGCGAGCGGTAGATCGTCGGGTCCCACCCCATCCAGCGGGGAGAGCAGCTTGCCCAGCACGAAGTAGCGCCCGCGCATCGCGCCGCTGCGCTCCACGGCGAGCAGATCCTGCACGCGCGCGACCACGCACAGCAGTCTGCCATCACGCCGCGGATCCCGGCACACGCCGCACTCCGCGTGTCCGCCATCATCCACCTCCGCGATGTTGCCGCAGCGCTCGCACGGGCGAATGCGCTCCATCAGACTCACCAGCTCCGCGCCAAGGCGGGGAGCGAGGTCACCGCCATCGCCAATCAGGTGCAGGGCGAAGCGCTGAGCGGTCTTCTCGCCCACGCCGGGGAGGCGTGCCAGGAGGTGGACGAGGCGCGAGAGCGCGTCGGGGATCATCAGGTCATTCCGGGCAGGCGCAGGCCGCCCGTCACCTTGTCGTACTCCGACTGCGCGAGCTTGTCGGCGGCCTCGAGGGCTGAGTTCACGGTGGCGACCACGGCGTCGAGGGTCAGCTCCAGACCCTCGCTGGCGACGAACTCAGGGTCGACCTCGATACGCCGCAAGCGACCTTCACAGGTCACAGTCACCTGGATCTTGTCGCCCAGGCCCTGGTGCTTGACCTCGTGCTCCTTCAGCTCGTTGCGTCGCGCCTCGAGCTTGCGCTGCAGGCGCGCGGCCTGTCGCATCATCTCTCCGCCGGCCATGCCCGGCCCTCCCCGCGACTGCTTCTTCATGGCTACGGGTTTTGCCGTTCAGAGGCCGCCAAGGCAAGGCTTCAGCACGCGTTTCATTCGTAGGGCAGCACGCGCTTCACCCGCGCCCCCAGCGTGCGCTCGGCAGCCTTCACCAGGGGGTGATTTCTTGCACGCTCGATCGCCTCCAGACGCTCGCGCTCCCGTCGCTCCGCCTCCAGCGTCGCCACCGTATGTAGTGGCGTGTCCGCCAGCTCGAACTGGAACTCCAGATCCGGGACGCGTCCAAACAGCTTCTCCCCGTACGTCAGGATTGCCGCCTTCGACTCCTGGGAGTCCGCCCGGCCGCGGAACACCGTGTGGCGATCGAAGCCGAGCACGATGCGTTCGGCGCCGAGCTCGATCAGGATGGCGTGGTTCAACACCGCAGCCAGATCGGCGCGGTCGCCGCGCATGGGCTCCAGCAATGCGGCCCACGTCTGCAGCTTCTTCAGGTGGTCGGCGTCCGGGGGAGGGAGCTTTCGGGCACGCGCCAAGATCTCCTCCAGGTCGACGTCAGCGGCGTCCTTCTCTGGCTTCTTGGCTGGCTGTGTCGTCCGCCGCTCTTCCTGAGCCGGGGTTGGGGGTGAGGGAGCATCTCGAGTCTCGCCGCGTGCCGTGGATTCCCCGGGGGCCCCCGCTTCGCGCGTCGGCGCTTCGCTGAGTCGAGGTGGCGCATCGGCCTGGTAGCCTGGCGGCGCGTGAGGGTGCTCCTCGTTGCCGTGAGGCAGCGAAGTGACACCGGAGCGAGCAGGCGCGGACGGTGCAGGGGCCGGTGACGCCGCTGGCGCTTGGGCGGCGGCGCGTGAGTCCGTCTCCGGTGCTGGTCTGGGGACCGACCTTGGAGGCTCGTCGGCGCGTTCAGGGTTCGAGATGCCGCTCGGACTTGGACTGCGCGGGTCGCGATTTCGGGGTCGGCTCGCTGCTGGAGCGCCAGGACGACGCTCTACCGCACCACCGCGTGGCGCGGCGGACAGGCGTCGCTCCAGGGCATGCAAGCGCTCCACGAGGTCGTCCACGGGGAGCAGCGGCGGGCGCCTCGCGAGCCGCACCAGCAGCATCTCCAGCGCGGCGCGCGGCGCGGCGCCGCGTACGACTTCATCGTATCCGCGCGAAAAGCCCTGATGGAGCCGGATCAGGTCATCGGTGCCGCCTGCCGCGGCTAGCTGCTTGACGTCCCGCAGCTCCTCGTCAGCGAGGTCCAGCAGCCCGCTCGGATCGGACACGACCTTCGCCACGACCAGGTCGCGCAGCAACGCCAGTAGATCGCGAGCCACGTGGGCGATGTTGTTCCCGCGCTCAGCCAGGCTCGCGACGATCTCCAGGCAGCGCGCAGAGTCACCCTGGACGAGTGCTCGCGCGATGTCGTGAAGCACCTGATGGCTCGCGACGCCGAGCACTTCTGCAACGCTCGTCGCGGTCAGCTCCTGATCGCCGAACGCGATCACCTGATCGAGCAGGCTCATGGCATCCCGCATCGAGCCCGCTGCTTCGCGCGCGATGATCGACAGCCCGGCGTCTTCCGCAGGGATCTGTTCGACGCCGAGCACCTCACGCAACCGCCCGACGATGAGCTGCGAAGGGATCAGCTTGAAATCGAAGCGCTGGACACGACTCAGGATCGTGATCGGGACCTTGTGCACCTCCGTGGTCGCGAAGATGAACTTCACGTGGGGCGGCGGCTCCTCGAGCGTCTTCAGGAACGCGTTCCAAGCGTTCTGCGACAGCATGTGGACCTCATCGACGATCACGATCTTGTAGCGATCGCGCTGCGGGCGATACGGCAGGCTATCCTGCAGCCGTCGCACTTCATCGACGCCGCTGTTGCTCGCGCCGTCGATCTCCAGCACGTCCACGTCCTTGCCGTCCGTGATCTCGAGGCAGGCGGCGCACTTCAGGCAAGGCGCTGCGGTTGGGCCGGGATCGACGCCGGGCTCGACGCTCCCGGGCTCACGCATGCAGTTGAGCGCTTTCGCCAGGATGCGTGCGGACGTCGTCTTCCCTACCCCCCGAACCCCGGTGAAGAGGAACGCATGGGCCACCCGACCGCTCGCGATCGCGCCGCCCAGGGTGCGCGCCACGTGGTCTTGCCCCACCAGATCCGTGAAGCCCAGGGGGCGATACTTACGGGCCAGCACCACGTAGCTCATCGTTGCTGGCAAGTAGCAGATCACCCGCCGCGTCTCCAGCCCGCGCTCTCGTAGCGCTCCGACCGAGGGGAGCTGTTATGCTGTCGTGCGTGAGCGAGACCGCGATGAGAGCATGGGGTGAGACGATGAGCGCGCGTCTGGTGTCGATCAGCGTTGCGCTGATCGCCTCAGCGTGTGGATCCGCGCCCGCGCCCGTGAAGGAACCGCAGCCCGAGCCCGCGCCAGTCGTGAGTGCCAGCGCACCTGCACCCGTGCCGAGTGCCTCCGTCGCCGCGCCACTGACTCCGCCCGCGCCGCCTCCAGTCCTGACGGAGCTCGAACCCCACTTCGCGCCCTCTGAAGATCTCAACCTGGAGATCGAGTTTCCGGTCGTGGGTCAGCTGATCCCGAGCGCCAAGGCGTCGAAGTACAAGATCCACCTGCAGCTCGCAGGGCAGGCCAGGGGCAAGCACGCGCGGGTCGCCGTGCGCCTCGACGACAACCAGCCCAGCGTCGTCGATCCAACCAAGCCAGTGGTGCTGGGCAGCCTGCTCGATGCCGACGCCGAGCTCGCCGCCGGACAGCACGTGCTCTTCGCGGTGGTGCTCGACGAGCAAGGACGACCCTGGGCGGCGAAGCCCGAGTGGTCCCGCGGTCCTGCTGCGATCGTGCGCTTTGGCATCGACACCCGGGAGGTGAGCGCGGGGCCCCTGGTGCGCGTGTTGTCGCCTCGCGGGACCTTCAACGGTGAGGAGTCCGTCAAGGACGCGCGCTTCGAGTTCAGCGTCAATCCGCCCCTGGGAAGAGGCCCCGCCGCGCAGGCTCGACTGCGCGTCGAGGGCGAGCAAGGTGAGAAACTCGAGCGGGTGGTCCGCGACGCGCGGCCGTTCGCGATTTCGGGCCTCGCCAGTGGGGACTATCGCTTCGAGATCGAGCTCCTGGGCCCCGACGGCCAGCCGCTCGACACCCCGGGGTCTCGAGACGCTCAGACCATCACCGTGAACCTGGACGCACCCGAGTAGGGCGCCCGCCTGGCGGCCCACGCGGTGCGCTTCGATCGCCAGGAAAGCGTGTATGGTCAGAGGGGGGAACCTTCCCTTCAGGCTCCATGAACTCTCCCTTCCTGTGCGGCATGGCCTTCGCGTGGGCGCTGGCGAAGATCGCGGTGGGCGCATTCTTCGTGCTCACCTACGCGTATCGGCGTCGCGAGGCGGAGTATCTGCTGTTCGGGCTGCTGTGCTTCGCCGTGGCGCTCGACTCCGCGGGGATCGCGCTTGCGTACCACTCCCTGGATACGAGGCAGTGGTTGCTGGCGGCGCGCTTCGCCCACGCCGGTGCGATCGCCGCGGGAGCGCTGAACTTGCACTTCGTGATGCGCTACACCGGCGTGGAGAGCAAGCGGCTGATCCAGGTCGCCTATGGCCTCGCCGCGCTGTTCCTAGCCCTGGACATCGGCAACGTCTGGTTCGAACCGGGCACCGTGCAGGTCCTTCACTCGGAGGTCTTCCGGCAGCCCGTTGCTCATGCGGTCGCTTCCCCCCGGCTACTTCCCGCAGCCTTCTATCTGGTGGTGGTCGCGGAGTTGATCGGTGGCTTCGTGCTGTTGCTGCGGGCGTTCCTCACCGGGCAGCGGGAGGCTGGATGGGTGATGGTGGGCAGCAGCGTCCTGGTGCTGGTCGCCATCAACGACATCCTGCTCACGACCGGAGTCTTCCCGAGCGTCTATCTGGTTCCGCATGGATTCCTGGTTTACATCTTCGCGATCGCCACGACCCTGCCAGCGCGCTATCAGTCGGCAGAGAAGGAACTCGAAGCGGCCACCGTCGATCTCGCTGAGGCCACACAGGAACTGCGCAACAGCTACGTCGAGCTGCAGGTGGTTCAAGACCAGCTCACGGGAAAGGAGCAGCTGGCGCAGGTGGGTGAGCTCGCGGCGGCGATCGCACACGAGGTCCGCAACCCGCTGGCGATCATCGTCAACGCCACGGCCAGCCTTCGGCGCCCCGAGCTCGCGGAAGACGATCGCACGATGTTGCTTGGCATCGTCGAAGAGGAGGCGGCGCGACTCAATCGTCTGGTCACCGACCTGCTGCGCTTTGCTCGTCCGGTGAAGGTGAATCGTTCCCCCGTGGCGATGGCGATCCTGCTGCAGCGAGCCGAGGCGCGTCTGCTGGAGGGGTTCGAGCTCGACCTGGAGATCAGCGATGACCCCGACGTGCAGACGGTCTGGGCCGACGCGGGGCTGCTGCCGCTGGTCTTCGAGAACCTGGTGTCCAACGCGTGCCAGGCGATGCGCGACGGGGGTCGTGTGAAGATCTCCGCTGGGGTGGTGGAGCACGCGGGGCGCGACATGATCAAGGTCACGATCTCCGACTCCGGACACGGCATGGACGAGGACGTGATGAGTCGGGCGACGGATCCGTTCTTCACGACCCGCCCGAGCGGCACGGGCCTCGGCCTCCCAATCGTCGATCGCATCGTGAAAGCCCATGGAGGACACCTGGAGATTGACAGCTCGCCCGGCGAGGGTACGGACATCAGCCTGTTCCTACCGGTAGGCAAGCCCGACGACGACGAAGAGGAACTCCCTCCCCACCTCCGAAGACTGATCGATGCTGCACGACGCAAAGCCTGAAGCCCCGACGCCCGTTCCCCAATCATCGACGGAGGTCACCCCGGCGCCGGAAGCCATCGTCGCCGCCGGGCGTCAGGCGTACGGGCGCTTCTCCACCACGCCGGCTCGCGCCAACCTGCTGGATGCGCCCTACCTGGGGTTGCCGCGCGGAATACGTTGGTGGCGACTGAAGGAGTGGCAGGCCGTCCAGATCAGCACGCCAGAGCTGTTCATGAACCTGGCGCTGTTCGACGCAAAGTTGATGAGCCTCGTGCAGATCAAGGTCTACGACAAGCGTCGCGGGCAGAAGCACGTCTTCGAGCGCAAGCTGCCTCCCATGCGTCTGCAGGTCGCAGACAGCCTGCTCGACTCCCACAACGGTCATGTGGGGCGAGACGTCGTGCTCGCGTTCGACAATCACGCGCGGGCCGGTCACCTGGATGTGTTGATCGACCTGGAGAGCCAGGGAAAGCGGCCACGCATTCACGGCAAGTTGCGGCTGCTCCTCGAGCGTGGCGCCCCCCATGTCGTCAGCATGCCGCTGGTTGACGGTGGGATGTATTCCCACAAGGGAATGTTTCCGGTGACTGGACGTCTGGTCATCGGTGACGAGGCTCACGAGCTGAGCGGGGATCGCGCGCTGGCGCTGCTCGACGATCACAAGGGCTACTACCCCTACGTCATGCGCTGGGACTGGCTCACCAGCGCGAAGGTCGATGACTCGGGCGTGGCCTGGGGCTTCAACCTGACGCGAAATCAGTGCCGGGAGCCCCTGCGCTACAACGAGAACTGCGTCTGGCGGGGAGATCGCTTCGGTACGTTGCCAGCGGTGAGCTTCGAGCGACGCAACGTCGGGCGCCCCGACGAGGTGTGGCTCGTGCGCGACGAGCAGGGCCGCGTCGACGTCGAATTTCGTCCCACCGTGCCGGGGGACGTACGCGTGAACGCGTTGCTGGTGGAGAGCCGTTACCGCGGTCCGTTCGGCCACGTGCGAGGGCGACTCGCCGCGGAGGGGCTACCGGATCTCGTGCTGGACGACTGGTTCGGGATGGGCGAGGACTTCCACCTGCGCTGCTGAGTCAGGGTTGGGGGTGAGGTCAATCGGGGATCGCCCCGACGAGCGCCGTCGGGACCTCTGACCGGGCCTGCGCATCGGCCCACGAGAATAGTTCCGTGAGGCAACTGTCACCAGTTGGGGTCGGCTTGGCATTCGCACGCAAGGTGGCGATGCCGTCCAGGTTCTTTGCGACGATTTGCTCGTAGCGCGCGCGAAACCCGGGGTTCGTGGCTTCAGGCGCTCCCGCATCCAACATGCGCCGGTAGAGCTCGGCCACCGGAACGAAGGCGTGCACCGCCAACAGGACCCCGTAGAGCGGACGAGGATCGGGGCGCACGGGCGAGGCAAAGAGCGGCGCGAAGGCGTTCTCGAGCAGCTTGTCTCTGGCGAACAGTGCGTTGATCTTGTTGTGACAGAACTCATGAATCAGAGCCTCGCTCAGGGTCATCGAGTCGGGGTGCAGGCTCACGTAGGCGGCACCGATGGCTTCGGCGTACGACGCGGAGAGGTGTCGCTCGGCGTCATGGCCCACCGGGTGATAGCTCTGCATCACCAGCCGCATCTCGTCGGCGAGCTCAGGGTAGTAGCGCTCCACCTGATCGAACGCCGAGCCCAGCGCCTGGCTCCACTCCTGCGTGCTGCGCCCGCCAAGGTCCAGGGCGTTGCCCTGCTTGTCTGGGTGCGCTTCCTGGTCAGCCAGCGGGTTGTTGTCCGCGGTGACCAGCGCGATGCCCTCGGCGAGCGGGAAGTGCACTCGGCGTATCCTCAGGGTATCAGTGGAGCGCTGGGGTGCAGCGCCACTTCCGATGCTCGTCAGGGTAGCGAAACTCAGACATGTCTCTGCTCCTTCGCTGTGGCTCACCAGCTCTCCCTGCCGAAGGCCCAGAAGCGTCGCGGTCGGACGCTCGATGACCACGCCCAGGGCCGCGACGTAGAGCTCGGGCGGAGCATGCCTCAGCGTCACTCCGCCCGCGGGGAGCTCGTCTGCAAGGGCCAGCTCGAACCACAGCACGGTCGCGAGCTCGCCCAGCATTCGGTCGAGTCGGCCGACGTCTCCCGCGCCCCAGAGTTCGCCGTGCAAGCAGCGGACTAGCACCGAGATGGAGGGGCGTCGGAGCGAGGCGTAGACCAGGCCCGCCTTCGGCGTCTTGAGCAGCCCCAGCAAGCGCGCGCGCGCGTCGGTGAAGCTGTCGAAAACGGGTGCGGCGAAGCGACCCATGGGGATCTGTGAGAGCTCGCGGGCGAGCCACTTCAGGTAGGCGCCAACGACACGTCGAGCAGTCGTCGATCCCGAACGAGGAAGCGTGAAGTCCGCGGGTGCTGCGAGCAAGCTGAGGGCCGACATCTCTCCGAAGCATGCCCCACGGGGTCGTGAAAGACAGCTCCCGATCGCCGTCCGAGCGACACGGCGCCGTGGCCGCCCCGTGAGTTCGCACTTGACCAGCCCGCGTCCGGGTTCGACGCTCCGCGCATGCCGAAGCGAAAGCGCTACCTCTTCGTGTGTGTGAATCGCCGTCCTGACGACAATCCGCGCGGTTCCTGCGCGTTCAGCGGATCCGAAGCCATTCATGCGCGGCTGAAGGAGCTCTTGAAGCGGCGTGGCCTGGCGAAGACCGAAGTGCGGCCGTGTAGCTCGAGCTGCCTCGACGTATGCTGGGCGGGGCCGGTGATCGCGGTGGAGCCCGACAACTACTTCTACGGGCGAGTGAAGCTCGAAGACGTTGAGGAGATCGTCGAGGCGCTGGAGCGCGGCGAACGCGTCGAGCGCCTCGTGCTCGCGGAGGATGACTTCATCGATCCCGCGCTGCTCAAGCGCAAGTGACTGCTCCGGAGGAACCCATGCAACGACTCGACCCCAAGACCACTGCCCTGGTGATCGTGGACATCCAGGACCGACTCGCGGCCGCCATGCCTGAGGATCAGCTGACCCAGGTGGTGCGTTCCGCACGGATACTCGCCGAGGCGGCGCGCTTGCTGGGAGCGCCCTTGCTGCAGACCGAGCAGTACCCGAAGGGGTTGGGGCCGACGCTGGCGCCCGTGAGCGAAGCGCTGCAGGGCAGCGAGGTAGCGCGCTTCGAGAAGCTCTGCTTCAGCGCCTGGGACGCTGAGGGCTTTGCCGAGACGCTGGAACGCTCCAAGGCTCGCGCCGCGGTCGTCATCGGCATGGAGAGCCACGTGTGCGTCTATCAGACGGTGCGCGATCTCGCGGCTCGCGGCTTCGAAGTCCACGTGCCCGTCGACGGCGTCAGTTCGCGCCGCGCCGATCACCACGACGTGGGCGTGGCGCTGTGTGAGCGCGCCGGAGCGGTCCCCACGACGTCAGAGACCGTGGTCTTCGACTGGCTCGGCAGGGCAGGTGGCGACGCCTTCAAGCAGCTCTCCAAGCTCATCCGCTGAGCGTCCAGCGCGCCCTCGCCCCCCGATCCAGGCTCCGCTCCGACCCTCGCCAGCAACACTCCGGGTTCTCTGATGAAGACTCCGGGGCCCCGATCCCGACCTCCAGCCCGCGCCGCGTTTGCCAGATTGTCACAATAAAATCCACTGATATTCAGTGGTTAAAATGCAATGCAGATCTGAGTTGACGACTTGTCTTTGCATGACAAGGTGTCGCGTATGACTGACAGCGTGGCAACCTTGACCCCGGTCCCCGCCTCGGAGGCGCCGGCTCCCGCCCCCATCGCCGAGGACCTCACGGTGATGGTGGTCGACGACGAGCCCTCGAACCTGGCGAGCTTGCGCAAGATCTTCGAGCGGGATCAGATGCGGGTGTTCACGGCGGAGAACGCCAAGAGCGCCCTCGACGTGGTGCGACGCCACCGCGTGCAAGTGGTTCTCACCGATCTGATGATGCCGGGCACGAGCGGCGTCGACCTGCTCAAGGCACTCAAGGAACTCTCGCCAGACACGGAGGTCGTGCTGATGACCGCGTATGGCACCGTGGAGACGGCGGTGCAGGCGATGCGGGAGGGGGCGTACGACTTCGTGGAGAAGCCCCTCAAGCGCATGCAGATCGTCAAGACCGTGCGCAAGGCGGCAGAGCGCTTCAGCCTGGTCGCCGAGAATCGCTCCTTGCGCAAGGAGATCGAGCTACTTACCACGCGGGAAATTGTCGGCCAGAGCGGTGCGCTGCGTCGAGTGCTCGAGATCGCGACACAGGCCGCGCCGTCGATGGCCACGGTCCTCGTGTTGGGGGAGAGCGGCACCGGCAAGGAACTGATCGCACGCTACATCCACAGCAAGAGCCAGCGCGCCACCGGCCCCTTCGTTGCCGTCAACTGTGCGGCTATCCCCGAGTCGATCCTCGAAGCCGAGCTGTTTGGGCACGAGCGGGGCGCGTTCACCGGAGCCGTGGGGAAACGAGAAGGGCGCTTCGCTCGAGCCCGTGGAGGAACGCTGTTCCTGGACGAGATCGGTGAACTCACGCCGCAGGTCCAGGTCAAGATCCTGCGGGTCCTGCAGGAGGGCGAGTACGAGCCGGTGGGCGGCGAGATGGTGCGAGCAGACGTACGCATCGTCGCGGCGACCAACCGTGATCTCGCCGCAGAGGTCGAAGCTGGAAGGTTCCGTGAGGATCTGTACTACCGACTCAACGTGATCGCCGTGACCGCCCCGCCGCTGCGCCAGCGTCGTGAGGACATCCCGCTGCTCGTCGATCATTTCCTCGGCGTGTACTGCAAGAAGAACGGCCGCTCCCGTCTCGCGCTGGCGCGAGAGGCGCTCGCGAAGTTGCTGGACTACGACTGGCCCGGCAACGTGCGTGAGCTGGAGAACGTGATCGAGCGAGCGGCGGTCCTCGCGCGCGGGGACACACTCGGGCTCGGCGACCTACCTGATGCTGTCGCTCAGGCGGCGCCGCGCGCCCCCGACAGCCTCGAGTTTCCCATCGGCACCCCGCTGGAGGAGGTGGAGCAGCGGCTCATTCGAGCGACGCTGAAGCACACCTCCGGGGACAAGCGCCTGGCCGCCCAGCTGCTCGGGATCTCGACCCGGACCATCTACCGCAAGCTGGGCGAGGGCTGACGTTTTGCCACTTTGGCACACTGAGCAGGTGTTTCAGGAGCGGGATGACAAGCTGGCGAGCGCAACAGCCCCAGGAGGGGTGAAACCCGCCAAAAATCCGGAGTCTTGTCCATTGACCCTTGGCACGGCTCTCGCTTTAACCCCGGTTGCGAAACCAGGCCCTGGCGACTCGAACCGCGCCTGACTTGAGCCGAGCCCAGTTCGGCGCCACACCCTCCCGACTCGTTCGCTTCATGCCCATCGACACCCTCCTCAAGAAGTACTTCACCGGCGTGGTCCTGGCTCTGCTGGCGACCGCCGCGTACTTCCAGGCGTCAGGCTCCTCGGAGCTCCTGGGCAACTGGCTGTTCGGGGCCGACGCGGAGGCGCTCGCGCTGCTGCCGCCCAAGAGTCCAGACCTGGCAGGCCTCAACAAGGCCGGAACCAAGGTCGCCAGTGCGGATCCAATTCTGCACAGAAATCCCTTCGACTCGGTCACTGGCCCGCTGGACCGCATGCCCGAGCCCGAGACCACGGACGAACCCAGTGGTCCGGTCAACACCGACCCGTTGACCGCGCCTCCCTGTGACGGCGTGACGGTGACGATCATCACGGAGTCACCGGATCCGCTGTGGTCGTTCGCCGCGCTCCGGGGGCCCTCGGACTCCGAGGCCACCGTGCGGCGCGTCGGCGATCTGGTCGCGGACAAGACGGTCGCCTACATCGGCCGCAATCCCGTCGAGAAGAGCCCAGCGGTGTGGATGGAGTCGGGCAGCTCGCTGTGCCAGGTCCTGCTCTTCAGCGAAGAGGAGAAGGCCGCTCGTCCCAAGCCCACGCGCTCGAAGTCCAGCCGCTCGAAGGACCGCAAGAGCAGCCGCGCGAACACGGTTCCCAAGGACATCGCCGACAAGATCAAGAAGGTGTCCGACAACGAGTTCGAGGTCGATCGTTCGGTCGTCGACAAGGTGCTGGAGAACCAGGCGGCGCTCATGCGCTCAGCGCGAATCGTGCCCGAGCAGAAGGACGGCAAGGTCGTCGGGATTCGTATGTTCGGTATCCGCAAGGATACGCTGCTCGGTACGCTCGGCTTTCAGAACGGGGACCGCCTCGAGAACATCAATGGCTTCGACATGACCTCGCCAGAGAAGGCGCTAGAGGCCTACGCCCGGCTGCGGACCGCTGGGAACCTGAAGGTGCAGATCACGAGGCGGGGCAAGCCCGTCACTGTCGATTTCCGCATCAAGTAAGCGTCGTCCGCCAACCTCCCTACTCCGGCACGCGCCGGCCCTGACCGCTCACCAAAGACAGCTGTGACATACCGAACCATGCGAAGCCGCGCAAAACTCGCCTCGACCCTGACTGGATTTGGCTTGGCTCTGTGCCTGCTGAGTCCCGAGGCCTCCGCGCAGATCCGCGCCCAGAAGAAGCCGGCGCGCGCGACCCCGCCTGCCGCGCGAGCGGCCCAGGCGGACGATCCTCCCGGCGCCGCGCCCGCGCCCCCGAAGTCGATGGACTCGATCGCCAAGGCCGTGGAGGCCGAGTACCGGCCCAAGGGCATGGGTCACATGGTGAAGTTCAACCTTCAGGACGCTGACCTGGCCGAGCTGGTGAACCACATCAGCGGCATGACTGGAAAGCGCTTCATCTACGGCTCGAAGGTGCGGCAGATCAAGGCGACCGTGGTGTCGCCGACGCCGGTGACCCTCGGGGAGGCGTATGAGGCCTTCCTCAGCATCCTCGAGGCCAACGGGATGACCGTGGTCCCTCACGGCCGCTTCCTCAAGATCGTCGACACCGGCAACATCTCCAGCCAGGCGACGCCGATCTACTCGCGAGGTGCGCCGGTGGCAGGCACCGACGGCTACCTGACTCGGCTCTACCGGCTGCAGCACGTGTCGGCGGACGACGTCGCGCAGTTGCTCCAGAAGTTCAAGAGCAAGGAAGGCGACATCTCGACATTTTCCGCAGGGCAACTTTTGATCATTACGGATACGGGATCGAACGTGCGGCGCATGATCCGTATCATCGAAGAGGTCGACGTCGGCGGCTCGGGCACCAAGATGTGGATCGAGCCCGTGCACTACGGTTCCGCCACCGACCTCGCCAAGCAGATCAACGAGATCTTCGAGCTCTCGGCCAAGGACGGCGGAACGGCCGGTGGACTCTCCAAGGTCGTCGCCGACGAGCAAACCAACGCGCTGGTGATCGTCGGCACCGAGGACTCCTACCTGCGGTTGCTCGAGTTCATGAAGCGGCTCGACACGGCGCCCGCCGCAGAGGGCAAGATCCACGTGCTGCCGCTGCAACACGCGGTCGCCGACGAGCTCGCTCAGACCCTGACCCAGATGTTGAGCGGCACCGCAGCGGCAGCGCAGGGAGCCCGAGCTCGCGCCCGCACACCCACGCCGCCTGGAGGAGCGGGGACCGGGGAAGGCTCCTTCGAGGGCGAAGTGCGCGTCACCGCGGATTCTCCCACCAACTCGCTCATCATCACCTCGAGCGGCCGCGACTACGCGCAACTACGCCTGGTGATTCAGCAACTGGACATGCCTCGCCGTCAGGTGTTCATCGAGGCGGCGATCATGGACCTGTCGATTTCGCGCGGAACCACCCTGGGCATCAACTACCACGGTGGGACTACCTTCACGACCAAGGACGCCGACGACAGCCTGCTCTTCGGCGGCTTGAACCCGGTGAACTCGATCGTGTTGACCCCGGACCAGCTGCAGGGCTTTGCGGTCGGCGTTCGTGGTCCCGAGCTGGATGGCACCTCGAATATTCTGGGCACCGGCGTGAGCATCCCGGCGTTCGGTGTGGTGCTGAATGCGCTCGCTACCAGCGGTGACACCAACGTCCTGGCGACGCCTCACATCATCGCGACGGACAACACCCCGGCGGAGATCAACATCGGTGAGAACATCCCGCTACAGACCAACATCGGCGGCGGGCTGAACCTCGGCAACCTGGGCGCGCTGGCCGGCGGAAACGCCGGCGCCCTCGGCGCGCTCGGCGGGCTGGGGGGGCTCGGTGGGTTCTCCAGTCCTCGCCAGGACGTCGGCACCAAGATCAAGATCACTCCCCACATCAATGACTCGGACCAGGTGCGGCTCGAGATCGAGGCGGAGGACAGCGCGCCGGGCGCTGCTGCGGGTTCGCTCGGGGCAGTCAGCATCACCCAGCGCACGGCAAACACGACACTGGTCGTTCGCGATCAAGAGACGGTGGTGATCGGCGGCCTGATGAAGGACTCCGAGCAGACCACCAAGACCAAGGTTCCGGTTCTGGGAGACCTGCCGGTGCTCGGCTTCCTGTTTCGCCGCACGGAAACCCAGAAGCGGAAGAGCAACCTGCTGCTGGTCCTCACCCCCCACATCATCCACGACTCGCGAGATCTGCGCTCGATCTTCCAGCGCAAGATGCAGGAGCGGCAGGAGTTCCTCGATCGATACTTCGTGTTCGGCGACTCGGACTGGACGCCGCCGCGCGACTGGACGCGCACCAATGGTCTGGTCGAGGACATCCGTCAGGCCTACCGCGAGGCGGAAGAGCGTCGCCAGCTCGAGGCTCAGCTGGAGGAACCCAAGGACAAGCCGAAGCACGAGCCTTCGGAGCCCATCGACATGCCCCAGGTGATCAAGAGCGGGCCCAAGTCGGCGCCAGCGACGACGCCACGCAGGCGCCGCACGCCGCGGCGGTCACCGCGGCGCAACCGTACCCGCGGTTCGCTGGACGCTCCGATCCAGATCAACCCGATGACACGCAGCGTGGCTCAAGCGCCGGGCGGTGCTCCGCGCGTCACTGCGGAGCGCACGGAGTAGCCCATGCTTCAGCGCGCACTGGGTCAGGTCTTCGTGCGTCGGGGCGTCGTCACGCCGGAGGCGCTGGAGCTACTGCTCGAACAGCAAGCCGAGAAGCGGCAGCCGCTGACGGAGCTGCTGATCCAGGGCGAGATCGCCTCCGAGGCGGTGGTCGGTCAGGCGCTCGCCGCGGAGTGCGGCTTGCGCTTCGTGCCGAAGCTGGACATCGACGCGATCGATCCACAGCTCTCGATTCGAGTGCCCATCGGCTACTCTCGTGCCCATCGCTTGCTGGTCGTGGGCGAGGACGATCACACGGTTCAGGTCGTTTGCGCGGATCCTCTCGACACCGACGGCCTCGACGACATCCGCGCCTCATTTGGCAAGCGCGTGGTTGCTGACGTCGCCCCCGCTTCGGTGATCATCGAAGCCATCAACCGTGTCTTCGAGCGCGGACAGACCTCGGAGGATCTGAAGAGCGAAGACGCCGCTGCAGATGACGATGAGATCGACATCCTCGACTCCGACGATGACGCGCCGATCATTCGCTGGGTGAACAGCCTGTTCTCCCAGTCGGTTCGTGAGCGCGCCTCGGACATCCACATCGAGCCCGAGGACCGCGAGGTCGTAGTGCGTTTCCGTGTGGACGGGCAGCTCAAGGTGGTGAAGACGGCGAGTCGCCAGTTCATGAGCGCCGTCGTCGCGCGCGTGAAGATCATGGCGGGGCTGAACATCGCTGAGAAGCGCTTGCCGCAGGATGGCCGCATCAGCCTGAAGATCGCGGGGCGCGGCATCGACGTTCGTGTGTCCACCATCCCCACCAGTCGCGATCACGAGCGCATCGTCATGCGCTTGCTCCAGAAGACCAACACGCTGCTGGGGCTGGACGAGCTGGGCTTCTCCGAGCGCGACCTCCATTTGATGCACGAGCTCATCGAGCGTCCCAACGGCATCATCCTCGTCACCGGTCCAACTGGTAGCGGTAAGACGACGACGCTCTACGCCTGCTTGAACCGCATCAACCGGCCCAACGTGAACATCCTCACCGCGGAGGACCCGGTCGAGTACGAGATCGGCGGCATCCACCAGGTCCACGTGCAGCCCAAGATCGGGCTCACCTTCGCCAGTGCGATGCGCGCGTTCCTGCGTCAGGACCCGGACGTGATCATGGTGGGTGAGATCCGCGACCTGGAGACGGCGGAGATCGCCATCCAGGCATCCATGACCGGCCACCTGGTGCTCTCTACGATTCACACCAACGACGCAGCCAGCGCCTTCACGCGCTTGGTGGACATGAACGTTGCGCCCTTCAAGGTGCGCTCGACGGTGATTGGTCTGCTGGCCCAGCGCCTCGTGCGCATCCTGTGCGACGAGTGCAAGGAGCCGTACGAGGCGACCCCCTACGAGCTGGAGCAGCTGGGCATCGATCCCGACGCGACGGAGCGCCGCCTGCAGCGCAAGGTGACGAGCGCCTATCGCGCTCATGGAGTCGACTACAAACCACCGGGCTGGACCGGCCCTGGCATGCCCACGATTTTCCGCGCGGTTGGTTGTGACAACTGCAACAACAGCGGCTACATCGGCCGGCGCGGCATCTACGAGCTGCTGATGGCGGACGACAGGGTGGGCGAGCTGGTGATGAGTGGCGCCGACGCTCAGACCATCAAGCGCGCCGCGATGCTCAACGGCATGGACTCGCTGCGCGACGACGGCGCGCGCAAGGTGCTGCTCGGTCGCACCACGGTCGAGGCCGTGCTGGCCGCAACCCAAGAGGACTCCTACGACTGATGGCCGTCTACGAGTACCGCGGCATCCTGGTCAACACTGGAAAGGCGACCAAGGGTTACAAAGACGCCGACAACATCAAGGCGTTGCGCGGAGCTCTGCGTCGTGAGGGCATCCTCCTCACGGAAGCGACCGAGGAGGCCCAGCGCAAGGCGCGCGCCAAGAAGGAGCTGAATCTGCTGGCGCCGTTTCAGCGCCCGCGCACCGGCGATATCGCCGTGATGACGCGGCAGCTGGCGACGTTGGTGCGCGCCGGTGTGCCCTTGGTCGAGTCCATCGGCGCGCTCAGCGAGCAGGTGGAGAACGATCAGCTCGTGCGTATCCTCACGGCAGTGCGAGAGAGCCTCAACGAGGGGACCAGCTTCGCCAAGAGCCTCGCTGCGCACAACAAGGTCTTTCCCCCGCTCTACATCAACATGGTCGAGGCCGGGGAGGCCTCCGGCACTCTGGAGGCGGTGCTCGAGCGCCTGGCTGACTTCATGGAGAACCAGGCGCGCCTGAAGGGTAAGGTCACCGGCGCGCTGGCCTACCCGGTGCTGATGGCGATCGTCGGCACCATTCTGGTTGGCTTCTTGATGGTCGCCGTCGTGCCCAAGGTGACGGCGATCTTCGACAATCTGGGTCAGCAACTGCCTTGGTACACGCGCCTGCTGATCATCGTCAGCGACTTCGTCGGTAGCTTCTGGTGGCTGATCATCATCATGACCATCGGCGGCATCATCGGCTTCCGGCGCTGGAAGAACACCGAGCAGGGGCGCATGAAGTGGGACAAGTTCCGCCTGCGAGTACCACTGTTTGGACGCTTGAACCTGCTGGTGGCGGTGGCGCGCTTCAGCCGCACCCTGGCCACCCTCTTGTCGAGCGGCGTACCGCTGCTCACGGCCATGGGCATCGTCAAGAACGTGCTCGAGAACGCGTTGCTCGAGGAAGTAGTGACCAGCGCCATCGGTTCCATCCGAGAGGGCGAGAGCATCGCGGTGCCTCTGAAGAAGAGCGGTGAGTTTCCCCCCATGGTGACGCACATGATCAGCGTGGGTGAGCGCTCGGGGCAGCTCGAGCAAATGCTCGAGAACGTCAGTCGAGCCTACGAGGCCGACGTGGAGGTTCGGGTGCAGGCGCTCACCAGCTTGCTCGAGCCTCTGATGATCGTGCTCATGGGCGGCCTGGTCGGGTTCATCACCATGGCCATCCTGATGCCGCTGATCCAGATGAACGACATGGTGCAATGACCGATGCTACGCCGAAGACGACTGCTCGAGCAGGACATCTTCTTCCCCTGGGAGAGGCGGGGAGGTCTACGCCGTCGCCTGCGCGTGCATCGCTTGCGGCGAGTGCTGATCGTGGCAGGTTTCCTGGGGTTGCTCATCACCATCGCGGTGCGCGAGCGACGACGAGCGGGGGTTCGGCAGACGCGAGCCACGCTGCTCGACACGCGGCAGGCGGTGGATGCCTACCTCGCCGATCACCAAGGCGGATGTCCTCCCAGTTTGAGCGACCTCGCCAAGTACGCCGGTTCACTGCAGGTACCCCGCGATGCATGGGGTCGCCCGCTGCGTTTGATCTGCCCGGGGCGCCGTGAAGGGTCCCGTTACGAGTTGATGAGTGATGGCCCCGACGGCTTGCCGGGGGGGCTGGATCGCATCGAATGAGCCCTGGATGATGCACGCCTCTGGAGGCGTGAAATGTGGATTGTCCGCGCTGCCTGCGGGCGAATTTTGGAGTTCTGACAATGAAGACACATCGCAAGCTCGCCTCCCTCGAGCTACGTCACCCGGACACCCTGCTGGAGCGCATTCGCATCGCGGCGGCGCTCAGGCGTCGCGCCGCGGCGCAACGCGGCGTCACGCTCTTCGAGGTGCTGATCGTGGTCGCGATCCTGGCCATGGTCGCGGGTGGTGTCGCCGTGTTCGCCTTGCCGAAGTTCCGAGAGGCGCAGATCAAGACCGCCGAGACCGGCGCGCGCACCATCCGCACGGCGGTGCAGCAGTGGCAGGCGACCAACAACGAGACCAGCTGCCCCACGGTGAGCCAGCTGGTGCAGGAGAAGCACATCGACTCCGCCACCAACACCGACGACCCGTGGGGTGAGGCCTACATCCTCACCTGCACCGACGATGAAGTGATCGTGACCTCCAAGGGCCCAGACAAGAAGAAGGGCACCAAGGACGACATCCGTATGCCGAAGGGCGCGGAGGGCGGCGGCGAGGAGTGATGTACACGCGGGGTCGAGGAATGGAGCCACGAGGCATGCGCCGCATGCAGCGTACCGGTCCCAGCTCGACCCTGCGGTTCAGTCTGGATCGGGGGGGGAGCAGCGGCTTCCGGATCCGCCAGCTGCGCGCGGCGCGGGGACTCACGCTCTTCGAGGTGCTGATCGTCGTGGCGCTGATCGGCATCCTGACGGGCGCCGTGCTGCTCGGTACGGGAGTGCTCGGCGGTGCGCGCATGCGCGCCTCCTCATCGCTAATTTCCGCCGGGATACGCCTTGGGCTGAATCGGGCGAACTCCACCGGGCGGCCCGTGCGGATGGTGTTCGACTTCGAGAGCAATCGCGTGATCCTCGAGGAAACCAGCGGCACGATGCTGAGGGAGAAGGAGGAGGACAACACCGGCGGTGGCGCCGAGGCCGCGACGGAGGCCGAGCGCGCAGCGCGAGAGGAGGCGGAGAAGCTGGTGAAGGCGCCCCGGGCGCCGCGACCGAGCTTCACCCCCGTGAAGGAGTTCGGCTTCGAGAGCGATGACGGTCAGCCGGGTCGTGGCTTGGAGAGCGGCGTTTCACTGCGCCGGGTTCAAACGGAGCACGACAGTGAGCCCCGCACGGCCGGCCGCGCCTATCTCTACTTCTTCCCCGGCGGCGGGACGGAGCGTGCCTCGATACAGCTGGAGAAGGGCAAGTCCGAGGACGACGGCGTCAGCATCTTGGTCAACGGACTCACTGGCCGCACCAAGCTCGAGCGGGGCTGGGTGGATCTCGAGCCGCCACGAGAGGATGACGGCTACGGGGAGCGTGAGGAATGAGCGCCTTCGGCCGTGAACCGCGGATCGGCGTGGCCCAACGGGGCTTCACCCTGCTCGAGGTGCTGGTGGCGGTCGCCATCCTGGGCCTCGGGCTGAGCGTGATCCTCTCCGCGCAGGCGGGGCTCTTCAACAACGCCGCGCGCGCCGAGAACATGAGCCTGGCTCCCGAGCTCCTCCGCTGCAAGATGAACGAGGTCGAGCTCGACCTGCTGGAGAAGGGCTACGGGATCATCGATCAGAAGGACTCCGGTCCGTGCTGCGCCGACGAGAGCGACAAGCGCTTCAGCTGCGAGTGGAAGGTCGAGCTGATCAAGCTGCCGGAGCCCAGCTCTGGCGCGTTCGCTGGCGACGCCGGCATCGCTGGCGACAACGGGGGCCTCGGTGCGATCAGCGCGCTGGCCCAGTCCGGGAGCCTGCAAAGCGCCGCCGACGGCACCAGCCAGCCTCCGGACCTCGGAACGCTGGCCAGTTCCCTCACGGAGGCCGGCGGCAACCCCATCGACGGTGTGGCGGGAATCGTCATGAGCATGGTCTATCCGCAGCTCAAGCCCATGCTCGAGGCTAGTATCCGTAGGGTAACAGTCACCGTGGTGTGGAAGGAAGGCAAGAACCGCCGCGAGCTTTCAGCCGTGCAGTTCGTCACCAATCCACAGCAGGGCGGGCTGGATCCCAATGCGGCCGCGGGTCTGGAAGGGCTGGAAGATCTTGCAGGAGGACTGACTGGAGGCGCAAGTCAGGGCGGCGGCAGCCCGCCGGCGAACAGCCCGTTCGCGCGTTCGCCCAGCGTCCTGGGCGGTGGGAAGGGGAGGAACCCGTGAGCGCGGCGAGGCGTCTTCGCCGGCGTGTGCGGCGCACGCTGGCAGGCTTCACCCTGCTGGAGTTGCTGGTGGCCATCACCATCCTGGCGATGATCAGCATGCTGCTGTACGGCGCCTTCTCCGGCCTGCGCACGACGCGGGATGGAGTGGGTGAGGTGAGCGGCCGCTATCACGAAGGCAGGAGTGCGATGCAGCGCATCTCTCGTGAGCTCCAGAGCGCCTTCCTGAGCTTCAACCGTCCGATCGATCAGTCGCTGATCACACGCGAGACCCTGTTCAAGGGCAGCCGAGGGTCGCCGGCGGATCGTGTTGATTTCACGGCGTTTGCTCATCGCCGCCTCGACCGTGACGCGCATGAGTCCGACCAGTGCGAGCTGTCCTACTTTGGTTCCGAAGATCCAAAGCAACGCGGCGTGACCGACCTGGTGCGCCGAGAGTCTCCCTACATCGATCTCGAACCGGATCGTGGTGGACGGGTCCAGGTGTTGGCGACGGACATCGATCTGTTCCAGCTCGAGTACCTCGATCCCTACACGGGTCGCTGGAGTGAGCAGTGGGACTCCAGTCAGGCCATCGGTCAATCCAATCGTCTGCCCTTTCAGGTGCACATCACCTTGGTGCTGAACGGCGGCCAGCGCTCGGCGCAGGGTCGCGCCAAGGGCACCATCAAGTTCGACACCAAGGTGCACATCCCGATTCAGTCCCCCATGGACTTCGCTGGCTTGGGGGCGCTGCAGCGATGAGCACTTCGTCTGAACACCTGGACGCCTCGAACCCGGGACGCGGACAGCGGGCGCTGAAGCGCTATCGGCTGCGGAGCCGGCGCTCCCGGGAGCGTGGGGTGGCGTTGATCATGGTGCTGGGTGCGCTGGCCGTGCTCACGGTCATGCTCACCGAGTTCCAGACCGAGTCCACGGCGGACCTATCGAGCGCGCTCTCCCACCGTGACTCGATCCGTGCGGAATACGCCGCGAAGAGCGGCTTGAACCTCTCCCGTCTGTTGCTCGCGTCGGAGCCAACGATCCGCAAGGCCGCGGCGCCGATCTTCTTGCTGATGGGGGGGAGGTCGTTCCAGATCCCGGTGTGGGAGTTTGCGGATCTGGTGCTCGGCGCTTTCAACGACAAGGCGGGCGGCAAGCGCTTCGAGACTCTCGCCAGCGTCCGCCTGGAAGAAGGCGAGAACCTGGGCCTCGATGGCGCGGGCTTCGACATCAAGATCGTGGACGAAGACTCGAAGATCAATGTCAACCTGCCCGCCAAGGGGGACGCCTTCAGCCAGGTGCGCACGGGCACCGCGGTGGCGACGCTGATCAGCGGCATTCAATACGATGCCCTGTTCGAGAACCGCGACGCAGATGGCCAGTTCACCGATCGTCAGGCGATGTGCTCGGCGCTCATCGACTGGACGGACCCCGATCAGCAAGCGGCGGTCTGCCTCCTGGGGTCGGATACGGCGCAGACCGCGGCTCCAGAGGACTCCTTCTATCAGCAGATCGGCATGCCCTACGTGCGCAAGAACGCGGCGTTCGATAGCCTCGAAGAGCTGCGCTTGGTGCGTGGGATGAGCGAGGACATCTGGGCGAACTTCGTCGAGCCAGAGCCTGGAGACGCCGAGAAGCGACCGATCACGGTCTGGGGTCGGGGCGCGCTCAACGTCAACACCGCGAACGCTCAGGCGCTGTGGACCATCATCTGCCAGTACGCCGTGGAGAACACGCCGATGTGCTCGGATCCCGAAGAGGCGATTCGATTCATTTCGACGGTCAGCATGATCAAGAGCTTCGTGCGTGGCGTGCCCCTGTTCAGCTCACCCAAGGGTTTCATCAACGCTCTGGGCGGTAAGGGGATGTTCGGGACGATGTTCGCCGCGCTCGGCCTCCAGCCCGTCCAGTTCAAGTCGCCGAACGAGACCATGAAAGCCATCAGCACCGAGAGCAAAGTCTTCAACGTCGCGGTCACCGGGTACGTGAAGAGCGCGAAGCGCGAGACGAACGTGCGGCTGCGCGCGGTGGTCGACATGCAAGGCGCTCCGGAGCCGCCCCAGGCCATCACCGATGCTCTGGGAGCCCTCGGCGTGACCCTTCCTGGCGCCGCCGGCGGCAGCGAAGCCGGCGCGACTGGTGCGACCGCCAACAACCCCAGCACGGCTCCAACCAACCTCCCAGACGGAGCTACCGACTCGGCGCTCGCCAACTACTTCAAACCAGACCCCGCGGGGCGCATCGTGTATTACCGCTTGGAGTAGTCCCTCGCCCCGCATGCTCATCCCGCTCCCTAGAACGACATGGCCAGAATCGTAGGCATCGACATACGAGACACCCACGTGCGCGCAGTGCTCCTGCGGACGCGCTACCGTGCGGTTGAGCTCGAGCAAATGACCGAAGTGGACGTGGCTCAGACGGTCAACTCCGCGGAAGCGCTGCGCCAGGCGTTGATGCCGTTGCTGCACGCCGGTGAGCACTTCGCGGTTGCCATCGACGGACAGAAGGCGTTCGTACATCGCATTCGCGTCCCTGGCACGGCCCTCAAGCAGCTGGCCGACGTGCTGCCGTTCGAGCTGGAGGCCGAGCTGCCTCTCGACATCGAGGAGGTGGTCTACGACTTCCGCGCCCCGCCCCCGACCCGTGAACCCACGGCCGAGGTACTGACGGTCGCCGCTCGCGAAACCGACGTGCTCGCGGTGATTGCGCAGGTCAAGACTGCGACCGGGCGAGAGCCGGAGCGCGTCTCCACAGGCGCGCTGCCTCTCGCCAACTTGGCGGAGCTGGTTCCCGAAGCCCTGGCGACCCGGCCTGTCGCGGTGGTTGACTTTGGCGGTTCGCATACCGACTTCGTCGTGATGGAGGGCGGGCAACCCGTGTTCGCGCGGACCCTGTCTCGTGGAGTGGGGACGCTGCCCGAGGGAGCCGAAGCCCTGGCCGCGGAGCTTCGCCAGAGCCTGACCGCGTGGCTCGCCAAGGGAGGCCAGAGCGTCGAGGTGGTGTACCTCACGGGCACGCTGCCAGCCGGCGCCCCGGAGTTTCTCTCCTATCACCTCGGGACGCCGGTGGAGGTGCTCCCCGGATTGAGCCTGGACAACGCGACCCCAGAGCAACTCGCCGCGCTGCCGCGGTTCGCACGGGCGGTGGGCATCGCGCTTGGTCTGCGAGGGAAGGCGCGAGACCTGAATCTGCGCCAGGGGGGGCTCGGTTTCGAGAGTGGCTTTACTTTCCTCAAGGAAAAAGCTCCGACTCTGAGCGGCCTGTTCGCCACGATCTTCGTCTTCTTCGTCTTCTCCACCTGGGCGGAGATGCGCGCGCTCGACCAGGAGAACGCCGCGCTCGGTAGCGCGCTGGGGGAGCTGTCGATGAAGGTCCTCGGGGAGGAGACGTCGGATCCAGACCGAGTGAACGAGTTGCTCGACAAGGGACCGGGCAAGCAAGACAACGATCCCATGCCGCACTTCGACGCCTTTGATGTGATCGTGGAGATCAGCCGCGCTGTGCCCCACACGGTGACTCACGATATCCAGGAGTTCGACATGCAGCGGGGCAAGGTGAAGATGAACGCGATCGTCGGGTCCACCGACGAAGCGCAGAACATCTCGTCCAAGCTCAAGGAGCACGCCTGCTTTCACGACGTGAAGGTGTCGAAGATCACCCAGGTCGTGAACAGCGACCGACAGAAGTACGTTCTGGAGTTCGACGTAGCCTGCCCGGAAGATGGCGGCGCCAAGAAGCCCTCCAAGAAGGAAGAGGGAGGCGAGAAATGACGATCGGAGAACGCTTCGCCCAGCTGGAGCCGCGGGAGCGCCGACTGGCGATGGTGCTCTTCGCCGTGTTCGCGGTGTTCGTGGTG
The DNA here is from genome assembly GCA_041389745.1 of Polyangiaceae bacterium. Lineage (GTDB taxonomy): Bacteria > Myxococcota_A > Polyangia > Polyangiales > Polyangiaceae > JAHBVY01. Next base: position 98,759 of record JAWKRF010000017.1, read on the forward strand.
TTCGGGATCCCTGTGCTGATCACTCAGGCGGTGGGCAGCAAGCGAGACGACAACGTAGCGCTGCAAGACGCCATCCGGAAGATCCGCGAAGGCCGTGCTCAGTACGCTGCCCGCTCCGCCAATCAGGACGCCGTCGTCGAGCGCTATGCCAAGACGACCCCTGCGTTGGCGGGCTTCCTGGACAGGCTCGCCAAGCAGAACAAGGTCGATATCCCGGAGAGTCAGGACCAGGCGACGGTACCGCACGGAAAGCTCTACGAAGAACGTTCGACGCGCATCACGCTGCGGAAGGTCGGCATGCTGCCGCTCGCCAAGTTCATGGAGGCGATTGAACGATCGGGGTATCCAGTCAAGATCTCGAAGCTGAATGTCCGTCGCAGCGGTTCTGTGCCCGATCAGTATGATGTTTCGATGACGGTCTCCGCGTTCGACCGCAAGGAGCCGGAGAAGAAGCCGTCGGGCGACGAAGCAAAGGGGGAAGAAGGATGAGTCCCCGCGGCAAGAAGATCCTCAAGTGGGTGGGGTACCCGCTGTTCTACCTGTTCGCGCTGGTCTGCTTCCTGTACCTGACGTTGCCGATGGACCGGGCGAAGGCGAAGCTCGAGGCGGAGTTCAATGCACGCCAGGGCGATGACAACCCGCTCACGCTCCGAATTGGCGATCTCGACACCTACTGGCTGAGCGGCGTCGAGCTGGAAGACGTGGAGCTCGTGGGGCAGCCGAAAGTGACGGAGGAAGGGAAGCTGGGGAAAGCCGAGCGCTTCTCCATCACTCGTGCCACCGCCAGGGCGTCGATCTGGTCCGCCATCGTCGGTGACACGTCCGTCAGCTTCGACGCCGAGGCGTTCGACGGGACGATCAGCGGGACCTATGTCGCTGAGAACGAGACTCAGCAAGTCCACGTCGAAGTTCAGGACTTGGGCGTAGGCAAGCTGCCCTTCCTCCAGGGCGCTACCGGCATCCCGATGCAGGGCGCTTTGACGGGTACCGTTGATCTAACGATTCCAGGGGGAAAATTAGCCGAGGCCGACGGGAGCATCGAGCTGGAGATCCAGGAGCTCCGCGTCGGAGACGGAAAGACCAAGATCCGGGACACCATCGCCCTGCCCGAGATCAAGGCTGGCACGCTCTCGCTCAAGGCGGAAGCGCAAGCCGGCACCGTGACAGTGTCGGCGCTCAAGTGCGACGGGAAGGACATCAAGGTCGACGCCGCGGGCAAGATCAAGCTGCGCGATCCCTTTGATAGTTCCCTTGCGGAAATGAGTCTGAGCTTCGCGTTCAAGGACGCGTACCGCAACAAGAACGAGATGACCGGGGCGTTGCTGGGCAAGCCTGGTGGCCCGCCGGGGGTGCTTGATCTGGACCCCAAGGTGAAGCGGGCAAAGAAGCCGGACGGCTCCTACGCCTGGAGATTGAGCGGTCCGGTAGGCAAGCTCCGCTTCGACCCAGGCAGTGGTTCGTCGCTACGAGGTGGAACCCTGAGGAATCGACTCAATCGCGGCAGCGTGTTGCGGCAGAAGTAGCTCGGCGGGACCCGACGCACGCAAGAGCCCCGCGCGATCGCGCGGGGCTTCTCTGAGTGGGAACGCCGCCCGTCAGGCGGGAGTCGGTCGCAGGCGGAGGCTCAGCTTGCGGCTCGCGATGGCAGCCCCGAGTCCCATCGTCACTACCGCGAAGGTGAAGAAGCCGCCCAGCCAGGGAATGGCGCCGACGAGCAAGAAGACGGCGCAGCCAACGGCGAGGTGGGTGTAAGGGTTTGCGGTGCGGTGGCGCACCAAGGTGCCTCCGAGGGTCTGCAGCACGGCGCAGATCCCGGCGTAGCTGACGAATACCAGTACCAGCACTCCGAGCAGCGCGATGGGGATCCCGATCACCGTCACACACAGCACGATGAAGCCGACCATTGCCGCGAGCCACGAGACCACGCCGAGCGCGAAGCTGCGCATCGGACGCAGGGTCACCTCCTGGCTGAGCGCATCCATGCGGCGCGTGGCAAGCGCCATCAGCACCACGCCGAACACGAACAAGAGCGCGCTCTTCGTCAGCGCCGACCCGATCTCCTCGATCACTCCCATGGCCCTGCCTCCTTCCCTGCGTCCTTCCCCGTGGACATCACCGGACGCGTTGGTCTGAACCTCTCCCAGGACCTTCGCTCCTTCTGCGCGGGTGAGCTTTCCACCCATCACGCCGACGTCGCCTCCGACCTCGGTGTCGTCTTGCAGCTCGAGGTTTCCCCCGACGACCGCAGCGTCTCCGTTCACTCTTCCGCCTGGACGCAGGACAGCGCGCCCCCCCATGACGGTGAGATCGCCCGTGACCATACCGAGGACTTCGGCGTTGCCGCCCATCACCATCAGGTCGTGAACGACTTCGTCCTTGCCGATGGTGACAGAGCTTCCAGTCACCACGCGGTCGCTACCGTCCTTCGCGGCGCTCGCGTCCTTGCTCAGGCTGATCCCCGGTGCGCTCGCGGCGCTCGGAGGTGTTGGTGGCGTTGGTAGGGGCGGCGGCGTCACCTCTCCCACGTTCGGTTCGTCCTCGCTGCTCGCGCTGGGAGCGGCCGCCGCGCCAGTTGAAGCGGCGGTCGGGACCTCGCTCGGCACCTCGGGCTTGGTCGGCTCGGGCGCCGCGGCGGGCGCGGGAATGATGCTGATCAGATCACCCTTGCGTTCCGCACGGTACTGGGCGTCTGCGAACAGCGCCTGCATCACGTCGTCCGCGGGTACGTGCTTGACGTGAAGGTCTATCGGCGTGCCCTCCGGGCCACGGTAGACCACGTTCCAATGAGCCGCGTCGGCGAGCTTCTTCAGGGCTTCCGAGCGCGAGGCGCGCGAGAGCGAGAGGGACACCTTGGGAGATGTCTCCGGCCACTCTCCGGCGCGCTCGACCTCCGCGCGCCCGTTGTTCGGCCACAGCAGGAGGACGCTGACGGAAGCCAGGACTCCGCCAAAGCGTCGGATGACAGACGGATCAAGCATTTTGATTCCTCGTGGCAAGAGTTTGACGCAGGGCGATTGCGGTGCCGACCCCCAGCAGGATCACCGACAAGACGAATGGAGCGGCGGTCCCGAGGAGACTCCCCCCACCGCGAAACGAACTGACGAGCTGCGGCAACGAACGCAACGTCACCGCCAGGGCCCGAAGCAGCGGGCGCGCGTCGAAGCCTGCCGCGGAGTTCACCACGCTGGGTAACAGCCCCACGAGTGCGATCATCAGCCCCGCAGCGAGGGCCGCCTTGGGCACCCCGCGCTTGGCTGCGGCCGCTGGCAGCAGCGCCTGTTCAACCTCGGGAGCCAACGCCAGGTCGAAGCGCAGGCTCAGCTCTGCTGCAGCGCTGACCTCTTGACTGCAGGCATCGCATCCATCGAGGTGCCGCAGTACCAGCGGGCTCAACGATTCCAGCTGACCGTCTGCGCACGCGACGATGGCCTCGTCGCTCAAGTGCCCCGACTCGTCCAGCTCAAGGACTGTCTGCTCTTGGTTCGTTCTCATGATCAAGCCTCACTGAGCTCCTGCTCGAGCCGCTTGCGGGCGCGAGCGATCCAGGTGCAGACCGTGCCCATGGGGACACCCAGCATCTGGGCGATTTCCTTGTAGCTCTTGTTTTCTGAGTGGAAAAAAATGAGCGCTCGTCGTTCCTGTGCTGGAAGCGTCTCGAGAGCCTGCAGCAGCGCTTGCTTGCGGCGGCGCTCGATGAGGGCGCGCTCTGGCGAAGCACCGTCCCAGGCAGCATCCGCCGCGACGTCGAGCACGACCTCCCGCGCTGCGCCTCGCCGTTTGTCGATGGTGACGTACCTCGCGATCCCGAACACCCAGCGGCTCAAATCCTCGAGAGAGCGCAGCTTCGCGCGGCCCTCGAGGGCGCGGCGCAGGGTCTCGCTCAGGCAGTCCTCGACATCGGCCTGGCTGGCAGGGCCCAGACGCCTCCGGATGTAGCCCTGAAGGGCGGGGCGTAGCTCGGCGAGGGCACGACTGAACTGAGGACTCGGGGCGTCCATGGGAGGGGGAGCGCTGGTGCTCATGGCTTCCTGGGCGCGGGTCAGGTTAGCCCAGCCAGTCACCGGACGCGCCTCGGTCCCGGAACCACTTCGCGTCCAGAACAGCTCGCTGGACCGCTGCCACCAGCCAGCGGCCTGCCATGGAGACTGCAGGGTCGACGTCGTCATTACCCAAGCTCTTCGTGGAGCGAGGGGCCTTATTTCGTGACCGCGGCCTTTTGTGATGCTCCGAGCCCTCCTCGGGGCTCGGAGATCCAGGTCCCTCAGGAGTCGACGGCGATCATCAGGCGCTGGCGCAGCTCGAAGAAGGGCTCACTCACCCCGTACAACACCAGCTCCTTGAGGCGTTCCTGCGCGGGCACGGCGCTCGATGCTTCATCCGACGCCTTGATGATCTCGGCCGCGGTCTCCAGGTCGTGGCACACCACCAGACCGGCGCGGTCAGCGGTCAGATCGACCCCAGCCACCCAGCGCTTCAGATCGAGAGCGCCTCCGCTCTCCAGCAACTTGGACACGACCCGAGCCAGCTGATCTCGTGCCTGCGCTGACAGGTGCCGCTCCAGCGCTTCAATCGAGTCGCGCACCGGCCCCTCGAGGGATGGAGCGACGGGGAACTGCGGTGCGTTGAGCTTGATCGCCGCGAACAGCCAGGACTTCAACCCGGTGCCGGAAGGCACCAGGTGGCGGACGTACATCCCAGGTCGGAAGTAGGTCAGGTGTCTGGCGGCGATGAATGCTGCGGCCTGCGGCGGGACCTCCGCGCTCAGCGCTGCGGTGCCCAGCACGATGGACGGCGCGTGGGCGTGGAGGAAGGACAGGCCCCCCGGATCGTTCGGGTTGTGGAACGTGGGTGGCGGCTGCATCCCCAGCACACCGGCCGCGTAGTGCAACGTCTGGCTCATGGGGTACGGATCCGTCGCCAGGTCGACTTGATACGACTGGTCGTAACCGAGGTCAGCGAAGCTCTGACCACGCGTGAGGATCACCGCGGGCTCGATCAGCGCGAACACGCTGGTGAGCAGCGGGTCCGCGAAGTTGTGGAACACGCGCGTCAGCCAATCCTCGTCATTGAAGGCGTCCTGAGCGTGCGCAGGGGTCTCCGCGCGCATGCGGCGGAAGAAGCGCTCCTCATCTGGTTCCGCGAGGTTCATCACGAACAAGGCCTGGCACAAGCACCACGCGGCGTCCGCCCGCTTGACCTCGGTGTACAGCCGTCGCAGCAGCTTGTACGAATCGGGGCGGTACGGGTTCTGGCGCAGGATCGCGAGCTGAGCCGTGACGGCCTTGCCCAGGTGCTTGTGAGGATCCGACGCGTAGAGGTTGGCGAGTAGCTCGCTCCGCTCCTTGTTCTCTGGATCCAGCGTGTGAGCCGCCTCGTAGGCGTCGATCGCCTTGTCGGTCCACCCGAGCTGCTTCTCGTAGAGCCCACCGAGCTCGGTGAAGGTCTCGAGCAGCGTCTTCGTGTCCTTCTTCTCCGAGGCACGCTTGAGCCGACGCTTGAGTAGCTTCTCGACCGCCTCGTAGTCGCCCCGCTGGCGCTGCAGCTCGATCGCTTCACTGAGCGCCTTGGTCATCTCGGGGTCGAGTTCGAGTACCTTCTCGTAGTATTCGATGGCGCGGTCGACGTCACCCATTTGCCGCCCGGAAACGATCGCGGCGGTGTGCATGTACTTCGCCTTCTGGCGCGAGTCGTCCACGAACTCCGCGAGTCGAAGCACGACCTCGACCAGCTTGCCCCAGTCCTTCTCCTCGCTGTAGAGCTGCATCAGCTTCGTCAGCAGGCGTCGGTCATCGGGCTTCTCCTCGAGCGCGGCCACGTAGCTCTTCGCCGCCTGCGTGCGATCGTTGAGCTGCTCCGAGGCGATGTCACCCATCTCCATCAGCAGGCGAACCCGCTCGTCGCCTTCGACGGCTTCGAGATGCTGGCTCTTGATGCTCAAGGCGGCTTGGTAGTCGCCCTTCTCGATCAGGAGTTCGGCCAGGGAGCTCATGGGGGTGAGGTCCGATGGGTTCAGGTCCAGCGCCTCCTCGAGCGGGGCCTTGGCCTCGTCGAGCTTGCCCAAGCGACGTGCGGATTCTCCCAAGCGGTACAGCGCAGCAGCGTGCTCGGTGTTCGACAAGTCCTTGGCGAAGCGCTCGAGCAGGTCCCTGTACATCTCGTACGCGCGTGCTGGAGCGCCGTGCTCGAAGGTGACCCGTGCGACACGCATCAACGCCTCGCGATCGTCCGGAGCGATACGCTGGAGCGTGTCCATCGGCGCGAGCGCCTTCTCCGTGGACCCACTCTGGCTGAGCGCGTCCACGAAGTTGACGAGGATGCGTGTGGCCTCGGCCTTCTCCAGCGAGTCCGCTCGATTCGCGACCAGCTCGTAGTGCGCTGCCGCCTCCACGAAGCGCCTGGCGGCGAATGCCTGATCGCCAAGGATGCTGAGCGCAAGCAGGTTGGTCGGGTCGAAGCCGAGCGCCTTCTTCGCGGCTTCCTCCGCCTTTCCGTCGTCTTTCAGGCGATCGCGAGCGAGCTTGGCCATCTCTGCCGCGAGCTTGGCCTTCGCGCGGTCGCCTTCGGTCTGCTCCAGCTCACGCTGCAACAGCTGCATCGCCGCGTTGGCGTCGCCGCGCGCCGCGTACGCCTCGCGCAGCGCCGCCGCGGCCGTCGCGTCCTTGGGGTTGGCATCCAGCGCCAGCTTGTAGCGGTCGATGGCGCCATCCCGGTCTCCACGACCCTCGAGGATCTTTGCCGCACGGATGTACTGTTCGGCCTTGGCCTCGGGGGAGCTAGCCTTGGAGGCCAGGGCTTCGATGGCGTCGAGGGCCGCGTCGGCGTCGCCGCTCGACTCGCGCAGCCGAGCCAGCGCTTCCAGCGCACCGGCGTGCTCTGGATCCACCTCCAGCACCCGCTCATACGCATGTGTCGCCCGCTCGGGGCTGCCGATCTGTTCGCTGAGGACGCGGCCCTGGGCGAGCGCCAGCTCCACGCGACGGCTGGGCTCCGTGACCAGCTTGAGGTGCTGCTCGTAGAGCTCTGCGAGATCCTCCCAGCGATCGAGGGCACGATAGTGGCGCGACAGCGCGGTCAGCGCCGACTCGTGGGCGGGGTCGATCTTGAGGATCGACTCCCAAGCGTCAGTCGCCTTGGCGTGGTCGAGGAACTCCTCGTCGTGGATGCCCGCCACACGCTCCAGCAGGGTGATCTTCTGGCGAGGCGTGGCGGCGAGCTGGATCTGCCGGGCGAGGTTGTCCAGCAGCTCCTGGTAGCGACCGGCCTTGCTCAGCAAGCGATCCAAGCCACGCAGCGCGTCTAGGTTGGAGTTGTCCTCCGCGAGCACGGCCTGGTAGCGCCGCGTGGCCTCGGCGTCGTCTCGCAGGTTGTCCTCGTGGATCTCTGCTGCGCGGCACATCACGTAGAGCTTCTCGTCACCTCGCAAGGCGTCCGCGCGGCGGTCGAGGATCTTGACCAGCCCCGCGTAGTCGCCGGTGCGTTCGTAGATCTTGGCCAGCGCCTCGCTCGCCCTGGTGTGGCCGGGGTCCTCCGTCAGCACCTGTTCGTACAGGTCTCGCGCACCGCCAGTATCTCCGAGCTGATGCTCGAGGATCTCGGCGGCTTCCGCGCGGAAATCGCGCGCCCTCGCGGGGGTGGGCGCGGCGTCGGCGCGCCGGGTCAGCACCATACCGAGTTCCGGCCACTGCTGGGCCTTGCGGTAGATGCGTGTCATGCCGTCGAGCGCAGCCTCGTTGGCCGGTTCATTCGCGATCACCGCCTGGTAGCAGGGCAGGGCGAGGTCCGGACGACTGACTCCTTCGGCGTACCACTTGCCCATGCGCAGCAAGAGCAGGTTCTTCACCTCGAACGGCAGGTCTTCGCTCACGGCTTCGTTGCACGTGCCGAGCACCTCGTTCCAGGCTTCGTTGTTCGAGCCCACGAGCTTCTCGATTTGCTCTGCGTACTCGTCGCTCTCGGCGTCCTCGCAGTAGGCCTGGGTGTAGGCGACCAAGGCTTGCTCGTGATCATCGAGTTCGTGAGCGTACAAGTGCCCGATCTCGGCCAGCGCGCGGGCACGCTCGGTGCGGCTCTCGGCTCCTTCGGAGCGCGCCAGCAGCATCTCCACGAGCTCCTCGTACTTCCCGAGGCGGCGGCGCGTATCCTCCAGACCGGTGACGGCGATGTCGTCGCTCGGGTCTAGCTCCGTGAGCCAGACGTAGACCTGCTCGGCCTTCTCGTCGACCTTGGCGTGCTCATACAGGCGTGCCGCGCGGAACAGCAGGCCCTTCTTGGCCTCCTTCTGGTCCTTGTCGGAGGCCTCCAGTTGGTCTGCCGCCATGCTGAAGGCTTCGGCTACCCGTGCGGCGTCCGCGCCTTCTTCCACCGCCGCCTCGAGGGCCAGGGCCGCGTCGGCGTCTTCGGCATCAGCGACCAGGGCATCGATGCGCGCGTCCAGCTCGCTGTCGTCGATCTTCTGTTCCCGCTTGCTGACACTGCCGCGCCCGAGCGTCTCCAAGCTCTCCAGCAGGACGCGAGCGTCAGCCGGGCGCTTGTCGGGGTCCTTGTTCAGCAGTCGCAACACGAACTCGTCGAGCTCGGTCGTGATCCAGCCGCGAGGAGCCACCGTGCTGGGCGCCGGCGGCTCCTGCTTCAGGTGACCGATCGCGGCGTCGATCGCGGTCTTCGCCTCGAATGGCGGCTTTCCGCTCAACACCTCGAAGAGCAGTGCGCCGAATGAGTAGACGTCAGCTCGTGGGTCGGCGCCCATGCCGCGGATCTGTTCGGGCGACACGGTCTTGGGCGAACCGACGGTGCTGAACAGCTCTCGCTGTCCGCTGTTCACGCGCGCACGCGCGCGAAGGCGATCCGAGCCTGCATCGAGCAGGACGAGGCGACTGGTGCCATCGCTACCGCGTGACACCAGGACGTTCTCCAGCCTCAGGTCGCCATGAGCGATGCGCCGCTTGTGCAGGGCCGCCAGGGGCTCGAGGATCCCCTGGAGCAGCGCCCGCGCCTCGTTGATGTGCATCGGTCCGGTGCGCTCGATGCGTGCTGCAAGCGGCTGAGCGTCGACGAAATGGTGTGCGACGTAGTAGCGCCCGTCGACGTCGCCGACCTCGAGCTCCCCGGGCAAACCGGCGTGCTGAGTCTGACCCACCAGGCGCGTTACCGTGAGAAAACGCATCAGCCCGCGCTGGTCTCGCGTGGCTTCCCGGCGCAGTACCTTCACCCGGTAGTCCTGGTCACCGCGGCGGGCGAGATAGCTCACGCCGAGGCGCCCCTCTCCCAGCTTGCGTGTCAGCTGGAAGTCACCGAACGCCTTGCCCAGCTCGAGCTCCTCTGGCTGGAGCAGCCCGTGCACTCGGATCTGGCTGAGCTTGGGGCTGGTGTCCTCCTTGCTCGCGAGGACCGCGTCGCACAGCGCTTCGATCGCGTCCGCCTCCACGCAGTGCTCGGTCAGCGCGCGAACGAAAGAACCTTTCGCTGCCGTGCCGCCTACCTGTTCGGGCTCGATCCCCAGCACGCCACGCGTGAGGTTGATGATTTCATCGAGCTCGAACAGTCGTTCCAGCTCCGCACGCAGTATGTCCATCTCGACCATGCTGTATTGTTCCGGGTTGACGCGCTTCGGTCCGCTCACCCCCAACTCCCTCGCGGAACCACCAACCCGTGGGGGTGGATTATCCATGAGTGAACGTGGGAGTGACGAACTCAGCAATCGGGTGTTTGGCTAGTACCGCCCAGGGCGGCGCATCATAGCGAAACGCCCGAGGAATTGACACCTGAACCGGCGGCCGAGCGCCGCTCCAGAAGCTGAAACGCGGCTCCGGATCGCGGCACGCAGACCCGTTCAGTGAGCATGTACACTTCCTGGCTCAACAGCATTTACCGTGCACGAATACTTGGCCCGGCGCGCGCGGCTGGGTCACGACATGCAGCATGTTGCATCGTCAGCTGTTCTTCGAGCGCGTCCTGCCCATCGCCATCCTGGCGCTGGCTGCGGTCTCGGTGCCCTGGTTGATGCTGTCGCCGGAGGGACTCCCGCGGCTCGATCGGCTGCGCGCGGAGCGAGCCGAAGTGGACGACGAGGTCTCGCGCCTGAGTCAGGAGATCCACGAACTTCGGGCGGAAGTGAAGCGCATCAAACAGGATCCGACCGCTGTCGAGCAGGTTGCTCGCGACGAGCTCGGCTTGGTGCGCAAGACGGAAGTCGTCTACCAGTTCTCGAAGTGAGCGGGCGCCGCTTCGGCGCATTCGGGCTACCGCTCCGCTTGTCTGGAGCAAACGACTGATGTGGTGGTGAGCGCTTGCGTCGGCTGCCCGTCGTCGCCGATTCTCTGGTGGTGTCGGTGGACCTTGCGCGTAGGTTGGCTCGCTCCGGCTCGGTGCCGGTCGACGCCATCGAGGAGGCGCTGCGGCGCTGGGTCAACCGAGGCGAAGCGTTCCTCGCCGTCTTGGCCGAGCGCGAGCCGCGAGTCGAACAGGTGCTGCTGCGCGCTGCCGAGCGCGCCAGCGTTCCCATCATCAAGCGGGTTGCCGTGGCCGAGGACGTGCTCCTAGAGATTCCATACGGAATGTGTGAGCGCTTGCTCGCCGTGCCGATCCGTAGGGATTCAAGAACGCAGACCGTCGATGTCGCGACCGCAGACCCCCTCGACCCACATGTCGCTCGGGAGTTCTCCTATCAGCTCGGCGTGCCCGTGCGGGTACTCCAGGCCAGCGTGAGCGAGCTGGTGCGAGCGCTGAAAGGCATCTCCCGTGGCACGCCGCACTCGGAGCGCACTCCAGCCTTCGGGACTCAAGTAGCTCGGCCCGAGCGCGTGATCGCTCCAGTCCACCGCGCTCGGATCCCTGACCTTGGTCCTCCGCCTGGCACCCCGGTGCCCCAGACTCGGGACTACGCACAGCCTCGGCCGCCGTCGGACGCCGCGATCCCGCTCGTGCGTCGCTCGCGGAGCAGCCTCAACCCGCCTCCAGCCCCCGCTCCAGCCAGCGAGGAGCAGGTCGCCGCGCATGATGAGCAAGTGCTCACCCTGCTGATGCAGTCTGTCAGCGCCGACGAAGTCGTGTTGCACCTGACGCGCGGATTCGAGGCGCTCTCACCGCGCGTGGTGGTCCTGGCTGTACGCGCCAGTGAGTACGTCGGGCGCGCCGCGGCGCGGAGCATGGGTGAGCTGGCGCTCAACGATCTTAGGATCCCCACGGATAAACCTAGCGTCGTGGCGACCGCGTGCGAGGCCGGCTACTACCTCGGTGAACTCCCGCAGACACCCGTGCACGCCGAGCTCGGGCAGCTGCTGAATCAACCCCTGGGCGAGGTCCTGGTGCAGCCCGTGCGCGTCGGCGCCCGGGTCGCGCTCGTCGTGGTATCCACGTTGACCCAGGATAGCGGTCGCATCACGCGTCGAGCAGAACTCTTCGTGCGCGCGGCCGGGGAGGCGCTCGAGCGTATCCTGATGGATCGCAAGCTCAGGACTTGAGCGCCTCAGCCGATGGCGTCGAAGGCTGCGATGACCTCTGCGGGTGCTTGCACGAGCTCGATGAGCACGCCCTCCCCCCCGATGGGAGCGTCCGCGTTCCCCTTCGGATGGATGAAGCACACGTCGTGCCCAGCGGCGCCCTTGCGAATGCCTCCGGGGGTGAAGCGAACGCCCTGACCCTCGAGCCAGCCGACCGCGCTCTGGAGATCGTCGATCCACAGCCCCAGATGGTTCAGCGGTGGCTCGTTGACCTTTGGCTTCTTCTCGGGGTCGATGGGCTGCATGAGGTCGATCTCGACCTTGAACGGACCTTTTCCGCAGACGGCGATGTCCTCGTCGACGTTCTCACGCTCGCTCCGGAACTCGCCGACCTTCGCCAGTCCGAACACCTCGAGCCAGAGCTTCTGCAAGGCGCCCTTGTCGGCCCCGCCAATCGCGATCTGTTGCACGCCAAGCACTCGAAACGGACGACTCGTCATGACGCGGCGGTGTAGCGTGACTCGCCACTGCGGTCCAGACCTCGAAGCAAGTTGGCGTGGCGGGAAGCGTCGCGCTGCGATTCAAGGTACGCGAATCTGGACTCCGCCGCCGATCTCCATCGTCGCGTTGATCGAGCGCAGCACCCCCACGGTCATTCCCGCATGGATATATGCGCCGACGGCCTTCGCGAAGTCGTACTGCGGCCCCGCCGCGAGATGAAACACGAAGTCGGTCTTGTACTCCGGGTTGTAGGTGTCATCGCCAGGGAAGTTGAAGTCTTTGTTTCCCGCGCCGTCCTCGCTCTCGATGCCGACCGCTGGCTCGATGAAGATTTTGAAGCGGGAGTCGCTCATGGTGTACGCGCGGAGACCGGCCCCGAAGACCTTCAGCGGGTTCGTGTTGGTCTGGCTCTCTCCGTCGAGGCCGAAGCGCGCCCACAGGAACGGCTCGATGGAGTCCAGCGGCGCGAACGATACCGCCAAGTCGATCATGGGCTGCGCACCATAGCCACAGAACTTCTGTTGATCCTTGGCTGCCTTGCTCGCATCCGGCTCCTTGCACAGCGGTGACTGGTCGTACCGAAACACCATCTTGTATCCGCCGAGAAACGCACCGCGCAGGCCAACCTGCATGCCGTGCCCGAAGGTGTCGTCTTCTCCGACTTCCCGGGACTCGGGGCGCGTCGTCGGTTGTTCGGGTTTGGGGGGAGGGGGCACCGCACCGGGGTCCTCCTTCTCGGTGCCCATGCCAACCTGTTTCTGCACCTCGGGCGACGCGGTGGGCGTTTCCGGCGTGGCGTCGGTGGCAGGGGATGCATCGGACGCGCTGGCGGCGTCCTCGGGGGCGGGCTGCGCCAGCGCGGCGGGAGCAATCAGCAGTGCGCTGGAAACCAGGGCGATCGGAGAGAGCTTCACGCTGCGCAGCGTATCACAGCGCGCCTGCCCCAAGCGCCATCCGCTGGTCCTCACGCGTGCTGTTTCCGTGGGCTGCGCGCTGTTTTCCGCGGCGCCGCTGTTTTCCGCGGCGCCGCTGTTTCCCGCGGCGCCGCTGTTTCCCGCGGCGCCGCTGTTTCCCGCGCCGCATCGGAGCGGGCCTGCTCTCCGGCGGCTGGACTCGCGCCTCCTCGAGTCGTGAGGGACGTCAGGCGGGCGCGGTCTTGCGGGCCTTCTGGGGGCCGGCCTCGCCCGCCGTTCCCAGCTTGGTCCAGTTGCGCTCGGCGTCCAGCGCGAGCCAGGTCAGCTCGAACTGCTGGTCGCCAGCCTTGGCGTGCAGCGTCTTCTCGCCGTCCCAGCTCTCCGGCGCGGGCAAGACCAGCTCTGCTTGCTGCGCCAAGCGGCTGACCGTCTCGCTATCGGCGCTCAGGGCCAGGACGCCCAGTCCAGAGAGCAGGGGCACCAGCGCGGAGGGCACGTATGGCGCGACCACGGCGCGGAGCGCTGGCGCCAAGATCGGGGCGCTACGGGCCAGCCAGTTCACGTCGCTCGGATCCGAGAGCACGAACGCAGAGGGGCTCTCGACGCTCGCCGCAGTGTTCACCACCTGGAGCCTGGTTTCTCCACTCCATGGCACTGCCGCGGGGAAGTGATGTTTGGACGGATCGTCCTCCATCGCCTTGGCCTTGCCCTTGGTCTTGCGTACGACCAGCACGTCGTCGGTCGGCAGCGCTCGCGGTACGGTGACGCGAACCGGACGCTTGAAGCTACGGGGATCTCCGACCTCCCCATAGGCGACCGCGTAGGCCAGGGTCTCCGCCGAGCCCACGACGAAGCGGCCCTCCGAGCCGGGTTCGGGGTCGAAGGTTCGCAGGCTGACGCCTTCGCTGGGCGGTGGATACAGCTCTCCGGTGAGCACGCGGTGGTCGGGCTCCAACAGACGAGCCCCGGTGGCGATCAAGTCGACCAGGGCGCCGGCCTTGGCCAGCACCTCGAGCACCTGCCGTGAAGGTGGAACCAGCAGCAAGTCCAGCTTTGGAGGGACACGCTTGCTCTTGAGCAATGCCGCTGCCGCCAGGATGTCGCGCAGACTCGCGCCACAGTCACCCCCCAGGATGACCTGGCGTACGGGCTTGCCCTTCAGCTCTCGCACGGGCTTCACCTTGCCATCCACGTCGAGCACGAGCGGATCGACCGCGGAGAGATCGACCGTCAGCACGTCGTCGCAGGGCGCGCCCGCGTCGGGAGACAGGGCCCGATGCGCCTTGGACCGCCGCTGGTCTCGCAGATAGACCTCGGTCTTCTCGTCGCTGACGAACACGGCACCGGCAGCTCCCAGCTGCGGGGCCAGCGCGCAGAGCACGGCGCGATCCGGCACCGAGATCAGGCGTGCCGAGGGGCCGGCGAACTCCACCACCACCGGTGCTCCGTGTTCGCGATCGATGCGCTCGATGATCTCGCCGATCCCGCGGCGCAAGAGCTCCAACGCGACGTCTCGCACGCAGACGAAGGGCCGGATACGGCCGCTCAGCAGAACCTGGACACTGCGCGGTGGGCGAACCCGGAGCGAGCCGGCCAGCATCGCGTCTGCCAGCTGAGACGGCGAAACGACCAGCGTGAGCATCCCCACACCTCCAGTCGCTGCCATGCGCGGTTCGTCGGTCACCGCCAAGCGTGCGGGCGAGCCAAAGCGCTCGAGATGGACCGCTGCAGGGAAGCCAATCCCAGCGCGCGATAGCAGGACGCCCTGCTGGACGATGCTGTCTGGCACCCGACTGGTTGCGTCCTCGCCCTTGCGGGCAACGCAGTGGGTCTCGTAGGCGACCGCCGTTTCCACGGCGGCCTTCCGCAGCCCACGGGCGAGCGCCTCGTTGATGGTGCGGGATGGATCCCTCGCGAGAATGACCTGATCGACTTTGACTCGCGTCAGATCGTTCTGGAGCAGCGGGTCGTCGCTACGTCCCGCGAGGATCTTCTGGGGCATGGTGCGGGGCGGATCGCCCGCTCGCGCGCGCATAGTGATTCAGTGACTTCTGTTAATGGACCACTGCCGGGCCCGCGGGAGACGGGAAAGTAGCCGGCAGACCTCCACAGGGTCAAGGTCGCTGGCGCGCACCCAGGCGGGCGACCTCGGGTGCGGGCATGGCCCAGTTGCCCGGAGGGTGCAAGTCCGCCGGTGGCGGCCCGCCAAGATTTCGCGCTGGGGCCTGCCCCCTGCGCACACTCCGGGTCGTGTTTGCCCCTGAGTCGACGCTCCAAGCCTTGGATACGACGAGCGAATTCGTGGTGCCAGCGATCCAGCGGAGGAGCCGGGTTCGGGGGTGAGACGGTGCTCTGGGCAGCGCTCCGAGCTGCCCTCGGCTGGCCGTTCGATGCGGCCAACCGTTGGCGTGGGAAGCGTTGACCGGTCGCTCGGGGGCGCCCGCGACCCAGAGCTGAAGGAGCCGAGGGTGCCGCTCGGTGCCCTGGTCCGTGCGCTGGCGCGGCCCAGGGCCCCGGCGCCGAATCGCTGGGGATCCTCAGAAAGATTCACGTTTTACGGGATTCCGGCTAGGCTCGAGTTGATGTTTCGTGAGGCGCTCGAAGGCGTGGTTGAGGGGACCGACGGTGGGCTGGCCGGTGTGCTGATGGACTTCGAGGGCATCGCCCTCGAGACCTACGTGAAGCCCGAAGCAGGGATGGACATCGAGGCGGTGGGCGCTGAAGTCAGCGTCGTCGTCAAAGCCATCCAGCGCGCGACCGAGATGCTCGATGCTGGAGACACCAAGGAGGTGAGCTTCAAGTCGGAGCGGATGGTCACGCTGATCCGGGTGGTGAACGAGATGTACTTCTTGGCGCTGACCATGAAGCCTGATGGCAACTTCGGAAAAGGGCGGTTCATGCTGCGCACCACCGCGCCGAGGCTGCTCAGCGAGCTCGAGTAGCCGGTCGCCGGCCCGACGCTGGCAGGTCTCAATGGCGACGAAGCGCGTGAATCAGCAAGCGGCGCGGCACGCGCCGGCGGGGGCTTCGAAGCGGCGTCGGTCGCTCGAGGGCGCCACCGAGAGTTTTCGGATCCTCGTCCTCAGCGGTCCCAATCTGCAGCGTCTGGGCAAGCGAGAGCCCGAGATCTATGGCGAGCAGACCCTGGCTCAAATCCATGCGGAATTGGAGAGCTTGGCCGCAGAGCACGGCGCCCGGGTCGACTGTCGACAGTCGAACTACGAAGGCGAGCTCGTGGGGTGGCTTGGCGACGCGGCGGACGCAGGTTTCGCAGGGATTCTGATCAATCCCGGCGCGCTCACGCACTACAGCTACGCGCTTCACGATGCGATCAAGGCCAGCGGACTGCCCTGCGTCGAGCTTCATCTCTCGAATCCCGACGCACGTGAGGAGTTCCGGCACACCAGCGTGGTTGCGGCGGTGTGTGTGGCGCGCGTCGCTGGCTTTGGCGCTGGCTCGTATGGTCTCGCCTTGCTCGGCTTGGTCGAGAGCCTGAAGCGGTCGAAGGGTCGCTGAGCGGAGCCGCGTCCGCCTGGCTGCGCGTCTGAAGCGGTCGCTCTACCCCGACGGTGACGCGATGGGCTCCCGGAGCACCCATGGCCCAGGGCACCGAGCAGCGAACGCGCCTCGGCGCTGCGCGTCGACGCTGCGGGAGATCGCGGAATCTGTTGCTGCGACGCGTCTGGGCTGGCCGCTACACTCGGACGTTCCTGGAGGTGATCGATGAGTGAGCGGGTGCGCTCGAGCCGCTTCAGTGTGTACGTGCCGAATCCCAAGGTTCGATTGAACATGGGACTGCCGATCTACAAGCCCGAAGACGGTGCAGGCACGTTTGGCTACACGGGCATGAGCCTGCAATCCGATCGTCACCTCTTCATCGATGTGAACAAGGTCGCGCTGTACCAGAGCGGAAGCCATTCCATGTGGCAGGTCGGCGGCAAGTGGCTGCAGTACTCGAACGCCAACATGGTGATGGCCTGCACCGCGTCCAATACCCTCGCTGCTTCCGCCAAGGTGGTCATCGCGGCTGGTGCAGGACACGGACAGATCACCGCCCTCGACCATGCTCAGCCTCACGTGACGCCTCGCATGGTCGACTACAACAATCTCGATCTGCATTACCGCGTGGAAGAGGTGCACAACGGGCTCAAGGCGCTGATGTACGGTCCGAACTGGCAGACCTCTCAGAAGAAGAGCCAGACGCTGCAGCAGACCCAGTTTCGAGATGGCTACGACGGCGGCCTGCTCGAGGACTTCCGGCAGCAGTTCGAGGACCTGGGTCACGGCGAGCAGCAGGCGCGAGCGATGCTGCAACCCCTCGAGTGGGAGGGGAACTACGTCGAGATGAAGAACGGGTTTCCGCCGGGCGGGGACACCAGTGTCTTTCCGGCAATCAAGCCCTTCGATCCGTATCCGGTGGCGGGCTTCCGCAATCCAGGTGCGGCCAAGACGTTCGGCTACTTCCTGCAGACGGTGAACTTCTTCCATCGCTTCTGTGATGTGCTGGGGAAGGTCGGGCCGGCGATCACCGACAACTTCATCGGCTCCCGCATCCAGAACCTGATGGCGATCTGGGGGAACGCCCAGGAAGGCCTGAACTCCGCGATGAACGTCGGCGATTTCGTGCGTTGGGATCGCAGCTCGGGCGAGACCGGCTTCTCGATGGCCGACGAAGCCGGGAACGTCGCCGCGCGACCTCAGGCAGCGAGCTTCGGTTCTGGGGGGGCGAGTCTGACCAGCGTACCCGAGCTCTACGACCTGACTGGGCTGTCCGGCGACGACGCTAAGATCGACGTCTACGACACCAAGAACGGGACCAAGCACACGCTCACGCTGACCATCGATGACACCTCGGCTGGCTCGGCGCGGCTCACACCCGCCACGGATCACGCGGAGGTGGCGGTGACGGTCACCACGGCAAACTCCCCAGCGTCCATTCAGCTCGGGTCCGAGACGATTCTTT
Organism: Polyangiaceae bacterium; assembly: GCA_041389745.1. Classification (GTDB taxonomy): domain Bacteria; phylum Myxococcota_A; class Polyangia; order Polyangiales; family Polyangiaceae; genus JAHBVY01. The sequence goes on from JAWKRF010000017.1 coordinate 116,575, forward strand.
ACCGCGACCAGGGCGGAGGGAACTTCGGATGGAACGAGGCGCAAAGCTTCACGCGCACGGGCAACCACTTCAAGCACAACGACGGCGCGAGGTTCGGAGTCGGCACGCTGAGTAACTGCAGCGTCGCCTCCGTCGTCAGCGGGACGCTGAAGATCGAGGTGGATGGCACCGAGAAGAGCATCGACCTGTCGACCTTCGCCAACGCAGCAGATCGCGCCAGCGAGCTCGCGTCGCAGATCGGCTCCACGGCTGCGGCATCGGGCAACGTAGTCACGCTGACCAGCGCTATCAAAGGTTCCGGCTCGACGCTGAAGGTCCCGACGGACGAAGGGGCTACAGAGCTCGCGAAGACGTGGCTCGGCATTTCCTCGAGGATCGAAAAGCACGGAACAGACAAGGGGACCGCGGCCTGGCTCGCCGGACAGCTGAGCAGCCTCGGCCTCAAGTACTCTGCATCCGCCGGGTCGCCGGAGGATCTCGGCTCCGACGTGTGTACGGTCACCCACAACCAGTCGGGCAGCTCGGCGTACCTCAAGATCACCGGCGGCGCGACTTCGCGGCTCTTTGGTGAGGACCCCGCCATATCCGAGGGGAAAGACGAGGACTTCCTCAAGACCTTCGGGGACCTGCGCGTGCTCCAGTTCGAGATCGCCAAGTGGCCAGAGGACGTACGCAACCTCTTCCGTCCCGTCGTCGAGGCGTTCAAGGACGTGATGGCCGTGTATGACCGCATCGCAGGAATCATCGACGAGGTGCTGAGCCTGGTCGGCCTCAAGCCAGGGCCACCAGCCGTGATCGGCATGTTCGCGGGAGATGGCATCACGCTCGGGACCGGCGGAAAGCTGTTCGCCGCTGGAGATGGCATCACGCTCATCTCGAGCTCCGCCGGGGACCCCGATGACCGGAAGTTCGCGATGGGTCCGGTCGAGAAGTGGCTGCTCAAGGCCGCAGACTGGGACCCGTTGCAGGAGTACTGGAAGAACCGTGACGCGGGTCACCCTTTTCAGGTGGAAAAGAAGCTAGGGCACGGCTCTGGTGGTATCCGCATCGTCAGCGGGGAGGACCTATTCCTCGCCTCGAAGCAGGAGATGCGCCTGGCGTCGTTGACGGACCTGAGGCTGGACGCTCCTCACATGCACTTCACCTCGGCGGCCGACGCGACCCTGGCCGTGAGGGACGGGGGCTTCACGGTGCACGCCAAGGAGATCACGCTAGGGATCGAGGCCAAGGACGCCGCTGTGAAGCAGGAAGCTACGGAATGGCTGCGCTTGGTGACCAAGGAGAAGGTCGAGATCAAGAGCGCGAAGGCCGCGGTCGTGATGGACAACGACATGATCCATCTCGGGGGGCGAGGGAGTCAGGCGTTCGCCGGCAAGCTGGACAAGCCCCGGCTCAAGGTATCGACGAAATCCGGGAAGGAGTCCGTCGCGGTGGGCACCGGAGACATGAGCGGTGACGTCGCCTACGGTCTGGTCGTCGAGGCGGACGGCAACCCGTTCGTGATGGGCAAGAGCGAACTGACGCTGGCTGCAAAGACCACGGGCATCAGCTTGAAGAGCTCGGGGGTCGAGGTCACCGGTCAGTTCAAGGTGGGCCCGGAGTTCGTGGTCAAGAGCTCGGGAAAGCTCTCGCCGCAGACCGTGGTCGCGAGCGTACTCGCCCAGCACCCGCGCGCCCTGAAGCTGCCCGCGGAGTACGCGGCCATCATGGTGCAGGCGAAGGCCCAGCTCGTCGCCATCACGGGCGTCATCACCAACCTCGAGCTGGCCGAGAAGAGCCGCCGCGGCGCGATCTTGCCTCCAGCGCGTCTGGCCGCCGACAAGCTGATTCACATGCTGCAGGAGCAATTCATGGAGATGAAGGCAATGCTCGCCGACCTGGACGGCGATCGCCGTCGCCTGATCGCCGAGGCCCAGCTCTACGACCTCGACGACGGCGCCCTCGGCCGCACCGAACCCGACGACACGGACGTGTTCTACGAGAAGGCATGAGCCAAGAGATCGAGTATCCGAGTTCTGCGATCGCCCACACGCACCCCGCGCGGCTCGCCGCGCGTGCGATAGAGCGAGGCTTGCTGCGGGACTTCTGCCACGACTTCCGTTACCTGGAGCTGGCTTGCGGGGACGCGAGCAACCTCCTGGCGCTCGCCAGTCGATTCCCTGAGGCAACGTTCGTGGGCGTCGACGTGGACTCGGCTGCCATCGCGCGCGGGCTCGACCGAGCGAAGCGCCTTGGTTTGCAGAATCTCAGTCTGCTTGCACGGGACCTTCGCGAGGTGGAGCCCTCGGGGCCCTTCGACTACGTGGTCGCTCACGGTGTCTACTCGTGGGTCGCGCGAGACGTCCAGCGGGCGCTCCTCGAGAGCTCGAAGCGTCTCCTGGCGGATCGCGGTGTGTTCTACGTCAGCTACAACACCATGCCGGGGTGGGGGCTGAGGGGCGTGCTGCGTGCCGTGATGCGCGATGCCGCGGCCACCGAGACCGAGCCTCGCGCGCGCCTGCGCCGCGCGAAGCTGGCTGTGGCTCGGCTCCAGCAGTACATCCCCAAAGAGAACCCGTACGGCGCGCTGCTGGGTGCCGAGCTTGCCATGGTGCAGAACAAGCACGACGGCTATCTGCTGGGCGAGCACCTCGCGCCGCACAACGAAGCGCTCTTCGTCACCGAGTTCCTGGAGCGGGTCGAAGCCGCAGGGTTTCAGTTCCTTGCGGAACAGATCCCCGCGACTCCCGATGGCGCCCTGGAACAGACGCTTCCCGCCGAGCTGGAGGCGCTGGGTCTGTCCCCCGCCGAAGCCCAGCGGCAGCTCGACGTCCTCTGCTACCGTCAGTTCCGAGCGACGCTGCTGTGTCATGGGGAGCGCTCTCTCGGCGTGGCGAGCGCCGAGCAGCTGCGCGATCGAGGCTACCTTGCCGGGCAACTCCAGGTGCTGGCGCAGGAGCCGTTGCTCGCGCCCGGAGCCAAGCTCGCGTTCGAGACGCCAAGCGGCGTGGTGGTCGAGTCGGACCAGCCCCTCCAGAAGGCGGCCTTGCTGGTGCTGGCGCGAAGCTGGCCGACCGGGCTACGCGTCGCCGAGCTGATGAGCGCCGCCCTGGGAGAGCTCAAGGCGCGGGCGCTGCTCGACGGGACCCCGGTGTCTCCGAAGCTGATCGAGGATGCGATCGGCGATCTGCTGGAGCTGGTCTCGCGACGACAGCTCGAGCTGTTGCCCTGGAGTCCGAGCAGCGCCGACAGCGTACCGACGCGTCCCGCGCTACCGGAGCTGACTCGCCTCGAGGCTGCGCGGGGACATGTGACGACACCCCGCCACGAGCCACTGACCCTCGATGCTCTCCGGACGGCATTGCTGCCGCTGCTCGATGGTCATCGCGACCTGCTTCAGCTGGCGGCAGAGCTGCGCGCGCTGCGTGAAGCCGGAGAGCTGGTCCTGGATCCGGATCAGGCGCGCGTGCTGGCTGACGATGGCGCGTTGCACCAGCTGATTCAGCAGGTCGTGCGAGAGGCCCTGCGCTTCGGCTTGTTCCCGGCATCGCCGGTCGTGACGCCCGGTCCCGGGCGGGCTTCAGGGACGCTGAACTGAATCAGGCGTCATCGTCCATCTCGAGCAGCACGCCCGACATCGACTTCAGGATATTGCGGCTCGTGTTCTGGCGCTCGCCGCGCACCGGCGAGGGCGTGATGGGGTTCGGGATCGAGCCCACGATCAGCGGGCGATCCGGATCTCCGTTGATGAATCCAATCGCGACCTCGGTCCCAGGTTTGAGGGGGAAATGCATGCCGTAGTCAGGGCCGGTGTGAGGCTGCATCATACGAATGGGCCTCGAAGCGCGTGTCTCCCCGGGATCGACCGCATCGAAGAGCAGCGACACTTCGTAGCGTCCTTCGTCGTCGATCATCGGATCCGTGGGCGTGGTCCCGACGATGATTCCCGTGACCACGCCGGCGACTCGCGGGCGCGGGGTGACCAGCGGTGCTCGGTAGGTCACGTCCTTCGGTTGCGCACGGAAATGATTCGAGTAGCCAGCATCGCCGACGCGGTGCTCGACTCGTGTCACGAGCAGGTCGAAATCCTTCTCCGGGTGCTCCTCCATCCGGATCGTTCCTCCGGCGCGAAAGGCGGGGAGGTTGCCGGAGCCGTCATAGGTGAGTTGCGTTGCGAGGAGGGCCTCCGCGCGACGGCTCGCCAAGAACTGCCCCTCCTCGGGCGTCTTGAAATGAAGGCCGTACTCGATGATCAGCCCGTCGCCGCTGCCAGAGACGGGCGCGGATGCCTGGAGATTCACCGTTGGAGTGCGGTAGTTGTAGTCGTGCGTGCCGAACGCGCTGGGTAGTGCCCGCTGGTTCGACGCGAACTGCTGGACTCCCAGTCGCTGCCCAGTGGGATCCTCCTGGAAGGGGACGAACCTGGTCGTCGTCTGATCCGCGGCAGGGTTCGCTGGTGTCGTCTCCGTGTCCTCTCCAGCACCCTCTCCGGGTGGCTCCTCCGGGCTGACGCCAACGTCGAGGATGCCTTGGTTGTCGTCGCAGAACACCCAGCGGTCACGCTTGCCGTGCTCGAAGAAGAAGTAGATCCCCCAGTGCTCGCAGAGGCGGCTCAGGAACCGAAGATCGGTCTCGTGATACTGCAGTACGAACTCCCGCTCGGGATAATCCCCGGTGAGTCGCAGCTCGTAGTCTCCGTCTGCAGTGAGCAGGGACCGCTTCATCACGCGGGCGATGATCTGCGGAGCACTGCCGACATAGGCCTCGGTGCGCTCGTGGATACTGGTTGACCACGCCCGTGGAACGAAGCGCGCGCGGATGTCGGCGTAGTTCTTGTCGGCGTCGAGTGACTTGCGAGCCTCCACGAAGCGACCCCAGATCACCCGCAAGAGTTCCTCCCCCCGAACGAACAGGACACCGGCGCGCGCCCTGGGATCGACCAGCCGTTCGAGATCGACTTCAGCGCCCTCTGGTTCGGCGAAGCGCACGGAGATATCGAAGAGCTGCCCGATGGCCTCGTGACCGTGCAGTTCGTCGACCTCCACGGAGCCCGGGAGAGCGTTCGAAATCAGTCGGATGCGCACATTGCCATCTTGCATCGGGGCCTCTCAGTCAGATCGGTTCCGGGAGGCACTGGCGCGCAGTTCAGTCTTGCGCGCACGCGCCGTCGGGTGGGGTGTCACGGTGTGCGTTTCAGGATGGGATGGGTGAGTTTGGTTTGGGTGAGGAGCGCCTGATCGAGGCGCGCGTCGGCGAACGTCGCCTCCAGGGTCTCGGCGCCGTGAAGATTGGACCCTCTCAGATCCGCGCGAGTCAAGTCGGCGGCTTCCAGGTTGGCTTGCATCAAGTTGGCGAAACCAGCGCGAACGTCGGTGAGTAGCGCGTACCGGAGCCGGGCCCCGGGTAGCTTGGCGCGCACCAGACTAGCCTGAGTCAGATCCGAGTGGCTCAGGACCGCCTCGGAGAGCAGTGCGCCGTCCAGGCACGCCAGCCTCAGGTTCGTCTCGGACAGGCTGGCTTCGCTCGCATCGACCTCACGCAGCGAGGCACCGTGGAGGTCGGCCTGATCTCCACGGAAACGCTGCATCCTGGCGCCATCGAGGCGCGCGCCAGCGAGTCGCGCCTCGTAGGCGGTCGTGTCGGTGAGATTCGCGAGGCTGAAGTCTGCTCCGCCGAGCTCCGCGGCGCTGAGATCGGCGGCGCTCAAGTCTGCTTCGCTGAAGGAGGCGTTCTCCAGCTCGGCGTCGCTCAGGTTGGCGCCCGTGAGCAAGGCAGCACGAAAGCTCGGCCCCCTGCCACTGCAACCGCTGAGGTTCGCGCCCATGAGTCTGGCGCGAGCGAAGCTGGCGCCCGAGAGCGAGGTGTCGGCAAGGTTGGCGGCTTCCAGGATGGCGCCATCGAAGTTCGCTCCACTGCAGTTGGCTCCCACCAGCGCGGCGCCAGAGAGGTTCGCGTCGGTGAAGTGCGAACCGTTCAAGGTCGCGCCGACGAGCTTCGCAGCGCGCAGGTCGCGCCCTCGAAGATCGAGCCGCGAGAGATCGCAGCCGCCGAGGTCGGCGCTGGCGAGACTATCGCCGCTGGCCACCAGAGCCTCGATTTCCTCGCGGCTTTTCGTGGGCGCCGCGGGTGGCGCGCTCGCGCGCTGCTTGGCGGCAGGCAGCGGCAGCCGTTCCTTGAGTTGCTCCCGTTGCCTGCGCTTCTCTGCTTCGAGCTTGGGGTCGGCGATGCCGAAGCGCATTCCAAGCGCGTCCGCCGCTGACTCCTGGCTGCTGCTGATCCACGCGCTGAAGCGTCGCCGACAGAGCTCGACCTCTGCTGGGCGCATCACGTCGTCCCAGGTGACGTAGAACAGGGCGAGCTCTGGAGCGATGGCGGAGCTCACCTCCAGGAAGCCTCGCCAGACCAGATGAACTCGCATCGTGTCGGCGTCGAATGCAAGCGTGTCCAGCTTGAGCGGGACCTCACTGAAGCGGAAGCCGTGCTGGCGGGTAGTCTGAGCGAAGGCGCGCGCCCGCCTGCCGGGCAAGCGGCCTTCGATGCGGCGCAGCTCCGGGTGCACACCCTCGAGACAGAAGCGTTCGTTGCCGTGGGCTTCCGTCAGGCGTTGGGCCGGGGGAGCGGCATTGAAGTAGTGATAGTCGAAATCTGCGGGGAAATAAGGCCAGTGCTGGGCGAGCCAGCGATCGTCGTAGGTCCCGAGGTGAGCCTGGCGATCCGCCCAGGTCTGCGGAAGCGGTCCCAGGCAAGTGGGGGCTGGGCGGTCGCGCTGGGTCTTGATCAGCTGGTCGGGGTGCTCGAAGTTCGGTAGCAGGCGCGCGCCGCCGCCCTCGATCACCCCGCGCCCAACCGGGTTGGTGGGGATGCTCGAGCCACCGAAGGCATACTCGTAGCGCAGGGGGAGCTGCTTGAGCCGCGCAGGGCGGGTCATGCCCATGGCTTCCCAGTAGCGATCGCCGATCCACGCGACCCTGCGCCTCAGGGAGCCGACCTCCAAGCCGACGAATCCCGACGTCTCGTTTCCGCGAGGGTAGGCGTGGCCGGCCACCCAGACGTCGACGCCAAGCTTGAGCGGCGCGAAGTCGTTTGCGTAGCGTAGGCTGGCCGACGGGTCGTCGTCCCAGAAGACATCCGCGGACAGCGGTTCGCTCTCGATCAAGGGCGTCGCGGTCTTCCCTGGTCGGAGCTCGAGGGTGCTCTTGGCGATGACGACCAGCGCTGGGCGCTCGGGCTTGAAGCGCCAGGGGATGCTGGCGACCGAGAACGCCCCGTCGGTGTAGACGGGCACGGTCTCTTTGGGGCGAAGCGGCAGGTCGAACACAGGGACTACTCGATGCGGTCAGGAGGCTCTAGTGAGTCGGGCACGCAAGCGCGCCCAGCTGGCTAGGGAAAGATGGTGACCTTGGCTTGACTCGGCGCCATCTGCACGCCGCCAGGCGCGTTGGGGTTCGAGCCGTTGTGCGCGGACTGAGCCACTTGGTGCACCATACCCTTACCCTCGGCGATGACCTTCGAGCTGCCCTTCTTGAACACGACCTTTTGCCCCACGGTACCGGATACGACTCCACCAGCAGATCCTGCTTGATCGCCCAGGCTGCTGGGGATCTCCGAGGTTTCGATCACCGTCTGCTTGTTCTCGATCAAGACCTTGGTGCTGACCTTGGTGGCGTTCGCCACCATCGCGGTGTTCGGGAACGGCGTGGGTACCGGAGGCGCTGGGGGCGCCGGGACCTTGCAGACGTCGGGGACCGCCATGCAGGTCCCGCCTGCCTTGCTGGATGCGGGGAACATGCTGCTTCTCTCTTCCTAGCCCAGGAGGACTCGCTTGCCATCGATGCGAGTGTCCTTCGCCGAACGGATCGTCGTCCGCTGAGCGATGAGCTCCAGGGTGGACTCGACCAATGTGCGCAGGCGCTTGGCGCGGGTCTCGGCGACGCGCTCGACGTCGATGAACGCCTCTGCGACCCGACTGAGCACTCGCTCGCCGCGAAGCTCGAGCCGACCGAAGTCCATCTGGGTGGCGCGCCCGCTGAGTGCCAGCTCGTCCGCGTCGATCGTCGCGCGAGGTGCGCGCAGCTCGACGTGCTCCGCCGCGGACAAGCGCACGCTCCCGTTCGGAGCCGAGAGGTGCAGATCCGCTGGGGAGCGCAGCTCCAGGGCCCCGCTCTCGCTGTCGTAGCGGACGAGTAGCCGTCCAGACGAATCGAAGAGCGAGAGCAGGCTGCCGCGGTGCTCCGCGTAGGCGCCGGTCGTTGCCGTGAGGCGGTCTTGCGTGCCGCCTTCGAAGTCCGCGCTCCGTTCCGCGGTGTGCAGGACACCGATCACGTAGTGCTCGCTGGCAGACGTCCCCTCCCGGGGCAGCGAGTGCACCAGGACGCGATCTCCTGGACGCGGGGTGTAGCCAGGAATCGCGAGCCGTGCGGAAACGACTGCCGCGTGACCCTGGACGCTGGAACCAGCGCGCAGGCGCAGCTCGAGGCGCGAACCATCGACCTGGAGCACCAGCGCCTCCTGGCTACGCGGGGACGCCTGGGGTTCCTCTTGGTCGATGGGAGTGGTTGCGGGCTCGGTCATGTCTCAGAAGTCCTCCGCGCGTTCGCGCTCAGGGTCGGTGTAGCGAATGTCGTCCAGCTTCGCCCGACTCATGTGGCAACCGCCAACGCTCGCACGATGCAGGCTGGCGTGGCTGAGATCAGCCTCGAGGAAGACGCTTCTGTCGAGCTTCGCGTGATCGAAGACCGCCCAGACCAGACTCGCAGACCGAAATGAACTCTCGCTCAGGTCTGCCTCCCCGAAGCGCGCGTGGTCGAGCTTGGCCGACTTGAAGCTCGCGCGTCGTGCGACGCACCCTGCAAACTCCGCGTCCACACACTCGCTCTGCGCGAAGTCGGCCCCGTTCAAGGTGGCGCCGGAGAAATCAGCCCGGAGTCCCTTGAAGCCCACCAAGCGCGCGGAGCTGAGGTTGGCTTCGCAGAAGCCAACCTGGGTTCCGTGGGCCCCGCTGAGATCACAGCCCACGAGCGTCGCTCGGCTGAGGTTGGAGTTCTGGAGGTTCAGCTTGCGCAGGTCCAGGTAGCTCAGATCGGCCTCTTCGAAGCGGCACTGCTCGAAGCTCGTCGTCGCATCGAGCTTCACGGTCTGCAGGTTCGCTCCGGAGAAGTCGGCCAGGCGGAAGCGCGTGCCCCGGAGGTCCGCGCCTGCGAGGTGCTCGGACACCAGCAGTACGTCGGACAGATCGAGTCCGCCGAGCCACGCCGCGGTGAGATCGACCCCGATCAGTTGCGCGTCGCTGAGCCGAGTCTGGGTCAGGTCGCTCGACGCGAGCTTGGTCTGGGTGAGGATCGCTTCGGAGAAGTCGGCGCGTGCGAACCCGTGGCCGCTGAGATCCGCGTCCGCCAGATCCGCAGCCTTGAACCGGGCATCTCTGAGGTTGCAGCTGGAGAAGCGGGCGCCAGATAGCCGCGCCCCCTCGAAGACCGCCGCCGAGAGCTCACAGGCGCTGAAGTGCGCGCGTCGCAGGTCCTGGCCGGCGAGGTCGATGCCGTTCGCGCTCACTCCGCGGATCTCCGCTCCCAGCAGATCACCGCGAGCTGCCGCTGCGAGGAGCGCCGCTTGGCTCTCGATCACGAGCGGGTCCAGGGCGGGCCTGCGCTCTTCACTCACGCCTCACCGCCATAGATCTTGCGCCAGTGACGGGTCGCGCTTTCGTACTGTTGCTTCCACTGCGCGTACTCCTCGGGGTTCGCTGCAAGTCGGTCACGATACTCGCTCATCAGCGAGTGTCTCTGTGTTTCCGTGAGGTTGTACTTCTGGAGCACCTGGTTCTTGGCTTCCTTGGGGGCGACGGCGATCTCCGCGCACAGCATCGCGAACTCGAACGGCGTGAGCTGGGGGGCCGCGCTGTGGACGGGGGGCGCTGCCGGCGCAGGCGCTGGCGCGGCTGGAGCTGGCGCGGCTGGAGCTGGAGCGTTGAAGCCCGGAGCCACGTCGCTCACCAGCGCCGTTCTCCGCATGTCGACGCCAGCGCCCGCGGCTGCGTCGAGCTGGCGCTGTAGCTCTTCGCTGCCTGTGCCGATGGGCAGAGTGCGCTCCGTGCGTTGAGCTGCCGGTTGCGGCGTGGGGAGCACCGCCTGGGACGTCGGTGAGATCGGCCACCCCGTGGCCCCGTCTGGTACCGGAGGCGGTACCGGAGCAGCTCCCACCATCGCGGGGGGCACCAACGCCGGGGCCGGGACGGGTGCTGGTCCAGCCGTGGGGTGGGGGACCGGGGCAACCCTGGGCGCCGGCGGCGTTGGTGAGCTGGGCACGGGCGAAGGAACAGGGCGGGGCGCGGTGTGGACGGGGACGGGGCTCGTGGGCATCGGTGGGATGGCCGCTGCCGAAGATTTCTGCGGGGAAACGAAAAACGCGGCGGCGTCCCGCGGCGGGGGCTGGTCGTAGGCTGCCGGCGTCGCGGCGCGAGCGCCCGCCGCGCTGGGCACGGCGACCCGAAGCGCGGCGGAGAGCTGAGCCATGTTGGAGAAGCGTCGCCCAGGCTCCTTCTCGAGGCAGCGGCGGATCACCTTGGCGACCTCATCAGGCAGATCGCCAGAGATCTCCGGAGGATCGTTCAGGACCGAGAGCACGAGGCCCGTCAGGTTCGTCGCCTCGAACGGGATCCGCCCGGTCAGCAACTCGTGGAGCATGATGCCGAGCCCCCACACATCGGCGCGCTCGTCGACGTCGCGCGAGGCCTGGATCTGTTCTGGAGCCATGTAGGTCGGCGTGCCAAGGGCTTGCTCCTGGGACGTGAGCGCGGACATCGCGACCCGCGCCACGTCGAAGTTCGCCACGTGCAAGCGCAGCGGGTCCTCACTCACGATCATGTTTCGGGGCGCGACGTCGCGGTGGACGACGCCAGCGCGATGAGCGTAGCCCAGCGCCTCGGCCGCTTGAAGCACGAGCTGCGCAGCGTTGCTGAGCGACAGCTGACCGTGGCGCTCCAGATACTCACTCAGTGGTTCCCCAGGGATATGTTCAAGGACCATGTACGGGCGGCCGTCCTCCAGCTCGCCGCTGCTCAGTCCACGAGCCAGATGGGGCGCGACCAGACGCTGGCTCAACTCGGCTTCACGCTTGAAGCGTTCCTGCGCCTCGCGGTGAGTCGCGTACTCGGCACGCAACACGCGGATCTCGACCGCCTCCCGATACTGGACGGAGTCGGCCAGGAACCGCTGAGCGAGGGGGTGCGGTGCGAGCTCGTCGGTCAGCGTGAAATCGTCTGACAGCTTGCTACCAACGCTCAGCTCCTCCATCTGACCTCCTGGAATCGACGCGCGAACGTTCGGCGCGGATTCAAGCGGCACCTTATCCGCGGCGTGGGTGCGTCTCAACCCGGCCGGCGGTAGAACGTCGGCCCGCGTCGGACACCTGACGGAGCTAGTGGCCCGTGCGCTTGCTGGCCTTGCCCTTGCGCTTCGCGGGGCTGGCCGGGCTCGCGCTGGCGGCTCTTGCCTTCTTCTTGGGTGCCGGGGTGGCTTTCGTCGAAGGTGCGATGTCGGCCTTGCTGCGACTGCGCGGAGGCTTCCTGCCGACGTTCTCGGCGTTGAAGGCGCTCGGGCAAGCGTCGGTCACAGGGCACGCCGCGCAGGCTGGAGAACGTGCGGAACAGATCCGCCGACCATGGAAGATCAGGGTATGCGAGAGCATGTCCCAGTCCTCGCGGGGGAAGAGCTGCATCAGCTCGGCCTCGATCTTCTCTGGCGTCGTCTCCTGGGTCCAGCCCAGACGTTGAGCGATGCGCTGCACATGGGTATCCACCACCACGCCCTCTGGAGCGTTGAATGCGACACCCAGGACCACGTTCGCCGTCTTTCGCCCGACTCCAGCGAGGGCCACGAGCTCGTCCTGGGTACGCGGTACCTGCCCACGATGGCGCTCCAATAGCTGTGCGGCCAGCGAGGTGATGTTCTTCGCCTTCTGGCGGAACATCCCCATGCGGCTCAGCACTCGTTCGACCTCCGCCCGATCCGCTGCGGCCAGCGCCTCCGGTGTCGGCCAGCGCTCGAAGAGCTCTGGAGTGACCTGGTTGACCAGGACATCAGTGGTCTGTGCGGACAGCACCGTTGCCACGATCAGCTGGAAAGCGGAGTCATGGTTCAGCTCGCAATGAGCGTCGGGGTGCTTGGCTCGCAGCTCGGCGAACGTTTCCTTGCAGATACGTCGCGCTTGGACGATGCGCGCCGGCCTGCGCGTCACTCGGACTCCGGGTCGCCTGCGTCGTCTCCGTCCGCGTCTGCTTCCGGGGTCGAGTCGTCGCCTGCATCGGCGAGCGCTTCGCCGGCTAGGTCGACCTCGGCGCTCTCCGGAGTCGTCTCACCCCCGTCCCCGTCTCCAACGACCACGTCGTCGTCGTCATCGCTCTCGGCGACGACCTCGAGGGCAACCACGCGCTCCTCCTCGTCCACGTTCATCACGCGGACGCCTTGGGCGTTGCGGCCGGTCTCGCGGATCTCCTCGCAGCGGGTGCGGATGGTTTGACCCCGATCGGTCATCAGGAGCACCTCTTCCTTTGGACCCACGATGGCGATGCCGACGACCGGACCGTTGCGGTCGCTGGCGTCGATCAAGATGATGCCCTTGCCGCCGCGGTTCTGCTGGCGGAACTCCTCGAGGCGCGTGCGCTTGCCGTACCCGCGCTCACACACCGCCAGCACCGAGTCCCGCCCAGGCTGACCGGTGGTAGCGAAGCCCACCACGAGGTCGTCGTCGACGAGCTCGATGGCCTTCACTCCGCCCGCGCCACGACCCATCGTGCGCACCTGGGACTCGTCGAAGCGGATCGACTTCCCCGTCCTGGTTGCGATCAAGAACTCCGCGCTGCCGTCGGTGAGCACGGCGGCGAGCAGCTCGTCGTCCTCGGCGATCTTGACGCCGATGATGCCCTTCTCGCGGTAGTTCTGGTAGTCGCTGAGCGCCGTCTTCTTGATCTGCCCCTTCTTCGTCAGGGTGGTGACGAAGTGCCCGTCGTCGAAGTTCTCGGCGATGGTGATCGCCATCACGCGCTCACCGGGTTCGATGCCGATGAAGTTGACGATCGCGCGTCCCTTTGCGTTGCGGGCGGCCTGGGGGATCTCGTACACCTTCTTGACGTAGACCTTGCCCCGCTCGCTGAAGAACAGCACATAGCTGTGGGTCGAGCTGATGAAGAGCTGGCTGACGAAGTCGTTGTCCGCCGCCTCCATGCCGCGGTTGCCTTTTCCTCCGCGCTTCTGCGCGCGGTACACGCTGAGCGCCGTGCGCTTGATGTAGCCGGTGTGCGAGATGGTGACGACCATCTCCTCTTCCTGAATCAGGTCCTCGATCTGAATCTCAGCCTCGTCGTCGATGATTTCCGTGCGGCGAGGTTGGCCGTGCTTCTCCTTGACCTCGTTCAGCTCGTCGACGATCACCTCCATCAGGCGCGTCTCGCTGGCCAAGATGGCGCCCAGGTAGGCGATGAGGTCACTGAGATCGGCGTACTCCTTCGCGAGCTTCTCGGCTTCGAGGCCCGTGAGGCGGGCCAGGCGCATGTCGAGGATGGCCCGCGCCTGGCGCTCGCTGAGGAAGTAGTCGCCGCGGGCCTTCGCCGCCTCGATCTCCTCTTCCGGACGTCCGGCGCGGCGCACGAAGGCCTCGAGGCCCTTCAGCGGTAGCTTCATCAGGCGCTCGCGCGCGATGTCGGGATCTGCGGAGGAGCGAATCGTCTCGATCACCAGGTCGGTGTCCGTCGTCACCATTCCCAGGCCCTCGACCAGCTCGCGCTGGGCCTGGGCCTTCGTGAGGTCGTAGCGAGTGCGGCGGGTCACCACCTCGCGGCGGTGGTCGACGAAGAGGCGGAGCGTGGTCTTGAGATCGAGCACCTCTGGCTGGTTCTCGACGATGGCCAGGTTGATGATGCCGAACGAGGTCTGGATGTCGGTGAGCTTGTAGAGCTGGTTCAGCACGACGTCGGGGAAGACGTCCTTCTTCAGCTCGATCACCAGACGCATGCCCTCGCGATCGCTCTCGTCTCTTGCCTCGCGGATCCCTTCGATGCGCTTCTCGCGGATCAGGCTGCCAATCTTCGCGTGTAGACGCGCCTTGTTGACCTGGTAGGGCAGCTCCGTGATCACGATCTGCTCGCGCTCGCTGCCCTGGACCTTTTCGACCTCGCTGCGCGCACGCATCACCACGCTGCCCCGACCGGTCTTGTAGGCCTGGTAGGCTCCGCTGCGCCCACAGATGATGCCCGCCGTGGGGAAGTCGGGCCCCGGTATGATGTCGAACAGCTGCTCGATGGTGATCTCCGGATCTGCGATCAACGCGATGCAGCCATCGATGACCTCGTTGAGGTTGTGCGGCGGGATGTTGGTGGCCATACCGACCGCGATGCCGCCGGAGCCGTTGACCAGCAGGTTCGGGTAGCGGGCGGGGAGGACGGTCGGCTCGGTGCTCTGGTCGTCGAAGGTCGAGGTGAAGTCGACGGTGTCCTTCTCGATGTCCGTCAGGAGCTCCATCGCCACCCGCGCGAGGCGCGACTCGGTGTAGCGATACGCGGCGGGCGGGTCGCCGTCGACGGAGCCGAAGTTGCCCTGGCCGTCTACCAGGGGATACCGCATGGAAAAGTCTTGCGCCATGCGCACCAGGGCGTCGTAGACGCTGGCGTCGCCGTGGGGATGGTAGTTGCCGAGCACTTCGCCAACGACCTTGGCGCATTTGCGGTAGCCGCTCCCGGGGGTGAGGTTCATCTCACGCATCGCGTAGAGGATGCGGCGGTGCACTGGCTTGAGGCCGTCGCGCGCGTCGGGGATCGCGCGACCGATGATGACGCTCATCGCGTAGTCGAGATACGAGGTGCGCATCTCGTCGCGAATGCTGATTGGCTGGTCGGATGAGGGTGTGGTGGGGGTCTCGTCTGACATGGTTCTCGAGCGTCCTGGGCCCACGATCGTGGAGCCTCAGCGCCGGAAATGGCGTCGCTCCGCGTAGTGCCTCGGGGACACTCCGAGGTACCCCAGACGGGCCCCGGTAGCAATCCCGTAGCCTGATTAAAAGCCGTGCAATTTCGGGTAGTTCTAGTGCGGTGAGAAGAATGCTCTCGGCGCCAACGCGAAGCTCACTCAGCTGCCTCATCCACACGCGCGCGTAGCCGCACGGGCTCGTCGTAGAGCACGCCACCTTCGCCCAAATCCGTGAGGTTCGCCCGGATCAGGGCGTTGGCCGACGCCCTCCAAGACAGGTGCCCGCCCTTCGGCAGCAGCGCGACGTCGCGACGTTGCTCGGAGTCGAATACCAGGCGCACCGGGATCGACCCCTGAGCCGATTCGAGCTCGGCGATCTCTCCTTCCCTGAGTCCCGCCGCTGATTCCGGATGGATACGCGCCTCGATGGGGAGCTCCGGAGTCGCCGCCCACTGCGATGACTGCGCGCGAGGCGTCGAGAGGGCCATCAGGCGCAGAGGATACTCCGCGCTCAGCGACGGGGCGGCTCTCGGAAGCTGTGTGAGCAGCTCGACCTTGCCGCTGGGCGTCGCGAAGCGTCGGTCACTGAACAGCACGTCTGGCGCCTCCGGGTTGGCCACTGCGGTCTGATCCAGCGTGTCGACGTCGACGCCCGCTGCGCGCAGCCCTGGCCCGAGCAGTCGCTCTTTCCACTCGCGATGGGTCCCCGCCAGGCGCTCCTGGAGCTGGGGGTGAGTCGCCCTGAAGCGCTCCGCGAGGAGCTGGACTATCTGCAGATCGCTCTTCACCTCGGCAGGCGGCGGAACCACGGGCGAGGCGCTCGACACGTACTGGTGACCATAGGAGCCGACCAGGTCGTCTGCTTCGAGCAGCGTCGGTGTGGGGAGCACCACGTGCGCGAGCTGGGCTGTATCCGTAAGGAACGAATCGCAGACCACCAGCAGGTCCAGGTTCCGCAACGCGCGGGCCGTGGTCTCGCTGTCTGGGAGCATGGCCACCGGGTTGCCCGCCGTCACCCACACGGCGCGGATCGGTGGCTCCGAAGCCTCGAGTATCGCGGGTCCGAACAGCGGTTCAGGGATCGTGCGGGCGTTGGCCCCGCTGACCATGGCGTCCGAGAACGCCGCGCGACGACGGTAGTAGAAGGAGGCGCCACCGCCCGGGATCCCCAGATTTCCGCTCAGCGCGCACAAGGCGTCGATGGCGCGCACCGTCGCGCCTCCCGCCGTGCGGCGGCCGAGACCCCAGCCGATCAGCGACGCCGTCGGGCCGTCGTGCAGCGCGCTGGCGAGGAGCTCTGCGTCCCCCATGGAAACATCTGCGTCGGTGCACCAGTCGGCCAGGCTCTTCGCCTGGCACAGGGCGCGAAATTCCGCGATCCCGTTGATGTACTCGGCGGCGTCAGCTGGCACCCAGTCGCGCTCGAAGAGTATCCGCGCGGCGGCCATGCACAGCGGGAAGTCGGCGCCGGGTCGCGGCCGCAAGACGTCGTCACACAGCTTTGCGCTGGCCTGACTGACGGGGTCGATCAGCATCAGGCGGCACCCGTTCTGCTTGGCCTGCTTGAGGATGGGGACCAGGTGCGGGCCGGAGGTGACCACGTTCTTGCCCCACAGCACGATGTGCCTGCTGTGCTCCAGGAGTTCCGGCCGTGAGCTGTCGGAGACGCCGAAATCCAGACTCTGGGCGGCGCTGCCCGCACCGCCGCAGATGTCCCCGCGCTTGGTGGTGACCGGACCCCAGAGCTCCCAGAAGTAGTCGCTGAGCCCGAGCAGCAAGCCGAGGCTGCCGCCGCTTCGGTAGTGGAAGACAGCAGCTGGACCATGCTCCGCGCGCACGGTCGTCAGTTTTTCTACACAGAAATCCAACGCCTCGCGCCAGCTCACCGGCACCAGCGCACCCTGCTTGCGCAACAGGGGCTGGGTGAGCCGCTCTGGAGCGTACTGGCGCGAAAGGAAATGATTCGTGCGGTAGCACAAGAAGCCGCGAGTGATGGGGTGTGACGGGTCCCCTGAGAGCTTCGTGACGCGGCCATCCTCGACGCGCGCGACGATGCCGCACGCGTCGGGACAGTCTCGGTTGCAGGTGGTGCGCTTGTGTTCGATGGCCACTGCTCAGGGATCGATACGCAGGATGTTTCCGTTGTAAAGACTCACGACGTAAACCTCGCCGTCCTTGTCCTCGCCAAAGGCCACCACGCCACCGAGGGACGCGCCGCTGGTGGTCAGCGGGTACTCGTCGCAGGTCTCGCTGCCCGTGAAGACCAGAGTCTGGATCTGCGCCAGGAAGAAGTCCGCGTAGAGGTAGCGACCGACGAGGTCGGGGAGCTTCTTGCCGCGGTAGACCACGCCCCCGGTGACGGACAGGTCACCCTGGCCCTGGTGCGTGTACTCGGTGAGCGGCAGCGTGAGGCCGCTCTGATCACAGCCATTGCCGCCACCGCGGCAGTGCATGCCTTCCATCGTGTTCCAGCCGAAGTTGTGCCGTCCGGAAGCGGCGGTCACTGCGTTGACCTCTTCCCAGGTGTCCTGGCCGACGTCTCCAAAGTAGAAGTCCCCGTTCCCGCGATCGAAGCTGATGCGGTACGGATTGCGCACGCCCCAGTGGTAGACGTACTCGTGGCTGGGGTGGTTCCCCGGGGGCGCCGTCGGGTGATTCTCCACGTCGAAGCGCAGGATGGCCCCGAGGGGTGTCGATGGATCCTGCCCGTTCTTGTACTGATCGTTGCCACCGCCACCGTCGCCGAATGCCGCGTAGAGGTAGCCGTCCGGCCCGAACGCGAGATCACCGCCGTCATGGTTCGAGGCGGGTTGGTCGATGGTGTAGAGGCGCTTCTCCGTCGGATCGGCGACGTCCGGATCATTCTCCGAGATCTGATACTCCGCGACCACGGAGGTCAGCGGGCTGCCGGCTTCGGTGTAGCTCAAGTAGAAGCGCCGCTCGCCGCCCTGACCGAAGTTCGGGTGCAAGGCCATGCCGAGGAGTCCGCCCTCACCGCTGGCGCTGACAGGTCCGGTGATGTCCAGCACCTCTGTGGGGTCGGCGCTGCCGTTCTTCACCAGCACTCGGCCGTCTCTCTCGATGATGAACATTCGCGTCGCGTCCTGCGGATCGCCGATCATCTCCATCGGTCCGTTCAGGCCGCTGGCCACCTCGGTGAGGGTCACTGAAGGCGGAGCATTGCCCGTGCAGGTGTTCATCACCATGCCTCCGGTTCCGCCATTGCCCGCGGAACCGGCTGAGCCGCCATTGCCGGCGGAACCGCCATTGCCCGCGGAACCGGCTGAGCCGCCATTACCGGCGGAGCCCCCGTTCCCTGCGGAACCAGCAGAGCCGCCGCTGCCGCCACCCCCCGAGTCATCATCGCCACACGCCGCCACCAGCAGGGCCCCAAGCGATGCCGCTCCAATCATCAACCAAGCTCTCATTTGCCTGCTCCTCATCAATACGCCAGCCGGCGCGTCCCCTAAGCCGCGGAACAGCTTGAGCGCTGTTCAGCGCCTCGGCAAGCGTTTGCCTTCGCAGCGCTGGTCGCTGCCACCGCCTGGAGTGAGCACCTACGCTGGCCTCGGGCTTGCCCGGCTGCTGGCGCCGCGCCGGTTCGTCGGCGCAAGCCCCCGGAGTCGGAGCCCGCCGTGGGCTCGAGCCACCGCCTCGTGGTGCTGGGTCGGTTTTTCACGACGGAAAACCCTCGCCGTCGTCGACGCGCAGGGTGACTCGACCTGGCGTCCGTTCGTTGCGGACGCCGACCCTCGGTGCTCCTCACCCCCGAACGCGAGTAGCGCTCGTCGAGGTGAGGCGGGTGCTCGGCGCCCGCGCAACGCTGAGCTGCCGCGCTGCCAGTGTTTCGTCTCCGCCGCGTTGATCTGCTCGGCGGGCACGGTGATCGTTGATTTGGCAGGCTGTTCTTCGACACCCAGCTCTGGTGTCCTGTCTCCGCAGTTCGCTGAAAAACTCGCCCGCCCCCCAGGGTGTGGGCGAGCGAGTTCTTCGCCATCGCGCCGCTCTTGAGACGAGGCAACGCTGTGTTGACTTGTTCAGCGAATCATAGATTCGCCTCACTAGAAGAAGTTGCCGATGGTGAACTCGAACACACTGGTCTCTTCGTAGGGCAGGGGCTTGAAGGGGAAGCCCCACTCGAAGCGCAGCGGACCCAGTGGAGAGAACCAGCGCACGCCGAAGCCATACGAGGTACGGAGCGTGAGCAGGCTGTCGAGCCCGTCGAAGCAAGGACTGATTTCCTTGTATGGCACGCCTGCGCCCGCCGCCTTGCAGTAGATGTCCTCGAGGTTCCAGGCGTTGCCGGCGTCCGTGAAGAGGACGCCTCGGATCCCGACGCTGTCGATGATTGGGAACTCGAGCTCAAGGTTCTGAACGTACTGCAGGTTGCCGCCGATGGCCGCGCCGATGGAGAAGGGGCGACCGTTCGGGTCGGTGGTCGTGTAGAGCGGTAGCCGTGGCCCTACCGTGCGGAAACGGAAGCCGCGCAGGTCGAGGATACCGCCCAAGAAGAAGCGGGTGAAGATCGGCACGCCTTCTCCCGAGGGGCTGGTGACGTGACCGAGTTCCTGATTGAGCTTGAGCACCAAACCGCCGCCGAGGGGGTAGTAGTAGCGCCCGGTCAGGGTGTGCTTGAGGAACTCGTTGTCCGAGGCCAGCGTGCTCGTGGCGAGCTCCGTGGACCCCCTGAGATACACGCCCTTCGTCGGGAAGAGGCGGTTGTCACGGCTGTCGTAGGTCAGCGCTGGCTTGATGCTGGAGGTGAC
The DNA here is from genome assembly GCA_041389745.1 of Polyangiaceae bacterium. Classification (GTDB taxonomy): domain Bacteria; phylum Myxococcota_A; class Polyangia; order Polyangiales; family Polyangiaceae; genus JAHBVY01. The sequence continues at coordinate 136,277 of JAWKRF010000017.1, forward strand.
CCCGTCGTTGAACAGGTTCGCGAGCGGCAGCCTCGTGAACACGCTCACGGCGTTGGACGTGCCGAGGAAGGTGTTCGTCGTCTGCGTGGTGATCTCGTCGAGCTCCAGGGTGTAGGTCAGCGACGCGCGGAGCTCCGGCTCCACCAGGGGGTAGCCGAAGGTGAGGCTTCCGCCGCGACTCCGCTGGGAGAAGTCGTTGTAGATGCGGAGCTGATCGAAGAGATCGACGCTGGTCGAGAAGTCGCTGTCCAGGAAGTAAGGCTCGAAGAAGCGGATGTTGACCAGCTGGCGGACTCCGCTGAGCTGAGCCTGCAGCGAGAGGCTCTGGCCGCGGCCGAACAGGTTCGCCTGCTGGACCTGCGCCGTGGCGATGAAGTTCTCGATGCTGGAGAAGCCAGCCCCGACCTGGAAGGTGCCCGTCGGACGCTCGGTGACCTCGACGTAGACGTTCATCTTGTCGGGCGCCGAACCTTGCTCGGTGGAGATGTCGACGCGCTCGAAATAGCCCAGCGCGGTGATGCGCAGACGGCTCTCCTCGAGGTTCGTCTCGTGGAAGAGCTCGCCCTCCGCGACCTCCATTTCCCGACGGATCACCTTGTCACGGGTCTTGCTGTTGCCGCGCACCTCGATGCGCTCGAAGTGCACCAGCGGGCCACGCACCACCGGAACCACGATGTCGACCAGGTGATCCTTCTCGTTCAGGTTCGTCTGCGGGTTGGCCTCGACGTTCGCGTAGCCGTGGTCGCGGTACAGCGTTCGGACCGCCTGCAGGTCCTCCAGCAACTCGGCGCGGTTGAAGTAGTCGCCAGGCTTGGCTCGCACGAGGTTGCGCAGGTTGCGGCGTCCGCCGATGGGCTCCACCTCCTTGCCGTCCTCGCCTCGCTCGTAGACGCGGAGCTGGCGAATGCGGAATCGCGGACCCTCGTTGATGGTGACGCTGACCTCGATGCCACTGCGATCCGGGGTCAGCATCACGCGCGGCGTGTTCACGCTCACCGCGAGGAAGCCGCGATCGTAGTAGAGCGCGCTGATCAGCGCCATGTCGCGCTCGAATGCGTCCTGACGGAAGGGGCCGCCGGAGCCAAACGCGAAGAAGCCGGCGTTCCCAGTGAACATCGCTGCGCGCAGCTCCGACTCCGGGATGCTGTCGTTGCCGATGAAGGTCACGCGCTTGACCGTGACCTGGCCGTGCTCCTTGATGGTGAACTTGACGATCACCTCGTTGTTCTTCTGCGGGACGACCTCACTCTTTGCTTCCGCGAGGAAGTATCCCTGCTCCGCGTACATGTCGCGGATCTTCTGGATGCTGCGGCGCACGGCGGGGTAGCTGAGGACGCTGCCGGCCTTGACCTCGAGCGCCTCGCTCAGATCGTCCGTGTCGATCTCCGAGTTGCCTTCGAACTCCACGGAGGCGACCGACGGGCGTTCGCGGACCAGGAAGCGCAGGACGACGCCTGCGTCTTCCATCTCGAGGTCGACCTCGACGTCGTCGAAGAACCCGGATTGCCACAGCTCCCGAACGTCTTGGCTCAGCGTTTCGGGGCTGAAGTTGCTGCCCACCCGCGAGCGCAGGTAGCTGATGATATCGTCCTTGGTGATGCGTCGGTTGCCCGCCACGTCGACGCGGGCGATGGGCAAGCCGCGCGCCTTCTCCGCTTCGGAGCGCGGCAGCTCGGCCTCGCCCCCTTGCGCCGCTGCTGCTGGCACCTGGGCTCGCAGCCCTGGGCTCGCCAGCAACACGCCAACCGCGAAGCCGGCCGCCCCGAGTCGGAGCAAGGAGCGAGGTCCGCCAAGCCAAGACAGCAGCACGCGGGCGGCTGCATAGATGGGGTGCATGTTCACGCGGCTTGGGTTCCGACTCGGTTAAGGAAAACCTTGAAGCTGCTCGAGCGACTCGATGGGGCCCGAGCTAGGGTGCCAAGGGCACCAAAAGGGTTGAATCTGCGGTCCGGCGGGACACTCTCACTGGAACCTCTCGCGTGGCGCTGAGCGCCTCCCGAGAAGCGGTGCGCCTGCGTAGCTCAGAGCGGCCATGGTCTCAAGGTTCGAATGATGGGAAAGCTGGGGATGATCGGGCGTTTGGGGTCGGCTCGACGTTCGCTTCCGCAGGTCTGGGCCTGGGGGAGGGAAGCGCGAGCCGCTGCCCGTCGAAGCAACAGCGGGTTGGGGCGCGTCGAAGCCCCGAAAATTCGTCCGAGTGAGCGCAGATCACCCTGCTGGGTAGGCCTTGCTCTGGCTCTCGGGCTCGCGTCGACTGGGTGTCGCTGTGAGCCTGAGCCTCCGGCCGAGGTGAGCAGCGAGGACTGCTTTCAGGTCTGCGCATCGAGCGCTGGGTGCCCCGCGAACGACCAGCGAGAGTGTGCGGCGCGCTGCCGACGGCTTGCGGAGCAAGGCCGCGTCTCCCGCGCGAACCTGGAGGTCCAGCGCCTGCTCGGCTGCGCCCGAGAGCACACCTGCTCGAACGTCTTCGGGGAGCAGCCGAGCGCGTGCGGCTCCGAGCTACGGGCCTTGGAGAGGCGACTCGCGAGTTGTCAGCCCGGAAGCGTGCGTTCTCGCGGCGTCGATGGGGGAAGCCTGGTCGCGGAGAGCCTGGGATGTCTGGAGCTGCGTGACTGCACTCCCACTCGCGACGCAGGAGCGCTTGGTGGGCCATGCGAGGCGCCATCGACGTGCAACGCGGTCTGTTGCTCGGCATGTGGGGGGGAGCGGACGCTTCGAGTGCAAGCGTGCGTCCATGGTCGCTGCGCTTCGGAGCAGAGCGCGTGCTCCATGCTGGCTGACTCGGAACGTTGCCGTGAGTGAGCCCCCGGGTGGCGCGGTCCCGCCGCTCAGCCGCGGTAGTCGTCGACCTCGATGTTGTAGCGCTTCATCCAGCGATGGATCTGCATCCGCGCCTTGCCCAGCTCACGGCCGACTGCGGCTATGTTTCCGGAGTGGGCGCGCAGCAGTTCACGCAGCTGCTGTTCGTCTGGCACCGTGTTGCGAGAGTTCGGCGTGGCGGAGACGCGGTCGAAGTGACCCGAAGGTCCAGACTCCGCGCTGACGCGGTCGACGCTGCGACGATTGCCGTACTCCTGCATGGCCTCCCCGACCTGAGGCGGGAGATGCTCGCCGTCCAGGCGGTTGCCCTCGACCAGCGCTACGCAGCGCTTCACCGCCGCCTCGAGTTCACGGACGTTGTAGGGCCAGTCGTAGTGCAGCATGCCCAGCATGAACTGGAAGGACGGGAGCAGTTCGGGTCTGCCGTGGCGCTGCAAGAACGCCTGCAGCAGCATGAACACGTCCTCCTTGCGGTCTCGCAGCGGGGGCAGGCGTAGCTGATACTCGTTGAGGCGAGCGAAGAGATCCTCGCGGAAACTTCCGTCGCGTTGCAGGCGCCACAGATCCCGGTGGGTCGCGCAAACGATGCGCACGTCCACGGGCTCCGGAGCGGTGGCTCCGAGCGGAAACACTTCCTTCGACTGTAGGACCCGGAGCAGCTTTGCCTGCGCCTCGAGCGGCATGTCGCCGATCTCGTCGAGCAGGAGCGTGCCGTTGTGCGCCATCTGCACCAGCCCGGGCTTGTTCTGCTGCGCGCCGCTGAAGGCGCCTCGCTTGTAGCCGAACAGCTCACTCTCCAGGAGCTGGCCTGGGATCGCCGCGCAGTTGACGGCGCAGAACGTGCCGCGACGACCGCTGAAGCGATGTAGCTCTCGCGCCACCACCTCCTTGCCGGTGCCGCTCTCTCCCAGGAGCATGACGCTCAAGGTGCTGGGTGCGATGCGCTCGACGTCGGACGCGATGCGGTCCATCTGGTAGCCCCCGACCAGCTGGGAAGCTTCGCGGCACTTTCGCTCCGCGCCTCCACACATGCGCCCGGAGAGTTGGTAGCCAGCGTACAGCTCCGCGTGCTTGTCGACGTACTTGAGCAGGACGTCACCGACGCGCACCTCTTGACCCGGCTCCAGCAGACTTTCATGGACTCTCTGTCCGTCGACCAGCGTGCCGTTGCGCGAGCCCAGGTCACGGAGCAGCCACTGCGAGCCCTCCCAGCGTATTTCCGCGTGGCGTCGCGATACGGACTGAACCGGGATACACAGGTCCGAGCTCTCGTCACGCCCTATCACCGTCGGGCTCTGGCTCAGCGCCCAGCCACCGGGCAGACTCGTGTGCTCGTCGGCGTAGAGCAACACCAGGCCAGAGCGGGGCCCCATGCCTCCCTGCGGGGAGGACGGGGCTCCGAACTGCTGCATTGCTCCGGTCGTCGTGTCGCTCATTGCTGGGGGAGGCTCGGGCTTCGTTGAAGGCGCCTGGGGCGCCTGCGAAGATTGAAGGCCCGGCTCAGGGGTGTATCGGGTTTTTTCTTCTGACGGAACAGGCCCGCGGTCCGTGCAGGGATTGTACTCGCTTCCCGCGTCTCGCGGGTGCCCGACCCAGGTGATTCGGCCGGACAAAGCCCAGCGCTGACTGCCCAACTCGGCACGTCAGCGCTAGAAATGGGCCATGACGAGCCTCGCCGCTTCACAAGGCGTCCGTGTTGCCGCTCTGCAGCTGAACTCGAATGCAGACGTGGCTCGGAACCTCGAAGTGGTCGAGGAGTTGACCGCGCGTGCCGCGGCAGAGCGCGCGATGCTGGTGATGCTGCCCGAGAACTTCGCATTCCTCGGGCCCGAGGCGCAGAAGTTCGCCCTGGCCGAACCGCTCATGACCGCCGCCAGCGCGGCCGCGGCCAACAGCGTCGAGCACCCGATCCAGGCGCGCATGGCGGCGCTGGCCCGACGTCACGGTGTGTACCTGCTGCTCGGGGGCTTTCCAGAGCGCGCGAGCGTGACCCGAGGGCACGGCGACCAGCCACCACCGTTCAACACCAGCTCGCTGCTGGGACCTGACGGCGCGCCTCGAGCGAGCTACCGCAAGCTCCATCTCTTCGACATCGACTTGCCCGACGGAACCAGCCTGCGGGAGTCTCGCGCCACCAGCGCCGGGAGCTCGATCGTCGTGAGCGACACGCTCGGCCTGCGGGTGGGGCTGTCGATCTGTTACGATCTGCGCTTCCCCGAGCTGTACCGCCGCCTGGTCGACCAGGGCGCCGACGTCCTCAGCGTGCCCGCCGCCTTCACCGCGCAGACAGGCCCGGCGCACTGGCATGTCTTGCTGCGAGCGCGAGCCATCGAGAACCAGTGCTGGGTTGTTGCGCCGGCCCAGTGGGGCAAGCACTGCGAGGGACGAGCCTCCTATGGTCATGCGCTGATCGTGGATCCCTGGGGACAGGTAGTCGCCGAAGCCCCCGATGGCGTCGGGCTGATCCTCGCGGATTTGGATATGGAGAGCGTGAAACGGGTGCGCGCGAGCCTGCCCTGCTTGCAGCACCGCAAGCTCTAGTCACCGCCTGGTGGTTGTCGCGGGGAAACGTCGCCGCTCGCGGCTAGCCAGGGCGATCGGGGGATGCGCAGCTACAGGTGGCGCTTGGCGATCTCCGTCCAGGTGCCGTGGGGCTCGAGCGCTATGTAGTCCCTCCAGTAGGGACGAGCCTTGTCTGGCTCCCCGGTCTGTTCGAACGCCATGGCCAGGTTGAAGTACGCGTCGGCGAACTTCGGATCTGCGGCGATCGCCCCCTGGAACAGCGGGATCGCCTTCTCGGCCTCACCCCGTTCCAGCATCACGTAGCCAAGGTTGTACTGCGCCTCGGGTTGCCGCACGTCGATCTGCAACGCCTTGCGGTAGAGCGCCTCGGCACCCGCGGCGTCGTGCCGACGGAAACGAATGTTTCCAAGATTGGTGTAGGCAATGGCCAGCCAGGGATCGAGCTCGACCGCGCGAGCGTACAGGGCCTCGGCCTCGTCCATCGTCGAGGGGTCTTCGTCCAGCTGGCTCGCCTGCAGGTACAGCTCGTACGCCGTGCGCGCGCGTTCACGCCCCGCGTTCGGCCGCAGCACGCGCACCACGTCGTCGCGCAGGCTCTTCACCTCGAGATCGAGCACCATCTGCCCGGTGAGCGCTTCGAAGCTGCCGTCTTGAGTACGCACCACGACACGCCGGCCATCGCTCACGATGCGCAACTCGGACAGCGGGCGGGTGACCCGTGGCAGAGACTGCCGCAGCGCGGAAACGGCGCGCGTGACATCGCGCAGCCGCACGCGACTCTCGAGCAGAGCTTGCGCCGTGCGCAGCGCGATCAGATCTTGGAAGGTGTAGGCGCGGCGACCACGCCGTCTGCCCGACGGAGAGACCACGCCGTTCTTGTCCAGCGTTCGCAGGCGCCCCGGGCTCATGTGAAGCAGACGCGCGATCTCCGCTCGCGTGAACTGATCGGTGATCGGTTCCCGGTTCGAGTGCGGACGCTCATCGTCGCCGTCTTCACCCCCAGGTTCGAGCGCTCGTACGCGTCCGCCGCCGGGGCCGAACACTACGTGGATCAGCTTCCCCTCGGGCTGCTTGCGTTTGCGATTTGTGCTCCGCTTGCGGCCAGCCATCGTGCCTCGGAAGGACCCGCATCAATTCCTTTTCTCACACCCTGGTGTCAAGCATCGCCTTGAGGGACAGGCGAAATTCGCTGCTTTGCTGGTGGATGAGCCGAGCAAAAAATTCGTTCCAAAGCTCTGCGCGCTCCCGCACCACATCTGATCGTGCTGGCCGGTTCGTCGAAAAGATCGAGTCGCAAAGTTTGTACTTGCCTCGTACGGCGTTGTGGACTCGCTGTGGATCCACGAGCGCAGCGGCCCATCGATCGAACACGGCGTTCGGTCGACTCAGGCGGAGCGGGAACCGAGGTGTGTCCCTCGAAGAACGGAAACGCTGGCACAGCTTCGTCGAGAGCTCGTGCAGGTCGCAGGCGACGGCGTAGAAGTGATTCTATGTGGAAACTGAGCGTGGGCGTCTCAGCCGCTCCGAGACCTGCGCTTGCGTCGCGCGACGGGGGCCTTGCGCACCCCTCGCGGTGAGGCGAGGGGTGCCTCGATCTCGACGTCGAGGCGCAGGCCCCTGGGGTCGTCGACCGTGGTCAGTTCCGCGCGAATACGACCGAGCGGAACACCCGCGCGCACCTCGGCCTCGCGACATGCGATGCGAATGGCGCGGACCCGCGCGTGGACGTCGCGTCCCGCGAGCGGGCGGCAGGTCTCGATCTCCGCCTCGGAGAGGCGACCGCCGTGGGCCTGGCTTGGCAGTAGGATGCTCGTGGTCCCAAAGTACGTGGGTGGGCCCTGGTCCACTCGCGTCGCCCCTTCACTCATCACGTCGGCGTGCTCGAACAGCTCTCGCCACCAGTAGTCGGGGCACAGCCAGAGTTCGAAGGCGCGTCGGCTCGGGCGGGGGAGCCCCCGCGTCTTGACCAGACCGGGCCCGCCGACCAACGAGCTGCGTTGGCCGGGCGGGGTGGTTGGCGGACGTCGGGGCACGTGAGGGATCGTACGGAGAAGCGGCTGCCAAGCGGAAGTTTGTTGGGGCCCAGCCTCGAGCCGTGGTCCCCAGAGCGGCGAGCCGCCATCGGTCGCGCGAAGTTGGCCGTTCCGTTGCTGCGCTGCGACGATCTCGCTCGCGACCCCAGAGGGGTGGCGCCCGGTGTGCGCATCGGGCTCGCAGTCATCGTTCAACGGTCCTGGAGGGACGCTCCCATGTCAGCAGGCACTGGCAAAGAACGCCGCCGTCACAAGATGTTCGTAACCCGCAACACCGAGTACCACTTCCGCGATCGCAAGTGTGTCGGGGTGCGTGACCGCAAGACGGGCTCCTGGCTCGACTCTCACCTGGCGTGGGGTCGCTCCCTGAGCGGTGCAGTCCGCTTCCAGAAGAACGGCGTGGCCATCCCGGTCACGGGCGACCCCGAGGTGGGGGAGGCGCTGTACTTCGGAGAAGGGGGGCGCGACCTGGTGACCAGCGTGCTCTGCTCCGTCGAGCGACCCGAGAAGGCCGTCGTCGCCCGCTACGCGGCCTAGTCGGCTGGCCCCGCTCCCGAGCGGCGGGCGTCGGTCCACCGAATGAACCACCAAAAAGTCTCTGATGGTCCTGGAGTTGTGCGTCTCGGACTTGCTACCAGGCGGATATCTTTGGAGGATGTTAGCGAACCCCGATCCGGCTGATGCTGGATCCATCGAGGCCTGAAGCTGGTCTCAGCTGCGGCCGCGCGTCGCCGTTGGCGTTCTCCACACCCGCTCCTTCTTCGTTTCCCATCTCCAACCGCTTCGTCCGCAAAGCGAAGCCAATCGACACCCGAGTTTTTTGACGTGGCAGCGCCCAACCCGAGCAATCCGTCATTGTTCGCAGTCGTGATCAGCGAGAAGGGGGGAGCTGAGCGCCGCGAGGTGTTCGAGCGGCCAGAAATCAGCGTGGGCCGCGTTCAGGGCAACGACCTGATGCTCCCGAAAGCGAACGTGTCCAAGCGACACGCTCGGCTCTTGTTCCGGGACAATCGCTTCATTGTCACCGATCTGAACAGCACCAACGGCACCTACGTGAATCGTCGGCGCATCTCCCAGGCGACCATCGTGCGTGAGGGGGATCGCGTCTACATTGGCGATTTCGTGCTCCGGATCGAGCTGCCGGACAGCGCAGGCGACGAGGCGCCCTCCAGCAGCGAGGAAGTCAGCGTCAGCGCGCCGGCGCCCGCGGGAGCCGTCGAGCCGGTGCAACCATCGTTCGCCTCGATCCCCGATGCCGAGCCGCCGGACCAGCACACCCGCCGCCCAGCGGCGCCCCCGGCTCCCTCCGCAGCACCTGCGGCTCCCTCCGTCCCCCCCCCTCTACCGCCGCCCCCGCGCCCCTCGGCGCCCGCGCAGCACGTCCCCCCCGCGGGGTCAGCGGCGCCGCCGCCAGTGACCTCTGAGCCGCCGGAGCAGTCGTCCTCGAGTGATCGCGTGTCCTCCAGGGCACGCGAGTTCCAGCTCGAACCGCAGGTCGCGGTGCACCGCGCAGCCGTGCGCGCCCTCGTCGGACGAGTCGCAGAGCTGCTGAGCGCCGCTCGTCTCGCCCAACCCGTCGATGAATCCGCGCGGCAACGAGTCGAGCGAGCGGTGGTCGAACAGCTGGCTGCGCTGCGGGGTGAGGGGGCCATCTCTTCCGATGCCGAGGACGAGCGGGTGTTGTCAGACGCTCGCGCCGAGCTGTGTGCGCTCGGCCCGCTGGGACCGCTGCTCAACGACGACGACATCACTGAGTTGAGCGTGACCGGCTTCGGCCATGTGACCGCAGAGTCTGCCGCAGGTTGGCGCGTCGTCGAGCCTCCGTTCTCCTCGGAGGAGTCCCTCGAGCGTGTCGTCACGCGTCTGTGTCGCCTGGCAGGGCGCGAGCCCGCTCCAGAGGAAGCGGTCGTCGAGCGAGTCCTGCCGGGTTCCGTGCGGATGAGTGCCGTGCGAGGGTCCGTCGCCGGTGGTCGCTCGCTGCTCTCCCTGCGCAAGGCGCAGCGCGTGACCAGCGTCGTCGACGACCTGGTGCGTCGAGGGACACTGTCGCGTGGGATGGCCACGTTCATGCGCCACGCGATGAGCGGAGGAGCGAACGTCCTGGTGGTCGGTACGCGTGAGGCGCGAGCCGCCGATCTGCTCAACGCGCTGGCCAACCTGTGTGACTCGTATTGGCTCTGCGTCGCGGAGACCGAACTCCTGGCGGGGGATGCGCGCGTCACCCGTCTGACGCTGGATCCGACCAACGCCGCCGCTCCTCGCTTGCTCGGCGCTGCGGCGAACCTGGGCAACGCGCGGCTGTTGGTCGAGAACGCGCTGGGGCACGTGGCCGCTGGCGTCGTCGAGGCCATCACCGCGGGAACGCGCGGAGCGCTGATCTCCACCCAAGCCGGGAACCTCGAGCAGGCGCTGGAGCGCTTGACCACCGCCTGCATGCGCAGCGGAAGCGTCGCGCGAGAGGCGGCTCGCCACCAGGTGGAAGGTGCGTTTGACCTGCTTCTGGAGGTCGCCCAGCTACGCGACCAGCGCTACCGCGTGTTGCGTATCGCCGAACCGAACGGGCTATCGGCGGATGGCTTCGAAGTCGAAGACATCTTCGCCTTCAGCTTCCAGCGCACCGCCGCCGGTGGTGCCGTGGAAGGCACGTTCGCGTCGACGGGTAACGTCCCGAGGCTGGCGGAGGATCTCGGCGCGCGGGGCATCACGATGGAGCCGTCCCTGTTCACGCGCAACGGTCGCTCCTAGTATCCTGTCTCCGAACTCGCCCGCCCCCTGATGCGCTTTCCAGCAGGGCTCGAGCCCCGCCCCGGGCCCTCGGACAGAGTGGGTCAGGCGCGGACAGCGGCCTGCTTGGCCTTGTTCATCTTGCGGCTGAACAGACGCTTCTTGATAGCGTTCAGCTTGTCGATCATCAGCACGCCATCGAGGTGATCGTTCTCGTGTTGGATGGCGACGGCCAGCAGGCCATCCGCTTCGAGCTCGAAGGTGTCGCCGAACTCGTCTTGGGCGCGCACCTTGACTCGTTCCGCGCGCTTGACCTCTTCTGTTGCCCCAGGGAAAGATAGACAGCCTTCTTCCCACACCTGGGTCCCGTCGAGTTCGAGGATCTTGGGGTTGATGAAGACCTTCAGATCGCTGGGCTCGTCCTCTCCGGCAACGTCGATCACGAAGATGCGTCTTGCGACGCCGATCTGCGTCGCCGCGAGACCCACTCCAGGTGCGTCGTACATGGTCTCCGCCATGTCCTCGACCAGCTGTCTCAGCTCGTCGTCGAACGCGGTGACTTGCTGTCCCACTTCGCGTAGTCGGGGGTCGGGGAACTCGAGGATCTCGCGCAGGGCCATGACGTAAAGGAAGCTATCACCCGCTCACACCGCTCGCAACGCGAGGCCCCTCACCCCCAAACCGAAAGCGGCGCCCGAGCGGCTCGAGCGCGGCCCCGCAGAGCGGTACGGAGCGCGCTATTTACGGACTTTCCGTGGGTATTTCAGGGGGCCGTAGACATACGCATCCGAGCCGCATAGCTCCCAGCGCGGCGGATCGATGCGAGGCGCCTCCGTGGGCTGCTCGGGGCCGGCCCAGTCCACCGCGCCTGGCTTGCCGCGCGGACCCAGCATCACCGGGGCGATGAAGACATGAAGCTCGTCGGCGAGCTTCGAGGCAAGGAGCGACCCAGCGAGCTCGGCGCCACCTTCGCAGAGCACCGACACGACCTCGCGCGCTGCGAGCGCCTCGAGCGCCTTGGTCATGTCCACCCGACCATCGGTCCCGGCGGGGACGCGGATCACGCTGACGTGGAGATCGCTGAGGGCGAGCGCCGCCTCCTCTGGCGCCTCGGGCGTGGTGATCACGCAGGTCGGGATCTCGTCTGCCGTCTGCGCGAGCTGGCTATCCAGAGGGAAACGCAGCTTGCTGTCGATCACCACCCGCACCGGGTTTCGGCCCGGTACGTCGCGCACGGTCAGCCGCGGATCGTCGGCTACCACGGTGTTGATTCCGACCATCACGGCATCCAACTGGGTGCGCAGTAAGTGGACCTTGGCGCGGCTGTCGGAGCCAGTGATCCACTTCGAAGCGCCGGTGCGGGTAGCCGTTCGCCCGTCGAGCGACGTGGCCAGCTTCAGGGCCAGGTAGGTGCTGCCGCGGGTGATGTACTTCTCCCATGGCTTGATCAGCTGCTTGGCTTCGCCCTCGAGGACGCCGAGGCTGACCTCGATGCCTGCTTGTTCGAGCAAGCCCTGACCGCCGCCTTCGACGTGGGGGTTCGGATCCTTGCAGCCGATCACCACGCGCTTCACGCCAGCCTCGATGATGGCGTCGACGCAAGGCGCGGTTCGCCCTTGATGGGCGCACGGCTCCAGCGTGACGTACAGGGTCGCGCCCTTGGCCCTCTCTCCGGCCTCCTTCAGCGCAGTGATCTCAGCGTGATCTTCGCCAGCGGTCTCGTGGTGACCCGTGCCGACGATCTCCTTGCCCTGGGCGACCACGCAGCCCACGTGGGGGTTGGGCGAGGGATCGCCGCGCCGCCCTGCTTCCAGAGCCTTGGCCATCATTTCGGCGTCGAGATCACCCATCGTCAAATCTCCTGGCTCAGTGCGCTCGCGACTGAACCAGCTTTCCCATCTCGGCCATGAACTCGTCGATGTCGCGGAACGAGCGGTACACACTCGCGAAGCGCACGTAGGCCACCTCGTCCAGATCCTTGAGACGCTCCATCACCTTCTCGCCAATCAGGCGAGAGACGATCTCCTTCTCGCCAGACTGCCCCAGCTCGCGCTCCAGCGCCTCGGCTGTCTCGTCCAGGCGATCCGCTGGCACTGGCCGCTTGTTGCAGGCGATCTGAAGGCTGCGTAGCAGCTTCTGGCGATCGAAAGGCTCGCGCCGCCCGTCCTTCTTGACCACCGTGGGCAGCGAGTGCTCGACGCGTTCGTAGGTCGTGAAGCGCTTCTTGCACGCGTCACACTCGCGGCGTCTCCAGACGACGGTGCCGCCGGAGGCGAGTCGAGAGTCGGTCACACGACTGTCCGTGTGGCTGCAGAAGGGGCACTGCATGGTTCACGAGGGGGAACGGGGCCGGTGTGGTAGTACCGCCGCTCTGAAATGGCCAGCATAGATTCAGGCTGGCGCAGGGGCGTAAACCGCCCCGCCCTGCGCGTCGCAGTGTGGGCCGGACGAGTCAAGGGGCTGGCCGGGTATGCCCAAATTGTTGAACGTTGGCGTCGAGCCGGCTGCGGGACCAGCTGCCGGATGGCAGTCGCCGGCTAGTCCTTGTAGCGGCTCAGCACCAGGGTGGCGTTCGTGCCGCCGAAGCCGAACGAGTTGCTCATCGCGTGCTCGAGGCGTCGCTCGCGTGCCTGGTTCGGCACGTAGTCGAGGCGGCACTCCGGGTCTGGATCCGTCAGGTTGATCGTTGGCGGGATGGCTCCGGTCTCGATCGCCTTGGCGCAAACCGCCGCCTCGACCGCGCCAGCAGCGCCCAGCAGGTGGCCCATCATCGACTTGGTCGAACTCACCCAGAGCTCGTGGTCGACGGCGTGGCTGCCGAACACCGCTTCCACTGCCTTGCTCTCCTCGATGTCTCCAGCGGGGGTCGAGGTGCCGTGAGCGTTCATGTATCCGATGCTCTCGGGGGAGACCCGCGCGTCCTCCAGAGCCAGGCGCATGGAACGGATCGCGCCTGCCCCGTCCGGGGCGGGCTTGGTGATGTGATAGGCGTCGCTCGACGCACCAAAACCCGTAATTTCCGCGTAGATTTTTGCGCCGCGGCGCTTGGCGCGCGTCAGCGACTCGAGGATTAGCGTCCCCGCGCCTTCGCCGCAGACGAAGCCGTCCCGGCCCTTGTCCCAGGGGCGGCTGGCTGCGGTGGGGTCGTCGTTGCGTCGCGAGAGCGCAAACATGGCGCTGAAGCCCGCGATGCCGATCGGCGTGATGGTGGCCTCTGCACCACCCGCAACCATCACGTCCGCCTTTCCTCGACGGATCCACTCGGCTGCTTCCCCGAGGGAATGGGCGCTCGAGGAGCAGGCGGTGGTGTGACAGAAGCTAGGGCCCCGGAGACCGTACTCGATGCTGACCTGCCCCGCGGCGAGGTTCCCAATGAGTGACGGGATGAAGTAGGGGCTGACCTTACCGGGACCCTTGGTCTCCAGGATCATCTTGACCTTCTCGAGGTTCTCGAGACCCCCTAGGCCGACGCCGATGAAGCAGCCTGCGCGGTCCCGCTCGGCCTCCGCCAGCTCGAGCGCCGCATCCTGGAAAGCCAGCTTCGTCGCGCCCATCGAGAAGGTGATGAAGCGGGCCACCTCCTTCAGCTTCTTCTTCGGCATGTACTCCGCGGGTTCGTAGCCCTTGACCTCGCAGGCGAAGCGCGTCGGGTAGGCATCGGTTGCCTCGAACTGGGTGATGGGGCCTGCACCGCTCTCTCCCTTGAGCAACGACTGCCAGGTGGCCTCGGTGCCGATGCCGTTGGGAGTGATCAGGCCAATTCCGGTGATGACGACGCGTTCCATTGAATGCCTCATGGGGCTCGCGCCCCAGCGTGAGAAGGCGCACTCGGCGCACAAAAGGTCTTTGCCGAGCGTGGGCAGTCCGTGTGTTGCGGGTGCTGCGCTAGTCGCTCGGCTCGTCGGACAGCTGGTCGAGCCGCCTACGGCGACGCAGGTCGCTCACTGGCGACCTGCTAGCCGGGGAAGCGCCGCGATGGCGCTGGAAGCTCGATCAGAGGTCGCGCATCTGGCGCGACGAACGACTCAGCCAGCCTGGTGCTGCTGGATGTAGTCGATCGCGTCCTGGACGGTACGGATCTTCTCCGTGTCCTCGTCGGGGATGTCGATCTCGAACGCTTCTTCGAAGGCGAGCACGAGCTCGACCAGACCCAGGGAGTCCGCGCCCAGATCGTCGATGAAGGTGGACTCGGCCTTGATGTCCGCTTCGTCCACGTCCAGCTGCTCTTTGATGATCTGCTTGACCTTCGCCTCGATACCTTCAGCCATGCTGCCTCCAAGGCCGCCTGCTGCGGCCATGCTTCCTGTTTCTCTCGTTGCTACGCGCCCTGGAGCGCGTCTCGTTGGGCGCCACCGTCTCGATGGGGCCGATCATTGATTCACCGCAGGAACTCGCCCCAAGACAGGGGCTCGCTTCCGCGCGGTGTGATGGTCACATATGCATCCCGCCGTTGATCCGCAGGGTTTCGCCGGTGACATAACCGGCCTCCTCGGATGCCAGGTAGACCACCCCAGCGGCGATTTCCTCGGCGTTGCCGATGCGGCCGACGGGCACGGCGTCCAGGATCGCCTTGCGCTGGTCTTCGGTCAGCGCGCGGGTCATGTCCGTCTCCACGAAGCCTGGCGAGATCGCGTTCACCGTGATTCCGCGGCTCGCGTACTCTCGAGCCAGTGACTTGGCGGCGCCCACCAGGCCGGCCTTGGTCGCGGCGTAGGCGGTCTGGCCTGCGTTGCCCATCTCCCCGACCACGCTCGAGAGCAAGATCACGCGACCGTAGCGCGCACGCATCATGGTCTTGATCGCAGCGCGAGACGAGTACACCGCTCCCTTGAGGTTTACTGCGAGGAGTTGGTCGAAGTCGTCGTCCTTCAGGCGCAGCAGTAGACCATCGATGCTGATGCCTGCACTTGCCACGAGGATATCCAGACGACCATTGCGCTTCGCGATCTCGGCGATGGCGCCCTCGACGTCCTTGGACGACACATCGAGGCGGGCTGTTTCCGCGCTGCCGCCAGCGGCCGTGATCGCGCTCGCGACCTCTTGCGCGGCCGCTTCGCCGCTGGCGTAGCCGACGACTACGTGCGCGCCTTGGGCAGCTAGCGCGATTGCGCTGGCGCGGCCGATGCCGCGTGAGCCACCGGTGACCACTGCTACTCTGGACTTCAGATCGAACATGCTCTCCCCCGTGACAGGGCGCGCCTGTTTACCACGTGCACGCAGAAAACAAGGGTGAAAGTTGGGAGGAAGCGCAAACCGGTCGGCGGGCGTTTCCGCTTCGTCAGCGCCTCGATAGTGCGGCCCCGAGCCCCGCTCGAGGGCGTCTCGGGCGCGTGCGAACTCCGCTTCGCGATGCGTGCACCGAACGCCTCCGCGACCTGGATTGGGTTTTGCGGGCGTGGCGCATCGCTTCAGCTCAGCGCGTCATGCGCCGGTGTGTTGCGGACTTCGCGCCGTGTGGAGCTGGGCTCGCCAACAGGCCAGCGCCAGCACGCGCTCAGAGTGTTTCCGAGAGCTTGCGCAGGGCGTCCATCTCGAACACGGACTGCACCTTGAGTGCCTTGTCGATCTTCCGCACCAGGCCGGCGAGCACGTTCTTGGGCCCGATTTCCAGTGCCTGATCGACTCCCTGGCCTCGCATGTAGCGCACGCTCTGGTCCCACAGCACCGGCCCGTCGATCTGCTTGACCAGTAGCTCGGCGACCCGAGCGCTGTCCTGGTTGGGTTCGGCCTCGACGTTGCTCACGACGGGGAACGCGAGCGGGGCGATACGGATATCGCTCAAGGCGCGCTCCACGGCGCGGGCGGCGGGTTCCATCAGGCTGCAATGGAACGGCGCGCTGACCTTGAGCGGGATCGCCTTGAGCTTGCGCTCTCCCGCGAGCTGCGAAGCGCGCGCCACGCCTTCGCTCGAGCCTGCGATCACGATCTGACCCGGCGCGTTGAAGTTCGCCGGCGACACGCTGCCGTGATCTTGTGCCGCGCGGCAAAGATCCTCGACGGCCTCGGCGTCTCCGCCCAGGATGGCCGCCATCGCGCCCTTGCCCTCTGGGACGGCCTCCTGCATCGCCTTGCCCCGCAGGTGGACCAGACGTACGGCGTCCTCGAGGCTGAGCGCCGAGGCCGCAACCAGCGCGCTGTACTCGCCCAGGGAGTGCCCCGCAGCGACGCTGGGTGCTGGTAGTTCGGGCGCCAGCTCCCGCAGCGCCGCGAGCGCGGCCATGCTCGCGGTGACGATCGCCGGCTGCGTGTTCTTGGTCAGCACGAGGTCGCTCTCCGGACCTTCGAAGCAGAGCTTGCTGATGGAGAACCCGAGCGCCTCGTTCGCGCGCTCGAACACCTCGCGCGCTGCCTCGCTCTCGTCGAACAGGCTCTTGCCCATACCGACGAACTGAGTGCCCTGACCGGGAAACAACCACGCGACTGCCATCGAGAATCTCCGTAGAGCGCCTGAGCGCTCGTTGAACGAGGTGACGTTGCCGACGCGGACCTTAGCCCAGGCGCCGCGCGCCACGAAACCCACGGCGCAACGATTCGCCAGGCGGGCCTTGCGTACCTCGGCTGACGCGAGACCCTACATCCGGGCGAGCGCGCTCGCCCAGGAGATCCCGGCGCCGAGGGCGCACATCAGCACGGTCTGCCCCGGCTTGATGCGGCCATCGCGCACGGCTTCGTCGAGCGCGATCGGGATCGAGGCGCTGGAGGTGTTGCCGTAGCGCTCGATGTTGAGCACGAAGCGATCCATCGGGATCTTCAGGCGCTGGGACACCTGGGAAATAATCCGCAGATTTGCCTGATGCGGCACGACCCAGTCGACTTGCTCCGTCTCGAGCCCCGCGACCTCGAGGGCTGACTTCGAGGCGCTGGACAGGTTCTTCACCGCCACCTTGAAGATGTCCTGGCCGATCATGTGCACCTTGTC
Organism: Polyangiaceae bacterium; assembly: GCA_041389745.1. GTDB lineage: Bacteria > Myxococcota_A > Polyangia > Polyangiales > Polyangiaceae > JAHBVY01. The sequence goes on from JAWKRF010000017.1 coordinate 153,296, forward strand.
GCGGCGCTTGTCGATGCCCTCGGGGGTGAGGGGCTCCTTGCTTCCTCCGCCGGGAATGCACAAGGACTCCGCGAGAGATGCGTCGGTGTATAGCCGCGTGGAAAGAATGCCCGCTGGGCCGTCGTCCACCGGTCCGAGCACCGCCGCACCAGCGCCGTCGCCGAAGAGCACGCACGTCGTTCGGTCCTCCCAGTTCAGTACCCGCGTGAGCAGCTCCACGCCGACCACCAGGACGCGCCTGGCCATTCCCGTGCGGATATATTGGTCACCGATCGAGAGCGCGTAGAGGAAGCCTGCGCAGGCGGCTGCGACGTCAAAGGAGGGGATGCTTCGCGCGCCCAGCTTGGCCTGCAGGAAGGCGGCGCACGCGGGCAACGGCATGTCGGCGCTGATCGTCCCGACGATGATCATGTCGAGCTCTTCCGGCTTCACGCCGGCCATCTCCAGCGCGCGCTTCGAGGCCTCGAGGGCCATGTCACTCGCCGCCTCGCCCTCGGCGGCCATGCGCCGCTCACCGATGCCGGTGCGCTCGCGGATCCAGGCGTCGGACGTGTCCACGATCTTCTCCAGATCGTGGTTGCTCAGCACCTTGGAGGGAGCGTAGGCGCCGGTTCCAACAATGCGGCTCTTCGGGGTGAGCTGCTCTGCACTCATGCCCGATCACTTACGATCCCGTAGCCTTCGCGTCTAGAATTGGTTCAACTAGATCCGCGACCGCTTCGTCAGCACATTTCGACGGGGAAAGTGCGTAGTTTTCTACATACCGCGTGGTCGGAGGCGCGTTCCAGAATGTCTGTGCGGAAATGATGCCGCGCGTCTAGAGTGGCTGCACCGAGTGCCTCTTCGGTGCGCGCGGTGCGCAGCTGGGCTCAGCCAGGGGCGCGCTGGGTCGGCACCGTGAGACGGCGCGATCTCACCCCCAAGAGAACGACCCGCTGACCCGAGGGACCAAACGACAAAACCCGGTGACCAACTCGGGTCACCGGGCGGTTGCCCAACCAGGCGGACGTTCAGCCCTGGTCGGTGGACTTCACCACGGCGCGGCCCTTGTAATGGCCACACGCCGGGCAAACCCGATGCGGCACCATGGGCGCCGAGCAGTTCGGGCAGGGGATGATGTTGGGTGCAGCCACTTTGTCGTGCTGTGCACGGCGCATGTCGCGTCGGCTGCTGCTCTGTCGTCGCTTGGGAACTGCCACGGTCTCACTCCTTATCGCGCAGACGATCTCTCAACGCTGCGAGCGGAGCCAGACGGGGATCGATTGGGCGATCAGCCGTTTGCGGCTCCGAAGAGGGCGAGGCTATAGGGGGAGCGTCCTCCGAGCGCAAGGGAAATAGCGGAAGCTCCAGGAGAATGAACTCCCGGATGAAGCTATCCAGCACGATTTCCTCGCCGCTGTAGACGTCCCGCGCCGCGTCCTCCTCGCTGAGGAGTTCGTCTTCGTCGTCTTCGGTTCGTTGTTTCTTGGTCTTGCGCGCGTCACGGGGTGAAGCGCCGGAAGTCTGGGGGGGGGCCTTTTTCGCGCTCTTGCCGTTGCGCGGCTTGGCAGCCGTAGATCCGCTCGCGGGGGCGAGCAGCAGAAACACATCGGTCTCGATGTCGAGCTCGAAGGGCTCCAGGGAGCGCGCGCAGTCCATCTCGATGGGCGCCTTCAGGTGTCCCCGCACCATCACCTCTCTGCCCTGCTTGCTGAGCGTCACGTCGAGCAGCCCGTCGGCGCCTCTCGCGCGCGCCTCGGTGCCCTCCAGTGCCTGCGCCAGCCACGCCGACGGGATCGCGCACTCGAGCTGACGCTCGTCGTCCTCGAGGTCCGCCAGGGGGACACTGAACTGGGCTTCGGGTTTGCTGGTCATGGGTCAGGTGGAAAAGGGGCGCGAAGCTTAGCGGTGGAACGCCAGCTGGCAAGCTCCGCCGTGCACGCGCCGGGCACGTCTCCAGCCTACGCTCGAGTTCAGCAGCAGCCGCGCCTTGCAAAAAGGCTGGCTTCGCTCCTCGGCGTGACACTAGCGTCTCAGCCGATGGGCTGGCTGCGGGACGATCGGATGCGACGGACGGCGCTCGCGCTCGCGGTCTACGTGCTGTGTACCCTGGTGTTCTTCCTGCTCGCCAAGCCCGAGCGGCTGAGTGAGCACACGCCGTTCAATCACTTCGCGTTGCTCGCGCAGAGCTGGCTCGAGGGGCGTCTCGACCTCGGCGGTCCGCCGCCCGCGTACGCCCAGATGAACGACTTCGCGGAGTTCGACGGCCGCTGGTTCATCACCTTCCCGCCGTTCCCTGCCGTGCTGCTGGTGCCGTGGGTCTGGCTCGCGGGAGGCGCAGAGGGGGTGAGGGATGGCCAGGCGTTCCTGTGGCTCGCGGGCGTGGCCCCCGCCGTGCTCTTCCTGGTGCTGGAGAAGCTCCGTCGCCGCGAACACTCGAAGCGCAACGTCCTGGAGAACCTGCTCCTCGCCTGCGCGTTCGCCTTCGGCAGCGTCTACTTCTTCACCGCGGAGCAGGGCACCGTGTGGTTCGCGGCACACGTGGTCGGTGCCGCCCTCTGTGCGCTCTACGTGCTGTTCGCGCTGGACGCCGAACGGCCGCTGCTCGCCGGACTGATGCTTGGCCTCGGCTTCCTGACGCGAGCGCCGCTGGCGTTCGCCGCCGTGCTGTTCGCGCTCGAGGCGCTCAGGGTTTGCAGCGTGGGTGGTGAAGGCAGCGAGAGCAGGGCAGGTGGGGGCGAGGGAGATCTGGCGCGTACCCAGGAGTCGGTGAAGCCGCCCGCAGAGGACGAATCCGCGAGGCAACGCTTCAGCCAGTGGTGGCAGCGCCTGGACAAGCGCCGTCTGCTGCGACTGTATCTGTCGTTCGCCGCGCCCGTGGCGCTGTGCGTCGCTTTCTACCTCTGGCACAACCACGCGCGCTTCGGCAGCGTGAGCGAGGTGGGCTACCGTTTCCTCAAGGTGCGCTGGGCTGGGCGCATGGAGAAGTGGGGGCTGTTCCACTATCACTTCCTCGGGCGGAACCTCGGAGTGATGCTGAGCAGCCTGCCCTACTGGAACAAGGGGCCCGGCGCTCCGTTTCAGATCAACGCCCACGGGCTCGCGCTGTGGTTCACCACGCCGATGTACTTCTGGCTGCTGTGGCCCGCGCGCGGAAACGCCAAGCGCTGGCTGTATCGCGCGCTGTGGGTGACCGTTGGCGCCGTCGCGGTGTGGACGCTGTTTTACCAGAACACCGGCTGGCAGCAGTTCGGGCAGCGCTTCAGCAACGACTACGCGATCTTCCTGTTCATGCTCTTGGCGCTTGGTGGACGTCGTTTTGGCTGGGTTTTCCGTGCGGCTTGCGTGTGGGCGATTGTCGTGAACGGGTTTGGGGCGTGGAGCTTCGATCGGCCTGCGGCGCGCGCTTACTATGTGACGAATCCTGCTGAATACTATCAGCGGGATTGAGGGGTTCGGGTTCGGGTTCGGGTTCGGGTTCGGGTTCGGGTTCGGGTTCGGGTTCGGGTTCGGGTTCGGGTTCGGGTTCGGGTTCGGGTTCGGGTTCGGGTTCGGGTTCGGGTTCGGGTTCGGGTTCGGGTTCGGGTTCGGGTTCGGGTTCGGGTTCGGGTTCGGGTTTCCGTGGGGTATGCTGCGACGTCGCATCCTGAGAGGCCGGGCATCGGCTTCGCCTGGCCCGGCAGTCTTGTGGAGGCTAGCCGGCATCGGCTTCGCCTGGCCGGCAGTCTTGTGGAGGCTAGCCGGCATCGGCTTCGCCTGGCCGGCAGTCTTGTGGAGGCTGGCCGGGTCGTCAGGTTCGGGTTCGGGTTCGGGTTCGGGTTCGGGTTCGGGTTCGGGTTCGGGTTTCCGTGGGGTATGCTGCGACGTCGCATCCTGAGAGGCCGGGCATCGGCTTCGCCTGGCCCGGCAGTCTTGTGGAGGCTAGCCGGCATCGGCTTCGCCTGGCCGGCAGTCTTGTGGAGGCTAGCCGGCATCGGCTTCGCCTGGCCGGCAGTCTTGTGGAGGCTGGCCGGGCATCGGCTTCGCCTGGCCCGGCAGTCTTGTGGAGGCTGGCCGGCATCGGCTTCGCCTGGCCGGCAGTCTTGTGGAGGCTGGCCGGGCATCGGCTTCGCCTGGCCCGGCAGTTGCCTTGCGGATTTTTCTCCAACGCTAACTCTAGCTCTAACTCTAACCCGAACCCGAACCCGAACCCGAACTCGTTCTCGTTCTCGTTCTCGAACCCGAACCCGAACCCGAACTCGTTCTCGTTCTCGTTCTCGTTCTCGTTCTCGTTCTCGTTCTCGAACCCGAACTCGAACCCGTTCGCTCACTTCCCATCTTGCCGGCGTGCTCGGCGCTGTCCAGGCCAGGGCCGGGCTGCGCCCGGTGCTCGCTGCGCTCGCAGCCTGGACATCGCCTGCGACTCGCCGGCCGTGGAGATCGGGTGATCGAAAGGAGTTCACCGATGCTCGAAATCTATCCGTTCATTCTCGAAACCATCACGTTGGTTCAGCCGACGGCTGAGCGCATATGCCGTGCGGATCCGGACCTGGGGCGCCAGCTGCGGCGCGCTCAATCCTCCATCGCACTGAACGTTGCGGAGGCTTCGTACAGCCGCGGACGCAACCAAGCGGCGCGCTTTCACGCGGCCATGGGGTCCGCGAGAGAAACTCTCGCGTGCCTCGAAGTCGCCGCCGCTCTGGGTGAGACGCGACCCGTGGACGCGGAGGTGCGCAAGCGCTTCGACCGCATCATCGGGACGCTCCACCGCCTCTGCATCAAGTAGCGCCGGCGGGCCATGAGGCGGCTTGTCGTCGTCTCATGGCCGCGAGTCGACCTCATCGAACAGGGTAGCGCCCGGCACGCGCTCCAACCACCAGCTACTTCAGCTCCAGGTTGTCGATGCTTGCCGTGACCTGAGCCATGTTCTTGGTCATCAGCTCCTTGGTGCCGCCGGCTTCGTGGACGAACACGGTGTCGTCGGTGACGAACACGCTGACGTAGTAGAGGTGGGGCGTCGTCTCTTGATCGAGGCCGAAGCGGAGCTGCTTGCCGGCGACGCCGCCTCGCGTCTTGACGTCCACCTTCTCGATCAGTGCGTAGCCGCCTTGCTGGCGCAGCTGGTTCTCGATGGCGCGGGTCCAGAACTCGAGGGTGCCGCCCTCTTCGTTGTCGACGGCGCGCACCGCGAGCACGAGGCCGTCGGCCGTGGTGGCTCGATAATCGTAGCGGTCGTCGTACCCATGATCCTCGACCTCGACGAAGCCAGGGGGCGTCGTGGCCTTGAAGGGCGAGCCGCAGGCGACGCTGAGCAGACAGAACGCGGAAGCGAAAAGGAAAGAGAGGCGCATCGGGGTTCTCCGGATCACATCGAGAGCAGGCTGGGTAGACCGAGCTTGCGCAGCCAGTCGAAGGGCAGCTTGACCTTCGGAGCGACGTGCTCGGTACTGCGGGGCTCGAGGCGCAAGGTGATGGTCGAGAAGGCGATCAGCTCACGCAGGAGCTTCAGTCGGCCCTCCATGACCTCGATCTGTGTCGTGACTCGCTCGAGCTCGCGCTCGATCTTCAGAGAGTCTTCCACGCTGTTCGCCTTGGCGAGTAGCTGCTGGAAGCGGTCGCGCACCGCCTTCAGGTTCTTCAACCGAGTCGACAGGTCGTAGAACTTCTCGGTGACGTCTTCGACCTCAACGTTCTGATGGAGCACGTCACCGAAGCCGCCGACCTTGGAGAGCGCCTCCCGGAACTTGGCGGAGGGCACGCGCACCACGATCTCGCGGTCCGAGCGGCGCACCAGGTAGCCGCCCATGTCGCGGGCCATTTTCTCGGTGCTGTCGATGACCTCACGGGTCTGGAACACCGCCATGTTGATATCCGCGCGGTAAATTAGCAGCGGGCCCGCGACCTTCTGAGGCGTCTGATCCGAGGGCTCCTTGGCGCCCGTCGGATCGGCGGGAGGCTGACCGCCCTGAGCGTCGGGCTTCGCCTTTGGCGGCGGTGCAGGCTGCGGGCTCGGCGCGGCCGGCGGCGCGGCTCCTGGAGCGTTCGGCGCGGCGGCGCGCGTGTCGAGATCGGCGACCTCGTTGCGCTCGAAGTCCATCTCGGCCATGCCGTCGTCACCGGCGGTCGCCGTGCCCTGAGTAGCCTGGGGCATGCCGCCGTAGGCAGCTTCCTCGGCGGCCATGGACGCGTCTTTGCCCCCATACGAGGCACCACCGCAGCCGACGCCGAAGAGCAGCGAGAGCAGGAACAACCCGGCGCTCAGCCAGACGAACGTCGAGCTGCGCATCCCCCAACAAGAAAACCCACGCATGTGTCGCCTCCAACGGCCGACGCTATCCCGCCCTTACACCCGGTTCGAGGGATTTTCGCCCCTGGCTGAAGACGCTGTGACTTCCGCGGTTGCGGCTTCTTCAGCGCCTGTGGCTCAAGGCGCCTGTGACTTCAACGCCTGTGGCTTCAGGCGCCGGGCCCCGAGAGGCATCGAGCTCCGCAGAGCGGAGCTCGACGGCTGCGCGAGCGGGTTTCGCTACTTCGCGCTGGGCGCGGCGCTGGCCGTGGCCGCGGCGCTGGGTGCCGAGCTCGGGGCGGCGCTCGCGCTGGCTGCGGCGCTTGCGCTGGGTGCCGCCTTCGGCTCGGGCATCTTCGCCTCGCGTGTGATCTTCACCGTCTTGATCTTCACCGGGTCGGTGGCCTTGTCGCCGCGCACCGGGGTGGTTGCGATCTTCTGAATCACTTCCTCGGGGCCGCACTTGCCGAAGATGGTGTAGCCGCCGTCGAGGTGCGAAGCGGCCCCATCCATGATGAAGAACTGTGAGCCGTTGGTGTTGGGTCCGCGGTTGGCCATGCAGAGCAGGCCGCGTTCGTCATGGTGCGCGTCTTCCCAGACCTCGTCCGGGATCACGAAGCCCGGACCGCCCGAGCCGTTGCCGTTCGGATCCCCGCCCTGGATCATGAAGCCCTTGATCACACGGTGGAACGGCGTGCCGTCGTAGAGAGGCTTCTTGACCCACTTGCCATCGGGGTTCTTCCAGGGGCGCAACCCGCGCGCCAGTCCGACGAAGTTTGCGACGGTGATCGGCGCCTTGTCCTGCCACAGTTCGCACTCGAGCTTGCCTGCGGTCGTGTCCATCGTCGCCTTGAAATAGCCTTCGCCCTTCAGGCCCTTGGCGGCGTCCTCGAGATCGAACTTGCCCTTCAGCGGGTCGTCGGGACTCGGCACCACCGAGGCCACGGGCTTCGCAGCCACCTTGCGTCCGCTGCCCTGCTGATGAGGCAGCTTCTTCAGCCGTTGCATCAGGCCCTTGATGTCCTTGCTGGTGCCGAGCTTCAGCCGCGGTTGCACGCTGGCGGCAGCCGCTGTTTCGCGCCTGATCGTCGACTTGCTCGGAGGCTCCTTCTTGGGTTCGTCGCAGCCAGCCACGAGCGTACCCAGGCCCACGGTCATCGCACCTAACCCCAATCGAAAAACCAAAGATCGCATTCTCGTCTGTCCTTGAAGCTCTCGTTCATACCGCGCTCGGCAGAACGTCCTGTCGAGCGTGACCTAGCAGCTGCTCACTCGGAGCTGTACTCGATTTTGACCCGTTGCCCCGGCTCGACCCCATGGTCTCGAGCCCAGCCAGCGTTCATCTCCAGCACGTACCCGGCCGGGCAGGGCACGCTACGCGGGTGCTCGTTGAGCACGGGGACCTGTTCCAGAATTCCCACGACGAATCCCTGACTGTCGATGAACAGCATGTCCAGCGGCAGGCAGGTGTTCTTCATCCAGAAGGAGCGAGGCGCGTCCGTCGGCCAGCTGAACAGCATGCCCTCCTCGGGTGCCATGCTCGTGCGATACATCAGACCGCGCTGACGACTCGTGTCGTTCGCCGCGACCTCCACGGCGACGCGCGGCTTGCCGCGGGCCTCGGGAAAACTCACGAATCCGCGCGGTAATTCCAGGGGCTGCACCGGACCCTTCGGGCACTCCCCGGCAGGTTCTGCCTTGGGTGCTGGCTGCTCGGAGAAGGGCGCAGTGCAGCTGGCTTTGGGCGTCTCCGATGTCCGCTCTGCCGCTGGCTGCGCTGACGTTGACGCCTGCCGGGCGACGCGTGCTGGAGTCTGGGTCGAGCTGGACGCGGAGCCGTTGGAGCTGCCGATGGGGTCGCACGCCAGGGCAGCCAGTAACGCGCCGGCGAGCGTTAATATCTGCACGGTCCAGCGATCCTTCCGCCAGTTTCGGCTGGTTTTGTTGGTTCGCGGCCTGGCGTGCATGGCGCGGCGTATACCACGACCCGAGAGCCGCACCAGCAACCCGCGCTCGGCGCTGAAAGCGACTTCGCATCACTCGAGAGCATGGCCTATGCTCCCGCCATGGTGCGCGAGTGGGGATCCGGCGTTGAGTGGCGCTCACGCGGCGTGATTGTCGGTGTGGCGACGCTGCTGGTTGCCGCCTGCGGCGGGTCCGCGGTCGCTGACTTCAGCGACGCCGGGAGCGCTGGAGCGGGTGGGGGTGAGGTGGATGCGCAAGGCGGATCCGCCGGCTTTGGAGGCACCACGCCCACGCACGACGCGGGCAAGGACTCGAGCGGGGGGAACGCCGGGGTCGCTGGCTCCGAGGCCGACAGCGGATACGTCGATCCCGGCTGTCCCGATGCGGCGCCTCCGGAGCCGGACCTGCAGTGTGACCCGTACGCCGCAAACCCGGGCTGCGCGCCAGGTGAGGCCTGCTATCCGTACGTGATCTACCCTGGCTCGGTTTGCGAGCAGGAGACCTACGGCACCTACTGCGTGCCTGCGGGTGTGGGCGAACAGGGAGATCCGTGCGGAGGCGGTCCGTGCGCTGCGGGCTTCGTGTGTGTCGTGACGGGGCAAGGCAACCAGTGTGTGCAGCTGTGTCAGCTGCAAGGGGACGATGGCTGCCCAGCTGGGCTGTTCTGTCTCCCCGTGGATGTCGAGGGATTCGGCGGATGTTTCTAGGAAGGCGCGGGCTGCGCCGTCGCAGCTCGCTGTTGCTCGCGGTTGGCGGCGCTCTATCGGTGGCTTCCATCCAGGTGGCTTGTGGCTCCCGCACGGGCCTCCACGGTCCCCCGTCGGACCCAGACGCGGGGGTCGACGGAGCGACCGACGCGGGCCCTGATGGTCCGGAGTGCACCACCGACGACGACTGCGTCCCCAGTGCGCTGTGCGTGACTGCTCGCTGTTCTGCGGGGCGATGCGTGGACGGAGAGATCACCTGTGACGACGGGGATGAATGCACCGCGGACAGCTGCAATCGCGACAACGGACAGTGCGAGTTCAAGCCCGTGGTGCGTGACGAAGACGAGGACGGGTTCTACGGGCCGCGACCCGGCTACGCCGCAGGGGAGCCCGGTTCGTGCGGCGACGACTGCGATGACACCTCTCCGCTCGCATTTCCGGGGGGAGAGGAGCTCTGCGATGGCGTCGACAACGACTGCAACGGCGTCGTCGACGACAACGCCCGCTACGTCCCCGCCGGGGGTGGCGACGTTCGCATCTCGGGCCCCGACCTGCGTCAGTCGGGTGGCGGTGGCTTGGTCTACGCCGAGACGAACTACGTCGCGACCTACACGGGGCAGCTCACGCACTGGACGGACTTCGCCCAAGGCATCTCCGACGACGGTTCCCCGCTCGCGACCTTCCCCGAGACCCCCATCACCAACGTGAACAACGACAACTTCACCGGCCCAGTCGTCTGGACCGGCGCGGTGTACGCGACGGTGTGGGAAGACCGGAGGGACGCAGACTACGAGATCTACTTCAATCGCTTCGATCCCGGAGGAAATAAGCTGGGTCCCGATGTCCGGGTCAGCGATGCTGCCGGCTTCAGCCTGAACCCGGCGCTGATCTGGAACGGCAGTCAGTACATCGTCATGTGGCAGGAGGAGCGCGCTTCGGTGTTTGCGCTCGTCGGGCGCGTCCTGGACTCCGAGGGTAAGGCGGTCTCCGAGGTCAACCAGTTCACCCTGCCGACGGAGATCGCCGAGTCCCCACGCATCGCCGAGGGGGAGCGTCGGCTGGGCGTCGCGTTCAACATGAACCAGGGCATCGGTCAGGAGATCGGCTTCCTCACCATCGGAGCCGATCTCGCCGAGAGCAGCGCGACGCGTCCCAGCTCCCTGGACGCAGACGCGGTGGATCCGAGCCTCGTCTGGCTGGGAGATCGGTTCGTGGTTGCCTGGGAGAAGCGGGACGTGACACCCGGCGATGCGATCTGGGGAGCGCTGGTGGACGAGGACGGCAACGTCCTGCGGCCCGCCACGCCGCTCACCAGCGGCGCGAGTTTCGCCCGTTCCCACGCCATGATCCCGCTGGGCGACCGCTTCCTGCTGGTCTGGGCTGACGATCACGACGGCAACTACGAGCTGTACTCGAAGATGCTGAGCAACGATCTCGAGGAGCTCACCGGGCGGGAACGCATCACCTTCGACGGCTCTGACAGCGTGGGACCCATCGCGAGCTTCGGGCCAAACGGAGACGTTGGGGTGCTGTTCGACGATCGGCGAAGCGGGGCGTGGCAGACGTATTTTACGCGGCTGGAGTGCGCGGCGGGAGTGGAGTAGGACTGGGGCTGGGGCTGGGGCTGGGGCTGGGGGTTGCCGTAAGGATATGAGCAAGCGCGTGCCAGGCTTCGCCTGTCACTGGCGCTTGCCGTGTTTCCGCGCGGGTGCGGGGCCAGGCGTGGTCGTCGGGGCGGTCGCGCTTGCCGGAGGCGAGTCGCGTCCGGGCGCCGGAAGGGCGGGAGGCATCTAGCGCTCATACCTCTTCAATTTATCGTAGAGCGTCCTGAGCCCGATCCCCAGCATCTCCGAGGCAGCCTTGCGATTGCCGCCGCAACGCGCGAGCGCCTGAGCGATCGCTTCGCGCTCGATGTCCACCAGCGGACGCGCCAGATCCGGGGGCTCGCTCTTGCCGCTGGTGACGGGCTCGAGCCACAGGTGGCTCTTCTCGACCTCGTTGCCGTCACAGAGAATCAACGCGCGCTCGAGGACGTTACGGAGTTCGCGGATGTTCCCCGGCCAAGCTGCTTCCTGGAGGTAACGCTTGATGGGCTCGGAGAGCGCAGGCGCAGGGCGACCCAGCTCGCCCGCCAGGCGCTTGGTCAGCGACTCCGCCAAGGGCACGATGTCCTCTCGTCGCTCGCGCAGCGGGGGTAGACGAATCGGGAACACCGCGAGCCGATGGTATAGATCCTCTCGGAAAGCGCCTTCGGCCATCGCCGTGCGTAGATCGCGGTTGGTGGCGGCGATCCAGCGCACGTCCGCGGCCAGAGTGCGACTACCCCCGACTCGCTCGAAGCGTCGGTCCTGGAGCACGCGCAGGAGCTTGGCCTGGAGCGTGGGTTCGAGCTCACCGATCTCATCGAGGAAGAAGGTGCCGCCCTCTGCCAGTTCGATGCGTCCCTGGCGACGCGCATGAGCCCCTGTGAAGGCGCCCTTCTCGTGACCAAAGAGCTCGCTCTCCAGCAGATGACTGGAGAGCGCCGCGCAGTTGATGGCGACGAACGGTGCGTCGCGCCGGGCGCTCTGCTGGTGGATGCTGCGCGCCAGTACTTCTTTTCCGGTGCCGCTCTCGCCGAGCAGCAGCACGGTGGCGTCGGTGCGTGCGACCCGCTCGGCTGCGGCCACCACGGGTTGCATGCTCTCGGCGCCATAGCTCAGGGCTTCGACGGAGTCCTGCGCACGCAGCGCCTGCTCCTTGGCGGCGAGCAGACCGCGCTTCTCCAGGGCACGGTCCACGACCAGCCGGAGCTCGGCGGGGCTACCGATGGGCTTCTCCAGGTAGTCGAAGGCGCCGAGGCGCATGGCGTCCACGGCGCTCTCGACGCTCGCGTGGGCGGTGAGCATCACCACCTGGGTATCCGGGGCGTCCTGACGGAGCTGGCGCAGCAGATCCAGACCGCTCTTGCCGGGTAGCCTCAGATCGCTAATTACCACATGAAAATGAGAGTTCCCCGCTCGGGCGAGCGCCTGCTCGGCGGTCTCTGCTGGCGTCACGTCGTGTCCGGAGAGCTCGAGCGCCTCGACCAGGAACTCGCGAAGACCTTCCTCGTCGTCTACCACCAGGATTCTCGCCACGTCTCCTCCATATGGATCATGGGATCTCTGCGATCCTCGAGCTTGGGTTCGCGCCGTCCGGCGTCGGACCGTGATTCAGGTCAGTCGTCGCCTCGCGGTAGTCTCACTTCGAAGCAGGCGCCGCTCACGCCTCCGGTTGGATCAAGCAAGTTCGAGGCCGTAATGCTGCCCCCGTGAAGCTCGACCAGTCGACGAGCGATGGCCAGCCCCAGGCCGGTGCCTTGGGTCCGGGTGGTGTGGAAGGGCTCGAACAGTGCTTCGGGATCACCCTCGAAGCCGCTCCCGGCGTCGCTGACGCGCAACACGAGCTGCCCGCCGTCGGTGTGGGCGTGGAGGGTCACCGGCTCTGGCGAGGCGTGGAGCCCATTCTGAAGCAGGTTCACCAGCACCTGGCGGATTCGTTCGGCATCGAGCGGCCAGCTGGTTGGTGCTTCGTCGGCCTCGAGCATGACCCAGCGCCCCGTCTGTTGAGACTCGGAGATGTCTCTCTCGGCACTCGGGGTCCAGACGTGAGCTTGAGCCTGACGGACCGCGCCGGACAGGAGTGGTCGCAGCTCCACGTCCGTGATCGTGAGCTCGCCAGAGCGCGCGAACGCCAGGAGATCGAGTACCAGCCGCTCGAGGCGCACCGCCTCCTTCACCACGCGTTCGCTGCGCGCGTGCGGCTTGCTGTCTCGAGGGAGCACTTCCGCGAGGAGTTGTGCGTTGCCCTTGAGCGAGGCCAGGGGATTCTTGATCTCGTGCGCGAGCACGGCGCTCATCTGGCCGAGGCTGGCGAGGCGTCGCTCGCGCGCGAGCTCGATCAAGAGGCGCTCGTGACGTGAGAACGCGCGCCAGACCAGGACGGTGAGCGTCGCCAACGCCAGCGCCGCAGCCAGGCCGACGCCCAGGCTCTGCAGAGCGCCCTCTCGCAGCTCGGGGACGGAGCGAGTCTCGAACTCGATCAGGATCCCGGGAGGCAGATGGGGCGGAGGAAACCGGTCGGGCCCGCAGTCCTCGTCGGGTGGGCAACGCGGCGGGGGCGGCGCTGGCAGGGACACGGCGCGCACGCGGTTGCCCTGGATGATCAGCCGACTGCTGGTGAAGTCGCCGCCCGCCACCTCACCGAGCTTCGCGTCGCCGGCGCTCCGCTCGACGCCCTGCGGGGTCCCCAGCGCGACGTAGCGCAGCCCCGCCCCACGATGGCGCCGCAGAAAGTCGGCGAGATCCGGCGATGCGCCGGGCTCATCGGGTCGTGTCTGGCGCACGCGATCGAACCAGCCCGCTGCCTCGCCACGTGCGAGCGCCAGGCTCGCGCGCTCGACGCTGCGATAGCTCATGATCAGAGTGACCAGCAGCGCCAGGATCGCCAGCAGACTCCCACCTGCCAGGGCAGGGCGAACCCAGGAGCGGGGACGGTGGGGAGGCTCGGGTTTCGGCATGCGGGGGCGATCGGCGGACCGACGCAGGTCTAGCGAGGATCGATGCTCGCCCTGCGGCTTGGAGTGAGCAAGCCGCGTTCCAAATCGAGGCGCGGCCGCACGGCCATGGAGTGGCTGGCTGAAACCCGGAGACTGCGGTTCTCGCACGCAAGCTGCGGCTTTCGCAGCCGATCAGATGGCGCGTCGGCTGCTGACACCTGCCTGGTGGACCTTGCCTGGCAGGCGTCGTCCGACCACGGCCTCCGCCACTCGCCCCGCTTCGACCAGTAGCTCGAGATCGATTCCAGTTTCGATACCCATGCCGTGGAGCATGTAGACGAGGTCTTCGGTCGCGAGGTTGCCCGCGGCGCCAGGCGCGTATGGGCAACCTCCCAGTCCGGCGACCGACGCATCGAAGTTTCGGAAGCCCAGGTCGAGGCCCACCAGGGCGTTGGCCAGCGCCGTCCCGCGGGTGTCGTGGAGGTGCAGCGCGAGCTTCTCCTGATCAAATTCCTTGAGGAAAAGCTTGCCAAGCTCTCGGGTCTGGATCGGCGTACCGACGCCGATGGTGTCACCCAGAGACACCTGGTAGCAGCCCATCTCCAGCAAAGCGCGAGTGATGTCCAGGGAGCGCTCCGGCGCGACATCACCTTCGTAGGGGCAGCCCCAGACCGTCGACACGTACGCCCGCACCTGCATGCCGGCTTCGAGCGCCGGGGGGACTACTTCACGAAACACCCTCAGCGACGCTTCCGTCGACTTGTTGGTGTTCTTCTGATTGTGCGTCTCGCTCGCCGACATGAAGACGGCGATCTCCTTCAAGCCGCAAGCCTTTGCGCGCTCGAAGCCGCGTGCGTTGGGGCAGAGCGCGCTGAAGGTCACCCCCTCGGGGGCCTTCAACGAGGCGAGCAGCTCCTCTGCATCGGCGAGCTGGGGGATCCAACGAGGCGACACGAAGCTCGAGACTTCGATGCGGGTCAGCCCGGCTTTCACGAGCGCTTCGACCAGGCGCTGCTTGGCCTCCGTGGAGATCGGCGAAGCTTCGTTCTGCAGCCCGTCGCGGGCAGAGACTTCGTAAACGGAAACGCGGTCAGGCGGAGAGTCGAGCATCCCAGGTACTACGCGGCTGGCTCACGCCTCGGCGCGACGTGAGGTTCGGTTCGAGCTTCCTCCAACGGAAGCTTTGCTGAGTGCTTAGCAGAGCCCGAGAGGATTGGGCACTCTGAAGTCCACTGCAGGGGCCAAGCGAGCGTGCCGCAGTTTCGTGCGCTTCAAGAGCGCGTGAAGACTCGTGCCCTCACCCCCCGATCCGGACCAGCGAGGAGCTCGGATCAGGCCTCCAGCAACCGCATCTGGCGCGCGCCGGGCTCGCCACGGAACTCGATCGGATACTCCCCGCTCCAGCACGCGTGGCAGAAGTTCTGATGGTCCGCTTCGGCGGCGGGGGCGATGGGCAGCCGACGAGCGGAGTCCCCGCTCCTGAGCGGCTGAGGCGCCTCTCCCTGTCGCGAGGCGATCACCGCGGAAACCATGCCTTCCAGAGAGAGATACGCCAGGCTGTCCGTGGTGATGTAGTTGTTTATCTCCTCGATCGAGTGGTTCGAGGCGATCAGCTCGCTGCGGGTGGGGGTGTCGATGCCGTAGTAGCAGGGCCACTTGTTGGGCGGACTCGAGATGCGGAAGTGCACCTCTCTCGCGCCGGCGTCGCGCAGCATCTTCACGATCTTGCGGCTGGTGGTGCCGCGCACGATGGAGTCGTCAACGACCACCACGCGCTTTCCCTTTAGCGTACGGGAAATCGCGTTGAGCTTGAGCTTGACGCCGAAATGGCGGATGCGCTGCTCCGGCTCGATGAAGGTCCGCCCGATGTAGTGGCTGCGCACGAGACCCATCTCGAAGGGTAGCCCGGCCTGCTCCGCGTAGCCGATGGTGGCGGGCACACCCGAGTCGGGGACCGGGATCACGACGTCTGCCTCGACGGGGTGCTCCATTGCCAGCTTACGTCCCAGGTTCTTTCGGGCCTCGTAGACGCTGATCCCGTCGATCGTCGAGTCGGGACGCGCGAAGTACACGTACTCGAAGATGCAGAGCTTGCGCTGCAGCTTGTCGAACGGTCGCGAGCTGGTCAGGCCGCTCTGGTTGATCACGACCATCTCCCCCGGCTCGATCTCCCGGACGAACTCGGCGCCGATCAGGTCGAAGCTCGTGCTCTCGCTGGCGACGACGTGGGCGTTGGGGCGACCAGGGACGATACCCAGACACAGGGGGCGAATTCCGCGAGGATCACGCACCGCGACCAGCGTGTCGGGGCTGAGGGCCAGCAGAGAGAAGGCGCCCTCGACCTGATTCAGGGCGTCGGCGACGCGGTCCTCGACGGCGCGCTGGGTGCTGCGTGCCACCAGATGCACGATCACCTCGGTGTCACTCGCGCTCTGGAAGATCGAGCCTTGAGCCTCGAGCTTCTCCCGCAGGCGCTCGGCGTTGGTGAGGTTGCCGTTGTGCCCGATGGCGATCGAGCCGCGGGAGTACTCGACGGCGATGGGTTGCGCGTTCTTCAGGAACGAGCCACCGGCTGTCGAGTAGCGCACGTGCCCGATGGCGGAGCCGCCCTGGAGCCTCGCCAGCTGCTCCTGGGGGAAGACGTCGATCACGTGGCCCATCGCGCGATGCGCGAACAGCTGCTTACCGTCGGTCGTGACGATGCCTGCGCTCTCCTGACCCCGGTGCTGGAGCGCATGGAGGCCGAGGTAGGTGAGATTGGCCGCTTCACTGTGGCCGTAGATGCCGAACACACCGCACATGACTCGACCTTCGCTCTCCGCGTCCGGGGACGCTCGTTCTTGGGAGACTGGGACCGGCTAGCGAGCCGACCCGGGGCGTTTCGATCCACCCGCCTGCCAGCGACTGCGCGCCGTGGGGTGCGTTGTCGGCGTTTGGGGGGAAGAAACCGCGGCAGGCACCTCGAAGCGGTCGCTCTTTGGTTCCTACCGCGTTCTCGCGCCGTGCCTCTAGCACGCACCTGGTATCGGCGAAAACCCCAGGCCGCAGATCATACCGGTGCGTCGTGACCGCCCGCGGGCCGTGCCCTGGTTGCCGCGCAACTGTGTTTGGGACGCGTGTGGGTTCGACCCCACGGGTGAGTGCAGGAGCCCCCAAGTCATCGCCCAGCTTTTCTAGTACGCGCGGACGTGAGTATGCTGGACAGCGATGGGTGCCGTCGACGAGTTGATTGGAAAGTGGCGAGCCAACCCCGACGCGGATGCCACGGTCGCGCTTTGCTCCTTCCTGAGCACCACGAGCGGCATGGACGATCTGATTCGCGAGGTCGGCACCAACGCTCAGACGTGGCACCTCGACGATCCGCAGGTGATGTTGGCCGTGGGACGCATGTTCCTCGACGCACAGCTGCTGCCGGAAGCGCAGGCAGCGCTGGTCAGCGCCGGCAAGGCAGATGGCAGAGACGCCCGTGCTTTCCGCTACTTGGGCGAGGTGCTGCTCCGGCGCGGTGACGCGATGCGCGCCGAGAAGGTGCTCGCCCGCGCCATCCAGCTCGGAAGTCAGGACTCCGATACGCAGCTCTGGCACGAACGCGCCACGGTCTACGTCGGACTGCAGAAGCGGGTGGGCGTACAAGCGGTGGCGACCGAGGTCTCGCGCACCCTACCCAAGAAGAACTCGATCCCGCCGCCGACGGTGCAGCCGAGGGCCGGGAGCTTGAGCGATGAGGTGACGAATCCTCGCGGAAATGCGCTGAGCTTCGACGACCCGACCACGGTGATGGACTCGGCGAGCAACTGGCAGCTCGATCAGCACCCCTCGGCTCACCCAGCAGCGAAGGCGCCGAGCGCGTCTCCTCCGGATGTCGGTCTCGGGTTGCCCAGGGCGCCGAAGGTTCCGCTGGGGTTGGGGGTGAGCCCCAGCGCAGCCCCCTCCGCCGCCGCGCGGGCGCCAGGTGCCCGCCCACTGTCTGCAGGACCGCCGCCGCTCCCTGGCGCGTCGGAGGCGGGGCCGCCGAAGAGTACGCCGCCGCCGCTGCCGAAGAGTACGCCGCCGCCGCTCCCGGGCCTTGGCGCGGGCGTCCCGGCGTCGCCGCTCGCCGGCGGCTCCTCGGCTCAGTCCGTGGCGGCGCACCAGCCGCGACCGGCGCAGCCCACCCCAGCGCCCCTGCCGCCTGTTGATTTGCCAGGTGGAAACGGAGCAATGCCCACGATCAGCGATGGGCAGCCGACGCTCGAGTTGTCGCCCGCGGTGCGCGCCGAGCTCGCCCCGCAGATCGCCCTGCACGCCGCTCCCACGCCTGGGCCTGCCCCGCTGCCTTCGGCTTCGGTCGGCGCGCGGCCAGCGCTGCAAGTCGAGTTCGATGACTCCGCGACGGCCAGCGCCGAGCAGGTGCTGGAGCACCTGGCGCTGGTGGGCGTCTACGAGAAGGGTGGTGGTGCGCCGCCCGCCTGGGAGCGCCCGCCCAGGGAGAAGAGCCGCGGCGTCTGGACCCTGGCGATCCTCGCGTTCCTGGTGGGGGTCGGCGGCAGCGGTGGCTTCGTCTACACCCAGAAGGTGCGAGCCCAGCGCGAGGCTCAGGCTCAGGCACTGACCGAGAACGTGAGCAACATGCTCCACAGCGGCAAGCTGGACGATCTGGCTGCGTCTGACGGCAAGCTCAACGAGGTGTTCGAGCTCGACTCGCGCAACCAGAAGGCCGCTCGGCTGTGGCTCGAGAACCGTGTGCTCAACGCCTTGATGGGCCCTGGAGAAGCGCCGGGCATCGACGCAGCGATCCACCGCGCGCGCAGCGTCGAGGTTCCGGAGGAGCAGCTGGCGTTCGGACAGGTGGCGTCGTTCATGGCGGAGGGCGACCTGGCCGGTGCCGCGGCGCTGCTCAGCAAGTGGGACAAGAAGGTCGCACAGGACCCCATGTATCAGCTGACGGCGGCGGCGGCCCTGGATCTGGCCGGAGACAACCGGGCCTTCGAGCGCTACCAGGCCGCGGTCAAGCTGGACCCGGATCTGATCCCCGCGCAGATCTTCCTGGCCACGCTGGCGCTGATCGAGCTTGGGCCGGAGCAGGCGAAGCCGGTGGTCGACGAGGCGCTCAAGCGCCTGGATGACAGGCCTTCTGGCAAGGCCCTCGCCGCGCTGCGCTGGGTTGCCGAGGGCGCCGAAGGCGATCCGCCGGCGAAGGCCAAGCTGAGTGAACCGGAGCGAGAGCAGCTCCCCGCTTCCCTGCGCTCGATCCCGTTGCTCGTCGACTCCCTGACCTCCGACGATCCCAAGGAGTCCCGGGACAAGCTGAAGAGCGCGATCGGCATCAGCCGCGGTCCTGCGATCTCCACCTGGCTCGGGTTCATTGCCGTACGGAATGGAGACGAGGAGCTGGCGCGCAAGGCGGCGCTGCGCGCGCTGAAATTCAGCGCGATCTATCCGCGCGCGAGAGCGCTGGCAGCGCGGGTCGCGCTGCTAGGCGGTCGTCTGGACGAGGCGAAGAAAGCCATCGAGACCCTGGATCCGAAGTCCTCGGAGGTCGCCGTGGTGCGCGCCGTCATCGGCTATGAGACCCTCGACGAAGGTGAGCTGAGCGCGGCCCTCGGCACCTTCGGCGACGACGCCAAGGCTGGCGCGACGCTCAGGGGCCTCCAGACCGGCTTGGCTCGACTCCGCGGGGAACCCATTCCGCCAGATGAAGAGCTGAAGCAAGTCGCCGAGCCTCAAGCCATCTGGGGCAACCTGGTGGCCGTCGACTACGCCCTGGACAACGGCAAGCTCGAGCTGGCCCAGGAGCTGACCCGCGACTGGGACTCGCTGACGGCTGCTCAAGCGCTGCGCAAGGCCCGGCTCCTGCGCTACCAGGGCGAGGCGAAGCAGGCGGCGGAAGCGGCTGGCAAGGCGGAGGGAGCGACGGTACCCGCGCTGCTCGAGCGTTGCTACGACCTGCTAGCGGCAAAGGACGCCGACGGCGCCCGCAACCTTGCCGCGCGGTACCCCGCGTTGCTCGGGCCGATGAACGACTGGCTGAAGGCGCTGATCGACGCCGAGGACGGCAAGGCTAGCCTGGCTGCGGCGAAGCTGAGCACCCTGGACGAGCCACCGGATGTCGCCCCGTTGCCCGTGCGGCTGCTCGCGGCCCGTGCGATGGCAGCGGCCGGGGACAAGCGGGCGAAGGGCTACGTCGCCGCGCTGATGAAGAAGCACTCGAGCCATCCGGACGTGGTGATCGCCGCCAAGGCCATCGGGATCCTCAGGTAGTCCGACTCGCTGCTCGAATTGCCGCAGAGCTGCTCGGTCGTGGGAAGGGAGGGCGGCGCCGCGCGCATCAGCGCGCGAGCTGCACCAAAGCCTTCTGCTAGTCCGTGGTCACGACGACGCCCAGGGTCGTCGTGATCTGACTGTCCGCCGATTCCCGCTGCTTCTTCGGGAAGATCTTCTTGGCCTCGTCACTGACCGACGAATGGGCGTCGAGGGCGAAGTCACCCCGATTTTCCAGGCGGATGATCAGGTTGTCGCTGGGCTTGAAGTCGAGGGTCAGGGTGCCGGTGCCGACCGCAAGATCGGGTACGCCAAAAGGATAGTAGTCGCTGGAGAGCGCCGGTGCGTCGCCAGCGTCCTCCCCGAAGGCCTTGAAATACTCACCACGGAGCGCAACGGCCCAGGTGGAGTCGAACGCATACTTCCCAGCCGCCATTGCGCCGAACCAGGTGTACTTGGTCGTGTCGCTGGTGCTCGTGGTCTGGCGGATCCCCTCCCAGCCGTAGTCCAGGTTCACCACGAAGCCGAGGGCGTCGCTGGGGTTCCAGGTCACGATGGCGTCGATCAGATGCCGCCAAGCTTCGGGGTCGTTGGCACCGCCGCGATCGACGCGATACGAGGCCGCGGGCGTGTCAGGAGAGCTCGCGCACCCTCCTGCCGCTGCGTCGTAGGCGGTGCCGTCCGAACACTCGACCTCGAGCACGTCGGCCTGCTCCGGTCCGCCGATCCAGCCGAGCGTCACGCCGAAGCTGTCGCTCGGAGTCCAGGCAGCCTGCGCGCCGAACGACTTGCCCGTGTTGCTGTCGACGCTGTTGTTCCAGCCGTTGACGGCCAGCGCTCGCAGCGTGAACTCCGGGTTCAGCTCCCAGCCCACCCGCAAGCCGGTGTGGAACGCCGGCTGGGCGAACCAGTAGACGACGCCGCGGGTGTAGTTGAAGTTGCGCCAGCTCTCGGCGAGCTCGGCGCCGTAGATGGTGTCGAATTTGCCGAAGTCCAGGGTCACGCTGCCGTCAGCGCCGCCGGGTCTCCAGGAAGCGAAGGCTTGCTTCACCTGCTTCAGCGTGCCCGGTTCGCTCCCAGCGTAGGCGTCCGCCGCCGGGCCCCAGCGCAAGCTGAGCGTTCCACCTACCGGTTCCGCGGGGAAACTTGCGTCGACTCCCGCCCAGGCCAGGGCGAAACCGGTGTCCGTGTCGTAGGCGCGGGTCGTGGCGTTCGCGCCGCCCGCAGGCTTCGGGAAGTTGTAGTTCACCGACGCGTAGCCGTCGACGAAGGCCGAGAGCTGAATCAAGTCGTACCAAGCACCCCTCGGCGGCGCGGGCAGGGGTGGCAACTCCTCGTCTGGCTCTTGCGCTCTGGCGCCGCCAGTGACCAGCAGTAGACCGGCGACACTCGTCCCAATCACTGCACGTCGGAAGAGACCCGCGCCGAAACGGCTGCGGAGCTGGTTTGAGGCTCGGTTGAAGCAAGAGTGCGAGCGTCGGTGCATGGAATCAAACCTCGAGTGTGCTTGCGCCTGCCAAGCGTTGGCTGCGACCCCCTTGTCGCAGCCGAGGCATACCAACATGGCCTGGGCGTTGCGAACAAAAGCGACAGCGGCCCCCAGGGCCGGGGACCGCTCCGCGCGCTTTACCAGCGCGTCACACCTCAACCCCGGCGCGGCACGTCGCGTGTTCGCGTGGAGATATCGTCGCCGCCCTTGCCCTCGAGCATCATTTGCAGCTCATCGGGTTCATTGGAGCGACCCATGGCTTCTTCCAGGCTGATCAAGCGACGGGCGTAGAGGGAGTACAGCGACTGGTTGAGGGTCTGCATGCCGTACTTCGCCTGACCGACCTGCATCTGGGAGTAGATCTGGTGAACTTTATCCTCACGGATCAAGTTTCGGACGGCGGCGTTGGGTACCAGGACCTCCAGGGCCAGGACCCGGCCGGGCGCACCGTGACGCGGTAGCAGCAGCTGACTGCACACGCCCTCGAGGACGAAGCTCAGCTGCGCTCGCACCTGACCCTGCTGGTGTGGAGGAAACACGTCGATCATGCGGTTGATGCTCTGGGCGGCGCTGTTGGTGTGCAGCGTCGCGAACACCAGGTGACCCGTCTCCGCGATGGTCAGCGCGGCCTCGATGGTCTCGAGATCGCGCATCTCGCCGATCAGCACCACGTCCGGATCCTGGCGCAGCACGTACTTCAGGGCGTCCTTGAACGTCGCGGTGTCACTGCCGACTTCCCGCTGGTTGACGATGCTGCGCTTGTGGGGGTGGAGGTACTCGATGGGGTCCTCCACGGTCATGATGTGCTGACGGGTCTCGGTGTTGATCTTGTCGATGATGCTGGCGAGGGTCGTGCTCTTGCCCGAACCGGTGGGTCCAGTCACCAGCACGAGCCCGCGGGGTTTCATCGAGAGCTCAGCGACTACGGGTGGTAGCCCCAGCTCCTCGAAGGTCAGGATCTTGAACGGGATGGTTCGAAATGCTCCACTCACGGCCCCGCGCTGCATGAAGATATTCGCGCGGAAACGCGACAGCTGCTTCACGCCGAACGAGAGGTCGAGCTCCTTGCTGCGCTCGAAGGAGATCTTCTGCTCCTCGGTGAGCACCGAGTAACAGAGAGCCTTCGTCTCGACAGGCCCGAGCGGCGGCAGCTTCAGAGGCACGATGGCGCCGTCGATGCGCAGCAGCGGGGGCGACCCCGTCGTGATGTGCATGTCGCTGGCGCCCTTCTCGATCATCGCGCGCAGCAACTGGTGGAGGTTTACTTTGAGGCCATCCTGTTGGGTCATGTCGTCCTAGTTCCTGGGGCGCTTGGCGGAGTCCCTCAGTCGGCCATGGTAACGCGCATGATCTCCTCCGGGGTGCTGATTCCCTCGGAGACCTTGTGAATGCCGCTCATGCGCAGGGTGGACATGCCGGCGCGGATGGCTGCGGTCTTGAGTTCCGCGGTCGAGGCACCCTGCAACACGAGCTCCTTCAGGTCGTCGGTGAATCGCATGACCTCGTACAGCGCGACGCGCCCCTTGAAGCCGGTGTTGTTGCAGGTGGCGCAGCCCTGACCCCGGAAGAACTTCATCGTTGGCCAGTCCGCTTCGGGCACGCCGAGGTCGCTCAAGATGGACTGCTCCACGGGTACCTCGCGCCGGCAGTCATTGCAGATGCGTCGAGCCAGACGTTGCGCGAGCACCAGGTTCACGCTGGCCGTGATCAAGAACGGCTCCACACCCATGTTGAGCAGACGCGAGATGGTCGCGGGCGCGTCGTTGGTGTGTAGCGTCGAGAGCACCATGTGTCCGGTGAGCGCGGCCTTCACCGCGATCTCCGCCGTCTCGAAGTCGCGGATCTCGCCGACCATGATGATGTCCGGGTCCTGGCGCAGGAAGGCGCGCAGAGCCATCGCGAAGTTCAGGCCGATGTCGTCGTGCATCTGCACCTGGTTGATGCCGTGGAGGTTGTACTCCACCGGATCTTCAGCGGTGCTGATGTTGGCCTCGGGCTTGTTGAGATCGCTCAACGCCGAGTACAGCGTGGTCGTCTTCCCGGAGCCGGTGGGACCGGTCACGAGCACCATGCCCCAGGGCTGGTGGATCGCCCACAGGAAGTCCTCGAGGGGCTTGGGGTCGAAGCCGAGCTTCGACATGTCCAGCTGCAGGTTGCCCTTGTCGAGCAGACGCAAGACGATTTTCTCGCCCCACATCGTGGGCAAGACGCTGACGCGGAAGTCCATCTCGCGTCCCTTGCCGAGCTTCAGCTTGATGCGGCCGTCCTGGGGTAGGCGTCGCTCCGCGATATCCAGCTGACTCATGATCTTCAAGCGGCTCGCGATGGCGTTCTTGAGCTTGAGTGGCGGCGTCATTTCCTCGTGGAGCACGCCGTCGATGCGGTAGCGCACCCGCAAGCGCTTCTCGTAGGGTTCCACGTGGATGTCGCTGGCGCCTTTGCGAATGGCGTTCAGGAGCAGGACGTTCACCAGACGGATGACGGGTGCGTCCTCGCTGGCCCGCTCCAGTTCGAGAATATTGACGTCCTCGTCGTCGCCCTCGAAGTCGATGTCGGCGTCTTCCAGGTCGAGCTCGCCGAGCACCTCGTCGTAGCTCGGTCCGACGTTGTAGTAGCGCTCGATGGCGTTCGTGATCGCCGTCTCGCTGGCCACGACGGGCTCGACGTTGTAGCCGCTCAAGAACTTGATGTCGTCGATGGCGTGCAGGTTCGTCGGGTCCGCCATCGCGACGATCAGCGATGAGCCCGAGCGGCTGACCGGGATGATCTTGTGCTTCTCGGCGACGTCGCGTCCGACCAGCTTGATGACGTCGGCTTCGATTTCGTAGTCGTCGAGGTTGATGGCCGGCAGCCGGTACTGCGTCGATAGGAAGTTGGTAATTTCCCCGTCGGAAATGTAGCCGAGGCGGGCGAGGGTGAAGCCAAGGTTGGTGCCGCTGCGCTTCTGTTCCTCCTGGGCGGCGCGGAGCTGTTGCAGGCTGATGAGCTTTTCCCGAACGAGTAGCTCACCCAGACGACTTGTAGACATTTTCCTCGCAGGTCTCGGAGCGCGGGGGGAGCGGCTCCGTGGATTTGATGGAATCACTCGCTGGCTGCCGTGGAGGCGCAGGCCAGCGTTTCGCAGTCTAGCAACCCTCGACGGCCGGTTGGCCCATCGAAACTAGCTCCCGCGGACTTCGGACGGCCCATCGTCGGCTTCACCTCCGCAGGTCTCGGCTCCTCGAGGACACGGGATCGTGCAGAGAGCGCCAAATGCCCCGTGACAGGACTCTTCTTGGCGCATTGCGTCAGACGTAGCCCGATGGAAACGTCGGTGAAATGAGCGCCAGGGAGACTCCGTGAGCGCTGCACGGCCGCTTGGGGGTGACTCTGGGCCGGAGTGTGACAGCGACCCACCACCAACGGAGTAGACATGAACCACCATAAGCGACTTTCCGTCTTGGCGGCCGCGGCCGCGCTCACTTGTTCTCTGGGCGTCTCGACTCACGCGCTGGCCCAGGAGGGCGAGGGAATGCCCCCGGCAGACCCGCAGACCGCTCCCGCAGCTCAGACCGAAGAGGAGTCTGACGTTCCGGGCTGGTTTCGCATGGACGCGGATAGCCTCGGACTGCAGTTCTGGGCAGGAGCGACCCACAGTCTCGGCGGCGTGGACATCGCGACCGACATCTACGTGGTCGGGTCCAACGGAGAGTTCGACATCGGCCCGGCCCTGTCCTTCGGGGATCTGACGCTCACCCCCATGGTCGGCGTGAACTTCGACTTCGCTGGTCAGCGAGTGAACCCGCTGATCGCGCCTCAGCTGTTCACCATCTACGCGGGCGATCCCATCTATTTCGAGTCGTGGATCCAGTTCTTCATCGCCGACGGCGTGTTCCACAGTCAGGGCGAGCCCAACGCCGCCTACACGCGGAACTTCCTGCTCTTCAAGCTAGGCCGCGACGTGAGCGTCGGCCCGCAGATCGAAGCCACGATTGGTCTGAACGACGCAGCGAAGCCCAATGACAAGGCACTCACCAGCATGCCCGTAGGCGGCGCCGTGAGCCTCGCTTATGGCAAGGGCTCCACGTTGCTGATGTTCCTCGGCTACGAGACCGTGGAGGAGGCCCAGGTGGAGGACAAGATCACGGGCCGGTTCACCTGGATCTACACCTTCTGAGTCAAGAAGCTGCGCTCTGCGGAGCGCGTTCGTGGCGAAGGACGGGACGTTCCTCCTCGGGGAGCGTCCCGTTCGCCGTTTGTCGTCAGGTCGGTTGCGAGCGGCTTGCAGGGGGAGCTTGACGTGGCGCGGGGATCCTCAATATTAAGCGCGTTGCTCAATTCTTGCATCGGATAAGTCAAGATTGAACATCGGCGCCCTGCATCGGCGGTCCGCTCGGGCTACGCTCGGCGCCCCCGGGCGCTCCCTCACCCCCAAACCCCCGACCAGAAATAGGCAAGACGAAGCATGGCCAAGACCTACAGCGACCTGTTCATGGAGGTCCGCGACGCGGTGAAGTTGATGACCCTCGAGGAGCTCAAGCAGCGCTTCGACGCGGGCGACATCAAGACGCTGGTGGACGTGCGCGAGAAGGACGAGTTTCGCGGCGGCTTCATCCCCGGCGCGATGCACATTCCGCGCGGATTCTTGGAGATGCAGGCGGAGAACAAGCTGCCCGACAAGAGCGCGGAGGTGATCGTCTACTGTGCGGGCGGCACGCGTAGCGCCTTCGCTGCGAAGACGCTGGCGGAGCTCGGGTACAGCAACGTGATCTCGGTGAATCCTGGGTTCATCCGCTGGAAGGACATGAGCTGGCCGGTGGAGGCTCCGCCGGATCTCACGCCAGCTCAGCTCGATCGCTACTCGCGTCACTTGCTCCTGCCCGAGGTCGGCGAGCGCGGTCAGGAGAAGCTGCTCAAGGCGCGCGTGCTGCTGCTGGGCGCTGGAGGACTCGGCAGTCCGTCGTCGCTCTACCTCGCCGCGGCGGGGGTAGGGACGCTGGGGCTCATCGACGCCGACGTGGTCGACGCCTCGAACCTGCAACGGCAGATCGTACACGCGACGTCGCGCGTTGGCATGCCAAAGGTGGACAGCGCGGAGCAGTCGCTCAGGGACCTGAACCCCGACGTCAAGATCATCAAGTACCAGGAGCGACTGACCAGCGAGAACATCGAGCGGATCCTCGCGGATAAATGGGACGTGATCGTCGACGGCGTGGACAACTTCCCCACGCGCTACCTCGTGAACGACGCCAGCGTGTTCCATGGTATTCCGGTGGTGCACGGCTCGATCTTCCGCTTCGATGGCCAGGTGACGACCTTCATCCCTCACCACGGCCCCTGCTATCGCTGCCTCTACCCTGAACCGCCGCCGCCCCACCTCGCACCGTCGTGTGCAGAGGCCGGCGTGCTTGGCATCCTGCCGGGGGCGATCGGCGTCCTCCAGGCGACCGAGGCGGTGAAGCTGATCCTCGAGCGCGGAAACAGCCTCTCGGGGCGCCTGCTGACCTACGACAGCCTGGGCATGACGTTCCGCACGCTGAAGCTGCGGCGCGACAAGAACTGCCCCGTGTGTGGCGACCACCCCACGATCAAGGAATACATCGACTACGAGGGCTTCTGCTCAGGCGGTTGACTCGGGTGTAAGCGAAGCGAGGGGCAGCGCGTTGAACGCCAGGACCCGCGAATCACCAGTTCGCCCCACCAGGAAGGCACCATGCACAAGTCCCTCGCTTCACTGTTCCTGTTCGGTTGCGTCACCGCTTGTGGCGGCAGCGGTGGGGACGCGAACTCCCCCCCCAACGTCAACTGCCCCCCGGGTCAGCACTACGATGGTCAGTACTGCGTGAACGACGTCGCCAATGGCGGCGCAGCGAACGGCGGCGGAGCCGGCATGGCCAACGGTGGCGCGCCAGCGAGCGGCGGTATGGGGGGAGGTGCTGGTATGGGCAGCGGAGCGACGGCGGGCATGGGCGGCCTCGGCAACACGGTGTACCAGCCAGGGCCGAACGCCGCGCCTCTGGACGCCACGGCCCTCGCTGCCGCGGAGCCGATCCTGGCTCCGTTGATGGCGCAGCACGCTCCCGGCGCAAAGGCTGTTGGCACCATCGGCGGGAACTTCACCCAGGGTCAGGTGCTCGAGCTGCGTTTCCAGGCGCAAACGGGCAAGTGCTACACCCTCGTGGGGATGAGCATGGGGCAGGTCACCAACCTGGACCTGAAGCTGGTGACCGAGGTCGCGCTCCCTGGCATCGGTTCTCCCGTGCTCGCCGCGGACAACACGAGCGAGCCCAACGCCGTGGTCGCGCCCGCGCCGGACTGCTTCAAGTGGGTGTTGCCTTCGACGCCGGTGAAGGCCGTGCTGAGCGTCGCAGCCGGGCAGGGTGCTGCCGTCGCGCGCGTGTTGGAGAAATAGAGCGCTGCGCGATGCTCCAGGGCGCTGCGCGATGCTCCAGGGCGCTGCGCGATGCTCCAGGGCGCTGCGCGCGTAGCGGCCTACACGCCCTCTCGAGCGCTCATGTAGGCCGGTGGAGATTGGTCTGACCAGCGCTGTCTCCGCGAGGTTTTCCACGGGCCTGGCAGCCTATGCGGCACGCATTTGGTTATAGTGCTGCGTCCCATGAACGAAGAGGTCACTTGGTCTCGCGTGCTTCCCCAGGCAGCCGCGGGTGAGGAGCGCTTGGTGTTGCTGTGGGACAGCGGCTCCCTGACGCGCCCCCTGTCTCAAGGTGACGACCTGGTGATTGGGCGCTCGCGCAGCGCCGACGTCAGCGTGGACCACAAGAGCGTGTCACGTGAGCATGCCCGGGTGCGCCTCGCCGGCGGGGGCGTCGAGATCGTCGACCTGGGGTCCTCCAACGGCACGCGCGTCTCGGGAGCATCGATCCGGCCCAACCAGCCGATGCAGGTCCCGCTAGGGGCTCTGGTCCAGCTGGGGTCCGTGGTGCTGGTCGTCGAGCAGGCTGCGGCGCCCAGCCAGGTCGCCCCCGAGCAGCGCTCCCTGGGGCAACGCATGCAGGAGCTGGGGCAGCTCATCGCGAGCGTGGCGGCGAGCGACATCAGCGTCGTGCTGTGCGGTGAGACCGGCGTCGGCAAGGATGTGATGGCGAGCCAGATCCACGCCCGCTCGCGTCGGGCGCGCCACCCGTTGGTGCGGCTGAACTGTGCGGCGCTGGCCGAGAATCTGCTGGAGAGCGAGCTGTTCGGGCACGAGCGGGGCGCGTTCACTGGCGCGGTGCAGTCCAAGCAGGGGCTGCTCGAGGCAGCCAGCGGAGGGAGTATCTTCTTTGACGAGGTGGGGGAGATGCCCCTCGGCGTGCAGGCGAAGCTCCTGCGGGCCATCGAGCAGCGCGAGGTCTATCGAGTCGGCGGGGTGCGCCCCGTGTCCTTCGATGTGCGTTTCATCGCGGCAACGAACCGCGAACTCGACAGGGAGATCCTCGAGGGGCGTTTTCGCCGGGATCTGTATTTTCGACTGGCGGGTATCACTCTGCAGATCCCGCCACTTCGCGAGCGGCTGGACGAGTTGCCTTCCTTGGTGCAGACGTTCGTTACCGAGCACGCGACGCGCTCCAGGGTTGCGCCGCCCGCGGTCTCCGCGGCGGCGCTCCAGCGCCTCATGAGCCACCCCTGGCCGGGGAACCTGCGGGAGCTGAAGAACGTGATCGAGCGGGCAGTGGTGCTCAGCGGTGGGGGCACCATCGACGTGCACCACATCCACATCGATCCCGTGGCAGCCGCGCTGGGCAACTCGGAGGGGCGCAGCTCTGGGGCTTCGCTCAGTGATACCAGCTCGCGGCCGACGGATCCGGAAGCCGCTGACGCGTGGGAGCGCGAGCGCATCCAGGCGGCCCTGGAGCAAGCCCGCGGCAACCAGACGCGAGCGGCGGAGCTGCTTGGCGTGTCGAGGCGCACGCTGATCAACCGCCTCGAGCGCTTCAAGCTTCCGCGGCCCCGCAAGCGCTAGCTCGCAGCGGCGACATGCCGCCAGGGTGATGGCGAACGTGGGCGAAGGAGCGCGTGCGGAGTGTTGGCCCCTCCCGTTTCGACACGCAGCGGGTTGTGCAGCGTTGTGCAATGCACAGTGCAAGGGAGCGGGTTGCACTGCGCTTCGCGCGCGGGCGCACCGCAAACTCAACGGATTCCCTGCCTCCAACGCTTGGCATCGGCCGTGCAGAGCTGGGCGCGTGGTGAAGCGTTTGCGTGGGGTTTTCGTCGTCCTGGGTATCACCTTGTTGGCGGGCTGCGGGCCGACGGATGGCTTCGATGAGCCCATCGGCGAGCAGGGGCAGGCGGTCAGCGCTCCCCTCGGGAGCGCCTACTGCGACGTGACGGTGACGGGCACGGGAACGATCTCGATGGAGGACAACTACCTCCCACACGTCATCCAGTGCGAGAACGGCGGCGCGAACCTCGAGGCGCTCAAGGCTCAGGCGATCGCTGCGCGCTCGGTCGCCTACTACAACATGGCGACGCAGGGGAAGATCTGCGACGGCCAAGGCTGCCAGGTGTACTCGTGCGGAGCGACGCCATCCGCGATCCATTACCAAGCGGTAAAAGAGACGGCCGGCGTCTATCTCAGCTACGGGCAGATGCTCACCTACGGCTTCTACGTTGCTGGCGACTCGGGCGTGAAGGCGCCGAGTTGCGTTGGCAGTAGCGGGAGCACGGAGCACTGGGTCACCTACAACCAAGGGAAGGCCGGCACCTCGGTCGAGCAGACGGCTCTGGGCTACGTCGGGCCGCCTGGCTTCGGTCAGAACCGCGGCTGTATGAGTCAGTGGGGGGCGCGCTGCCTCGAGAACTCCAAGGGCTACGACTACCAGCGGATCCTGCAGTTCTTCTACGGCTCCGACATCGAGCTGCTGCAAGCGACGGGCAGCTGTATCTCCCCCCCTGAACCTCCGTTGCCCGCGCTGGACGCCGAGTTCGTGGATCAGGGCAGCAGCGCAAGCGCAGACGACTCGGGTGAGGCCTACTACGAGGTCTGCGCGGGAGACGCGGTCGACTCCTGGTTCGAGGTGAAGAACGTTGGCGGAGCGAGCTGGACCGATGGCGGCGGCAGCGGTGTGGGTGAGTCCATCCGGCTGGGGGTCCCGGGCGACACCGACGATCCTTTCCTGGGGACGCATCGCGTCTCCGTGAACCAGGCGAGCAACGCCAGCGTGGCGCCCAACGCGAAGACTCGCTTCGACCTCTCCGGCACCGCCCCTCAGGAGCCGGGCGTCTACGTGACGCGCTGGCAGCTCCTGGACGAGGCCCGGGAGTGGTTCGGGCCCGAGATGTGGATCAGCTACCGGGTCGTGCAATGCGACGCGAGTGGTGGCAGCGGGGGAAGCGAGGCCGGCGGGAGCTCCGGCGCCGGTGCTCGAGACTGGGGCGGCGCGGGCGGTGCGCCAGGCGGCTGGCCCGGGGGAGGCGGCAAGGCCGACGTAGGTGGTTCCGCGGGGCAAGTAGGTGCGGGCCCAGGGACGCGTATCGTCAGCGACGACGGCGGCTGCAGCGTCGCCGGAGCCCGGCGCGGCTCGAGCCCCGTTGGTCTGCTGTCCCTGGTCGGTGCGCTGGGGCTGATCGTGCTACGTCGCCGCTGCTAGTCGAAACGGTTCCACACGGATCATTTCCCGCACTTGCCGTCTGCCTGGCAGCGTTGCCCTGGCGCGCATAGCGTCGAGCCGCCGCACACGCAGAGCCCTTGGACGCAGTCGCCGACGCTTCCGGAGTCGCACGCCGCAGCGTTCGGGCACGCGCACTGGAAGCCTCCGCCCGCGCTGGTACAGCTGAAGCTCGCCGGACACGTGGCGCTGCACGCGCCACAGTGCTCCAGGGAGTCTAGGGTGTCCTCGCAACCATCGCTGGGATCGCCGTTGCAGTCGGCGCTGCCCGCGGGGCAGTTCTGAATTGCGCAGCGCAGCGCCTGAGGATCGCACGCGACGTCGCCGTTCGGTGACGCACAGACCTCGCCACAGGAGGAGCAGTCGGTCGCCGTTCCAAGGGGCGTCTCGCAGCCGTTGCCGAGGTCGTCGTCACAGCTCGCGTACCCTGGTTCGCAGCCGACAGGCTCGCATCCGCTCGCGCCGCAGATCGCTTCCACGTGGGATGCCACCGCGCACGCGGTGCAGCCTTCGCTGGTGCAGCCATAGTCCGGATCGCTGATCGCGACGCAGCTCAGACCACAGCGCTTCGTACCGACCCCACAGCTGACCGCGTCTCCGCCAGCGTCACCCGCGTCGGCTCCGGCATCAGGCGTGGGTTCCTCGCTCGGCCCTTCGTAGCCGTCCAGAGACTGGGTGAGGCTACAGCTCACGACACAACACGTGAAGAGCCCCCAGCCTCGCGAGCGTCGTGGCCTACCAGACATCGCCACCCACCCAAGCGCCGGACACGCGCCCCTGGGTGCCGATCTGGATCCAGGTGCGAGTCGAACTCGAGGTCGGCTCGCTCTTGGCTCCCTGCGAGTCGAGCAGCAAGAAGGTCCCCACGCCGATGCCAACGAGACCCACGATCAGCGAGACGTCGGCAAACAGGAAGTCCTTCCGGACATCATCCACCGCTTCCGCGGAGCAATGACCGCGGCATGCGTCGAGGTCCGACTTGCCGCCCAGCCCCCGACTACCAAAGTACGCGAAGCCGAGCAGCCCTACCCCGCCGACGCCGATGGCCAGCCAGGGCACGAGCTGATCGCCCGAGGATGGCGTGACTGCATCGCGCCTGTGAAACGAGACGACGATCGGGCGCTCTTCGCCTTCGAGCAACTCGAGTGTTTCCGCGTAGTCATCGAAGCCTGGGGTCTTCGCGCGCAGTTGATGGCGCCCCGCGGTGACCCAGAGCGCTGGCCGCTGGTCGAGCGGTCCCGTGAATCGATCTCGAGACAGAGGCTGCCCATCGAGATAGACACTGACTTCGTCCTCGGCGTGCGCGACGCGCAGAACCACCCGCGCGAGCTTGCTCTCCACCACGTCCTGCCACGCGATGCAGTCCTTGCGTAGGGGTTCTGGGCAGAGCTCGGAGCAGCGGACGTACTGCTCTCTCGCGGCGAGCGGGCGTTGATCCTTGTCGAGCCTTTGCCCGAGCTCGTAGGCCTTGAAGCACGCCTCCGGTGCCGCGTGGGCGGGGCTCGCGACGCCGAAGAGCATCGCCGAGACGAGAGCGTGGCACATCCACGGACGCGTCCGTTTCGTTGCCTCGTAACGTGGCTGTGTCGGTGCGAGGGCGACCATTCGTTGGAGGGGATAGTGACGCAGAGAGCGCGCCAGCGCGGTAGCTTGTCAGCGCTCGCGTGGTTTCCGCAAGCCGAACCGCGCTATCCATCGCTTGGTTTAGTAGATGATTTTCGGCGATCTGCAGCCGCGGGGCGCCGGGTACGCGGCGTCTCCAGGTACGGCCACGTGTTGCAGAATGCGACCGGGTTCGCATCGGCGGGCGCCACCTTGCCTGGTCTGCGATACTGCGAGCGGTGTGTCACACCCAGGCGAGTGATTGACCACGCTTTCAGCGTGGATAATCGCTGGCAAGGCGTGTTGCCGCCGATGAACGCCAGACAGTAGTATGTCAGCCTTGACGACGAGCTTGGTGCGTGAGGTCGACGAGTCCTCGGGGATGTCCCGTGGGGGTCGCCTGGTGCGCCCGGCGCCCACCAAACAGTGGGTGCTCCAGGGCTTGTTCGAGGAGCACGCGCCGCGGCGTTCACGGCACCTCGTCGAGGCCGTCCCCTCACCAGCGATCATCGGTCGGCGGGGCGCGCCGGGTGGAGGGGGTGATCACCGGATCGAGCTGGACGACCCACACGTCTCCGGTGCTCACGCCATCGTCTCGCCAGCAGCTGACGGTCTTCGAGTGCAGGATCGGCGGAGCCGCAACGGGATCTGGCTGGACCAGGAGCGCGTGGAGGAGTGCGTTCTCAGGCCGGGAGCCCTGCTGCGGGTCGGACGCAGTCTGTTCACGTGTGGAGTGCTGGAAGAGCTAGAGGAGCAGCATTCGGCCGACGGTCTGCTGGGTGGCGCCTGCTTCCGTGAGGTAAGAGACGCGCTGAACAGTAGCGCTGGCTCGGCGCTCCACGTCGTCGTCTTGGGGGGGCCTGGCAGCGGCAAGCGCGCCTTTGCCAGGGCGTTGGCGGGGCGTCAGATGCGGACCTGGGCCGAGTTCGATCCCAGCCGGATCCCTCCCAGATTGCTCGAGGTGGAGCTATTCGGAAATCAGCGTGTGCGCGGGGCCCTGCGCAGTGCTGGCGAGGGGGCACTCTACGTGACTCGTTCCGACAAACTCTCCTCGAGTCAGCTCGATCGGCTCGTGCTGGAGGCGAACACATTCGGAACACGGCTGCTGTTCGGAGTCGCAGGCGGCAGCTCGCTGCTGCAGCAAGCAGCGCTCGGTGGGGCGCTCCGGGTGGCCCTGCCCGGCCTGGAACAACGTCGCCCGGATATCCCGCTGCTGGTCTCGTCCGTGATTCCGCGGGGATTGATTGGGATCCAGGTCGAGTTCGTCGAGGCCTGTTACTTCGAGAGCTGGCCCGGCAACGTTGGCCAGCTGCTGCGTACGGTCCGCGATGCCGTCGCGCGCGCGGTCGCGGAGCGTGAGGGTGCTGTCGCTCCTCGTCACCTGCTCAAGGCCGAGCCTGGAGGGCACGAGTGAGCGGGCAGGGGAGTCCCATTTCCAAGGATCGCGCGAGCGTGCTCCCTCCCCCCCAGGCGACGCCATCGGGTGCCGGTGCGGCTGCGGGCGAGCCCGACTCGGGGTTCCACGCCAGCATCGCGCCCCACGCCAGAACACTCCAGGACCCGATTCGCGTCGGTCGCTACCTGCTCTTCGACAGCTTCGCCTCTGGCGGCATGGCTCAGGTGCACGTCGGGCGCCTGATCGGTCCAGTCGGGTTCTCCCGCGCCGTAGCGATCAAGCGGCTGCATCCGCACCTGGCGCGGGAGGCACGGTTCGTGAGCATGTTCGTGGATGAGGCACGACTCGCCGGGAGGGTTCGCCACCCAAACGTGGTCTCGGTGACCGACGTGGTCAGCGCTCCGGGGGAGCTGTTGCTCGTGATGGACTACGTTCCGAGCGAATCCATCTCGCGGCTGATCCACCGCCTGCGCCAGCGCAACAGGCAAGTGCCCGTACAGGTCGCAGCCGGGATCCTGGTGGGGGCGCTCGAGGGCCTCCACGGCGCGCACGAGACGCTCAACGATAGCGGCGGAGAGCTGGGGCTGGTGCATCGCGACGTCTCGCCGCAGAACATCCTGGTCGGCGAAGATGGTCTCGCGCGCGTGGTCGATTTCGGCATCGCCATGGCGCACGACCGCGTCCAGGTCACCGCCACCGGGCAGCTCAAAGGCAAGCTCGAGTACATGCCTCGAGAGCAGCTGTTCAAGCAAATCGTGGATCGCCGCGCGGACGTCTACGCAGCGAGCGTCGTGCTGTGGGAGCTGCTCACCTTGCGGCCGCTGTTTCGCGCGGACCACCCCAACGACCTGGTCAAGCTGGTCGCTCAAGGCGCTCTGGATCCTCCGTCTCATTTCCGTCCGGATGTACCAGCGGAGCTCGATGCGGTGGTCATGCAGGGCCTGGCGCTGGACGCCTCGGATCGCTTCCAGAGCGCGCGCCGAATGGCCGAGGCCCTGGAACAGGTCATGGGCGTGGTCCCCCCCCGGGAGATACAACGCTGGCTGCAGGACGTCGCTGGGTCGGCGCTCGCGCGACGCGCCGCTCGAGTCGCACAGATCGAGGCATACGACATCGAGGCTGACACCTGGCATCCCGATAGCGCCGCCGTGGGCGTGCTGTTGAACCAGCCCGAGCAGTCGAGTCGCGGGGCCGGCACCCTGGACTACGCCGCCGAACGTCTGAGTCCCCAGGCGCTGACTCGAGTCCAGGCCCCGGATCTGGCGGCGGTGTCGGGAGGCGCCGCGGCTGCTCGTCAGCCCAGCGGCGCGTCTGCGGCGATCGGTGTCGGTCCCACCGCGGTGACGTCCGCTACCGGCCTCGGTACGAACGTGGTCACAGCCGCGACCGACGTGCTGTCACCCGCTGCGACGGGTCGTGGATCATCGGTGCACGCTCCATCGTCGCACGGGTTACTACCGCACGGCAACGAAGGCGCCGAGCGGCCGAGTCTCACCTCACAGGCGGCGCCATCCATGGAGCGTCTCAGTGTGGCGCCAGCATCTGGCGCTCTGCGTGCTCCCGTGCGCGTTGGTGTCGCTGTCGCGGCGCTGGTGTTCTTGCTGGGAGGTGGGCTGCTCTGGGCGCTGGGGGGTGAAGAGAGAGACGATGGACCAGGGGCTGAGCCAGCGACGAGCGCTCCGGCGCCGTCGGGGGAGGCGGAGCAGCCGCTCACACTGGACCAGTTGCCACCTACGCCTCGGGGAAGCGCCAGCTCGTCTACGGAGGTCGTCGAGCTCGGTGACCTCCCGAGCGAGCCCAGCGCGAAGCCCAAGGCGGTTCATCCGGCTGCCACCTCGCGCGGTCACGCTAGCCGACCGGCGGTCGTTGATAGCTGCAACCCGCCGTGGATCCTCGACTCTCACGGCGTCCGCGTGCCGAAGCGTCACTGCTTCAAGTAGAGCATCCGTGCTAGTGTGATCCGGTGCTCAAGAGACCCCTCCTGGCCGTGGCACTCGTGGGCTGTGTCGTCGCGTGCTCTGCGGGTGGCGGCGACACCATCGCTGGGCCTGGCGGCATCGGTGGCAGTGGCGCAGTGTCCACGGCCGGTGTGGCTGGGGACGGAGGCACTGGAGCGGAATCCTTCGGTGGTCAGGGGGGGAGCAGCTCGGGTGAAGGTGGAGGCGCTGGCCACGCCGGCAGCGCGATGGGGGGCAGCAGCGCGAGCTGCAGTCCTGGCGACGTGGAAGTCATCCCGAACCCTCCCATCCCTTGCGCGTCGTGCGGCGTACTCCGTCGCCGATGCGGTGATGCGGGCACCTGGCAAGTGCCTCAGTGCGAGGAGCAGGGTGAGTGCGAGCCCGATGCCCAGGACAGCCAAGCCTGTGGGAACTGCGGAACGGAGGTGCGTACTTGCGGAAGCGACTGCCGCTGGCAGGCCTTCGGTAGCTGCAGTGGTGAAGGGGGCTGCGCTCCTGGCACGACGCGAGCCGGCGGGTGCGATGCTTGCTCCGAACAGGTCTGCCAGAGCGACTGCACCTGGGGCAACTGCCAGCTCAAGGCGGGCAACCAGTGTGATTGGAAGAGCGGGATGGAGTACCGCTGCTGCGGGGTAGACAAGTGGCAATACTGCAACTCGTCCTGTCAGTGGAACCCCTGTCAGAGCTGCTCGACCTGCAGCGATTGCTGAGTCCGGCGAGTCAGCGCGCGCTGCTACTCAGCGAGGTCTGACGCGCGTCGGCCCGAGCGAAGCGCGGCCAGATGTCCATCAGGCCCTTGGCCTCGCGACGTCGGAGTTCCCAGGCGCTGATGCGCGGAACCAGCACACTCAGCGTGTACGCCAGGGAGAGTCCCACCACGACGTCGATCGCCCAGTGCCAGCGCATGAACATGGTCGCGACGATGATGTTCAGGGCGAAGAAGGTGACGATGGGCCAGGTGTACTTGAACGGGAGCTTGTCGCGGTGGCGAAACGAGAACAGCGCGCAGAAGGTCGGCCCCGCGGTGTGTAGCGAAGGAAAGATGTCTTTCTGCGCGCCGCCAGAGTTGACCGTGTTGATCACGATGTCGTGCCACATACCCGAGGGCAGCGGGTGCTCGAACGCCAGGTGGCGGATGGGGCCGAAGCCAGGCACGAACATGTAGGTGACGTGGACCACGCAGACCAGGACGATCATCCCGAGCGTGAACTCGCTCATCAGGCGCCGCCGACGTACGAAGAAGAGCATCGGCAAGACGTGGAGCGCCAGCAGGAAGAAGTAGCTGAAGTAGAAGAACGCGAACCACTCGCTCGTCGTTGGACTCACCACCTTGTCGAGCAGCACCGCGGGTTCTACCCCGAGGAAACGCAGATCGAGCTGGTAGAGCTGTTCGTCCAGGTTGCCCGGATTCACCACCGGGAGCAGTCCTGCGAGGATGAAGTAGCTCAGCTGCACGGGACCGAACATGCCGAGCCGATACACCAGCGGCGCGGCGAAGCCATGCTTGAGCACCGAGCTGCGAATCAGCGCTAGCGTGACCCCGAACACCAGGATCAACTCCAGCACATCGGACAGGCTCTTGCTGCGAGCCGCGCTTGGTGGGGCGAGGAGCACTGCCCCCAGCAACGTGCTCAGGAACACCACGACCAGCCAGTCCTGAACGGCGAACTCACGGAAGAACCGGCGCAGGCCATCCGTGATAGAGCCGCTGCTGGCAGGAGCCACTATGTCGTGATTGACGGCCATCGATTCGATTTCGTTCGTGTCCCGGTGTTCGGCGCCTGCGCGTGGACTGGGCGCCCTGAGGTTTGGGGCCAGTGTTTCCCGTGCGACTCCTGTACGTCATGGTCTGGACTCGCGCCAGACTCGCGCACACCCAGGAGGTTATGCGAGGGTCGTGCCGAGCGCAGCAAGCCAAGCGAATCCCAGCACCTCGGGGTTGCCGGGACGCTCCAGCCACGAGTGGGACGGCACGCCCGTCCCGCCGTGCGCTGCCTCACCGCGGGTCGTTCTGCGCAAAACGCCCCGAATTGCCGAGAAAGTCGCCGCTGCTGGCGCCATACCTCGGGGCAACGCACCAGCCTGGTGAGGGTCGCAGCGTTACGTGGGGGCAGCTTTCGTAGGGTGCGAATTGGGTTTCGCACCGGGTAGGCGCTTACACAGAGAGCGACGGTTCACACCCGCGAGCGTCCGCGAGTTTCCTGCTCGTCAGCCGTTTCGCTCGCGTCGTCCTCGAGCTCTTCGCTGAGCTCGTCGACTCGCAGCCTCAGGGAAGGGCCATCCAACCGCGAGCGCGGGCGTCGGAACACGATGCGCGCGTCGTCATCGATCTCGCTATCCACGCGATCTTGCCTGACGAGTCGAGTCAGCAGCGCCTCGGCGCGATCAGGGGCGACCCCGAGCAGCTCACCAACGTCTCGCTCAGTTACCTCGGGGAAACTAGCGACCGCGTCCTCGGTGACGTCGACCCAGGCTCGTTCCTCGGCCTCTTGCGCCGCGGAGCGAGCAGCTCGGGCGCGGTTCCACGCGACCAACATGGTAGCGAGCCACAATCCGGAGGCGAGCCAGCTCACCGTCACGAGGGGGAGCTCGAGCCACCCTAGCGTGACGGCGACCAGCGCCGACAGCAGCGTGAAGAGTGCAGCCAGCACCGCGAGCGCGGCTCGACGCCTGGCTCGAGCTCTCGTGGCTCGGGCTTCGACCAGGGCCTGCTTCTCTCCGCCGCGGCGCTGTACCCTGCGGTCCGTGGCGGGGATCCGTGGGCCCCCGCAGATCCTGCATACGTGGCGCCCGCTGCGAAGTTCAGTGCCTGCCAGCGCTCGGCAGTGGGGACATCGACTCGCCTCGTCATACACCGCACCACATTGTCTGCACTCCCCTGCATGGAGAGGGTGGGGGGAGCCACACACCTTGCAGTTCACCTGGGGGGAGGACGACGCGGTCACCCTCTCCCCATAACAACGTCCTTCGAACGCTCAAGCACCGAGTGGTGCCAGCCAGCGTGGAGCGCGCCACGCGCTTCACTGACTCATCGCGTTGCCGAGCGCTCCGCCGCCATGGGTCTGGCGTGGTTGCTCGCGAATGAGTGTTGGAATGCACCGTTGTTTGACGTCGGATGGCCGGCCGCCTACCCTTGACGTACTCGCATGCGCTCTTTCATTACGCCTACCCGGCTCCTCGTCGGTGCTTTGATTGGTCTCGTGTACCCCGTTGCCTGCGCGACGGATCCAGGAATCGAAACTCCGAGCGGCTCGGGCGCGACTGGCGGCACCATGGACGCTTCCGCGGACTCCGCGGGAGGTTCGGGTGGCAACGGCGGCAACGGCGGCGACGGCGGAAACGGTGGCAGCGGCTGGCCAAGCACGGGTTTCGGTTCTCCGTGCGACACTGACGCGGATTGTGGAACGGGTCAGTGCAGCGACATCGGCAAGTCCAAACCCAACAAGGTCTGCACGGGACCGTGTATCGATGGCCAGGCTTGTCCGGATGGTGGCTATTGCGCGTTCAGCGAGACCAAGGGTTACATCTGCATCCCGGACAACGGCAACCAGTGCTTGCCGTGTACGGATGACAGCGAGTGTCCGAACATCGGGGATCGCTGCCTGATCTCGCCGAACGTCGATCGCTTCTGCGGCAGGGACTGCTCGTATGACGGCGCGTGCGGGACCGGGTACAGCTGTACCGATCCAGAAGCCTACGGAGCTGCGCCGGGGGGCGGCGCTGGTGGCGCTGGTGCTGGTGGTGCCGGTGCCGGTGGCGCCGGCGCTGGTGGCGCTGGTACGGCGGGCTCGGACGCCGGAGCGAGCGACGCGGGACCCTCGCCGAACGCTGCCATGGTATGCGTTCCCTCCGGAAACGAATCGTGCGCCTGCGACACGAAGCGTGACGGCGTGGCCCGCCGCTGCACTGCACAGTCAGGCGGGCTGGTCTGCGAAGGCACGGAGACCTGTAATGGTGCCAGCGGGGCCTGGGAGGGATGCACGGCCAGCTCACCTCAGCCCGAGGTGTGTGATGGTGCAGACAACGACTGCAACGGCACGCCGGACGACGCTACCGACGCCGAGCTCTGCGCCGGCGCTGGGGACCCGGCTCACACCGAGTTCGTGTGCAACTCCGGGCAGTGCGACCTGGGACCCTGCGACCCGGGTTGGACCGCGTACCCCCCGTCCCTGCCGAAGAGCGCTGGCTGCACGTGTGCGGTCGAGGCAACCGAGCCCAACGACACCTGCGGTGCCGCGACAGTGGTCATGACCGCTGTCAGCGACGGGTCCCTGAGCGCCGTCACCATCGAAGGCCGCCTCACGAGTGACACCGACGTGGACTGGTACACCTTCGATACGGTGGACACCGACGAGGGGACCACCAACTCCTACCATATCC
Organism: Polyangiaceae bacterium; assembly: GCA_041389745.1. GTDB lineage: Bacteria > Myxococcota_A > Polyangia > Polyangiales > Polyangiaceae > JAHBVY01. The sequence continues at coordinate 193,383 of JAWKRF010000017.1, forward strand.
AGGTGGATTTCTCGGCGCCGAGCCCCAACAACGAGTTCCAGTTCGATATCGTGCGCGGCGACAGCTGTGGGACCCCCGCCGCGAACCACACGGGGCTCACCAGCTACACCTGGTGTGTCGACGGCACGGGAACTGGTCCGCTTGGTGAGACGATCGGAGAGGAAACCTGTGGGCCTCAAGATGCTCGACACTGCGGTCCCCACGGCAAGAAGTACTTCCTGAAGGTGAGCCGCAAGACCGGAGCTTCGCCGACCTGCGACAAGTACACGCTCGTCGTCACGGCGAAGGGTAGCTTCAACTGCGACTTCGCTCAGAAGTGCTCGCCTCAGCAGGACGAGACCGGCAAGAGCATGTGAGCGCGCCCGCGGGGCAGCAGCGCGCCAAGGTCTACGCGGCCTAGCGCGCGGCGCCGCGCAGCCGGTCGAACAGGATCTGGAGCATCTGGTAGGTGAGTCCCCACACCGTGCGGCCATCGACGTCGTACGCGGGCAGGTACACGCGCTGGCCTTGCCAGTCGTAGGTGTGCTTGATATCGCGCTCTCCGCTCAGCAGGGGTCCCAGCGGAGCCCAGAGCGCCTCGCTGACCTCGTGGTTTGGACTCAGCACGGCTTGGCCTTCGAGCTCGAAGACGAACGGCGCGATGGCCAGGCCGAGGCGCTTGCCGCGTGCTACCGCAGGGATTCGAGGTAACGCGCCCAGGAGCCGCGCACTCTGACGCAAGTCGAGGCCTACCTCTTCCTGGGTTTCGCGCTCCGCGGTGTAGAGCAGTGAGGTGTCCTCGGGGTCGTGGCGGCCTCCCGGAAACGCCATGTGACCCGACCAGGGGTCGCCGTCGTGTTCGGCGCGACGAATCAACAACACCTCCGTGTCGCCCGCCGCTGGGCGAAGCACGGCCGCGACGGCCGCGTAGCGGCCACCACCGGCGATCGCTGTGCTGCCGTCGTCGACTTCCAGGGTGCTCAGGACCTGGCGGACGGAATCGAGCGGTACCGGTGGCATCAGCTGAGCAACTCGCGCGCGATCACGATGCGCTGGATCTGGCTCGTGCCCTCGTAGATCGTCGTCACGCGGACGTCCCGCAGATAGCGCTCGACTGGGAACTCCCGGGTGTAGCCGTAGCCACCGTGGATCTGAACTGCCCGATTACAGATGCGATTCGCCGCTTCGCTCGCGAACACCTTGGCCATGGAGGCTTCGCGGCTGAACGGAACCCCCTGCTCCTTCAACGTCGCTGCCCGCCAGCACAGGAGCTTCGCCGCATCCAGTTCCGTGCGGTTATCGGCGAGCATCCACTGAATCGCCTGGAAGTCGGCGATCGGCTGGCCGAACTGCTTCCGCTCCCGCGCGTAGCGCACCGAGTCCGCCTGGGCGGCGGAGGCGATTCCAATCGCCTGAGAGCCAATGCCGATGCGACCGCCATCGAGTGCCATCATGGCGATCTTGAAGCCTCCTCCCAGCTCGCCGAGCAGCGCAGACTGTGGCACCTGCACCCCGTCGAAGGTGAGGGGAACGGTGTTCGAAGCGCGCAGACCCAGCTTGTCTTCCTTCTTGCCGATCGACAGACCCGCGGCATTCTTATCCACGAGGAAACATGACACGCCCTTGGTGCCGGGGCCGCCGGTTCTGGCCCAAACCACGAACACTCCGGCGTGACCACCATTCGTGATCCACTGCTTCTGCCCGTCGATGACCCAGCCGCCATCGATCTGCTTGGCGGTGGTGGTCATCGAGCCGGGGTCGCTGCCGGCTCCTGGCTCGCTCAGTGCGAACGCGCCAGTCAGGTGCTCGCCGCTGGTGATCTTCGGGACATGATGCGCGCGTTGCTCCGGGGAACCAAAGCGCTCGATCACCTCTGCGACCATGTTGGTTACCGCCATGGTCACGGCGGTCGAGGCACAAGCCTTGGCGACCTCGATCATCGCCAGGCTATAGGCCACGACGCCCGCGCCCGCCCCACCGTATTCCTCACTCACGTTCACGCCGAGCAGACCGAGCTCCGCCAGTCCGCGCACCAGCTCTTCCGGGAAGCGCTCCGTCCGATCCAGTTCCGCCGCCTTCGGGCGAATCTCGCGCGTGGCGAACTCGCGCGCGGTGTTCTGGATCAACGCTTGGGTTTCGGTGAGCTCGAGGCGCATGGTTCGGCCTCACTAGCGCCGGCCAACGAGGCAATCAATCCCGGCTGGATCCAGGCCGAGATCGGCGCTCCTGTGGCGGCGTCGCAAAGTTACAGCGAGCGAGAAAGGGGCGACGCGCGAGTGGGTGGGATGAGCGGCGCGAGGTCGGTGCATTTGGTAGCCTCCGCCCCGATGTCCAAACGTGTGTTCTCTCGGTTTGCTCTGGCGGCTCTGCTGCCCGGTTTCGCTACGGCCCTGCTCGCGCCCAGCGCGCACGCCCTTCCTGGCTTCTTCGTTGGAAAGGACGATCAGCCCCGGATCAGCGAGTCCACCGAGGTCGTCGTCATGCACCGCGATCAGCGCACGGTGGTGACCGTGATGACTGACTACGACGGCCCCAGCCAGGAGTTCGCGCTGGTGATGCCGTTGCCCGAGGACGTCTCGATGGATCATGTCACCACGCTCAAGCGCGAGTTCGTGACTCGAGTCGATCAGCTCACTGCGCCGCGGTTCCACGAGTTCTGGGAGATGGACCCCTGCGAGTCGGGCTCGCCGGAGCAAGAGTGGGAGCGCAATCTCAAGGCGTCCTCGGACACTGCGTTCCTTGGCGGTGGCGCCCCTCCGCCTGGTGGAAAGGCAGCGAAGGAGATGACGCTCACCGTCGAGCCCGAGTTCAAGCACGCGAGCGAGTACACGTTCAAGCTGCTGGATCAAGCGGACTCCGCCAACATAACAGGGTGGCTGGAGAAGCAGGGTTACAAGCTTCCTGCCGGCACGGCCGAGGCCGTGAAGCCCTACGTCGAAGCCAAGCAGCGGTTCTTGGTTGCGACCGTCGACCAAGCGAAGGTCGAGCTGGTCGGCGACGGGCGCGCACAGCTCAGCCCAATCCGTTTCTGGACGGAAACAAACTACACGAAGATCCCGTCGACTCTCGGCCTCCTCAGCTCCGGCGGAAAGAAGCAGGAGCTCGTGGTCATGGTGATGGACCCCAAGAACCGCTACGAGGCGAAGAACTACGACAACGTGTTCCCCCCGACGAACCTCAACGTCGAGTTCAAGGTGAAGGAGCGCATGGGCGAGTTCTACGCGGCGCTGCACGACAAGCTGCTGGCGAAGAACCCCAAAGGGGTGCTCAACGAGTACGCCTGGAGCACCCTGGAGTGCGGCCAGCCCTGCCCGAACCCGCCGCTGTACATCCACGAGCTCTTGAGCCTCGGGGCGGACGTCTTCGAGGAGACCCTGCCAGAGGACGTGCGCAACCCCGAGCCTCCGGATCGCACCGAGGAAGAGAAGAAGCTCTACGACGCCAAGAAGAAGGAAGAGAAGAAGGCGGACGACATCGGTCGCAAGGAGATCGCACGACGAAAGGCGCTGATCGAGCGCCACTCCTACATCCTGAGTCGGCTCCACCACCGCTTCGACAAGGAGTCCTTGAAGCAGGACATCGAGATCGGTCCCGCAAAGAACATGCGCGGCGGCGTCGAGCTGCCGAAGGGACCGAAGGGCGAGCTGCCCATCGAGTCCAAGCCGGCCGATCGCAGCATGCTCCAGATGCGCTACATCAACCTCCACCCAGATATTTCCGTGCTGAAATGTGACAACCCCAATCGCTGGCGCTGGGGCAAGCCGCCGCGCACCTACCGCGGGTTGCGCAAGATCTGGGTCGCCGAGGACCTGGCGACGCGCAACCGCAAGGAAATCGATCCGGAGAAAGTCGTGATCACCCCCGTGGCCTCCCTCGGCCTGCCCGGCAAGGCAGACGAGAAGGACCCTGCCGCGGCGCCTTCGGCGAGCGCTGGCGCGGGCGAGGAGAAGAAGGATGGCGCCTGTCAGTTCAGCGCCACCAGCCCGGCGGGTCGCGGGTCGGGCGATGCGGGGCTACTGCTCGGTCTCGGACTCTGGTTGCGGAGGCGCCGCCGCTAGCAGGGTGTCGAAGGACACCCTGCCATCTCGAACCACCCTGCCATCTCGAACCACCGTGCCCGCGCAGACTCGCACCAGCCTGCCAGTCGCTTCGAGGCGGCGTGTCAGTCGTGGTCCGCGTCGAAGGGGTTCGTCACGCCGGGCTGCTTCTCGTAGTAGAGGCGCAGCACGTCTCGCGCCACTTCGTTCGCCTTGTAGTACCAGACGTCGTCGTTCATCAGCAGCACGCTGACGACGACGTGAGGTGAGCGGGATGGCGCGAAGCCGACGAACCAGGACGTCGTCGGCGACTTGCGGGTCGGCTTCAAGGTTCCGGTCTTGCCCGCCACGCGGATGTTCGGCAGGTAGCTCATACCGTCCTTGCGGCTGAACGCCTCCAGGGAGGTCCCGCCGCTGACGGTCAGCTCCATCATCTTGCGCATCAAGCGCGCGGTGCTGCGCTTGAAGCGTCGCTCGCCGAGCTGGACGTCGTCCGGCGCCTGGTAGCCCTTCCACTTCTGCACCAGGGTGAGCTCGGAGTCGCGACCCGCGTGGGCGATGATCGACGCAGCGTGGGCGGCGCCGAGCGCGGTGAACTGGGTGTCGCCGAAGCCGGCCGCCGTGCGTGCGAACTCCAGGTCGTTGTAGGGAATTTCGGTGTGGCCCACGACGGCCTTCTGGGAGAACGGGAGGTCCTGATTGAAGCCGAACCGCTGTGCCGTCTCGGCCAGCTGATCTCGCATCAGGAAGCGCGTCGCAAGCTGTGCGAACACGGCGTTGCGGCTATGCCCCAGTGCGCTCCAGAATGGGGCGCAGAGCGCGTGAGGGCCCTTGGCCGGCTCCAGGTGCTTGCGCTCGATGCGGCGATGGCCGCCGTCGGTGCAGACGCGAAGCTTGGGGGAGACGTGGGCGTGCTCCAGCAGCGCGGCCGCGGTCACCATCTTGAACAGGCTCGCGGTGGGCGCGGCGTAGCCGAAGGCGACCCGGCCGCCCGCGGGCTTGTCATGGGTCGCGTCAGCGACGGCGACCACCTTGCCGGTGCGCGTGTCGGTGACGACGATGGCGCCTCTCACCGGGTGTGCGCGGCGCAGGAGTCGTTCGACGCCTTGCTGGACGTGAGGATCGATGGTGAGCTCCGCCTCGCTGCCATCGTCCGCCTTGGCGTACGCTTTGCCGTCGTCGTAGCGCAGGTGGGACAGATCGACCCGGGGTGCCTTCGGCGCGCTGGCCGGCAGCTCGGGGTCGCCGGTCGTCGAGGCCAGGATCACTGCGGGCGGCGGAGGCACCTGCGGCGGCGCCGCCTGTGCTTCCGTGGGCTGAGGTTCCGCGGCGCTTGCTTCCGCATGGAGCGTGTGAGGGATCGCAGCCAGCACACCCAAGGAGAGCACGACGGGGAGCGTGGTACGCCAGGTCGGACGCAGGCGTGCGATCACGCTGCGAGCGCTGGGGAACCAGTGCTCCGCTTGCAGGATCATGTCGCGGACGGGGGGCAAGTTGGTCGGCAGCACGCTCACCCGCATACGGGAGATCCCCGGCCCTCGGCCAAGAAACCTACATGTAGGGTGACGCCTCGCATGAGCTCGGCGAGGACTTATGCAAGACATCTGGATCCCCTTCATGAAGAGAGCAATTCCAGCAGGTTACGCAGCTCGGATCAGCGCTTACTGCACTTGAACTTGGCCCCGCTGGAGCGGCCCTCCGTACGATCGCGTTCGCAGTTCGAGCCCCAGCACGGGCTGCTGAGGACGCGGCGCTCAACGCACTGTGGGGAGCGTCGCCTGGACGTTTGGGAGGTCACACGTGGACATCATCGACACCATGGATCCGAGGCGTACGCGCAACCAGAGCCTGCGCCTGCGACGCGGCGCGAGAGCACGCACGGACTTCCCCGTTACCGTGCGGGAAGGCAGCCTGAAGGCGCGTTCGCGCTGTATCGAGCTGTCTGCGTCTGGCGCCATCATCGTGCGCACGAGGGGAGAAGGCGCAGGCCCGAGCCTGCTGACCCTCGAGCTGTACCTCCCCGAGCGTCACGGTGCGATCCACGTCCTCGCCCGCCGCATCTGGAGTTTCGGCTCTCAGGCAGCGTTTCGCTTCGAGCGCGTGAGCGACGCGGATCGCCTGAGCCTCGCGGAGCACGTCGACCTGGCGACCTTGCGCGGCGCGCTGGTTGCCTGATTGGAGCGCTCTCCCCCCCAAACAATCAACGCCAAGATGTTGCGTAACCCGACTCGCCCGACCTACTTCCATCTGACCATGCGCGCGCCCTTCATCGCTTCCTTCGTTCTCATCGCCGCCTCCAGCCTGAGCGGGTGCTTGGCGCCCACGGCGCGCGTCGAGGAGGCGCGCTCCGCACTGCGTGTCGAACAACGCGCCCACCGTGAGACCGCAGGGAAAGTCTACGAGTTGACGAAGCGCCTCGATAAGGCGGAACGGGAGCTGGCCGAACGAGGCAAGAAGGTGGAGAAGGAGGGCGACGCGGTCGCCCAGGCCACCTTCGACTACGACGTGGCGCTCAAGCAGCGTGACGAGGCCGAGGCCATGGTGGAGCAGCTCCGAGGCGAGCTCGCCCGCGTCGGCAATCACCTCAAGGCGTACGCAGGCGAGCGTGAGCGGCTGGCTCAAGAGCTCGAGCAGAAGCAGCTGGAGGCTCACAAGCTGGCTCAGGTCGAGCAGGCCAGCCAGGCGCAGGTGCTCTTGATGCGAGATCTGACCTTGGAGTTTCACCAAGAGATCACCAAGGGCAACGTCAAGCTGACCTCCGAGCGTGGCGTCGCATTGCTGCAGTTCCCCGCCTCCGAGACGTACGCCGAAGACGGATCGCTGTCGGCGACCGGACGTCAGCGACTCACGCGTATCGCGAAGCGCACCCGTGGAGCCGACGGCGTGAGCTTCAAGCTCGAGATCGCCGAGCGGGGTAGCGACGCCGCGGCGGACTCCACCCTGCTGCGTCTCAGTCAGGTGGCCGAGGCTCTGGCCGGAGTAGGCGTCGACTCGGAGAGCATCACGGTGAGCGTCGACGGCGAGGACGAGGCTGGGAAGAAGCCTGCTGCGAAGACGCAGCGTCTGCTCGTCGTCGGTATCTCGCCCGTGGCCAAGGCAGGCCAGGTCGAATGACCGCGACTAGCGCCTGGGGCCGAAGCTCACGTTGAACTCCACGGCGTCTTCTGGACTTCGCCCGCGCGGTGCCGCGACGACCTCGACGCCCGGTTCCGTGCGGAGCACGTCCACGACCGCCCTCAGCAGGGCGGGCCGCACCAGCTCCTGAAAGCGCCTGTGCCAGGCGAAGCCGTCTTGTTCGCCCTCGTAGTCTTCGGGGAACTCGGCGGCGAGGTGCAAGTGGATGGCGAAGTCACGCTCTTCCCGATGCTGCATGGCTTGCGTTCTAGCGCAGGCGGGCCACGCTGCAAAACCGCCGGACGCTCGAGCAGGCCAGCGTCGGGTCAGCGCGCGAGCCCCACGGGGCAACTCACCCCGGTCCCTCCCAGACCACAGTAGCCGTTCGGGTTCTTTGCCAGGTACTGCTGGTGATACGTCTCCGCATAGTAGAACTCTGGTGCGTCGAGGATCTCCGTGGTGATCTCACCGTAGCCCGCGGCTCTTAATTCTGCCTGGAAATCTTGCTTGCTGCTTTCGGCCTGCGCTCTCTGCTCGGGGCCGTAGCAGTAGATCCCCGAGCGATACTGCGTGCCGACGTCGTTGCCCTGGCGCATGCCCTGGGTGGGGTCGTGCGCCTCCCAGAACACCTTCAGCAGCTCCGCGTAGGAAACCACCTCGGGGTCGAAGACGACCCGCACCACCTCGTTGTGGCCAGTGAGTCCGCTACACACCTCCTCGTAGGTGGGGTTGGGGGTGAGGCCCGCTGCGTACCCCACCTGAGTCGAGAAGACGCCTGACGTCTGCCAGAACTTGCGCTCGGCGCCCCAGAAGCACCCCAGCCCGAACAGCGCGAGCTGCTTGCCCTCGAAGGGCGGATACATCGGGTTGCCGTTCACGAAGTGCTCGTTCGGTACGACGATCGGCTCGCCGCGTCCCTTCAGAGCTTCGTCGGCGGTGGGCATGCGCACTGATTTGCGGCTAAACAGCATGCTGGGAGCATAGGACGCCTCTGGCGCTCTGCCCAGTGTCGGGACAGATCACCGGTGGACTCACCACGCCGCGAAGTCGCCAGCTGGTCCGATGAGCCGCGCGGAAACGGGTTGAGCTCCCGGGAGCACCTGAAGCCCGGCTCCCGGGAGCTGCTGCTAGCGTTCGGCTTCCGTTGCATCCGCGCAGCTCGCAGCAGCGGGGGCTGGGTGCACTTCGGCTGGCAGACGAGCGATGCGTGTGCACACGTCGCGCGTGAGCGATCGACGCTGAGGCTCTGGCAGGCGCTGGGCGACCGCGAGGCTCTTCTCGTAGCTGCCAAGGGCGGGTAGCGGTTGCCCGGCGCGCTCCTGGCTCGCACCGAGCGCCGCCCAGCCCGAGGCGACCCGGGGGTGCACCTGCCCGAGGATCCGGAGGTCGATCTGTAGCGCGCGGTCGAACAGGGCGACGCCGGTCCTGGTGTTGCCGAGCGCGGACTCAGCCTCGGCGTTGCAGCGCACCGCGTCGCTCATCGCCAGGTGCTGTGCGCCGAACGCGACTGCGGTGCTCGAGGTGCCGCGAGTCAACCAGCGCTGGCTGGCGCCAGCGTCACCCAGGTGGGCTTCGAGCTGTCCCAGAGCGAGCTCGATGCGCGCGGTGAGCGCATGCGTGGGGCCGAGCCCGCGGGTCAACGTGAGACGCGCGCGGTCCAGGGCGATCGCCGCTCGCTCCACGTCGAGCTCGCTGGAGACGGCGCCGAGGCTCGCGCGCGCGAGCGCCGTCTCCACGTGCTCCGAGCCGAGCGCGCGTTCGCTGTGTTCGAGCGCTAGCGCTGCATCGCGCTGCGCCTCGGGCAGACGGAGCAACCGGTGGTTCGCGTCGCTGCGAGCAGTGCGCAGGGCTGCCGCTTCGAGCTCGTCACCGCGTGCGTTGGCTTCGGCGAGGCCAGCGTCGAGGAGCACGATCGCCTCAGCCGGACGGTTCTCGCTGCGAAGGAGCCGCCGACCCTCGAGTAGCAGCAGGCGCGTGCGAAACGGGGAAGGGGAGGTGTGCCTCGCAAGCGTCGCTTCGAGGCTTCGCCCGAGGCGTGCCTCGTCTCCGAGCGCTTCGAGCGCGAGGAAGTGCCCCAGGGTATCCAGCGCCTCTGGTTCCGCGAGGTTGCTTTCGAGATAGGCCGCCGCGAACGCTGGCTGCGGGCAGGCCCGCGTCGACTGCTCCGCTTCGATCAGTTGCCAGTCGAGGTTGGACACGCGCTCCGCCTGGCAGCCAGGCTCGCGGCACGCTCGGTTCAGGCCGTCGAGCAATGCCCCGTACTCGATGCGCTCGACTTCCAGGCAGGCACGGCTGGCGGCGACGTGAGCCGCATCGAGCCGACCGGCGTGCGCCGCCGCATCGACTTCTGCAGCGCTCCGCACCCAGGCGTCCGTCCAGGTCGAGACGCGTTCGTCGAGTCGCGCGACGTCGTCGTCGGTGAACGCCCTGGAGGCGCCGCGCACCGCCTTGCTCAAGCGGGCTCGCCGCGCGGGGCTCCACAGCGTGTCCATCTTCGCGCGGTGCGCTTCAGCTAGCGGTGGATCCTTGGCGCCCGTGCGTTGCGCCTCACCCCCACATGCGCCGAGGCTGGCGGCGATGACGAGCGCGGCGGATCCGTCGAGAAGTTTCCGTGCGAGAATCACACGAAGCGCTCGAAGCCCGCGACGCTCCGCCCGCCGTCCACCATCACCTCGTGCCCGGTGATGAACGGGCTGTCGAGCAGGAACAGCACGCTGCGGGCGATGTCGTCGGCCGAACCCACCGTGTTCAGGGGGATGCGGCTCGTCAGCAGTGCCAGGTCCGCTTCGCGCATGTTCGGGGGAGGAAGCACCGTGCCCGGCGCGACCGCGTTGACTCGGACGTCGGGTGCCAGCTCGAGGCTCAGGGTGCGCATCAGGTGACGGACTGCCGCCTTGGACACCGTGTAGGGCAGGTGGTTGCGAAAGGGCACCGTAGCGCTGGAGCAGGTGATGAAGGTGATCGAGCCTCGGCTCTGCCTGAGCGCTTCACGGCAGCCGTGGGCCAGCAGGAACGGCGCGCGCAGGTTCAGATGCATCGCGCGGTCCCAGTACCCGTCGTCGACGTCGTCGAGGGCGACGCGCTCGAAGTTGGCAGCG
>JAWKRF010000018.1:0-200268 GCA_041389745.1 Polyangiaceae bacterium
TGGAGTTGCCCCGATTTCGCGGACAGATTTGACTGCTTAAATCAGTTGGTCATGTGTTTCCGGGCGGTATGATTCCGGTTTCCGCGTGCCCCGATCTGGCGGACGACTTTGACTGACTGAATCAGCGTGGCGCGTTGGTCTCGAACTCGATGGGCGATGCGTAGTCGAGGTGCGAGTGGAGTCTGATGAGATTGTAGTAGTTGTCGATGTAGTCGGCCACTTGTTTCCGTGTGGTGCTTCGACTTCGGAGCGGCTGGAGCGCGAGCAGTTCTTTTTCCAGAGTCGCGAAGAACGACTCGGACACGGCATTGTCCCAACAGTCTCCCTTGCGGCTCATGCTCGGGCGCGCTCCAAGCTGTTCGAGCGCCGCCAGGTAGTCGTCGCTACCGTACCTGCAGTCTCGGTCGGTGTGGTGGATCCAGTTTGGCTCGAGTGCCCGCGTAGACGCCGCTCTGTTCAGAGCAGCGAGAGCCAGCTCCGTGTCGATGTGGTCCGACATGGCCCAACCCACGACACGCCGCGAGTACAGGTCCAACAGGACAGCGAGGTACAGCCACCCGTCCGTGGTCGAGATGTACGTGATGTCGCCCGCGAGCACCTGGTTGGGGGCCGAAGAGCTGAAATCGCGCTCCAAGAGATTCGGCGCGATGCGCTTCGTGTGCCGCGAATCTGTGGTCTTTCGAAAGCGCCGAGGCGTGTGGCCGCGAAGACCAAGCGAGCGCATGACTCGCGCAACCCGCTTCTTGCTCGGTCGCTTTCCGCGCGGTCTGATGGCACGGTGGATTCGGGGTGCACCGTAGCGCCCTCCATGCTGGTGGAAGATTTCGGCGACCTCGGCGCCCAGTACCGCGTCATCAATCGAGCGGGCGCTGGGCTTCGCATGCAGCCATTGATAGTAGCCGCTGCGTGAGACCTGCAGAACACGGCACGCTCGAGCCACTGGGATGTTCCCCCTCTCCGCGTGAATCAGCCCGTACACGGCTACTTCACGTCCTTGGCGAAGAGGGCCGCGGCTTTTTTTAGCAGCGCGTTCTCAGCCTGCAGGTCCCGTAGCTCACGCCGCAGGCGCTCTACCTCCTCGCGCTCTCCCTCGCTAGCTTGGATGCCTCCGGTGAGCTCGGGCTCAAAGCGCTCACGCCAGCGATGGAGCATGCTCTGGCTCACACCGAGCTCTCTGGCGACTTCGGCGATGGTCTTCGAGCCGCGAGCTAGCAAGCGGCGGACGGCGTCTTTCTTGAACGAATCTGGACGTGATCTTCTTTGTGGCATTGGTGGACCTCCGAGGAGAGTAATCCCTTGCGGGGTGTCCACCAAAGCGGGGCAGGCTCACTACGGCGAGAGAAGGGCTGGTCGCAGCAGCAGCTAGCCGACGTGCTCAACAACACGCCCCAATGGGTTTCTCTTGTGGAAACCGGGAAGCAGAACCTCAGGATCCACACACTGGTTCGGTTGGCCCGAGCACTGAAGGTGCCGGTGCCATCGCTGCTCGATCCCCCGGAGGTGCCACCGCCAGCCAAGACCCGAGGGAGGCCACGGAAGGATCAGTAGCGGCGCTTTGCAACGTACTTCCTAGGTTCCAGCCGATACCAGACGGTGAAACCCAGGGTGGCGCCATCTGCACCAACGATGGGTTCTTCCCTCACCATCACCAGCGTGAACCTGTTCGCCTCAACCTCAGCCTTCCAAGCTGCGAACTCTTCATTGAAGCGCTCTCCACAGAGGAACTGCCGCATCTCAGTCGCTCGCTCGAACTCGGCCATATAGGCATCGTACCCAGCGACCACGGCAGGGCCCACCACGTTCTCAAAGAACCAGCGACGTAAAGCTCTCATGTCAAGGGAGCCGTCTCATAAGTACTTTCTTCAGTTCGCCGGGATGATCGTCGCCACGTCGTCAAGCTTCGCCAGGGGGTATCGGCGCAGCTCCTCAACTTCTAGGTTGGTGTGATTGATCGCTGTGTACAGGTACTCGCTATCGATCCCCCAGACGTCGGCGTGGAACGAGTCAGTACCTGACTTGTTCAGCTGCCACGTCTTCCAGTCCGAGAGCCGAACCACGAACAGCTCGACGTCCCCCTGGAGGATCGTTGCGAAGCCGATGAAGTCGCCCCATCCGTGGGAATAGTTGAAGAATCCCTGCACAGTGATCGTGGGCCCGAACTCCACGCTCCCAAGCGAGCCGTCGTTGTTTCGCTTGGCCCTCCAGACCCTTGCGTTCGTCGGGTAGTCCCGACATCTCCCTGCCGCCGTCTGCTCGCCGGCACCAAAGACCCACTCAGGTGTGATGCCGATTGAGCATGGGTAGTCGGGAGCGCCCGCAAGGGCTTTGGTTGGGGTAGCACCGCCTTTGGTCGACCAGACTTCGCCGTCTTCACTCCACACAGCGGTGTCGCCCAAGCTTGCTGGCAACCGCGTGGCACTATTCGTGCGGATCGCCTCCGACAGACCGCTGTTTGGATTGAGCCGCAACACACCGCCGGTTGCCGCAACGTACTCCTCCCACGGGGTTTCCAGGTCAAACCCTTGGGCACCATTGAATTCGTCGTTTTGCGGAACGAAGGACCAGTTCCCGCTACCAGGGTCGAGCCGGGCGTAGAATGGGTCGATCAGGCCGCCATAGTGCACATCCAGGGCTGACTCGCGGTAGTTACCCTGGCCGCACACGACAGTGGTCGGGTGCGTGTACCGATTGGCGAGCACGCCAACGGTGGCGAGGTCGCTCACCCGGACTATCCGGGCAAATCCGATGACCTCGTCCCCCTGGTGGGTTCCCCCGTATTTCAGATGGAGGAAAAGACCATCAACGTCCCCGACATGATGCCTGGCGATCGTCCACCCCCATGGAGTGCCTTGATACATCCACTCGGACTCCGGCGGCTTCACCACGAAGGCATCGTAGGATCCTCTCGGTTCCCACGCGGCAGCTGGCCACGGGACTTTGGAGGGATCCCCAACGAACATGTCGCAGTTGGCTAGCTCCCGTTGTGGGATGCTCGCCTTCGTCCACAGAGGAGGAATCAGGTTTCCGTACGGATCGTCCGAGATTCCTCCGACACCGCCGCTGCTGCCCCCAGCGTTCCCGCTACCCCCAGCTGACGAGCTGGCCCCCGTCGAGTGGCTCCCAGCTGAATGGGCCCCACTCGAGCCAGCCTGACCGGATCCCCCGCTCGCCCCGCCCGTAGACGGGCCGGAGGCGGCTCCGTCGTCGCCCTGGCAGGCAAGTGGAGCCGCAAGGCCAACCGCAAGTAGGCCCGAGACGAGGATCCAGGTTCTAGAGGCCACTACAAGGAAGTCCAGGCTTGAAGTCCGTGCCGATCACGCTCTTCACCTGAACGGTCCCACGGCGTCCCGCAAGCGGGAAGAGCAAGCCGTTGTCGATGGCCACCGGTCGGTCCAGCATCCTGCCCTTGAGCCTGATGCGTCCTGCTGGCCAGTAGTGCCCGTGACGGACCTCGAACTTCCAGACCTTGGTCCACTTCCCCTTGCTTGCTGCAAGAACGATAGAGCCGTCCTCGAGGACAGAGATGGCGTGTCTCTCGAACAACCGCAGGTATGGCCAGAAGAGAACCATCTTGGAAGCCCCGGTGCGAACGTCGATCGTGTGTACCTGAGCACGTGCGTGACCCAGGAGGCTGTCATCGTCGTCGACTGACAGAACGATGAGCTGCTGCGAGCCGGCGTCGAAGGTCGAGCTGAGGACGGTACTGGGAGCGAAGAACGGCGTCTCGAGCTTCAGCCAGGCAGCTCGAGCCAGGTCGTAGCGCCAGATATCACCGGCCGGGATCGGATCCTGTCCAACCATGCCACCGACCACGAAGAGCTGGCCCAGTGTGGCTGAGAGAACGTAGTCGGGTGCGGTTCGGCGTCCCGGGGAAGCCTGAAAGGCAGAGAGAGCCGCGAAGCTGGGGCCGGGATACTCACCCCCCAAACCTCCGAACGTCCCGAGACCCACCTCCCCGCCGATACGGTCGAGCGTGATGCCTTGGATGTTGTCGCCCAAGTCGTTGGGCACACGGACAGCTTCGAGCCCTGGAAGTGCAGCCTTCAGGACCGCCGTCTGCCGGGGTGACTCCGCAGCACTGATCCAGCGTTGGCCGGGAACGGACAAGGCCTCGACGACCTCTGGTGTGGACTCAAGTGTCGCCAGGTAGGGCCCGTCCTCAGTCACGACCGATGGAGCTCCATCCTGATCAACGAGGAGGATACCCGGGAGCCCTAGCCAGTCTGGAGGACGGACTAGTTCAAGGTCCGGGCGGTACCACGTACACCCGGACGGCTCGCAAGCGTCCTGGAAGTCAGGTACGTCATGAGCGGGCGACTCCCTGAGCAGTGGCGCTCGGACCACCTTGTGGGTGTCCCGGAGCGTGTAGAAGCCGTCTCTGGTCGACGTGGAGGTGTTGACGATGGACGACATCATGAACGCTCCGTACGCCCTGCAGGTGTTGCCAGGGCAGTCGACCCCATCGATGCGGCCAGCGTCCACATCCGCCCGCCAATTCCAGTACATTTCCTTGGAGCGCAGGGCACCAACAGGCTGGAACGAGAGCGACGACGTGTAGCCCTCTGGGTTGAATGGGAACTTGGGTGGTTGAGTGATCTCCCCACCATCCGCCAGCGTGACTGGATGCCAGATGCTGTCCTGCGGAAACTTCCAGGCGCTGCACTGCTTCTGGTTGTCGAGGCACTCCTCTTCGCCGAGATCCTTGTTCTCGAATGGATCGTGACATGAGCAGAAGCCCATCTGTGCTCGCCCGTTCACGGCGGGCTGACCGCCACCCAAGATGGGTTCGGCGTTCAGGATGATGGTCGGGGCGTCGAAGGTGTCCCGATGTGTTTGGGTCACTCGGACCTGCGGCACCTCGTCGCAAACGTCCACGATGGGAGCCGCCAGCTCCCTCTCCTCCGACCATGAGTTGGAGTTCTTGGTGTCGTAGGAGGCGATGTTTGGACACGTGTCGCAACTGTCCCCGATGCCGTCCCCGTCCTGATCGGGGAGCTGCGAGCAGTGGGGTGAGCTTCCCGTGGTGATGCAACGACCTGTGCACACTGCATTGGTTCCGCAGTGAGGGAACTCTTCATACAGGCCCGGGCAGTTGTCGCAGGCTTCGCCAACACCGTCCCCGTCCTCGTCGTAGGTCAGGGTGGCCTTGTCAGGGCAGAGGTCGCACTGGTCTCCTTCACCGTCCTGGTCGCCATCGGCCTGATCTGGGTTGGTGCAGTCGAACCCCGGGATGGGGGTGGCGCACTTCGAAGCGGGGCAGTTGTCGCAGACTTCACCGATCCCGTCGTGGTCGTCGTCGGCCTGGTCGGAGTTCGCACATGCCTCAGCGTCCAGTCCACGCTTGGTGCAGTTCAAGGGCGGGCAGTTGTCCAAGCCATCCAGCACCCCGTCATGGTCAAGATCACCCCCGAGCTGATCCACGATCCATGGGTAGTTCAGCTCGACGCTCGAGTAGACGACTTGCTTGTCCCAACACTCTGGCCCCGACAGAACCCCCATGAGTCGGAATCCGTAGTCGAACCGGGTGATCAATGGGCCGCCTGAGTCCCCATGAAGCGTCTGCGGGTTCGTGTAGTAGCTGAATTCCGCACGGAACGGATGGCAGTGCTGTTCCCAGAATCCGTCCTTCCCGTCTGCGTCCCAGTGGACCGTCGCATCTAGGGGCGCCCAAGCACGGGAACCAGGTGGTGGGACGAACCCGTCGTCGGGAACGTCGCACGTATCCTCGGTGTGGAGCCCGGTGCCGAACCCAGCTAGGAAATTCCCCTTCGCGTGCCAGATCTCTTTCCAGATTTGCCCTGAGAACAACTCCACAGGTTCCGCAACGTCGTCGGGAACGGGTGGGCTGATCCACAGGAGGCCAATGTCCCTTGCCTTGGATGAACCACCGCACGGTGAGTCGGTTCGATTGTTGCCCGCGCGATCCGACTTGGTTACCGAATAGCTCACACTGCTTTGCGGAAGGCTGAAAGACAGCGGGGTGCCACCGTCCATGCAATGCCCCGCAGTGAGGACGACGTTCGGCCCAATGCTGAACGACAATTACATCTCCCCAGCGACGACAATTACATCTCCCCACTGAGGGCGTTGGCGAAGGGGCTTCTGGCGGGATTGGCGCCGAGCCAAATCCCGCCGGGTGCGACCCGTGAGCGATGCCCAAGTGAGGAAGCTGATGGAAGAGATGACCAAGCACGGCCGGATCGGCGTGGCGGCGATGAAGGCCGACATGGATCGGAAGACGGCACGGAAGTACCTAGAATCAGGGCAACTTCCGTCGGAACAGCGGAAGGACCGCAGCTACAGGACGCGCCCCAACCCGTTCGAGGAGCACTGGTCCGAGCTCGTCTCGAAGCTCACGGACGCCCCTGGCCTGCAGGCCAAGACGCTGCTGGAGGACCTGATCGAGCGCTACCCGGACCAGTACAACGAGGGGCACCTCCGGACGCTCCAACGACACGTCCGCCAGTGGCGGGCCCAAGCGGGGCCGGAACGCGAGCTGAGCCTTCCGCAGTGCCACCGCCCGGGCGAAGGTGCCCAGCTGGACTTCACCAACGCAACGGAGCTGGGTGTGACGATCGCAGGGCAGTTGCTCGAGCACCTGCTGTGTGTGCTGGTGTTGCCGTACTCAAACTGGGGGTGGGCAACGGTCTGCCTTTCCGAGTCGCTAGCTGCCTTGCGGCGTGGTCTTCAACGCGCCTTGTTCCAGCTGGGCCGCGTGCCCCGCTACCTGCAGACGGACAACTCGACTGCCGCCACGCACAAGATTCCCCCTGGAAAACATGAGAAGGATGCAAGGAGTGGGCGCACTTTCAATCGTGACTATCTGGCACTCGTGCGTCACTTCGGTCTCGAGGCGCGCACGACGACCGTGGGGGCGAAGGAACAAAACGGCGACGTCGAGGCCCGCAATGGCAAGCTCAAGAGCCGGCTCGAACAAGCGCTACTGATGCGAGGCAGTCGCGACTTCGCCAGTCGGGACGAATGGCAAGCCTTTGTCGACGCCGTCAACCGAAAGCAGAACGCAGCTCGGCAGCCGCGCGTTGCGGAGGAGCTCTCGCAGATGCGAGAGCTGAGCGTGAGCAAGCTCCCCGAGTACAGCGAGGTCACCGCTCGAGTCAGCGAGTGGGGCACGATCCGGATCCAGAACAACGGCTACTCCGTACCCTCCCGACTGATGGGGCACGAGCTGCGCGTGCGCATCTACGAAGACCACATCGAAGGGTACTTTGCCGGCAAGCAGGAGTTCTCCTACGAGCGCTTGAAGGGACGAGGTGGGCGTCGCATCGACTACCGACACGTGATCTGGTCGCTCGTGCGCAAGCCCGGAGGATTCGAGCGCTACAAATACCGCGAGGAAATGTTCCCTAGTCCCACGTTTCGACAGGCCTACGACGCAATCCACTCTCCACATGCGGGAATCAAGGGTGACGTGATCTACCTGAGGATCCTCCACCTGGCAGCAACGACCGTCGAGCACGACGTCGAGGTGGCTCTGCGGACCCTCTTGGACAACAAGAAGCCCATCGAAAGCGAACGCGTCAAGCAACTCGTCCATGTGCCAGCGCCGACCGTCCCCGAGCTGGCGAAGCCCGAAGTCGACCTCGCAGGATACGACTCCTTGCTTGCGGAGGTGGGCACATGAGCACCGTCGAGTCGGCCGAGCTGTCGCTCGCCATGATGCTCAAGTCGTTGCGCCTGCCGACGGTTGCTCGTTTCCATGAGGAAGTAGCACAGAAAGCGGAGCGCGAAGGATGGTCCTTTGGCCAGTACCTCCGGCACCTGGTCGCGCTCGAGGTCGAAGAACGAAGTCGCTCGAGAGTCACTCGCAACCTGAAGCTGTCCGAGTTGCCGACGGAGAAGACCCTGGCAACGCTGAAGCGAGAACGGCTCAGTCCCGCAGTGGCGAAGGCGCTGCCAACTCTCTGCGAGGGCGGCTTCGTCGGCCGAGGTGACAACGTCCTCCTCTTCGGACTTCCAGGTCGAGGAAAGACCCACGTCGCGTGTGCCATCGGGCACGAGCTGATCCGACGCGGACGGCGAGTCCTGTTCTCGCCGACCTATGCGCTCGTCCAGCGCCTGCTGAGCGCGAAACGCGATCTGCGCCTCGAGAAGGAACTCGCCGCCCTCGACCGCTTCGACGCTGTGATCCTGGACGACATCGGGTACGTCCAACAAGACCGCGACGAGATGGAAGTGCTCTTTACTTTCCTCGCGGAACGCTACGAACGGAAAAGCGTGATGATCACTTCGAACCTCGTCTTCAGTGAGTGGGACCGCATCTTCAAGGACCCGATGACCACGGCGGCGGCCATCGACCGCCTCGTCCACCACGCCACGATCCTCGAGCTCCTCGGCGAAAGCGTCCGCGCTGAAGCGGCTGCCGAGCGCAACGGCACCAAGAAAGGGAACCGCAAAACGACAACTAGCCAACCAACGACAACTAACCCAACCAACGGAGCGGATGGGGAGATCTAGTTGACGTTGATGGGTCTATGTAGTTGACGTTGAGCAGCCCAATCAACGTCCCGCTACAGAGGCCCGTCTGCGTGTACACTTGCCCCACGGCCGAGACCCACCCCGAACGGGCCGACTGGTCGATGGTCACATTGCCAGCCAGCGGCGCGGCCTGGACCGCAACGTCACGATCCGTACGCTCTGGCGTTGAGGAGCTACAGCCGACTGCTGCAGTGACCGTCAGGAGGCTGATCAGCGTCCTAGGTGTGGTGGACATACGGGCGTGCATATCATGACGGTCAGCCAGACTCCAGCGAGAAGGCCATGACGCATGCGACCGCATGGAATCGAATGGCCCGACGGTTCCTGAGCGTGGTCCCTGCTTCCGTGATGGTGCTCAGCCAAGCTGGAAACGCGCACGGACAGGAATCCAAGTCCGCACGGTCCACGGACTGGCGGATCGAGGTGGAAGGACATGGTGCCTGGCTCCCTGGTGACGGCGCTCGGGGCGGCGCTGGGGTTGGCCTAGGTGCGGGGTATGGATTTGCGTCTGCCGGTGTGGAGGTTTGGCGCTACACGCTGACGTTGGAAGACTCCCTCAACGACAACCGGACGAGGATTGACAGCACCCTTATCGTTCCCCTGCGGGTGGGGATACGTTTTCAGCCGGTCGACGCCCCGCTTGTTGTTGGCGCAGCGGGTGGAGTGGGACTCTTGCTGGTTGCACCGGAGGATACGCAAGACGTCGGCAGGTGCACCTCCATCCAGTATGGCGGAGCTGCCGGGCTCCTACGAGCATTCGTGGGTTGGGACGCTGGTCTGCTGATCGTTGCCACGCACCTGGGAGTCACTAAGAACCTGAGCAAGGCCGCAGTGGATTCTTGCGGCATCTACTTCAACCCGGGGGCCGAACCCTATCGTAGAGACCTCCCGGATGAACTCCCCTTCGGCATTCAGCTTGGGCTGAGCGTGACGCTTTCGTACCCGTAGCGCTCGCTGGGGGTGAATAGAGGAACCATTTGACCATGAGAATCCTGAAGTACGGACCCTTTCCTCTGACATCAAGGGGGATCGACGCAGCTGTGCCGGAAGACACCATCGGGGCGTACGCGATCGGACCCTCCTCGAAACCGGGTGCTATCACCGTTCGTCGCATCGGCCGTTCTGACACCGATCTGCGGGATCGGCTCAAGGCCTATACCCAGGACGTAGACTACGCGGACTGCACCCACTTCAGATTTGAGCCCTGCATCTCCGCTTGGCGGGCGTACCAACTGGAGTGCGTCCTGTTCCATGATTGGTCACCTTCGAAGAACATCGACCATCCCGACGCACCGGACGGGATGGACCCAGACTGTCCCGTCCAGGGGTGCCCGATCAAGCGGCAGGACCCATGACCATGGGGTATTCGGTGACCTCGTCATCGATCATCCGAAGAGCGTCGTTCATGGCGGCGACATACCCGGCGTGCCACGCCCAGCGCTCCGTCGTTCCCTTCTCGTACTGAGGATGCTCCTCAAGCCGAGCGCGATCGGCTTCTGAGCACTCGAGAGCGAGCTTCGGGAGACCCTCGTCGCCCATGACCTTGGTTCGGGTCCGGAGCATTGCCGTGACCGCTTGGAGAACTTGATCTTCCTGCATAGCCAGCAGGCGCCACAAACCGATTACCGTCGTCAGAATCCTTCTCCGCAGTACTTGCACCGGACGATCAACCCGTGACCACGTCGAGTAGCGACCGACTTGATGGTCAACACTGCCCCGTCACGTGGACATCGGGCCTCCAAATCCCTGAGGTACGAGTCCCTGATCTCCGCCTTCTCCGACTCCGTCCAAGGTTCCTTGGCCCTTTCCGGAGTGAAGGCCCCTGATCGGCCACATCGGCGGCAGGTGAACTCAGTCGGCACCGCTTTGGTCTTCAGCGTTTCCATGCCGTTCACGTGCAGCCGTCCGCCACAACCGCACCTGACGTCTTCACCCCGCCGGTATCGCAGGACCATGTCCCGTAGCTCTTCTTCGCTGTAGGTCATAGCCGAAGAATACTGAACACACGTTCCGGGTCAAGTCTCGGTCTCGGAGGAGGACGAGCGCCTCGGGGTGTTCCAGTACGGGCTCTTGCACTTCGGACAAACCGTAGGGAGCTTCTTCACCTTCGTGCGAGGGACCCACTCGTGGCCGCAGCGGTCGCACTGGTAGACGAGCATCAGCTTCTCGAGGACAGCCATCACGCCACCTCCGTGTCTGCGGCCTCGGTCCAGAACTGCGGCACCAGCTTTAGCTCGTAGATGGAGGCGATCAGCACGCAGATGTTGTGGCAGATGAACTTGGCGTACACCTCGTTGACCTGCGCCGTCTTGTTCTTCGAGGAAACGAAGGCTCCGAACTTTGCCTTCACCATCCCGAACACCGTCTCGACGTTGCTTCGACGGTGGTAGTGGGCGAGGAAGTCGGCCTCCTTGAACTGGTAGTAGTGGTACATCTTCCGCCACTCATCGGGGCCATTGTCGCCCCGGGTACCCGCCTTGAACTTGATGAACGGGGTGACCCCCAAGTCGGCCGCGACCTGGTGGTTCTTCTTGCTGCTGTAGGCTTTGTCGGCAGACACCTCGTCGACCTGGAATCGGGCCACCGTGCGCTCCAGAAGGGGTTGGAACTGGGTCGTGTCTCCTTCGTCCGAAACGATCACGTCGGTCACGCAGTGGGTGTGAGTGCCCACGATGATGTGGGCTGTCCGGAACTTCGCCCGGCGCTTGTGCTGCCCCCACTTCTCGTCGAACCAGCGGTCGTAGGTTCGGGAACCGATGCCGCTCGAGTCGATCGCAAACTCCCGCTCCAACCCTCGAAGGGGTAGGGCCGTCTGCTGGACCAAGTCTCGGAGCAGGGGAGTGAGATCAGCGCGCCGAAACGAGTCCGAGATGGTGTTGTAGGAGACGGGCTTGCTGAGGAACCCGTCCTTGTGGCAGCGCTTGATCCAGGTCGCCGCCCGCCGGCCGCTCTTGCCGACGTAGACCTTCATCACGAGCGCAAACACCACGTCCGCCAAGGGCGTACGCCGCCGGCCACGTCCTTCCTGTGGCTCCTCCTCAAGGCCTTTGCAGAGGTCGTGGAGCAGGTAGACGAAGTGATCGCCTTCGTTGACCTGGGCCTGGTTGTAGTTCGACCAGGCCTGTCCGTAGCTCTTGCGATTATTCGTCACGGTGATCCCCCGACGACGAATGATTTCCACGCAGAATATGTGCTTGCAGAACGCTGCCCGCTTCTCGTAGTCCGGGCAAGTGCAGGTCGGCTCCCCACCGCCGTAGTCCACGACCCAGGTGCCGCAGCCACTCTGCGAGGGCACCAGCCACTGGTTCTCCCGGCCAGCCCGGACCTTGCCCGACCTGGCGATCTCCACACCCCGTTCCTCGCGCGTTTCCATCGAGCACTAGTATATACCTAGTAGTAGATGATGCAAGGGTGGGCGGGTCGATTCTCGGCCGACGGGTCGAAAGAGACCCGCTAGCCATCCCGACCTCCCTTGGTCCCGACCAGCTCGAGCCGTCTCGTCCGGCAAGACTCGCCGTGTTCCGTGAGCTGGTACTCTCCCCAGCCAATCCGCTTGACGAGCTTCGTACGCTTGGCTTTCTGGATCCGGGCGTTCAGTCCGCCATCGCTGAGGGCTAGGTGCTCCTTCAGGGATGGGAGCCCGGTTGATTTGCCGGGCGGAAACGCATCCACCAACTCCTGGAGGCTACGCGGGAGCGGGTCGGCAAAGTCCTCAGGCGCGGCGTCGGACGGTGGGTCCTCGTCGGCAGCGTCTGAGGCCTTGGTGCCCGTCCGCTTCTTGGGGGCTAGCCCGTTGAGCGCCTGGTCAATCTCCGAGGTGACGTTGGCCAGCTGGCGCTCAAGCGTCTGCTCTTGCTTCACAGCGCGGTCGTAGGCTTCCTTTGCCGCTTGGAGCGCCTTCTCGAGCTTCTTGGTGTTGATGCGTGCGTAGCGAAGGGCGTCTCGGACGCGGTCGTAACGCTCTCGGAGCTGTGCCATCTCCGAAGCCTGATCCTAAGGATCGAATCGAGCAAGGATCGAATCGGATCGAATTTCGAACCCTATCAAGGGACGAGTTCTACCGGTCAGCTTCGATTCTCCCTCACCCCCAACAAACCAAGGCCTTTCCAGATTTGTCGGTCAGCTCCGATCCGCGATCTGTTCTATCGGTCAGATTCGATTTGCCGGGCAAAGCCTCAAAAAGTGTAGGTGCTAGCGGCACAAACAACGACACGCCCCGAACTGGAGGGTTCGAGGCGTGGGTCGATTGGCCTGCTTCGAGCTGCGCTCAGGCGCAGGCGATGGAGTTGAGGATGGGGCCCGGAAGCTCCGGGCTGTCGTCGTCGATGATGTGGTTGTCGCGATCGACACGCACCACCGTGGGCTTGTAGTCACGGGCCTCGGCGCGATCCATGTCGGCGAAGGTCGCCAGGATCACCAGGTCGCCAGGCTCGTTCAGATGAGCTGCGGCGCCGTTCACGCAGATGCAGCGGGAGCCTCGAGGCCCTTCGAGGGCGTAGGTGACGAGGCGGGTGCCGCGGGTGACGTTCCAGATGTGGATGGCCTCGTAGGGGAGGATATCCGCGCGATCCATCAGGTCCTTGTCGATGGTGACGCTGCCTTCGTACTCGAGGTCTGCGTGGGTCACCGTTGCGCGATGGATCTTCGACTTGAAGACATTGAGCTTCATGTTGGCCTCACGAGTCTCGCCATGGCGGCCCACTCGACTGCGGGTCCACCTGCCGGACGCCGGTGAATGTAGAGGCAAGGCGGCTCTCGTTCAAGGTTTGGCAACGGCTCGGAAGCAACTTCGCAACACATACTGGGGGTCTCGAGACGTCTCGCGGCGGGAGCGCTCTGGTGAACCCGCGCACCCACATCGTCGCTGCTCGCCCCCACAAACTTGGCCGACCGTCTGAACTCCAGGTACCCGGGGTCAGCTCGGACGACACAGCTCAGAGTCGCCCGACGCGCTGGGAGACGAGCGATGACCACTGGGATTTCCAAGGCCGAAATGTTCAAGAACCTGCGGGACATGTTGCGGGACGTGTTCCAGCTTCGCGCCGAGGGCGTCGCCTACGCGCGGCTGGCGCGAGCCCACGGCTACATCGATGGCTGCATGCGGGTGATGCTGGAGACCGGCGTCGCCAGCAAGCAGGAGCTCCTCGAGCTCGTCGCCGAGGAGCGGCGCGTCGCCTCCGGGCCCGCCACGGGCGATGTGCGGAGCAGCGAAGCGAGCAGCGACGGCGCCATCGCGGCGGCCTGAGCCTCGGCTCTACCGGCCGGCACGCCAAGCTGCCGGCCCCTCGGACGATGCATGAACGAAAGGCCGAGCCCGTTTGGGCTCGGCCTTTTGTTTGCGTGCGGAACCGTCCTCGATCAGGGAGCGACGAACACGACGCTGCCCACGGTGTTGGGATCCGCCTTGCGCCAGTGGGCCATGATCTGTGGCGAGCCGCTGACATCCACCACCTGGGTGAAGCCGTTGACCCAGCCATCCACGGTGAGCGTCTTCACCTGCCAGCCGCTGCCGTCGTTCGTGGCCAGCTTCAGCAGGCCATTGGTCGCGTCCTGGTAGGAAGCGTAGATGGTGCTGCCGTTGGTCCAGACGCTGGAGTCGTCGCCCACCACCGCCTTGCCGTCGTCGGTGCTGCCGTCGTCCACCACCTGCGGTGCCTCGGGCGTGGTGCCTCCGGTGACCTTGATGTACTTGAAGGCCTCCGTGATGCCGTCGGCGTAGGTGACGTGCCAGTCGCCGTTGCCATCGACGAAGAGCGACGCGCCGACGCCGGTGTCTCCGGTGTCGACGGGGCCGGGGCCCTCGCCGTCGAGCAGCATCGGCGTGCCCCAGGTGCCGCCTTCCTCCTTCACCGCGTACAGGTTGCCGTGGCTGCGGTCGTAGAAGACCAGACCCAGACCGCTCGACGTCACCGCTGCCGAGATGTAGAGGCCAGAGCCCTCGGGGTAGGTGTCGACGAACTTCTTGTCGAAGACATCGGAGCAAGTGGCGCCGCTGCCGTCGTCGAAGCAGGCCGTGCCCTTGTCGCATGCTGGGTCACAGGTATCGAGGGGCGTCTGGCAGGCGCCGCTGGCGCGACACTCTTCGCCCGACCCGCAGTTGTAGGCGCGACAGGGCGCGGGAGCGATCGCCGCATCGGCGAAGCTCCAGTCCCCGCCGCCCTGGGGTAACGCGGTGCTCGCGCTGGCGACCCTCACGACGCTCTGCACCAGGCCACCACCGGCGCTCGCAGGCTCGAGCGCCAGGTAGGCGATCACCGGGCGACCGTCGCGAACCACCAGCTTGGCGTAGCGCCCGACGTCACCCTGGGTGACCTGCTGGACGGTGTGCATGCTCCAGGCGCCGGTGTCGTCCATGCGGGCGAACTTCAGCGCGCGGTTGGTGGCGTCGTAGTAGGCGACCATCGGCAGGCCATCGCCACCCACCTGGATGCTCGTCCACAGGCCCACGTCGTCGCCTGGATCCGTCAAGCCGCCGCGGTAGCTGTTGACGTCGATGAACGCTGGATCGGGCGGACCACCTGGCGTGCCGGGTTCGAGACTGGGATCGAACTCGGGGAGCCCGTCCACCGCCTGCCAGCTGACCTCGCCATCCGCGTACTTCCCCACGGCAAGATCTCCGAAGAGCACCGGATTGGTTCCGTCCGCGGTGGTGTCCAGACCGATGTCGTCGTACGCGGCCACCCACACCGTGCCGTCGGAGGCGACCGCCGCCGAGGCGTAGGCGCCAACCAGTCCGGGCGCCAGCGTCTCGCAGTCGGTGCAGGTGGGGGCGCCGCCGCTTCCGCCGCTGCCTCCCTCACCCCCCGTGCCGCCGCTGGCGTTGGGGGTGTTGGAGTCTGCGTCGCTGCAGGAGCAGCCGTTGAATGAAGCGGCAATGGCGAACAGACTGATCTGAGCCAGACGATGCATCCGCCGTCGCCGCTGAGCCGTCTTCAGCTCGGCGGGGGTGAAGTCCTCTTCGTCGGCGCTGGAGACCGCGTCAGAGCTGTCATCAGCCTCCAGCTCGGCTTTTGGGGACTGACCCTTGCGCCGGCGGCGAAGACCGAAGCCCAGCGCCATCGCGCCCACGGCGAGCAACCCGAGGGGCGCCTTGCCGCCCTGGGTCGAACCGGGGACGCTGCAGCTGCACCCGCTGCCGTCGGCGAGGGAGGCGTCAGCGCGCCCGCGCACCAGAGCCTGGCTCTGGCTGGCGACGTTGCCTTCCTCGTCACGCACCTCGACGGTCACCTTCTCAGCGTCGCCCACCTCGAGGCTCTCCAGGCCAGCTGCGGTGCCCCACTCGGTGAAGGCGCCGTCGTCGAACGCCCAGCGCACCTCGAGGGACCGGACCGGGCTCACCACATCGTAGAGCTCGATGCTCAGCTTGCCGTCGACGGGTTCCTTGCCAAGCGTGATCTCGGGCAGGCTCTTGTCGACCAGCACCTCGAGGCTCGGAGGCGTGCGATCCACGGTGATCGGAGCGCCCTCGACGCGCGAGCGCACCTCGACGCTGTGACGGCCCTGGATACGCAGCGCCGGATCCTGCACCTGGATGGTGCTGCTCTTCTGCCAGGGACGCCAGTAGCCCTTGTCGAGGCGGTACTGGTACTCGATGGGCTGCTCGCCGCGGTCGAGGCTGCTCTTGGCCTGGATCTCGATGCTCGGCACGTTGTCCTTGGTTGCCGTATCCACGCGGAGACCAGCGGGGTCGATGGTCTTGGAGATCAGTCGCGCGTCGGTCTCGCTGAAGTTCACGTACGCGCCGCTCGCGGTCTCGAGGGCCGCGAAGATGCCGAGGTAGTTGTCGCTGCCCTTGCTGAGCTTGCGCAGACCGGGGGAGCCCTGGCCTTCGACGCTCGCCGGGATCTTCAGCGCCAGGCCGAGGCTCGCCAGCGAGTCGTTCAGGCTGATGGGGCTGATGGCGCCGCCCAAGGCGCCGCCGATCTGACCCGCCAGCAAGTTGGCCAGCGTCTCCGCTGCTGCCTGCTTGTCCTCACGCACCAGCGGCGCGTTGAACAGCGTGGGGTTGGCCACGCCGACGTCCTGGAGCACCGGCGCGAGGGCGCTGTTCTCGTCGACGTCCAGGTTCACCGGCACGTCGAGGTCGAACTGGGCGCTGAAGGCGCGCACGTAGCGATCGTTCGACCACAGGTAGAAGTCGATGATCAGCTGGTTCAGCGCCAGACGCAGGTTCGGGTCGGTCTCGAGGGACGTGCCGTTGCCGACGACTGCGCTGGGCGGCGTCTGGGGCCGCAGGACCAGCGCGAGGGGCGCGGTCTTCTTCTGACGAGCGATGTCCTTCAGCGACGGGACCAAGAGACCCAGAGTGTCGCTGGAGAGCAAGCTGCCCAGGGTGTCGCTGCCGATGCCGAGGCACAGGGCGCCGGAGTTGTAGGCGCTGGTCAGCGTGTAGTTGAGGAAGCGCTCGGAGAGCGCGATGCCGAGGTGCGGTCCCTCGCCCGTCCAGCCGCTGACCGTGTTCGCCGTCAGCTCGTCGGGGATCGGAATTCCGCTCGGCAAATCCTGGGTGACCACCGGCACGCAGCTGGTGATCGGGCGCGGCTCGGCGCCGCCCATCATGCCCAGGGTCGCGCCACCGCCGATCGGGTTCAGGTCGCCCCACAGCATGCCGCTGCCGTCGTCGCGGGTGCCTTCGCCACCGGCCGCGAGCATGAAGTCGAGGCCACCTTCGGTGCCGGGGGAAATGCTTGCCAGGAAGCCCGAGAGGTCGATGTTGCCGTCGATGCCGAGGGCGGTGCCGACGCAGTCCCCGTTGTCGAAGCGGCAGACGCCACCGCTGTCAGCCGTCGTGCCGGTGGGGCAGGTGACGCCCGCGGCCGGGTCGTTCTTCATGCATAGCTGGTCTTCGATTGTGCCGGTCAAGTTGTCCACGAGCGGGCCGACGAACTGTGGAACGAGCACCGACTTGAGGGCATTGAGCAAGCTTCCCGTCAAGCCATTGCAGCCCGCAATCTTCGACTCGAGCGCGCTTTGAGTCACCGAGAACTGCTCAATCTTGACCCTCGAGTAACCCTTACGTGCGTCGTGCGCAGGATCCGTTTCGGTCTCAATCGAAATCCGAATGTCGATGGGCAGGTCGGCGAAGCTGTTGTCGTTGCAGCTGCCCCCTCCATTGAGTTTGATCGTGCTGTGATCGGCCGGGATCGGCGGTGGAAGAATCTGAGTCTTGAGTGGCAGGTTCTGGAGCCGCGCTGCGATCGTTCCTTCAACCACCACGTGATGGGGAGCTTCTGTCTTGATAGTCAGGTTGGCCTTGCTCAGATCAGCTTCGAACAGGCACTTCGGAGGACTCGAAGTGGCGTCTGGTCCACCGTCGCAGATCGTGATGTTGATGCCGATCACCGAAGTAGTCGAAGTTGGCACTTCGAACGTGATCACGCCGCCATTGCCGCTGTCTCCGAGCAGTGACCCCGCCAGGGGCGCGATGTTGCCGGACAGAAAGTCCAACCCCGAGTCGGTGAGCCGCACGCTGGCGGCGTTGTCGATGCGCTTCGCGTTCTCAAAGCCTCCATCGAGCGGGGTAACGCCGCACGAAGAGCAGCTCGAGCAGCTCCCTGCGCAGCCGCTGCCGAGCGCAGCCAATGCGGCGTACCAAGAATACTTCAGCCAGCGTGACATGTAGGCTCCAATGCATGCGGCTCCCGGCCGCGCGCGGCGCTCTCCCAACCCCAGGAGAACGTAGGAAAGTGGGTCAAGGACGTTTCAAGGGTACACCAATCGGTCGTCCAGTTGGAGGGGTGCGTACGTAGGGGCATTCATCCACTCCAGCTGAATCATTGCGCTTTCCCTGAACTTACGGGCGTTTGGTCGATTCCAGGAAACATAGCGGAATTCCCGACCAAAACCCAGGTGTCCGTTCCCGACGCGAACGTCGGGGGAGGGCTCGGAACTAGAACGTGTTACATCGCAATGTCGCTGACTTTTTGCATTTTTGACGGACGCTGAGCGTCGTTTGGCGGTGACGGACAAGCCGGCTTGTCGGTTTGTGTGTGGGGGGAGGTGCGATGACGTCCGTCGAAGTCGGAGCCGGGAGACCCGCCGCGCGAATGGCAGCCTTTGCACGCTCGCGACCGCCGGGTCGCCAAACAAGAGCACTCTGTTTCAAGGGAACGCGCTACGCTTGCTCGCATGACGCTTAGCCGCGAGGAAACGCTGCACGGTTGGACCTGGAGGAGCACGTGGAGCGCCGCAGGCCTGGCTGTGTTCCTGCTCGCTTCAGGGTGTTCGAATCTCTTGGGGCTCGATGATTTTCACGCCGCGGCCACCGGCGGGGACGGGGGCGCGGGAGGCGGCGCCGCGAGCGGCGGTGACGCAGGGACCAGCAGCACGGCTGGCGTCGGGGGGAGCGCAGGAAGCGGCAACGCGAGCGGCGCAGGAGGTGGCGCGGGAGCCCCGGAGTGTTCCGCGGGGAACCAGGAGGACTGCTACAGTGGACCCAGCAAGACCCAGAACGTCGGGATCTGCGTCGGGGGGACGCGGGTGTGTGGTCAGGATTCGCGCTGGGGTGTGTGCAGCGGAGAGCAAACGCCGCAAGTAGAAGACTGCGGTGACTCGACCCAGGACGAGAACTGCGACAAGTTCGAGTGCGGGATCTGGGGTCTGGTGTACAGCCAGGGTTCTGGTACGCCTAGTGCCGTGGACGTCGCCGACGATGGCACTGTCTACATCGCTGGCGACTTTGCTGGTGGCCTGCAGATCGGTGGTCAAACCAAGCCGGCCCTGGACGCGCACAACGCCTACATCGCGTCGTTGAAGCCAGATGGAACCGTCAACTGGGTGTACACCGTCGGTAGCGGTACCTTTTGCGTGGTTTGGGGAATCGTCGGCGCCGCTGACGGCGAGCTGTACGCGGTCCTGACGACGGATGAGGCAGTTGACTATGGGGATGGCGTTCGACCGGCAGGCACGACCTTGCTGCGGCTCGCAAACGGGGCCGTCGTCTCGAGCCTCTCACTCGGGGTGGGCTATGCTCCTGGGTTGCGGGTGCGCGGCGGGCATCTCTACCTCGCCGGGACGTTCAATGGTTCGATCGATTGGGGAACTGGGTCAAAGTCGTCCGAGGGTGACGACATCGTTCTAGCGAAGCTTGGACTGGACCTCAGCGTGGGTCAGGATGGCTGGGTCAAGACCTTCGGCTCCGCGGGGGACGACGGTGGCTTGGCTCTCGACGTCGATTCGACAGGCAATGTGTACCTGGGCGGCGGGATGGGCGGCCAGATCGATTTCGGAGGCGGGCCGGAGTTCTTTTCGAGTCAACAGGATGCCTTCCTCGTGAAGCTGGGACCCTCGGGCGACTACCTGGGCGCGATCACCAAGTCGGGGGTCGGCGGGACCGAGGCAGTCTGGAGCGTTGGTGTTGACGATACGGGAGCGGTGGTAGCGGTCGGCATCCACGACAAAGACCTCAACGTCAAGGGGAAGACTCTGCCGGCGACGGGTCAGAACAGCCTGTTCGTGATTCGCTGGGCCTGGGACGGGACCGGCTTCAGTGAACGCTGGGGTGTCGGATTCGGCGATACCACAGCGGTCGGCTTCGGGCGAACCAGATTGGATGCTGCGGGGCGACCGCTCGTCGCCGCGACCTCCGTCGCCTCCGTTACCCTGGGGCAAGAAGTGCTACCCGCAGTGCCCGATGGTCTGCCATTCGTGGCCCGCTTCGACGACAGCGGCAACCACATCTGGCATCGGTCCTTCGGTACGAGCACCGGAGGGCTCGCGGCGGGCGTGGCTCAGTCGCCACAGGACGAGGTGTATGTGCTGGGCATCACCAACTCACCCACTCTCGACATCGGCACCGGGCCCATCACTGCGGGACAGGGCAAGAGCTTCTTGCTGAAGCTGGGCAAGTAAGCCAAGGGTCGCTTGGAGCGGAGCTCGGGAGGCGAGACCAGCGTTTCTCACCCCCAAAGGAGCTTGCACGGCGTCCTCTGGGGTACACTCCGTCGGTGAGCTTCGCGCCAGCTTGGGGGAGCCTGCCCGCTGCTTCGCTACACAACCGGGTGCTGTCCCGTTCTTCTGAGCGAGGTGCGGTCGAGTTGTACTTGCCGGCGCCGGGGGTCTCGATCGTCCGCATCGCAGGACGTCTGGAGACGGAACTCAGCCGCGACCTGATCGAGGCGTACGAGCCAGCCTTCATGAGCGCGCCCTACCTGCGCGCGTTCATGGATTGCGAGCAGATGAGCGGGTACGACAGCGCCGCGCGCAGCCTGCTCACCGAGTGGGTGATCCGCCACCGCCGTCAGGTTCGCGGTTGCTGGGTGCTCACGGGATCGAAGCTCGTTGCCATGGGGATCACAGTGGCGGACACCGCGCTCAGCGTGGCTGGCGTCGGGCGCATTCGTCACGTGAAGCGCCCGGGCCTGATCTCCGCCATCGAGCTCGGCCTGCGCAAGGCGCGGGAGGGGCAGAAGGCGTAGTCTGCCGATCGTGCCCCCCGGTGGAGCGAGTTCAGGCGCTGACGCGCGGCAGCGAGATCGTGAACGTGGTCCCGTTGCCGCCGCTCTCCACCACGATCTGACCGCCGTTCTGCTCGACGATGCTGTGTACCGTCGAGAGCCCGAGGCCGTTCCCATGGCCTTTCGTCGTGAAGAACGGCTCGAAGATGCGGTCGAGGAGCTGGGGAGGTATGCCTGTCCCCGTGTCCTTCACCGTGAGCACGGCGGCGGCGGGTGTGGTTTCGAGAGCCACGCGGACGGTTCCTCCGTCGGGCATCGCGTCGCGGGCGTTGACCACCAGGTTCAGCAGGATCTGGTCGAGCTGCGCTGGATCTGCGCTCACGAGGATGCCGTCCTTCAGGCTGCCTACGTCGAGGGCGTGGGTACCGCGCAGCAGCGCGGTCAGAGGCCGCGTCATGTCACGCAGCGCCCGTCCGACGTCGATGACCCGCGGGCTGTGGGGTCCGGAGCGTGCGAACGCCATCAGCTGATCGGAGATGCGCTTGCCCTGCCTGGTCACCTCCTGTAAATCCGCAAGGAGTTCTTGGGCTTCGGTCGACGTGGCGAAGCGGCTGAACTCGTCCAGGCCAAGCGTGATGGCGCTGAGCACGTTGTTGAAGTCGTGCGCGACTCCGGCGCTGAGCTTGCCCAGCGCTTCCATGCGTTCCAGACGAACGAGCTGCTCGCGTTGATCGCGCAGCGTGAGCTCCGCTTCGACGCGGGACGCCTGCTCGAGCAACACGGCCAGGACGTCAGCGACCGACGCGGCAAAATCGCGTTCATCCGTCGTCCAAGTACGGCCAGGTCCAACGTGCTCGTGGCACACGACACCCACGACCTCGCCGAAGCGAAAGATCGGTGCGTCCAGCATCGAGCTGATTCCGTTGGGAATCAGATACGACTCGGTGAGTTCGCGAGTGTCCGGGTCGCTCTGGGCATCGCTCGCGAGGATGACACGCTGAGAGTTCAGCGCGGCCTTGTACTGAGGCAACGCCGTCAGATCGAGCACGGTGCCGGCGGACTCGCGTTCGCCCGAACGCTCGAACTGACAGGCGCAGATCAGCTGGGTGTGATCCTGATTGAAGAACCAGGCAGCGACCCGCTCGACGTCGAGCGCTCGGGAGCTCGAGGCGCAGGCCTGGAGCAGCGCGCGCTTCAGTCCGCCTTCACCTTCCGCGGTCAGTCGTGCCAGGCGCATGCGCGTCTGGCCGAAGAACCCTCCCCCTTCTGTCATGGCGGTCTGAGCATACACCCTCGCGCTGCCACGGTGAGCGGCCCTCTTCGGGGCTAGCGTCCGTCGTACAGCGCGACGCTCAGCTTGGGGCGCGCCTCGGCGCCGTGCTCCAGGCGGATCTCGGCCTGCACTTGCTCGGAGCCTGCTGGGCAGCTCGCGGGCACCTCCACGGAGACATAGGTCGTGGTGGTGCTCTCGGGGCTGACCACGACCACCAGCGCGCCAGCGCGCTCGACCGCGGAAACGAGCGTCCCGCGCTGAACCCGGATCGCCCCAGCGAGCGCCCCGGGTGACGACGCCGTGGGTGCCGTGGCCTGCGCTGCGGCGTCGGAGGACGCAGCTGACGACGGCGAGGGCCCAGAGCTCTCCGGCGCGGCGTCGCCTGTGCCTGCAGCGGGTGGCGACGAGGCGTCCGCGCTGGCGTCACCCGTGCCAGGCAGGACGTAGGCAGCACCCGCCATGGTCGGCTTCGACAGCCTGAGAACGATGTTTCCCGACGGATCCCAGCTCGCGCTCGGGCTGATGGTCGCCACCAGCCCATCGCACTGGGCTGGCGGCGGCATGGGGTCGACGACGGCGTAACCACCGCTGCCACACCCGGTCTCCTTGCAGGCGCCGATCGCCGCCGCGGTCGCAGCGACGGCGGCCAGCCTACCCAGGCTCTTCAGAGTCCGCTCCCGTGGGCTCAGCTTCCCGGGCTGGGGGGGAGGGGGCAGCACCTCGGGCATCAGCTCCAGGCGTCGGGGCTTCCTCGGTCGCTCGTCCATCACCACGTATCCGAGAGGTTGACCGAGGTCGAGCCCTGGGGCTTGAGCGAGCCGCCGGCTCCGGACACCTGCACGCTGATGTGCTGGTCGCCGGCTGGGCAGCTGGCGGCGATACGGATGTAGACGCCGCTGCTGGTCGAGGGGACGTCGATCTCCAGGGTCACTGCGTCGGGCTTGATGTCGTGCTTCTTCAAGTTCCCTCCGGAAACGCTTGGTGGCTCACTGGCCTCGTAGCGCGATCCGCTCTGTCCAGGCTTGCCCAGCGTCACGCTCATCAGGCTGCCCTGCTTCCACTTCGCGCTGGCCTGAATGCTCCCGGCGAGCCCCGTGCAGCGGGCAGGCGGCGGCATCGGGTCGACCACGGCGTAGCCAGTGGGCGGCTCCGGGGGCGGCACGGGGACGACGGCGCTCGGATCGCTGCGTGGAGGTAGGCTCGGATCCTCTTCCGTTCGC
Organism: Polyangiaceae bacterium; assembly: GCA_041389745.1. GTDB lineage: Bacteria > Myxococcota_A > Polyangia > Polyangiales > Polyangiaceae > JAHBVY01. Next base: position 23,385 of record JAWKRF010000018.1, read on the forward strand.
GGTTCGGCGCTGGTCGGTGGCTGCGCGGGTACCTCGATGGCCCCGGAGTCGGCCTTGGGCGGCGTCTTGGCGCAGGCGCTGACGCTGGCCCCAGTGGCTGCGAGGGCGAGCAGGCGCTGCATCTGCCCCATGGTGCGCGCCCGCGGACTCCCCGGGCGCGCGGGCCGAGGTGCAGGGAGCACCTCGGGCATCAGCTGCTTGGGACGCTTGGATTCAGACAAGGTTCGCCTCCACGAAGCTCGGGCCGCGCTGATTCTGTAGCGGTGTGGCGACGCGATCACCGAGCACGGTGAGCGGTCGTCCCTGACCGACGGCGCCGAGGAGCTCGCTCGCGAGGTCTCGAGCCGCCTGGAACACGTCGGCCTCCGTCGCCCGCAGTCCCGGCGTGAGCCTCGACACCAACTCGGCGTCGGCGCTCGGTGGCTGCGTCCGAACGTGCTCCAGGATGGCCTCGAGTCCATCGGCCGTGTCCGTCGCCAGGCGGCGGCTCAGGTCCTTTCCTCTCGTCATCCACTCCGCGCGGAAGCGGTCGGGGTGGAAGTGCCGGCACACCTCCACGTCGAAGCGCGTCGCCATGATGCGGTTGGCCAGGGCGCCATCACCGAAGTTTCTGGCATGGAAGCACTGCATGCTGAGGTTGAAGACGCGCTCCACTTCGGCGCTCGCGAGGGAGTAGTCCCACTGCATGTAGTCGCCTCGACAGCGCCCCTCTTTCAACATGCGAGAGAGCAGGGGAGTGCCAGCGTAGAGCTCGACGCGACCGAAGTTCGACGGAAACTCGCCGGCCCAGCGGATGAAGCGGGTGTTCGCGTCCAGGCTCTCGAGGTCGGTGTCCGGATCGAAGATCAGCATGTTGAAGCAGGTGTAGAGGTCGAGCTCTCGCACCAGCTCGATGGCCTTCCTGTTCAACTTCGTCGAGCTCCAGCGCTGCAGTGTGTCGAGCCCCTGATCGGTGTCCGTCTCGATCCCGATATAGACGCGGATGCAGTTCAGGCGCTCCTTCAGGATGCGAAACACCTCGGGGTCGCAGTCCGTCGGACGCGCCTTGACCACGGTGGCGAAGGGACCGATGCCTTGGCGCTCGAGGGCATCTGCGAGAGCCGTGAAGCGGGCGCGGTTCTTCTTGTGGCCGGGGACGAAGAAGTTGTCGTCGTGGAACACGAAGATGTCGATCCCGCGCTCCCTCTGGAGGGCGACCATCTCCCTGGCGACCTCCTCCGGATCCCGCACCCGGTAGCGCTTCCCTGGGAGGCTCTGTTCATGCCACGCGGCAATGCAGCAGAACGAGCAGTTGGCGTAGCAACCACGGCTCGACACCAGGGGAGCGATGCCATGTCCAAAGCAGCTGGCGGGCTCGCCACGGCGATCGGGCCAGGGCAAGCGCGCGAGATCGGGCAGGCGAGGATCGGCGTTCTTGCGGGGTACCCCGTCTGCATCCCGCACCGCGAGCCCGTCCAGATCGTGGAAGTCCTGGCCCCTGGATAGCAGTTCCACCAAGTCGAGCAGCGTGCCCTCCGCCTCCTGACGCACCACCGAGTCGAGCTCCGGGAAGTCCCCGAGCAGCTCCAGCGCGGCGAAGGTCGCGAAGTGACCGCCCACTGTGATGTGACCCTGGTAGCCCCGTTCGCGCAGGGCGACCGCCAGAGCCAGGTAGTCGCTGGCCTTCCACTGGAAGGCCAGGGAGATCCCCACCAGATCAGGGTTCATCTCGAGGATGCGCTGCAGGACTGGACCGAAGTCTGCGTCCTGATTGAAGGCCACGATCTCGGCGCCGTGACCCGCTTCCTGAAGCGCCGCCGCGAGGTAGCGCAAGCTCAGGTTCTCTTCGATCTCCGGACCCACCAACGCGATCGCACTCATCCGCGCGTCCCCTCTCGCCGCTCGCCGCGGCGGTTGCTCGTTTGACGAGTCAGTGTAACGGGGATCGGGCGAGTCGCTTACAGGGTAAAGAAGCCGAGAAAAATCCGTGGTTTAGCCACTGAGGAGCGGGCGAGGCGGTGGTTCACCTCTCAGGCTGCGAAGTCCAAGAGCCTTGAGTGGATCGATGGGGGCGTTGTCGGCACCGCGTCGTTGCTCGCGCGGGGACTGCCAACGCGGTGCCGCCTCCCCCCCAAACCCGGGGAAGTTCCAGGCGACCCCTGAGGCCCGTTACCCTGTGGAAACGCTGGGGAGCTTGCAGCTAGCCGCCGCAGACGCCGTTGATCTTGATTCCCGCTGCGGCGTAGTCGCTCTCGATTCGCCAGGCATCGGAGCAGGTGTCCGTCGCCGCGGCGTTCGTCGTCGAGCACCAGTTCCCCTTCGGGAAGCCTCCTTCTTCGACGAAACCGTCGCTGCCGTCACAGCGGCCGATCTCCTCGCCGGCGGGCTTGTGCTGCCAGCGCTTGACGTTTCCGCTGAGCAAGACGCAGAGCGAGTAGCCGAGGCTCGTGATGTCCACCGTGTCGGCTTCCTCGACCGTCACGTAGCCCTTGTAGGTGCCGGCGTTCTCGTAGGCGAACAGGCCTTCCTTGGCGGAGCAACCCTGAGTCTCGTCGAGGTTCTCGGGCACGTAGCGGCCAACACAGCTCTTGTCGGCGCTGAGCGTCGCCGTCACCTCGAGCTCGTGCAGGGGTAGCAGGGCGTAGTTCGCCTTGGAGTCCTCCAGGTAGATCGGCACGGCGATGTCCGGGAACACGGCGGTGTACGTGTCGCCGTCCACCGTGAAGTCGGTCTCCACGGGCTTGATCTCGGCGCCCGAAGGTCCGTCCGTGAACTGCGCGTAGCAGGTGCCGTCGTTCAGCGGACCAATCAGAGCCTGAGGCTCACCCGCGCCCTGGGTGACCTTCATGGTCGACGTGTCCCAGGCGAACAGCACGTTGAACTGGGCGTCGCCGAACTGGAAGCACTCGGGGGAGTTGGGCGTGATCTTGGGGGTGATGACGGAGCCCTGGAGGAACGGCTGACGCAGCGCCGCGGGCTCCTTCAGCTGAAGCTGGGTGACGCGCAGCTGGACGACGTCTTCGCTCGAGTTGTCACGACGGGCCATGCACTCGGCGCCCGGGCCCGAGGTGCCCGAGACGTAGCAGCTCGCCTCCTTGGGCTGGCAAGGGTGATCCGAGATGCCTCCACCGGAGCCACCCGTCGCCCCGCTTCCGCCTCCGGTGCCGCCGTTACCCGAGCCGCCGCTGCCGGAGGTGTCCTCGTCGCTGCCACCGCAAGCGCTGGCACTCAGCCCCAGCGCTGCCGCGACCCCCATCACCCAAGCTACGCGTCTCAACATCACGAAAAGCTCCCGTCCAAGTTTTCGGGCGGTGTTCCTCGCGCAGTCAACGCGACGCCCGGCGCGGGAGCGTAACACGGCTGAAAAAGAAAACGGACACCAAACAGCCGTTTGGCGTCCGTCTTCTGGCACTCGTCGGGCGCTGCTACTCCACGCGCACCAGCTGGGTCAGCTCCGACAGGCGCGCTGCGAGTTGCTCCCGCGTCAGCTTCTTGAGCGCCTCGTTGCCGACGCCCTCCACGTTGAAGGACGCGACGCTGGCTGCCGTCAACAAGCCAAGTCGGAGGGTCCGCCCATCGACGCGCTTCTCCCGCGCCAGGAAGCCGAACAACGCGCCTGCGAAGCTGTCGCCAGCGCCGGTGGGATCGACCTCGTCCTCCAGCGGAAAGGCCGGGGCAAAGAACACGCCGTTGGCGTCGAAGAGCATCGCGCCGTACTCGCCGCGCTTCACCACCAGCGTCTTCGGCCCCATCTTGAGCACCTTGGCCGCTGCCTTGCGGATATTGTGTTCCTCCGCGAGCTGTCGCAGCTCCTCGTCGTTGATGGTCAATGCGTCGACGCGTGCCAGCACCTTCTCCAGGCTCTTGCGCTCGCCCTCGATCCAGAAGTTCATGGTGTCGGCAGCGACGAACTTCGCGTTCTTCGCCTGGTTCAGCACCTCGAGCTGCAGCTCCGGGTGGATATTGCCCAGGAACACGAAGGGCGTGTTCGCGTAGCTCTCGGGCAGCTTCGGACGGAAGTCAGCGAACACGTTGAGCTGTGTATCCAGCGTCTCGCGACTGGCCAGGTTGCTGGCGTATTTGCCGACCCAGCGGAAGGTCTTGCCCTTGGCGCGCTCCACTCCCGCGGTGTCGACGCCGCGCTCACGCAGCTCCTCGAGTGTTGCCTCAGGGAAATCATCTCCGACCACCGCCACGATCTGTGCAGGCGCGAACAGGGTCACGGCCATTGCGGCGTAGGTCGCTGAGCCCCCAACCACGTCCTTGAAGTCGCCGCTCGGCAGGTCCAGGTCGTCAAAGGCCATCGAACCGACCAACAGAACGGGGTCGGAGCTCTGGATATCTCGGGTCATGCTTCGTCTCTCTCGGTTTTCTTGGGGGTTAGGCGCGCCGGTTGGGCGCAGAGGTCCGCCTGCTCGGGCCGTGGAGCCTGGGCCGGCGCTCTCGAAAGCGGGCTAGAGGTAGGGCTCCAGCAGCCAGCCGAGGCGGCGCTGATCCGCGGCGGTGATGTGGTCGCGACTGGTGATCAGGGCGTGCTTCAGGGCCTGATGGGCGACGGAGCGAGCGGGATCGGGCAGCCCCGCTGCGAGCGCCTTGACGCTGGCCTTCGCGAGCTCGGCGTTCTTCCTCAGCACGGCCAGCACGGCCTCCACGCTGACATCCTCCTCGGTGTCGTGCCAGCAGTCGTAGTCGGTGGCGAAGGCGATGGTGGCGTAGGGCAGCTCGGCTTCCCGCGCGAGCTTGGCTTCGGGCATCGCGGTCATCCCGATCACGCTGACGCCCCAGCTGCGGTAGAGCTGGCTCTCCGCGCGGGTGGAGAACTGCGGCCCCTCCATGCACACGTACGTCCCGCCACGATGGACCTTGCCGCCAGAGCGTTCGACAGCCGCCGCCGCCGCGTCAGCCAGCGCTTGACACACCGGCTCCGCGAAGCCGACGTGGGCGACCACGCCTTCGTCGAAGAAGGTCGACACCCGGTGCTTGGTCAGATCGATGTACTGATCGACGAGCACCACGTCCCCCGGGGCGATCTCCTCACGCATGGATCCAACGGCGGAGAGACTGATCACGTGGGTGGCCCCGAGCTGCTTCAGCGCGCAGATGTTCGCTCGGTAGTTGATGTGCGTCGGGGAGACGCGGTGTCCGCGGGCGTGACGCGGCAAGAAGAGCAACCGGACGCGGTCACCATCCAGCTGGAGCGTGCCCTCGGTGACGATGTCGCTGGGATCTCCGAACGGCGTCGAGTGCCGATGCTGAATCACCGACTCGAGGCCGGGAATGTCATAGATACCGCTGCCGCCAATGACGCCCAGGACGTAACTCACGCACGGGGCCTAGCATGCGGGTAGCCGCTAGATCAATCAGCGCTCTCGGCGCTCGGCAGGTCGCGGGCCGCGCTGAGCAGTCGCTCCGCGTGCTGAGCCGCGCGTCTGCGTCGACACCACTCAGCGCGGAAAATACTCGTCAAATCCAGGGTCGCCTTGTCGAGATCCGCGTTGACCAAGACGTAATCGAAGAGCCCGTAGTGAGCGATTTCTTCTCGTGCGACGCGGAAGCGACGCTGGACGGTGGCCTCGTCTTCACTCGCGCGTCCTCGCAGTCGCTCGAGCAGGATGTCCATGCTCGGCGGCAGGATGAACACGCCAACGGCGTCCGGGCGCTGCGCCTTGATCATGCGCGCGCCTTGGTGGTCGACGTCGAAGATCACGCCCGCGGCGTGCTGGGCCCGCTCCACCTCGGCCACGCTCGTTCCGTAGAGATTTCCGTGCACCTCGGCCCACTCCAGGAAGCGGCCCGCGCGCACGTCGGACTCGAACTCCCCCCGAGTCACGAAGTGGTACTCGCGGCCGTCCTGTTCGCCTGGGCGCGGCGCACGCGTGGTGTGGGAGACGCTGAACTCGAGGTTGTCGATCTGATCGCGGACGCGGCGGGTGAGGGTGCTCTTTCCGGCGCCCGAGGGGCTCGACAGAATCAGCAGCAGCGGACCACCGCCCAGACCATGTTCACTCGACATTCTGCACCTGCTCCCGCAGCCGCTCGACCTCCGCCTTGAGCTCGACGACCAAGTGGCTGAGCCCTGCGTCCTGGCTCTTCGCACCAATGGTGTTCGACTCTCGTGCCATTTCCTGCAGCAAGAAGTCCAGTCGTCGCCCCACCGCGTCGCTCTCCTGGAGCAGGCTCTCGAACTGATCGAAGTGGCTCTCGAGTCTCACGAGCTCCTCGGTGATGTCGCTCTTGTCCGCCAGCAGCGCCACCTCCTGGGCGAGCCGCGAGGGATCGAGCTGAATTCCGGTGTCTCCCAGCAGGCGCCCGACTCGTTCCTTGAGGCGCTGGTGCTGATGAGTGATGGCCTCGGGCGCCCGCTCAGCGATTCGAGCGGCCGCGGCACGGGCGTTCTTGAGCCTGGACTCGAGCTCCTCACGCAGGCTCTGCCCCTCGGTCTCCCGCATCTGCATCAGCGCGTGCAGTGCTCGCTTCATCGCGGAGGCGAGGGCGGTCTGCACCGGCGACTGCGTATCCGTGGGGGAAGTGGTGATCAGGTGAGCGAGCTGTCCGAGCACGCTGACAGGCAGCTCCGTACCCGGGGCGAGCTCGTCTCTGAGGCGGGCGAGCGCCTGGTATACCGCCCGGGCCCGCTCCTCGGAGAACAGAGTAGGCTGCGCGTTGCCCTCCACCCGCACACCGACGTCATAGCGCCCACGTCCGAGCTCGGCGCGAGCGACCTGCTCGAGGTAGGAGGCCTGGTCTTGCAGATCCGCGGGGAGACGAACACGGACGTCGAGGAAGCGGTGATTCAGGCTGCGGATCTCGACCACGACCCGGCCATTGTCCAGGTCGGCTTCACCGAAGCCAAAGCCGGTCATGCTGCGCACGCCGCACTCCTCTCCGCGCTCACAGACCCTTGCGACGCTTGATGTCTTCCATCATGCGTCGATACTCGACGTCCCACACCGCGGTGCCTTCCTTGACGTGCTTGAGCTGACCGCGGACCTCCTGCTCCAGGCTCTCCTCGGCGGCCTGGAGCTGGCGTAGGGGCAGACGCAACTTGCGACGGAGGACCACGTCCTCGCAGTAGATCTCGTCGACGTTGTGGCTGTGCATCAAGAACTCGATCAGCTGGTCGAGGATGTAGTCCACTGCTTCGTCACCGAGCTTCATCTTCCGCTCGTCGGCGACCAGGCGCTTCATCTTCCCGAGCTCGGAACTGGGCAGGCGCCGGGCGTCCATGATCTCTCGAGCGCGATCCGTGACGGCTTGCTCGTCGCGCACGTACTGGCCCAGGACTGCTTCGATGTCCTTCTGGAGCTCCGCGGGGTGCTCGGACTCGACATCACCATCGGAGAGCAGAGCGCTCGTCATGTCGCGCGCGAGCGCTGGGATTCTCGAAGCGGGGATACGCATGGCCGATCCGTACCGGGTCACGCTGCTTGCGGCAACGCGTCTGGTCGGCGCAGAGGACGTTTCTCGTCCGTCTCGGGGATTCCGCCCGCAGCGTCCAGTTCCAGGACCGCTTCCGCTCAGCGTCGACGCTTGCGCGCCTTGTGGCTCTTGCGGCGGGTCGCCGGTGGTGGGGGAGGGCCCGCTGCACGCGTTCCGCGGCGCGGGGGCTTTGCGACGCTCGCCGGCACGGGTTCGTTGTCGGGCCGAGACTCGGTGGGGCCAGGCTGAGCCCGCACGGGCCGAGTGGCGGCGCGTGCGCCAAGGCGAAGGCGACGCGCGACTGCTCCGCGCTGCCGAGCCTTGTACGCGTCGTGGCTGGCCTCTCCCGCCTCGTTCGTGGCCTCGGTGTGGGAGTCGAGCAGCTGGAACTCGCACAGCATGTAGACGGTTCGCCCGAGCTCTTCCGAGCCCGGCGGAGCGAGCTCCATGATCTGGGGTGGAACGCGGACGGGCATGTCCGCGATGAAGTTGATCACCCGATACGTATCCGCGCTGAAGCGGTTCTGGCTGGCGCTGGGATCGAGGGGCTGCTGCAGGTCCTTCGAGTGGCGAGCGAGCTGAGGATTCGACTCGATGTAGTGCGTGAGGTCCACGATGCTGTTCACGCTCTCGCCCGGCACCACGTAGTTGAATGGGAATAGCTGTTCCGTGAGGTACAGCAACACGGGCAATACGTCTGCCGGCTCGCGCGTCACGATGCGGAAACGCAGCTTGTCGTAGATGGCGGCAGCGGTCGACTCGGGCTTCGACAGCAGCTTGGTGTACATCGAGTCCAGGCTCTTGCGCCCCCCCATGAACTCGGTGATGGGGAACCCCTGGCTGAGCATCGTACCCACCACGCGATAGACCTTCTCCTCCACCAGGTGGAAGAGCTCGCGGTCGCTGACCGGCAGGCGGAACAGCAGCTCACGGCCCGTCAGGTGGTTGATGATCTGGACGGCCTTGAGGATCGTACAGGCACAGAGCTGACGGTGGCCTTTCCCCGAGGCAAGGAGCATGAGCTGCTCCATCGACATCTGCTCCACGGGGCGAGGGATCGCGAACGAGAAATTTCGCCGCAGATAGGCGATCGCCTCGCGCTTGATGTACTCGACGTAGCCGCGGTCGACGGGGTCGTCTGGGTCGAGGTCGTGATTGACCAAGAGGCCACGAGCCTGCTCCTCGGACTCGAGGTTCAGCCGGTGCCAGTCGATGACCGATCCGCCTTGGAGGATCAGCCGAACCGCCTCCGTGTCGTGCAGCGAGAACTCGTCCAGCCGCTTCACTCGACCCAGGTCGACGCCGCGCGCGCGGTCGAGCGCCTGACGGTGCTCGCTAGGCGTTCGCGGATCCTTCGCAGGCTTGGACGCTCCTTCGTTCACCGGACTCTCCGCCTTGCGCCAAGCTGAACGCCGCGAACCCGCGTGGCAGCGCTCAGCAGCGTACTAGACGCTGGGGTTGGTTCCCGTCGCGTCAGCAGGCCGAGGTTTGCGCAGGGAGAGGGTGCCGAAGAAGATGCCGAGCGTGATGCCGATGACCGCGAACTGAGCCCCGAACGCGCCCTTGGAGAGCACGAGGGCCAGGGGGAGCAGGGCTGCGAGGTACCAGAAATTCAGCTTCATCGCGTCTCCGTCACGAGCAGGGGGAGCTGGAATGCTCGACGCCACGTGGCTGGGGGAACCAGAGGTGTGGCGATGTAGGATAACCTACTACCTCCGCTTGAAGGGGCCAACTGATTAGCCGCACGGGGCCGCCTCTTCAAGGACTTGCTGACGCCAGAGGTTATTTATGTGGGTTGCGGTGCGTCAGCTGGGCGCATTCGTACGCGGGGCCGGCGCAAATGCCCGTTCCCATTCGAGGTTTGTGGTAGCGTCCGATCTCGTGAGGTGGCGAGTCTCGGCGGCGAGGCGTAGGGCGGCAACGGCGCGGGTGAGCGATCGACGGCCGGCGCAGCTGGCGAGGTCGATGGGCGTAGGACTTCGACTCGCGCTCGGAGCCGTGTTGAGCGCGGTGCTGGTGCCCAGCGCGGCGTGCACGACGGTTGACGCGGGACAGGACTTCCAGATCGCCGACATCGTGTTCGACGAGGACTACTACTACTGCGAGGTCGAGCCCGTGCTGTTCAAGAACGGCTGTGGTCCAGGTTCGGGATCCGATGCCGCTGGGGGCTGCCACTTCAACGTGACCAACTTCCGCCTCCGTGACTACTCGCCCTTGGTGGGCGAGAGCTGCCAGAACGGCGCTCCGGGAGTCACCCCGAACAACACGGCGCGAGACAACTACCAAGCCGCACAGACCCAGATGCGCCGGGATCCAGACCTCGCGCCGCTGTTCAACAGGCCGACGGGGACCACGGCGCACCCCCGTCAGATATTTCCCGCCGACAGCCCTGATGCCCAGGTCATTCGGGACTGGGCAGAGCGTTTCTCCAGCCAATGAGAGCCCGCACCTCCTTCAGCTTCAAGCGCGCGCTGGCGTGCCTGGTTTGCCTCGCGGGTCTGATGACGTGGGGCGGGGCGGCGCTCGCCCAGGATGAGCCGGATGCGTTCGCCCGCGTGATCGTGGCCGAGACCGAGCTGCGCAGCGGTCCCGGGATCACGCATCGGGTAATTTACCGTGCGGAAAGGGGTGAGGCGTTCCTGATCACCGGGAGAGAAGGCAACGGCTTCTGGCTCCAGGTCACGCTGGAGGATGGCCGCACTGCCTACGTGCTCGGAGATACGGTGGAACCCGTCGCGATCGGCGAGGACGAGGTGGATCGCCCGGGGACGCCGGGGTTCTTCTCGCCCCCAGCGCTGGAGAGCGCCCACGCGGGTTTCGCCATCATGGCCGGAGTCTTCGACAAGAACGGCTACTCGGAGGTTCGCCCGGCGTTCGTGCTCGCCCCCGCGATCGCGCTCGAGGGCTACGTTGGAATGCACCTCAACTCCGAGGGCAAGGGGATCCTGTTCGGCGGCGGCGGGACTCTGGATCTCGCGCCCGACTGGGCTGTGTCGCCGTTCCTCCACCTCGGAGGGGGGGGATACAAGACGGTGCCCAACGAGGACGCGTTCGTGCTCAAGGACGAGACCGTCTATCACGCTCGCGCTGGCGGGGGCTTCCTCATCAGCTTGCGTTGGCGCATTCTGATCCGGGTCGAGGCCAACAACACCATCCTGTTCACCGAGGACAGCTACCGAAACACGCAGGCCTACTTCGGCGGCTTGGGTACCTATTTCTGAGGCGTTACCATGAGGAAAGTATCCAAGCTGTTACTGATTGGAGTGGCCTGCACGAGCAGTGTCGGTTGCGTCACGGTGCGTCCAGAGCAGCGCGCGGTGCTGGCTGACCCGATCATGCGCTTCGATGGCAACGCGGAAGAAGAGTCTGCTCGCCAGCACGTGCTGGAGAATCGCGAGGGGTCCTTCGGAGGCGGCTCCGTCGAGGGCGGTGGTTGCGGGTGCAACTGACCAAAAAGCGAGAGTTAGGTGTCTGAAGTCGTGTCCCGAGCCAACCACAGCGCAGCGCAACACCACACCGGCCCGACGAGCCGCAGAGTGACGCGTGCCCTCTCCGCAGGGGCCTGTCTGTGGGCGCTGATGCTGGGAGGGGCAGGGGAGACTCAGGCTCAGGTCGCCGACCTGGACGTCCGAACCACCGTGTTCACCGAGCCGTCGCCCGACAGCGAGATGACGGTGCTGAATCCGTCGATTCGACTCTCGGTGACCCCCTGGGACGCGCTCAGCGTCCATGCTGGTTACGAGGCGGACATCGTCTCGGGAGCCAGCGAACCGACGAAATCGGGCGGGATTTCCCCGGATATCGTCTCCCACGCGTCGGTGACCGACGTGCGTCACGTGGCCAGCGGCGGCATCACGCTACGCCGCAAGGAAACGACCCTCAGCGTCAGCTACGGATACGGCACGGAGAGCGACTACCGGTCGCAGTCGATCAGCGTCTCCGGCGCGACGGAGTTCTTGAAGCGAAACACCCGCCTGGAGCTGTCCTACTCACGCGGCTTCGATCAGGTGTGCAACATCAACTACGCCGCGAGCCTGTCGCCGACCTTGCGTCCACGCCTGGATAGCTCGACTGGGTGCTTCACCAGCGCGGACGATCGTCAGACCGACGACGTCGATCTCGATTCGTTTCAGGGAGCGTGGACTCAGACCTGGACACCGGTGCTGGCGACGCAGCTGGTGCTGACCGGCGGGTTGCAGCATGGATTCCTCGGCAATCCTTACCGTGCGGTAGTGATTGGCCCTGGTGGTCAACTCGCCCAAGAGCACCACCCGGAGAACCGTGCGCGGGGCGCTGCGGCTCTGCGTATGCGCTATTACATCAAGGGCATGGACACTGCGGTCGGTCTCGGCGTGCGAGGCTACAGCGACACTTGGGACGTTCTGAGCCAGACCTATGAGCTCGAGGCCGAGCGGTATCTGCTGAAGTGGCTGCGCCTGCTGGTGCGGGGTCGCTACTACCGCCAGAGCGGCGCTCTGTTCTGGAGCGACGACTACACTGGCGGCGAACCCAAGTCAGGACCACGAGGCCAGTACTGGACGGGAGACCGCGAGCTGAGCCCGCTCTCTTCCTATCTGCTCGGTGGACGCGTCTTGATGAACTTCCACGGTCGCCCCGGCGACCGAGTGATCGGGATGTTTCTCGACCTCGACGCGAGCTTCGGACTCGACGTGATCAAGACGAACCTCGACGAGTTCACCTGGGCTGGCGGCGAGGTCAACGATACCTTCGCCACCGTCGCTTCCGTCGGGCTGGGCGCGTCCTTCTAGCGTCGTCCGCCTGGCAACCAGCGAGCGGCGCGCTTCCAGCGGCTCAGTCCTTGCTGTCCTTCGTGGCCTTGCCCCGCAGGCCGTGTTTCTTTGCGAGGTCGTAGAGGTGCTTGCGGTCCATCGACGCCTCGCGAGCGGCCGCGCTGATGTTGCCCCCGTGGCGCTCGAGCAGCCAGGTCACGTAGCGGCGCTCGAACTCGGCCTCGAACGACGTGCGGGTGTCGCGGTAGCTGCGTCCCGCGATGAAGCTGAACTCCCCGTGGCTCGTGGTGGGATTGACCGGGAGGTCCACCAGCCGAAGCTCGCTCTCCCCGCTCGCGGTGGCCAGGTAGAGGGCGCGGTCGAGCACGTTGCGCAGCTCGCGCACGTTGCCGGGCCAGTCATGGGCCGCCAGCGCGGCGATCGTCTGGTTGTCCAGGTGCACTTCCGAGGCCTGCGGATCGCGCTTCTTCGCCAGTTCGAGGAAGTGCTCGATCAACAGCGGGATGTCCTCCCGGCGGCTACGCAGGGGAGGGACTGTCAGCGGTACGACCGCCAGTCGGAAGTAGAGATCCTCCCGGAACTTGCCGCGCTCGACCTCCTGCTTCAGGTCGCGCTTGGTGGCGGCGATGATTCGCGCCTCGTTGTTCAGACTGCGATTGCCGCCAACGCGGCGGAACTCGCCCGCCTCGAGGACGCGCAGCAGCTTCGGTTGTACGTCGAGCGGTAGCTCTCCGACTTCGTCGAGGAAGAGCGTGCCTCGCCCTGCGGTCTCGAACGCTCCCGTGCGCAGGGCCACGGCGCCGGTGAACGCGCCTCGCTCGTGACCGAACAGCTCACTCTCGATCAAGCTGTAGGCGACGGCGCCACAGTCGACGACGATGAACGGCTCGTCCTTGCGAGGGCTCATCGCGTGGATGGAGCGCGCGAGCACGTCCTTGCCAGTGCCGGTCTCACCCTCGAGGAGCACCCCCGCGTCGGTGGGCGCGATGCGCTCGAGCACGCCAAAGATGTTGCGCATCGACAGGCTCTTGCCGAGAGCCTCGCCGAACCGCTCCGACTCGCTCGGGAGGATCTGAGCCCGCGCGATCTCCAGCCGCAGGATCAGATCCACGTCGCCGATCGTGAGCGTCCCGCCAGGGATCAGCGTCGCTTCGCTGACCACCGTTTGACCTACTCGCGTGTGGTTGGTCGACCCCAGGTCCTTCACCAGCACACCGCTCGGCACCCGCGTCAGCTCACAGTGATGACGGCTCACCGTGTCGTCGGGGAGCACGAGGTCATTGTCCTTGCTCTTGCCGATCGTGAAGTGAGGCTTGAGCTTCACCTTGGTGCCACGGGCCTTGCCGTTCAGCACCACGAGCATGAGTTCTTCGGTGACGCGAGCGTCGTCTCCGTGGGCGCGAGTCGATAGTTCAGTCTGGGGTTGGCTCACCGGCAGGGTCCTTGATGAAGAGGATCGACTCTTCGCCCGCCAGGTTAACGCGATGTTGGCTCGATGTCTTTTGCGGGGTGCTGTCGCCCCGAAGAGTTCGAGTCCGCTGGACGTGGATTTCCCAGTCCCCGCTGGGGCCGTAGATGCGCTGCCGCACTCGCCGCGGCGCGCCTTGCGGGAAGCTTCGGCGGACACCTCCGCGGGGTTCGTGCTCTCCATCGAAGGTCCAGGTGAGATCCAGGGCCTCGACTCGAGCGCTGTTCGGCCCGAGGTCCAGGGTCAGTGTCTGGTCTCGCGGAAAGGCGGGCCAGAACAGGCTGCCGAGCCAGAGCCCCAGAGGCACGAGCAGCCAGCGCGCCCAGCGTCTGAAGCCGACTGCGCGCGGCTTTTCCTGGTCGCTCACGGCTTCGGGGCAGGCGCGGGCTTCGGAGCTCCCGCGGACGACGAGGGCTCGGCGCTGGCCGTGGCCGGCGCCGAGCCGGGCTGGGCGCTTCCGGGAGGAGCAGCGGCTTCCTCCTCCTTGCGCGCCGAATTGAACAGGCGAACCAGCTTGACCAGCTTCTGAATCGTCGCCTGCGGGAGATCGAACGCAGGCATCGCGCCTTTTCCACGCTGGATTATGCTGGCCATCTGTTCGTCACTGGTCTTCGCTTGCCAGTCCGGGTTGGACAGATCCGTCGCGCCCATCATTGCGCCCTGGGGGCCATCACCGCGGCCCACGACTCCATGGCAGCGCATGCAGTTGCGCCGCCAGGCGACGATGGTGACGTCTTCCAGACCAGGAGGTGGCTTGGCCGCCTCGGGGTTGGTGTCGCTCGTCACTTGCCCACGGTTCGGCTCCGCCGTGTGGTGATGGTCCGCTGGGGTCCACTCACGGAGGTCATCTGGGGCACGATCACAGCCTGTCAGGCTCAGCGCCAGCGTGAGGCTCACCAGGAAACGCCTAAGCACCTCGCGGGTCTGCCATGACCAGCGACGCCGCGGCAACCGCATTCGGGCCGCCGCGGGGAGCTGCGTGGCTTTCCCTGGACGCACAAACGCCAAGCGGGCCGCTTCTGTTCGAAACGGCCCGCTGGAGCTTCGAGGTCGAACGCGCGCTTACTCGAAGACCTTGCAGCCCCCATCGATCGGGCGTCCAAGGAACGGGCGGCCGCGGTTCTCGGCGATCTGGTACTGCACGCGGCGGTTCTGAGCCTTGCCCTCCTCCGTCGCATTGCTCGCGATCGGACGGCTCTGGCCGCAGCCGACGGAGACCAGGCGGGCGCCGTCCACACCGTGCTCGATCAGCCAGCGCTTGACGGTGAGCGCGCGCTCGCCCGAGAGCTTCTCGTTGTCCGCGGGCTGTCCCACGTTGTCCGTGTGACCTTCCACTCGCAGCTTGGTCACCTTGGGGTTGTCCTTCATGAACTGCACGACCTGCTCGAGCACGACCTCGGAGCCGCCGCCCTCCTTCAGGGTCGCCGCGCCAGTGTCGAACACCACGTTGCCAGGGATCTCGACCTGACCCGTCGATGCGTTCACCTTCGGGGGCGCTGCAGGCGCGGGAGCCGGAGCAGGCTCTGGGGTGGGGGCTGGCGCAGGCGCCGGCTCTGCCGTTGCGGGCGGTGGGGCTGGAGGGGGTGAGCCGGCGCTCGCGCCTCCACCGGCCTTGATCGTGCACCCGGTCAAAGCAGGCGCGCTCAGCGCGGCTGCAACGGCAACAACAAGCATGGACTTCTTCATCTTAGGATCCTCCTACGGCCGCTCACTCGGGCTCCTCCCCGGTGCCCTCGTGGCGTGGAACTGTTTGTGATCGCGCCTCCCAGAGCGCGCATCACGCTCGCCAACCCAGACGCTCAAAGCATTGGAAGCTGACCAAATGCTGCCTTGGAGCCGGCATCACCTGATCGAGCAATGGACGAACGCGGGCGATTCTATCTTCAAGGTCGTGAGATGTTGGCAGAAATAGTTCTGCTTTTTCAGCGCAGTCCAAACCGGTGTCGGGGTGCGCAGTCCAAGCCGGTCTCGGGGGTTCGGGGGGGAGGGGCGCGCCAAATGGCGAGCGCCCCGGCCTCCTTCGGAGGGCGGGGCGCTGGCTGTCCTGAAGTCAGGAAACCCGACTCACATCGCGCAGGGGTCTTCGCCGGGCGTCGACGGATCCGCGACAGGGCCGAGCTGAACCGGCTTCGCGTCGAAGCCGAGCCCGATGCTGATGCCGTCGCAGGTCTGGCCAGGGCCGTTGGTGCCGTCCTTCATCAGGTCGCTCGCGGCCTTGATCTGCGTCGCGATGCTGTCGAACGTCGACCCGGAGCAGAGGCTCGAGTCGAGCGCACCAGCGACCTTGCGCAGCTCTTCGATCAGGCCTTCCGTGTCCAGCACACCCGCGATGACGCCGCCGGTGATGTTGCTCTGGTCACTGATGTCGGCGGTGATGACCGCGTTGGTGATGACCAGGTTCAGGGAGAAGCCCTGGATCGAGATGTTCAGCGTGACGGTCGCGTTGGAACCGGACACCCAGGTGCCGTCGGTCACGAAGGCCGTGTCGAAGGTCACCTTGGGGCTGTTGATGTCCCCGTTGTTGAGCAGTTCGGGGGTCACCGGCCACATGTCGCTGCCGTCGAACTTAGGTCCGCCCTCCAGCTTCGCGCCGCCGTACAGGGCAGCCTTGATCGGACCCTGGTTGGGCTCGCTGCCGAGCGCCTCGTTGTGGATCATGATGGTGAAGTCACCGTCCAGCACGGACTGGTTGATGTCGTCGCCCGCGGTGGGCGCAACGCCGAGGATGATGCTCAGCAGGTTGGCGCCGAACGCGTTGTCAACGCCGCCAGGGCCGTCGGTCTTCACCAGCGAGGGGTTCGCGCCCATCTGCGGGGTGCAGTGGTTGCTGCCGTTCTTGGTCGATACGATGCCGTCCAGGTTGTAGCCGAACTGCTGCCAGGCCTTGCTGTCTGGAGTGCCGTCACGGGTGGTATCCCCGAGGTAAATCTTGGAGACGGCGAAGGTCACCGCGTCGCCGCTGGGGGCGGTGGGGCTCGCCGGAGCTTCGGGGGGGAGGGTGCACGTCGCGCCATCCGCGCAGGTGCCGTCTTCGACTGCGCCGCCGGTGCCGCCGGTGCCGCCGCCAGTGCCGCCAGAGCCACCGTTGGCGCCAGAGCCACCGCTCCCGCCGCTGGCGTTGCTGTCGCCGTCGTCACTTCCGCCGCACGCCGTGAAGGCGAGCGAGCTGCCGATGATCATTACTCCCAAGAGTCCCAACTTCTTGCCAAGCATGCGGATGCCTCCTCCTTAATGTTCGCCCCATGGGGGAGCGAAAGAGCTACTTTGCGTCGCCCCCGCTGGTCGCGAGCGGCTGCCCCGCGGAAATCGTGTTTCCGGCTGGTTGTCTCTGGCTGGCGCCAGTTTGGCTGCTGTGATTCCGTTCCAAGTCCAAGCGGTTGTTTGGTGTATCGCCGTGAAGGGCCCTCGACCCCTCACCCCCAACCCCGAAACCCGAGGCGCACTGGAATGCTCGCTTTCGGGCGGACGCCGGGATGGTAACGGGAACGGCACTCAATGCAAGCACTTTGCTGGTCTTGGCTGGCCAATCGAATGCGTGACAGATCCCCAAGAATTCAGGCTTTTTGACCTGTCGCGCCAACCCGGAGTGTACCCTAGCAGCAGTCTGGAGCAAACGCCCGTTCGGTGGACGATCCCGGTACGCGATCGGTGTGTCGGAGTGGGACAGCTCCCCCGGGGCGCGGCCAGGCGAGGGGCGCGCAGCGCTCGGGCGCTGGCGCATTCGGGCGCGAAACATTTGGCCAGCCGAGGCCCGCGAGCAGTGGCCATCCACCGGCTGCCGGTTTGCGCTATGGGGACGGAATGCAGCCGGAGTTCGTGCACCTGCACGTCCACACCCAGTTCTCCTTCCTGGTGAGCACCGTGAAGCTCGGGGAGCTCGCGCCAGCCGCCAAGGCGCGGGGAATGAACGCCGTGGCGATGACGGATCACGCGAACCTGTTCGGTGCCATTCGGCACTACAAGGCCTGCCGCGCCCTCGAGATGACCCCGATCATCGGCTGCGAGCTCAACGTCCAGCGGGATGGGACGGAGCGAGTCGACCACCTCGTGTGCCTGGCATCGAACCTCGATGGCTACAAGAACCTGGTCGAGCTCTCGAGCCTGTCCTACACGAAGAGCGCGGCCAGCAGCTCCCCCAGCGTCACGCTCGAGACGCTCGCGCGGCACTCCAAGGGGCTGATCGGGCTCAGCGCGTGCCTTGGCGGCGTGGCCGCACAGCGTGTGATGGAGAACGGCCCGGAGGCCGCGGAACCAGTGCTCGGCACGCTGCGAGACATCTTCGAGCCCGGCGCGTTCTACGTGGAGCTGCAGAACCACGGCCTGCCCGAGAACCCTGTCGTGAACGACATCCTGAGCGGCGCCGCGAAGCGTCTCGGGCTCAGCGTCGTGGCGTCGAACGACGTGCACTTCCTCGACGAATCGGACGGCGAGGCGCACCTCTATCTCGACTGCATCCGCCAAGGGAAGCAGTACGCCGAGGTTGCGCCGCACCACCACAACAGCTTCGAGATGTACCTCAAGACGCCGGAGCAGATGGCGGAGGCCTTCAGGGGTCACCCAGAGGCGCTGAGAAACACGCTGGAGGTCGCGGAGAAGTGCTCGGCGCTGGAGCTCGCGCTGGGCAAGCCGATGCTGCCCACCTTCCCACTGCCGGAGGGCTTCGACACCGCGAGCTATTTCCGTAAGGTAGCAGAGGACGGTCTGCGGGTGCGCTTCGAAGAGCTGCGCGCGCTGGGCGTGAAGTTCGACGAGGCAGAGTACTGGAAGCGCCTGGAGTTCGAGCTGAACATCATCCTGAAGATGGACTACCCGGGCTACTTCCTGATCGTCTGGGACTTCATCCGGGAGGCGAAGGAGCGCGGTATCCCCGTGGGACCGGGTCGCGGTTCCGGCGCCGGTTCGCTGGTTGCCTACGCCATGCGAATCACCTCCCTGGACCCCATTCCCTATGCCCTGCTGTTCGAGCGCTTCCTGAACCCCGAGCGCGTGAGCATGCCCGACTTCGATGTCGATTTCTGCATGGCAAAACGCGATCGGGTGATTCGCTACGTGGCGCAGAAGTACGGGGTGGAGAGCGTCGGTCAGATCGCGACCTTCCAGAACCTCAAGGCGCGCAGCGTGATCAAGGACGTGGCGCGATCCATGGGGTTTCCTGCGCCCGAGGCTCAGCGCATCGCCAGCCTGATCCCCGAGAAGGCGCCCGGTCAGACCTACACCATCACCGAGGCGCTGGACGTCGAGCCCAAGCTGAAGGCGCAGGTCGAAGAGAACGAGCAAGTCGCCGAGCTGATCAAGCAGGCCACCAAGCTCGAAGGCCTGACCCGGCACGCTGGAATGCACGCTGCCGGTGTCGTGATCAGCGAGGGGCCGCTGTCGGATCACGTGCCGACCTTCGACAACGACGGCAACTTCGTCACCCAGTACGACAAGGACGACGTCGAGACCGCGGGCCTGGTCAAGTTCGACTTCCTCGGCTTGAAGACGCTGACCGTGATCGACATCGCGGAGCGCCTGGTCAACGCGCGCCCCGATCGCGAAGGCAACCCGCTGCACCTGGACGCCATTCCGCTGACCGACCAGGACACCTACACGCTGATGAGCAGCGGCGAGACGAAGGGCGTGTTTCAGCTCGAGTCCGACGGCATGCAGCAGAAGGTGCTGAGGCCGCTCAAGCCGGACTGCTTCGAAGACGTGGTCGCCGCCGTGGCGCTGTATCGCCCGGGACCGCTGGGCACCGGCATGCTCGACGACTTCATCGGTGGCAAGCACGGTCGCAAGGCCATCCGCAAGCTGCACCCGCTGATCGACGAGGTCCTGGCTCCGACCTATGGCGTGCCCGTCTATCAGGAGCAGGTCATGCAGATCGCCCAGCAGCTCTCGGGCTACACGCTCGGTGGCGCTGATCTGCTGCGGCGTGCGATGGGCAAGAAGAAGGCCTCCGAGATGGAGCGCCAGAAGGCGATCTTCATCGAGGGGGCCGAGAAGAATGGCGTCGACCCGGAGCAGGCGAAGAGCATCTTCGAGGAGATCGAGGGCTTCGCGTCCTACGGCTTCAACAAGAGCCACTCGGCTGCCTACGCCCTGATCACCTATCAGACGGCATACCTCAAAGCGCATTACCCCGCGGAATTTTTCGCGGCGCTGCTGACGGCCGACAAGGACAAGATCGAGAAGGTCGTGCGCACCGTCGACGAGGCGCGCGGCTGGGGCGTCAGCGTGTTGCCCCCGGACGTGAACGCATCGGCCCTCGACTTCACCGTCGTCTACGCTCACCCGGAGGGGCGTGGCCCCAAGCGCGGACCCGGCAAGGTCAGGGACGCCTATGGCCCGCAGATCCGCTTCGGTCTGGGGGCGATCCGCGGCGTGGGTGAGGCGGCCCTGGAGAGCGTCTTCGAGGCTCGAGCAGCAGGAGGTCCGTTCCGTGATCTGTTCGACTTCGCTCAGCGCGTCGACGCCAAGCGACTGAACAAGGGCGTGCTCGAGGCCCTGGTACAGTGCGGGGCCTTCGACACCACGCTGGAGCCGATCGGCATCAGCCGCGCGCGCGCCTTCGCGGCCATCGATCGCGCCCTGGAGCGCTCGCGCGCCGCGAGTCGTGATCGTGAGGCGGGTCAGGAGACCCTGTTCGGCTTGTTCGACGCGGCCAAGCCCGAAGCGAGCACGGATCAGACGCTGAACGAGTACCCGCCAGCGGAGGAGTGGGACCGGGTCGAGACGCTACGGCGCGAGAAGGCGGCGCTCGGTTGGTTCGTTTCGGGGCATCCGCTGGATCGCTACGGCGTCCAGAAGCTCGCCCGCTTGGCGCAGCCCGTCGCTGATCTGAAGAAGGCCGAGCAGTGGAGCGCCGTGACCGTGGCTGGAATGGTCGAGGGCTACACCGAACGAATCTTTCGCCAGAGCGGCCAGAAGGCAGCCTTCTTCGACATCGAGGATCTGACCGGCAAGGTGAAGGCGAAGCTCAAGGGCGACTTGATCGAGTCGTTTGCTCACGTGCTGACCAGTGGTGAGGCGGTGCTGGTCTCGGGCAAGGTCAGCTTCCCCATCACCGACGAGCCGAGCGAGGAGCTGGAGCCGACGATCTTGGTGAACCAGGTCGCACCGCTCGCGAGCGCCGTGCTCGGCTCCACTCGGCAGGTCACGGTGCGTCTCAAGGCGGAGCGCACCAGCGAGGCCCAGCTGGTGGAGCTCTCGAGGTTGCTCAAGGAGTCGCCGGGGAGCTGTGGGGTGGAGCTCGTGCTGGGGCTGCCCGACGGTGCGGAAGCGATCATGGCGTTGGATCAGCTCAGCGTCGAACCGACGGACGCGATGCTGTCGGGCCTCGAGAAGGTGTTCCGCGACACGGTGGTCGAGCTGCGCTGACGTCGACCTCGCGTCGCTGGACGACCCGATGTGCAAGTTTTTCAGAATGGCGGCGCTGCCTGTACTACCTTTGTGGCGGCATGAGAGAGGCGCGAGCTGAGCTAGTACGAATCGACGCGCACGGCGTCGTGCATCCCATCGGAACCGTAGCCAGTCAGCGACTGCGCGCCCGCGAAGGCGCTTATCGCATGCTGCCGGCGCCCGCCCACGTGGTGCTCATGCGCTACACGGGCGAGGACGGAAGACGCGACGCGGAGGACGGCGCGATCGTGCGCCTCGCCGGGGAGATCACCTCGCCTGGCACGATGTGCGATGTGCTCGCGCTGCTGGGTCAGACGGGCTGGCGGGGTGAACTGATCGTGCTCGACGGGGAGGCGACGCGGGCGATCTTCTTCGACGGGGGCAACGTCGTGGGCGCTCAGACCACGGTCGACGAGGAGCGCCTGGGCATGGTGATGTACCGCTTCGGCGCCATCGACGAGGCTCAGCACGAAGCCGTCATGGAGAAGGTGCGCGCAGGATCGCGCTTCGGACAGGGCGCCATCGAGCTCGGCGTGATCAGCGAGGAGCGCCTATACAAGCTGATCGGTAAGCAGATCGACGAGATCGTGTTCGCGACCTTCGCGGTCAGCGATGGCACGTTCTTCTTCCTCGATGGCTTCGACGAAGGTCGGCTCGTCTCCCACCACACGGTCAGCGCCAACGCCCTGTTGATGGACGGCGTGACGCGGCTCGACGAGATGCGATTTTTCCGCGTGAAAATTCCTTCGTCGGAACACGTCCCCGTGAAGCGCGACGCTCAGGACGAACCCGGAGAGGAGTTCAAGAAGACCTGGGACGCGATCGACGGCCTGAGCAGCATCGAAGAGCTGGGTCGTCTCACCGGGCGTGGTGAGTTCACCACCACGAAGGACGTCTACGCGATGATCCAGTCGAAGCACGTCCGCATCGAGCCCCCGCGCATGAGCGGTGGCCCCGAGGCGGTGGTCGGCGTCGCGAACCTGGTGCTCGAGCGTGTGCATCAGGCCGCGGACGCCGCAGGGAAGGGCACCGTCCTGCGGCAATCGCTGGAGAGCTTCGCGGTGGGCGGCGGCGTGTACGACATCCTGTTTCGCGGCGCGGGACCGATGGAGACCGGAGCGCTCGAGCCGGAGAAGGTCGCGGAGAACAGCGTCCTCGTCGCAGGCGGCACCGACCCGGAGCGCTTCCTCAAGCAGAGCCTCCACGAGTACGTGAGCTTCGCCCTGTTCGCCGCCAGCAACGCCCTCGGCAACGAGGCGGATGCACAGCTCGAACGCGAAGTCAGCGGCTGGGTGAACCAGCTCAAGAACTAGTCCGCGGTTGCCGGCAGGGTTGGGGGAGAGGGCGCGCTCGGGAGTCACTGGCACGCATCCGTCGCCCCCAGCGTGCATGCGCGATGTAGGTAGCGATTGGCTCGCTCGGTGTCTCCAGCGTTGGCGTACGACAGCCCCAGCGCGTGACACGCCTCGGGGTACCCTCGCTCGCACGGACGTCGCAGGAACTCTCTGCCACGCTGCAAATCCGGGTGCGGGCTCGCTTCGTTCAACAGCTCGATGCCCAGCAGCGTGCAGGCGACGGGCTGATCCAGCTCGCAGGCGCGCAGCATCAGCTTGCCCGCGCGTCCCAGATCTCGCGGCACGCGATCCCCGAGCAGGTGGAGTGCGGCGAAGTGCATGCATGCCTGTCCATCGTTCTGCTCGCATTCCGTGCGGCAAAGCTCTACGTCGCCGCATAGCTTGCCTCGGAGCGGACTCATCTGCTGCTCGGTGAGCGCCGTCAGCAGCGGCGCTGGCGGGCGTAGCCCGATCAGCTCTGCTCGCAGCACCGCGTCGCAGCCCGGGGTGGGCGCTCGCGAGGCGCCGGAGCAGGCCCCGGGCCTGCCGTCACTGGAGTGCAGCTCGAAGCGTCGGGCGTGCTCGGTCTGGATGCCGGCGCCGAAGAGCCCCGCGGCGCTCACGCTGCGATCGCGGGCTCCGGAATGGAGGGCGAAGGCGCCCAGCTCGGCGGAACCTACGACGTGGGTCGCCCCAGCGCAGTCGCCGCGCAGGTCCTCGGGGCCGATCCCCCAGGCGCCGGTCGAGAGGCGACCGCTCATCACCAGCGCCAGGTCCAGCGACTGTCCCCGCTCGAAGCCAGCGCTCAGCTCCGCGGCGTGGGCGCTGTAGGTGAGGGGGAGGGTCGCGCCGAGACTCGAGCGATCTGACATGCGGAGGACCTGTTCCTTGGGCGTGTGCGCCGTGAAGGTGTAGCCGGACCGAGCGCTGCACTGCGCTAGCACCTCGAACGAGCGACAGTCGAAGCGCACGACGGCTAGCCCGCGCTTCGTGGCCGCTTCGAGATCGGCCCTCGCCTCCGGCTGCAGGTCGACGAGCAGCAGATCCGTGCGCGCTGCGCTCGCGTCGCAGGTCGTTGCCCCGCGGATATCGGCTGCCCGCGGTGGCTCCGCTCCTGGCCGCGCGCAGCCGCTCGCGCTCGCCGCGCTCACCCCGGTGATGCTCCAGCAAATGAGCGTCGCGATTCGTCGAGGCAGCGCCATCTCGGCGTTATACCTCGAGACCCGACGCGAGGCGCCGCGCGCTCGGGCCGCAGCCAGTCGAATCGAGCCCGCGATCCCGGAGATCACCCGCCAGTGAGAGGCGCCGCGACCGCCGGTCGCGAGCAGATCTCTCCCAGCGGGGTGGGCCGACAGGGACTCGAACCCTGGACCGTTGGATTAAAAATCCACTGCTCTACCGACTGAGCTATCAGCCCCGTGTTCCTGGCCGCGGTGGCCTTCGCCCTGGGGCGGAGCGCCGCGTTCTCGGAGTTCGCCTGTCTACTTGCTTTGGCGGCCTTGTCAATGTGGAACACCGGCGAAACCTCGAGGCAATCTGCTGAGTCGAGTTGAGACAACTCGTGGCGAACTGCATCCAGTCTCAGTGAATAAGTTCCAGTGACGCTCGGGTTTCGCGCTCCCAGCGCGCATCCGGAACTGGAATCTAGTTGAGGGTTGAAGTACCTCCCCAGCGCTCAGCGGTTATTGCACTGGCGCACATCGCTTGGTTCGGTCAGCTTTGGACCTGGCAGTGATTGCTTGGGCAGGCCTTGGTGGCTCCACTCAGTGCGAGTAGAGGCGCCAAGGTAGGTCGTTCTGACTTGGAGAAGTGAAGGTTCGCGTGCTAGGTGAGCCGCTTCTCGTAGGTGAACAGGAAAGTCTCGCAAAACAACTCGGCGGGTAAACCTACGAGAGCAGCGTGACAAGTGCGTGGCCGCTTGAGGAGGCTTGGGAAAAATGAAGAAGTTTCTACCGTGGTTGAGTGTGGGTTCGTTGGTTGCCATCGCCGTTGGGATGGTGGGCTGCTCGAGTGACGACAGCAGCAGTGGCGGCACCGGTGGTACGGTGAACGTCGCCGGAACCGGTGGCACGGGTGGCACCGGCAACACCGGGAACACGGGCGGGACCGGCAACACCGGCAACACCGGCAACACAGGCGGAACTGGCGGCAGCGGCGGCGGCTTCGTGCAGACCGAGCTCGGCGCGAAGTGCGCGACCGACACGGACTGCGGGACCGACTACGTGTGTCTCCCGACGGATAGCGGCATCTCGAACGGGCTGTGCAGCAAGGAGTGCACGACCGACGACGACTGTGGCCCGAACGGAATGTGCACGATCTCGTCGACCGACGATCAGGGCGCCACGAAGACCTTCTGCGTCGAGCGCTGCACCTTTGGTGAGCCGACGGACGCCCCCAGCCAGCTCCCGTTGCTGTACGCGGACAAGTGCCACGGCCGTACGGACGTGGGTTGCACCATCGTCCAGGTGGACGACAACGGTGAACTCGACGAGGTCAACACCGCGTGCATGCCCCTCTGCCGCAACGACGAGGAGTGCGGTGCGGGGTACTGCGATCATGGCTCCGGATTCTGCACCGGGACCGAGACAACGGGCCTCGGCCTGGGCGAGGACTGCACCTGCGCCACCGATGACTGCTCCGACGATCCCTGTGGCAACGGCTGGTTCTGCATCGGTGGCCGCATGAACATGCCTGGCCGCTGCGGTGGAGCGTGCGTCATGGGCGACATCGGCCCCAAGGGATCTTGTGGCTCTCCGCTCACGGGCCCCCAGACGGGTGTGTGTAGCCTCACCGCCGGCCTGACCTTCGGCCAGACCACGGAAGCGTCCTGGGGCGACGGCCTCGGCGCTTGCCAGGAGCTCTGCGACTGCAACGGCGGTTGCTCTGGCAAGGACATGACTTGCTACAAGCTGGACAGCGTCCTTGATGACGGCGCTGGGCAAAACCTGTACGGCCGTGACGGTTTCTGTGTCTCCAACTCCACCACCGGCGTGGATATGCTGGAGATCGCCGCCGACTGCGGAAGCACGGGCGGCACGGGTGGTACCGGCGGCACGGGTGGCACGACCGGCGGCACTGGCGGGACGACCGGCGGCACTGGTGGGACGACTGGCGGCACGGGTGGCACCACGGGTGGCACCGGCGGCTCGAACTGAGTTCGTAGTCAACCCAGGCAAGCAAGCCCACTCGACTCCGGTCGGGTGGGCTTTTTGCTGCTAGGGTCCGCGGGTGCGCTGGATCGTCGTGCTGGTGATCGTGGTCCCGCTGGTGGAGCTGTTCTTGCTCCTCCAGATCGACCGCGTCGTTGGTTTTTGGCCAACCATCGCGCTCACCATCGTGACGGGCTTCCTGGGCGGTTCACTCGCCAAGCGAGAGGGGCTCAAGGTGTGGCGGTCCTGGCGCTCGGCCATGGCCGAGCTGCGTCCGCCCGAGCAGGGCGTCGTGGATGGCGTGCTGGTGTTGTTCGGGGGCGCGCTGCTGATCACCCCTGGCGTGCTCACCGACATCACCGGCTTCGTCCTGCTCATCCCCTTCACCAGGCGCATCGTTGCGCGTCGCGTGCGGGCGGCCATCGACAAGCGCCTGGAGCACGGCCAGCTGCAGGTCGTCAATTTCGACGCCTCCGGCTTCGACCCCATCGACTTCGGAGAGTATCCGCGCGGTACTGACTTCGAGGTCGTCGAGACGGATGGAGTCGGGCAGGACGAGCAGGACAAGCGCCTGTCCAGCACTTCAGACTGACGCCCCGTGGTGAGGGTAGCCCGGGTGAGCCGTCACTGACCCTCACCCCCTGAACAAGAAGCCACAAAAGGCGAAGGGCGCGCCGCTCCTGCGACGCGCCCCGTGCTTGGCGGCGTTTCAGCTCGCTTACTTGCCGAAACCCTTGGCTGGCTTCTCGGTCTTCGCCGCGTCGGGCGTGCCGGGGGCGCTGGCCGTGGGCATCGGCTTCGGCGCGGGGATCTTCTTCAGCACGACGCCGTGCTTGGAAGCGTTCTCGCAGCCGCGGGGTACGTCGGTGTTCTTGCCTGCGCGCTGCAGGATCTTGAACTCGACGCGCCGGTTCTTCTCGTGAGCTTCCTCCGTTGTGCCAGCGTCGAGCGGGCAGTAGAGGCCGTAGCCCTGAGACATCATCCGATCCTTCTCGACACCACGCTCGACGAGCGCCTTCACGACGGAGTCGACGCGCTTCTGGGTCAGGGTCTTGTTGTAGGTCGGATCGCCCTCGACCGACGCATGTCCACCCACCTCGATCAGCTGGATGTCGGGGTGCTTCTTCATCGCGTCAGCCACCGCGTCCAGGATCTTGGCAGAGCTGGGATCGATGTCGGCGGAGTTGTGAGCGAAGAGGATCTTCTGCGAGATCTTCACCTCGGTCGCCGTCACGTTCACGAGCGGCTTGTTGTCGGGGCAGCCGTCCTCGTCCTCGAAGCCGTTCACCGTCTCCGGTTCCGTGGGGCACTTGTCGGTGGGGACGGGGATGCCATCGCCATCGGCGTCGTTGTTCGGGCAGCCATCGTTGGGATCCGGCGGCTGGCCGTCTTCCTTGGCCTCCGGGCACTTGTCGTCGGGGTCGAGGATGCCGTCTCCGTCACCGTCCGGCGGGGGCGGCGGCGGGGGCGTTTCGACCATCCCTCCGATGGTCGCCTCCGCGGTGCAGCCCGCGACAAACGTGCCCCCGAGGGCACAAAGCAGCATAGCGGTCCAGTTCAGTCGTCGCGAAAATCGCATCGCTTCAAAACCCTCCTTCAACGGGTCAAGATCAAGCCCTCGTTCTGGCGGCCTACGTTGACCGCGCGCCGGACCTTCCCACAACGCCAAGCATCGGCCAAGCCTGATTCGCCCGAGGCGGCGGGCGACGCTCGAGGCCTGGTTTTCGGCTCGCGGAAACGCTGTTTCCGCTCAGCATAGAACGTGTGGTGCAGGTGAAGCGTCGGTCAGGTGTCCTGCTGAAGAGCGTAAGTATGCGAAACTCAAGCAGGTGTCTGCGTTCTGGCGCGCGTGGTCCGGCGCGGTCGAGCAACGCTCAGGCAGGGGGTGCCAGTCACTCCACGGCGCTTGGTGGCGCGGGTGGGCTTCCAAGTCGGAGCCCGATCATGCGCGTGGTGCGACCGCCTTCCGGGGCAGGGAAGGTTTGGTTCCGCAGGGCGCGGCGCACACACCGGACGACTTTCCGGTCGGGAAAATGACTGCCGTTCTGGCGCACCTTGGCCACGCCTCCTCGAGGGGGGATCTGCACCTCCAGGAGCAAGCGCCCCCAGAGCGAGGGGTCCCGTTCGAGGCCCTTTCCGTAGCAGCGACGCACGTCGTCGAGTGCGCTCTCGACAGTGCCGCGGAAGGCTGCGTCTTCGATGCTCCCTGGATTTGCCTCGCGGAATTTCTTGACCGCAGCTTCGTCGGTCAGCGAGGTCGCCGGCAGCGGGGCGTCCCCGGGCCAGAGCTTGACGCTGAGCACGAGGTCGATGGTTCGCCCGGGCGCGGGCCGGAAGTCCCTGTAGCCCTTCACTCGATCCTCGAGGCAACGCGCGGCGTCCTTGTCCTCCAGCTCCGTGGACAGCAAGCGCACGCGTCCCACGCGCCCACTCGGGGAGATGCGCATCCTGAGCTTGGTCTGGCCGTGATCCTGCGGGTTCTTTCGCAGCGCGGCCTCGAAGCAGATGCGAAAGTCCCAGTATCCCCACTTGCGGGCGTGGGCCAGGATGCCGTGCTCGCTCGGGCGGTCGCGGCGGGACCTCCCGGTGCGCCGATCCACCGGCGGGCGCTTGGGCAGGCCGCGCGTCTTGATGTCGACGTCGACCACCACGCGCGCCCCCGGATGGAAGCCCGCGCGGTTCGACGGGTACTCCGGGTCCGCGTTGCCTCCGAGGTTCCAGCGCGCCAGGTCCTCGTCAGCGCCAGCGGCCGCGATCCGACCCTTCAGGCGCGGCACGTCGGTCGGCTCGTACGGAGCTTCGATCTCCACCGACACCTCGGGCACCGGCTCGGGTTCGGGTTCGGGTTCGGGTTCAGGGGGGGAGGGCGCGATGGGAGGTGTCGGGGTGGCCTCGGGGGGCGCCGAGACGGCCGCCCTGGGCGTGCTCGACGACGCTGGATTGCGCGCTGCGGCCGCGGGCTCCGGGGGTCTCGCTGCGCCGCTCGAGGGCGGTAGCGAGCCCACCGCGCCGGAGGTGGTCGGCGTGCAGGCCACCAACAGCGCCAGCAGCGCGATCGCGTCGAGTCTTGGCCAGCTGCTCGCCATGGCTCCGCTCTCGTAGCAGACGCTCGCAGGTAGGACAAAAGCCCTGGGGCCTGCCAGCGCAGGCCCCAGAAACGACGCGGTGAGCGCCCCGGCCGCTACTTGATGTCGCTGGGGCAGCCCAGCACGATCTGCACCGAGGAGCCTTCCTGCTTGGCGGTGTCGCAGGCGTTGCCGCAGAGCACGATCTTGGTCTTGTCTGCGTTGTACTGCCAACCGTTGGCGCTGTTCTCGCAGTCGGCGTTGTCCTGCTGCAGGTTCACCGCCGTACCACCGTCAGGGGTGACGATGACGTTGACCTTGTCACGGTCCACCTCGCCGCCTCCGGAAGCCTGAGGCACATCGAACTCACAGGTGAGAACCGTGCCGCTGATCGCTTCCAGCGCCTGCGAGAGCTGGTTTGCGAAGTCCTGCGGACTCGACACGTTCGTCAGGTCGAAGTGGCAATCGCCGACGTCCGCGTTTCCGTTCGGATCTGCGGTGCAGGTCGGGCTGCTCGCGGTGCCTCCAGCCTTGGCGATCTGCGACAGCAGCGAGCGCGCGCCCTCGCTACCCGGAGCTCCGATGACGAAGGTGCGGATGTTGAGCAGGTCGTACGCGTTGGGCACGTCGGTGTTCACCAGCTTGTTCAGCTCATCGGGGGCGCAGGTCTCGAAGCCGTCCGTGATGAGCACGACGAACTTGTTGCCTTCGAGGTTTCCCGCCTGGAGCTGCGTCAGCAGGTGCTTGTACGAGAGGATGGTTGCGCCGGCGAGCGGCGTGCGGCCGCCAGGATCCACGGTGCCGAAGAACGCCTTGATGCCGGACAGCTGCGTCGAGTCCAGGCTGGTGACCTGGATGTTGGGCGTGCCGCTGACCTGACACGAGTTATCGCGCGGAAACATGTTCACGCCAACGCCGACGTTGGGCTGAGCTTGCAGCTGGTCGAGCGCGGCCTCCAGGGCGATGCGCGTGTCTTCCCACTTGGAGTTCAGCGACTGGTCCTGCTTTTGTGGCGAGTTCTCGCACTGGGCGCTGGTCTGGGTCGGGGGCGGGTTGCAGTTCATGCTGCCGCTGCGGTCGATCACGAACAGCATGTTCGCGGGCACGCGATCGCCGGTCACCTTGTCGAAAGCGCAGCCTGCGTCCGGGTCGATCCCGGTGCCCCCGCTGCCGCCATTGGTACCGCTGTCGATGAACCCGCCGAAGCCGTTGCCTCCGTTGCTGCTACCCCCGTCGTTTCCGGAGCCTCCGTTGGCGCTGCCGCCGTTGTTGCCGGAGCCTCCGTTTCCCCCAGAGATCGAGTTGTCGCCGGCTGTGCCGCCGTCATCGCCGGAACAGCCTCCGGACACGGCCACGGCCGCTGCGCAAGTTGCAAAAAGGAAGGTAAGTCGGGAGAACGAATCGATTCGCACGGGCGAACTCCTTGCAGAAGTGGGGGGCTTCAAATGTATCACTCGCAGCGCCCATGGGGAGGCGATTTCCGCAGGGTGAGCGTAGACTTCCGAGCTTATCGGAAGCGCGACGCGAGCCCAACGTGGGATATGTGCGCACCTCCGCTCCCGCCCGCGTGCGAGTCCTCGAAGAGGACTGCTCCGTGGTGCGTCGTCTCGAGCGTGGCGGTGGTGCAACGGTGTGGAGAGCGTCCGAGCTCTCCAACTCCCAGGATCGGGCGCGGAGGTCGCGCTCGTCGTCCCTGGAGCTGCTTTCGGGCCTCGCTGGGGTTTGGCCTCGATTCTCGTGCAACGGGCGACTAGGGTCGGCTGCGAGGAGGGCGAGGATGAGCGACGAGTTTCAACTTGGGGCTGGATTCACGCAGGGAGAGCTCAGTGCCGGGCTGGGGCTAGGGCCGCTCGAGCAGCAGTACGAAGAGCTGTTCGCCGAGGCTCTGGCGGACGGGGTGATCACCAGTGAGGAACGCGCGCGCCTCGAGAAGGCGGCGGACAACCTCGGGTTGAACCCCAGGCGCCTGCTGGAGCTCGAGCAAGCGATGATGGCGGCGTACGAGTCCCGGCACGCCGTCCGCATCATCGAGCACTACGAGGATGCGCCCGCGTCCCTCGCGCCCATCCAAGTTCAGGCGGACGGCGACAGCGGAAGGGCGCTGTTGCTCAAGCGAATCGAGCAGCTCGAAGCCCGGGTCAAGGAGCTCGAAGCGGAGCTGCGACACGCCCAGGCTCAGATCAACGTCGAGGTCGATCTCAGCGATCTGGAGACCAGCGTCGCGGACGCGAGCGAGGATGCGGACGCGGTGTGGCGTCGTGTGCGTCGCGATCCGTCGCGCCCCGATCACCTGATGTCGCTGTTCCGGGTCTACCAGGCCAAGGGCGACGCGGACGCGAGTTGGTGCGCGGCTCAGGCGCTGGCGTGCCTGGGTCATGCCAACCCGGAGGTCCAGAAGTGCTTCGACGGCGGAAAGCAGCAAGGACTGATGGCGCCCAAGCACTCCATCGACAGCATCGGCTTCACCGAGCAAGTCGCCCATGCGGACGAGGAGCTGCTCACCGGGCAGATCTTTGGCGTGATCGTACCCGCCGTGTTGCTCGGCAAGGTCACCGGACTGCGGCGAGACAAGAAGCTCCACGTCCCTGACCCGAGCAGCAAGCAAGAGCCGGAGAAGTCCACTCTGAGTTCCGTGCGCGCGTTGACGTGGGCGGCGGCGATCCTCGGTCTACCCGCGCCGCCCATCTACCTCGAGAAGGATCGAGACGCCGGCTACCAGCACATCCCTGGGATCCCGCCGCTCTCTCTGCTCGGCAAGCGGGTGCTCTCCGGGCGTAGTCAGCTCGAGCTGGCGTTCGACGCCGCCAGACATCTCTCGTGGTATCGCCCGGAGCGCTTCATCCGGACGTTGTTCAGTTCCGTCCCCGATCTCGAGGACCTGTTCCTCGCAGCGCTGACCATCGGCTCGCCCACGCTTCCGATCGCGGAGGAGATGAAGCAGCGGGTGGCTCCCATCGCGAAGGCGATTGCGCCGGTCCTGCAAGCGGAACAGGTGGACCGTCTGCGAGGGCTGTTCCTGCGCTTCGTCGAGGAGGGGGGGCGCACGAACCTCCAGCGCTGGAGTTCAGGGGCAGACAAGACCGCGGCTCGCGCGGGCTTCGTCGTCTGCGCCGATCTCTCCACCGCCCTCGGTCGTCTCGAAGCCGAGGAGGGCAAGCTCGGCGATCTGGGCAAGGACCTCATCGCCTACTCGGTCAGCAGCGACTACCTACAGCTGCGCGGGCGCCTGGGGATTCGCGTCGGCTGAGTCCGTTCGCTCCGCCACCCCCGGGAGCCAATTGGTTCCCAGCGGATCAGAAGCCAGCAGCCTCCACACGACCTCGGTGGCGGCGATGACTCCGACTGGCAGCAACAGCACGTTGAAGCAGGGCACCCAGAAGAGCAGGGCGAAGGCCAGCCCAAAGCCCACGGTCGAGGCCTTGTGGCGCCACACGAACGCGAGGCGGGCGCGCATGCCCACACCTCTGAGAGTCAACGGATAGTCGAAGAGGTTCCAGGCCAGTCCGAGCCCGGTGACGAAGAAGCTCAGCGGCGTCGTGACCACCGACGCGGGGGCGACGAACAGCGAGATCAGCCAGAGCAACAGCAACACCGGGGCGATGAAGCAAGCAGCGACGGCTTGCGCCTTGAGGCCGTGCCATATTTCCGCAAGGAACCCGATCGGGGCGCGGGGTGGGGCGCCGAGTTCGCGTTCCTGGATGGCGACCAGCTGCTCGAGGGCAGGGCTACTGAGTGGGGGAGCCAGGATCAGGGCCACGAGCACGCACACCGCCAGCGCGAGGCTGGCGAGTAGCCAGCTCGCGACGCCCGCACCGAGCTCTGCCAGCCAGCCCGACTCCGGACCCGCCCAGGCCGCCGCCCAGGGTTGGACGACGCCGATCGCGAGCCAGCCTCCGAAGGTCACGAGCACGAACAGCACGGCCCCGGGAACCAGCGAGTAGGGCCAACTGCTCGGGTGCACGAGCAGGAAGCCGAACGCGCGGAAGACAGCGGCGAACCCGCGGAGGAACCCTACTGGCTTGTGGCTCGCCAGGCGCGCGAGGGGCGCGTCACTGACAGCTGCCAGCGACCCAGAGGTAGAGCTTTCCGGACTTGAGGCCTTCATTGGTGTCGACGACACGTTCAGCGGACGTGATCTCGAAGAACGCTTCCAGGGTGCCGGAGGTGACCAGGTCCGACTGGCTCACGTTGCCTGACATCGCGCTCCCTGGGTAGGTCTGCCCGACGCGGAAATGGATCTGCTTCGGCGTGTTGTCGATGCGCATGAACTTGGTGACGCTGATGTCGAACCCGTAGCGCGCGTCGTAGTCTCCGAGGGTCGGCACGAGGCTCGTCATGTCGTCCTGCCAGGAAATCACGACGCTCCCTCCCAGACCGTCCTCGCGAGTCGCCGTGAACCCAGGCCCGCAGACCGTGTTTCCAGGGTCTTGATCGTAGGTCCCGGTCAGCTCGACACCGTCGAGTTCTCCATACAGAACGATGGTCATGGGGCCGTCGATGGTGGGGCGAGGTGGCGCGTCCACGAACGGGTCCGATGCGGCATCCATCGCATCCTCACCCCCGTCCACGTCGATCGAAGCGTCCTGAGACTCTCCGCCAGTCGCGCCGGCCCCGGCGCTGCCCCCGGACCCTCCAGCGCCGCCGCTCCCCGCGGTGGACACGTCTGGGCCCGCGTCCTTGGACGAGGACTCGCTCGACTCACTGCTACAGGCCGAAGGACACAGCGCGAAGACGAGGGCGGCGACGGTGAGGATGGGCAACGTTCGCATGGCACTCTGGTAGTTATCGAAGTTCACCGCCCGCGCCCAGTAGTTCTGCGATCGGACGTGGGGTCGGTGATCTGGGCCGGGATCCGCATTTCGCTCCTCGGTTCTCCTGCCGCCAGAGCTGCAATTCGGCCGGGGGGTTGCGAGTCGCTCCCGATTATCTGCAAATCACGGCTGCGCTTGGTCTAACTTTGGGCAGGGACGTGGACCGAGACCGAGCTGCAAACGCCCACGTCTTGGCCCAGGAGCCCCCGCGAGACCGCTACGATGACTGAAGACGTGTTTGGCATACTCGGCACCACGGTTGCCGGCGCCTATCACGTGGAAGAGACGGTGGCCGAGGGGGGCTTTGGTGTGGTGTATCGCGCCTATCACACCGGGTTCCGAGCGCCCGTTGCGCTCAAGTGTCTGAAGATCCCCCAGGGCCTCGGTGCCGCAGGGCAAGAGCTGTTCCTCGAACAGTTTCGAGCGGAGGCGGAGCTGCTCTTTCGGCTCTCGGCGAGCATCCCCACGGTGGTGCGCCCGCTCCACGTCGACGCGTTGATCGCTCCTGGCGGCGCCTTCGTTCCGTTCATGGCGCTCGAGTGGCTGGAGGGGGAGACCCTGGAGGCGCTCGTCAGACGTCGCAAGGCAGAGGGCCGCCCCCCTCTTTCCGTGAAGAAACTTGCACGGCTGCTGACTCCCGTCGCTCGCGCCCTCGAGCGGGCGCACAACTTCAGCTCCGCCGAAGGGCCGATCTCCATCGTCCATCGCGACCTGAAGCCGGAGAACATCTTCCTCGCCAGGGTCGCCGGCGAAGACGTCGTGAAGATCCTCGACTTCGGCATCGGCAAGGCCAAGAGCGTCGCTTCCCAGGTCGCTGGGCGTGCGAGCCAGAACAACGCGGGCGTGGCCTCGTTCACCCCGGCCTACGGAGCACCCGAGCAGTGGCTGCCGAAGCGCTATGGTCAGACCGGACCGTGGACGGACGTCTGGGGTCTGGCGCTCACCCTGGTCGAGTCGCTCACCGCGCGTCCCGTCATCGACGGCGATCACGCGGCGATGATGGGCACGGCGCTCGACGAACAACGAAGGCCCACCCCACGCAACGAGGGCGTGATCGTCAGCGACGAAGTCGAGGCGGTGTTTCAGCGCGCGCTGGCGGTCGATCCCCGTCACCGCTACGCCGACGCGGGGCTGTTTTGGAACGACCTCCTGGAGGTGGCCGGGCTGCCTGACCTCGCCACGGGAGGCTTGCGGCGTGACGCGCGCGCCGAGGGGTTCCGGTTCCCACAGAGCGAACACCTCGAGCTCGAGCGGCCCTCCAGCACACCACCGCCTTCGCTCAGCGTCGACCTCGGACTCGAGGCGCAGCAGACCCAGCAGGCGCCGTCGCCTCAGCCAGCGCCATCTCAGGCGACCGAGTTCCCCGACCTCGCCCTGCCGGTTCCCGCGTCCTCGGGACCAAGGCAGGCCGCAGCGAAGCCCGCTCGCCCCCTGAGCCTGGATCTGGACCTGCCCGAGGGGGAGCGCCCGGCCGTGCGCAGTCCCAGTGGCGCGAACTGGCCTGCGGTGAGCGTCGATCGACCCGCCGCGAGCGCCAGCGGCGCGAACTGGCCCGCTGTTTCAGGGGGAAAGAGCGGTTCGAGCGGCGCGAACTGGCCCGCTGCGGAGGCGGGCCCCGCGTCGTCTCGGCCGGACCCCGTCTCGGCGCGGGGGAGCAGCCAGAGCGGCAGTCGGCAGGCGGTGTCTCCGAGCTCGATGCGGTCCGAGGCTCTGCCACCCGTGTCGGCCATCGGACGTAGCTCGGTCTCGGGACAACACCCAGCCGTCGCGAGAGCGCTGCGGGTTGCTCCGACCTCCGCCGAGCCGACGCTGCGTCAGCGTCTGATGATGCCTGGCCTGTTCGTCCTGGCGGGCATCGTGCTGTCCATCGTGCACGGCTTCTATGCGTCTCAGACCGGCGAGGTGCTCGCCATCGGGCCGGTACGAGTCGGCTGGATCGCTGGTTTGCTGGTGGTGGTCGGGATCGCGCTGGGCGTCTTGCGAGTGACTCGGCCGAGTTCTTGACTGGTAGTCAAGCTGCGGGCGTTGGACTAGAGTTTGAGGTGAGGGGTCTGCGCTAGCCCAAGCGGGCAGCGAGCCGTCGCGCTTCGTCGAGGGTGCGGGCTCCATGCGCGGCAGCGAGCCTTGGCTGACCCCGGGTCGATGTATAACCGTATGGAATAGGATGAGCGACTCACTTCCGGTCCTGATTTGCGACGATGAGCCTCGGCTGACGATGCTGACCGCTGGGCTGCTGGAGCAGCGAGGTTACACTTCCAAGGTCGCGAACGACGGCGCGCGCGCCCTGGAGCTCGCTTCCCAGGAGGCGTTTCGCTTGATGTTGCTCGACGTGAACCTTGCCGGGATGTCCGCGCTCGAGGTGATTCACGGCCTCGACGCCGCCGGCATCGAGCTGCCGGTGTTGCTGTCCAGCGGCTACTCGGCCGAGGACGTCCCCGCGGAGTTGAGGGATCATCCGCGCGTCTCGGGCTTTCTCGCGAAGCCCTATCCAGTGGACCGGCTGATCGACGCAATCGGAGACTGACGAGTCGCTTCGCCGCGCCTCTCCCCCCATGAAAAAACTCCGCTGGTCACTGCTGCGCCGAGCCGAGCGATTCGAGTAGGGTGTGCGCGGCGCGGTTCAGGCGCGCGCGGCTGGAGGGAGCATGGCGAGGACGAACAAGGGCAAGGCTGGGGCGAGCGCGAAGAGCCGGCTGGAGCATGATCCGCGACTGAGCGCCGAGGAGGCCGAGGCCTTCGTCACGGCGCTCAAGGAGCGCGGGATCCAGAACGCAAAGATCGGCGCGTTCGATGTCGATGGAATTCTACGTGGAAAATATGTCTCCCTCGCCAAGCTCACGGGTGCGCTGAAGAAGGGCTTCGGCTTCTGTGACGTCGTGTTCGGCTGGGACGTGACGGACACGCTGTATGACAACGCCAAGGTCACCGGCTGGCATACCGGCTACCCCGACGCACTGACCCTGCTCGACCCCACTACCACGCGCGATATCCCGTGGGAGCCTGGCGTCGTCGCGATGCTGGGGGACTTCCGCGGGAACGACGGTCGGGGACACCCGGGGTGTGGTCGCTCCTTGTTGCGTCGCGTGGTCAGGAAGGCCGAAGCGCTCGGCTTCGAGCCCCTGGTTGGCGTCGAGTTCGAGTTCTTCCTCTTCCAGGAAACACCCCAGTCTCTCCAGGAGAAGGGCTTCCGTGGAATGACGCCGGCGGATCCCGGCATGTTCGGCTACAGCTGGCTGCGCACCGGGCAGGAGCCCGAGCTGATGGCCAGCGTGCTGCGGGAGCTAGCGGCCTACGGTCTGCCCCTGGAAGGTTTTCATACGGAAACTGGTCCAGGGGTGTATGAGGCCGCGCTTCAGGTCGACTCGGCGATGCGCGCAGCGGACAAGGCTGCGCTGTTCAAGACGGCGCTGAAGGAGGTCGTGCGACGCCACGGCCTGGTCGCCACCTTCATGGCGAAGTGGTCGGCGGAGCTGCCTGGGTGCAGCGGGCACCTGCACCAGAGCTTGGTCCAGAACGGCAAGAACGTGTTCTTCGATCCCCGAGCGCCCCGCGGCATGTCGAAGATCATGAAGAGCTACATGGCGGGTCAGCTGAAGCTGATGCGCGAGTTCACCGCGCTGTATTCACCGACGGTGAACAGCTACAAGCGCTACGTGCCTGGCCTCTGGGCACCGCTCTTTCCGAGCTGGGGAGTCGAGAACCGCACCTGCGCGTTGCGGGTCGTCGGACTTGGCGAAGCGAACTCCCAGCGCGTCGAGTACCGGCAGACGGCCGCGGACATCAACCCGTACATCGCCATCGCGGCTTCCATCGCCGCCGGCCTTCACGGTGTGGAGCAGGGGCTGGAGCTCCAGGCCGAGGCGGTGGGCGATCCCGGGGTCGAGGGCGAGCGCCTGCCAACGACGTTGCGCGAGGCGACGGAGCTGCTCGGCAAGAGCCGGCTCGCCCGTCGGTTGCTCGGTGAGGACTTCGTGGACCACTACGTGCGCTCTCGCGACTGGGAATGCCGCGCGTACGAGCAGTCGGTCAGCGACTGGGAGCTGCGGCGCTACTTCGAGATCATCTGAGTGTGCTAAGGGTCGCTCTGCCCCGGGTTCCGCGGTCGGCGCCGCGAGCACTGGGCAGGACCAGACCGAGACGGAGCAAGGGACTATGGCGCACATCTGGAGTTTTCCTACCCGCATCATTTTTGGCGCAGGTGAGACGGCGGTGGTGGGGACCGAGGCGAAAGCACTGGGGCTCGACTCCGTGCTGATCGTTGCCGACCCCGGGGTGGAAGCCGCCGGACTGCTCGCGCCAGTGCGCGCGGCGCTCGCCGAGGCTGGGGTCGGTCACGCGACCTTCACTGGCGTAGAGGGTAACCCCACGGAAGCAAATATCCGCGCGGGAGCTCTGGCCTATCAAGACGCCAAGGCGCAGGGCCTGGTCGCGGTGGGTGGAGGCTCGCCCATCGATAGCGCCAAGCTGATCGCGGTGCGAGTGACCACGTCGCGGCCATTCGAGGAGCTGGACGACGCGATCGACGGTGGGCAGTTCATCCCCAAGGACGTGCCAGCCGTCCTGGCGTTGCCCACCACCGCGGGGACGGGGAGCGAGGTCGGCCGCTCGGGTGTGGTCACGCTGGAGTCGACCGGGCGCAAGACGGTGATCTTCGCGCCGCAGCTGCTGCCGAGGGTGGCGATCTTGGATCCTGAGTTGAGCGTGGGACTGCCCGCGAAGATCACCGCGGCGACGGGATTCGACGCGCTCACGCACTGCGTCGAGGCGTACCTCTCGAAGGGCGTGCACCCGATGGCGGACGCTATCGCGGTCGCCGGGATCGACTTGGTGCAGAAGTACCTGCGCCGCGCCGTCGCCCAAGGGGACGATCTCGAAGCCCGCGGAGGCATGCTGCAGGCGGCGATGATGGGCGCCGTGGCCTTTCAGAAGGGGCTCGGCGCGTGCCACTCCCTGGCGCATCCGCTGTCGAGCGAATGTGGGCTGCACCATGGGTTGGCGAACGCGATCTGTCTGCCCGCGGTTGCGACGTTCAACGAGCAGACGAGCCTCGACCGCTTGCTGCACGTCGCGCTCTTGCTCGGGGGCGAACCCGAGCCCGGCGCGGCGACGCGCGCTCTGCTGAGCTTGCGCCAGGAGATAGGCCTCTCGCCCACGCTGTCGAGCGTGGGGGTGAAGCGCGAGCAACTCCCGCGGCTGGCCGAGCTCGCGTTCATGGACGCTTGCCACCACAGCAATCCGCGGGAGTGCACTCAGGCCGACATGCTGAGTCTGTACGACGCGGCGATGGGCTGAGCCCACGGCCGCCGGTTCAGGCGCGCTGTAGCAGGTAGCTCAGCAGATCGCCCATGCGGCGGGAGTCGATGGGCGCTCCCACCTCGCGCAGCGCCTGGACGCCCGTGGTCAGGGCGAGCAAGAGCCACGCGAGTTGCCCAGGGTCCACGTCGCCACGCATCGAGGCGCGCGCCTGGCTCAGCTGGGTCGCGTCGCAGATGTGCTCCGAGGCAGTGCGCAGCGCACCGAGGTAGCGCTCCTGGAGCACCTCGGAGCGTCCGGCCGCGTGCAGGAACTGATGCAGCGGCACATTGTCCTGCGCCGTTGCTGCGTCCATCAGGCGTCCCACCAGGTTGAACATGGCAGCGGGGGACTCGTCGTAGTGGCGGACGCCTTCCAGCAGCCTGCCGAGGAAGCGCTCGCTGACCGCCTGGATCAGCTCTTCGCGATCCTTGAAGTGGACGTAGAAGGCACCACGGGTGTAGCCCGCACGCGCGCAGATTGCGTCCAGGCTGGGGTTGTCGAGGCCCTCTTCGGAGAACGCGGCCATGGCCGCGCTGATCAGGGCTTCTCGGGTCTCCGCCTTCGCCGCCTCTCTGCGCGCGCCTAGACGACGGCGACGCTGAGAACCGGGTTGGATGGAGTGGGCGTTGCTCTGGGGAATCGACTCGGCTGAGGGGTCCGAGTCGGGGACGGAATCGGGGTGGTTCACGAGCGATCGGATACTGTCCGGTTGGTGACCACGCAACCAGCTGGCTAGCGCCGACTAGCCGGTTCTCTGCCTGATACGCCTGATAACCGCGCTTCCGTAGGGTTACATGGCTCGATACGGCTGGGTTGGTGAGCCGCTGACTCGTGCTGACCCTCGTTACCCGGCTGTCACCCCTAGGGGTGTCCGCGCTCGCCCGCCAACGCCGTGACGTCCGCGTCAGGGGGACGTGACGCGTCACGAGGCGCGTTACGGGGCGGCTCGAGAAGTGACGCAACACCTCGCACGACTGCAGGTCGCTTCACGCCACACGCAAGCGCTTGCACCCTCCCTCTCCGTGACGTGTACCCGTATGGAATCACGACGTTTAGTGACGAACGTCGGGTTTCTCCTGGGGGCAGGGGGAGCGCCCCAACCACTCAGCCCAGGGGCGGGTTTCTGCCACACCAGCAAAACCCTTGGCAGCGCTGCACGTATTGGCATGGGTCTCGCAACTCGAGCAGCGAGCGACCGATGCTCGACTGGAGCAGTGCTCAGGAAACTTTTCCATTCAGGGCGATGACTGAGACCACAGAACCGACCTTGGAGAACTGACCACGCAAGAACCCAAAGAACGGAGATGCACCATGGCTGGCCGACGACGCAATAGGAGACCCCAAGCGACACTTTCTCGCCCTGAGACGGAGCGTGATGTGATGCTGGCCCGTGTGCGTCGGATGCGGCGGCGTGGGGAACAGCGGCGCGCCATGCTGACCTTGCGCGACGCTGCCTTCGAGGCCCAGGACGACGCCTCCCTCTGGACGCTCTACGCGAGTCAATGTATCCGCGCGGGAAAGCCCGACCGTGCTCATCAGGCGCTCACCCAAGCGCTATGGCTTCGTGAGCGCAATCACGATGCCGCGCGTGCCGCCGTGACTCGTCGGCTGCTGGCCGGCCTGCTCCAGGCCGCCTGACGTCCCAGTCTGCCGTTGGCAGGCGAGGAGTCGGAGCCCGCGAAGCCTCTGTCAGTCCGCCGCGCTTGCGGGCTCTGGCGCAGGGTCGGGGGCTGCACGCCAGCTCAGACCACTGGCGTCGAATGCACGTAACGTGTTGCGGTTGCAGAAGGGGCAGAGCCAGCCGACCTGGAACTTCTCCTGGTCGGCGTGGATGGCGTGAGCGGGAGCCGTCGACTCCTGCTTGCGGCGCATGTCCTTCGCCCAGCCCCGCAGCACGCAGCGCGTCTCGTCGAGGTCAGCGAAGAGTTTGGCCTGGCATTCACAGGACGATTGGATTTGCGCGTACTTCATGGCGTTGGACCGACGAGCTGCCGGGTGCCAGGGAAATAGGGTGGTTTCGCGTGGGAGGTCAAGCCCGACGGATCAGGGCATCCGACAGTCGCGCAGCTGAGGGGAGCCCACCAGCTCGCCATCTCCGGTGCAGATGATGATGATGCGCTGGTCCTTGGCGAGCTTCGCCGCCTCCGCCTTCGAGAGCCCGCGGGCCGACGCGCCCATCAGGTCGCCCGTGTAGAGCCGGATCACCGGGTTGTCGCTGAAGTCCGACTCGATGGCGGTGATGGCTCCCGAGACCTCGAGCACCTTGCCCTTGTACTTCTGGTCTGCTGCGGCTTCGTTCGCCTCGTAGTCCGCGCGCAGCGTCTGAGCGCTCACCTTCATCTCGGGTGCCTTCTTCACGGCAGGCTTCTGCTTGCAGGCCAACAGCGCCAACACCAGCAAGGCCACCATCCCAGTCCAGCTCTTCATCACGACTCCCTCATACGCCAGATCCCCAGCGGGCTTCCAACCAAGCCTGGCGGAAGCGCCGACTCAGCCCCGCGCGCTGCCAGGAGAAGCCCCGTAAGAAATCCCTTTGCGGGTGGCAGAACTCGACTATAACTGCCCCCTAACACGCGGGAATAGCTCAGTTGGTAGAGCACGAGCTTCCCAAGCTCGGGGTCGTGGGTTCGAGCCCCATTTCCCGCTCTCGAAACGGCGAGGTGCCTCACGGCCCTCGCCGTTTTTCGTTGGCGAAGGTGTCCGACGCCTGCAGTGGGACTGGCTTCTGAGGAGCGTGAGTTCGTTGACAGTTACAACTGTTACATGAATACTGGCGCAGTAATGATTGGCTCGCCAGGAGGAGACATGACACGAGTTGCCGAGACGCAGGACGGGGTTTCTCTCAAGGGCTCCGTGAAGGCAGTGGACGGGTGGCTGCGGGGTATCGAGCGGCTTGCCTGGGGGGTGAGGGAAGCGGTGGAAGTCGCCGAGGAACGCCGGGTGGCGCTGAAGCGCGGACTCCGGGGCGCGACCGCCAAGGCCAGGGAAGAGAAGCAACGCTTGAGCTCGGAGTCGGAGCGCGCGCTGAAGACGGGGCGCACGTTGATGGCGCTCGTCGCTGGCTATCGCTGGCACGGGATCCGCTCCGCTTGGCAATCCAGGGCTCGCGCCGCCGACAGCCTGGAGGCACTGCACCAGAAGCACGCCGACGCCTTCGTGCAGACGTCGCTCGACCACGGCGGCGCGTTGCTGAAGGTAGGTCAGCTGCTGGCGGCTCGCCGCGACCTGCTGCCGCGCGTCTGGACCGAGGCGCTGGAGACGCTGTGTGACCAGGTGCCGCCAGCGCCGGAAGCCGCTGCGCGGCAGCTCCTGGATGAGTCGCTCTCGCCGGAGCAGTCCTCACGCATCCACGACATCGAGTGGCCGCCGGTCGCCGCCGCGAGCATCGGTCAGGTTCACCGAGCAATCGTCGACGTGGACGACGACGGCCCGTGTCGTGTCGCGCTGAAGCTGCAGCGCCCAGGCATCGCTCAGCGCGTTGGCTTCGACCTCGAGTTGCTGGAGCTGGTGGCAGAGGCGCTGGCTTCGAGCCTGCCCCCGATGGACCACGACACGATCGTGGCGGAGATCAAGG
Source organism: Polyangiaceae bacterium (assembly GCA_041389745.1). Taxonomy (GTDB): domain Bacteria; phylum Myxococcota_A; class Polyangia; order Polyangiales; family Polyangiaceae; genus JAHBVY01. Next base: position 65,610 of record JAWKRF010000018.1, read on the forward strand.
CCACGGTGCTCTCGGAGCTTGATTACCGTGAGGAAGCGGATGCAATGCATCGGGTGGCGGAGCGCTTCGCTGGTCGCGCCGGGCTGCGCGTGCCGCACGTCTTCGAGGAGTTCTGCTCCGAGCAGGTGCTGGTGAGCGAGTGGGTCGACGCCAAGCCGCTGCTCGTCGCGCTGGACGCGGCCGCCGAAGCTGGCGACCGAGGGCGCGTTTCCAGTGTGCTCGAGCTGCTGCTCTCGACATACGTCGAGCAGATCCTGGTGCACGGAGAGTTCCAGGCGGACGCGCACCCAGGGAACTTCCTGGTGCAGGCCGATGGCACTCTGGTGCTGATCGACTTTGGCTGCATGCGTCGCCTGAGTCCCGCGATGCGTCTCGGCTTCGCCGACATCTTCGCTGCGGCGCTGCAGGGTGATTCTCAGCGCGTCGCCGAGCAGCTGGCTGAGCTCGGCTTCCGCACTCAGAGTGGCAAGCCGGACACGCTGCTCGCCTTCGCCGACATGATGCTGGGCGATCTGCGCAAGGCGCTGGCTGGGGGTGACTGGCCCGATTTGAGCGACCTGCAAGCGCGCGGCCGCGCGCTCCTCACGGCGGCGACGGATGACCCGGTGGTGGCCATACCGCCTGAGTTCGTGATGATCGGGCGCGTCTTTGCCTCCCTGGGCGGCCTGTTCTTGCACTACCGCCCGGACATCGACTTCGGCCGCGCGGTGATGCCGCACCTGGCCACGCTGGCGCTCGAGCGCGCTGGCGCTGCGTCCCACAGCGCTTGAGCTGCGGGGGTGGGGGGAGGTAGCGCGGGTGGCACCCGTGGGCCTCACCCCCAAATCCGTGGGGATATTCCGGCGACTCAGCCGTCGCGCTCGTCGGAGTCCTTGCCCTCACGGGAGCGGCCGAACAGTCGTGTATTCGGAGGAACCGAGCGGGTGATCCACATGTTGCCACCGATCACGGAGCCGGCGCCGATCACGGTCTCGCCGCCCAGGATCGTGGCGCCGGAGTAGATGGTGACGTTGTCCTCGATGGTGGGGTGGCGCTTCGGAGCGAGCGGCGCATTTCCGCGCTTGCTGCGGCGCGTGGAGAGCGCGCCCAGGGTCACGCCCTGGTAGATCTTGACGTTGTTGCCGATGTCGCTGGTCTCGCCGATCACGACGCCGGTGCCGTGGTCGATGAAGAAGCGCTCGCCGATGCGCGCGCCGGCGTGGATGTCGATGCCGGTCTCGCCGTGGGCGTGTTCGCAGAGGATCCGTGGCAACATCGGCACCCCGGCGAGGTACAGCTCGTGAGCGATGCGGTGCGCCGTGATCGCCCTCACTGCGGGGTAGCTGAAGACGATCTCTTCGATGCTCTTGGCTGCGGGATCGCCATCGTAGGCGGCGAGCACGTCGGAGTTGAGCACGCGGCGCAGGCGGGGCAGCTCCTTGAACAGGCGGAGCACCACCTCTTCGGCCCAGCCGGGCGCCCGCGGCGGCTCGAGTCGACCGACACGCTCTTCGTAGGTGATGGCGCGGTTGATCTGCTCGACCAGCAGCTCGTATGCGGGGTAGAGGCACTCGCTGACCGAGTGCCGCAGGTTGTCGCGGTTCAGAGAGCGCGTGCTGTAGAAGCCCATGTACACCGCGGGCACGAGGTGACGAAAGGCCTCGATCACCGCGCGGCGATTGGGCAGGAGCGCGCTCTCGAGGTTGTTGATCTCCGCGGAACCGTCGTAGCTCGCCACGACGTCGTCGATGGCCAGCTCGAGCTCGGCAGTGCGCGTGGGGCGGGACATGACAGGGGGAGACGAGTCCTTCAGGGGCCGAAAACCCGGACCCCGACTTGGGGTCTCTTCCTCGATGGGGTCTAACACTTTCGTCGTCGAAGTGCGCGCTCGCTCGGGCGCATCCCGCCTTTCCAGGGAAGCGACCTAGGACCGACGGTGCTCGGGCGCCAGGGGGGAGGCGCATCGCAGCTGCTGACAACGGCCTGGCAGGAACTAGGCATGTGTTCAGTATTTGGGCGTGGCGTTCGCCGCCTGACTGCGTATCCTGGCGACCCCGATGAGTGATGTCTGGGTCTTTGGCTATGGATCGCTGGTGTGGCGACCAGCGTTCGAGCACGCCGAGCGCCGTCCTGGCTTCGTGAACGGCTACGTGCGCCGCTTCTGGCAAGGTTCGACGGATCACCGCGGGGTGCCCGGGGCCCCGGGGCGTGTGGTGACGCTGCTGCCCGGCGGGGCGGCGGACCGCGTGTGGGGGATGGTCTACCGACTCCACGCGGAAACTCGCGAGGCCATCCTCCAGGCGCTCGACGTGCGCGAACAAGGCGGATACGAGCGGCTGGAGTTCGACGTGCGAGTCCCGGATGAGCCGGGCGGACCCGTGCGCGCGCTGACCTACGTCGCGACCCCGGACAACGCGAACTACCTGGGGCCCGCGCCGCTGCAGCAGATCGCAGCACAGGTGGTCAAGAGTCGCGGCCCGAGCGGCGCGAACGTCGACTACGTGCTGGAGCTCGAACGGGCACTGCAGGGCCTCGGAGCGGAGGACTCCCACGTCTCCGAGCTGGCTGAACACATCCGCGCGTTGACGGCGCAGGACCTGGAAAGAGGCAACGAGTGACGACCCCCACCCCCAACCAGAAGCGACGCGCCAAGCAGGCGAGCGCCAAGCGCAAGGCGAACGGCGCCGAGCCCAGACGACCCGCCAGCACCAACGGCAGCAGGCGCGCGAGGAACGGCGGTGCCTCAGCGCGCTCCGGCTCTCAGCTCGCGGGCCTGGAGCTGGACCACGTCTTCATCCAGGGCGCGTGTGAGCACAACCTGAAGGCGGTCGACGTGCGCATCCCGAAGCGCAGCCTGGTGGTGCTGAGCGGCGTCTCCGGATCGGGCAAGTCGTCTCTCGCGTTCGACACGCTCTACGCCGAGGGCCAGCGCCGCTACGTGGAGAGCCTCTCGGCTTACGCCAGGCAGTTCTTGGGTCGCCTCGACAAGCCGAAGTTCGACGCCATTCGCGGCCTGTCCCCCACCATCAGCATCGAACAGAAGACGACGGGCAACAACCCGCGCTCCACCGTCGGGACCATCACGGAGATCGCCGACTACCTGCGCGTGCTGTACGCGCGCGTGGGGCGCCAGCATTGCCACCAGTGTGGCCAGCCCGTGTCCGGGCAGAGCGCACAGCAGATCGCTCACGAGCTCGCCGCGTTGCCCCACGGAACCAAGCTGATCTTGCTGGCGCCGCTGCTGGTCAACCGCAAGGGTGAACACCGGGACCTCCTGGATCGAGCCCGCGCCTCGGGCTACGTGCGGCTCCGGGTCGATGGAGAGACCGTGGAGAGCGAGGGCCTCGAGGCGCTCGACAAGCGGAAGAAGCACTTCGTGGAGGCGGTGATCGATCGCGTCGTGGTGCGGGAGGGCGATCTGGCGCGGCTCTACGACTCCGTCGAGCAGGCGCTGGGCGCAGGCGAGGGTCAGCTGATTGCTCACTACGACGGCAAGGATCGCGTCTTCTCGGAGCACCTCGCCTGCACCAGGTGCGGCATCAGCTTCCCCGAACTGACTCCCCAGAGCTTCAGCTTCAACAGCCCCCAGGGCATGTGCCCCGACTGCAACGGCCTCGGGTCCCGCGTGGCCATCGATCCGAGCCTGGTGATCCCCGACCCGAGCCTCAGCCTCGACGAGGGTGCCGTGGTTCCCTGGGGAGAAGATGTCTCCAGCAAGACCAACTGGGCTCACGGCTTCCGGGGGCAGATCATCAAGTACCTGGGGATCGACCCAAAGAAGCCGATCAAGCAGCTGAGCAAGAAGCAGCACAAGGAGCTGCTGTGGGGCACGGGAGACAGGACCTACAAGGTCAAGTGGAGCGGGAAGACGGGGCAGGGCAGCTTCGAGGTCGAGTGGGAAGGCTTGATCCCGCGGCTCATGCGTCGGTTTTCTCAGACCAAGAGCGAGCGCGCCAAGCAGTGGTACGCGCGCTTCGTTGGTGATGCCGCCTGCACGACCTGCGGCGGTGGGCGCATGCGCGCCGAGAGCGCTGCGGTGAAGCTTGGTGGGCATGGGCTGGTGGAGATCTCGAGGCTCACGGTCGACGCAGCGTGTGACCACTTCGAGCAGCTGAACCTGAAGGGCGCTGACAAGGAGATCGCGGCCGAGGTGCTCAAGGAGATCCGCAGTCGCCTGGAGTTCCTGCGCGCCGTTGGCCTCGGCTACCTGTCGCTCGACCGCGCAGGGCCGACGCTCAGCGGCGGCGAGTCTCAGCGCATTCGCCTCGCTAGCCAGGTCGGATCGGAGCTCACGGGGGTGATCTACATCCTGGACGAGCCGTCGATTGGACTGCACCAGCGAGACAATCAGCGCCTCCTGTCCACGCTGATCCGCATGCGCGACATCGGCAACACCGTCGTCGTCGTGGAGCACGACGAGGACACCATCCGCGCCGCGGATCACGTGATCGACTTCGGGCCTGGCGCCGGGGTCCAGGGAGGCAAGGTCGTCTACTCCGGGGACATGCCAGGGCTCTTGCGCTGCAAGGACTCGTTGACTGGCGCCTACCTGAGCGGCGCGCGTGAGGTGAGCCTGCCGGAGATCCGGCGCGAACCGAGCGGCTTCGTCGAGGTGCGCGGCGCCCGGGAGAACAACCTGCGAGATATTTCCGTGCGGTTCCCTCTGGGTGTGCTGACGGCGGTGACCGGTGTGTCCGGTGCGGGCAAGAGCACGCTGGTCAACGACATCCTGTACCCCGCGGCCGCGCGAGAGCTGAACAACGCCCAGAGCAAGGTCGGAAAGCACTCGAAGATCGTTGGCCTCGATCAGCTCGACAAGGTGATCGACATCGATCAGCGCCCCATCGGCCGCACCCCGCGCTCGAACCCTGCGACCTACATCAAGGTCTTCGACGAGATCCGCAGCTTCTTCGCCGAGCTGCCCGACGCCAAGGTGCACGGCTACAAACCGGGGCGCTTCTCGTTCAACGTCAAGGGTGGGCGCTGCGAGAGCTGTGAAGGCGACGGCGTGCGCAAGGTGGAGATGCATTTCCTCGCGGATGTCTATGTTCGCTGCGACGAGTGCCAGGGCAAGCGCTTCAACCACGCGACCCTCGCGGTGCGCTACAAGGGCCTGTCCATCGCCGACGTGCTGGAGCTCACCGTTGCCGAGGCCTTGGAGATCTTCAAGGCGCACCCGAAGGTCAAGGAGCCGCTCAATTTGCTTGCGGAGGTCGGCGTCGACTACCTGCACCTGGGGCAGCCCTCGCCCACGCTGAGCGGCGGTGAGGCTCAGCGGATCAAGCTGGCTCGCGAGCTCTCCAAGCGAGCCACGGGGCGCACGCTGTACATCCTCGATGAGCCCACCACGGGTCTGCATTTCGAGGATGTGCGCAAGTTGCTCGGCGTGCTTCAGCGCCTGGTGGACGCGGGAAATAGCGTGGTCGTGATCGAGCACAACCTCGACGTGATCAAGACGGCGGACTGGATCATCGACCTGGGCCCAGAAGGCGGACCTGGCGGCGGTCAGATCCTGGCGGAAGGCACGCCGGAGGAACTCAGTCGCATCGAGGCCTCCCACACCGGCCAGTTCCTGAGGCCTTTGCTGAGGGGCTAGTCGAAGGACAGGCTACCCGAACAGCACTCTCGCGAGCGCCTGGCGGTGCTCGGTCGCGTCGCCCAGCGTCGCGCGGCTCCACAGCATGCGCTTGAAATAGAGCTGCACGTCGCAGTCCCAGGTGAAGCCGAAGCCGCCGTGGAGCTGCACGCCCCGTTGCACGGTGAAGGAGAGCGCCTCCTCGGCAAACGCCTTGGCCATGCGGGCGGCGTGCTCAGCGACCTCGGGTCGGTCGATGGTCTCGGTGCTGCTCATCGCCGCGGCAGCGCCGAGCACCAGGCTGCGCGCCAGCTCCGTCTGCATCATCGCGTTGACGATCGGGTGCTTGACCGCCTGAAAGGAGCCGATGGCGCGACCGAACTGCTGACGATCGCTCGCGTAGTCCCGGGTCATCAGCATCACCGCCTCGGAGGCGCCGACCATCTCGGCTGCGAGCAGCGCGTAGCCGAGGCTGCAGACCCGCTGGAAGATCGCCTTGCCGTCGCCCTGGATGCGGGCGCCGTGAGGTACCTTGACCCGGTCCAGCTCGACGCGCGCGCTGCGCCGCGTCGGGTCCACGCTGGTCTCTGGCTTCACCTCGATGCCCGCCGCGGGCAGCTCCAGAATGAAGATCCCCAGCTCTCCCTTGTGGTCGACCGCCGGCACGAGCAGTAGCCCAGCGCTGGCCCCGAAGGGCACGTGGGCCTTGGTGCCGCTCAGCACCCACTTGCCCTCCTGAGGTTCCGCGCGGCAAGAAACGGCGTCCGCGCCCCAGTTGCCGCCGGTTTCGGCGTAAGCGAACGTCGCGATCGCGTTGCCGCTCAGGATCTCCGGCAGATACTGCCCCCGCTGGGCCTCGTGGCGGCCCCGCAGCAGCGCCTCCACGGCCAGCGCCGAGCCGAAGAGCGGAGACGGATAGAGCGCGCGCCCGAGCTCCTCCCAGAGCAGCAGCAGGTGCAGGGCGTCGAGCCCAGCGCCGCCGTACTGCTCCGGCACGCTGAGTCCGAGCCAGCCGAGCTCCAGCGCTTGCTTGTACAGGTCCCGGTCGTAGCCCCTTGGGTCTTCGTACTGCGCGCGCACGTGCTCTCGCGTCGAGTGCTCCGAGAGGAAGCGTCGCGCCTCCTTGCGGGCGAGGTCGTGATCCTCCGTGAAGCCGAAGCCGTGGGGGGCCTGGGGGATGAGCTGAGTGACGTCGGTCATCTTTGATCCGTATGGAAGTAGAACTGATTCTCTGCGTCGCGGAGCCGCGATGCTCACTTGCTCTTGGGCAGCCCGAGGACTCGTTCGCCGATGATGTTGCGCAGGATCTCGCTGGTCCCACCGCCGATCGTCATGCCGAAGCTGTTCATGAACGCGCGCGGCCAGTCGCCGTCATCCGGTGCGTTCTCGTCGCCGACCCACAGCGCTCCCTCGGCGCCGAGCATCTCGCAGCCGAGCTCGGCGACGCGTTGAGCCCACTCGCTCATCACGAGCTTGTTCATCAGCGGCAGCGCCATGGGACGATCGGCGTTCAGCTGAGGCGCCTCGGAGCGCGCAGCCGCCAGGGCCATCGCCTGTGCCTCGATCCAGGCCCTCACGATGCGATCGCGGAACACTGGGTCCTCGGCCACGGGTCGTCCTCCACGGCGCTGACGCCGCGCGACCTCGGCCAGGGTGTTGATACGCTCGACGAAGCCCGCGGCGCGCTCTCGCCCCACGCCCTCGTTGGCTCCGCGCTCGAACATCAGGGTCGTCATCGCGATGTTCCAGCCCTGGCCCTCCTCGCCGAGCAGGGCCGACTCCGGCATGAATGCGTCGTCGAACACGACCTGGTTGAAGCCGCCCTCGCCGCTCAACTTGACCAGCGGCTGGATCTCGACGCCCTCCGTTTCCATCGGGAACAAGAAGTAGGAGATCCCCGCGTACTTGCTGGCGGCAGGGTCGGTGCGCGCCATCAGGATCATGTACTTCGCGAAGTGGGCGAGGGTGGTCCACACCTTGTGCCCGGTGACCCGGTAGCCCCCGTCCACCTTGACCGCGCGGGTCTGCAGGCTCGCGAGGTCCGAGCCGCTGCCCGGCTCACTGAATCCCTGACACCAGATCTCCTCCGCGCTGAGGATCCCCCGGAGCAAGCTCTTCTTCTGCTCTTCGGTGCCGTAGGCCAGGATCGTCGGACCCGCCCACTGCAACGCGATCAGGTTGACCATGAAGGGCGCGCGCGCCCGCGCGAGCTCCTGTCCTACCACGCGGAAACGGTCCCGATCGACGCCCCGGCCACCGTACTCCTCGGGCACGTCGTAGCCGAGGTAGCCCGCGTCGAAGACCTTCCGCTGCCACTCCCTGAGGTAGTCGAACTGCTGCCTCGACTCCACCTCGAGGAACGAGAGCGGCAGCTTGAAGTCTGGCTTGGGTGGTTTGTTCTCCGCTATCCACGCCTTCACCTCGGCCCGGAACTCAGCCAGCTCCTTGGACTCACCCTCCTCGTGTCCGCTCATGGCGCGACCATAACAAGCTTCGCCGGGGCCAGGATTGGAATGCGGCTCCTGCTGGGATTCGGCCCGAGGCAGGGATGCGTCGCGCGGGATGAGGCAGGCTGGTAACTTCGCACGAATGATCGAGTGGAGTGAGCAACACCAGCAGATCCGCGACATGGTCCGGCGTTTCGTCGACACCGAGATCAAGCCAAACCTGGAAGCCCTCGAGCACGGTGACACGCCGCCCTATGACGTGCTCCGCAAGCTCTTCGCCACCTTCGGCCTGAAGGAGATGGGCAAGATGCGCTTCGCTGCCCAGCTCGAGAAGGACAAGGCGGGGGACAGCGCGAAGAGGGAGTCCGACCGGGGCGGCATGGGCGGCGGCGGCGACGCGATCGCGATGCAGCTCATCCCGATCATCGAGCTCAGCCGGTTCTGTCCTGGGATGGTCACGGCCCTCGGCGTCAGCGTCGGGCTCACCGCCGGCGCGATCATGAAGAAGGGCACCATCGCCCAGAAGGAGCGCTGGGCCCTCGACTTGCTCACCCTCGACAAGGTCGGCGCCTGGGCGATCACCGAGCCCGGTAGCGGCTCCGACGCGTTCGGCGGCATGAAGGCCTCGGCCAGGCGCGACGGCGACGGCTACGTCCTGAACGGCTCCAAGACCTTCATCACCAACGGCCCCTACGCGGACACCATCGTCTTCATCTGCAAGCTGGACGAGGGCAACGATGCTGCCGCGCGGAAAGTGGTGAGCTTCGTGCTCGACCGCGGCATGCCCGGGCTGACGCAGAGCAAGCCGCTGCGCAAGATGGGCATGCACTCGTCGCCGACCGGAGAGCTCTTCCTGGAGGACGTGAAGGTCGGCAAGGACCGCCTGCTCGGGGAGACCGAAGACTCCAGCGCCCGCTCGGGCGCCAAGGAGACCTTCACCGCCGAGCGGACCGGCGTCGCCGCGATGGCCCTGGGCATCGTCGAGCAATGCCTCAAGCTCAGCACCAGCTACGCCAAGGAGCGCGTGGCCTTCGGGCGCCCGATCGGCGAGTTTCAGCTGATCCAGCTCAAGCTCGCGAAGATGGAAGTCGCGCGCATGAACATCCAGAACCTGGTGTTTCGCATCATCGAGCTTGGTGCCGCAGGGAAAAGCATGGACATCGCAGAGGCCAGCGCCTGCAAGCTCTACTGCGCGCAGACCGCGATGGACGTCGCCCTCGAGGCGGTGCAGCTCTTCGGCGGGAACGGCTACATGGCGGAGTTCCAGGTGGAGCAGCTGGCCCGCGACGCCAAGGTCCTGCAGATCTACGGCGGCACCGACGAGATCCAGATCTCGCAGATCGCGCGCACGCTACTCAGCCGCTGAGCGACTACCTCTCTCCCCCCCCCCCAGAAGCGAGGTTCGCTCAGTTCTCGGGGTTTGGGGGTGAGGGATCCCAGGTGCTCACTTCATCCAGCGCCTTGCGCCGCAGATCGGGCACCTCCGCGTCAGCGGCGGGGTATCCGACCGGAAACAAGATGTACGGTTTCTCGTTGTTCGGTCTCCCCAAGATCTTGCTCAGGAAGCCCATCGGACTGGGCGTGTGAGTCAACGTGGAGAGCCCCATGCGATGTAACGCCGCGATGAAGAGCCCCGCGGCGATGCCGCAGCTCTCCTTGGTATAGTAGTTCTTGCGCCGAGAGCCGTCCGCCTCGAGGCCATACAGCTCTTCGAAGAGCACGACGATCCACGGCACCGTCTCGAGATACGGCTTCTCCCAGCTGGTGCCGAGGGGTCGCAACGCCTCGAGCCAGGCCTCGGGCATGCGACCGCCTTCGTAGCTCGCGTATTCTTCCTTCTCGGCCGCTTCCCGGATCAGGCGCTTGGTGTTCGCGTCGCTGATGGCGACGAAGTGCCAGGGCTGGCGGTGAGCGCCCGAAGGCGCCGTCGAAGCCGTGCGAATCGCCCACTCGATGGCCTCCCTGGGGACTTTCCGGTCGCTGAAATGGCGAACGCTACGCCTTTCATCCATTTCCGCGTAGAATGACCTGCCTCGTTCGAGGAGCGTCGCCTCGTCGAGAGGCTCGGTGCGGTAGGGGATGAAAGCGTAGCGTTCGTCGGGCTTCACGCCGTGGAGGCTACTTCAGGTAGGCGTATGCGTCATACTTGGTGTTGCCGGCGATGAGGCCGAAGCTCGAGGCGCTGATCGCGATGTAGTACGTGCCAGCGTCCACGATGGCGCCGGTGACGAGTTGTTCGTGGAACCCGCTGTCTTCCACCTCGTCGAAGACCGCATCGCTCGGGTCATAGACGGTGATGTAGGTGTCGGTGAGCGGATCGCCGTTGGTCGTGCCAACGTAGATGCTCTTGCCTACATCGCTCGCTGAAACGGTGATCGAGAACCAGTCCTCGTCGAGGTCGTCGGCGAGCTCGGCGCCCTGGACGACGCCCGGCAGGGCGAGCGCGACGGCGGAGCTCTTGCCGTCGTTGCTCGCGCCCTCGGCAATGGCGGTAGCGTCGATGGTGTTCACGGTTACGCTGGCCGTGTAGTCCACGTCGCCGTAAGGGGACCACAGCACCGAGTACCACTTGTTTGCCGCGTCGGAGACGCCCACCACGAAGGGATCGAGACCGATATAGGTGTCGAGGTGGGGCGCCGCGCCCAGGCCGACGAGGAAAGGATCAGCGGTACCCGAGACGGCGTTCATCTCGACGATCTTCACTCCAGCGGGGATGTCGGCCACCAGGTAGTGGCTCTCGCCGTTCGCCGACACCGTGATGTCCGTGGTGTCGTTCAGGGTGAGGGCCTCCGGCGTGTTTGCTTTGATTTCGAACGCTTCGGGGTGGGGGAAGCTGTCTTGTTCGCCGTCGGGCCCGCTCAGCACCTCGAGGGCGCCCACACCCGTGGCTGCGTCACCGTCAACGAACAAGGTCACCTCGGCAGAAGTTGGCGTGACACTGTCCAGAGAGAACACGCTCACGCCTGCCGGAGCGTTCAGCTCCAGGTTGGTGTAGCGGACGCTGAACAAACCCGACGGGACACTGGTGTCATCGAACGGGCGGCTCGGGTCCATGTTCTTGATGGTGGCGTTCACGACGCTGCCCTGGAGCATGTCGCCGTTGACTACGACCGCGATCGGGGAGCCCAGGTTGAACCCTTGAGCGTAGGTGAGTGCCTCATCACCTGTGGTGACGGTGACATCACGCAGACCCATGCTCGCAGTCCCGGCAACCTCGACGGTCACGATCAGCGCCGTGGGGCTGGCGACGCGCACGTCGCTCACCGTGACGCCGTCGCCGAAGCTCACGCTGGTGGTCTCGTCCCAGCTGGTCGCGAATCCGCTGAGGGTCACCTCGATGGACGCGCCGAGCAGCGCGAAGCCGGGGAACACGCCGCTCACGCTGGCAGTGGTGTCGAAGCCAGTGCCGTCCTGGCCGTCCTGGCCGTTATCGCCCTTCTCGCCCTGCGCGCCGTCCTTGCCATTGGAACCATCGGAGCCGGAGCAACCCGCGGCCAACATCAGCGCAACCAATCCCAAGCCAATCTTTCGAATCATTTGCTTCACCTCGTTCGCCGCGGTGACCCAAGCCCAGGCCCGTTCCGCTGCGAGCAGAATTGGGGCGAGAGTCCATCTCCCGCCCTGAGAGTGGAGCGGCATGCCAGCGCAGATGTAGGAATGCAACTACATCCGGCTACCTATGGTCTAAGTATCTGAAATCATAACAGTCGACCAGCTGCTCGCTTCGTCGTCCGGCGTCCCCCTGCGCGTGGAGTTCCAGTTATAGCGAAAGTGTGGAGGCTGACTGTGTCTCAGCCTGTTCCATACCCCCGGTATGAGCGCCTCCCTCGGATCCCGTGATAGCGGAAATTCCGCCGGGCAATCGCTGAGGCTAGCGATCGTTTCCACAGGGCCAGCTCAGTACGACGCCAACTGAGTCGCAGTTACCGCGCGGCAACGAGAGCGCGCGTCATGTGTCCGCAACCCAGAAGCTCGGGGGCTCGATGCGCTCGCTCTTGCACCGTGGGCAGCGACTCGGCGCCGTGGCGCGGCGCCGGCCCTCGAAGGCGAAGTCGCACTGGAGGCAGCGGGCCGGCTGGCTGCGCAGCCGGGCACCGCGGCCCTTGAGGCTCTTTTCCAGGTGCTCGAGGTGCTCACCGAGCTGTTTCTCCGAGACGCCGACGCGCTGAGACAGCTCTCGCAAGCTACAGGGGCCTTCGAGCAGCGCTCGCTCCAGAGCCTGGCGCACCGTGGCTCGGCGATGAGCGGGCGCGTCGGTCACGGCGCGACCGCGGCGAGGGGCAAGCGCCGTTGCCCCCGGGAGGTGCGCACCAGGCGCATGCGGAAGTCCACGCCGATTGCCTCGTCCTCGGCCAGCGACTCCCAGATGTTCTCGCCCTGGAGCGGCTCGCTGGAGATCAGTAAGTGGTTCACGAAGCCAGTCGCCGTCGGGGCCTCGCACTCCGCGGAGAGCGACGGGCAGGTCTCCCGATCCGAGCAGCTGGATTTGTAGGTGCTGAAAAACAGCTCCTTGCCGCCCTGGGTCGCCGCCATCACCTCGCCGTCGGTCAGGATCAGGGTGAGCAACGCGCGCTGGTCTGCTGTGTCGCACACATCGCGCACCCGCGCCGTCGTGGCGTAGAGCGCCGCGATCACGTCCTCCACCGAGTGACGGCGGCTCAGCGGTCCGAAGCGCTGGAGCTGGGTCAGGAACATGAAGAAGACGATCTCGCTGTCTGTTTCCCCGAGGATGAAGCGCCGCAGCGCCGGAACCACCTCACGCATCAGCTCGCCGCGGCAGGCGTCGAGGTTCGGGATGTCGCCGTTGTGAGCGAACACCCAGCGGCCGAACTGAAACGGATGACAGTTGAGCACGTTGTTCGGGCCGCGCGTGGCCTTGCGCACGTGCGCCAGCACCGTCTCGGAAGAGACGACGCCGCTCAGGCGGTGGAACAGCTGGTCGCCCAGCGCCGTGGTCGGGCTCCGGGTGACGTGGGGCGAGCCGTCGATGTAGAAGGCGACGCCCCAGCCGTCCGGGTGCTGATTGCTCTGCTCCCCGAGGGCGTTGTCCGCGTCCAGGAGGGAACGGTGGACGGAACTCTGGATCACGCTACGAAAGCCAAAAAGCCGGCACATGGGGGCTGCGAGCATGCCATAAAGCGCTCAGTCATGCCCGATTCCAGCTCCGAAGCGACGCCCTTCGAGCTCCTTGGAGGAGCGGATGTCGTGAGCCGCATCGCCGAGGCCTTCTACGATCACATGGAGGCGGACGAGCCGGCGCTCGCGCGCTTGCATCCTCTGACGCCCGAGGGGCGGATCCAACCGCAGGTGCGCGAGCGCTTCCGTCTGTTCTTCATCGGCTGGCTCGGCGGGCCTCAGGACTACATGCGCCTGCATGGGCACCCCCGTCTCCGCATGCGCCACGCCGGGGTCGCCATCGACTCCAGTCAGCGAGACGCCTGGCTGAGAGCAATGCGCGCGGCGTTCGCGGACGTCGAGACGGAGCAAGGCGGCTTCGAGCCCGCCGCGCGGCAGTTCGTGCTCTCTCGCCTGGAGGAAGTCGCGAATTTCCTGCGAAATCGCCCCGATCCCGAGTGACCGGGAGGCTCGTACTTGTCGTGGCGACTCGGTGGTCGAAGAAACCTGGGCGCGATCCTCGCGTAGCACCCTGAGTCGCAAGCAGACTGAACCGCGACGAGGAGATTTCATGGACGACCAAGACCGACTGAGCGACCGCCTGCGAGGCAGCGAGCTCGAGCGCCTGCTCGCTCGCCGCCGTTTCATCAAGACCGCTGCCGTGGGCACGGTGATCACGGCCTTCGGCGGCGGGCTCTGGACGATCGCGGACGACCTGATCGCCACCGCGAACGCGAAACCAAGGGACGATGGGCGACCTCGAGTGCCCCCAGGACAGCGCGTGATCAGCTCGCTCAAGCCCATGGGCGGCGCCGAGGGCAGCCCGCTGCGCAGCAAGTTCCGGCTGAAGATCCACGGCGAGGTCGAGAAGCCCTTCGAGATCGACTTCCGCGGTCTGCTGAAGCTGCCCCAGGTGGAGCAGAAGGCAGACGTGCACTGCGTGACCGGCTGGACCGTGCTCGACGCGAACTGGAAGGGCGTGCGTATCAAGGAGCTGGCCGAGCGTGCCAGGCTCAAGAAGAGCGCGCGCTACGCCATCATCGAGGCGGCCCACGGCTACACCGCGAACGTGCCGCTCCGTGAGGCGCTCAAGGAGAGCTGCATGGTCACCTACGAGCTCGACGGCAAGCCGCTGGCCGAGGCTCACGGAGCCCCGGCGCGGGGGTTGATCCCCGATCTCTACTTCTGGAAGAGCAGCAAGTGGATCACCGGGATCCGCTTCGTGAAGCACGACGACCCCGGGTACTGGGAGACGCGCGGCTATCACAACCGCGGTAACCCCTGGCTCGAAGAGCGCTACAGCTGATACCTCGCGGAACTAACATTGACCTGCGGAAACTAACGGTGGGTCTGCGGCAGGATGAGCGTGAGAAAATGGACGGTGAAGCGTGAGCGAGACCGATAGTCCGGAGGGTGAGCCTTCGGCGAAACAGCAACCAGCGCAGCCCAAGTCGAAGAAGCGCTTCAAATGGCGTCCCTGGGTCCGCGCGATCCACCGTGACATCGGCTACTTCGCCGTCGGCCTCACGGTGATCTACGCGCTGAGCGGCCTGGCGGTGAACCACATCGCGGACTGGGATCCGAACTTCACCCAGATCGAGCAGCGCCACGAGATCGGACCCATCGAGACCCAGGACGAGGAAGCCATCGGCAAGATCGTCGCCGAGAAGCTGAAGCTCGACGAGAAGCCGAACGACGTCTATCGCGTCACCGACGACGAGCTGGAGATCGCCCTGCCGAGCGGGCGCACCTTGCAGCTGAATCAGAAGACGGGATCCATCCTCGAGCAGGGACAGAAGCCGCGCTTCTTCCTGCGCCTGGCCAACTGGCTCCACCTCAACCGGGGCAAGAAGGCCTGGAGCTACATCGCCGACGGCTACGCCGTGTTCCTACTCTACCTGGCCATCAGCGGCCTGTTCATGATCCCCGGGCGCAAGGGTTTGGTTGGGAGAGGTGCGGTGATTGCCCTCCTCGGTGCGCTGGTGCCCGTGCTGTACGTGACCCTCTCTGGCGGCCCCTGACCCGGCGCAGGTCGAGGCGGCTCCGGCTCCCACCAAAGAGCTGCGTGGCCTCGGCGGTTTGTTACAGTTGAGGTCGCGATGAAGCAGCTGGGACGTTGGACGGTGTTGGGAGTCGGTTTCGGGCTGATGGTGGCTTGTGGTGGCGCGACGACGGAGCCGGAGGCGCCGCCGACTCCCGTGGCGAGCTCGAGCGCCGGCGCGTCGGTCAAGGCGGAGACCGCCGCGCCTCACCCCCCGAAGACCGGCGAGCCCCAGGTCCTGATCGATGACCTGCCCGGGGCGCTGGCCAAGGCAAAATCCGAGGGGAAACTCGTGTTCGTGGATGCCTGGGCGACCTGGTGTCACACCTGTCTGTCGATGAAGAACTACGTCTTCTCCGACGCCTCCTTCGATCCGTATCGCGAGCGCATGGTGTTCGTGGAGCTCGACACCGACCGCGACGAGAACGCGGGTTTTCAGGAGAAATACGCGGTCGAGGTGCTGCCGAGCTTCTTCGTGCTCGACGCCTCGGGTGCGGTGCTCGGGATGTGGCCAGGCTCTGCGAGCGTGGGAGAGATGCGCGGGTTCCTGGATGGTTCCCTGGAGGCCCACGAGGCGCTGAGCAGCGACTCGTTGCCCAAGGACAGCCCGCTGAAGGCGCTGGTCGAGGCTCGCGCGCTGCACGCCGCGTCGAAGCACCGCGAGGCAGCGAAGCAGTACGGGCTCGCCGTCGAGCGCGCCCCGAAGGACTGGCCGCGGCGCAGCGAGGCCCTGAAAGGCTGGGTGCGCAGCCTGGCTCGGGCGGGCATGGCCAGTGAATGCGTGCACGTTGGGCTGGATCACCTGGATGAGGTCGTCGGCGCCTCGATCCCGGCCGACTACGCCAATCAGGTGCTCGCCTGTGCCCAGGGGCTGAAGAGCCACCCGACGCTGCAGGAGACCATCCGCAAGGTGGAGGCCCACCTGAGCGATCTCCTCGCGGAACCACCCGAGGTGATGTCGCCCGACGACGTCGCCGACGCCCACAACATCCTGGCGTACGCGCGAGAGCTGAAGGGCGACAAGCAGGGGGCCAAGGCTTCGATCGAAGCCGGACTGAAGGCGCTGGAAGCCGCCGCGGAGAAGGCGGACGAGCCGGAGATCCAGGCGACGTACGACTACGGGCGCGCGAAGGCCTACCTCGAGCTCGGCCGCCCGAAGGAGGCGCTGAAGATGCTCGAAGCGCGCGAGAAGCAGATCCCGGGGTCGGCGGAGCCCCCGGCGCGGCTGTCCCAGGTGTACGTCGCTCTCGGTCGCAACCAGGATGCGCTCGCGGCGACGACGCGCGCCGTGAAGCTGGCCCACGGCCCGAGGAAGCTCATGTACCTCGAGCGCAAGTCGAAGCTCGAGCTGAAGCTCGGTGACGCGAAGGCCGCCGTCGCGACCCTGGAAGAAGAAGTGAAGGGCTGGCAGGCGCTGACCGGAAAGCGCGCGCGCCCGAAGAGCCTGGAGGACGCCGAGGCGCGTTTGCGCAAGGCCAAGGCGAAGCTTGGTCGCTGACCCCGCGCAGTGTTAAGCCGCAGCCATGAGCGACGGTAGCAGCGAAGCGGTCACCCGAGGCGTGCGCGTCCAAGTGCGACCTCGTTACTCTCCCGAGCACTCCGATCCTCGGCGTGGGGAGTGGTTCTTCCTGTATCAGGTCACCATCACCAACGAGGGCGAGGAGCCGGTGAAGCTCGTGAGCCGTCACTGGATCATCACCAACGCCAACGGCGACGTCGAAGAGGTCAAGGGACCTGGAGTCGTCGGGGAGCAACCAAGCCTGGCTCAGGGCGAGCACTTCCAGTACACGTCAGGCTGTCCGCTGACGACCCCGTTCGGCTCGATGCACGGCACCTATCAGATGGTGCGTCCGACGGGAGAGCAGTTCGACGCCGAAATTGCGCCCTTTTCCCTGAGTCAGCCAGGCCTGGTGCAGTAGCTCAGGAGCGCCCGCGACCAGCCGCAACCCGCGCGTGGTGCGGGGCGCTTGGCGGTACTGGTGGAGCTGCGTCGGCAATGACTCTGCGACCGGGCATGGCCGCTTCGGGCACGGGACGCACTCCCGAGTGGTAGTCGTCGAAATGGTCGCGGATGGCCCGGGTCACCAGGCGCTCCAGGTTCAGACGATGCGTGGAGCGTCGCAGCACACTGGGCGCCTTGTGAGCGAAGGACATCGCCACCTTGTTCCAGTGCAGCGCCTTCTCCAGCAGCTCGCAGCTCTTGTCGTCCAGCGCGTCCCGGCCGCCCAGGGCGTTGCCGACGAAGGCCGCGGAGCCCTCGATCAGGTGCAGCTCCAGCTTGGCCGCTGGACCATGGACGGTGAGCACTCCGCTGTGGCGACCCCGCTGGGCCCCCGCCAGGCGCTCGATCAATTGCGTGTTTTCCCACCCCATAGCAACCTCGGAGCCGGCGCGAGCTTCCTATCCCGCCCGGTTCTGAGCCGTAGTTAGCAGGACTCATGCCAGGCGGTTGCCGCGCGCAAATGCCCGAAATCTCACAACGGCATCCGGGGAGGATCCTGGAGGCTTTCGCATTTGAGATTGCAGATCCGAGAGGGGCAGGGGGTGAGGAGCGCCAAACGACACCGCGCGCCCCAGGGAAACGCATATTAGCACCTACCTGAGACCACACGCTGTCGCGCTCTCCGCGCGGAGAAGAATTTCCGTGGGGAGTGCCTGCCGGTGCAAGTCGCGCCACCCGCCTCCGCAAGCCGCGCGCGGTTCCGTGGGGAGCGCCGTCAGAGCTGCAAAGACTTGATCTCGAAGAACTCGTCCAGGCCGTGCTCGCCGTACTCGCGGCCATTTCCCGACTGCTTGTAGCCGCCGAAGGGCGCCAGGGCGTTGAACGCGCCGCCGTTCACGTCGACCTGCCCCGTGCGGAGCTGCCGCGCGACGCGCCTGGCGCGCTCGGCATCCGCGGACCAGACGGCGCCCGCCAGGCCGTACGGCGAGTCGTTGGCGATGCGGATGGCGTCGGCTTCGTCTTCGTAGGGGATGATGCAGAGCACCGGCCCGAAGATCTCCTCCTGCGCGATCGTCATCTCGTTCTTGACGTTGGCGAACACCGTCGGCTGCACGAAGTAGCCCTTCTCGAGGCCGTCCGGCGGTTCGGCACCACCGGTGACCAGGGTCGCTCCCTCCTCCACGCCGCGGCGGATGTAGCCGCGCACCCGCTCCCGCTGGCTCTCACTGACCAGCGGGCCCAGCTTGCCCGCGCCCTCGACGGCGTTGCCCAGGGTGAAGCTCTCCGCGGTGGCCTTGGCGATGGCGACCGCCTCGTCGTGCTTGCTCTTCGGCACCAGCATGCGCGTCAGCGCCGAGCAGGTCTGCCCGGAGTTCAGGTAGCACGCGCCGACACCGCTCTTCACGGCGCGACCCAGATCGGCGTCGTCGAGGATCACGTTGGCGCTCTTGCCGCCAAGCTCGAGGGCGACGCGCTTGATGCTCTGGGCGGCCAGCTCCGACACGCGCCGTCCGGCTCGCGTCGAACCCGTGAAGCTCACCATGTCCGCCTTGGGATGGCTCACCAGGGCTTCGCCCACCGTGGGTCCGTCACCGCTGACCACGTTGAAGATCCCCTTCGGGGCGCCCACCGCCTCGAAGATCTCGGCCAGCATGAACGCGCTGAGCGGTGCGACCTCGCTGGGCTTGAGCACGACGGTACACCCCGCGGCGAGCGCTGGGGCGACCTTGGCGACGATCTGGTGCAGCGGGTAGTTCCACGGGGTAATGGCGACGACGACCCCCACTGGCTCCTTGACCACGAGGGAGTTACCGACCTGGCGCTCGAGCTCGTAGTTCTCGATCAGCTCGGCGAACTGCCCCATCACCAGGGTGGGCAGGCCCGCCTGAATGGCCCTCGCCAGCTTGATCGGCATGCCCACCTCGGCGCTGATGGTCTGGGCGATCTCCCCGGCGCGCTCCGCGAGGCCAGCCTGGAGACGCTTGAGCAGCGCGGCGCGCTCGGAGACCGGCGTCGCCGACCAGCTGGGGAAGGCTGCGGCGGCGGCTTCCACGGCGCGACTGGCGTCTTCCGGCGTGCCCCTCGGGACGCGACCCATCACTTCCTCGGTCGAGGAGTTGATGACGTCGAAGTGCCCGTCGCCGCCGGGCTCGACCCAGCTGCCATCGATGAAGATCCGATCGTAGTTCTGCATGCTCGCTTCCATCCGTTGTGGGACGCCGGGGCCCCGGTTCGCGAGCGCAGTGTACGACGCCTTGGCTGCGTTCCCAGCGCCAGGTCGGGTCAGGCGCTGGAAAAGCGCGCGAAGCCTCGATGCCGCGGCGAGCGTCAACGCTCAGAGCACGCCGAGCTGTCGCATCAGACCGAGCTCGTCGGTCAAGCGGTGGTGAGCGACGATGCGACCGTCGCGAAAGCGCTCGATGGTGATCTGCGAGACCTCGACCGGTTTGTCGGTGGGCGGTGTGCCGTAGAACGCACCGCGCTGAGTGCCGCGGAGCGTCGTCCTCACGGCGACGCTGTCCGAGCCGATCACCAGATCTTCGACGGTGTAGTGCAGGTCCGGAAAGGCGCTGCGCAGATCGCGGACCACCTGCTTGACGCCCTCACGCCCGCAGGGCTGCTGCGGCGAGCCTGGGGAGTGGTTCACGTAGTCGGGGTGCAACAGCTCGTCGACCAGCTCGAGCTTTCCCTGGTTGAACAGCTCGTCGAAGTAGCGGTGGATGACCCGGCTCTTGGTGTCGTTCATGGCCGCAGCGTGCAGCCGCCTCCTGATACCGTCCAATATCGACTTCCAGCGCTGTGATATGATTTCGCTATGACAGCCGTCGACGCCCTCGACCAGCGCTTGCTGCGAGCCTTCGTCGTCGTGGCGGAGGAGCTGCACTTTGGTCACGCAGCTCGCCGCCTGCACATCAGCCAACCCCCGCTCAGCGTGCAGATCAAGAAGCTGGAAGAAGCGGTTGGCGCAGTGCTCTTCGACCGCGACCGGCGGCACGTGGCGTTGACCGACGCGGGACTTCATCTGCTCCCGGTGGCGCGCCGTTGGTTGCGCGAGGCGGACCAGGTGGTGTCGCAGCTCCATCGCGTTGCCGCGGGGCAAAGCGGCCTGCTGCGTGTCGGCTACACGACCCCCGCGACGTACGAGATCCTCCCGATCTGGCTCGGCAAGCTCAGGAAGGCCTCGCCGGAGCTCCAGCTCGAGCTGATGGAGCTGAGGAGCGGCCAGCAACCCGCGGCGCTGCTCGAGCAGCGCATCGAGCTCGGCTTCGCCTGCGGGCCGCTGAACGCCGCTGGGGTGACGGAGCAGGTACTGTTCAGGGAGCCGATGGTGGTGGCGTTGCCGAGTCGCCATCCGCTTGCCGCGCGGAGAAAGATCCCGGTCAGGGCGTTGCGCGGTCAGCCCGCGATCCTCGCGCGGGCCGACATCGAGCCGGCGTGGGCGAACGCGGCGAGCGAAGCGCTGGGGCGGGCCGGGGTGAGCTTGACCCCGGTACAGGAGACGGACAGCAAGCTGGCGCTCATCAGCCTCGTCGCCGCCGGCCTTGGACTGAGCATCGTGAGCCGCTCGACCGCCAAGCTCCGTCGTCGAGGCGTCGTCTTTCGAGAGCTGTCGGGTCTGGACCTGCAAGTCCCGCTCACGTTGCTCAGCTTGCCCGAGCGCTCCCCTCGAGCGTCTCGCGGCTCGGAGCTGGCTCTGGAGCTCGGCCGAGAACTCGCTGATTGTCGGGCGATCCCGCGCTGACTCCACGGCCGTCGAGGGGTGACGCAGCGACGTTCCGGCTTATTCAGTAGTGCGCCACGCGCCGCCTGGAAGCTGGCCAAGGCTGCCCCGTCGCGGTAGGGGAGGGGGGTGAAGAGCGGGTCATTGGATGCGGGTCAGAGCGGCGCCGCGAGGGGATTGAAGGCAAACGACCGGCGTGGGACGCCGCGGTTCGGCGCACGCGTTGGTCTGCTGCTCCTGGTCGGGACCAGCGTGGGGATCGGGGGCGCTGCTCGAGCCGCCGAGCCGAGCAAGCCACCGGCGAGCTTCCGCGAGCCGGTCGCGTCCACTGTCGCGTCGTCGCCGGGTGCCAGCGTGCAGGCGAAGGGCAAGAGCGTCTGGGACAAGCTGCCCAAGATGAAGAACGGCGAGATCAAGCTGCTCGAGGCGGGCGCAGAGCCTCGCCAGCAGCTGCGCTACAAGTACCCCGTGGGTGCGGGTGGCGTGGTGCGGCTCACCACTCGCAGCGAGCTCGAGGTGGAGACCGACGGCAAGAAGCAGAAGGCCGGCTTCGTTCCCAAGCTCGAGATGCTCGCCAAGCTGAAGGTGAAGGAGAAGCAGAGCGACGGCGACTTCCTGGTCGACCTGATCGGCCTGCGCCCGCGCGTGCGCAACGCCAGTCAGCTCCCAGCGCCCATCCAGAAGCAGCTCGAGACGGCGCTCGGAAAGCTGCCGAAGCTGCATGGCATCAGCGAGGTGAACGACCGCGGAGTGCAGAAGGCGCTCAAGTTCGACGCCGCGAAGGTGGACAGCGTGGAGATGAACCAGATCCTTCAAGGACTGCAGGCCAACCTGGGCGGCATGAGCGCGCCGCTCCCCGCGGAAGCGGTTGGCGTCGGCGCCAAGTGGGCCGTGAACACCTCGGTCGTGCAGCAAGGCCTCCCCCTGACGCAGATCGCCATCTACGAGCTGGTGTCGCTGAAGGACGGCGTCGGACGCACGCGAGTGGAGATGCGCCAGATCGCGCCCAAGGGCGAGATCAAGCTGCCCGGTGCGCCCCCTGGCGCCAAGACCGAGCTGGTCAAGATGACCTCCAAGGGTGAAGGGGAGTCCTACTTCGACCTCGAGAATCCGGTGCCCAAGGGGCGCATGAAGACCAGCACGAAGATCAGCCTGAAGACCACCATGGGCAAGCGCAGCCAGTCCGTTACCCTGCGGATCAAGGCGCTGTTACGCTTCCGGCCGAAGACCAAGTAGGCGCCGAGGTCACGCCAGCCAGAAGCACAGGTCGGCGACGTTGGTTCCCGTCGGCCCGGTGATCAGCGCGGCGCCAGCGCCCTCGAGCAGCGTGTAGCTGTCATGACCGTCGAGGGCGGCCTCCACGTCGGTGAGGCTCAGCCTCTGCAGCACCTCCGCGTCGAGCAGTGCGCCTGCCGCAGGACTTCGACCGTCGACTCCGTCACTCCCCAGGGCGACCAGCGTCCCGCTGAAGCTCCCGTGGGCGAGCGCGCTGCGAGCAGCGCCAAGTATCAGCTCCTGGTTGCGGCCGCCGCGCCCCGGGTTCGGGGCGTCGATGCGCACCGTCGTCTCGCCGCCCCAGGCGAAGCTTCCGGTTCCGCCTCCACGAACGCGCGTCGACAGCCCTGCTCCTGCGGTGGCTGCGTCGCCTTCGAGATGACCCGGCAGCACCTGGAGCGCGAGCCCGAGGTCGCTTGCGTGCTGCTCGACGAGGCGCACGGCACGGTCGTTGTCAGCGACCACCCACGTCGGTGGAGTTGCCGCAGGGATTCGCATGTTCGGGGGTGAGAAGCACCGCTCGGTTGCTTGGAGGCGCTCGGTCCCGGCGCTGCTCGGGTGGGCGCGTCGTGCGTCGGCTTCCAGCAGGGCGATCACGGCGCCGGGCGTAGCGCTCCTCACCCCGAAATCCTCGAGCAAGGCCAGTGGATTCGCTGACGGGTCGTGGACGGGTACGGTCGGCCCGCTCGCGACGGCGTACAGCGGTCCGCCGACGACGTCGCTGAGGATGAAGTTCGTGACGGCGAGGTTCGGGCAGGCGCGGAGCACGCCGCCGCCCTTGACCTGCGAGAGGCTGCGCCGCACCAGGTTCAGCGCCTGGATACTGGCGCCCCCGTGCATCAGGAGCTCGCCGGTGCGAGCCAGATCTTCGAGACGGAGTCCTGCGCGGGGCAGCTCGAAGAGCGCCGAGCCTCCGCCAGAGATCAGACACAGCAGCTGCTCTCCCGCTCCGAGACGCTGAAGGTGCGCGAGGACCTGCTGGGCATGGGCTGGCGCCTCGGCGCAAGGCGAGGGGTGCCCGCCGCGCAGCAGGATCAGGGGAGAGAGGTCCTCGCTTGCCGGCTCGGGGGCGAGCACGAAGCCACTCCGGGCTCCAACCTCGTCCAGCGCCGCTCGCGCCATGGCGACGGCTGCCTTGCCGATCGCCAGCACATGGGAGCGCCCATCGCAGATGCCGCGTGGAAAGACAGCGCGCAGGCTCCTCCGAGTGGCTTCGTAGGGGTCGAGGCTGTCCAGCAGTCGTTCGCACAGCTCCAGCGCTCGCTGTCGGCGGGCGCGAGTCGGTTCTTCGACGCCGAGTAGCTCCGCGCGGTTCTGGATCCGATGCCGCGCGGCCATGGAGCTCAGAGCAGGGCGCCCGCGACGCAGGCGGTCATGAAGGCGGCCAGGCTGCCGCCGATCATCGTCTTCAGGCCCAGGCTCGCGAGGTCGGGCATGCGCTTGGGCGCAATGCCGCCAATGCCGCCGAGCTGAATGCCGATGCTGGCGAAGTTCGCGAAGCCGCACAGCGCGTACGAGGCGATCACTGCGGAGCGCTCGCTCAGCACCGCAGGTGATTGCCGCACCAGGTCGCCGAGGTGGATGTATGCCAGGAACTCGGTCAGCACGAGCTTTTCCCCGAGGAGACGCCCGACGGCGGGCGCCTCGCTCCAGGGGACGCCCATGATGAAGGCGAAGGGCGAGAACACCCAGCCAAGGATGCGCGAGAGGCTCAGGACCTCGCCGGCGACGCTGATGTTCGAGAGCCCGAAGTCCACCATCGCCACCAGTCCCACGAAGGCGATCAGCATCGCGCCGACGTTGATCGCGAGCTTGGCGCCATCGGCGGCGCCGGTCGCGGCGGCCTCGAGCACATTCGAGTGCGGGCTCCTCGCAGCGAGATCCAGGCTCTCGAGGGTCTCGGGTTCCTCCGTCTCCGGCACCATCAGCTTCGAGACCGCGATCGCCGCCGGCGCGCTGAGGATGGACGCGGTCACGAGGTGGCCCGCGATCCCGGGTAGATCCTTGAGGAAGCCAACGTAGGCGGCCATCACGCCGCCAGCGACGGTGGCGAAGCCTCCGGTCATCACGACGCTCAGCTCCGAGCGCGTCATCTTGGCGATGTAGGGCTTCACGAAGAGCGGTGCCTCGGTCTGGCCCATGAAGATGTTGGCTGCAGCGCTCAACGCCTCGGCCCCGCTAGCCTTCATCGTGCGTTGCATGACCCAGGCGATCCCCCAGACGACGCGCTGCATGATACCCAGGTGGTAGAGGATCGAGGTGAGGCTCGAGAAGAAGACGATGGTCGGCAGGATCCAGAACGCGAAGGTCTTCACTGGCGGAGAGATGCGCCCGACGAAGGTGACTGCCTTTCCGCTGGGATCCAAGATCTGGTGCGGCTCGATGCTCTGGAAGACGAAGTTCGCTCCCGCCTCGCTGAAGCTGAGCAGCCGCTTCACGCCGCTGTCGACGGCCGCAAAGAAGAAGCCCTGGAGCGTCGGGCTCAGCACGATCAGGCCGAGGCCGAGCTGAAGGGCGACGCCCCACAGCACCGGGCGCCAGCGCACCTTCCCGCGGCGCTCCGAGAGCAGCCACGCGAAGCCGATCAAGATCGCCAGGCCGAGCAGCGACTGGCCGCGCTGCAGCAGGCTGGTGTGGGAGGGCAGCAGCTCGGCCAGCATCAGCGTCGGTCGCGTCCGCGGCCTGAGCCACGTCGCCCGCGATGATGGCTGGGCTTGCTCTCCCGACTCATCACCAGCACGTAGTCGAAGGCGCCCTCCTCGAGCAACTTGGGCAGCCCTGGCTCGTCACCCTCGCGCCACGGCCGCACGCTGAGCACCCGCGTCTGATCGCTGCGGCGCTCGATGCGCTCCGGGATGGCGCTGTTCCGGCAATGGCCGAGCCCGGCGAGGATCAGGAGCTGGCTCGCGGGCGCCTTCTTCTCGAGCCACTTGTTCGCGGTGTCCGCCATGGTCTCGTCCCAGGCCACCTGAACTTCGTAGTACCTGCGTCGAGACGAGACCGGCGGGGGGTGATGTGCCATCGCCTGGTCGAAGTAGGCGCGGTGGTCTCGGCTGCTCATGTTCATGCGTCGGGGCAGGAGGGCCCGCTCCTCGTCGCTCAGACCCTTGAGGCCTACCCGGGCGATCTTCCGGCTCAGGGAACGCTCGAGGTTCAGTCCGATGATCTCCACGCCGTTTTGCCTGGCGAGCCACCACATGGGTGCGTAGAAGCCGAAGTCGTAGCCCCAGGTCTCGTTCCAATTCAGCTCGTCCAGGGTCTGACGGGCCCTGGACTCGCCAGAGAGCCAGCGGTTGAGCGCCGGCTGCGCGCGGCGGCTCACCATCTCGAGGCCCAGCGCCACGCCGCGCCCGTTCATGCGGCGCCGCTCGATCAGCTGGTTGAGCAGCAGGTACTGTGCCCAGTGGTGATGCACGTCGTCATGTTGTTCGCCGGCGCACAGCACATCCGCCGTGGTGAGCTCACCCAGGAGCTCCTCGACGCTCAGCGCATAGCCGTCCTTGACGCGGATACCGTGAAAGTCCTCCGGCGCCGGCAGCTCGATGCGGCTGAACAGCGGAGGGGTTGGTGTTTTCACCGCCTCCTCCTCGTGCGCCTCGGGTGCGGGAGGCGCGTCGGGCGCTCGAGGCGCGGGGCGGGCGCAGGCCGAGAGGGTCAGGCTGAACGCGACGGCGAGCCAGGTTCCAAGGCCGAGTGCGCTCTGGAGCTTCCCGTGCATGGGGCCGAGCTTCGTTCAATAGCCCCGGTCGCGCAACTGCTCTGGCAGGAGGCGGCTGGGCTTGCCCGCGGAGACCACCCAGAGCTGGTGAGCCGCGCGCGTGGCTGCGATGTGGAGCAGGTGGCGAGCCTCGTCATCCACCGGGTACGAGCTCTCGTTGACATCCAGCAGCACCACGTAGTCGAACTCGAGACCCTTCACCTGGCGTACGTCGGTGACGTCCACGCCAGCCCGGAACGGGAAGTCCTGCGCAGCGATGCGGCGGAGGAAGGGCACTTCGCCCTTCTTCAGGCCGTCGTAGTAGATGTCGGCTTGCTCCGGGTAGCGTCCGATCACGCAGACCGTGCAGCTCGGTTCTTCGGCCATCAACGTGCGCAGGGCCTCGCTCAGGAAGCCGACGGCATCCCCAGCGTGGGCGAAGCGGAACAGCTCGACCGGCGCACCGTGTCGCGTGGCCGCCGGCGGATCGTCCGAGGCGAGCGGACCGAGCACCGAGGTCGAGAACTCGAGGATCTCCGCAGTGGAGCGATACGAGAGCTTCAGCGGTTCCACGGCGACGTGATCCAAGCCGAGGCGCGCGAGGGTGCTGTCCCAGCCGCTGAAGCCGTTGTCCATGTGCAGGCGCTGCGCGACGTCGCCCGCCAGCGTGACGCTCTGTGCACGGCTCACCGTGCCCACGACGACCGCCAGCTCCACCGGGCTCAGGTCCTGTGCCTCGTCCACCAGGACGTGCTCGTAGACGAGCGCCTCCTTGCCCTTGCCCCGCATCAGCGGACCACGCATGCGCTGCACGAGACGCAGCAGGAGGGTGTCGTCTTCGCGATCGAGCTTGGCGTGCTCCTCCACGTCACCGCCGTCGATGGCGGTGAACGGTTCGTCGTCTTCGCGCCGCTCCTCCTGCCGTCTCTGCGGTCGGCTCCCGCGCTTGTCGCCGCGCTGGGCGTCTCGCTGATCAGCGACGCGCTGAGCGTCCTCCTGGTGACGCTCGAGCTCGTCCAGCGCCAGGTTGACTCGCTGAGAGCAGTAGGCGTGCGCGCGTTCGATTTCCGCACGGCTGATGTCGTCGGCGTCCTTGAAGGCCTCGAGCAGGCTCGGCAGATCGCTCAGGATCTCTGCCCACGCCGTCGCCACGTCTCGCGCCTCGGCTCGACTGCGGGTCAGCAGCGCCTCGGTACGCGTGCGCACTGCGCTGGGCAAGCGGGTCCGGGGCTCGGTCGCCTTGTTCAGCGCAGCATGGATCTTGTGGGACAGGGGGCGAGAGTCCGTCGCGGCGCGCCGAAATGCTCCGACCACCGCCTCCCGCGAGCTCTCCGAAGCGCCGTCCAGCGCGGACTCGAGCTGATCGAAGATGCGCCCCTCCACCCGACTGACGTACGCGTCGATGGCGTCCAGCATGCAAGGGTGCTTCTTCAGTCGGGTGACGTTCGCAGGCGTGTCGTCGGTGTACAGTCGAGGCAGGCCGTGGACGTGGGCAAGCCGTAGCTTGCTCGCCCACTCTTCGTAGGTGCGCACCGCGACCCCGGAAACCCCGAGCGCTGGCAACACACGCGCCACGTAACGCGCGAGCGCGTCGTTGAAGACGACGACCAACATCTTATCCGGACGGAAACGACGGTTGTCCTGAAACGCGAGATAGGCGAGGCGATGCAGGCCGATGGTGGTCTTGCCTGAGCCTGCGCCACCTTGGATGACCACCAGGCCCGAGTCCGGGCGCGTGATCAGGTCGAACTGCCTGGGGTCGATCAGCGCCGTGATCTCCTTCAGGTGCTTGTCCTCGCGAGTGTCTGCCCCTTGGACACCCAGCTTTCCTGGCCGGTGATGGTCTTCCGCGCGCAGGGCAGAGCCCTGACCTCCGTGCAGGCGGGTCGACGAGCCTGCGCGCTGCCACTCTCCCTCTCGCGTGCGGACGAATGTGCCTTGTGGCGTGACGATGCGACGCAGGACGCCCTCGCTGATCGCCAGGCTGCGGCGGGTCACCACGTCCCCTTCCACCTCTCGATCGCCGAACGTCTCGACGTAGTCCTCGCCCTCCTCATAGCGGTAGAAGAGCCGGCTGACGGGGGCGTCGCGCCAGTCGACGATGCGGACGCCGCTCTTGGTGTCCAGGTACGTCGAACGACCGATCAGCACCTCTCGCGTTCGCTCGCCCTCGCTGAGCACCATGCGGCCGAAATAGGGCGACGTAGGGTCCACCCAGCCTTCCGTGCTCACCCGGTGCCGCGAGGCGAGGGTGGCGATGCGCTCCATCTGCTCGACCAGCGGCGGCACGTCCTCGAGCCGTGCATTCGCGATCTGGTCGCGCAGGCTGATCAGCTGCGAGTCGTAGTCGATCTCCTGCGCTGCCGGTTTCGCTTGCGTCTTCTGACGCAGGTGGTCCACCACGCGCTCCAGACAGCCACGCTCCTCGTCGACGATGGCCTGGAGTTCCTGGTCCGCGGTGGGGAGTGCTTTTGCGGGGTTGCTTGTCATCTGAGGCTCGCTGGGCTTCTGAGACGCGACAGGAGGTCGCGCGTACCGAAATCAGGCAATCGCCCCACCTAGCATCTTTTGCGCGAAGTCGCACCGCGTTGGGATGGCCTTTTTCGTCGGGAGTATGGCCGCGAAACAGTGAGGGAAAGTGCCCGTGGGGGCGAGCTGCTGGTTGTCCGTGCGGGGGTGGGCGCGTGGGCCGGTTCCATTCCCGCGTGCTCACGCGCGCTCACGCCACGGAGGCGCTCACTCCTCGTCCCGTTCACCAGCCCGGCGCACCACCTCGACGTCCAACCCGAGGGCCTTCCCGAGCGGCTCGCTCCGCCGCTGACCGCCCCAGATCGCTAGCTCCAGGTCGTCTTCTCCGCTGACGAACAGGTGCAGCACCTCGTCCTTGACCTCGCAGCGCACGTTGTTCACCGACTGGCTGTTCGAGCGATCGAGCCCCACGCTGACGCGCAGGATCGCGCTCAGTACCTTCAGCACGCGCCGCGCCGGCTTGTCCAGTGCCTTGACTCGGGGGTGCTTCTTCGAGGGCTCGCCCTTGCGGTGATACAGCACGACGAGGCTGATCAGCTCCACTTCTTCGTCGTTGAAGCCGCGGATCCCGGAGTTGGAGATGATGTAGTCCGAGTGCGCCTGGTAGTTGCGGAACCCGATATATTGCCCTACGGAAAAAAGCAGCGCGGAGTACTCGAGCAGTTCGCGCTCCCTCGAACCCAGCTCATGGTGGAGCACGGTCTGGTCGAAGATCTGCAGCGCGAGCTTGGCGACGTGGCGCTCCCGGGGCCCTCCCATCCCGTACTTGCGCGCCAGCTGCAGCGTGGCTCGCGGTCGCACGTCGGGGATGGCGAGAACGGCGGTTCCATCCGACTTGCGCCCCAGGAACTCCAGGATCACCCCCTCACGGAGCGACGCTTCACACAGGGTGATGCTCTCCGCGCGGGCGAGCTCGAGTAGCTCGATCAGGAGCACGGAGCCGAGGTGGATGGTGTCCGTGCGCTCCCGGTCGATGCCCTTGATCTCCCCCCGCTCGCTCAACGAAATGCCGGTCAGTCTATCTGCCAGACGCTTCAGATCCTTGAGCTCGGCCACCTCTGCGTTGACGGACCGCCAGGGCTGCTTGCCCGCGAGGCGATGAGCCGCGTCACCCAGCGCACGGATGGTTCCCGACGTACCGACGACTCGACTGAAACCCAGGGCCCGGGCGTGCTTGATGGCCGGTCCAGCGACGCGTCGCACGTGCTCCTCGAGCTGCTTGCGGCGCCCCTTGCCGAGGGGTTGGTCGCCGAACAGATCGCGCAGGCGCTGCACGCCGAGCTTCACGCTCTCGCTCAACAGCAGGTGTCTCGTGTCGCCGACGATCAGCTCGACGCTGCCACCGCCGATGTCGATCTCCAGGATCTTGTCGCTGCCGAAGTCCAGGGCGTTGCGCACCGCGAGGTAGATCAGGCGCGCCTCCTCGCGCCCGGAGATGACTCGCGGTTCGATGCCCGTCTCCTGGCCGACTCGAGACAGGAACTCTCCACCGTTCTCGGTGTCGCGGATCGCCTCCGTTGCTACCGCGAGGATCTCGTCGGCGCCGAGGCGGTCCGCGAGCTTGCGGTAGCGACGCAGCACGTCGAGGCCGGCGTCGAAGGCTCGAGGCGTCAGACGATGGTCGCGAAAGGCCCCCGCGCCCAGCTTGACCATGGCCTTCTCTCGGTCGATCACCTCGAAGGTCTCTCGCCCGGTGGTCTCCGCGACCACCATGTGCACCGAGTTCGAGCCAATGTCGATTGCCGCGAGTTTCATCCCTCACCCCCGTCCGATCCAGCTTCGCCCTCGAAGACCCTCTCGAGGAACTCACCCGCGGCATCGAGAACGCCGCCGTGGATCTCGTGCTGTCCGTTGAACGGGATCCAGGTGACCGGAAGCCCCGATTCCTCGAGGAGCGCTCGCAGGCGCTCGGCATGCGCGAAGGCGAGCAGCGGATCCATGCGCCCATGACTCTGCAAGACGCGGCACACGGGTCGTATCTCGGCACGCCTGGAGAAGCCAAGCCGCCAGCGGGGCTCGGCCAGCAAGGTGCCGCTGAATACCCACAACCCGGCGAGTCGCCGCTGGCTCCGTGCGGCAACGTCACAGGCGAGCATGGCGCCCTGGCTGAACCCGCCGAGCACCAGCGGAGCGGCCGTCAGGCCAAGCTCGCTCTGCAGCTCGTCCAAGCACCCCTCGAGCTGCTGGCTGACTCCCGCGAGCTCGGGGGAGTCGTCTTGGGTGCGATCGCGGTGTTCCCCGCGGGCCATCGCCTCCTCGAGCGCCGCGACGTCGATGGGCCACCAGGCCCGCGCGTCGAACATCGGATCGAGCACCAGTGGCGCCTCTGGAAACGCGAAGCGCACACCCTCGGGCCTCGGGATCTGACGCGCCAGGGGCACCAGGTCCGAGCCCGTCGCCCCGAACCCGTGCATCAACACCACCAAACCGCGCGCGGTCTCCCCTGGGCGCAGCGTCGAGAGCCGCACCCCGAGTCCACCGAAGCTTCTGAGCTCCATGGCTGCAAGGCATACCCGAAATCGCCGGACGGCGCTGGGGCACATCAGCGCGGCGGCTTGCTCCAGGCAGCGGAATGTCGACAAGCGACCGCCATTGGCCCTATGACTAGGGGGTTCCCATGAGGAGATCGCCTCGGCGACACACGGTGCCGGAGCAGGTGCCCGAGCTTGAAGGGCGCCGCAGATGACCGCCTGGTTGAAGGATCGACACGGCGTCCGCATCCAGCTTTCCTCCGCGGGGGTGATGCTCGGGCGGGACTCCACGTGCAGCGTGGTGCTCTCGTCGCCGTTCGCGAGTCGCCGTCACGCGCTGGTGACCCACGGAAACCAGGGCACGCAGATCTTTTGCCTCGGTCGTCATGGTGTCCAGGTCAACGAGCGGCCAGTTCAGGTGGAGGCCTGGCTGCAGGACGGCGACGTGCTCGAGCTGCCCGGCGCGCGCTGTGCGGTGGAGATCGAGCCGGCGAGTAGCTCCCCAGGTCCGTGGCTCTTGGAGACGGACTCTCAGCGCTACCGCGTGCTCGGGCCGGTCTTCACCATCGGCGGGGGGGCCAAGGATCAGCTCAACCTCTCGGGGTGGCCACCGAGCGCGCTGATCCTGACCACGGTGGACCGCGGGCTGGTGGCCCAGGCCACCGCGCCCATCCACATCAACGGAGGAGCCATGGTCGTCGATGAGCTGATCTCGATGGATGACCGCGACGAGTTCTCCTTCGCGGGGATGCGCTTGCGGCTGTTGCGCGACGGAAAGGGGATCGCCAGTGCATCGGGGGTGGCGGAGCATTTCCCATCGAGCGTCGACCTCGAGTTCCTGCCCAACGGGGGCTTGTTGCGCATCTGCCTCGACGATGAGTACCGTGTGTTCCTCGCGGACAGACGCTGCGATCTGATCGCATCGCTGCTGCGCCCGCCAGCACCGGGCAAAGCCGGTGACTGGGTGAGTGACGCCCAGCTGATCCCGATGATCTGGCATGGCGATGGGGCAACACGAGTGCAGCTGAACACGTTGATCCACCGCACGCGGCAGACGCTCACTCAGGCGGGCGTCGATGGCTCCAGGCTCGTGGAGCGCGCGCGTGGTGGTCGTGGGACGCGCTTCTTGCTGGGACCGACCACGCTCGTCAGCGTCGTCTAGACTCGGATCGCCGTCCAGCCACTGCGCTGCCACATCGCCGCGAACACGCCGGTGTTGAGGATGCGACTCGACATGTAGCTCAGCCACAGGGCAACGAGGCCGAGGCCGACCACTGGACCCACGACGTAGGCCAGCGGGATCGCCACGATCCACTGCGTCGCGACGGAGACCAGCATGGTCCGCTTCGCGTCGCCCGCGCCGATCAAGCCATGCATCAACACCAGCCCCAGGGTGTCGATCGGTAGCCCCACGCAGATCACCCGCAGGGGTGTCACCCCCAGCGCCAGTGTCTCTGGATCCGTGAGGAAAGGACGTAGGAGAAGCTGAGGGTACAGAAGTCCAGGGATCACCAGTATCGCGATCACGCCCACGGCGAGCTTCGCGACGTCCCAACCCCAGCGCCGAGCGTCCTGCTCCGTGCTCCTTCCGAGGGCCTGTCCGACCAGCGAGCCCGCGGCCATGCCGAAGCCCATGCCGGGCAACACCGCCAGCAGCAACAGGTTGACCAGCACCTGGCTGACCGCCAGCTCTCGAGTGCCGACGCGGCCCACGATGGTGAAGAACGCCGTCATACCGCCAGCGAAGAACAGCTGCTGAATACCGGCGGGCGTGCTGAGGCGCAGCAGGTTGATCAGCACCTCGCGGCTCGGCAGGCCCCGCAGGAAACCCAGGGGCCGCGCCCGCGCGAGGCCCTGGACGAAGTAGACCAGTGTGCCGAGGAAGGTCGCGATGCTGCTGCCGAGCCCAGCGCCGTCGGCGCCCATCTCCGGCATGCCCCAGACGCCGAAGATCAGCGCGTAGCTGATCGCGATGTTGGACAGGTGCATCACGAGCAACGTGATGAAGTAGCGCCAGGATTCGCCGACCCCGTTCCAGAACCCGCGAAATGAGAAATTAATCCCCACGGCAACGATCGAGAGCGCGCGCATCTGCCAGTAGCCGACGCCGACGTCGACCACGTTCTGTTGATCGACCAGCAGCGGAAACAGGGTGCTGGCGCCGTAGTAGATGACGACGCTGAGGGGAGCGCCGAGACCCAGAGCGAGCAGCAGACCGCCATTCAGGCTGAGCGCCGTCTGCTCGGACTTTCCCTCGCCGAGTCGACGGGCGCTGATCGCCTGCACGCCCGACGACAACCCCGTGATCAGCGCGAGCGTGAGGAAGTTGGCGAACGACGCGAGGCCAACTCCGGCCAGCGCTGCGTCTCCAAGACGACCCACCATGAAGGTGTCGACCAGATTCAGCAGGTTCTGAGAGATCATGCCGCCGACGATGGGCAGCGCCAGCGCGAGGATGCGACGCAACCTCGACTGCCCGGTCGACGGCGTGGCTTTCCCTTGCGGGGAGCCATCGGGGTTCGGGGGTGAGGCCGACGATTTGGGTTCTGCGGCTGCCATGAGGGGCGTCGAGGCGGAACGTTGGTCGTCGCGGGAAGCTCCGACGAGGCGAAGGCGCAGATATGGCACGATGGCGCGTGAATCGAAACCCCACAGCGCCGCGTCTCGCGCCGCTCCGGTCACTCGCTTTGACGGCGCGCGGCAAGCGTGATGAAGTCGTGGTCATGGAACTCGATGACCTGGTCAAGGGGCTGCTGGCTGAGGTGAGTCGGGTTGCGAAGAGCGACGCGGTCGTCGGGCAGGTGCGAGACGCTGGTGACGCGAAGGTGTTGCCGCTGTCCAAGGTCAGCATCGGTTTCGGCGCGGCGACCGTCGGTCTGGACGGCAAGGCCAAGCGAGACGCGCTCAAGGGAGACGCGGGCATCGAGGGCGGCGGCGTTGGCGGCGCGATGACGGTCGAGCCCAAGGCCTTCGTGGTCGTCGGGCAAGACGGGGTGCCCCACATGCTGGCGCTCAAGCGAGGCAAGAAGGCGGTGCTGCGGCGGGGCCTGGAAATATTGCCGCGCGGAGAGGTCGACGCGCTGGCAAGCGACGGCCCGAAGGCGCTGGCAGCCGGCGAGTCCAAAGACGAGTGACGTGGTCTGGCTCCTGGTTGCCCTGGGCGTGCTCCTCGGCTGCGCGCTGTGGTGCTTCGTGCCGTGGCGCTTCGAGCTATCGATTCAGGGGCGCGGCGCGCCGGATGGCAGCTGGGTGCTTGGTGGGGGAGGGCGGCTCGGACCGCTGGCGCTGAGCGCCGCGGCAGCTCGTGGGGTGGCTGCTCGGGCTCAGGCGCACGTGTTCGGGCGCAGCGTCTGGCAGCGGACGCTCGGAGAGGAGCCGCGCGAGCCGGAGGAGGAAGACGAGCGGAGCCTCGAGGAGCGCTTCGGGGAGCTGAGCGGGGGCTACTCCCGGCTCCAGCGCTGGTTCGATCCCGAGGCGCTGGTGGCCTTCGCGCTGGCCGAGCGGCGCAGGGTCCGTCTGGAGCTCGCGCAGGCCCACGTGCAGTTCTCCTTCGCCGACGTGGCGACGACCGGGAAGCTGATGGCCGCACTCCATGTGCTGGCTGGCGTGCTGCCGCCGCCGCTCCTCATCACCCAGGACGTGAGCTGGGAGTCGGAGGACCGAGCGGCGCTCGATCTGTCGCTGCAGGCGCGAGTGTGGCCGCTGCTGCTCGTGCTCGACACCCTGTGGTTCGGCATCCGCAACGTGAAGCTGAGGCGGCGGCCTGCGCTCGAAGGGATCGACAGCAGCCAGCCCGGAGGGTAGCCTGGAGCAACCGTAGGGGAGCGATGTCTAAGCAAAAACTAGGAAGTATCGTCAGCAGCTTGCTGGACGGGATGGGGACGCTCTCCAAGAGTGAGACCATCGTAGGCGAGCCACAAAAGGCCGGCGAGGCCACGGTGATCCCGGTACACCGCCTCAAGGTGGCGTTCGGCGCGGGCACTGCGCGGGCTGGCGCTCATGGGGGCAAGCTGGATGGAGACACCGGCGGACAGGGCGCTGGCGGCGCCGTCGAGCTGGATCCCATCGCAGCTATTGCCGTGGGGAAAGACGGTCACGCTCATCTGCTCACGGTCGAGGGCGACTCCGGGAACACCTGGGCGAACCTGATCGCTGAGGTCCCGGATCTCGTGACCCGGGTCGCTCAGACCCTGGGGGAGCGCGCGGTGCAGGAGCTCGGCTCGCGAAAGATCAGCGCGCGCGAGGTCGAGCGTGACGAAGGCGCGCCGGAGCTGGCGGAGAAATCCGAAGAGTGATGCGGTCAGAAGCCTGAGAGCGTCTCGCCGCCGCTCCACGCCGCGCCCCAGCTCATCGTCGCCGTGCTTCGCGCCCAGGCGACCCGCCCGTCCGGGGCCGCCAGGATCAGACCGGCTGGAGCGCGCCAGCGCGCGGCCAGCTCTCCGACGAGCTGCCTCGCGGCCGCCTGAGGTCCTCCCACGCCGCTCAGCGCGCTGGCACGGTACGCGGTGACCGCCTTCAGGATGCCTTCGCCGTAGCCCGTGGCGGAGCACGCGCCCAGCTGATCGTCGGCGTACGTGCCTGCGCCGACGATCGGGCTGTCTCCGACTCGTCCTGGATACTTCCCTGCGGTACCTCCGGTGCTGGTGGCCGCTGCCAGGTGGCCAGCGGCGTCGCGCGCCACTGCTCCCACCGTGCCCCCCGCCCAGTTCTTGGCCTGGCCTGCGGCCAGCGCCGCGGCCAGCTTGGCTCGCGCGGCGTCCGTCACCAGTTCCTCGACCGGGATCTCGGCGAAGCCTGCCTGCAGCGCGAAGCGCTTGGCGCCTTCGGCGGCGTAGAGCACGTGTTCACCATGTTCCATGGCCGCCCTGGCGATGAGCACCGGGTTCTTGAAGCCGACGAGCGCACAAACGGAGCCCGCCGCGAGGGCGCGGCCGCACATGATCGAGGCGTCCAGCTCCGGCA
This sequence comes from Polyangiaceae bacterium, assembly GCA_041389745.1. Taxonomy (GTDB): domain Bacteria; phylum Myxococcota_A; class Polyangia; order Polyangiales; family Polyangiaceae; genus JAHBVY01. The sequence continues at coordinate 101,364 of JAWKRF010000018.1, forward strand.
CCCCGTCGGCGTTGAGCGACGCACCCGTTCCAGCGTTGAAACACGGATCGTCTTCGAGGACGACGACGGCTGCCTGCACCGCTTCGAGCGCTGAGCCTCCCGCGGCGAGCACGGCTCGGCCACGCTCGGCTGCGGCGCGGCATCCCGCTGCGTGCACGGGGCGGCGCTCCGTCGCCACGTCTCCTGCCCCGCCGTGCACCAGGATGCTCCAGCTGGCGCTACCGGGGCTGGTCCAGTCTGCGAGGGGCGCGTCGCTCATCCCTCTGGGGCTTATCACGCTGCGGAGAGCTTGCGCAGCCGGTACTCGACGATCAGTGGCAGCGGCGTCAGCAGCAGGCTCAGCCAGGGCAGCCGCGACGCCGCCACGCCATGCAGTAGCCAGAGCGCGAGGCCGGATGCGAGGAACAGCGCCAAGCCGGCGCGCCAGAGCCGTGCCAGCGACGGCTGCAGGGCGACGACCCAGGGTGGAAGCGCCACCACCAAGGGCAAGAGGAAGCACGCGGTCGCCAGGCGAAGGTCGACGGAGCGGGGCGGCGTCTGGGGAGCCACGGGAACCAGACCGGTGCCCGCCGAGAAGCGCGCGCCGAGCGGGTCGGCCAGCGTGCCGTCGGCGAGCAAGTGCCAGTTCCGTCCGGATTCGAGGGCAGGGAAGAGGCCGTGCTGGTCAGCCCAGGGGCCGAGCGCGATCACCAAGCCTCCCAGCGCGAGCAACCAGCCTCCCAGCACCGCGCCTCGCTCGAGCGCCGCGGGCGTGGCGCCCAGCGCGAGCAGCGCTCGGGCCTCGCCGCGCGTGCGTGCAAGCTGACCGCTGCCCCAGGTCGCCAGAGCGGCCAGCAGCGGTCCAAGCGCCCCGAGCCTCGCGGCTCGCTGGCCCCACGACGCATCGGCCTCGTCGGTTGCCCAGGTCAGCGCCACGGCGAGCGCATACAGCGCGAGTCCGATCCACAGCGCGCGTGACAGCTGAGCTTTGCCGTGGGGATTCAACATGCGGGCTCGGGTTCGAACACCCGGCGTGGCGTGCCCGGGTGATGGGCAGAAGTCTTGTCCGGATGGGGACTGGACTGCTAGCGGTCAGTCGGGGTTCCGTCTTGCCCCCGTTCGAGGTAGCTGATGCATACGAGGTTCGACAGGCTGGGTTCGCAGGTGTCCGGAGCGGCGCTGAGCGTGCTGCTAGTGGGATTGGTCACGGGGTCTGCGGGGTGCGACTTCGGTGAGGGCGACGCCAAGGTTCCAGGCGAGAACCTCGGAACCTTTCACATCGTCGCCCGCATGCAGTCCAGCACTTGCGGCCCTGGAGCGCTCGGGAGTCAGGACGTGTGGGAGTTCGACGTGCAGATGTCACGGGACGCCGGGCAGGTGTTCTGGCTCAACGGAGAGGAGCCGGTGAGCGGGAGCCTGGCAGCAGACGGCGTGAGCTTCGCGTTCGATACCTCCGCACAGATCCAGCTGATCGAGCCTGGTCCCGGGGTACCTGGCTGCGCCGTCGTGCGGACGGATCGCGCGAGCGGTCAGCTCGATAGCAGCGAGGAGGTGCTCGGCTTCTCCGGGCGCCTGGGCTACGGGTTCGTGCCTGCTGCGGGTTCCGATTGCACCCAGGCCCTGGGCGTGGAGGGAGGCTTCTACGCGCTCCCATGCGAGATCCAGTACGAGATGAGCGCAACCCGCACCGAGGCACCTCCGGAGGACTGACGGCGCTGCATTGCTGACAGCGCTGCATTGCTGACAGCGCTGCATTGCTGACAGCGCTGCATGCTGACGGCGCTGCATTGCTGACGGCGCTGCATGCTGACGGCGCGCAACATTCTGGTGGCGAAAAGCCCTGTCGCGTCGCAGGCTTGGCAAACCCTGGATTGGGTGCTAAGTCTGAACCAACGTGCAGGAATGGAGGAAACTCCCGGGATGTTCCGGCAGGGGAGAACCCCTGTACTTGCACGGGGGTGTGGGTCGAACCACAGGACGCCCCCGGAGGCTCCGGTGTCTTCTCGAACACGCTCCGCGCTCATCGAGTGCGGCGGGTGGAGCGAGACGCGCACCGATCGTGTTCTCCATGACGTCTTCGGTCCGACCCCTCTTGTTTCGGAAACACCTCGACGGGGACGGAAGGCGGTTCGCGCGCTCCAGCGTGCGTCGCGTCATCGCGGTTCACTTGGTTCTCGCGGAAACCGACCGGAACCCGGGCGATGAGGCAGCTCTCGCTCAGGCCGAGGTGTCTGGCATCGGCCAGAGGAGGGAAGCAACGACATGCAGAGTAGTGACACCCCTAACCAGGAGGCAGATCGCTCCTAGCGGCTGCTGCTCTGGACCGGTTCCAGCCTCGCACTTGAGCTGACTCGGGCTGGGCGTCAGCGGGTTTCGACTCCTGAGCGCCGAGGTCGAGGGTTCGTGAGAGGTGGTCGCCACCAGAGGAGACTCACGGTGGTCGTGTGCGGGCGGGGCTCGCCCACGAGAGACCAAGAAGCAGCGCTGAATCGATTGCGATCACCACGCTGAGTTTGGGCCATCGGGTGCCTAGTCGCTCGGTGGACTCAGGCCACGCGGTAAGCCCGTCGGAGACGGGGCCTACGGCGGGTCGGGTGGGCACAGTCCCACCCGGCCCGTTTCTATATTTCTCGTCCAACGTCGCTGCTTCGCGCCCCTCACCCCAGGAAGATCCCCCCACGGCTGCGTGTCCGAAGCGGGGGACCGAGCGTGAGCACGCATCCGAAAAAACGAACGCTTCACCCGCGCCACGAGGGTGGGCCTTTGCCGCGCCATGTACTAGCGTCCCCACGCCCACGGGCTGGCCCCACCACTGGGGGGCTCAAACGCTTTGACTCGCTCCATGCGAGCTGACTTCCCGAGAGCTTCCGGAGAACGAGAACGACGGCCATGCACCCCCTGCTTGCCTTCTTGAACACGCACCTCTTGGCCGACACATCGATGTGGTCGGCGCCGGTCTTCCAGAAGGACGTCTGGACGGGCGTGATGCGCGCGGTGCGCTACCTGCTGACCTTCGGCGGCGCGGTCTTGCTGATGTACGAGATCCGCGCCCGAAAGCTGCGGCAGCCGCTGAAGGAGCGCACGATGAAGGGACTGGCGGTGCTGTTCACCGTCCTGGCCTTCGGCGCCTACTTCGACTTCGGCAACCCGAATACCCGCTACAGCGAGTACTACCACCGCCACGAGTTCTACCACTACTACCTGGGCTCGAAGTACTTCGAGGAGCTCGGCTACGCACGGCTGTACGAGTGCTCGGCAGGAGGTCACTGGGCTGGGACTCTGACGCGATGCAGATGGAAGATCTGCGACCTCGCCTGGGCGATCTGTGATCGCCGATGCCGAGGTCTTCAGAAGAACTAGGCCCTGCAAGGATCACTTCTCTGACAAGGACTGGGAGGCGTTTGCAGAAGGACATTCTGGTTCCGGAACTCTCTGCCAGGGCGGTACTGGAAGAGCATGCTGAAGGATCGGCTACGATCGCGCGTTGGCTGATGGAGCGTTCTTTGGGCCTGGGCGTCAGCCAGAGCGTGAAGCTATTCAAGCTCGCCAGCATCGACGACCGTTATCCACCCTGGAGCATCGTGTAACTGATCTACTGGGCATTCGGTTGGCGAACCATGATGGTCGCGACCGTCTTCTGGGGCTGCAACGCCCCCGCCAACTTCTACTGGACGGGCGGGGCGTTCCTCAGACAGGACTGGATCTTCTTCCTCGTCGCCTCGGTGTGTTTCGCGCGGAAACGCAAGTTCATGCTCGCGGGCTGGACGCTGGCGTGGTCGGCTCTGCTCCGGGTGTTCCCAGCGGGCTTGTTCTGGGGCTATGGCCTGGTGATCCTGACCACGTTCGCCTCCATGGTCTTCAAGTCTGGTGGCCTCAAGGCAGGCTGGGAGCGCTACCGCCAGACCCGCTTCTTCCGTGAGCACACCCGCCTGATTGCGGGTGCGGCCCTGTGTGTCGCCGTGCTCGTGCCCGTTTCCGCGAAGGTCTCGGGGGGCTTCGACTCGTACTCGGCATTCTGGAAGCACATCACGCTCCACACGGGCACGGGTCTGACGAACCACATGGGCGTGAAGACCATGCTCACCCATAGCTGGGACGGCCGCATGCGCTTCACCCGGGACAACAGCCTCGATGACCCGTTCCAGCCCTGGAAGGACGGGCGCCACCAGCGCGACCTCAAGACCAAGCCGATTCGCTACGCCATCGCGCTGACGATCGCGCTGTGGGGAGTCTGGGCGATGCGTCGTACCCGGCTGCTCTGGGTCGGACTGCCCATGGGACTCGTCCTGGTCATGACGCTGACGGATCTCACTTGCTACTACTATTCGATGTTCATCATCGCAGCCGTGCTCTCGCGCTTGAGACCCGGGGTGGGGCCGATGATGCTGGTCGGTAGCGGCGCGAGTCAGCTGCTGCTGGACTCCTATTTCTTCGTCGACGACAAGTACACCGCGCAGTCGTGGTTGTTCTTCGTCATCGGCTGTCTGGCCATGTTCGCGGTGAGTCGCCCGTTCAGCGTCGAGCGCTTGAAGGCGTGGTTACAAGGGAAGCCGGAGCCGAAGTCGCCGCCCGAGGACGGTGGCGCTGCTCCGATGCCAGCGCACGGCTCCTGAGCGCATCCGGTCGCGTGCGGCAGGGTGATTCCGTAGGGATTGCCCGGCTGCCATCGCCGGCCGTGCTCGGGGTTTGGGGGTGAGGGAGCGCCAGTCTGCTCAGCGCGCCGCGGAGCAGCAGCGAAAGCCGGTCTGCGGACCATGGTAGTACTCATCGTGTCCGGTGGTCGCTGCGCGGCAGTTGTTGCGCCCGGCGAGCCACCAGCCGCCGCGCAGTGACGCGCGCCATGGGTGTTGGCGGCCGTCACGGTGAGTCCACTCGTCGACGTTACCCACCATGTTGCGGACCCCGAATGGGCTCGTGCAGTCGGGTAGGTCTCGGGCGCGCTTGCGCAGATCGCGGAGTTTTCCGCGGTACTCCAGGTCCGTTAGATCGAAGTTGCAGATCTTGCTATCGCGCTTGAAGCCATACGGATACGGCAGCATCTCCTCGCCTTCGCAGGCGAACTCCCACTCGGTCTCGAAGCACAGCCGTTTGCCCTGATCCTTGCAGATGTCTCGTGCCATCATCCAGGACTGGTCGATCAACGGGAGTTCGTCGGGTGCTTCACCAGGGGGAGTCGAGGCGACGTATTCGTCGCGGTCGATGCAGAAGCGCATGAACTGCTTCTCCTTGGACAGGCACTCTGGATGCTCGTCGAACTCGGCGCAGCGGTGGTGCGAGAGGAAGCCGGTGTCCAGGTAGCGCTTGCAGGTGTGCCTGACCTTCGGACAGTACTCGCCCTCCACGAGCACCATCTCGGGCGGGCACGCGGGGTTCAGCTCCTGCCCATCGGGGCCGTCGATCTCGGGTGACCCATCCGCGCCGGCGTCCGACCTGGGCTCGATGCTGACGAGCGGGGTGTAGCAGAGCTGGCTGGCGGTCTCGGTCGCTGCATCCACCTCGCTCACAGGCTCGAAGCGGCACATTGGCGCCGGCCCAGCCTGCGTGGGAGGCGCCTTGCTCGCCTTCGGAGGCGGGATCTCATGCCGGGCCACGGGATCATCGCATCCCACGGCCAGCAGCGAAGCCAGGGCGAACACCAGCGTGAGCCTGGCGTCGACCTCATGTGTGGCGCTGGAGCCCACGTCGCTAGCTGATCCCCCCTCGCTCACTCAGAGCACGCGACGCAGGGACGCGAGCGCTTCGTTGAAGCCGCGCGGAAACGCTTTCATGGCGATGTCGAGGTGGTCCCAGTCGGTCTCGATCGCTCGCACCGATCCGAGCGCGGTCAGCGCGGCAACCAGCGCCTTGAGCTTGGCGCTCTTGGTGATCGCCGGGTGCTTCATGAAATCCAGCACGATTCGATCATCCTGGGCCTCGACCAGCATCGCGGGGCGCTTCGGCATGAACGCCGCCAGATTGCCTGGCTTGCTCAGATCGAGCGCACCGCTCTTGAGCAGCGTTGCCACCGGAGAGGCGCCGTTGTCGTCGAGCACCTTCGCGGTGACGTCGTCCAGGCGGATCTCGAAGCGCAGCTCGGCCTCGTTGAGGCTGACCCGGTCGATGAAGATCACTGCCCCCGCGCGCACCGTTGCGCCCATCTCCGTGATCGTCGCTGCGACGCGGATCCCCGGGGGTACGGCCTCGACGCTGACGTCCTTCGGCGCCTTCGGCCCCTTGGCCTGTCCGGCCAGCCAGCGTAGCGCGTCGAGGGGCAACCCAAAGCGGAGCGCGACGGCGTTCTTGGCCGCGCGCATCAACTCCGCCGGGTGACGTTTTAGGTATCCAGTTGCAGCCCCGAACATCGCCAACTTGTCAGCCATCGTCGGGGGAGTATAAGGCACGGTCTCCTCGCGACGGGCGAGGATTGTTTCGATTGCTCGCGCCTTTGCGGCGCGGAGTGTAGGGTCGTACGCAGCTCGCGAGCGGCTCAGGTCGCTTGGTCTCTTTCTCAGGGACCCGACCATCACGACGCCCTGGGCGTCAGCGCCTTCCACCGCCCTCTGTGCGGAGGGTGGAGCGCCGTCTGGCGCGGTTCGCTCGATCTGGCTGTTCGAGGTCGAGAGATCCGGGTGAGGTTCGCTTCATCGTGAACTGGAGCGTGCTTCGAGGTCCGACTCGAGCTGGTCGGCGCGAACCAGCAACCCGCGCAGCCCGCCTGCGCAGAAACACCAACTCTCGACCCGCGACCTGCGCTTCGAGTTCGGAGGCCCCCTCACCGTGTACAAGCAAATCACCGTCTCTCCCGCCGAGGTCCACGACACGCTGCGTCGCCACATGTTGGTCGACGGCTATCCGATGGTGGTCGATCTCGAACGGAGCAAGGGTTCGATCGTGCGCGACGCACGCACGGGCAAGGAGTACCTCGATTTCTTCAGCTTCTTCGCCTCGAACCCCGTTGGACTGAATCACCCGGGCATGGATGACGACGTGATTCGCGATCGACTCACTCGCGCCGCGATCACCAAGGTCAGCAACGCGGACTACTACACCTCGTTCATGGCGGAGTTCGTAGCGACCTTGGAGCGCACGGCCGCGCCGCCGGAGTTCCCGTACTACTTCTTCGTGGACGGGGGCGCCCTCGCGGTGGAGAACGGGATGAAGACAGCCTTCGACTGGAAGGTGCGCAAGAACCTGGCGAAGGGCAAGGGTGAGCTCGGCACGCAGATCATGCATCTGCGCCAAGCATTTCACGGGCGCTCCGGCTACACGCTGAGCGTCACCAACACGGATCCAATCAAGACTCAGTACTTCCCCCAGTTCGACTGGCCCCGCATCGACAACCCGGCGATTCGCTTCCCGTTGGACGCCGAGAGCGTGGCCTCGACCGAGGAGGCGGAGCAGCGCGCTCTGGCCCAGGCTCGCGAGTACTTCTCGGCGCGAACGGACGATATCGCGGCCATCCTGGTGGAGCCGATCCAGGCTGAAGGCGGTGACAATCATTTCCGTGTAGAATTCTTGAAGGCGCTGCGCGATCTGGCGGACGAGCACGAGGCGCTCCTGATCTTCGACGAGGTGCAGACCGGCCTGGGTCTGACGGGCAGCTGGTGGGCGTTTCAGCAGTTTGGTGTGGTGCCCGACATCGTGTGCTTCGCCAAGAAGATGCAGGTCGGGGGGATCTTCGTCAGCAAGCGCATCGACGACGTCGAGCAGCACGTCTTCAAGAAGTCGTCGCGCATCAACAGCACGTGGGGAGCGTCCCTGGTGGACATGGTGCGCTGCACCCGCATCCTCGAGATCATGGAGCAGGACAACGTGCTGGAGAACGTGCGTCAGCGCGGTGAAGAGCTGCTGGAGGGACTGCTGGCGATCCAGGCCAAGTTTCCCGACCGCATCAGCAACGCTCGGGGCCGGGGTCTGATGTGCGCCATCGACTTGCCCGACACCGAGACGCGTCAGAGGGTGATCCGCGCCGCGTTCGACGACGGCATGGTGGTCCTGCCATGTGGCCCTCGCACCGTGCGCTTCCGGCCGACGCTCACCGTCAAGCAAGAGGTGATCGCTGACGGCGTGAAGCGCCTCGAGCACGCGATCACCGGCGTCCTCGGCGGCGCATGACGCTTCGGGTGGTGCGACGCTGGACTCGGGCTATGCTCGGCAGCTCGCCGGCCATGGCGAGCTGCCCTCTCGCATCAACCAGGTGAAACCCGTGGACTGTCCGAAGTGCCGTTCTGAGCTGATCGAGGTGGAGTACGCCGGCGTCACCGTCGATCGTTGCGAGGCCTGCTCGGGGATCTGGTTCGATGCGCTGGAGCTGGACGCGCTGCTGAGGGCGAAGGGCGCCGAGAGGATCGACTCTGGCGACGCCCGGCTCGGCAAGCAGCACAACGCCAACGATCGCATCAAGTGTCCGCGCTGCAGCACTCAGCTGCTGCGCATGGTGGACGCTGGCCAGCCCCACATCTGGTTCGAGCAGTGCCCGTCCTGCGGCGGATCGTTCTTCGACGCGGGGGAGTTCCGCGACCTCAAGCAGCACACGCTGGGCGACTTCTTCAAGCGACTGTTGGCCAAGCCGCGCATGTAGGCGCGGCCGTGAACACAAAGCGCAAAAGGCCGGCCTGAAGAGCTTCAGGTCGGCCGACGTCGCTGTGGTCCTGGCTCAGCCTTCGGACTGCGCGGCTGCTTCTTGCTTCGGCGCCTTGCGCTGGAGCGCCTCTTCGAGACCGATGCGCGCGCGCTTGCGGCGCTTCAAACGCTTGCCCTTGAGGCCGTGGGTGAGCCACTCGTGTCGGAGGCGAATGTTCCAGAGCTTTGCCATGTAGAGACTTCCTAGCTGCGGGGGGCGAGAGGCGCGGCGACGGCGGTTGTGGTGCCTAGCTGGAGCTCCTCACCCCCGAGAAAACCCAAAGGGGCGTTCTCATAGCCAACGCACGAGGCTCGCGCAAGCTCTCCCTTTGCGTCGCGGGTCCACGGCGGGGTGCTCCTGCGCGCCTTGTCCGCGGAGGCCTTTGGGATGCTGCGTGATTCGTGCGTTCGTCCAGCCGCCCACGGCACTAGACTACGTCGTCGTGGTTGGTGTCTCGCATGCGCCCAGTTTTCCCGAGGTGGGCCAGATCGTGCGTTCCCCACGCGGCTGGGGGTACGCGGTGCGAGCACACATCGGAGGTGGCCACTTCGGTGCTGTCTTCGACTGTCATGGCCCGTTCGATCAGCCGTTCGCGCTGAAGGTGCTGATGCCGGCGAATCGGCCCTACGCTCAGGTGCGACGGGAGTGGCTGGAGGAGGCGCGTCGGCTGTGGCAGCTGCGGCACCCCAATATCGTCTACGTCCACGACTACTTCGAGCGCGAGGGGCTGTTCTACCTGGTGCTCGAGCGCTGCGATCACAGCCTGGAGGACATGCTCGGGCAGCCGCTCACTGACCGCCTGGTGATCCAGCTCTCGCGCCAGCTGCTGTTCGCGATGCAGTACCTGATCGATCACGAGATCGTGCACAACGATATCCATGCGGGAAATATTTTGATCGTGCACGGCAAGGAGCCGGTGCCGAAGTTCAGCGACTTCGGCATCGCACAGGATCTGTATGGTCGCTCCGGGGTGCGTCCGCCGATCGTGAACAACCGCATCATGGCGCCCGAGGTCGCGCTCGGAGGCTACTCGACGGCCCAGAGCGACCTGTATCAACTGGGCCTCTTGATGTTCGGCATGTACACGGGTCAACCGCCGCTGGACCTCGAGGCGGGCTACGACGAGGTGATCCGGCAGATCCGCGATGGCGTGCCCCGTCGCCGAGCAGAGGCGCTCGGCACGCCCCTGGGGAACGTGATCAGCATCTTGCTGCGGCGCCACGAGCAGTATCGTTTCAACTCCCCAGCGCAGGTGTGGGACGAGCTCAGGAAGCTGGATGCCTGGACGGTTTCGACGACGACTCAGGCGGGGCTCCTGCCGCCGCCCGCCGCGGAGTCCGAGGCGGACTCGGGCCCGCTCTCGCAGCGTCCCGTCGCGCGGCAGAGCGGCCTGACCCAGCGCAGCATGCCCGCCGTGCGTTTACCGGAGGAAACGGTGCTTGCGTCGAGCCCGGTCAGCGGATCGCCGCCGACTCCACGCACCGAGCAGAGCGATCCGAGGGCCGCCGAGGCGCCGAGCGGGCGCGGGCATACCTGGCGGCCCCCGGAGGTCCAGGACGCGCCGCAGACACCTCGGGAGCTGCCACCCCCGACGCCCAGAGATCCAGCGCTCTCGCAGCCGAACCAGGCCGCTCTCGACGCGACGCGAGCTGCGTATACGAGTCCGCCGGACACCTCTCCGGCCACCCCGCGCACCCTCGAGGTGGACGAACCAGCTCCGCTCACCCCACGTATCGACTGACGACCGCAGCGTCGCCGCGCGGAGACAGGACCCCGCGCTGGCGGCGTCAGGGTGCGACGCAGAAGTCGAACTGAGCCGTGTCGGTGTCGGAGCCCATCGTCACCGTGATCGGGACTGCCCAGTAGCCGGCCATTTGCAGGTAGACCGGCTTCAGCTCGTACATGCCGTCGCCCATGTCGGTGACGGTCGTGGTCTGCGTGCTGCCGTGGCCGTGCTCCGGCATGTTCGGGTTCACGGTGAGCGTGGCGCCAGCGACGTCGTTGCCATCCGCGTCCTTCACGTGGACCATCCACGTGTTCTCCTTCTTGGCGGGCGGCGCGGGATCCGCGTCCATCAACATCAGCTCGAACATGCCCTTGCCGGTCATCTTCGACAGGCCGACCTCGTAGGTATCCGTGGCGTGGGTGCAGGTGTACGTGGAGCCCGTTCCTCCGGAGCCCTCGTTGTCCGTGGAGTCGCTGCTGCAGCCAGCGAGCACCAACCCGCTGATACCCAACGGCAGCAGCAGTCGACTCGCGAGGCGGAGGGCGCGGTTTGCGCGCCAGTGGCACGCGCAGAGGGTGTTCGAGCCAGCCATGAACCTACCGTACGCTGAATTGGGGTACAGGGTTACCTCGGTCACCCGAATTTCGGCCGTTTGGCAGGGATTTCTTGCCGCAGCCCCAAGGAAGCAGCGCTTCTCCGACTCGGGGCCGCGGGATCGGGGGGGGAGGCGCGCTGCTCGCCGCTACTTCTGCTGCGGCACGCTGGTCACGCAGCGAGCCAGGACGCCAGCGAGCTCACGCTTGCTGCCGAGCACGGGATCGTCGCTGGCTTGCAGGGTCCACTCGACCGTGCTCTGACCGTCGCTCGTGATGTCGAAGGTTGGCATCCTCTGTTTCAGTGCGGAATCGAGGTGCCCGCTCTGGACCAGGTCGTCCAGGACGTCGAGCCCCATCGGCCGCAGTCGGACGCGCACGGTGACCCGGTCTGGCATGGAGTCGAGCTGGTTCGGCGTCGAGTCCGCGCCAGGGTAGCGGCGCTTCACGTGGGTGGCGAAGTAGTCCGGGTCGGAGCGATCGAAGGTCAGCGGGCCGGGGATGCTGGTGCTCTCCAGCTTCGCGATATCCCAGAACATGTGGACCGGTTGGTCCTGGGCGTCGTAGGCGAAATCCCGAAGCTGCCACAGGTCGGGATCGGGTAGATCGCTGACGGCGGTCTGAGCGTCGACCACGCCGCTCTCGTAGATCGGGTTGTCGCCGCTGAACGCGCGGACCTCGACCCAGACGCGACGATCCTGACTCGCTCCCGTGGGGAAACGATGGCCGGCGCTGACGTTCTCGAGGGTGACCTCCATCACCGCGCCGTCGACCAGCTGAGCGACGCAGATCTCCGCCCGCAGCGTGTCGTTCAGCTCTTGCTGTATCAGTTCCCGCTGCTCGGCGGTGTGGGGGAAGTCGGTGAGCGCGACGTCCACCGCGGGGAACGTGTGAGCGTGGACGCGCCGCTTCTTCACACCCTCGAAGTCTGCCGCGATGCCTTCGCGGCCGGGCATGTGGCAGCTCGCACAGCTGAGCCCGCCCTTGGCTGGTTCGTTGCTGAACAGGCTGTCTTGCCACTCCGCGAAGGTGCGCTCGAGCGCCACCTCGGCGGCGCCAGGCGGCGAGGGCACGACGATGTCGTGGCAGCTTCCGCAGGCGCTGGCGCTCGCCTGGGAGTTGCCGTCCAGGAGCTCCGAGTACTCGGAGTGGTGCGCCGAGTTCTTCACCGGGTCGCCGATCGGACCGCGCATCGTCTGGTCGAACGCGATGCGCAGGGGGTTGTTGTGCGTGCCCTCCACCGCCTTGGTGTTGTGGCAGAAATAGCAGCCGACACCCAGCAGCTCGTCGGGCAGATCGTCCAGGTTCAGACCGTCGGTGGTCGCACCGACTGCGACCGCCAGCGGTGCGTGACAGCCGACGCAGAAGTCACCCAGCGCGCCGTCCGTCTCCTCCTGGCCTCGCTGGTTCATGGCGCGAAACACCGGGTCCTTCGCCGCGTACGCGTGCATGCTGCCCGACCACTCCTCGTAGTGGCCGCTGTGGCAGGTCTTGCAGGTCTGCGGGTTCATCAGCTCCTCGACCGAGAGCTTTGTTTCCGCGGGGTCTTCAGAGCTACAGCCGCTCAGCTGCGCGCTGACGCCGACGACGAGGCTCGCCACGAGCAGCAGGCCGGCGTGGGTTCGTGGGGTTCGGTCAATCACGTGGGGCTCCGTTGCGGATCCAGGTGGCGATGGTGCAGCGCTCGTTCTCCGGGAGCGGATCTCCTGGGGGCATCACGGAGCTACCGGGGTGCTCCAAGCGTACCATGATCAAGCTGCACTCCGGGTCCCCCGGCAGGACCCGCGGGTCCTCGGGATCGAGGAGCAGGTCATAGGCTTCATCGATGTCCTCGAGCGCCAGCCCCGCGCGCCGACCTTCGCTGGAGTGGCAGGAGGTGCCTGGTTCGGCGCAGGTGGCGGACAACGTACGGCGGTGGATCTCGCTGAACACGGGTTGGTAGAGCAGGCTGCAGTTCTCGTCGAGGGTGACGCAGCGGGGCAAGGGTTGCGGATCCTCCTCCCCTGAGCTGCAACCCAGCGTGCCCCCGAGCGGCGCCACGACGAACAGCGTGAGCTGCAGAGCGAGGCGAGTGGGACGGCGATACTGGAGGCGCATTTCAAGGCGGCGGTCGCTGGGCGCCCGGGTTCGAAGCCAGCGCCTACACTCGGGCGTACGGCCGTCGGACGATCCGGTCAAGGTCTCCCACGGTCGCAGCAGCGCTTGTGCGCCGTGCGCGAGTCCTTTCGGGTATGCTCACCGCTCACGGCGACGAGCACCTGGGGCGCACGTCACCGGCTGGCCTCTGGGGAGCGGCGCCGTGATTCCGACAAGCAAAGAGGGAGGAACACACAGCCCATGACCGACACCATCGTTGGCCGCCTCTTCGAGCAGGCCAAGAAGCGAGGCGCCGCTCCGGCGTACTTCGCCAAACAGCAAGGCAACTGGCAAAAGACGAGCTACTCCGAGTACGCCGAGCAGGTGAAGACGGCGGGCAAGGCCCTGATGGCGCTTGGCCTGGGGAAGGACAGCAAGGTCTCCATCCTCGGGTTCAACCGTCCCGAGTGGGTGATCTTCGACCTGGCTGCGATGGCCATCGGCGGCGCTCCCGCGGGGATCTATACCACCTGTTCACCCGTCGAGGTGCGCTACATCGTCGACCACTCGGAGTCCCCGGTCGTGCTGCTCGAGAACGTCGAGCAGTGGCGGAAGATCGAAGCCGAGAAGGCGAACCTGCCGCTGCTCAAGCATGCGGTGATGATGGCCGGAGCGCCCAAGATCGACGACCCGATGGTGCTCAGCTGGGAAGAGTTCCTGGGCAAGGCGCAGGGGGTGAGCGACGAAGACTTCTTCGCTGCGCTAGAAGCCCTCGAGCCGAACCAGCTCGCTACGCTGATCTACACCTCGGGCACCACCGGGCCGCCGAAGGGCGTGATGTTGAGTCACGAGAACCTCGCCTGGACCTCCAAGGTCGCGGTGGAGATCAACGACACGCGCTCCAGCGACTGCTCGGTGAGCTACTTGCCGCTGAGTCACATCGCCGAGGCCATGTTCACGATTCACGCGCCGATCACCGCGGGGTCCCACGTCTACTTCGCCGAGAGCATCGACGCGCTTCCAGAGAACCTGAAGGAAGTGCAACCCACGGTCTTCTTTGGCGTTCCGCGCATCTGGGAGAAATTCCACGCGGGAATTGGTGCGAAGCTCAAGGAGGCGACCGGAGTCAAGAAGAGCCTGGTGGAGTGGGCGAGGGGAGTCGGCGCGCGAGCGAGCGCCGAGCGCATGCGGGGTCGCGAGCCGAGCGGCCTGCTCGGCCTGCAGTACAAGCTGGCGCACAAGCTGATCTTCTCCAAGCTCAAGCCCGCCGTGGGCCTCGGAAGAGCACGTGTCTGCGTCAGCGGCGCGGCGCCCATCTCCAAGGAGATCCTGGAGTTCTTCGCCACCTTGGACATCGTGATCCAGGAGGTCTACGGCCAGAGCGAGGACACCGGGCCGACCAGCTACAACCTGAGCGATCGAGCGAAGTTTGGCTCGGTGGGACCGGTCTTGAAGGGCTGTGAGGTGAAGATCGCAGAGGACGGCGAGATCCTGGTGAAGGGGCCCAACGTGTTCCTCGGCTACTTCAAGGACGCTGACGCCACGGCATCCACGCTGATCGATGGTTATCTGCACTCCGGTGACCTGGGAGAGCTCGACTCCGAGGGCTTCCTGCACATCACGGGTCGCAAGAAGGACATCATCATCACCGCGGGTGGCAAGAACATCACGCCGAAGAACATCGAGGCGGCGATCAAGAATGACGAGCTCGTGACCGAGGCGGTGGTGATCGGCGATCGTCGGAAGTTCCTCAGCGCGCTGATCACCGTGGATCCGGAAGCCGCCAGGCGGGTCGACTCGAGCAAGCCTGCTCACGAGTCAGAATCCGTACGGCAACACCTGCAGCGGCTGGTCGACAAGGTTAACACGCAGTTCGCGAAGGTGGAGACCATCAAGCGGTTCACGGTGCTCCACCGTCAGCTCAGCATCGAGGATGGCGAACTCACCCCCACCCTCAAGGTCAAGCGCAACAAGGTGAACGAACACTTCGCCGACGAGATCGAGGCGATGTACGCCGAGTGACCGGCGACTCCTCGAGCGCGCACACCCGGGGTGCCTCGAGCAGGTCGCTTGCGCAGCCTGCTCGAGGTTCGTTCAGCTCCACTCGACGTAGTGCGTGCACTCGTAGCCGGCTTCGTTCGTGGCCGCGCTGGTGCGGACGTTCTTGCAGCCCATGGCGCTGAAGACCGCTGGCTCCGAGCTGATCACGAAGCGACACAGGAAGGGGTGATGGGTTCGCCAACCCTGGATGCGCCAGAGCAGCTTGTTGGAGGAGACCAGCCTGGCGTCGATGTCCCCCGTGTCGAAGTGCAGCGCCCATAGCTTCTGGCAGTGCACCACGTACTGCTGTGGGCTCAGGAAGAGCCTGATGAAGAAGCGCTTGTAGACGCTGCCCAGGTTGGCCTCCATCAGGCGTTGCGTCGCCTCCGCGATGGCCTGGTTGCGCTCTGGTTCGCTGCGCCCCTCGAACAGCGCCTCGAGGAGCGCGATCGCCAGCTCGCCGTCGTACCAGGAAGCGGCGAGCACCCCGAGCCCAGGGCGCTCGTAGTCCAGCACGTTGCCAAAGCGCGGTGGCAGCTTGGTCAGGGCGTGTCGAAGCGTCTCCCGACCCCAGTGCTGCTCGACCCAGGTCACGAACTCACGAAGCGCGACCCCCTTGATGCGGCCGCGAGGGTGTGATGCCGACTCCACCACGCTACTCGACAGCATAACCGCAAATCCTCCGATCCCTATCAACGGTCGATCGCTCCCGAGCCTGAACACCGAGCGACTGATCTGGAGCCCGAGTCAGCGGGCACCACCGGCCAGGCTGGTCTACAGTCCTGCTCGATGCTGGGTTTTGCCGTCCTCTGGCCGTCTTCCTCGGGGACGAGCGAGCAACCCAAGCCCGCGCGCCAGGACTCGCATCACATGCGGCCAGGTTCCTCGGGATCGGGGGGGAGCCGGCACCGCGCTCCACGACTTCTCGCTCCCGTGACGCTCCTCACGCTGGTGTCGGCGTGTGACCCTGGCCTCAGCCCGTGTGCCCGGACTCGGCCCGGAGCTGATGGCGAGCCCCGAGTTCAGCTGTGGGTGGACTGCGAGGACGAGCAAGCCGCGCAGCTGGTCGCGGTTCGGGTCAAGCCTCTGCATCCCCCCGAGGACGCGGGAAGCGACGCTGCAGACGCTGATGCTCCTGGGCCCGCCGTCGGGTCCGACGCCTGGCGCGTCCAGAGCCCCATCGAAGACGGTACCGATTATTTCTACGTGGAATATGCCGTCACCCCGCGGGGCTGGGACACGCTGGTCGCGCCCTATCCACTGCAGAGCGGCGAGCGCTACGAGGCCGAGTTCATCGGCAGCGACATCGGTAGCTTGAGCTTCGAATTCGACGCGCCGTAGAGGTGCCATCGTGGCAGAGCCCGCGTCTCACGGCGGGCTCCAGGTTCGGCGCGTCCGGGCTCAGAAGCGGTAGCTGCCGACGATACGTCCCTCGCGCTCGACGTAGCCATCGTCGGCGTTCCGACCCGACTTGACGTCGCGGTTGCGGAACAGCGCCGAGAGTACGCCGATGTTCCGGAACACGTACCAGTGCAGTGCCGCGCGGAACTGCGTCTCGTCACGTTGTTTGGTGACGTCGCCGCCGAGCGAGCTGAGGTCCTGCGGCGGGTTCTCCAGGTCGCCGGCGATGTAGGTGCCGTAGTCTGCTGCGACCATCAGGTGCTTGGGCCACAGCAGGAAGCCAACCTGAGCGTTGTAGGCGTACTGCGTGGACTCGAACTCGAGCTCCCGCTTTCCGTAGAACTCGCCCATGAAGAAGATCGGCCCGTGGCGGAAGATCGCCGAGGCGTTTGCCGCGGGGTAACGCTCCTGAGCGCGCTGGTCGTACTTCGCGCCGACCAGGAAGGCGAGGGTGGTGGGCGCCGGCTCGTAGAGGAACGGGCTGTCGAAACGGCTATAGTAGCCGATCGCATTCAGGTGCACCTGCGCCCCAGCGGCCCAGGTGTAATTGGTGTTCGCGTCGCTGTAGAAGCGGCCACCAATATTGCCGCTGGAGCGCCCCGAGCCACCTGCCACGAAGGTGCGGTATTCCAGCATGCCCTTGCTGTCGATGGGGCCACCGACCTCGAGGGCCGCGCCGTTGCCCTGCTCGAAGGCGGAGAACATGTAGTACGCGGGCTCGATCAGCAGCTGCTTGGAGGCGCTGATGATCAGCTGACTCGAGAGCCCACCGCCGCCGGAGTTGATGTTGACGTAGTGCCCGCCGTGACCGATGGGCATCTGGAACATCGCGAAGGTCACGCGTGGGGTGCGCTCCGCGCGCATGCTGACCAGGAAGAAGCTGTTCTGGATGCCGCGAATCGGACCCATCGCGCGCAGCTGCAGTAGGGAAAAGCGGGTGTCCCACTCGTCCCCCTGGATGCCGTTGTCTCGCGTGTTCTCGAACATGTAGCTCTGAGTGATCTGAGCCACGACGCTGAAGTTCAGCCCCGGGTTGCCACCGCACACGGTCACGTCGGGATCGAAGCGACAGCCAAAGTCCTGGCAGTCCGTGCGGCCGTCGCCGTCGTTGTCGTAGCCGTCCGAGCAGAGGATGTCGTTGCGCTCGCCGTCCTTGTCGCTGCCCTTGCCGATCAGGCTCTCGACGCTCTCCCCGTCCTTCAGCGCTGGGACGTCGTCCTTGTCGCCCTTGCCGGGGCGGAAGGAGCCCTTGCACGCCGTGATGCCCGGGGCCTGGCAGTCGCTGTCGTCGCAGTCGAGGACGCCGTCGCCGTCGTTGTCGATCCAGTCGCTGCACATGGCGTTGGTCGACTCGCGCTCCCCCGTCGGCTGGCAAGCGGGCGTGTCGTAGCAGTCAGCGTCTCCACAGTCCGTCACCGAGTCGCCGTCGTTGTCGATGCGATCCGTGCAGTTGGTCTCCTTCTCTGGCAGCGGGGCCTTCGCGGGCTCCGGCGCGGGTGCGGGCGCGGGCTCTGGCGGCGGAGGAGGAGGCGCAGGCGGAGCGTCGTCGCCAGCGGGCGGCGGCGCGGGCGGAGGATCTGCTGGCTGAGCACTGGCGCTCAGGCCGAAGCAGAGCGCGCTCAGGCCGAGGAGCGCGGCAGAGAGAGTCCGCGGGGAAATGAAGCCGCGAGAGATCGGGTTGGAGTCGTCGTTGTGCATCGTACTGAACCTATCGAGGTCGGAGATCTGAGCTGGGGGAGCGCTGGGTTGCGTCGCTGAAGCGCGCGCTGGCCGATTCGAGTTTCTCTGCTGCTACTGGCAGACCTTCTTGCCCTTGCAGATCGTTACGTTGGGGTCGTAGTTGCAGTCCCAGTCGTCGCAATCCACGAAGCCGTCGCCGTCGTTGTCGAGACCGTCGGAGCAGCGCAGGTTTGCGACGCCGATGGGATCGGTCTCACCCGCCTGGAGGTAGGTCTCCTGACAGGCCTGCGGCACCAGGTTCTTGCAGGAGTTGTCCGCGCAGTCCGCGTAGCCATTGCCGTCGTTGTCCTGTCCGTCGTGACAGCGTTCGAACGTGCCCTCGACGACGGTCGAGCAGTAGCTCACCGCGTCGGGCTCACCGTCGCGCGCGCAGCTGTAGTCCGCACAGTCCGTGAAGCCATTGCCATCATTGTCGATGCCGTCGCTGCACTTCTCTTTGGTGTTCTCAGCGCGCCTGGCGCATTCGTCGACGACCTCCTGCGGCCCGTCTCGATTGCAGCTGAAGTCGGCGCAGTCCTTGTACCCGTTGCCGTCGTTGTCGACGCCATCGGTGCACTTCTCCAAGGTGTTCTCTGCGCGCTTGGCGCACTCGTCGATCACCTCTTGTGGCCCGTTCTGGCTGCAGCTGAAATC
This sequence comes from Polyangiaceae bacterium, assembly GCA_041389745.1. Taxonomy (GTDB): domain Bacteria; phylum Myxococcota_A; class Polyangia; order Polyangiales; family Polyangiaceae; genus JAHBVY01. The sequence continues at coordinate 120,154 of JAWKRF010000018.1, forward strand.
AGCGCAGTCGGTGAAGCCGTTGTCGTCGTTGTCGTAGCCGTCGGTGCACTTCTCCAGGGTGCTCTCCGCGCCTGGGCAGTCCGGCTTGCTGTCGGGGCACTTGTCCGAGCTCGTCTGATCGCAGACCGTTACGTACGGGCTGTTGCGGCAGGAGAAGTCCTTGCAATCCTCGAAGTTGTTGCCGTCGTTGTCGATGCCGTCGCTGCACGTCTCGTTGGTCCACTCGAGTGAACAGCACAGCTCACGGATCGCCTGACAGCCGCGGTCGCCGCAATCGAAGGTGCCGTCGTCGTCGTTGTCGAAGCCGTCGGTGCAGGTCTCGAACGTCGCCTCGGGAACCCGCTCCGGCGGGATGTCCGGGATCACCTCACCGCAGTAGCTCGAGGTGAAGATGCAGTCGGGATCCTCGCAGTCGATCAACTGATCGTAGTCGTTGTCGATGCCATCGGCGCAGTCGAGGTCGTACTGCTCGTAGCCGAAGTTGGTGGTGTCCGGGCGGGTGTAGTCGCAGTTGGGCTGCAAGCTCAGTGTCAGCAGGCCGAAACCGCCGAAGAGACCGACACCCAGCGCTCGGGCGAGGCGGGGAGCGACGATGCTCGATTTGCGCCGAGCGGCGCTCCTGGAGGCTCTTGGCATGGGCTTCACCATTTCAGGCACTTCGGCTTGTAGCGGAAACGACGTTGCCACTGCACGTACACCATGCAGGCGCCCTCCACCGTCTTGACCTGGCCGAAGTCGCCGCGGACTTCCGCTTCCTTGAGGTAATGCTCGACGGCGCGTTGTCCGGCTTCGTCGAAGATCTGAGGCACACGGCCGAACGTCGCGAACTCGTTCAGCAGCAGCATCAGGTACGGGTCTTCCATGCCCTTGATGGCGCGGCCCGTATCCGGGTCGCGGCGCATGCTGGCGATCAGCGCGAGAGCGGTCTCTCGACTGACCTCCTTGTCCTCGTGGCAGACGCTCTGGCACTCGTCGTAGTGGTCCTGGTGCTTCCACTTGAGCGAAGCCCCGTCTACGACGGACACCAGTCGGTTGTAGTTGTTGACGTTGTCGGGCCGTTCCTCGACGGAGTGCACCGAGGTGAGGATCGCTGCGGGCGCGCCCTTGGCCCACATCCCGCGGCGGTGCACGATGGCGTCGCGCTGCGCGGCGATCAGTCGCGGTTCCGCAGGGCCGTCGACGCTCAACGCATGCGCGAGGCCCTTGCGGATCTGGTCCTCTTGCAGGTCCTTGCAGATGGTCAGCAGGCGGCCGTAGCCGTCGCGCCGTGACATGTCGGCTTCGCAGTGCCACACGCCACGCCGCGAGTTCAGCGTCGCCATCTTGGCGTTCACGTAGAGTTCCTTGTAGGTCCAGCCCTTCCAGCGATGGACCGTGCCGTAGCTCTCGAGCGTGTTGAACCCCGCGAGGCGGTTGGAGGGACCCGCGAACGGTCCAGCCAGCGCGCGGAACGTGTCCCCATCGTTGAAGTAGACCGGGGTCGCCTTCCCGTTGAGGATGACCAGGGTCTCGGGTTCGGCGGCCGCGTGTCTGGCAGCCGTACCGAGTCCAATCAGAGCCGCCAAAGCGAGCCAGGTGTGCGGGCGATGCCAGAGGGGACGCCGGGCACTCTTGGTTTTCGCCGACGCCTCACCGGGCGCACCGGCCGAGCCGGACACGCGTGGAGATGCACGCCGAAGCATAGGTGGCGCACGAGAACAACAAACGTGGATTGCCGTCAAGACAGGATGCGGTGGGATCCACGAGCGACACGGAATGTCACCCGATCGATCTTTCCTCGGGGGTGAGGGGTGCACCGCTCGCGCCGCGCGCGACATCGGGAAAACCGGGGCGGGTGATGCGTCGTGCGCTTCGCGCTGGTGACCGCTCGGAACGTCGCCTGGCGGTTTTTGCCCGCGAGAATTCCGGGCTGTCTCGCGGAACCGGGGTCGCGGCCGACCACCGCGGCTGGGGCTCGAGGCGATGTCCCGAAGCGTCTCATCAGCGCTCGTCGCGAGCCTCGGCGTGCTCCTCGGGCTTCAAAGAAACACCGGGATCTTTCCGGTTTCGTCGTGGGGCCGTGCGCGTCGCGGACATGCGTCGTCGACCGCTTGGCTGCGCCGAACCCGAGGCCGTGCCCTTCGCGCCCTCCTCTCGGTTGGCGCCTCAGTCGTCACACAAAGCGCGCTTTCCCGCTCTCGACGTGCACGAATGAAATGCTATGCCGGGCGCTTCGGCTATATTTTGAAGGATCCTTGGAGGTCTCATGAATCTGCGTGCTCTCGCTTGTATTACGGCTTTGGTTTCAGCTCTTCCCGTCGCTCTCATGGCCTGCGCCTCGGATCGCAACGACGGCGTCGGAGAAAACGGCGGGAGCGGCAACGGTGGCAGTGGCGCTAGCGGCGCCAGTGGCGGCAACGGCGGAACATCGGGCAACGGTGGCACGGCTGGCAATGGCGGGAGCAGCGGGAGCGGAGCGTCGGGCGGCACTGGCTCTGGCGCGGAGAACACCGAAGCCGCGTGCTCGGACCAGCTCGACAACGACGGCGACAGCTACATCGACTGTGACGACAAGGACTGCAACGGCACCGAGATCTGTAGCGAGACGGGCGCCGAGTGCAGCGACGGGGTGGACAACGACGGGGACGGCTACCTCGATTGCTTCGACACGGACTGCTACGGCAAGACCACCAAGGATCCGTCCTGCGTCTCCGATCCAGTCGAGGCCGACGAGGTCTGCGACGACGGCATCGACAACGACGGCAACGGCTACGTCGACTGCAACGACAACGCGTGCCGCTTCGACAACGCGGATCCCCACTGCGAGATCACCGATGCGGCCTGCAGCGACGGCAAGGACAACGACGGCAACGGGTACGTCGACTGCCGCGACTACTCTTGCAGCAAGAACTTCGACATCACGGTGTGCGAAGGCACGGACGACACCTGCAGCGACGGCAAGGACAACGACGGCAACGGCTACACCGATTGCGACGACCGCGCCTGTGACGGCACGAAGCCCTGTGGCTGAAGCCAGTGATCAAAGAGTCTGCTAGGAGCCCGAGCGGCGGGAGCCCAATCAGGTCTCCCGAACGCTTGGGCTCTGCCCATTTCGGCGTCGCTGGTCGACTGCTGCGTACCAGCTGCGTGCTCGCGCTCATGGGGGCTCTCGTCGGCCTGGGCGCCTGCGCCAAAGACGCCACCACCGCTGAAGACGACGCGGGGGCGAACGGCGGGAGTGGTGCAGGAGGATCAGGGGGGAGTTCGCAGGGTGGCACAGCTCAGGGTGGCGCCGCAGGGGGGACGGCGAAGGTGCCCACTGCCGTGCGCATCGGCACCTTCAACGTACGCAACCTGTTCAACGACAAGATCGACGGCGAGAGCTGGATCCTGGACGAACCCCAGAGCACGCCCACGACGGCCGAGTACCTCGTGAAGCTCGGGGCCACCGCCTCGATCGTGTCGCGGCTCGACGCGGATGTCGTGATGCTGCAGGAGGTGGAGAACCGCGAGGTGCTCGACGACCTGGCGGAGCGGCCAGAGATCGGGCGCGACTACCCGTACCGACATCTGCTCCCGGGCAATGATCCGCGAGGAATCGACATTGGGCTGCTCTCCAGCTTGCCCATCGAGAGCAGGGCCTCCCACGTCGACGACTACTTCGGGCGTACCGACGTGGCCAATGGACCTCAGTACAAGTACGCTCGCGACTGCGTCGAGATCCACCTGCGGGTCGCTGGGCGATCGTTGATCCTGCTCGGGGTGCACTTCAAGGCCAAGAGCAACGACGACCCCGACAAGCGCCTCGCCGAAGCTCAGCACACTCGCTTCATAGCAGATGTCCTCGCGGAAAAGGATCCAGAAGCCGCCATCGTGATCCTCGGTGACTTCAACGACTTCCCCGGTTCGCCTCCGATGGATGCGATCGACGGCGCGCCGCGGTTCGAGAGCACTGGCAGGAGGTTGCCAGCGGGTGACGCCTGGTCCGTCTTCAGCAGCTCGACCAACACGGGTGTGGCGTTGCACGATGACGTCGTCGCCAACCCGCTGCTGGGTTCCTACTACGTGCAGGACACTGCGAGTATCCTCCACGATGACCAGCTGCCGCAGAACCTGGCAGATGTGAGCGACCACGCACCGGTGGTCGGCACGTTCTTGATTCAGCCGCTACTCTGAGCGGCTCGGCTGGCGTCGTTGAGGCGCACCGGGGTCTGCGGGTGCAGAACGTGAGCCCCCGGTGCCAACCGCCGCTCCGCGGTTGACCGCCGGGCGCCACGCGGGAGATGTTGGTGTCATGAGTGAGGTGCGCGTCGATCAGCAAGGGCACGTCGCGTGGGTGATCCTGGACCAGCTCGCCAAGCGCAACGCCATGAACCAGAGCATGTGGCGAGAACTCGCGCGAGCTGCTCGCGAGCTCCAGGCAGCTCGTGATGTCCGCTGCGTGGTGCTGCGGGGAGCGGGGGAAGAGGCCTTCGTGAGCGGTGCTGATATCAGCGAGTTCCAGCAGCTACGCGCGGATCCAGGGCTGGCCCGCGCCTACGACCAAACGACGGACGCAGCCTTCGCGGCGTTGCTCGAGCTCGAGATGCCGGTGCTGAGCTGCATCCACGGGTTCTGTGTAGGGGGTGGCCTGGCGATCGCGCTCTGCACGGACATCCGCTACGCCGCGGAGGACGCGCGCTTCGCCTTGCCCCCGGGCCGCCTCGGTATTGGCTACGGCCTGACCAATCTCCAGAACGCGCTGCGGGTGCTGCCTCCTGCGACCTTGAAGGAGCTCTTCTTTACCGCGCGGCAATTCGAGGCGCCGGAGGCTCAGCGTCTGGGGCTGGTCTCTCACGTATTGCCCAAGGCCGACCTCGACGCTCACGTCGCAGACGTGGCGCGCAGGATCTGTGAGAACGCTCCGCTGACGCTGCGCGCCGTGAAGAGCGGGATCCGGGCGCTCTCGTCGGGGGACACCGCGCAGCTGGTGCGGGCTCAGGCACTCGTAGATGCTTGCTTCGTGAGCCGAGACTACGCCGAGGGCGTGGCGGCGTTCCTGGAGAAGCGCCGGCCGAGCTTTGGCGGAGAGTAGTCTGGGCGGGGTCACGAGCGCGAATTCCCGAGGAAACCATGGGCTTTGGCGCTAACCTCTCATCCCATGGGGACTAGGTCAGCGTGGGTCGTGGTGGCGCTGGGGCTCGTGAGCTGGGGCTGTGCCGCCAGCGGTGACATCGAGGACGACCAGAACGCCGGCCAGGGTGGGACCACCGGAGGCGGAACGGGCGGGCAGTCCGGCGTGGGCGGAAGCGGCGGCCAAGCAGGCGCTGGCCAGGGTGGTAGTGCTGGCGCTGCTGGAGCCGGTGGCGGGACGGGTGGAACCGCAGGTGCCGCCGCTGCTGGTGGGACCAGCGGGAGCGCCGCGGGAGGAGCCGGGGCGAGCGGGGGAGCCGCAGGCAGTGGCGGAGCCTCGGGCAGCGGCGGAGCTGCGGGAGGCTCCGGAGGAAGCGCTGCGGGTGGAACCAGTGGAACGGCGGGTAGCGGAGGAACTGCTCCCACGGAGGGACTGGTCGTCACGGGCCTCACCGGATCGATCGCGATCCGTGGCGTCAATCTGGGGGCTGGCTGGGTCACCGAGAGCCTCGCGCAAGAGACGGAGAGCGGGTGCGCGGTGACCGCCGGAAGGCTCGGTGGCCTGGTCGTCATGCGTGCCACGGGCAACAAGCTGCGTTACATGACGGTCGATACCGCGGGGAACTGGACTTCACCTGCGGACGTGGGCAGCGGGACTACCCGGGCGACCCCCGCCGCGACCACCACCGCCAACGGCACCCATCGCCTGGTGTTCCACGGGGACGATTTCAAGTACTACTCCGCCGACTACAGCGGTGGGGCATGGGCGGGCAGCTTCACGAACGTAGGCAGCCCACAGGCCTATGGTCCGCTGCCGGTGTCGATCGCCGCAAGGGACGCTGCCTACGCGATCGCCTACAAGGGTGACAACACCCGACTGATCACGCAGGCGTTCAGTGGCGTCTGGGATCCATCGGGCACCGATCAAGGGGCTGGGACCACCCTCGCAGACTACCCTCCAGCCATAGCGGGGCGCAGCGCGGACTACGTCGTCGTGTTCGCCCGTAGCTCGGATCGCACGCTGCAGTGGATCTCCGGCGTGAACGGCGGCACCTGGAGCGCACCTCAGGCCGTGGGTGGACCAGCCACGGATCGATCGTTCGCGATCACGGCGACGGACTCGGGAGACATCGTACTGGCGTGGGTCTCCGCGCTCGATCAGTCGCTCTACGCCGGCAGACTCACCGGGAGCAGCTGGAGCGTTGCGCAGGTGGATAGCTTCGGTCAGCAGGGGTCACCCGCGCTGGCGCCTGGGATCGACGGTCATGACGCGGAGCTGGTGTTTCTGCGCGGAAGCGCGATCGAGCATACCAGCCTGACCGGGACGACCTGGAGCGCGCCGATGCAGATCGCATCCGGAGCGCTGTCGTTCGTCGGGCTCGCACGAATGAAGTGGTGATCGGCGAAGCCAGGCGGCCGCAGGCCGGCGGGCGCCCGCCCACCAAGAAAGATACCCCGACCCCCAAACGCGAAGAGGCCTGCTCTCTGAGCCCACGAACCGGCAAGACGCGGAAGCGAGGCGGCCGCAGGCCGTGGGCGGGCCAGCGGGCGCCGGCAAGACGCGGAAGCGAAGCGGCCGCAGGCCGTGGGCGGGCCAGCGGGCGCCGGCAAGACGCGGAAGCGAGGCGGCCGCAGGCCGTGGGCGGGCCGGCGGGCGCCGGCAAGACGCGGAAGCGAGGCGGCCGCAGGCCGTGGGCGGGCCGGCGGGCGCCCGCCCACCAAAGAAACCGAGGCCCGACCTGGCGAAAAGGCCTGCTCTTTGAGCAGGCCTTCGCCAATTCGGGCCGGGTCGGGGTGATAGGATTTGAACCTACAACAGCCGGCACCCAAAGCCGGCCCTCTACCAGATTGAGGTACACCCCGGAGAGGGCAGAGTTATTGTCGAGTCAGCCGGGGCGAGCAAGGGACTTTCAGCGCTTCTGTGCACTTAGGCAGGCGGGAGAGCGAGAAAATGCCCAGTGCACGCGCACCTCCGCGGCGCGCGGCTCAGTCAGGGATGGGCTCCAGCACCACTTCCAGGTGGATGGGCTCGCGGTCTGCGACGACCAGCTGGTCCCAGGGGAAGTAGCCCTCCTTCTGGACGGTGATGCGGTGTTCCCCGACAGGAAGCCGCACACCGCGCACGGCCACGAAGCCGAGCGGGCCGACATACTCCTCGTCGATGAAGACGGAAGCGTCGCGAGGTGTCTCGACCGTACGATTCATCCGTAAGGAAACAGCGGCGCGCCCGGCACCGACCCCGCACCCCGCGCCGACGGATGGAGCGATCGCCAGCGTCAGCAGCGCGGTCAGGGTCCAGAGACGCACGGTGCTCCTCACCCCCGAACCTACTCCCACTCGATGGTGGCGGGAGGTTTGCTGCTGATGTCGTAGGCGACGCGGTTGATGCCCTTCACCTCGTTGATGATGCGAGAGCTCATCGTGGCCAGCAGATCGTGGGGCAAGCGGGCCCAGTCACCGGTCATGCCGTCCGTCGAGTGGATCGCCCGGATCACGCAGGTCTCGTCGTAGGTGCGGTCGTCGCCCATCACGCCGACGGAGCGCACGGGGAGCAGCACGGCGAACGACTGCCAGATCTGGCCATACAGGCCGGCCTTGCGGATCTCCTGGTCCACGATCGCGTCCGCCTGGCGCAAGACCGCGAGCCGCGGCTCGGCTACTTCCCCGAGGCAACGCACGGCCAGCCCGGGGCCGGGGAAGGGCTGGCGCCAGACCACGTCGTGGGGCATGCCCATCGCTTCACCGACTGCGCGCACCTCGTCCTTGAACAGCTCGCGCAGCGGCTCGATCAGCGAGAGCTTCATGTGCTCCGGCAAGCCACCGACGTTGTGGTGGCTCTTGATCACGGCGCTCGGTCCCTTGACGCTGACGCTCTCGATCACGTCGGGATACAGCGTGCCTTGTACGAGATACTTCGCGTTCTTCACCTTGGCGGCGTGCTTGTCGAAGACCTCGATGAACACCCGGCCGATGATCTTGCGCTTCTGCTCGGGGTCGGTGACGCCCTCGAGCTGGCTCAGAAACTCCTCACGAGCGTCGACGCAGACCAGGTTCAGGTGGAAGTGGTCCCCCATCATCTGCTCGACGGCGCGGGCTTCGTTCTGCCTGAGCAGACCGTTGTCGACGAAGATGCAGGTGAGGCGATCGCCGAGCGCCTTGTGGCAGAGCAGCGCGGCGACGCTCGAGTCCACGCCACCGGAGAGCCCACAGATCACGTGCTCGTCGTCCGCGACCCTGGCGCGCACCGCCTCGATCGCTTCATCCACGAAGGAGCCTGGGGTCCAGGAAGGCTCGAGTCCGGCGACGTCGAACAAGAAGGCCTCGAGCAGCTCACGCCCGCGGGGCGTGTGGACCACCTCGGGGTGGAACTGGATCCCGTACAGCTTGCGCTCGGGATTGCCGATCCCCGCGTGGGGCGCGCCCGCGGAGTGCGCTAGCTGGCGGAAGCCGCCGGGCAACTGGGTCAGGCGGTCGCCGTGGCTCATCCAGACGTCGAGCTTCTCTCCCGGAGGAAACGGCTTGAAGATGCCCACGCCCTCGTCGACCTGGAGCTTCGCCGGGCCGTACTCGCGGTGGTCGCTGCCCTCGACCTTGCCCCCGAGCTGCAACGCCATGAGCTGCTGGCCGTAGCAGATCCCGAGCACCGGAACGCCGAGCTCGAAGACGCCCGGATCGCTCTTCGGGGCGTCGTCGCCGTAGACGCTGTCCGGGCCGCCGCTCAGGATCACGGCGTTCGGGTTGATGGCGCGGATCTCCTCGAGCTCGAGCGTGCCCGGGTGGATCTCGCAGTAAACGTGGCTCTCACGGATGCGACGCGCGATGAGCTGAGTGTATTGGGAGCCGTAGTCGAGGATCAGGACGACTTGGCGGTCGGGGTGCGCGCTGGCGTGGGTAGACGTCATGGGCACCGCGCGCCTACCACGATGCGCCGCGGCAGGAAACGGGGAGCGTCACCCCGGTCATTTGTGTCGCGTCGTGATCACGACGACGTGGCGGGCGGGGGTGAGGGAGCGCTGCAAGGCGCGGACCTCGGCCAGCGACGGCGCCTTGGACGCGAGGGGACGGCCGAGCCACAGCGCGACGAGACGAAACATGGGGTCGAATGAGCGCTCACGGTTGCGGACCTGGAAGTAGCGCTCCGCAAACTGCAGCTCGGCGCGCGTCATCGCACCCGCAGCCAGGCGCTCCAGCAGGCCACGGACCTGCGCGACCGCGTCTTCGACCCGCTCCGGTTCGGCGTGGATGGCGATGGCGAGGGCAGCGTTGCGTTCGCCTCCGAGTAGACGTGCCTCGGCGCTGGCGGCGATGCGACGGGGTCGGAGCGCGGCCTCGAGCCAGCCACGAGGCCGGTTGAGTAGAAAGCTCGTGTACTCGCCGGCGGGGGACATGCTGCTCGCGACGGGGAGGGGGGCGACGATCCAGGCGTCGGCTTTCAGCTCTGCGTTCTTGCTGGTGCTCACGCGATACAGGCCAGGCTTCGAGACCGACGACGGCTCGACGGGGCAGCGCGCGTCCTCCTGGGCGTGAGGCCAGAGCCAGCGTTGGAGCTCGCGGCTGACCGCGGCTTCTGCGGCGGGGCTACCGCTCAGCACCGCAGCGCGCCAGGGGCCGTGGAGCAGCAGGCTGCGCCGCGTCGTGGCGACGCTCGAGTTCAGGCGGTTCATGCTGGACCAGGATCCCCGAGGATCCAGCCACGAGGGATGCTCGCCAGCGAACGCGGTGAACGCGGTCTGCCAACCGGGATCCGGCGTTCCCCCCAGCTGTCCGAGCAGCGTCTCCCGGGCCCCCACGGTCCAGCGGGCATCGAGCGGCTGCGTGACTGCCGCGCCCAGCGCGGCCGCGGCGCGGGAGTAGACGTCGTCTTCGGGACCACTGCGATGCGCCGTGACCAGGACTCCGACGCCGTGGCCGGTGACCCACGGCTCGAAATGGAGATCGGCGCTGCGTTCTCGGTTTGCGCTCTCTGCGACGGTGGTCGCCCAGAGCGCTGCGCTGCCCGCGCTGCCTCGATCTTCGTCCGTCGGAGCACAGGGGTTCGCGAGCAAGATGTGGACGCCGGCGCTCGCCTGCTCGAGGCGAGATAGGGACTCGAGCGCCGGCGTCCTCGATCGATTCCGTGCGGATTGGAGTGTGGCGTCGTCCAGCTTCTGCTCCGCGGCGTCATACAGCGGCGGCTGGTAGGCGACGAAGGAGACCGGGGCCACCTTGGCCGTTTCGCGTCCACTCAGCGCTCGCCAGGCGGCGCGGGCGGCGACCTCACGCGGGTCCGCCGGCTGGAGCACGCTCTCGTCCAGGCTCCAGCGTTCGTCAGCGGTGTCGGCGAGCGCCTGATTCAGCTCGTCCTCGAGCACCAGGCTGAGCTCCGCGGGGCCTACCTCCGCAGTCGTTTCCACAGGGATCGACGCGGCGAGGCAGCCGCCGCGTGGTCGAGTCGTTCCCACGATCCGATCGGGCGCTTCGACGCCCAGGGCGGCGAGGCGCGCCCGGAGGCGGGAGTTGGGCGTCTGAAGGCGTTCCGCCGCCTGAACGGCCTTCGCGCCGTCAGGCACTCGCAACGCTACGCTGAGCACGCCCCGCGCCGCAGGATCCCCCACCAGGCGCTGAGAGCGTGCTGGCCAGGGGTCGCTGGGCTGCGCCGTCGAGTCGACGCTCGGCAACGCGGCGTGGGCCGCGCGCCCCTGGTTCAACACCGGGCTCGGTCCCACGATGGCCAGCGAGCTGAAGGCCGGCGCGGAAACCTGGGCACGCCAGCCCTCGAGGGTTCGTGCGCCGCTCGGGCCGCCGAACTCTGGCACGGGTCGATCGCTGGCCACGGCCAGCTCGCCGGTGCAGCCGCTGAGCAGCGCCGCCAGGTCGTCGCGATGAGAGCCGAGACCGGCGAGACGCTGCTGAACACTGGGTAGCGCCGGATCCCCGGCGGTCACCGGGGTCTGCAACGCCCCGTGGGCGTCGCGCACGAAGCGCGCAGCGGCCGCCGGATCGGCGATGGGAGTCGTCACGACGAAGCCGACGCTCAGCACCTCCAGGCGCGCCTCCGTGAAGCCGCGCGCGCGTAGCCGCGACTCGACCAGCGCGCCCAGCGCTGCGGAGGCCTCCGCGCCGAGATCGTGGGCGACACCCAGGGCGGCGGTCGAGCTTGGCGCTGCGAAGCGCTCGATCAGCGACAAGCGCGGACGGTCCGGCGACTCCTCGATCTGGATCCCGCTGTGGGGCGACGGCGCGCTCGCCGCTGGTGTATCCCCGCCCTTGCCGAACAGCCCGCAGCCGGAGCAAGCCAAGGCGAGCAGGAGCAGGGGTCTTGCCGCGACCTCGAATCTCGCCGCACTTGTTCCTCGGAAGGGCACCGCGGGCCTCTATAGCAAAGCCGCGCCGGATTTCAGTTCTTTGCTTTCGGGTTCGCCGGCCGATGGGGCACTGGATACCCGCGTTCGGAGACGATCTCGTCCTTCTCGATCAGCCAAACGACCCTGCCTTCGCCGCCAACACTGACGCCTCGGATCTTCGTCCCACGCTTGAGCTGTTTGGCTTCGTCCGCCGGGAATTTCAGGGGTTTCACGTTCTCGTGCATCACTGTCTTGGGCCGCGTGTTGCAGTGAGTTTCGTACTCGAGGCGGCCGTCGGAGCTGATCCGCTGGATGCGACCGGTCTTGTAGCAGCCGTAGTACTCGAAGGTTTCGACCGGCGTCTTCTTGAAGGAAACGACGACACCATCGCCGTCGGGCTTGATGCCATCGACCACCTCCTGGAAGGGAAACGCCTCTCGCTTCTTGTCCAAGAGCTTCTCGTACTCCGGGATGTCGGTCTCGCTAGGTACCTTGAGATCGCCCGGGGTGAAGTCGATGAACTCACGTCCCGCTCGCGCCTTGGCCGTTGCATCATCGAGCCCAGCGTCTTTTGCCTTGCGGAATTTTTCTTTGGCGCTGCGGAACTCGTTCAGCAGGGAGAGCTGCGCGTAGTACACCTCGGCCGCGAGGGTCTCCGGGAAGGGCTCTTGGTTGCGGAAGTCCCGGCGGAACACGCGACGTTCGGCGGCCAAGCTGGCGGCGTCCTGTGCCAAGGCGTACTGGAGCGCGATTTCACGGGTCAGCCGCGCGAACAGCGGGTCCTTGATGTAGTCGTCCTTGGACGACTCGACGACCTTCGCTCTCAGGACTCTCAGGTCCTGCAGGAGGCCAGGATCGCCTCCTTGGGAGGAGGCGGCTTCCTTGATGCGGTCAGCGTAGCTGTCCAGTGTCGCCCAGTTGTCCGCCTGGGCCTCGAACTGAGTCTGACGACGGGCCTGGACCTGCTTCGGAACGTCGACGAGCAGCTCCTTGTAGGCTCCCTCGAGCTGGTTCGTCTCGTGGGTGAAGTAGGATTTGGCCTCACGGAAGTTCGTCAGGAAGGCCTGCCTGGCGTCTTCCGGGACTTGGACCGAGGCGAGCGCCTTGGTGAGTTGGGAGTCGTCCAGCGGGCCCACCAAGAGCGCGATGAGTGCGGGTGCGGTCCGCCCGCCCATGTGGACTCCGCCCCCTCCGTGGAGGCTGTAGTGCTCGTTGATCGCCGTTGCCGCCAGGAGGATCGGGTCCGAGCTTCGATCGTCGTAGGTGTCGTAGTAGTCGATGAAGCGGACGGCTGCGATCTTGGGCTCCTGTTCCTGCCCGCGATACTCGCTGCGGGAACATGTGGCCAGGAGCACCTGGGAGGCAGCGCTCTCGTCGGTCTGACGCTCGTGCCGCTCTCGGCTCTCGTCAGGTGTGTACAGGACCTGATAGCACTCGGGACCGTCGTAGCGGGCTGCGCGGTTCCGGGAGGCTTCGGTCTCCGTCCCTGCGCTCGCTGGCTTGATGGTCACGATACCGCAGGCACCGAGCCAGAGCGTAAGCCCCGCTAGCACGAGAGACCCAACGTGTGTCCTCACCCCCAGACCCCGATCCGAATGCCTCGATTGGGATCGCATCCCTCTGTTGCTCGCGCTCACTACTTCGACTCCTTCGACCAGCGCCCGTAGCCGGGCTCAGGACGCACGGTCCTGCCCGTTCCTACTGCCAAGGTGAGACGAAGCCAACGGATAACAGGGATGCCCTGGAACGAACGCTTCAGACCGCCCGCCTCACGGTTCGAGACGCTGGTACGCGACGCGGACCCCGAGGCTTCCCGCGTTTCCGTACAGGAATGGTCAGGCAGCGAGCGCCTGCTCCTGGAGCAGGGCGGCGAGGCGGTTACGGATCTTGTGCTTCTTGCTGTAGACCGTCTTCACGCTGATCTGCATGGTGTCGGCGATCTGTTCGGGCTCCAGGCCCTCACCGTAGTAGAGCGTGATGAACTGGCGGTCCTTCTCGCTGAACTGCTCGAGGAGCTGGCTCACGATGGTCGCGCGCTGGCGCATCAGCAGCGTCTCGAAGGGATCCGGGGTATCGCTGGTGAGCGACTCGGCTTCGCTGAGGCAGCCGCGCTTGGGCTCGCGCTTGAGGCTCCGCAGGTGGTCGTAAGCCGTGTGGATGGCCAGCATGCCGATCCAGCTACCGAGCTTGTTACCGCGACCCGGCTCGAAGCTCCGGAGCTTGCGCTTGTCCTTCGCCAGCAGGCTGAGGCACAGCATGGCGTAGATCTCCCGGATGTCATCGGGGCCGACCACCGCGCTGAAGCGGGCAGTGACGCGGGTGATGCAGCGATAGATGAGGCGCGAGTAGCGGGTGTTGAACTCCTGCCAGGCGCGCGGGTCGTCCTGCATCAAGCCTTCGAGGAGGATCCGCTCCTGCTCCAGCTCCGCCGGGTCTTGGCGGCCTCGGGTGGCGGCGCTGGTGGGCTGGGCTTGGGCTACGCTTTCCGTCTGCATGCGGAGCCTTGGAGCACGCCGCGTGCCAAGCAATTCGAACGTATTTTCAGTCACTTAGCCGTGTAACACCCCGTGTAACAGCGTAACCCGGTGGCGTAACCTCGTTACGCGGGGGGTTAGGTATACGGGGCTGGCTCCTTCGGCTTCCCCCGGTGGGGAAGCTCGGCTTTCGGGCGGTTCGAGGCGGGCGCAGCCAACGGCCATTCGGAGCGGACGAAACGTGCTAGCGTCGCCCCGTGCCGGCTCGCGTCAAAGCAGCGCTGTTCCTCGCCTGGTCGCTGATCGTGACCCTGCTGCGGCGGCTATTCGGCTCGAAGGAGAACCTCGGCATCGCGCTGTTCAAGGAGAACTACGGACCGGACCGCCTGCCACCCGTGACGCCCGAAGAACGGGAGAACTTCGCAGACTTCGGTGGCTGCATCGCTTGTGGTCTGTGCGACCGCGGAGAAGCCGAGCGCATCGCGGCGTCGAAGGGGGAGTACCGCGGGGTGATGCACTTGATGCTCGGCGGGTCTCGCAGCATGCCGGACTACACCGCCGCCGCCTTGAGCTTCCGGCATGTTCCGGACGACGTCTTGCGGAAGAAGGAAGCGGCGTGCCCCACCCGAGTGCCGATGCGAGCCATCTCCCGCTTCGTGCGCGAGAAGGCGGCGGAAGAGCGGCGTTTGAGCGGCGAAAGCGCGGCCGAGCAGGCGGCCGAGTAGCCTGCCTTACGCAGTCTGCGTAACTCGCCACACACCTCGTGGCGCGCGAGTCCCGCGAGATCCGGGCGAATAGTGGCCACTTGCGCACGATTGCGGGGTCACACGACGGCCTTGCCTGTAGTACAGCGCGGTTCCGATGACCGACACGAAGAAGGTTGCGCTGCCCCCGCTGAGCGGTTGGGCGTTGATCCTCGGAGCTTCGAGCGGCTTTGGTGCGGCGGTGAGCCGTGCGCTGGCGCGCGCCGGGGTGAACATCATCGGCGTGCACCTCGATCGGCGGGCGACCCTGTCCAACGTCGAGGAGCTCACGGCGGAAATCAAAGAGCTGGGGCGAGAAGCCTGGTTCTACAACGTGAACGCCGCGGACGCGGGCAAGCGCGCGGAAGTGCTGGACGACGTGAAGAAGCGCTTCGAGGAGCGCGGCAAAGGCGAGCAGATCCGCGTGCTGCTTCACTCCCTAGCCTTCGGCACGCTGCGGCCATTCGTCGATCAGAACCCGAAGGAGCAGCTCACCGAGAAGCAGATGGACATGACGCTCAACGTCATGGCTCACAGCCTCGTGTACTGGACTCAGGACGTGCTGGGGCGCGATCTGATGAGCGACGAGGGGCGCATCTTCGCCATGACGAGCAACGGCTCTCGGGAGACCTGGGGCGGCTACGGCGCGGTCAGCGCTGCCAAGAGCGCCCTCGAGTCTCATTGCCGTCAGCTCGCCGCGGAACTAGCTCCGCGCGGAATCACCGCAAACGCGCTGTGCGCGGGCGTCACGGACACGCCAGCGCTGAAGAAGATCCCCAACAACGACAAGATCGCCGAGGTCGCCATCCGCAAGGTGCCGACGCATCGCCTGACGCTGCCCGAGGACGTCGCCAACTGCATCGTCGCGCTGGCGCAGCCTTGTACCTACTGGATGACCGCCAACGTGATCTTCATCGACGGCGGCGAGGCCCACTGCGGCTAGCCGTTTCCAGGGACACCGGCGTCGCTCTTATTTTTGGGGGGGGTGAGGGGGAACTAGCGTCGCCCAACCACGCTCAGCCGGGGCGCCGCACCGAAGGCCGCCAGGTGCCCGCTCTCCTCCGCCACGTAGACGTCGCAGCGCTCATCCACTCGCAGCAAGTCCGGGATCAAGTCGGTGGGGACGCTGCCAATGACCTCACCATCCCGAGGCCGCACCACGTGGACCTCGTGCTGAGGCACGAACAGCGCGCCGCTGCGCAGCACCGGCTCGAGGCGCCGCGGCTGATCGGCGTCGAGGGAGCGCGAGAACACGTGGTTGTAGCGGATGGTGCCGGTCTCCGCGTCGAGGCAGAAGAAGGTGCCCGCGTCGCTGTTGATCATGAGCGCGTCATCGACGGCGAGCCATGAGGCGGTGGGCGAGCTGAGCCCCGGCGCGTGCTCCCACAGCGCCGCGCCGGTCTCGCGGTGGAAGGCCCGGGCACCGGAGCCGCGCTTGTCCCGCACCGGCACGACCACGACTTCCTGCGTCACGAGTGGGGCTTGCCCTGGCGCCTGGCGCTCTTCGATGTCCGCGCTCCACAGCTGACGCCCCGTCCACGGGTCCAGTCGGTGCAGGCGACAGGGACCGCCGGGCGCGGCGCTCAGGGCGAAGGCCGAGTCGCTGTCGATGGTCAGATCCGCATGGAAAGGCATGCGATCGCGGATGCGCCACACCACCTCGCCAGTGCTCACGTCCAGCGCGAACAGGCTCGAGTCGCCGCCTCCTGCTAGCAGCAGCTTCCCGGCGCGCCGCATGCGATAGGCGCCCGGCCGGCGCGCGGTGTGCCGCCAGCGCACCTCACCGCTCACCAGATCGATCGCGGTGATCTGACGATCGCCCTCGGCGAGCACCAGGAGCTTCGGCAGGCCGGGCGTGTGCACCACCGCGCCCGACGCGCCGCTCGGCACGCGCGGCAGCAGGTGACGCGTGAAGCGCGTCTCACCGCTCTCCAGATCCAGGACGTCCACGCGACCATCGGGATGAATCCGCGCGAGGCCCAGCGGCGTCACGACGCACGCGGCGCGCTGGCTGCGCAGCCGCCAAAGCACGAGCCCGCTCTGGCGGTCGATGCAAGCGGTCTCTCGCGCCGCCCCGACCAGCAGGCGATCGCCGCAGAGAAAGGTCGCGCGCAGGTCGATGCCGGGCACCGTGGCGACCCAGCGCGGCATGAAGCGCATCTTGCCGCCGTGCTCCCACATGCCGCTGGCGCCGCGAGTGGCGCGGCGAGCACCAAAGCTCGCGTAGCTCTCTGGCTCGGGGTTGGTGACGCTGTCGTCGCACAGCGCGTCCTCCAGGCGCTCCTGCAGGGCGCCCACTGCGGAAGACAGCGCGATCAGGCGCAGGTTCTTGCTCTGGGATGCGTCCTTCTCGATGAAGGTGTCGAGCAAGGCGCGGGTGAAGCGCGCGATGCCATCGACCATCCCGGGCGCGGACAGCTCCGGGAAGGTGATCTTCGGGGAATCCGGGTTGGAGTCGGCCGCGCTCAGGCTGAGGGCGATCGGGGACTCCCCGGGACCCCGGCGGAAGCCGAGGCGTGCCCCGCCGACGTCGAAGCGCCGGAACAGCGGACGCGCCGAGCGCCAGGACTCGAGCAGGTCATCGGCGAGCCCCACCAGGCGCTCCGCCACGAGGAACAGGTGCACGCCGCTCAGCCGAGCCGTCTTGCCGTGCGCCGAGACCTCGAGGGTACCGAGGGTCAGCAAGCTGTGCAGATCCGCGCGCTCGACGTGGGGGCAGTCCGCTTCGGCGCCTTGGGGCATGCGAAACTGCGCCGAAGCCGCCAGGCCCAGGGCGTCCTGAGTCTTCACTCGCACCCGCGCAGGAACTCGCTCGGCGCCGAAGCCCTTGCTGCTCGGTAGCGCCCGTTCCAGCAGGCTCTTGGCCGAGCGTACGGATGCGACCACTCCCGTGGGGGTCTTGGGCGCTGGAGTGACGTCGCTGAGCGCTCGCAGCACGCCCTGGCGCAGCGCCGTGAGGCTGACCTTGCGCTCGAACACCGCGACCTCGGGCTGAGGCCCGTTGCGGAAGACGGTGAGCAGCACTTGCTCGGCGACGCGCTCCAGGCCGAGCTCCCAAGCCTCGTCGTCAGCGTAGAGGCCAAGCGTCGCCCGGCTTCTGCGGCCGGCCGCCAGGCTGGCGACGGCGTGGCCGAGCTCACCCAGCAGGGCGAGCGCCTCACCGTCGCCGATGCGGGCGGTCAGGTTGACGCCGTCGACGACGACGTCGAACAGGCCATAGAGCGGCGCGAGGGCGGCATTGGGGGCGTTTTCGGGGCGCGGACGAACGACGACATGAAGGGCCGACATGTGGGCCCATCGTAGGTAGTCGCGGCGGATTTCCTAACTTTTGAGACGGGATCGCCGGGTTTTGGACACACCGGGCCAATCGAGTTAGGGACGCCCCGGACGGAGTTATGGAAGTGCCGAAGCTAGCCTGGCTCTATGGAGCGTTGCTGGGCGCGGTGGGGCTACTCGTGTGCTGGGGCTTCGCCGTCGATGACGCACTCATTTCCGCACGGATGGCGTCTAGCCTGGCCTCTGGCGTCGGCTACCGCTTCAATCCCCACGGAGACGTCGTCGACGCGGTGACGCCCCTCGGTTACGCGCACCTGCTCAGCCTGAGCGGCGCGCAAACTCCCCTCGGCGCCTTGCGATTCGCGCGCTGGCTCGGCGCGGGGGTCTACGTCTTGGCCTGGGCACGGCTCGGTCGGCTCGTGCTGCGATCCGGAGGCACCGGTGGGTGGTTGCTCGCCGCCCTGTTGGCGTTCGCGCCAGTCGCCGCGACCTGGGCCAGCACCGGGATGGAGACACCGCTGGTGTTCGGGCTCTTGGTCCTGGGTCTGGGGGGAGGGGACGCGCCCGAGTCGAGACGCGTGGCGCTGTCGTCGAGTCTCGCGCTGGGTATCGCCGCCGCCTGGCGTCCGGAGCTCCTGGCGTGCGTCGGCGTGTTGCTGCTGGAGCGCGCGAGCCGGGAGCAGGGCGTGCGCCGCGTGTTGCCGCTCGTCGTCGGGCTCGTACCGACGCTCCTCGTGGTGGCGCTGCGCAGCAGCTACTTCGGGAGACCGATGCCGCTCAGCGTGCTGGCGAAGCCGAGCGACTTGGAGCACGGCCTGCGCTACGCGCTGGGTGGCTGGATCCTGACTGGGCTTCCGCTGTGCGTGCTCGCGCCGCGCGCGTGGTCGAAGCTCTCGCCGCGCCTGCGCTGGTGGACGGCGGCGCTGTTCGCGCACGCCGTCGCGCTGCTGCTCGCTGGCGGCGACTGGATGGCGCTGTTTCGGCTCTACGTTCCGGTGCTGCCGCTTGCACTGGTCGTCGCCGTGGGGATCTGGCAGCGCGCGGCGCGCTGGACGTCGCTGCTTCGATATGTGCTCGCCGTGTCGTCGGTTGGTGCGCTCTGGTGGCAAGGCGGATGGCAAGCGCGTCACGTGATGCGCGATCGCCTGGCGCTGATGGACGCCGCGCGGCCGTTGCTCGCGGGGCACCGCGTGGCCAGCGTCGACATCGGCTGGGTCGGCGCCGTTGGGCCCGAGGCGGTGATCGATTTGGCTGGCGTTGCGGATCCGAGCATCGCGGTGCTTCCGGGAGGACACACCAGCAAGCGCATCGACCCGCAGTTGTTCGAGCGACGGCGGGTCGATCGGCTGGTCGTGCTGTGCACCAGCGGACCTCACCCCAAACAAGCCTCGGAGATCCAGCCAGCGCGCCAGGTCGAGGCGCGAATGCTGAATCAAGCTAGAGACTTGGGATTGAAACTTGAAGCGGTGCTCGAGGTGCCGAGCGGTGCCATTCGGTACTGCATCGTGAGCTTGAAGCCTGCGTCGTAAGCGCGCGGAGCAGCTCGCAACCTGCCGGAAGCGCAGGCTCTTGGCAGCTGCTGGCGCGTCGGCGAGGCGTTCGTTCAGCCCGCCGCGCCAGCGGAATCGGCGTCCTCGGTCGGCGTCGCCAGCAGCGCTGGATCCTGCAAGGCCTCCCTGAACGCACGCGCGT
Source organism: Polyangiaceae bacterium (assembly GCA_041389745.1). GTDB lineage: Bacteria > Myxococcota_A > Polyangia > Polyangiales > Polyangiaceae > JAHBVY01. The sequence continues at coordinate 139,753 of JAWKRF010000018.1, forward strand.
CGGCGAAGCGATCCGCTGGATTTGGCGCCATGGCGCGATCAATCAGCTGGCGCCACGCCGCGGGAATTGGGTGCCGTGCGCGCTGGACGCCGCTCGGCTGTTCCGTGGCCGCGGTTGGCCAGCGATCGCTCCCGCCGAGGGGCGGCGCCGAGCCACACAAGCACTCGTAGATCACGCCTCCGAGCGCGAATAGATCCGAGCGCAGGTCGATCTCCAGCCCCTGCTCCTGTTCTGGCGACATGTAGCCCGGGGTGCCGAGGGGCGTGCCCATGTTGGTGATGCGGGTCTCGGCCCACTCGATGCGTGCGACGCCGAAATCGAGCAGCTTCACCACCGGAGGATCTCCGCTCTCGGTCATTCCTGGGCCGGGTCGACATAGGAAGATGTTGCTGGGCTTCAGATCACGATGAATCACCCCTGCGGCGTGCACCGCCTCGAGGGCGTCACAGATCTCGATGGCGACCTGGCGCACGAGCTCCGCGGGCAGCACCCCCACGCGCAGCAGACGCTTGCCGAGGGGTTCGCCGAACAGGCGCTCCATCACCAGGTAGCTGGTTCCGTCCGGCAGGTGACCGTCGTCGTAGACCTCCACCACGTTGGGGTGCCAGGCTAGGCCGAGCGCTGCCGCCTCACGGCGCAGGCGATCGGCAGCGACCGTGTCGTGAGCCACCGGGGTGCGCAGCAGCTTGATTGCGACGACGCCGCCGTCGTTGAGCCGGGTCGCCTCGAAGATGGCCCCGCTCGCCCCCATCCCCAGCTGCTCACCGAGTCGATACTGCCCCGCGACGACTGCACCGGGGCGATAGCCCATCTCCGAGCGCTCGCGGGTCTCGCGCAAGGTCGCCAGGCGCTCCAGCGCCTGGATTCGGATCAGCTGAGCGCGCGATGCAGCCCTGCGGCGAGACTCGAGCACCGCCCCATGGCCGCCCAGGGCGCCGAGCGCGGCCCCGACGATGGCACCTGCCGCGGACAAGGTCGCCGCGTGCGTCGCAGGCCAGACTCCGAGGGGCACCAGGCCGCCCACGATCGCGGCGCCAGCCAGCGTGGGCCAGCCCGCGGCTTCGCCCCAGCGCACCTCGAACTCGACGGAGCGCGGCTCCTGCTCGAGCTCGGTGGAGATCACCCGAACATTTCCGCGCGGCCATCCGAAGAGCATCGGCACCGCGGAGAGCTCGGCGGCGCGAGCGAGACCGCACAATCCGTCGCGCTCGTAGGCCGGATCGTGCAGCAGCGGGAGTCGTCCACGCCAGTAGCCGGGACGCAGCTCCAAGGTCTCCCAGCGCTCCGGCTGCGCGTCGTCGCTGCCGTGCGCGTCGAGCTGCGCGTACGCGTCTTCGGGCGTGGTCGTCCCGCGCAGCACGCGCGTCCAGACGCCGATGGTCTCGCGGTCGACGATCTCCGGAGCGACCTCCAGGATGGCTTCGCGGCCCCAGCGCGATGCGAACGCGACCAGCGCCGCGTGCCAGCGCTCGAGAGGGATCGGTCGCGTCTCGTCGTCGATGTACTCGCGATCCAGGCGCGTCTTCAGCAGGAAGGCATCGGCGTCTGCGCGACCGTGGCGCCGCTGCACGTGCAGGAGCAGCGCCTTGATACGCGCGGCGATGGTCGTCCCGCCCCCTTCCTTCCGCTGCACGGGTCACAGGTTAGTACAGGGCGCGCGGAATACACCCCTGGTCTTTCCCTGTTTTCACGCCCAGCCGCGCCGAGCCCGGTGGGTGGTGGCACGACCCCGCGGTTCTCGAGACTGGGAAACATCGCCCCGGTCTTTGCCACGAGGTGTTCGGCGGGGTTGGGGGTGAGGTCCAGCGCCTGGCTCCGCAAGCATCGAGTGGCGGTTGCCTTGGCGAGCACTTCGGCGCACGGTCTCGATGCGTTTTGGCCACCCAGCTCCGCTCGTCGGCTCCGGCCCCCGGTCGTTTGACCCAGCAGCTTCGCCACTGGCTGGGGCGGGTCGAGGTGTTGGCGCGAGGCGGGGAGAAGCTCCGGTTGCGCGCCGAGACTGCGCTGAAGGACGACCGCCCCTGGGACGCACTGGCCGCCGCGCGGGAGCTGCTGGACCTGGTCCCCGACTCGCTTCAGGGGCAGTCCCTGTGGGCGGAGAGCGCCGAGGCGGCTGGGCTCGACGAGGAGGCTGTGGAGGCGCTGGAGGGCCTCGTCAGACGCGTGCCCTTCCGGGCCGACGTCTGGTTGCGTCTCGCTCAGGCACGAGCGCGGGCTGGGAGGTCGCCTCGCGGCGCCCTGGAGCGCGCTGTAGTGGAGGCCTGGCCAGTCGACGCGAGTGATGCCGCGCGGATATGGCTATGCGACCTGGACCAGTGGCGCGGAGACGTGGAGCGAGCAGAGCGCTGGCTCGAGCGCTGCTCGCCGGAGCTGCGCAAGCAGCCTGCCTGGGGCTGGCGTCAGGTGGAGGTGCTGCTGGACACCGGGCGTCGCCAGGAGGCGCTGGAGCGCGCCGCCGATCTGCCCCAGCCCGAGACCCTCGACGGCCCTGGCTGGCTGGTGCAGGCCAAGCTGTGGGCGGCCCAGGGCAACCCCGCCGCGGACTGGGCGCTGGAGCGCGCTCTGAGCCTCGAGGCGCCGCGCTCGGGGCCCGTGGTCGCGCAGTACCTGGTGGAGCGCCAGGATGCGCTGTTCGTGTCGCGTATCCGCGAGGTAGTAAACGCCTTCGGCTGGCAGGCGCACCCTGGTTGGCAAGCCGCCTTCGCGGAGGCCGAGGGACGCCTGGACGACGCCTTGGCGGCCCTGGCTCGCGGCGCGCGCGAGGACCCCGATGTACCCTGGCTCCTGCGCTACGCCCGCGTGGCAGCGAGCCGGCGCAGCTTCGACGCGCTCGCGGAGGCGGGGCGGGGCCTCGCGGCGCTGGGCGCCGAGCTGCCTCGGGACCTGGCGCTGGTCCTGAGCTTGCGGGAGGCCACGCCCGCGGCGCGGCTGGATGGCTTGCTGGCCCTGGAGACCAGCGGCTGGAGCCGCGAGTTGCTCGACCAGGCGCTGCTCGATCTCACCGAGCCGCCGCGCTGGGGCGAGCTGCTCGAGTGGCTTGGCGGGCTGGCGTTCGAGGTCGGGGCACTGGCCCTGCGCCGGGACCTCGAGAGCCTGAACGTCGAGCTCGAGCGACCGCTTCGCGTCGCAGTGGTTGGCGAGTTCAACGCCGGGAAGTCCTCGTTCATCAACGCCTGGCTCGGTGAGTCGGTGGCGCCAGTGGGCGTGATCCCCACGACGGCGAAGACTCATCGCCTGGCTTGGGCGCCGGATCCCTACGTCCGCATCGAGCTGACGAGCGGTCTCGAGCGCGTCGTCCCTCACGCCGAGCTGACCCGCGAGCTAGCTGCGACGGAGGACGTGAAGCGCGTGGTGATCTTCGCGCCCCACGAGAGCCTGCAGCACGTGGAGCTGATCGACACCCCGGGCTTCAACTCTGGCGACGACGAGCACACGGACGAGGTCACCGCCGCCCTCGGTGAAGCCCACGTCGCGCTCTGGTTGGTCGACGCCAGTCAGCCCCTCAAGGCGTCCGAGCGCGATCGGATGCATGCGATCCAGCGCCTCGGCCTGCCGCTGGTGGTCGTGGTGAACAAGCTCGACCGGCTCGTCGACGAGCAACGGACGGGGGTCATCGAGCACGTGCGACAGGCGCTGGACGAGCAAGCCATCGGCGTCGAGTATCCTCTGATCGGAGTTTCCGCGCGGCAGGCGATTGAGCCAGCCCAGCGCGTGTTGTCCGGCTGGGAGCAGGTGGAGTCCTTGCTGGATCGTCTGCGGCAGGACGCGGGCCGGTTGAAGGACCGCGCGTTGCTCGGGCGCCTGAAGCAGGTCTTGAGGCGCTGGCGCGCGAGCTCGGCGGAGGTCGAAGCCGCCGAGCCAGTCGAGTCGCAGATCAAGCCGGGTGCGCTCGACGCGAGTCTGGTTCAGGCGCTGACGCGCCTGGAGCAGGATCTGCAGCCACTACCCGGGGGCGAACTGGAGAGCCGAGCAAGGGCCTACGCTGCGCGCCGAGCGGAGCAACGAGTCCTCGAGGCGCTCAGGGAGCTGGGGCTGCCGCGCAGCGCCCAGCAACGAGCCGCCGGGTGGGCGCTCGGAGCCTGGCCGCGACTGAAAGCGGCGGTGCGCGCCGCGGGGCTCGAAGATACGTCCCTCGGCGAGCGGCGCGCGGAGCTGGTCGACGAGCTTCGAGGACTCCTCGAACGCGACCTCGAGCTGCAGCGGAGCTCGGCACCCGAGCGCGAGGCGAGCCAGATCCTGCGGCGCTTCGCGGAGCACATGAGCGGCGAGTCGTGAGAGCGTGGGGCTTTGGCAGCCCGTGACAATCCGCTAGGCTCCGGCCGTCATGGTTCTGCTCCAGCGCTCACGGCTCTCCCAGAGGCGAAGTCTGATCGGAGTGCTCTGCGGCACCGCGATCGTGGTGCTCGGCCTCGCGCTGTGGCTCGAGCCGCGCCCGGCGGAGGCGCTGCCTCTGGCGACGGTCGAGGGCAAGGTGCTCGAGCTCAAGGCAGACAGCTTGGACCTCGATCTGGAAGCTGGGACGGCCACGCTGCAGGGGCACGTGCGCGCGGAGCTGGGCAAGCTCGAGCTGCGGGCGAAGCGTGTGGAGCTGGAGTACGACGACGCGCCGAAGGTGCGACGAGTGCGAGCCGTTGGCGGTGTCAGCGCTTGGTACGACGGATCCAGAGTCCAGGCCGAGCGGCTCGAGGTGGATCTCGCCAAGCAGGAAGCCGAGCTCACCGGGGGCGTCGAGGTGCGCCGTGGCAAGAGCAAGCTCAAGGCGGCTCGCGCGCGCATCGACCTGCAGACGAAGAAGCTCAAGCTCGAGCAGGTCAGTGGGTCGTTCGCCGTGGAGTCGGTGAGCAAGCAGCCGTGAGCGGGGCCCCGGGGCGCGACGTACGGCTCGAGTGCCGTGATCTGCACCTCAGCCTGGGGAGGCGACCGATCCTCGCGGATGTTTCGTTCCGTGTGGAAGCGGGGGAGGTGCTGGGCGTGCTGGGGCCCAGCGGCGCCGGCAAGAGCAGCCTGTTCAAGCTGCTGGCGGGGGAACTGCCGCAGCACGCGGGCAGCGTGCGTCTCGCGGATCGCGACGTGACGCCGCTACCGCTGTGGAGGCGCGCACGCCTCGGGCTCGGTTACCTGCCACAGACACCCAGCGTTCTGTTCGAGCTCAGCGTGGAGCAGAACCTGCGCACCTTCGCGCAGGTCACGGGTCGATCCCTGGACGTGCAGGAGTGGGCGAGACGCGTCGGACTGACGGAACAGCTGCGCACGCCCGCGCAGCGCCTCTCCGGAGGCGAGCGACGGCGCCTCGAGCTGGCGCGAGCGCTGATCGCCGAGCCCCAGGTGCTGCTGTGTGACGAGCCCTTCAGCGGCGTGGACCCGAAGAGCGCCGAACTCCTCGCACGCTGCCTCAAGCAGCTTGCCGACGGCGGAGCGGCCGTGGTGATCTCCGATCATCGCGTGCGCGAGGCGCTCGAGCTGTGTCAGCGTGCGCTGCTGTTGATCGACGGTCGGGCGGAGCTCGAGGTCGCTGCGAGCGAGTTTGCGAGGCACCCGTTGGTGCGTGAGCGGTACCTCGGCTGAGTCGCCCTTGCAGCGTTGCCTCACCCCCAGCCCCCCTCCCAACCCTCGAAGCGGTGGAAGGTTCGAGGGCTCCGAGCGCGGGGCCGGTCGTCTGCGACTTTTCGAGCGTGGCGAAACGGACCTGGATTGCAGGCTTCGTCTGTTTGCTCTTCTGCCGGGCCCGTTTCTTGCTCAAGCGCGCCTCAAAGGGGTGATACACTGACCGACGAGCCTGCCAGGAACCCGGCCCGTTGGGGCGGGGGTGACGAGAGGAAGCAGTCTGGGGGCTCTCGTATCCGGCATGGAACTCAAACAGAACCTTCAACTTCGTCTGTCCCAGCAGCTGGTGATGACCCCTCAGCTGCAGCAAGCCATTCGGCTGTTGCAGCTGTCGCGGCTCGAGTTGGTCGACGAGATCCGCAAAGAGCTCGACAACAACCCGGTGCTGGTCGAGGAGGACCCAGCGGAACGGACTCGAAAGAGTCAGGACTCCTCGCAGGCCGGCACGACGCCCGAGGGGCGCGACCGCTCTGGCGCCAGCGACGAAGAGATCTTCCACAATCGCTCGGAGGAGTCGCGAGACACCGAGAAGGCGACCCGTGAGGTCGACTGGGAGAAGTTCCTCGAGAACCGCAGCCAGCAGAACTCTGGCTTCAATCGTTCGGGCGGCTTCGACGACCTGCCGCCCATCGAACAGAACCTGACCAAGCCGAACAACCTGACCGATCACCTGATGTGGCAGCTCCAGATGAGCGACTTCGTCGCGGAGGAGCGGGTGTTCGCCGAGCTGGTGATCGGAAACCTGGACGAGAAGGGCTACCTGGACCTCAAGGGCGTCGAGCGCCCGGATGGGACCCGCACGCCGGACCTGACCATCGACGATCTGGCGGAAGAAGCTGGCCTCCACGAAGAGGACGCGCCCCTCGTGCTGGAGATGATCCAGAATTTCGATCCCATCGGCGTTGCCGCGCGGGACCTCCGCGAGTGCTTGCTGATCCAGGCCAAGCATTTCGGCTACGACGAGGTGGAGATCGAGATCATCGAGAAGCACATCGGCCACCTGGAGAAGCACAACTACCAGGCCATCGCTCGGGACATGAAGATCCCCCTGGAGGAGGTCTATGAGGCCGCCAAGGAGATCCAGAAGCTCGAGAGCCGACCAGCGCGTAACTTCACCGACACCGACGATCGCAGCATTGGCATCACCCCCGATGTCTACGTGATCAAGGACGGTGAGGAGTTCGTCGTGCTGGACAACGACCGCGGGGTGCAGCGCCTGTTCATCAACGAGGCCCTGACCAAGCAGCTCCTGGCAGACAAGGCCGCCAAGGAGTTCGTGGGGGAGAAGCTGCGCAACGCGCAGTGGCTGATCCGCGCGATCGAGCAGCGGCGCAAGACCATCATCCGCGTGGCCGAGGCCATCGTGGAGAAGCAGCGCGAGTTCTTCGAGAAGGGCGTGAGCCACCTCAAGCCGATGATCCTCCGCGACGTCGCCGAGGCGGTGGGCATGCATGAATCCACGATCTCCCGCGTCACCACGAACAAGTACATGCACACGCCGAATGGCCTGTTCGAGCTGAAGTACTTCTTCAACTCGAGCATCCGCCGGGTCGCCGATGAAGACATCGCCAGCGAGAGCGTGAAGCAAGCCATCAAGAAGCTCATCGAGGACGAGGACAAGGCCAAGCCCCTGAGCGACCAGGCGATCGTCAAGGAGCTGGAGAAGGCTCACGGCATCAAGATCGCGCGACGCACCGTGGCGAAGTACCGCGAGATGCTCGGCATCCTTGCCTCGTCCAAGCGCAAGAAGCTGTTCTAGCGACCAATCCGATGCGAACTCCGCGTTTTCTGCGCGTGACGCTTTCGCGACTGAGCTATCCTGGCGTCGGAGCAGGCTTCGCCTGGCTCTCGGCGCTCGCCTCAGCTGGCAGTCGTCGTTCTGCACGAACGTGAAGTCCCATGCCGTTCGCATCCCGAGTTTCCGTAGCGCGTCAGCGCGCGGCGGCGGTGCGCTCCGTGGACGCGCTTCGAGCTGGACGCTGGTCAGTGCTCACCGCACGCCGAATGGCGCAGCGGTTGGCTTCGCCGAGGGACCATGAGAGCGTTGCTTCATTCAGCCTGAGGAGGTCCGATGAACATCAGCATCACGTTTCGCCACATGGACTCGAGTGACGCGATCAAGGAGTACTCGCGTAACAAAATCGCGAAGCTTCAGAAGTTTCTGAGGCAACCCATGCGGGCGAAAGTGACGCTCTCCGTCGACAAGCGTAAGCACGTCGCCGAAATGCAGATCTCGAGCGGAGGCGAGCACCTCGAAGCGAAGGAGGCGACGGATGACATGTACGCGTCGATCGACAAGATGATCGACAAGCTCGAGCGGCAAATTCGCGGGCATAAGGGAGCACAGCAGGCGAAGAAGCGGCGCAGCGGTGAAACCTTGCGTGGCGGAGACAGCCCAGAGCCGGTAGAAGAGGCCGCGGCGGCTGACGTGAGCGCCGCCGAGCCCGTGAAGAAGAAGGTGACCAAGAAGAAGGTCACCAAGAAGAAGGTCGCAAAGAAGGCTCCAGCCGCTGGGGGGAAGGCGAAGGTAGCCAGAAAGACATGAGGTCCAGTGTCCCCCGCCGCTTCCAGCACGTCCTATCGAACCAACGCACCCGCGCACGCGCGGCGTGACGTCCCTTCTCCCAACGCAGGCGCCTCGGGTCCCAACCAGGCGCCTGCCTCGCGCGCTGGCGCCGCGCGCAACCTTGACGAATTTATGCTCCGACTGGTCGACATCCTCAGCAAAGACCGCGTGCTCGTGGATGTGCGCGGAACCGAGTTCACCGACAAGCGTAGCGTGATGGGCGCGCTCGCCGGGTTGCTCTCACCGACCTCCGGTAGTGATCGCGAGGTGGTGGAGCGATTGCTCCTCGAGCGTGAGGCGCTGCGCAGTACGGGGATCGGCGAGGGCGTCGCCATCCCACATTGCTTCGTGGAAACAGCAACCGAGCAGCGCGCCGCGCTGCTGCTGTGTCCCCAGGGCGTCGAGTTCGATGCCATCGACAACAAGCCCGTGAACATCGTGGTTGGGGTGGTCGGCCCCAAGCGCGCGACGGAGCACCTGCGCGTGCTCGCTCGCGTCAGCCGCGTGCTTCACGACACGGACGTGCGCGCGCAGCTGATCGGATCGGCGAGCCCGGATCAGGCCTACTCGCTGATCGAGAGCCGTGATCGAAGCTTGACGTGACGGTCTACGACCCGCCGGCAGAAGAGGCGCGCTCCATCTCGGTCGGCGCGCTGCTCGACGATCCAGCGCTGGAGCTGGACGCGCGCCTCGTGGCAGGCGCGAGCGGGCTGGGTCGGCAGGTCAAGCATCGCCGGATCCAGAAGTCGGGTCTGGCTCTGGTCGGTCACCTCCACGGCCTGGTCCCCAGCCGGATTCAGATCCTCGGGGAAACTGAAATCAGCTACGTGGAGTCGTTGGACCAGGAGAAGCAGGCCGCGGCTGCGACCCACATGTTCTCGCTGGGGCTGGCCTGCCTGCTGATCACCCGCGGAATCGAGCCGCCCAAGGCCTTCGTCGAGGAGGCAGAGCGCACGGGTACGCCGCTCATCTTGTGCGGGGAGCGCTCGTCCAGCGCCATCACCGCCATCCACACCCTGCTCGACGAGCGCCTGGCGCCGCGCACACGCATCCACGGCGTGCTGGTCGACGTGTTCGAGGTGGGGGTGCTGTTGCTGGGCAAGAGCGGCATTGGCAAGAGCGAGTGCGCGCTCGAGCTGGTGATGCGGGGTCACCGCATCGTCGCCGACGACGTGGTCGAGTGCGACTACCGCCCGCCGGGCATGATCTTCGGCGAAGCGAACGACATGCTGCGGCACCACATGGAGGTGCGCGGCCTCGGGATCCTCGACATCAAGGAGCTGTTCGGGGTCACCGCGATTCGTGAACGCAAGCGCATCGATCTGGTGGTTCAGCTGGAGCTGTGGAACCCCGAGGGCGGCTACGATCGCCTCGGTCTGGAGTCTCACTCGCGGGAGATCCTGGGCGTGCCGGTGCGCGAGGTGGTGCTCCCGGTTCGTCCCGGCCGCAACATGAGCTCGATCATCGAGATCGCGGCTCGTCACGAGCTGCTGCGTCAGGCCGGGCATGATTCCGCGCGGGAATTTATCGAGCGTATCGAACAGGAGCCCCCGCTGGGGAACGTCGCGGTGCGATCGGCAGCGCAGTACGAGTCTTCGATCCCACCGCCGGTGGCTGGGAGGCGGAGATGACCAGCGGCGCCGTGCCGGGGCGCAGCAGCGTCCCCCCGGAGCGCAACAGCGTCGTGGTGGTCACCGGACTGAGCGGCGCCGGAAAGTCGACGGCGCTGAATGCCCTCGAGGATCTCGGCTTCTACTGTGTCGACAACCTGCCGACTCCCGTCGTGGCGGCGACGCTGGATGCGTGCAATGGCGGTGGCATGCAGCGCGTGGCGCTGGGCATCGACGTGCGCGTGCGCAGCTTCATCCACGACATCTCCGGGTTGCTGGACCGCATCAGCTCCGAGCGCGAGGTTGCGGTGCTGTTCCTTGACGCCGACGATCAGGCACTTCTCCGCCGCTACAGTGGGACGCGCCGCCCGCATCCGCTGTCCGCCGCAGGGGATCAGCCCTCGGTCGCGGTCCTCGACGGGATCCGGGAGGAAAGGGAACGCCTGGCGCCACTGCGTGCTCGAGCCTCCAGCGTGATCGACACCACGAAGCTCTCCGTCCACGAGCTGCGCCGTCGCATCGTCAAGCTCTTCGGTCCGGGCGCGGGCGACGCGGCTCGCATGTACACGCGCTTCATGTCCTTCGGTTTCAAGTACGGCCCGCCAGTGGACGCCGACCTGATCTTTGACGTGCGCTTCCTGAGGAACCCGTACTTCGTGCCGGAGCTGAAGGACTTCAGTGGAAGAGATCCCACGGTGCGGGACTACGTGCTGAAGGATCCAGAGACGACGGGCTTTCTCGAGCGAGTCGAGCAACTGCTCGAGTACTGCCTGCCGCGCTACGAGCGTGAGGGTAAGAGCTACCTCACCGTGGGGGTCGGCTGTACCGGCGGACGTCACCGCTCCGTGGCCTGCGCAGAGTGGCTGGCCAGGCGCATGCAGGAGGTGACTGAGCTCCAGATTGAGGCGGTGCATCGCGACATCGATCGGGTCGCTCACGAGACCGTGGATGCTCAGGGTGACCGGGCATCGGAGACGGACAGCATCGGTGGCGGGCCTCGCGGGGGCGAGGGTACGTTCTGACGGAGGAAAGATGACGGCAAAGGGGCGCTTCGAAGTGATCAACAAGCTCGGATTGCACGCGCGAGCCGCGTCCCGCTTGGTCGAGGTTGCCTCGCGCTACCGCTGCGACATCGTCGTGGGTCGCGAAGGCCAGATGGCCAACGCCAAGAGCGTGATGGGGGTACTGCTGCTGTGCGGTGCCCAGGGGACGAAGCTCGACGTCGAGGCCAACGGCGAGCAAGAGGAAGAAGCCATCCAGGCGATCGGCGAGCTCATCGCGGATCGCTTCGGGGAAGGGGAGTAGCTCGCCGTGAGTGACACGCCGGAGCGCAATACCAGCGCGCCGCCGTCCTCCGCGCCGCCTGCGATCGAGCTGGAAGGCATCGCGGGGTCTCCGGGGCTGGCGATTGGGAAGACGGTCGTCGTCGATCTCAAGCGTGTCGGCGTCGTGCGACGCCACATCAAGCGCTCCTCCGTCGACGATGAAGTGGAGCGCTTCGACGCTGCGGTCAAAGAAGCCGCCAAGGGCCTGCGCCACGTCGCCGCGCAGCTGGCGTCGAACGTCGCCGCAGCGGAGGCCTCGATCCTCGAGGCCTACATCATGATGGTCGAGGACGCCTCTCTCAAGGCGGACGTCGAGCGACATATCCGCCTGGATTTGTTGTGCGCCGAGTGGGCGGTGGATCGCGCGGTCAAGCGCATGGCCGAGCAGCTACGCGGGGCGGGAGATGCCTACCTTGCCGAGCGCAGCCACGACATCGAGTTCATCGGTGACCGCATCCTGGGGTCGTTCTCGGGACGGCAACGCGCGGTGTCGCTGCCGGATCTGGACGAGCCAGCTATCCTGGTCGCCCGGGATCTGTCTCCCGCGGAGACGGCGGGCCTGAAGCGCGACTTCGTCTTGGCGTTGGTCACGGAGGTCGGGACCCGCACCTCGCACACCGCGATCCTCGCGCGCGCCCTCGACATCCCGGCGGTGGTCGGCGTCGGGGAGCTGCTCGCGCGGGTGGGCAACGGCGATCGCATGATCGTCGATGGCCTGCGTGGGAGCGTGGTCCTCAATCCGACCGCCGAGCAAGAACAGGTCGCTCAGGCCCGCGCCGAGCGGCGCCGCGTGTACACGAAGGGCCTCGCCGAGCGCCGCGACCACCCTGCGCAGACCGCGTGCGGCGTGCCGATCCGCCTGCGCGCCAACATCGAGCTGCCGAACGAAGCGGCCATCGCCATGGGGGAGGGCGCCCAGGGCATCGGGCTCTACCGTACGGAGTTCCTGTACGTGGATCGCAAGCAGCCGCCGTCCGAGCAGGAACAGTACGAGATCTACCGTCAGGTGCTGGAGCAGGTGGCGCCGCTCCCGGTGACCCTCAGGACGTTCGACATCGGAGGCGACAAGTTCGTCTCCGCGTTCCAGGTGCCTCAGGACATGAACCCGGCGCTCGGCCTGCGGGCGATCCGCCTCGGGCTCTCCCGTCCAGAGACGCTGCTGACCCAGCTGCGTGCCATGGTCCGCGCGTCGGTGCATGGTGAGCTGCGCATCATGGTGCCGATGGTCGCCACGCTGACCGAGCTGCGCGCAGTGCACCAGCTCTTCGGGCAGGCGGTGCGTGACATCGAGAGCCGAGGCCTGCCTCACGCCGATCGCATTCCGCTCGGAATCATGATCGAGGTGCCTTCCGCTGCCGTGATGGCCTACGAGCTCAGCCTGGAAGCGGACTTTTTGAGCATCGGGACCAACGACTTGGTTCAGTACGCCCTCGCGGTGGACCGCACGAGTCATGCGCTGGCCTACCTCGCAAAGCCGCAGGACCCGGCGATCCTGCGCCTGATCGCCCAGGTGGTCGACGCCGGTCGCCACACGGAAACGCCCGTCGGGGTGTGCGGCGCGATGGCGTCGGATCCTCTGTCGGCCATCCTGCTGGTCGGCATGGGCGTGCGAGAGCTCTCCATGGAGGCCTCGGCGCTCGCCGAGATCAAGGAAGCGCTCGGGCGTGTGACGCTGGCGGATGCGGAGGCCGTCGCGCGCGAGGTGCGGGGCAAGCTGAGCGCGACCGAAGTGAACAGCACGCTCCACGCCCGCTTCGACGAGGCCTTGAAGGACCTGCTCGATCTGCATGGGTGAGGGGAGGACGCGCGGTTTGCACCTGGCTTGCCTCACCCCCGATCCTGGAAGCCACGCTGGCTCCTGACAGCGATCTGGCAACAGCGGCTCCTGCCATGGCGCTGTCAAAGCGATGTGCTTGAGTGCGGGGCATGCACGAAGACAAGACCGAGAACCTGAAGACGTACGAAGGAAGCTGCCACTGCGGAGCCGTGAAGTATCGCGTCACCTGCGATCTGGGCGACGCGATGCGCTGTAACTGTCGCATCTGCACCAAGGTCGCTCAGACGGGGGTGATCGTGAAGCCGGCCGCGTTCGAGCTGCTCTCGGGCAGCGACGTCATCACCCACTACCCGAACGCCGTCGGCAAGCGCAGCTTCTGTGGCCGCTGCGGCATCCACTGCTTCGCCGAGGGCAACCTGCCCGAGGTCGGAGGCGAGTTCGTGTCCGTGAACGTGAACACCCTGGACGGAGTCGAGCTCAAGGATCTCCAGGTCGTCCACTGGGACGGTCGCCACGACAACTGGCAGGCCGGGCCTCGCCCCCAGCCCTGGCCGATCTTTCCTTGAACCTTGAAGCATCGGGACTGGCTGCGGGCTGGGCTCCCTCGAAGTTCATGCGCGATTTCGCAGGTTTGGGGGGGAGGTGCGCTGCTTCTGGCGTGACCTCCCTCGGGCGTCGGTCTCGCCCTGTGGATGAGACGCACGTTTCTGGGGGGTCGCGGTTGACCGAAAGGTCGCCGCGCGTATACTCCGCCGCCTAATTCGTTATTGGAAGAACCCTTCGATGAGCGTTGAAATCCCTGAAAAGCAGGACATCGTGGCCAAGTTCCGTCAGCACGAGACGGATACCGGATCTCCCGAAGTGCAGATCGCCATCCTGTCCCACCGCATCAATCACCTGACCGAGCACTTCAAGGTGCACGCCAAGGATCACCACTCTCGGCGTGGCCTGCTGAAGCTGGTCAGTCAGCGGCGCCGCCTGTTGGACTACCTCAAGAAGTCCGACGTCGAGCGCTATCGCAACATCATCAAGGCCCTCGAGCTCCGTAAGTGAGTTCAGGGCCTTCGGGCTTTCGTGGTCGGTGCTGCGGCTTCGGCCACGGTGACTGACGCCCGCTCCCGAGCGCGGATCGCCATCGAGGCGACTCCGCGCTTCGGCGCGCGATGACCCCGAGCGATCCAACTGGTCCCCTCTTCGGGGACTACCGTACGGAAATTAGCCTGATGGCGCGCTGAGTCGCTTCAACTTCGTTTCGTGTCGTCCACCGAGCTGGTCGACGCCACGAATCGAGGCTGAAGACGGCGCGATGGATCGGGCAGGCGCCTGGACGAGGCGTCGGCACCAGAGGGCGGTTTCCGCGTCTGCCGCACGCATGCGGCACTAGCGCGAGGAGCGCAAACAGCATGTTCATTCGTGAATCCGTCGTCGTCGGTGGCAAGGAAATCTCGTTCGAGACCGGCCGCCTGGCGAAGCAGGCCAATGGAGCCGTCATGATGCGAATCGGGGACTGCGCGGTGCTGGTCACTGCCGTCTCCACTTCGGAGCGTCCCGGCCTCGACTTCTTTCCCCTGACCTGTGAGTACGTCGAGAAGAACTACGCCGCGGGCAAGATCCCCGGTGGCTTCTTCAAGCGTGAGGGACGCCTGCGCGACCACGAGACGCTGACGGCGCGCATCATGGATCGCCCCCTGCGTCCCTTATTTCCGAAGGGATACAAGAAAGATACCCAGGTCATCGCCACGGTGATGAGCGCGGATCCTGACAACCCCACCGACGTGATCGCGCTGACCGGCGCGTCCGCGGCCGTGCACATCTCGGACATCCCGTGGGCGGGTCCCATCGCTGGCGTGCGCGTCGCGCAGGTCGCCGGTGAGTTCGTGATCTACCCGACGTTCCAGCAGATCGCCGAGGCGACCATCGACCTGGTCGTCGCCGTCAGCCGCGACGCCATCGTGATGGTCGAGGGCGGCGCCGACGAGGCGCCCGAGCAGGACGTGATCGACGCCCTGATGTTCGCGCACAAGGAGGCCCAGCCGATCATCGACCTGATCGAGAAGATGCGCGCTGCCGTGGGGCAAGAGAAGCGCGAGTTCAGCATCCCCGAGCTCGATGCCAAGTACGCCGCGCGCGTTGCTGAGCTGGCGGACGCCGACCTGAAGAAGGCTGCAGTCATCAAGGCCAAGCACGCTCGCTACGACGCCTATGCGAAGGTCAAGGAGAGCGTGCTCGGCACCATGAAGGCCGAGCTGGGTGAGGATGAGTACGCTGCCAACGAGAAGCTCCTGAAGGGCGAGCTCGAGCACCGCAAGGCGGTGGTCGTGCGCACCATGGTGCTCAAGGAGCGCGTGCGCATCGATGGTCGCGACACCAAGACGATTCGCCCCATCAGCTGTGAGGTTGGGCTCTTGCCCCGCGCACACGGCTCCGCGCTGTTCCAGCGCGGTGAGACCCAGGCCATCGTCACGACGACCCTCGGCACGCGGAACGACGAGCAGAAGATCGACACCCTGCTCGAGGACTCGTGGAAGCGCTTCATGCTCCACTACAACTTCCCGCCCTTCTGCACCGGCGAGACCAAGCCGCTGCGTGGCCCGGCGCGTCGCGAGATCGGTCATGGCACCCTGGCGGAGCGCTCACTGCAGCGCATGATCCCGAGCCATGAGGAGTTCCCGTACACGATCCGTATCGTGTCCGAGGTGCTCGAGTCCAACGGTTCGAGTTCGATGGCGAGCGTCTGTGGCGGTACTCTGAGCCTGATGGACTGCGGCGTTCCGGTGCGCGCACCGGTCGCTGGCATCGCCATGGGTCTGATCCAGGAGGGCAAGGACATCGCCATCCTGAGCGACATTCTGGGTGACGAGGATCACCTCGGCGACATGGACTTCAAGGTCTGTGGCACCAAGGACGGCATCACGGCCATCCAGATGGACATCAAGATCGAGGGCCTCGAGCGCTCGATCCTCGAGGACGCGCTGGAGCAGGCTCGTGAGGGTCGCCTGCACATCCTCGGCAAGATGCTCGAGACGCTCCCTGCGGTGCGCTCCGAGATCAACAAGTGGGCGCCGCGCATCACCAGCATCAAGGTCAAGCCCGACCAGATCCGCATCATCATCGGACCCGGCGGCAAGACCATCAAGGGCATCGTCGATCAGACGGGCTGCCAGGTGAACGTCGAGGACGACGGCACCGTCAACGTGGCGAGCCACGATCAGGATGCCGTGAAGCGCGCCCTCGAGATCATCGAGGGCCTGACTGCCGAGCCCGAGCCTGGCAAGGTCTACAAGGGCGAGGTCAAGCGCGTCATGGACTTCGGTGCGTTCGTGGAGATCCTTCCTGGCACCGAGGGTCTGCTGCACATCAGCGAGCTGGACTACAACCGCGTGGAGCGAGTCGAGGACGTGGTGCAGCTGGGTGACGTCATCGAGGTGAAGCTGCTCAGCTTGGAGCGCGACGGCAAGATGCGCCTCTCCCGCAAGGCGCTGATGGATCCGCCCGAGGGCTGGGAAGAGCGGGAGCGTCGACCCCGCGACGACGGCGACCGTGGTGACCGTCGTGACCGCGGCGACCGTGGTGGTCGCGACCGTGATCGGGGTCGCTCGCGTGACCGTGGCGGTCGTGACCGTGACCGCGGTGGTGACCGTGACCGCGGTGGTGACCGTGACCGTGGTGGTGACCGTGACCGTGGTGGTGACCGTGACCGCGGTGGTGACCGTGACCGTGAGCCCCGCGATCGCGATCGCGACGATCGTCCCCGCGAGGAGCGCGGAGAGCGCAGCCGTGATCGCGACGACCGTCCCCGTGAGGATCGCCCCCGGGACCGCGATGACCGTCCGCGTGACCGCGACCGCGACGACCGTCCGCGCGACCGCGACCGCGACGAGCGTTCGCGCGACGACCGTCCCCGTGACCGCGATGATCGGCCCCGTGACCGCGATCGCGACGACCGTCCCCGTGAGGATCGCCCCCGGGACCGCGACGAGCGTCCGCGTCGGCGCGACTGAGTTCAGCCAGCCAGGACAGAAGAACGGCGACTTCCGAGAGGAGGTCGCCGTTTCTTCTTTTGTGCCGTGGGGATTCGAGCTGAGGGTTGGAGCTAGGGTTAGAGCCGCCGCACCCTGGCGCTAGCTCTCGCTCCAGCCCTGACTCTCGCTCTCTTCCTTCCGATCTTGCCGGCGTGCTGATTGCCTTGTGGAATCAGCCGCGAGACAATCAGTTTACGAAGGGCCCTCGGTTTCTGGCGGTGTGACAGCTGATCTAGGCTCAATTGGCCGCGAGAGCGAGGTGGTGATGGCCAAGCGCGCACACGCGTCACGAGCGCCGATTCACAATCGGCTTCCGTCGCCCGCTGGGATCCACGAGCATCGAGGGACCGCGCGCCAGCCACTGCGTGGTTGTGGAGGTGAAGGTGGATCTGCAAGGCAAGACGGTGGTGATCACGGGAACGTTCTCGACCCGTTCACGAGCGGAGGTGACCGCCGCAGTCGAAGCGCTCGGGGCGAAGGTTACCGGCAGCGTCTCGAAGAACACCGATGTGCTCGTGGCAGGCGAGAAGGCGGGCTCCAAGCTCGAGAAGGCTCGCTCCCTCGGTATCACGGTACTCGATGAGGCCGCGCTCGACGCGTTGCTCGGCGGAGGCACGGGGGTGCCCTCGAGCGCTGCTCCGTCGGCCGATGCTGCGGGCGGATACACGTTCTATGGGCGAATCCCCGGTGACTGGACCGACAGCCTGCTCTACATCGCACGTTTCACCGAGCCGTGGAGCGAGGTGCGAGCCAGGCCTGGTGTTCTCGCGGCGTTCCAGGCCGCGTATCCCCAGGGGAACGTTCGGGTGCACACCGATGGGCAGCGCACGATCTTGCTCGAGGAGCGAACGGCGTCGGAAGACGAGAGCGGCGAGGATGCACCGAATCCGACGTTCGTACGCATGGGTGCACTCTTCGACGCGCTCCACGGCGTTGCGCCGCTCGAGGTCGTCTTGAATGCATCAGCTCGCGAGCCGCACCACACCGAGCCATCTCACGCGAGTGTTCCCCCCTTCGACGCGCCCTACGAAGTGAAGGGGGTAGGCGTGTTCTGTCGAATCGACGCCTGGGTCGAGGATGTCCAAGACGCGTACGACGCCGCGGCTCCAATCCCTGCGGAGACGGACACTGGGTTCGCGGCAGACGTTGCCCAAAGTGCCAAGAGCGCCGCAAACACCGCGGCGGCTGCCGCCGTAGCATCCGGGGACCTCGCGTGGGTGGATGCGGGCGAGGCGCCGCCCCAGGAGAAGCCTGCGGTGCCTACCGCGCTGGAGACATCGCGCGTCACGCCCGTGATCGGTCGCGACGTCGCGGTGGGAGTGATCGTCGACGACTACGTCTACTACCTGGTTGCGGTGCGCGGCGAAGGCGTTGTGCGCATCGCGATCGGAGGCACCCACGTGGCCGCGAAGCTGCCCCAGCTCGTGACGCCCTCGAGACTAGCGCTTTCCCCAGACGAGCAGCGGGTCCTGATCACGGGCAAGCTCAGCTCGCCACGAGCGGGCAACGCGCGACCTCGCATCTTCGAGGCTGATCTGGCCGCGGGCACGTTGCGCGAGGCCCTCTCGGGCTTCTACGACGAAAGCTACACGCGACCGGCACCTGATGACGCGGTGTACGTCGGCAACGCGCACCTCGCGGCCAATCACGGTAGTGGAAAGGACACGCACCTCGTGCTCTATCGACGTGAGCCGAGCGGAGACTACGTCGAGGTCGACAGCGTGAAGAGTGCGGGCTTCGCGATCGCTTCCGCTGGCGACTTCATCATGATGCGGGGCGAGAAGAACGATCGCCTGTATGGCCGTGTTGGTGACGCGCTGGTTGGTGGCCTCAAGCTGGACCATCCGGAGAAGCACCTGTGGCCACGAGACGTGGGCGGACACTTCGGAGGCCGGAGCAAGGAGCGTCTGTACGATCTGGTGAACGACCACGTCATCTTCGCCAAGAAGCCGAAGGCGCCTCGCAAGGGAACGCGGCGGCTCGTCGCTCTTGCGATCCCACCGAACGCGCTGCTCGAGGATGAGCTTGCCCCCAAGGTTCAGAGCGTTCCGGCGACGAAGCTGAGGCTCCAGGACGTCTCACGCGAAGGCGTCGCGCTGTTCTCCGTCACCAGCTCCCATAGCTATGTCGTGCTCGGCCCGGATGGGCAGACGAGTGAGCACACCATCGACGAGGTCAGGAACTGCGGGGGCTTCCTCAGCTCCGGTAGGGTCACTTTTCTGGCGGGGAAGACACTCAGCACGCTCGAGCTCGATCCCGCCACGGGGGAAGTGCACGAGGGTGCGCCGCCCGCCGTGGAGGCGCCGCTCGCTTGGGTGTGGCCGGTGCGCGTGGGTGCGACGCCCGCGCGCCTGGTGCTCGCAGGAGACACGCTGGCGCTGTGCTCGGAGACGGCGGGCGACGTTCGTTGGTCGATGTCAGGCGTGCAGAGCGTCGGTCCTTGCGTCGACGGCTTTGTTTCAACCGACGCGAAGGGCAACCTGCAGCGGCATCGGTTCAGTGGATCACTCGAGAGCGTCCAGCTGACTTCCGAGCTGCTCGAGCTCCCCGGCGCCCGCTTCAAGAACGCGAAGGGCCTCGGGCGAGTGTTGTGCGGCAAGAGCTACTTCGCAACCCGGACGCCCGCGGCCTGGTTCCCGCTCGACTGAGCGCAGCCAAGTCGCGACTTCACGGCTCGCCACCCCTGGGGCGGGCATCTGCGGACTGGCCTAGAACGATGCCGCGCGGAACCAAGCTGTTAGGTGCTCGGCGATCTCTCCGCGGCGTCCGGAATCGAGCAGCAGGTCGTTGCGCACTTCGATCTCCAGCGCGCGGCGCCCGTGACGAAGGGCTGGCTGTTCGATGCTGTAGATCAGCCCTGCCTTGCCCGAGTACGGCTCGTTCAAGCGAGTGTCATGGCCGGCGGCGCTGAGGTGGCGTTGCAGGCTCTCCGCGAGGCGCTCCTCGGCATTGAAGAGCACGCCTATCTCCAGATCTCTGGGCTCCCCTTGATACACGGGAGTGAAGCTGTGCACCGAGAAGCAGAGCTCGGCAGGCGACTCCGCGACCTCTCGATCTAGCTGATGGTGGTAGGGGCGGTAGTAGTTCGAGACTCTCCCCTCGGCTTCTTCCGCGTGGAGCTGGCGATTCAGCGCGACCTCCGCGCCGTCGGCGTGCTTGCGGAACAGCTCGGGGTGTCCTTCCGGGCGATTGGGGTCTGCCAGGAGACGCGTGAAGCGCGCGAGCACCGCGGTGGTTCGAAGCGCTTCTGCGAGCTCCAGCACCAGCTCCCTCACCCCCGGATCCCACGCCCAGTGGCTCTCGATCAGGTGCGCGTCGTCCTCGTGCCAGTCCCACGCGTCCGGCAAGCGGTTGCTCGCGTGTTCGGCGCTGAGCAGTACTCGATCGGCGTGCCCGACCCGCGCGACCTCGAAGGCCTCCTCGACCTCCAGCCAGCGCATCAGTCCACCAGGCGGAGACTACGCCCGACCAGCACCTCGTTGTGGCTGCCCGTGCGGTAGCCTCCGAGATCGAGGGTCACGTAGGTGAAGCCGCGGGTCTTTCCCGCCTCCACGACGCTCTCCCTCACCCCCGGCTCCAGCAACCGCGGCAGCTCGCGCAGGTCGATCTCGATGCGCGCGATGCGCTCGTGCCAGCGCACGCGCAGCTGACGGAAGCCGAGCGCCTTCAGGTCAGCTTCGAGACCGCCGATCTGGGCCAGGCGTTCGCGCGTCACTTCGGTGCCGTACGGAATCCGGCTCGAGAGGCAGGCGGAGGCAGGCTTGTCCCAGATGCGCATGCCGATCAGCTTCGCAGCGTCTCGCACGTCCTGCTTGCTGAAGCCCAGCTCGACCAGGGGACTGACCACGCCCGCTTGCTTGGCGGCGTCCAGTCCTGGCCGGTAGTCGCCGAGATCGTTCTGGTTGGTGCCGTTGAGCACCCAGTCGAGGCCCCACTCCCGGCGCTTCAGCTCGGCGATGTCGTACAGCTCGCTCTTGCAGTGGAAGCAGCGATCCGGCGCGTTGGCGACATAGCCCGGGCGCTCGATTTCGTTGGAGTCGACCAGGCGGTGCTGCGCCTTGATTTCCTCGGCCAAGCGACTGGCCTCGAGCTTCTCGGATTCGGGCAAGCTCGGACTCACCGCGGTCATCCCGATGGCGCGCTCGCCCAGTTGCTCGGCAGCCACCGCGAGCACCAGCGCGCTGTCGATGCCGCCGGAGTAGCACACCAGCACCGAACCCAGCTCGCGGAGGCGTGCGCGCAGTCGCTCGAGCTTGTCGCTCGATCCCTGGGGCGTCGGCGTCGCGCCGGACTCGCCCTTGGGGGTTGCATGGCTCAGGCGTTGCTCCATCGACTGGTCGTTCTAACACCTGAAAGATCGGGGACCAGGCAATAATTCGGGGGAAACGCCGAGCCTTCGTCGCTCGGGGCGTTAGCGGGGTACGGGGACTGGCCCGGCGGGCTCTCCCCCCCAAACTTGCACGGCGTAGTGACCACTACCGGAGAAGACGCTCACCTCGAGGAAGTACATTCCGGGCTCGTCGATGCAGAGCGGTCCGTAGGGGGGTAGCACCGGAAACTTGTCGTGGGTCAGGTCGCCGGCGACGACTTCGCCTTCGGGGGTGCGGAGCAGCAAGTCGAGGTCTTCGATGTGGGAATCGCCGATTGACACCACACGGAAGCAGTCTCCGGCGCGCGGCACGTAGAAGGTGTAGACGTCTGCGGGCTGCTTCTCGCTCTGCGTGGCTTTGTGCACCGGCGTGATCGGGCCCATGTTCAGGCTCTCGGCGCAGGCGCGGGCCAGTCGCTTGATGTCATTGTCCAGCAGGCCCGTCGGCTTGAAGCCTTCCGTGCAGCGTAGCCAGATCGGTTCCGTGCGGGAAGATTTGGCGGGAGCAGGCTCGACGTTGGCCGAGGTCTTGGAGTCGGCGCGCGTCGAGCTGGTGCACCCGGGTAGTGCGGCAAGCAGCGCGAGCAGGGGGCTTGCTAGGAGTCGAGTGATGAGCTTCATGCAGGGGGCTCTGGGTTGTGCAGGGTCACATAGCTCGGGACGGGTTCGAAGCGATTCGAGCTTCCGTCAGTAGATCCGGGGATCTGCGGTGGGTGGGGGGAGTCCGGAGTGAGGACATTGTCTGTCAGGGTCGTCGATCTCCCCTGGCGCTGATGTTCAGTGCTGGTATCTTGTTCAGTATATGGCGCTTCCTGCTGAACTCCTCGCTCAGTTGCCCCCCTCCGTGCTCCCTGGTGGAGTCGTTCAGGGGGCAAATGCCCTGGCTTTGTCCGATAGCGGCCGTTCGACCGGTTCATTGGGCGCTGACGCATTGGGTGAGGCTCCTACTGAACACGCCGCGACTCAGGCGCTGCAGCTGGGGCTGCCCTTAGACGCATTGCTCCCCGATGGCGGTCTACCTCGTGGCGCCGTGGTGGAGCTGGCGGTTTCCGGGACGGCAGCTCTGGGGACCAGCGTTGCGCTGGCGGCTTGCCGGGCGGCTCAATCTCCGCGAGTGGGCGCGCAGGCTCTGGCGACTGCTGCTGGGCAGGCGTGGTGCGCGTTCATCGATCCGACGGGCTCGCTCTACGCCCCGGCCGCGGCACGCGCTGGAGTGAACCTGGGGCGCCTCTTGGTGCTGCGCCCGAACGCCGAGGCGTTGAGCCGCACGGCGCTGCGCCTCGTGGAGTCTCAAGCGTTCCCGCTGGTGGTCGTCGACCTGGCGGGGGTGCCGGGCAAGCCTCTGGACGTCCCGCTGGCGGGCTGGGCGCGGGTCGTGCGTCGCTTGGCCATCGCGGTGGAGCAGACCGAGTCGATGGTGCTGCTGATCACCGATGCAGCCGCCGCGCGTCCGCTGCCGTTGCCCGTGGCTCAGCGCTTCGAGCTCGGCTTGCTCGGAGATCAGCTCTCGGTGCGCGTCGCCAAGGATCGCCGCGGTCGCATCGCAGGCCCGCGCAAGGTGCGCGCCAGCGCGCTGCGTTCGGAGCTGGCTCAGGCAGGGAAGGAGGCGCTGCATGACATTCGACTCAGCGCCTGAGCCGTCGGGAGTTCACGGCTCGCCGGAGCCGCTAGTCGCCGAGGCGCCCCGCGTGAGCGAAGCCGGACTGCGGCGCATCGCGGCGGTGGTGCTGCCCGAGCTGATGCTGGAGCTTGCCTGGGACCATTTCTGCACGGATACACAGCGGCGCGGCGGTAAGTTGACCCAGGGCGCGGGTGCAAAGCAACAGGGCTCCAAGCTGCAAGGACCCAAGCTGCCATTGCTGGCTTCCGGGCTGCCGTTCGCGGTGGTGCTGCTCGGCGATCAAGAGCTGGAGGGTGAAGTGCCAGCCACCGCTCAGCTGGCGGCGGTGTCCAAGGTGGCGCAGCGCTTTGGGGTGCGCGCTGGACAGACCATCGCCGAAGCCTGTGCGCTGGTCTCCAACTTGATCGTGCAGGAGCTGGTGCAGCGCGACGTGATCGAAGAGCTGGAGCGGCTGGCCGAGGTGGCGCTGGGGTTTGGAGCCACCGTGAGCTACGAGGCGCCGGACACCGTCTGGGTAGACGTCACTGGCGTCGCTCACTTGTTCGCTCTGGCTGATCTCCCCCCCGCAGCTGCTCGTGACGTCCATCTGCAGGAAGAGCAGCTCGCGCTGCAGCTCGCGGATCGGGTGCGTCAGGCTTCGGCGTTCGAAGGTGGACACACGGTGCGCGTGGCGGTGGCCGATGGCCCGCGGGTGGCTCAGGCGCTGGCGCGCTGGGGTCGCCTCGCGCGCGAGGGGGTCCTCGTGGTCCGGCCCGAGGAAACCAAGCGCAAGCTCGCGGAGCTGCCCATCGTCGCGTTGCCGCTGGACGCCGAGCGCATCAGCTGGCTCTCCCGCCTCGGGTTGCACTCCATCGCCGACGTGGCGCGCTTGCCTCCGAGCGCCGCGAGCGGTCGCCTCGGAGAGCAGGCGAAGCAAATCCTCGAGCTGTGTCAGGGTTACGATCCCGAGCCGCTGACGCCGTATCGCCCGCCAGAGCTGCCGGTGGAGCACAGCAGCTGGGAGGATCCCATCGACGGCGTGGAGCCGCTCGGCTTCGTGTTGCGCGGTCTGGTCGCGCGGCTCTCTTCTCGCCTCGAAGGGCGTGGTGAGGCCGCGCAGTTGCTCGAGCTGGTGATCCATCACGATCGTTCGATCGCGCGGCTGCGTTCGGTGGCGCCGGAGACGCTGTTGCGCTTCGAGCTGTCGGCGCCACTGTGGCGCGAGGCGGAGCTCCTGCGCGTGGTGCGCTCGCGGCTCGACCATTTGAAGGTGGCTGCGCCCTCTCTGGGGCTGACGCTGACGGCACCTGTCTTGACCCACGCGGCGCCTGCGCAGCTGGATCTCGCGCGGAGCCTGGCCGTGGGAGGCAAGGCGCGCACCAGTGGTTCGGGACCCGAGAGCCTGCCGGTGCTGCTCGCCGAGCTGGTGGCCGACCTGGGCAAGGAGCGAGTCGGAGTCCTGGAGGTGGTGGACAGTCACCGTCCGGAGTCGCGCAGCCGTTTGACGGCGGTGCCTGGCCTGAAGAAGGGCAAACGCCGCTCGAAGAAGCGCCGCGTCGAGCCCGTGGAGCAACAGCAGCTATTGCCATGCGGCAACGATGTGGAGGTGCTCGAGCTGCCCTCGCGGCTGTTCAGTCACCCGTTGGCCTTGTCCAACGTGCAGGCGCCGCCACATCCCATCGCGCGTATTGGAGGTTGGGCTGGGGGTGAGGGGAGAGCCGTGCGGCGCTCGCCGCCTGGCCCCGTGCGGCGCAGAGGAGACGAGCAGCTCGAGGTCGGGGCGACGCTCAGCTTCGGGCGGCGGCTCTACGCGGTGACGGAGGTGCGCTTCGAGTCGCGGCTAGACGGCGTCGAGTGGTGGACACCGCACCCGGTGTCTCGGGACTACTGGCGGGTCACCCTGGAGACTCAATCGCTCAAGGGGCAGCGAGAGTCGTTCGACGCGCTGGTCTTCGTCGACCGCCTGAAGGGCGGCTACTACCTACAAGGGATCTACGACTGAGCGCTGATCCGCGAGGATGCATCAGTCGTAGCGTCGCGTCATGGCCTTCGTCGAGCTGCTCGCTCGCTCGAATTTCTCGTTTCTGCGAGGCGCCTCCCAGCCAGAAGAGGTGGTGCTGCGCGCGGCGCAGCTCAGGCTTGGCGGTATCGCGCTGTGTGACCGAGATGGGCTGTACGGCGCCGCTCGGGCTTACCAGCAGTTCAAGGAGCTGCGAGACAAGCCAGAGCGAGAGCTGCATACGCGGCTCATCGTGGGCGCTGAGCTGTCCGTGAATCCCGGGCTGCCCCGGACGTTGCTCGCCAAGGAGCTAGATAAGCGTCCCAGCGCGTCTCACCCCAAACCTGCCAAGAAGAAGCTGAAACAACGCGCGGGTCCCGCCACACGCCTCGAGACCAGCAGCAAGCAGGAGGCCAAGGCGCGCGCCTCTCCCCATGAGCTGCCCACCGTCTATTGCCTGGTGGAAAACCACCAGGGCTACAGCAACTTGTGTCAGCTGCTCACGCTGAGCCATCAGGACATGCCCAAGGGTGAAGGTGCGTCCGAGGTCGACTGGCTCTTGGAGCACGCGGCGGGGCTCAGGCTCGTGATCCCGGTACCGGAGCATCCTGCGCTCTTGTTTCCGTTGCTCTCGGCGTCGGGGCTGGGGGTCAAGCAGCAGAGCGTGCACATCGAGTCGGCTTTGCATTGGGCCGAGCTCGAACGACTGG
The DNA here is from genome assembly GCA_041389745.1 of Polyangiaceae bacterium. Lineage (GTDB taxonomy): Bacteria > Myxococcota_A > Polyangia > Polyangiales > Polyangiaceae > JAHBVY01. Next base: position 165,335 of record JAWKRF010000018.1, read on the forward strand.
CGTGCGGTTTCGAAGGGCGCGTGGCGGTCGCGGCGGTGCGTCGCTTGGACGGCTACGACCCTCAGCGGGATCAGCTGGCGGAGCGCTGGGCGGAGGCGCTCGGTGTGCCGATCATCGCCAGCAATCGCCCGCGTTATCACCTGCCGTCGCGCAAGGCGCTGGCGGACGTGCTGCACTGCGTGCGCCTGGGGACGACGCTGGATCGCGCAGGCACGCAGCTGTGCGTGAACACGGAGGCGAGCCTGCGCTCCGAGGCAGAGATGCTGAAGCTGTTCGCCGACCATCCGGAGTGGGTGGAGGAGACGGCGCACTTCGCCGTGCCGCTCTGCTTTGGCATGGGGGAGCTCGACTATCAGTTCCCGTGTGAGCTCGCTGATGGGGAGTCGGCGGACGCGCGCCTCGAGCGCCTGACCTGGGAAGGCTCAGCGCGGCGTTACCCCGAAGGCGTGCCGGCGCCCGTCGTAGAGCAGATCCGTAAGGAATTGAAGTTGATCGAGCGCCTGGGGGTGGCGCCGTACTTCTTGAGCACCTGGGAGGTGGTGGAGCTGGCCCGGGCGCGACGCATTCTGTGTCAAGGCCGCGGCAGCGCCGCCAACAGCGCCGTGTGTTACGTGCTGGGGATCACCGCGGTGGACCCGGCGCGCAGCAAGCTGCTCTTCGAGCGCTTCTTGAGCGAGGAGCGCGCGGAGCCGCCGGACATCGACATCGACTTCGAGCACGAGCGTCGCGAAGAGGTGATTCAAGACATCTACGAGCGCTATGGACGCGATCGCGCGGCGATGGTCTCCGAGGTGATCTGCTATCGTGGGAAGAGCGCCTTACGCGAAGTGGGGAAGGCGTTTGGCCTCAGCCTGGAGCAGGTCGATCGCCTGAGTAGCGCGATCACTCACTGGGACACGGCGGAGGTCAGCGATCGGCGCCTCGTGGAGTATGGCTTCGACGTCGGCGATCCGCGGCTACGTCAGGTGGTGATGCTGGCGCGTGCCTTGGAGGGCTTTCCGCGTCATTTGTCGATCCACGTCGGCGGCTTCGTACTGTCCGCGACGCCGCTGCATCACGTGGCGCCGGTGGAGCCAGCGCGCATGCCGGGGCGCACCGTGGTGCCCTGGGACAAGGACGACATGGAAGCCTTGGGCTTCTTCAAGATAGACGTGCTGGGCCTCGGCATGCTCACGGCGGTGCGCAAGGCGCTGGAGCTGATCGAGGCAGACGGCGCGCTACCTGCCTTGCCCAGCGTGGACCCCCGAGCGCCGCGGCCTGGCGTGGGTCAGCCGTGGAAAGCTCGAGAAGTGGCAGGCTCAGCCCTTGGCCGCGACAAGGCACAAAGCGCCTTCGATCCGCTGGAAGCCATCACGCACATTCCGCCTGAAGATCCTCAGGTGTACGCGATGGTTTCCCGCGCGGATACGGTGGGCGTGTTCCAGATCGAGAGCCGCGCGCAGATGGCGATGCTGCCGCGCCTTCGGCCTGAGTGCTTCTACGACCTGGTGATCGAGGTCGCGCTCGTGCGCCCTGGGCCCATCCAGGGCGGCATGGTGCATCCTTATTTGCGGCGTCGAAACGGCGAGGAGCCCGTCAGCGCGCCGCATCCTTCGCTGTGGCCGATCTTGGAGCGCACCCTCGGGGTGCCGCTCTTCCAGGAGCAGGTGATGCAGATCTCCATCGTGGGCGCAGGCTACAGCGGCGGCGAAGCCGACCAGTTGCGCCGCGATATGGCCGCGTGGAAAAAAACGGGGCGACTCATGCGTCACCGCGAGCGCTTGCTCCAGGGCTTTGCCGAGCACGGCATCAGTCGTCAGTTCGGTGAGGCGCTCTTCGAGCAGATCAAGGGCTTCGGCGACTACGGCTTTCCCGAGTCTCACGCGGCTTCCTTCGCGCTGATCGTGTATTCATCCGCCTGGGAAAAGGCTTACTTTCCTGCGCACTTTGCCTGTGCGCTGCTCAACAGTCAGCCCATGGGCTTCTACTCCCCGTCGAGCATCGTGCGCGACGCTCAGGCGCACGGCGTTCTGGTGCGCGACGTGTGCGTGATGCACAGCAACTGGGACAGCAGCCTCGAGTGGGCAACCGCCGCCGAAGCCAACGAGCACCCCCCCGAAGCAGCCGCAAGGGGCGTTCAGCGCATTCCCCGGCAGATCCCGGGGTACGGCGCCTGGCTCTCTCCCCCGACCACCGCAGCTCCCCCGACCACCGCAGCTCCCCCAACGACAGCGTCCCCAGATCCAGCCGCGGATCTTGGGGGTGAGGGAACGCCGGGAGCAGCCCTCGCCGACGTCTCCTCATCGCCGCGACGCCGGGTGCTGCGCCTCGGGCTACGCCTGGTCAAGGGCATGGGCGAAGAGACGGTGCAGCGTATTGTTGCCGCACGGCAAGAAAAGCCGTTCGATTCCTTGCATGACTTGGTGCTGCGCGCCTCGTTGAAGAAGGACGAGGTGGAGGCGCTGGCGGAGGCTGGGGCGCTCGAGGCGCTGGTCGGCGGTCGGCGTCAGGCGCTGTGGAGAGCGCGCGCGCCGCGTAGCGGGGAGCTGTTCGAGCCGGTGGAGCTGAAGGAGGCTCAGGTGTCGCTGCCGTCCTTGCGTGCGCCGGAGCAGCTCTTGCTCGACTACGGGCGCAAGGGGCTCAGCGTGACGGATCACCCGATGTGTCACGTGCGCCGCGCGCTCAAGGCACAGGGCGTCTTGAGTTCGGATCAGCTGCAAGACGTCGCTCACGGTTCAAAGGTCAAGGTCGCCGGGGTCGTGCTCTCGCGGCAACAGCCGGGCACCGCGAGCGGCGTCGTCTTCATCACCTTGGAAGACGAGTCCGGCATCATGAACCTGGTGCTCTACGCCAAGGTCTTCGAGCAGTTCCGGCTCATCGCGCGGCACTCGACGCTCTTGTTAGCGCATGGAAAGATCGAGCGGCAAGTCACGCCGCCCAAGCCAACGTCGCTCGCCGGGCGGCAATCGGTGCCGATCATCCATGTGGTGGTGAGCGCGGTGGAGCGCCTGGACCGCCCCGGAGGCTTCGTCGCGGCTTCTCGCGACTTTCATTGAGCCGCTGGGGGACTCGAACGCGAGCGCTTCGTCAGTTATCGGATCATTCGCCAGAGCTCGCAGCGACTGCTGGCGTGTCCGATTGAAGTCGAGACCGCGGCGGTGTGAACGCTGGCGTGTTCGATTGAAGTCGAGACCCGCGCGTGACAGCTTCTTGCCCATGCGAACTACCTTGCTTTGGTGTGTGGGGATCCTGGCCGTTGCCTGCGGCGGAAACAGCGACGTGAGCTTCGGCTCCGGCGGCAGCGGAGGCACCGCTGGCGGTGCGCAGGGCGGCAGCGCGCAGGGCGGCAGCTCTGCGGGAGGCAGCTCTGCGGGAGGCAGCTCTGCGGGAGGCAGCGCCCAGGGCGGCTCGGCGCAGGGCGGCTCGGCGCAGGGCGGCAGCGCCGCAGGAGGCAGCGCCCAGGGCGGATCCGCGGGGCAAGGCGGCCAGGGTGGCAGCGCCGGCGCAGCCACGGGCGGCAGCGCAGGAGCGATGACCGGAGGCAGCGCCGGCACGACGACCGCTGGCGGATCCGCGGGGATGAATGCCGGCGGTACCGGGGGCAGCGCCACGGGAGGCACCGGCGGCAGCAGCGGTACGCTCGAGGGCCTCTTGATGAGCGAGTACGTCGAAGGCTCGATGGCCAACAAGGCGATCGAGCTATTCAATGGCACGGGCAGAACGCTGGACCTCAGCGCCTGCGAGCTCGTGTTCTACTTCGCGAGCTCCACGAATCAGGCGCAGGTTCCGCTGACGGGGCCTTCCGGCGGCTTCGAGCCGAACCACACCTGGGTGATCTGCGACGATGGCGGTAGCGAGTCGTTGCTCAACGCCTGCGATCAGAAGTCGGACGTGCAGTTCTTCTTCAACGGCGACGACGCCATCGAGCTGGTGTGCGGCGGTGTCGTCGTCGACTCGTTCGGCAAGGTGGGGGAAGATCCTGGCGACGGCTGGGGCGATCCCAACGGCACCACGTACACCCGGGACCACACGCTACGTCGCAAGTGCAGCGTGACCCACGGCGACACCAACAGCGGCGATGACTTCATCCCGAGCGTCGAGTGGGACGGCTTTGGGCTGAATCAGCTCGACGGGCTCAGGAGTCACTGCGGGCACTCCACGCCTACTTCCGCGGGGCAATGAAGAACGCAGCGTGGGCTCGGTTCGCAGGGTCCCGCGCCAGGCTCCGCGTGAGCGATCGACTTGCCCTTCGCCACCAGTTTCAGGCGCGCGTCGTCGCGATCGCGGACGAAGCGCGCAGAAAGAGTCGGTGACGCTCAGGTGTCGTGGGCCAATCCGCGGGGTTTTTGCATGTAAGCAAATGTAGGTAACGCCGTGCGAAACCACGCGAATTGCGCTGACGGAACTGGTTCAATAACCTTTGCCCCCATGTCCTTGAATCGGTTCGCCCGCTCCTACGCGGCGCTTTTGGTTTGCGCACCCCTCTTTGCGGTTGCGTGTAGCAGTGACGACGACACCAGCGGCTCCGGCGGGTCTGGCGGCACCGGAGGAAGCTCCGGGGCAGCGGGCAGCGGCGCGACCGGCGGCAACGGTGGGTCCGGCAACATCGCGAACAACGGCGGCACCGGCAACACCGGCAACACCGGCGGCGATGGTGGCACCGGCAACACCGGCAATACGGGTGGCACCGGCGCCACGGGTGGTACCGGCGCGACCGGCGGTTCCGCAGGGTCTGGCGGCACGACCGGCGGCACTGGTGGCACGACCGGCGGCACTGGCGGCACGACCGGTGGCACCGGCGGTACGAGCGGTGCGAGCACGGGTGGCACCAGCGGTGCTGGCACGGGTGGCACCAGCGGCGCGAGCACGGGCGGCACCAGCGGCGCGAGCACGGGCGGCACCAGCGGCGCTGGCACGGGCGGCACTAGCGGTGCTGGCACGGGTGGCACCAGCGGTGCGGGCACGGGCGGCACCAGCGGTGCGGGCACGGGTGGAACCAGCGGTGCTGGCACGGGTGGCACCAGCGGTGCGGGCACGGGTGGAACCGGGGGGGGTACCTCGGTGAACCTTTATTTCAGCGAGTACATCGAGGGATCGGGCAACTTCAACAAGGCTCTCCAGATCTACAACGCGGGCGATCCGATCGACCTGGGGACATGTAGCGTTTTGCTCTACAGGAACGGATCGCTCACGGCGGGGACCCCGATCGTTTTGACGTCTGGCACACTGGCGACTGGCGCCGTGTGGAAATTGTGCGTGAGCGCGAGCATCAATGGGGGCAATACGACTTGCAACCAGATCGATGGCGGAATCGACTTCAACGGTGACGACGCGCTTGAACTCACTTGTGGTGGCGTGACCCAGGACTTCTTTGGCCAATCGAATGGGATGGACGTGGGATCAGGTTGGGGCTCACCCGTGATCACCGTCGACAAAACGCTTCGACGCAAGTGTAGCGTGACCACCGGAGACAAGGTTGGCTCCGACGCATTTGACCCTGCAATCGAGTGGGACGTGTTCGACAAGGACACTTTCACCGGCTTCGACTCGTACACCTGTCCCTGACCCTGAGGATTGGCTTGCCTGTTCGAGCCTCCACCTTCTTGGTCGGGGGCTCGACCCTTTTCGTCCCTTGAGGACGGGTCCAAGGGAGGGAGGAGTATTGGAGCCTCCGAACGCTCATCTCCGCTCGAAACAGAAGGCGGGAAGTTCCGGTGCAACACTCGCTTTAGCTGGTGACTGACTTCGCGGATGTCGGAGCCCGAGAGGCGTGGTGACCGCGCGGCAGCGTTAGATTCCGCTTGCTGCCTCAGGCTGCACACGCGGCAGACCCGGACAATGAACGCACATTCTTCCGCGTCCTTGCTCGGCCTGGCGGGTTCCCTTGTCCTCGCCGGTTGTTCGAATCTGTTGGGGCTCAGCGAGTTTAACCCTGCGGAAATTGCAGGGCACCTCGGGAACGGCGGGTGTCGGTGGCTCGACGGCGGGGACCGGGGCGACGAATGGCTCGGGGAGATGCTTCGACGCTCGATAAGGGCATTCCCATGCGGGTCAGCGCGTGTGCGACGCGCAGGGCGTTTGGGACACGTGTGGAGGTGAGCAGCTTCCCGCCGTCGAAGACTGTTCGGACGCGATGAAGGAGGAGACCGGGTACAGCGGACTCATCGCGCGCTCGATCTGGCGCCAGACTTCAGGCTGACATGGGCCACCGCCGTCGAGCACGTGAAGTCCGTCACCACGAAGGGTCCGCGCTTGGCGGTGCCGCAGACGGTGTTGGAGTCATGCTGCGGATGACCAGCTTGGGAAGTGCTTGTGGCACCGAGAGTTTCCGAGAGGCGGCGTTGCTGCCGGTGCTGACGGAGGCGTGCTCGGTGTCGGAGCCACGAGTGCATCGGCGATCGACATAGGCACCGGCGCCACTACCGCCGGCCCCAACCACTCCTACGTCGTCAAGCTCGGCAAGTAGCCGCGCAGCCGGCGACGAGCTCACGTTGACGGTTTCCAGCATGCTGGAGAACTTGGAAACAGTCGATTGGTCGTCATTCGAGGATGCCTACGGTCCAGCGACGCTGACCGGGCCCGCTTGATTGGCCCTGCGCTGAGTCATCACGGCCTCCCGACCCCGGAGTCGGCGCTTCGTGAGTGCCTGGACGCTCCGAGCGACGCCGAGGGGAGGTCGCGCCTCGACCTCGGTCCGCCGGACCGCGCGGATCTGGGTGAGAGCGGGGCCCGCTTGCGTTTCGCGGAACGACCGGAGAGACTGGCTGGATGCGGGTGGGGTGGTCGGGGGTCGCGGCGCTGCTTGGCGTCATGAGCGGGTTGATGTCGGGGTGTGGGTCCGGCGGCACCAATGGCGGCGCGCCCAGCGGCGGAGCGGCCGGTGGAGGCGCTGCTGCGACCGGAGGCAGTGCTGGAACGAGCTTCGGAGGTCTCGGCGGGGCAGCTGCGGCTGCGGGCAGCTCCGGCACCGCGGGCAGCTCTGGCGTCGGCGCCTCCGCGGGCAGCGGCGGGTCCAGTGTCGGCGGTGCGGGGGGTAGCTCGGCCAGCTGCACGAGCGGTACGCAACCATGTTTCTCTGGGGATCCACAGCTGATCGATGTGGGGCTGTGCACCGCAGGCCTCCAGAGCTGTGACAGCGGCGCCTGGGGCGCCTGCACTGGCGAAGTGCTGCCCGACATCGAAGACTGCGCGTTGCCGACGGACGAGAACTGCGACGGCAAGCAGTGCGAGGTGTGGCGCACCGAGGGGCTCCAGGCGCGCTTTCTCGCCGCCACGCCCAGCGACGACGTGGTGTTCGGCGGTACGTTCAGCGGCAGCGTTCAGATTGGTTCGAACGCGTTGCAGGCACACGGCTTCTCCGATGCCTGGATCGGCTCGTTCGAGCTCAACGGCGCACCGAAGTGGGTGTACCAGACGACGGGCGCCGATACCGAAGACGTGTATGGTCTCGCCGTCGGCTCGAGCGGCGAAGTCTCCGCGACCATCGATCATTTCATGGCGGTCGACTTCGGGGACGGAGTGAAGCCTCCCGGAAACAGCCTGGTGCACCTCGGGAGCAACGGCGCGTTCAGGTGGAGCTTCGGCTTCGGCACCGCGCGGCTCTCCTGGGTAGCGGTGGATGCGAGCGGGGCCACCTATGCCGCGGGTTACTTCGACGAGGCAGTGACTCTCGGTGGGCAAACCCTCACCCCCCAAGCAACCGACGCCCTGGTGCTCAAGCTCGATGCCACGGGCAAGCTGGTGTGGCTGAAGCAGTTCGGAGGCTCCGGAGACGACTACTTCGAAGGCGTCGCGTTGGCCCCGAACGGCGATCTGGTGTTGCTCGGTGGAGAGACTGGTGGCGTTGACTTTGGAGGCGGTTCCTCGATCAGCTACGGAAACCTGGACAACGTCGTCGTCGCGCTCACGCCGGATGGAGACTACCGGCAGTCGCTGGTATTCGGCAGCGCTTCGGACGACTACGCCGTGGACCTCGCGAGCGACGCGCAGGGGCGCTTCGCGGTGAGCTTTCTCCTGCCAGCAGACATCCAGTTCGGCAGCGAGACCTTGCAAGTGCCAAGCCCCGGCGACGGCCAGATCGGTGTCGCTCGCCTGTCCCTCGATGGCAGCGGCTTCAGCGTGGACTGGACGAGCCTCGTGCCGTTCTTCTCCAAGTCCATCGCGGTGGATCCCAGCGGAAACGTTGTCGTGGCGGGCGGCAAGAGCGACGTCGCCCGCGTGGCGAAGCTGGGAGCTCAGGGCCAGTCGTTGTGGGAGTTCGCCCCGGACGGCCTCGAGTTCGTCGAAGGCGTGACGTGTGCTTCGACCGGCGAAGTGCTGTTCGGCGCGAAGTACACCCTCTCCACATCGAGCACGTCGGTCGAGGCGTTCAGCATCGGAAAGCTAGGCAAATAGACGCTGCGCCGCGCCGCAGCGGCGAGGAGGTCATTCCAAAGCTACACCGACGTGGTGACGCATCCACCGGACTCTGACCGGTAAACCGCTTGCAACTTGCAATCGGTGGCTCTGGCGGGTAAGCCTGCTGCATGGCGACGTTTGCGTTGGTTCCGGGAGGGGGTGGTGATCCCTGGGAATGGCACCGGTTGGTGCCCGAGTTACAACGGCGCGGACACACCGCCATTGCCGTGAGGCTTCCGAGTGACGACGACAGCGCGGGGTGGCCCGAATACGCCGCTGCAGTGGTCAGTGCGGTGGGCGGCTGCTCCGACTTGGTCGTGGTCGCCGCGTCGATGGGGGCCTTCACGGCGCCGCTGGTCTGCGAACGCCGCTCCGTGGACTTACTCGTGTTGCTCAACGCGATGATCCCGCGCCACGGTGAGAGCTTCGGCGAGTGGTGGTCCGCCACGGGCAGCCGTGATGCTCGCCGGCGCTATCACGCCTCGCTCGGGCTCCCAGCGGCTGCGGCGGAGGACGACGCCGTCATGTACTATCATGACTTCTCGCAGCATCTCCTCGAGGAAGCATTGTCTCGCCCGCAACCGACGCAATCCTCCACGCCCCTCGGTGAGCCCTGGCCCCTCCAGGCGTGGCCGGATGTGCCCACCCGAGTGCTCGCCGGCCGCCACGATCGGCTCTTCCCGCTGGCGTTCCAGCGCAGATTGGCCCGTGAGCGGCTCGGTCTCGAAGTGGATGAGATCGATGGCGGGCACGCGCTGGCGCTTAGTCATGGCGACGCGCTGGCCGAGCGACTCGACGGTTACGTTCGGGGGCTCAGCTAGGTGACGACGTCGGATGGAGAGACGATGACTGCCTGGTGCTCACGAAGCTCGAGCCCTACCAGAAAGCCGTGCGATCTGGTCTCGCCAGCGCTTCTAGACCGTGGAAGCCCGAGTCGATCGAGCTGGGAGATCAGGGGCAGACCCTGTGGAGCTACGACCCCGTCGGCTTGGAGCACATCGAGGGCGCAGCGTGCGCGTCGACGGGAGAGTTGTTCTTCGGCGCGAGCTACAGCCTCTCGACTCCCAGCACCTCCGTCGAGGCGTTTGCCTTTGGAAAACTCGGCAAATAGCAGCGCTTGCAGCCGATAGGCTGCTCGTGGTGCATTCTGCGTTCCAGGCTAAACTACCGAGCGTGCCGGGAGATAAGACCTACCAGGACCTCGCGCTGCTCAGGGAAGACGTGCGCGCTGAGATCCTGGATGGTGAACTGTACGTCACCCCGTCCTCGCTTCCCCGACACTCCAAGGTTCAGCGCGGCTTGGCGAGCTTCCTTGGCAGGCCATTCGACGACGACGACGGGCGCGGCGGGCCCGGAGGCTGGTGGATCCTCCTCGAGGTAGACATTCAACTCGGGGAGCACGACGTCGTGCGGCCTGACGTCTTGGGCTACCGTCGCGAGCGCCTGCCGGACCCCTGGGACACACGGCCCCTCAGCGTCGTGCCCGACTGGATCTGCGAAGTCACGTCGCCGAGCAACGCCCGGGTCGATCGCGTGTTGAAGCGGAGCCTGTACGCGAAAGCAGGCGTGGGCCACTACTGGATCATCGATCCTCACGAGCGCGTGTTGGAGGTGCTACGCCTCGAGGGCGCCTCATGGCTCGAGGTGGGAGCCTACGATCACACGAGCATTGCGAGGATCGAGCCGTTTCGAGCCATTGAGCTGGAGTTGAGCCGGCTGTTCCCACCGGAGTAGCTCACTCCGCGATCCACCAGCGTTCCGTGCGGATCAAAGACGTAAACGGCTCCAGGATGCGTGCGACATTGCCTTCGACAAGCGTGAAACTTGCGGGCGTGCCATCATCGTTGCGGAAAACCTCGAGCGTCCGCTTCTCCGGGTCTACGAGCCAGATCCACTCGACACCCGAGCTTGCGTAGAGCGGTAGCTTGCGTTCGCGGTCGACTACTTCCGTCGAAGGCGACAGGATCTCACAGCACCAGCGGGGACACTCCGCGATGGGATTGCCGAAGACGAACTTCGGTGGCAGCGCTTGCTCCGCGGAAACGCGCCACCCAGAGAGGTCAGGCACCAGGAGCCGCTCTCCGAATCGGATCTCAGCTTCCTGTTCAATCCACCAGCCTTGTCCACCGTCCCAAGCATCGTCTCCACCCAGGGAACCAGCGATCCCCCGAGCAGCGATGCGGTGACCCGCGCCGGGGCGGCCCATCGTGCGAATGGTGCCTGGTTCGATGATCTCACCGGTCAGGCCAGGAGGCAGCGCTACGATCGCCTGATACAGCTCCTCGAAGCTCGGCACGCGTTCCGCTGGCGATCCCACGGGCTAAAGGTACCACCTCGAGTCGACCGCGCCCGTTGGGAATTCGTTGCCTGAAATGGCGAAACCCGCCCTGCGTTTCCAGCGAGCGGGTTTGGGGGTGAGGCGCGCTGCTTTGCTTCGTTGCTAGCAGCGCGCCTCGTTCGCGGCTCAGCTCAAGCGACTTCGGTCTCGCCGCCGGCTTCGGCCTCGGCAGCTTCTGCCGCTTCGGCTTCGCGCTGGGCGCGTGCCTCGTTCGCCGCCTGCTCGGCGCGCTCCTTGCGCGCCTCGCTGCGTGACTTCTTCGCCTCCAGCGCGCTGACCTGCTCGCTGCGGCTGCCGGCTTGCTCGTTCACCTTCACGGAGACGATGCGGCTGACGCCGGGCTCACCCATGGTCACGCCGTAGAGCACGTCCACGGACTGCATCGTCTTCTTGATGTGAGTGATCAGGATGAACTGAGAGCGGTGAGTCATCGCTCGCACCATCTCGTTGTAGCGCGCCACGTTCGCCTCATCGAGAGGCGCATCGACCTCGTCGAGCACACAGAACGGGGAGGGACGATGGCGGAACATCGAGAAGATCAGCGCCGTGGCCGTCAGCGCCTTCTCTCCACCGCTCATCAGCTCGATGTTGCCGAGCTTCTTTCCGGGCGGCTGGGCCATGATCTCGACGCCGGTCTCCAGCAGGTTCTCCGGATCGGTCAGGCGCAGCTCACCGCGACCGCCGCGGAACAGCTTGCTGAAGGTCTCCTTGAACAGCGTGTTGACGTTGTCGAAGGTCTCCTTGAAGCGACGGCGGCTCTCCTTGTCCATGTGACGGATGGCCTTGGTGAGCTCCGCGAGGGCCTTGTCGATGTCGACCTTCTGGTCGTTGAGCTCGGCGAATCGCCGCTCGGCATCTTCGTACTCCGTCTGGGCGTCCAGGTTCACCGGGCCCATGCGGTCGATGAGCTTCGACAGCTCGTCGATACGGCGGCGATGCTCCTCATCGGGCGCGGGGCGCTTGTGGTAGTCGCCGACGACCCGGTTCAGGTCGAGGCCGCGGAAGCGCTCACGGATCCCCTGGAGCAAGTGACCGCGCTCGATTTCCATGCGCTGCAACGCCATCGAGTGACGCTGCGCGGCCTCTTCCTGTACATCGAGGTCGCCGCGCAGGTGCTTGAGCGCGTCCTCCTTGGTGCTCAGGGCGTGACGCACCTGGTCGAGCAGCTCGCGGGCGTCGGCCAGCTCCTTGTGGGACTCCTCGGCGGCCAGCTCGGCGGCGATGCGCGCCTCGCTCGCGAGCACCAGGCCCGCTGCGGTGCGACCATAGTTCCGTGCGGAGTCGAGGACCTCGTCGGCTAGCCGACTCTGCCGCTCGAACAGCTCGGTGAGCGCCGCCTGGATGCGCTCCAGGGACTCCCGGGCGGCGTCGTATTGCTCCTTCACCTGGGCGAGATGCACCTTGCGCTCGGTGAGCAGCGACGTCTGCGCAGCGACGCGCTCGCGCCAGCTCTGCGCGGCGGTCTCTGCCTTGGTGAGCTCGCTCAGCACGTGGGCCTCGCGGTGCTGGGCTTGAGTCAGCAGGTCGCGACAATCGGACTCCTCGTGCGCGGCGCCCTCGACGCTCGCGGTGAGCTCGACCAGCTCCTTCTCCAGCGTCTCCCGGCGCTTGGTCAGCGCCTCGATCTCGCGCCGCGTCTGCGCCAGATCCTTCTCGGCCTTGATGTGAGCCAGCTCGCCCTCGTGGGCGAACTGCCGCGCCTGATCCAGCGAGGTGCTGAGCTCCGTGAGGCGTGCCTTCAGGGCGTGCAGCTCACCCAGGCGCTCCTCGAGCGTCGCGCTGAGCTGGGCGACCTCTTCCGCGAGCACGCGCATCTCGTGCTTCTGCTCGACCATTCCGGCGGCGACGTCGTCGCGACTGCCGCCGCTGATCGAGCCGTCGGCTCGCACCACGGTGCCGTCCAGCGCGACCACGGAGCAGCCGGGGCGCGCCCGCGAGACCGCGACTGCATCCGCGGAACTCTGCACGAGCACCGCGTCGCCAACGAGCGCCTGCACCAGCGCTTCGTCCTCCGGCGCGTAGCGCAGTCGATCGACGAGCCAGCCGAGCACTCGCGGATCGTCGATGCGCTGGCGGCTCCCGGCGACGTAGCGGGGACGCTGGGGCAACAGCGTCGCGCGACCGCGATCCCCCTGCTTGAGCTGATCGAGCAGCTCGAGCCCGCGCTCGGGGTTGGTCACGACGACGCTCTGCAGCCGATCGCCGAGCAGCGACGCGAAGGCGTCGGTCAGATCTTCCGGCGCTTCGATGCGGTCGGCGACCAGGCCCAGCACCGAGCCATCCTTGTTGCCGAGCACCGAGCGCACGCCCGAGCCGACGCCGTCGAGGCGCCGGTGCAGGTCTTCCAGGGCGCGCAGGCGGTTCTTGCGCTGGGAGAGCTCGTTCTTGACGCCCTCGACCTGCTTCTCGCTCTCTTGCACCCGCTGCTTGAGGCCAGGCGCCTCGGCTTCGAGCTCGGCGCGCTCCTCCTGGGAGATGCGTCGACCTTCCGCGAGCTCAGCCACGCTCTTCGCCAGAGCAGCCTCGCGCGTCAGCAGGTCGTTGTGCTCTTCATCCAGCGTCTCGCGCTCCACGCTGAGCTTGTCGAGGCGCACCCGGGCGTCGCTCACCCGCCGGGCGATGGCTTCGAGGCGCGTGGTGGCGGTCGCGGCACCGGTGCGCGCCTCTGCCAGTTCCTGACGGAAACCGGCGAGCTTCGCCTCGGCCTCGCTTTGGCCGGCGTGCAGATCGGCGAGGGCCGTATCTTCTGCCTCCGTGTCTGCCTCGCGGCTTCGCTGGGCAGTCTCCAGCTCCTCGAGCTTCGCCCAGACGTCCGCGCCTTCGCTCTGAGCGCGCAGGATGCGGTCGTCGACGTCGAGGAGCTCGGCGGCCGCCGATTTCTCTCGCTCTGCGAGGTGACCCAGGCGGTCCATCGAGCGCTGGATCTCGCCCTGCAGGGTCGTGACCTCGTTGTCGGTCTCGAAGGCGGCGCGGGACGCCTGATCGGCGCGCTGCTCGATCTGCTGAGCCTCTGCGCGGGCGGTCGCGAGCGCCTGGTCTTCTTCCTCCAAGGCGCCGCGCGTGTAGGTGACCTGCTCCTTCGAGGTCTCGAGCCCGGTGCGCTCCACGCGCTCCATCACGATCATCTCGAGCAGGCGATGCGAGGCGTCGTGGAGCATCAGCTCGTCGAGTTCCTCACGGTAACGCACGAAGCGCTCGGCCTTGGCGGCCTGACGCCGCAGCGAGGCGCGGGTGCGGTCGATCTCGTTGACGATGTCCGTGATGCGCAGCAGGTTCTGCCGCGTCAGGTCCATCTTGCGCTCAGCCTGCTTGCGACGCTGCTTGTACTTGGTGATCCCGGCTGCTTCCTCGAGGAACAGACGGCGGTCGACGGGGCGCGCGCTGACGATCTGGCCGACGCGGCCCTGCTCGATGATCGAGTAGGCCTTCGTGCCGACACCCGTGCCGAGGAAGAGGTCAGTGACGTCGCGCAGTCGTACCTGGGTCTTGTTGATCAGGTACTCGGAGGTGCCGTCGCGGAACAGGCGACGAGTGATCGCGATCTCGGGGAAGTCGCGCACTTCTTCCGGTAGCGTCGCGGCGTACTCGGAGGCGGTGTTGTCGAAGGTGATCGTCACCTCGGCGAAGCCGTGGGGTCCGCGCGACTCGGAGCCGTTGAAGATCACGTCTTCCATCGCGCGGCCGCGCAGGTGCTTCGCGCTCTGCTCACCCATGCACCAGCGGATCGAGTCGACGATGTTCGACTTGCCGCAGCCGTTGGGGCCGACGATGCCAATGACGTCGTGGTCGAAGTGGATCACCGTTCGGTCGACGAACGACTTGAAGCCAGCGATCTCGATCTTCTTGATGTGCATCGATATGTCCTCGCAACGCGTGTGCGTTGCTCCCCGTGGAAATCGATCCGGGGCACCACCTCGGCGCACTCAGGATCACTCCCTTACTCGGGCTTAGCAAACGCAGAACGCCATGCAGCCTTCTGGGTCGAATGCTCGCAGAACGCCCGGAGAGCCAAGCAAGGCTCGTTCCGTGGGGTTCCGCACAGGGCCGCGGAGCGCGTTTCCGTACCGATCGATGGACTGCGGTTGTCCCTCACCCCCAAAACCAGCTTCGAAGGCGGCTCGCTCGCAGGTTGAATGGAGCAAGCCCGAGCTGTTGGGGCTGGGACTCAGTGCTTCGACCGGGGCGGTTCCGACTCCGGGAGCGCCCTGGCCACGCCACGACGCCCATCGGTGGGCACCCCGAAGTGGGTGCTCGAACCTTCGCCCGTATGTTCACCTAGCGTGATGTATGGTCATGCTAGGCACTGTACAGTCGTACACCGCCAGGACTGCGCACACAAGCAGTCTGAACAAGAGGCTAGCTCTTTTTTCGGGGGTGAGGAGCGTCGCTTGGCGAAGGCGCGCAGCTTCTCGACTTCGTTGGCCGTTGGGGTTGGCGGTTCGGGTTGACAGGGGCGACAGACCGAACAAATTACGCGCCCCGTCTCAGGCCCGATTTGGTGCTGGCTCGAACCTTCGAACCCCGCAGAGCTGCCACCCCCGAGACGCCGAGGAGTTGAAGCGCTCATGACCTACGAATACGTATGTGAAGCCTGTGGTCACCATTGGGAAGCAGACCAGAAGATGAGCGAGGCGCCGCTCAAGAAGTGCCCCAGCTGCGGTAAGCCCAAGGCAAAGCGGCAGATCTCCGGCGGCGCTGGATTCGTGCTGAAGGGCGGCGGCTGGTACGCCGATGGCTACGCTTCGAAGGGCGGCTCGGACGGCTCGGGCGGCTCGGGTGGCTCAGACAGTGGTTCTGGGGGCGGGTCCGGCGGGGACAAGGGCGGCAGCAGCGCAAAGAAGACGCAAGCCGCCTGACAGCCGGCGCTCGATGCCCCACTCGCCGTGTCTCCCGACCGAGTGGCGGACAAGCCGGTCGCTTGGCCCTAAGTTCTTGGAGTTCGCGCCGCGCAACCCCTGCTCGTGGCGGCGGACCGAGGTCAAACCATGTCGGAAGTCGAACTCAGGTTAAGAGATTTGCGCGAGCGCATCGCGGATGCGGACTCCGAGCTGCTGCGCGCGCTGGAGCAGCGACTCGCCCTCAGCCTGGAGATGCAGCCCTACCTGGAGGGCACGCAGCCGCAAGACGTGGGGCGGGAGGCCTGGGTGGATGCGCTGATCGCCCGCGGTACCAACAACAAGATCCCTGCGGAAGCGTTGCGTGCGGTTCTGCTGCAGCTGAGGGCTGAAGCCCACGCGCTCGAGAGGCCGACGGCGGTAGCCTATCTCGGGCCCGAAGGTGGGCTCGGCTACCAGGTCGCCCGTGCCCACTTCGGTCGCTCCGCTGAGTTGGTCGAGTGCCCCAGCATCGCTCGTTGCCTCGAGGAAGTGAGCCGAGGCCGGGCGGCGTTCGCGGTGTTTCCCTTCGAATCCAGCGAAGATGGGCTGTCCCAGAGCGCCCTGGACGCGCTGGCGAACAGCGAACTGACGCTCACGGCAGAGCGCCGGGTGCCCTATCGTCTGGACCTCGTGAATCAAACCGGGAACCTCGGAGACATCGAGAAGCTGTACCTGACGGCACACGCACACACGGTGTGCGAGCAGTTTCTGCAGAAGGAGCTGCCGAGAGCCACGGTGCTCGACGTGCGCTCGCCGGTGGTGGCGCTGCAGCTGGTCAGCGGCGACGCTGGCGGGGCGGCCATCGTCCCGGCGGGTTCCGAGCTGGGCGAGTACCAGGTCGTCCGCAGTAACGTCGGCGACGAGCCCGACATGCGCTATCGCTTCGGCGTGGCGACGGCGCGCCCCAGCGGCCGCTCGGGCCGGGATACGACCGCGCTGCTGTTCAGCGTCGATGACACCGCCGGGGCCCTGTTCGACGTCCTGCGGCACTTCGCCGAGCGCGGCGTGAACCTGAAGATGCTGCAGTCGCGCCCCGTCAAGGGCGAGAACTGGGACTACCTGTTCTACGTCGAGCTCAGCGGGCACGTCACCGATCGAGCGTTGGTCACCGCGATCGAGAGCGTGAAGCGCAGCACTCGCTTCCTGAAGGTGCTGGGTTCGTTTCCAAGCGAGTCCTGAGGCGCAGCACGCCCGTCGGGGTCGGTTTTTGTGCCGCTCGGCGGGGCGAGTCAGTAGGCTCGCGGCGACATGGCGAGTCTGGTTACCCCTGAGATCGAGTCCCTGACGCCCTACGAGGCAGGCAAGCCCATCGAAGAAGTCGCGCGAGAGCTTGGGCTCAGCGACATCATCAAGCTGGCGAGCAACGAGAACCCACTCGGGCCAAGCCCGAGGGCGATGCAGGCCGTGCGTGCGGCGCTCTCCGAGGGGCACCGCTACCCAGACGCAGCGGCCTTTCGTCTGCGGGAGCGCCTGGCAGCTTTCCACGGCGTGGAAATGGACGAGGTGATCCAGGGCAACGGCTCCAACGAGATCCTGGAGCTGCTGATTCGCACCTTCACCACCCGCGACGACCACGTGGTGTTCGCGGAGCCGGCGTTCGTCGTCTACAAGCTGGCGTCGCTGGCCCACGGCGTGCCGTTCACCGCGGTCCCGACCAAGGACTGGACCCACGACCTGCCGGCGATGGCCGCGGCGGTGAGACCCAACACCAAGCTGATGTTCATCGCCAACCCCAACAACCCGACGGGTACGCACGTGGGGCGCGAGGCGCTCAGCAATCTGCTCCAGGAACTCCCGCCCGAGGTCATCGTGGTGCTGGACGAGGCCTACATCCAGTACGTCTCTGCCGAGGACTACGCTGATGGTCTCACGCTGCGCGGCCTGCGTGAGCGGCTGGTGCTGACGCGGACCTTCTCCAAGATCTATGGCTTGGCGAGTCTGCGCGTAGGCTATGCGATCGGACCCAAGGCCCTGATCAACTACATGAACCGGGTGCGCGCGCCGTTCAACGTGGGATCGCTGGGTCAGGCGGCGGCGATCGCTGCGCTGGAGGACGCGGAGCACGTCGAGCGCTCCGTGCGCGAGAACGCTCAGGAGCGCGCGCGCCTGCTCGCGGCGCTGCCGGAGTTCGGCTTCGAGACCGCGCCGAGCCAGTGCAACTTCGTGTTTTGCGGAGTGAAGCGCCCGGCGCGAGAGCTGTTCAATGCGCTGCTCCAGCGCGGTGTCATCATTCGTCCCGTGGGCCCGGAGCACGTACGCATCACCGTCGGCACGCCGCGGGAGAACGATCGCCTGCTGAGCGCCCTGAAAGAGGAACTCGGAGGGCGGCCGTGAGGGGCGCCCGTCGCTGGCTCGGCCGTTGGCTGCTCTTCGCGCTCCCGGCGCTGGGGCTGCTGA
Organism: Polyangiaceae bacterium; assembly: GCA_041389745.1. GTDB lineage: Bacteria > Myxococcota_A > Polyangia > Polyangiales > Polyangiaceae > JAHBVY01. Next base: position 183,323 of record JAWKRF010000018.1, read on the forward strand.
CGACCGGCTGCCCCAAAGACGAAGAGATCATCACCAAGACGGGCGAGGACGCCAAGCCGACGGATGTCGACGCGGATCCCCTCGCGCTGCTGCCGAGCGGTGCCGTGGGGATGCTAGTGGTGGACGCGAAGGTGATGTTTGCGTCCGATTTCGGGCAGCGCATGGAGCGAATCTTCAGCGAGCGCGCGCCGGTGCCTGCATCCGCGGGCTTCGACCCGAAGCGCGACCTCGAGAAGCTCTACATCGGCTTCTACTCGATGAGCGGCCTGGACGTCGCCGCTGCGGCGACGGGTACCTTCAATCCAGCTGCGATCGAAGCGGCTGCCGACGGCGTCACCAACACGCCGCTCGGCGCGCCGCTGGTGAAGCAGACGTACGCCGGCAAGACGCTGTATGTCTCACGCAACGTCGGCTTCGTGGTGCTCAGCGAGCGCACCGCCGTGTTCGGCAACGAGACCGGGATGCGGCGCGTCCTGGATCGCATCGCGGACGGCCGCGTGAAGCATCAGGTGCCGAGCTACATGGGGGATCTGCTGAACACGCCCGGCGCGCCGCTCGTCGCTGGCCTGGATCTCGAGGAGCAGGACGTGGTGGCCGCCGCGGCGGGTCAGCTACCGTTCTTGAACGGCATGGAATCGGTGCGCATGGTCGGGAATTTCGAATCCCCAGGGATGCACCTGGCGGGCACCACCGTCTACGGCGACGAGGAGCAGGCGAAGGCCGGTGCCGCGTCGTTGCTCAGCATCCAGGAGCTGCTGCAGTCGATCGGCTGGCTCACGAGTCTCCTCGGTGTATCCAATCCAGTGCAGAAGCTGGAGGCGCAGGCCGAAGGCAAGGAGTCGAAGTTCGTGGCGGCCATCGACGGTCAGGCGCTTGGCGTGCTGCTCGACAAGCTCAGCGTCTACCTCGGAGTGCCGCCTCAGGCGAAGGTGATCAACGCCACGACCAGCCCTGGCGTCCAGGAAGGCGACCTGTGAGCGTCCTCAAGGTTTTCCCGGCGGAGAAGCCGCTCAGCGGCAGCGTGCCGGTGCCGAGCGACAAGAGCATCGGGCACCGTGCGTTGATCTTCGGCGCGCTCAGCCGGGGTAGCAGTCGCATTCGCGGCTTCTCCTACGGGGAGGACAACGTCGCGACGCTGAACGCGTTTCGCGCGATGGGCGTGAGCTTCGATGACGACTCCAGGGGCACGCTGGTGTGCCACGGCGTGGGCCTGAATGGCCTCGACGCGCCGCAGAGCGACCTGGACTGCGGCAACTCGGGCACCACGATGCGGCTCCTGTGCGGGCTGCTGTGTGCACAGCCATTCCCGAGCCGCTTGGTCGGGGACGCCAGCCTCAGTCGCCGGCCCATGGCGCGGGTAGCCGGTCCCCTGGGGAAACGCGGAGGGCACATCCAGGGCGTTCCTCACCCCCAGAAACAGGGAGATATCACCGCCCCGCTGAGCATCGCGGGGGTCGAAGGGGGGACGAGGCTCGAGCCGCTGGAGTATGCGATGCCGATCGCGAGCGCCCAGGTGAAGAGCGCGCTCTTGCTCTCGGGCCTGTACGCCTCGGGGCCGACGATCGTCAGCGAGCCGCTGCTCAGTCGAGACCACACCGAGCGCATGTTGCAGGCGCTGCGGTTGCCCATCGAGACGGCGGGCACGCTGGTCAAGCTGCATCCGCCGGCGGACCCGAACTGCATCGAGGCGTTCGAGATCGACGTCCCCGGGGACATGTCTGCTGCGGCGTTCATTCTCGCGGCGGGACTGCTAGTGGAGGGGAGCACCGTTACCGTGCGGAATACAGGTCTCAACCCGACGCGCACGGGATTCCTGGATATCGTCAAGCAGTTCTACGGGAGCCTCAGGGTTCAGCCACAAGGCGACGCGCTTGGCGAACCGGTCGGCCAAGTCAGCACGGGCGCCAGCGAGCTCAAGGGTGCCGGGGTTGGGGGTGAGATCGCGACGCGAGCCATCGACGAGATCCCGATCGCCTGTGCGCTCGCCGCGCGCGCCAAGGGCGAGACGCGCTTCAGTGACGTCGCCGAGCTGCGGGTCAAGGAGAGCGATCGCATCGCCGAGATGGTCACGGTGCTGCGCGCATTTGGGCTGAGCGCGGACGAGACCGAGGATGGGCTGGTCGTGCAAGGTCAGCCCGAGGGACGGCTGAAGCCCGCGCTGGTGCGGTCGCGAGGCGATCATCGCATCGCCATGAGCGCAGCGGTGCTCGGTTTGCTTGCCGACGGGGAGACGCGCGTCGAGGACGCGGACTGTATTGGAACCAGCTTTCCGCGCTTCGTGGGCACGTTGCGGGCGCTGGGGGCTCGAATCGAGGTGGAGGCATGAAGCGACGACCGATCGTGGCCATCGACGGGCCCGCTGGCGCAGGCAAGACCACGGTCAGCCAGCGCGTGGCGGAGGAGCTCGGCTACGTACGGCTGGACACGGGCGCGCTGTATCGCTGCGTGGCGCTCGCGGCGGCGCGGCGCGGAGTCGACTGGTCGGATCAGGACGGCGTCACCCAGGTGGCGGAGGATCTGGCCAAGCGCCGGGCGATCCGCTTTCAAGCGTTGGGCGATGGCAACCAGAAGGTGCTGGTCGACGCAGAGGACGTGTCAGTGCAGATCCGCGACCAAGCGATGGGGCAGGGGGCCAGTCGCGTGTCGGCGATCCCCGGGGTGCGCGCGGCGCTGCTCGACATGCAGCGGGTGCAGGCTAGCGAGGGCGGCGTCGTGCTGGAGGGGCGCGACATCGGGACCGTGGTCTTCCCCGACGCCGAGGCGAAGTTTTTCCTCACGGCAAGTCCTCAGGTGCGCGCCGAGCGGCGCTACCAGGAGCTCCAGGAGCGCGGGCAGACCGCAGAGCTGGACGAAATCGTGCGCGAGGTGAAGGAGCGTGACTCCCGCGACTCGCAGCGTCCCGTCGCGCCGCTCAAGCAGGCAGACGATGCCGAGCTGGTGGATAGCTCGAACCTCGACATCGACGCCGTGGTCTCGCGGATCGTCGACCGGGTGCGTCGGATCGAAGCCGAGCTGGGCGTGTGACGAAGCTGCGGGGGCGAGTCCAGCGCTGGAGGTGGCTGCTCTTTCTGGGCGGGCTCACGGCGGCGCTCAGCGTCGGTTGTGGGGGTGAATCGCTGGGACCTCCCCCCGCGGCGCCTGGTCTGGCGTCCATGGACGCAGCGATCCCGAACGACCTGGACTGGGTGGTGCGCGTCGACCTGAAGCGCATGCGCGACGCGCTCGGTCCGGTTCTCGTTCAACGTATTCGCGAGGAAGCGGAGGCGGCAGGGGGCGAGAAGAACAGCGTGAACCTGGCGTTCTCGCTGGCGGATACCGTGTGGATTGGGTTTCGAGCCGCTGAACGCTTCGACCTCACCGACAACGTGGTGGTGATGCGCGGACGCTTCAACGACCTCGAGTTGCCCTCGGGCGAAGACTGGGGACCCGAGACGGACCTGGGAGGTGACTGGCGTCGCCGCTCCCAGCGCGGCAAGCTGAAGCGCTTCGAGCCTCGGCGTTTGTATCTGCGAGGAAACGACACGCTGGTCTTCGTGTCGGCCGCAGAGATCGACAGCGTACGGCGCCAGATCGAGCGCGGTGAGCAGGATCCCCGCGTCAGCCCGCCGGATCGCGGTGTTCTTGCGTTCGCCGGGCGGGTGAACCTTGGTAAGCCCATCAGTGACCGACCCTGGGCACGCGAGCGCCCCGAGATCCGCAAGCTGCTGAGGGACGCCGAGCTGATCACGGGCTTCATCGATCTCGAGGCCGGGCAAGCGCGCCTCGAGCTGGACGTGGAGTATACGGATGCCGCGGTGGCGAAGTCTGCCGGCGAGCAGGCGGCGCGCCTGCTCGAGGCAGTTCAGGCGCTCGGTGCGCCGTTCGCCGAGCTGGGTGAGGGCGTGAAGGCGGTGGTCGTCGACACGCACGTGGTCTTGCGCTGGCGAGTTTCCCTGCTGAAGCTGGGGCGACTCCTCGTCGCGGGCTCGGGCGGCGGTCCAGCGGGCGATAGCCTCGACACGCCGCCTGCGGAAGCGGAATAGACGGGTTCTCTGCGGCGTTCGACACTACAGCCGAAAACTCGCTGCCAGAGCGGGGGCGACGTAGGCCAGCTCCGAGGTGCTGGAGAGTAGGTAGTTGTAGCGAAACTCCATGTGGAAACGCGCCGCACCCAGGTTCAGACCGGCGCTCGCGAACAGGCCGACGATGCGTCCACCCTCGGAGTATTCATTCGGAAACAGCGCGCCGAACGTCCCGCCGCCGAAGATCTCGAAGACAGACAGTCTGAGTCCATAGCCGATGCTGACCGGCCACGCGACGACGACGCCGTCATCGAGCGACGTGCCCTCGAGCGAAGTGTCGAGGAGCAGCGCAGTGACCTCGAACGGAACGATGAGCTGCATGCCGGCGCGAAGTCCATAGGCGCTTTCCGTGCGGCGACGGGTTTCGAGCTTCCAGCGGCTCGGGGCCACGAGCAACCAGAACTCGGCGTCACCGCCAGTCGCACTGTCGGGCTTCGGTGGTGGTTGCGACGTCGGCGCCTCGAAGCGAGGATCCGGGGTGAGAGGAGCGTCGACCTGCCGGGGCTCCGGCGTCGCGGCCAGCGCAAGCGCCGGGACCAAGCTAGATCCAGCGGCGGCGAGGCTCAATGTCCAACTTCCCACGAGGACTAGCGTAGCGCATGTTCGCCTGGGCTCAGTGGGGTCGGCCCTGGTCGATCCAGCTGGCGACGAGCTGGATCTGGGGGGGAGAGAGCGCCGGGAGCCCCAGTGGCATGCCGCGCACGGAAGCAGCGAAGCCGAGCTCCTCTCGTTGCCGCGCCAGCAAGACCGCTAGCAGCATCGGGTGACTGTCTCGTTCGCCCTCGAAGGCTGCAGCCGGCGTGAACACCGAGCGCGTCTCTCCAGCGTCGTCCAGGTAGCCGGCGAGGATGGCGCCATAGGCGGATAGATCGAGTCGCCGTGGTTCGAAGCCGAAGCCGCCGGTCATCCCTGGTCCGCCGTCTCCGCGCGCGAAGCTCGGTTGCGCGTGGCAGTGCCAGCATACCTTGCGGAACACGGCTTGGTTGACCTCGTCGAAGGTGACTGGACGCGTCAGGAGCGGCAGCGGCGCACGGAGCGCCTGCCGTGCTGGCTTCGGGAGCTCAGCCTCGAGCAAGTAGGCGATCACGTCCCGGCGCTCCGCGGGGGTCAGCTTCGGTTTGGGCATCAGGGCGCCATCGCGGACGCGCTGGGGGTCCTCGAGCCATGCGTCGAGGCGATCCGTACGGAAGCGCTCACGGGTGAACTGCAGGTCTGGCGCCAGCAGCGCATCAGGAGCGAGGAAGCGCGGGTCGCTGGCGGCCTCGGGGCGCTGCGCGGGGCCGAAGGCGTGGCACTTCCCGCAGCCGTGGCTGGCGAAGACGCCCGCGCCTCGCCGAGCGTCGCCAGCGTTGACCCGACCGGCGACTGGCCTGGGGGCCGTTCGTGTTAGGTAGGCTGCAACGTCTCGCGCTTGCTCCTCGCTGAGGGGTAGCCTTGGCATGCTGGCCGGGAGCGCCGGGCGCAAGTCGTGGGGATTCGCCAGAAACCGCGCCAGCCACTCGGGCCGCAGGGTCTCGCCCAGATCCGCGAGGTCGGGAACGTGGCGCAGGTGCACGATGTGGCCCTGCCACTCCGCGAGGACGGCAGGCGTCGGTGAGCTGACTTTGCCCGTCGTGGGGTCCGTCAGCTTCAAGCCACCCGCTTGGATGGCGCGATGGCAGCCCACGCACTGCTTGGTCAGTGGAGGTGTTTCCACGCCGCTTCCATCGTGGCAGCGAGCGCACTCGAATTGCTGCACCCAGCGTTTGCCCCTGGCGACCCGTGTGGCGTGAGGCACCGGGTCGCCGCGCGTCGTAAGCAGGGGGTCGGCGGATCCGCTGATTGAAGGGGCTGCAGTGGTGTGCGAAGGTTGTGGGGAGCCGCGATTCTTGGCGGTCGGTTCACAACCTGCCAAGCCCACCAGAAGCAGCAGTGTCAGAGGACGGAATCGGGGACTCATGCTTGGTAGCGCCTGCGCACAGCGTATCATGACTGATGACAAGGACCGTCCTGGAGCGCGAATGCTTGGCTCGATTGGGGCCCTCGGTTGGCCTTGCTACGTCGCGCTGAGCGCGCTGATCCTCGTCGGGTGTAGCCGTGAGGAAACGGCGGCGGAGCCGGTCTCGCTGGCATCTGCCAGCGGGACGCGCGCGCAGGCGTCGCCGATGCCGCTGACGGACTACTGCAAGCAGGCCTGCCAGCGAGCGTCGGATTGCGGCTTCGAACGCGCGAAGCGCCTGGCGCAGATCGGCGGCGGGGCCGACAAGCAGCAAGTCGAAGCTGCCGGGAAGAGCCTGAAGGAGCACTATTTCAGCTGCAAGCGTCGCTGTGAGGCCAAGCCGGTGAGCGTGACAGACGAGGCGCTCTACGCCCGGGCGGTGGCCTGCTTGAGCGAACGGGACTGCAAGGTCTACGAAGCCTGCCTCAACGCGAGCGATCGCAAGGCGCCACGGCCGGAGCCCGTGCATGAAGACGACCAGGACGAGGACGAGTGACGGCACGGCGCCCCCCGCCGCTGACAGGAGGACAATGAGCAACCGAGATTGGAGTTCGAGGCTCTGGATGGGCCTGCTGATCGGCGGCTTGAGCGCGCTGTTCGTGCAAGGCGAGGCGTCCGCCTGCGTCAACGGGGTGTATTCCCGCGTCGACGAGGGGATCGCTTGGGCGCGGATCACCGAGGGGAAGTTGAACCGCGGGGACGACGAGCAGGTCGTGGCCGCGGTGCTCGCTCGGTACCCTCGGATCCGCACGGTCGAAGCATCCAGCGACTTGCTGGGGAACCTCGCCCTGCGCTGGATGGCCCTCGCCATCGTGCGTCTGGGGGGCGAGGTGCCGAGGGCCAAGTCCTTTCCCAGCGAGACGACCGGCGCGCGGGCAGAGAACCTGGAGTGGGCTGCCAGTCGGTTGCGAGATCTCTACGCGCGGCACCGGAAGGATGCGACGCTGCGCTGTGATCTCGGGGAAGCGCTGGCGTCCACTCCCGAGGGTCGCTCCGAGGCGCTCGACTTGCTGCAGAACGTCGAAGAACGGGACCTGATGGTGAGCGCCCACAGCTACACCGCGTTGGCCAAGCTACGTGAGTCGCGCCACGCGTTGCGACCGAGTTTCCTGGCGGCTCCCGGTGCCGAACTGGATCGCTTGCGCGTCGAGCTCGAAGAGGCGCGCAGCGTTCGCATGCACGGCAAGAGCGTCCATCGACCGCTGGACAGCAAGGAGATCGCGCGCGCTCGGGCGTCTTCGCCACCGGTCAGCCGCCACCTGCGTCGGTTGTTCTGAGATGAGCGGGGGAGCGGGATGAGCTGGAGGAGCGCCGCGCGGATCTCTTCAGGGCTGCTGTTTGTCTGCTGTACGCTGGTCGCGCCGACGCAGGACGCGCGCGCATGCATCAACGGTGTGTACCACCACACGAACGCAGAGATCAGCTGGACGCGGTTCGTGGAATCGCGCCTCGACGCAGGGGCCAATCAGGAGGTCGTGGCTGCGTTTCGCAAGCGTCGCTACGAGCCGTTCGGCGAGTATGCCACGAACGATGAGCTCTCCAATCGTCGGCTGTTGATCCTGACGCTGGCCGTGGTCCGTCTCCACTCCGACCGGGGCGTCCTCGATCGGATCCTCGGTGAAACGGAAGTGCAGCGGCGAAGGGCGCTGCGTTGGGCAGCGCAGCAGGTGCATCGTCTCTGGGAGCTGCACCCGTCGGATGCGACGCTTCGCTGCGATCTGGGAGAGACCCTCGCCAGCTTGCCGGAGCGGCAGCAAGAGGCCTTCGAGCTGCTGGATCGAGCCGAAGACGCGGATCTGATGGTTAGCGGTCAGGCGTATGCGGCGCTGGCCAAGCTGCGATCCTCCCGTCATGCGTCGCGCCCGAGCTTTCTGGCCGCGCCTGGAGCCGAGCTGGACCGCCTGCGGATCGGCCTGGAGCGGGCGCGCGGCGAGCGCATGCGGGGAGCTCCGGTCAAGCGCCCTCTTCACTACCTCGACCAGCTACCGCTGCCACGCTGAGCCAGACCAGTTGCGGCGCTAGCCTTCGACCTCGCGCCGCAAGGACATCAGCAGTCCGCCCCACCACATGCCCAGCTTGCCCAGGAACTCGGGTACTGGGTCCTTGTGGCGCGCCGGATGATCCCCACGGATGTGGCTCCAGCCGCTGTGGGTGACGCACACCAAGGTGCCGCTCGGGCGCTCCTCGAAGCTGACTTCGACGAAGGTCTTCTCGTCGGGCCTGAAGTTCACCGCGCGCCACTCGAAGCACAGGCGACTCGGTGGTTCCCAGTGCGTGATGGTGCCCGTGCGGATGATCTTCTCGCTGCCGGTGTCGGCGCCGGTGCGGCGCAGCTCGAAGCGCTCGAACAGCGCACCGCCGACTCGAGGCTCCAGGTGCATCACGCTGCGATCCTTGCCGATGCGGTAGGCGAGCCCACGACGCCACCACCGATCGATGTCTTCCGTGAACAGTCGGAACACGTCGGCTCGATCCGCCCGGATCAAGACCGTCGCACGGGCTCGGTCGCCGTGAGGTACGTCGCCGCTCTCGCTCGTGTCGCTGAGCGGGCTCATTTGGCGAGCCTCGCTTCAGCGTACTCGGCGAATGCGCTCAGCTGATCGTTCCAGAATGCCTCCACTTCCATCACCCAGTCCCGGAGATCGGCGAAGCGCTCGGCCTTGAGGCGATACACCCGCTGCCTCGCGTCGTGCTCCGCCGCTCGCTCTTCGACCAGGCCCGCCTTGCGGAGTACCTTGAGGTGTCGGCTCATCAGCGGGCGAGAGATCCCCAGAGCTTCCGCCAAGTCGCTCGACCGCCGCGGCTCGGCCCGCAGCAAGTCGATGGCGCGACGCCGCGCTGGATCAGCGAGAGCTGCCAGGGTCTCGTCCAGTCGAGGGTGAGCTTCTGGCATCAGCCCTTGCCGGTCTTCAGGCGCTGGACGAAGAACCAGTGATGGCCCTCTACATCTTCCGCGCGGTAACTCTTGTCGGCCCAGTACTCCTCGCCATAGTCGCTGACGAAGGGCTCGTCGATGATCGTCGCTCCCGCCTTGCGTGCGTTCTCGCAGTGGGCGTCGGCGTCGTCGATCATCACGCACTGCATCTGGGTGTTCTTGCCGCCCAGAGACCTTGGAGAGACGCCGGGGAGGGGTTCGGGGCGAGAGGACTTGCCGCCGGTCTGCCCCACCATGATCAGCCCGTCGCCGAACATCAGCTCGGAGTGCTCGATGCGGCCTCCCTCACCTTCGACCTTCAAGATCACTTCGAAGCCGAAGGCTTCACACAGCCAGTCGATTGCCTTGGCTGCGTCGTCGTAGAAGATCGAGGTGGAGATGCGCGGCCACGGCTTGGGGCAGGGTTTCGTCGCTTGGTTCGCGTTGGCGCTCATGGCTGTTGTTCCTTCAGTAGGTCTTCAGACGTTGCTGGAAGTACCACTGGTGGCCTTCCAGGTCCTCGGCGAGGTAGCCCCGGTCCACCCAGTAGCCCTCGCCGTAGTCCGTGGTCTCGGGTTCGCTCAGGATGGTCGCACCAGCGCGCTTGGCGTGGGCGGCGTGCGCGTCCACGTCGTCGACGCAGACGCACAGCATCTGGGTGTTCATCCGGTCCAGCGTCCTGGGTGTTGCCCCGCGGATTGGACGTTCCTTGACGCCTGACTGCCCGACCTGGCTGACCATGATGAGGCCATCGCCGAACATCAGTTCGGAGTGCTCGATGCGACCGCCTTCGCCCTCGACCTTGAGGATGACTTCGAAGCCGAACGCCTCGCACAGCCAGTCGAGGGCCTTGGCTGCGTCGGCGTAGAAGAGCGACGACGAGATGCGAGGCCAGGGCTTGGGACAGGGCTTGCTCGCCTGATCATGATTGCTCATGAAGTTAATGATTATCAGAAATGTTAATCAAGTGCAAGTCTCTCCCCGGATACTGCGGCGGGACGAGCGTCGGTCACCCTGCACGCGGTGAATCAGCGTCCAGGAGGCGCTAGTGAGAGTCGGCCCGCTCGTACTGGAGCTCGAAGCCCGCTTGTCGCAGCACGAACCCGGCTTGGCCGAAGCGGACCTCGATGCCCGAGCCCTTGGTGAAGTAGGTATTGGAGACAACCGCAGGGAAGAGATGGAATGGGCGCTCGCCGGCGTGGGTCACCCGTAGACCATCGCGCTCGATGGCGACCTCGGCAACGCTCACTCCCTCGACGACGGGGTCCGGGAGCTTGCCCCGGAGCGCTTGGCGGCTCGCCGCGGTGAGACGGTAGTCTCCCACCACGCCCTCGCCTGCGGTGGCGTCGAAGTGGCCGAGCGGCCGTTCCTCGATCGGTGCCTCCGGTCGTTCCGTGAGGATCATCTTCAGCACCTTGCGGGTGATGCGACTGCTGTCGAAGCCGTCGTTGTTGCCGAGGAACGCGATCAGCAGATCCCGCTCAGGGACGCGCACCAAGTCCGCGTCGAAGCCGCTGATCGCGCCGGAGTGGACCTCGTACAGGACGCCTTGGAAGCTGTCCATGACGACGCCGCACGCGTAGTCGCCCTTCGCCGGAGTGGTGCGGAAGGTCTCGGTCCTGGGGGAGAGGAGCGTGCCGTTTGCCAGCGCGCGGTCCCATTTCAGCAGGTCGCTAGCCGAGGTGTAGATGGCCCCAGCCGAGAACGCGACGCTCGGATCGTCTGGTTCCGCCGTGACGAGCTGATCCGCGCCGTGCACGCTGTGGCCTTGCGCGAGATCGATGCGGCGGGTCGGACCGTCAGCCCCGCTGTGCGTCATGCCCGTGGGATCGAGGATCTGCGACTTCAGCAAGGCGGCGTAGGGTTGTGACGTAACCTTCTCCAGCACCATTCCGAGCAAGAAGTAGTTCGAGTTCGAGTAGTCGAACTTGCTCCCCGGAGGAAACGCGAGCGGCTGGTGCACGAAGAGCTCCAACACCGCGGCGTGGGGCGTGGGGTGCTTGGCGAGCGGCTCGAGCTTCGGGGACTGGGTGTAGTCGGCGATCCCCGACGTGTGGTGGAGCAGCTGAGTGATGGTCACCGGCTGGAGCGCTTCAGGGAGATCGGGCAAGTAGCTACGGACCGAGGCATCCAGGGAGATCTTGCCCGCGTCGACCTGGCGCAACACGGCGACGGCGGTGAACTGCTTGGTGAGCGACGCGATGTGAAACGCCGTGTCCGCGTCCGGCGCAGGGTCGCCGTACGCGCGCTGGAGGATCGGCTCGCCTGCTCGAGCGACGATCAAGTAGCCCCGGGGACGGAACGCAGGGCCCCAGTGCTTGCCGAAGCCCGAGACGTACGCGTCGACCCAGGGGCCGAGGTTCCGGTGCGCGGGCTGAGCGGCAGCGTGGCGCTCCACGCGAACCGGCGCCGCAGGCGCGGGTGCGGGGGCCGAAGCGCTGCAGGCCACGAGGGCCAGGGGCAGCAGGAAATGGAGGTAATGGAAGGGCTTCATGCAGGCAAGGACCCGCAGCCCGTCGAGACCATTGGGTATCCGGCCACCCGACCATTGACCCACACTTCCAGATCGCGTCTAGCAGGGATCCCATGGCTGCCTACTTCATCGTCGCATACGACGTGAGCGACCCCGAGACGTTCGCCAGATACAATCCGGGGAGCATGCATCTCATCCTCCGAACGCTCGACAAGCACGGCGGAACGATCCTTTCCGTGGGGCAAGATGCCGCGTGGCTCGCGGACCAGCGGGAGCGCACCATCGTGATGGAGTTCCCCAGTGTGGCGGCGGCGCGGGCCTGGGAGGACGACCCGGAGTTCCTGCCAGCGCGGAGGCTGCGTGAGGCGTCGACGACCAACCGCTTCGAGGTGATGGTCGAGGGGCTGTCGCCTCCGAACGGCTGAGGCCGAAGCTGGCGGCGGAGCACGGGTTCAGGCGCGTGGGTCCTCACCCCCAAACGTTGCAACTTATTGAAATGGTTTGGGTTCTGCTGTAGGGGCGGTCTGGCGAGCGAGCTCGAGGGCGCACTACGCTGCCGATTCGAGGCGTTCGAGGTGCACTGCCGCGGAGGCGGATCGGCTTGAAATAGCGCTGGTTTCTCGAGTTACCGGCCCGGGAATCGTTGACTCGAAGGGGTGTGCGCGCTAGTTCACCGCTCCCCGATCGGGATAGGTGCGCGTTCTGGCTCCGGCTCGCTGTCATCAAGAGCAGCGGCCTCGAGCACTCGCCTCGAGGCCTGCGTTCATCTCAGCCTAGCTGACGGTGGATGCATCCGGTCCTGATGCACGCAACCGACTCCGAGCGGAGACCCTTGGAAGGAATCTAACTAAACAACATGTCTGAAACCACAACCACGACCACAACCTCCTCGGATTCAATGGACAGCTTCGCTGCCATGTTCGAGGCGAGCGCATCTGCCGACACTCAGAAGAAGGAAACCGGTGGCGAAGGAGAAATCGTCAGCGGTGTGGTCATTCAACTCGCCCGCGACTCCGTCGTGGTCGACATCGGCGGCAAGAGCGAGGGTCTCATCTCCAAGGATGAGTTCCTCGACGAAAAAGGTGAGTTCCACGTCAAGGTCGGCGACACCGTCGACGTCTTCATCGAGAGCCGCGAGAGCGACGACGGCCTGATCTCCTTGTCCAAGGAGAAGGCTGACAAGATGAAGGTGTGGGACGAGATCTCCAGCGCTTGCGAGCGCGACGAGATCATCGAGGGCACCATCAGCCAACGCGTGAAAGGTGGCCTCTCCGTCACCATCAAGGGTGGCGTCAAAGCCTTCCTACCTGGCTCGCAGGTTGACCTGCGTCCGATCCGCAACTTGGACAAGCTGATCGGCCAGACCTACGAGTTCAAGGTCATCAAGTTCAACAAGAAGCGCGGAAACATCGTCCTGTCCCGTCGCGTGCTGCTCGAGAAGGAGCGCGACGCGATGAAGGAGAAGACGCTGCAGACGCTGGAAGAGGGTCAGGTCCTCACCGGCACCATCAAGAACCTCACCGAGTACGGCGCGTTCGTCGATCTCGGCGGTATCGATGGCCTGCTTCACATCACCGACATGTCCTGGGGCCGCGTCAATCACCCGAGCGAAGTCTTCGCGGTGGGCGACGAGGTCACGGTCAAGGTCCTCAAGTACAACCCCGAGACGGAGCGCGTCAGCCTGGGCCTCAAGCAGACCCAGGAGGATCCGTGGAACCACGCTCAGGAAGTGTACATGCTCGGCAAGCGCGTCACCGGCAAGGTGATGAGCATCACCGACTACGGCGCCTTCGTGGAGCTGGAGCCGGGCGTCGAGGGTCTGATCCACGTCAGCGAGATGAGCTGGACCAAGAAGGTCAAGCATCCGTCGAAGCTGCTCGAGGTCGGACAAGAGGTGGAGTGTCAGGTGCTCGAGGTCGATGCGAAGAGCAAGCGCATCAGCCTTGGCCTCAAGCAGCTGGAGCCCGATCCCTGGACGCTGTTCACCGACAAGTACGCCCCTGGCGACAAGATCGGCGGCAAGGTGCGCTCGATCACCGACTACGGTGTGTTCGTGGGCATCGAGGAAGGCGTGGACGGCATGGTTCACAAGACCGACCTCAGCTGGACCGTGAAGGTCAACAACCCCGGCGAGCTCTACAACAAGGGCGACGACGTCGAGGCGATCATCCTCTCGATCAACCATGACGAGAAGAAGGTCAGCCTGGGCGTGAAGCAGCTGTGGGACGATCCGTGGGGCAACCTGCTGGACAAGTACAAGCCCGGCGCCGTGCTCGACGAGGTCACGGTGCTGAGCGTCACGGACTTCGGCGCGTTCGTTCGCATCGAAGAGGGCATCGAAGCCATCGTGATGGGCAACGACATCCCGCAGGATGCGCAGCTCAAGCCTGGCGACAAGGTGAAGGCGGAGGTCAGCAACATCGACTCGATGGACCGCCGCATCACCATGACGATGCGCAACGTCGGCCAGACGCCTCAAGCGGAGCAGTACACCGCGCTGAAGCGCGAGGCAGCGAGCACCAAGAGCGCCACCCTGGGTGACCTCTTGAAGGCGAAGCTGGGCGACAAGCTGGCGGCGATGACCGGCAGCGAAGAAGCCGAGGCGGCAGCGGCAGCTGACGCTCCGGCGGAGGAAGCCAAGGAAGGCGACTCGGAAGCCACCGAGTGAGCTGACTACGGCAAAGTGAAGGCGCCCGCTGAGGAGACTCAGCGGGCGTTTTCATATTTGGATTTGGGGGTGAGGCGCGCTGAAGTGCGCCTCAGTCCGCCTGAGCGGCTCGCTCCGCGCGTTGCGCGGGCTCAGGGAGCTAGCGCCTGACGGACGAGAGCGGCGACATCCTGAGGGCTGGAGAGCACCTCCGCGTTGGAGACGCGCAAGACGCGATAGCCCTGACGAGCGAGCCAACGGTCCCGCCGGGCATCCGCCGTGGCGCGGGTGCGGTGGGCTGAGCCGTCCACCTCCACGACCAGGCGCGGAGTCAGGGCGACGAAATCTACGATGAACTCCCCGAGGACGTGCTGGCGACGGAACCAAGCGCCGCACTGCTTGGCGCGCAGCAGTGACCACAAGAGACGCTCAGCCGGCGTGGGGTTGGCGCGGTGCTGAGCTGCGCGCTGGAGCAGGAGATGGTGACGAGCGAGTTGATTGCGTGCGGAAACGGACATGTGGCCTCCCGCCGGGCGCCGAGCCCGACGAGAGATCCACGCGCAAGCCCCGTGACACGCGAGGTGGGGGGAGGTGGAGTGTTGGTGTGGTACGGGAGTTCGGGTGGATCCCTGCGGATGAGCGTGGCGTGCGGGTTGCGCGGCTTTCTTGGCGGGCGAGGTGGCCGGGGGGGGGGTCAAGCAATACCGCGACCCTGTTGATCGGGCAGGGTGAGGTCGCTACGCTTGCTCGATGCGGGGTTTCTTCGTGCTCTTGAGTTCGGTTTGCCTAGCAGGCTGTGCTCGCGCTAAGGCGCCGGACCGGCAAGACTGCGACCTGTACGCTGATTCCGTACAGCAGCGTATCACCGCACGGGACCTGCGAGGTGCACAGACGCGATATGAGATGGTCAAGCAGCACTGCCCTCCGGAACGGGCGGAGGAACTGGGCGTGCTCTTGAGGCAAGAGTTCGTGACTGCACCGGCCAGCTCGCTCCGTACCGACAATATCGATCGAAGCTCAGATCCGCCTTCAGAGCCGATTCCAACAGCGGAGAGCAAGGGCTCTCAACAGGATCAAGTCGTCGCTGCACTTCGACGCTCACGGTCGTTGGCTGAGGCTATCGCTTCCGTTCGTCCGTTGATGGGTATGCGTGAGGGTGTGGATTACGGTGGGATGTATCTGTCGGCTTGGATTGACGTCCACCTCCAATGGAACGAATTCGGGACTATCCCGCAGACGTCGGTTCGAGCAGTACTGAAGGACCCTCTGGGGGAGCGGGGTAAGCTTCTCTGCGTCTCAGGCTCGGTTGTCGAGATCCGAGTTAATAGGGACTTTGCTCGGCCGTTCTTCCTGGGAACCCTTGCGACGCAGGGGTTGCTCTTTGTGACTTTCGTGGCCGTAAGGTCTACAGACGGAGTCGTCGCCGACACGACCGGCGTCTTTTGCGGTATCGCAACGGGTGACTTCACGTACACCAACATGGCCGGGGGCCGGACAACCTCAGCCCTCGCCGTCGGGATGTTCGACCTGCCCCAGAATCACGGTGCCCCCGCCCACCTGTTCAGGCAGAGTGACGACCATTAGTCACGCCACGCTGGCGGGCGATGAACGGTCGACGTGACAGCCGTGCGATGAGTCCATGGTCTCCCCCTGACGCGCGGAGGCGGAGCCGAGCACGGATTAGGGGGAGACCGCAGGCGCGCAGCGCGGAAGCGCGAGCACCTGCGAGTGGGGGCAACCCACGCACCTCCGCGTTGGAGACGCGCAAGACGCGATAGCCCTGGCGAGCAAGCCAGCGGTCCCGCCGGGCGTCCGCCGTGGCGCGGGTGCGGTGAGCGGAGCCGTCCACCTCCACGACCAAGCGCGGAGTGAGGGCGACGAAATCTACGATGAACTCGCCCAAGACGTGCTGCCGCCGGAACCAGGCGCCTTGCTGCTTGGCGCGCAGGAGCGACCAGAGCTGGCGTTCAGCCGGAGTGGGGTTGGCGCGGTGCTGCGCCGCGCGCTGGAGGAGCAGATTGTGACGAGTGAGTTGATTGCGTGCGGAAACGGACATGTGACCTCCCGCCGGGCGCCGAGCCCGACGAGAGATCCACGCGCAAGCCGCGTGACACGCGAGGGTGGGGGGAGGTTGAGTGGTGGTGCGCTTAGGGAATCAGGGTGGATCCCTGCGGTTGAGCGTGGCGCGGGGGTTGCGCGGTTTTCTTGGCGGGCGAGGTGGCCGCGCGGAGCCGTTGTGTTTCGTCCGCGCAGGCTGTACCCTTGAGAGTCATGCGAATTGGGCTAGGGATTACAGTCTGCGCGCTGCTTGGCTGCGGAGGAGGCACCTCCGTCAAAGAGGTCAACGGCCCGGATGGCACACCTGCTGTCGTGATCGAGTGCAAGGAAACGGGTGACTGTCTTGAAGAGGCAGGAGAGGCGTGTCCGAAAGGTTACGAGGTGCTGATGACAGACCGGGAGCAGCGACCCAATCGGGGTGCCAACGCTATGGAAGCCTGGAACGCCAGTATGCAGAAGCGTCAGGCAGCTCAATACACCGAAGACGTGAAGACGCTCATGATCGCGTGCCGGTAGTCGATGCAGGGAGCGCGGTTCGGGAGGGAAAGCGCTGTGCGCGTAGCTCGGAAAATTGCCACGCGGAACCGAGGAAAGCGGCGAGCAGCCAAACCGGTTTGAGCATGGCGCGCTGGTTGTGCGGCTGTTGTTGGCGGGCGAGCGACCAAGAACGCGATCCCAGCCGGAAGCTAATTTGCTTGCGGGTATTTGGTGACAGCTGTGACCATAGCTGGGATGAGGATTCATTCTGATCTTCTAGTCTTAGTCATCGTGCTCGTTTCGCTCGGCTCCGCTTGCCGATCTGGGCCCGCTGTTAG
>JAWKRF010000019.1:0-168272 GCA_041389745.1 Polyangiaceae bacterium
GCGTCATCGAGGACCTCCCTGGCACGCTACGCGGCTCAAGTTTTTTCCGTACGGTACCAAGATGCACCGACCTCGCGCCGGCGGGCACGATGGCTATGGATTGGCGGGGTGTGCTTCGGCGCCCTGCGAGTGCGAAGAGAGCAGGGAGATATCGGGATTCGTGTCACTCGAGGTATACAGAGCATGCCAGGGGGTGCTGGCCCCACGCAAGGCACCCTTGGGCTGGGTGAGCGGCGGCTTCTCGGCGCCCAGACAGCTGAGCACGACATACGGGTCCAGACGCCGGTGACGCCGCAGGCCAGAGCTCGCCTCGATCCCAGCCGGCTTCAGACATCGCTCGTCGAGCTTCGACAGCAGCGCGCTCGCTGCCTCGTTGTCGCTCTGGTCTCGTCCAGAGTGGGTCTCGTCTTTCGCGGCGCGCTCCGAAGGTTGCACGACCAGCTCGAGGTGCAGGTGAGGCATGACGCTGGCACCGGACGCGTTGCCGCTCTTGCCCACCGCGCCCAGCTCCTGACCGAGCTGCACCTTCGTGTAGCCGTCATCGGTCAGCTCCTGCTTCGACAGGTGGGAATAGAACAGGGAGAGATAGCCCCTTCCCCACTCGTCGGGCAGAGGGCACACGAGCTTCACCACGCGCCCATAGCCACCCAACACACCCTGGATGGCCTCGCCTGCGCACGCGGCGAGCACTGGCGTCCCGATAGGCGCTAGCAGGTCCACTCCATTGTGCTTGCCGTGGTAGCGCGGCGCCAGGAACTGCCCTTGCCCGGCTTTATCCGCACGGATGCCGTGATCAATCGGCAGCACCCAGCCGACGCTGGCTGGCTTCGGCGCCGCGCTCGCCGCCTCCTCCGCGGCTGCGGCCTCGACCGCCGCGTCGACATCGTCGTCCTGTTGGCTGAGCAGCTCAGCCGGCGGAACCGGTGACGGATCCGGCGCGACGGCTTCTCGCGCCGTCTGACCGCAGCCCACGCTGACCAGCGCGGCGCTCAGCGCAATTCCGCCCCACAACCCTAACCTATTGGAATTTTTTGATTTTATGCTCAGCCACTGGCGGTGTCTCTGCCGCTTTCCTGCTCCCGAAGCCATGTTTTGCGAGCTTAGCAAAAGGCCTCCGTTCGGCTCCAATTGTTGACCAACCAAGCCAGCCCAGAGGGAGCAGCACGACCAGCGCTGGCACCTCGAGGGGCTGCTCCAGCACCCCCATCAAGCTTAGCGTCAGCACGCACAGCGCAGTCAACGCACGCAAGCGTGCGTAGCTACCTCGCGCTCCACGCCGCAGCACACCAAGCGCCAGGTCCGTCGGCCAGAACAGCAACAGGGCCTGGTTCATCCTCAGCTCCTGCATCCGAGCAAGCACACTCATCAGCCACACCGCGCTGCCGACCGCCCCCAGCACGAGGCCGGTCAGCAGCACCGCAGCGCGAGCGCCGCGAGGACTGCGACGACTGAGCACCAGCGGCAGCGTGAGGAGGCCCGCCAAGCCCGCGAACGAGGGCCAGGTGCGAGGCGCCTGGCTCGGAAAAGGCACACCCCGTCGGCGACTCACGCGCTCCACCTTCGCGCCAAGCTTCGACTCGAGCTCGCTCCGCAAGTACCGCGGCAGGAACATCGCCTCCCTCAGCGACATGTCTTGGTCGAGTCGCGGCCCCGCGAACACCTGTCCGAGCGCTACCGCGAGCGGCCACTCGCCGAGCCCCTGAGCGCCGAGCTCCCGACGGGTGACACCAGCACTGACGTCGGCGCCCTGGAGAAAACGACCGGAGGTGGCGCGATCGACCACGTCACGGATCCGTGTGGTGCAGTTGTCGTCGAAGTGGTGGTAGTGGTAGTAGCGATTTTCCTCACGGCTATCGCTCTCCAGGAGACCGATCACGCGGAGCTTCTGTTCGCGGTCGAGCGGGAGGACCTGCCGATAGACGTCTCGGTCGCTCGCGACGTAAGCACGCAGCATTCGCTCCTTGGGCCACACCGAGACCCAGAAGCGTGAGTTACCACGAATGAACTCCCAGCCGATCTTCTGGGGCGGCGTCTCGAAATCGGTCGTCCCGTAGTTGTAGCAGCGGGCCCGCAGCCGCTCTTCGACGCAGATAGCCGCGTGGCCGAAGCGCTCGAAGAGGTGCTCTCCTGGACCCATCGTGTAGACCACGATCTCGGGGTCGGCGCTCAAGGCGCCCAGCAACGCGAGGCTTGGAAGCACTTCGACGATAGTCTCGCGCGGAAATGCGCGCGCGCAACTCTCGTTTTGGCCACACAGGCAGTACGAGAGTCAGAAGTCGTAGTTCGCGAAGGTGCGCCACCCGAAGCGGAGCGCTTCGTCAGCGCCATCGGCAATCGCCGCGGCGCCCGGCTTCAGCCCCACGCCCGGGTCCAGCAGCCCGAGCTCGCCACCGACCGTCAGCAAGCTCCCCGCCAGAAGCGCCCGAAAGCGAAATCCGAAATCGTACTCCGTTCCCCAGTAGCCCCCGGACGCGCCTCCGAGCGCCGTGCGCGGGTCTCCGCCCGAGAGCTTCGTGTTGGCCGGGTCCCTGGGGTCCACCGGCGCGAAGGCGAACAGGACTCCCCCGTAGAGGTCGAGCCCCTTTACCACACGGTAACCAACTCGAGGAAAGAACGCCAACGTGTCGTAGGGGGCGCCCTCGGTAGGCAGTCGACCCGCCTCGCTCATGGGCGCCCCGATCGAGGGGTCGGTCGCGGTCGCCGCACTGCGCGCCGACTGCATGGCGACGATCTGGTCGAACAGCACGACTCCAAACTGGTAGTTCGGATCGGCTCTGAAATCGGTCACCACCCCGTCCTGAGGATCCGAGTCCCCGCTGAGGAAGAGCGAGTCGAGGGATACGCTGAGGGGACCCAGCATGTAGCTGGTTCGCCCCGCCCAGGCGAAGGCGCGCAGGTCCTGCTTCACGCGCAGGAAGGTGGGCGCGAGCTCCGTCGTCCCGTGCTGATACGCCGCCTCTGCCTCGAGCAAGAGGATGGCCTCCTCCATGTCGACACCAAAGGTCATGCTGGCATCGACGATGCCGTAGCGGGCACGAGATCCGTCCGCCCCCTCGTCCCGTCGCAGGGCGACGTGAAGCTCGCCGCGATCCAGATCCGATCCGCCGAAGCTCAAGCCAAGCTCAGCACGCACGCTGGGCTCGTCGTCTCGCGAGGCCTCGCCCTCACGCAGGATGCGTTCGTCCTGGAGGACCCGCTGGAGGGCGACGTGGGCCTGAAAGTCGGCGTCTCCAGTCGGTCCGGTGAACAGTCGCGCCTCCAGCACCCGATCCCCTCCCCGAGGATCGACGAAACGCGTGTCTCCCGGCGCAGGCTCGTGAGCGCCATCGTTCTCGATCAACCCAAGGCCCCAGTGGCTGGTGTTGAAGCCGGCCTGCACGCCCACCACGTCCGACAGCCGCAGCGCCAGGTTCGCCTTCCGCAACACCGGGTCCGAAGACCCCTGGCCGGGATAGCCGCGCCCAGCCGGTCGGTCCTGATCGGACAATGCGCCGCGCACCAACTCGTGTTCGTACTCCGCGCGGAGCGCGACGTCACCCAGTCGAAACCCGGTGTCGAACGTTGCCCCGAGGCGGACGAGAGGTTCGCTGAGAAGCAGCTCGGACACGCGAGTGACGGGGTCGGCTCGCTCCTCCGCCAGTTTTTCAACACGGAAACGCCCGGTACCGGACACCACCAGCCGCATGCAGCGCCCGAAGTCCAGTGTGAGCGGGTGCGTCGGTCGCTGATCGGGTCCGACGACGACGACCGCAGGGTCCGGACCGCTCGCGGTGTCGGAGGTGGTGACGCAGAGCCCGGTCTGCCCTGCCGCTGCCGCGCTGGGCGCTATCACCCCTGCCAGCGCGATCACACTCGCCGCGGCCCATCGGCCAACCCCTGGTCGACGGTCGCAGCCAGGGTGTCTCTCACCCCCCAACCTGCGTCGTGAAACGCCGCCCCCTCTTCGCTGCATCCCTCGTTCAATAGAAGAAACGGCGCGGAGTGTGAACACTCCGCGCCGCGATCCGGTGTTTCTTTCGTGAAACGGGCTCGGCCCTGCTCAGGCAGGCGTCACTTCCTCGCGGGACTGCGCGGCGCGAGTCGCCATGCGACGGGCGTAGTAGGCCATCGCCGCGAACGCGAGCAACCCGACCAGCGCCACCGGGAGCACCCCGACCAGCTGGCTCTTCACCACCTCCGCGCCGATGACGAAGAAGCCCATGACGAGCACGAAGAAGGCGAAGGCCTTGCGCAGGGTGTCCTGGGGGAGCTTGCTGACCAGGCGAGTTCCGACGAAGGTCCCGAGCACGGCCGCGACCGAGAAGCCAGCGGTGAGCATCCAGTTGATTTCCACGTGGCCGAGGTGTCCAGCAGCGCCAGCGAAGGACTTCAGAGCAATCACGAAGAGCGAAGTACCAACCGCTTGCTTCATCGGGAGTCCGCCGAGCAGCGCCAGGGCGGGCACCACCAGGAAGCCGCCCCCCGCGCCGATCAGACCCGTCACTCCACCCACGATGAGGCCCTCGATCGGCACCATCCAGAGGGCGTGCGGCTTGCCATCACCCTGACTCTCCTTGCGACCGCGCAGCATCGCGAGCGCCGTCACCAGCATCATCAGGCCGAAGGCACCCAGCAGGACAGCGCCCGGAATGAGGTAGGCAACCCGCCCCCCGAGGAACGCGCCGAGCATGGCGGAAACCCCGAAGAACAGCCCCGTACCCCAGCGGACGTTGTTGTTGCGGGCGTGCTGGATGGACGCGACGGCGCTCGTCACCCCCACCACGATCAAGCTCATGGCGATCGCTGGCTTCGCGGGGATCCCCACCACGTACGTGAGGATGGGAACCGTGAGGATCGAGCCTCCTCCACCGAGGAGACCCAGAGAGATGCCGATCAGTGCGGCGAGGATGAGAGAGACAACGAGCATGAGAGGAGCCCTTTTGAGCAACGAGTTGGCGTTTCGATGCAACACGTTTGCGAGAGGCGTGCCAGCTCAGGAAAGCGCGAAACATGCAGCAATTTGAGGACATCGCAGCGCAAGTCAGGTGAGGACGTGGGGGCTGCAACGTTTCAAGCGCAACCCGATGCAACGCTGGCTGAAACGACGTGGAACAGCCGGTCAGGCCTGGTTGGCGTCGATCAGTAGGCAGCTCGGCTTTTGCTCGCGCTTCGGACGCCAAAATCGCGCAAATTACGCCGCGCCTCACCGCGCGCTCACTGGCACGCGGCTTGCGAGAGACCTCAGGAGTCCCGGTGTGCGGGACAAGCGTTTGGAGGCTCCCGTGTTTCTGCGACAACTCTTCGATCTCGACAGCTCAACCTTCACCTACCTGGTCGCTGATCCCGAGACCAGACAAGCCGCGCTCATCGATCCGGTGAAGGAGCAGACCGAGCGCGATCTGAAGCTGGTCGAAGAGCTCGGCTTCGAGCTGCGCTACGTCCTGGATACGCACGTCCACGCCGATCACATCACCGCTGCGGGCGAGCTTCGCGAGCGGACTGGCGCCGAGAGCGTGGCGGGTAAGGCCGGCGCGAGCTGCGCCTCACTTCACGTCGGCCATGGGGACACGCTCCCGCTCGGGAGCTTGACCATCCGCGCGCTGGAGACTCCCGGTCACACCGATGACAGCGTCAGCTACCACGTGGGAAACGCGGTGTTCACGGGCGACGCCCTGCTGATCCGCGGCTGTGGCCGCACGGACTTCCAGAACGGCGACGCGGGCACGTTGTACGATTCGATCACCGGCGTCCTCTTCGAGCTGCCTCCTGAAACGACCGTATACCCAGGCCACGACTACCGGGGCCACGCCCAGAGCAGCATCGCGGAGGAGCGCGCCCACAATCCGCGCGTCGCCGGGCGCTCGCGCGAGCAGTTCATCGAGCTGATGAACAACCTGCAGCTGGCCAAACCGAGACGCATCGACGAGGCCGTGCGGGCAAACCGGATCTGCGGCAACGCCGAGGCTCCTTTCGCCACGCTGCCCAAGGCGTCCACCGGCTACTTCCAGCTTCAAGCCGACCAGTTCGTTCAGTCGGCACCTGACGCGCGCATCATCGATGTCCGAGAGCCCGCTGAGTTCACCGGCGACCTGGGACACCTGCAGACTGCGGAGCTCGTGCCGTTGTCTACCGTGACGAGATCAGCACGAGACTGGCCGCGGGAGCAGCCGCTGCTCATGGTGTGCCGGTCAGGGCGTCGCTCGGCGATGGCCGCGGAGCAGCTCCTCGCCATGGGCTTCCAGCAGGTCGCCAACCTGGAGGGCGGCATGCTCGCCTACCACCACGTATTGGAGAACGCACCCACCTTGCGCTGAGCCACGCGCGACCCATCATTTCCACACGGAACTCTTTCACCCCTCGCCTCTCCCCGAGGCACTGACCCCAAGCCCCCTCGAGAAACTCGCGAGCGCACCCCTCTCCGGACCAGGCGTCCAGGCCCAGCAGAGGTGCGCCCAACCCCGGAATTGCACATGGAAATCGCAACGGAGTCCTTTACACCTGGCATGTCCGCCTTGGGCGGCGCGCTGATTGGCCTGAGCGCCTCTTTGCTCATGCTCAGCCACGGCCGCATCGCTGGCATCAGCGGCATCGTCGGCGGGCTGCTCGAGACTCGATCCAAGGATCGCGACTGGCGCCTGGCGTTCGTGCTCGGCCTCGTCGTCGGAGGTATCGCGCTGATGTTCGCCTACCCCGGCGCATTCGCGGTGGGGATCGAGCGAGGAGCAGTCGCGGTAGTGGCTGCTGGTCTGCTTGTCGGCTTCGGCGCGCGACTCGGCAGCGGCTGCACGAGCGGTCACGGCGTGTGCGGCATCAGTCGCATGAGTCGACGCTCGCTCGTCGCGACGGGCACCTTCATGACCACCGGAGCCGTCACTACGTTCCTCTACTCATTGCTCGCTGGAGGTGCCTCGTGAGACATGCATTCGCCTTCCTCGTCGGTCTGATCTTCGCCGTCGGGCTTGGCCTGGCGGGCATGACACAACCCGCGAAGGTGATCGGGTTCCTCGATTTCACCGGTCGCTGGGATCCGAGCCTCGCCTTCGTGATGCTGGGGGCCATCGCGGTTCATTTCATCCTCTTCAGGCTGGTGCTGAAGCGGAAGTCGCCGCTGTTCGCCGGTGCCTTCCAGGTCCCCGGCAGCCTGCATCTCGACCATCGCCTGATCATGGGCTCCGCCATCTTCGGCATCGGCTGGGGACTGGCCGGCTACTGCCCGGGTCCGGCCATCGTCTCCAGCGGTGGAGGCAGTGGACGCGCGATCCTGTTCACCGCCGCGATGCTGATCGGCATGCTGTTGTTCAGGGCCTTCATGGCCTGGGACGCCCGACGCGGTGATGAGCGGGTCACCCAGCTGTCCCGCTGACCGGTCTCATCGACCTGACTCAAGGGCCGTCGAGCACCTCGACGGCCGCAGTCATTTCCGCACACTGAGAGCCAGGAAGGGGCTCCAGCCGCCTCCTCGGGCGGGGGGGAGAGAACGCTCATTCGTCGCTGGCCAAGCCGTAGCGCCGCAGCTTCCGCCACAGCGTCGTACGACTGATGCCGAGGCTCTGCGCTGCCCGTTCCCGGCTGCCACCGGCGCGCTCCAGGGCCTGCACCAGCCTTCGCGCTTCCGTGGGGAGATCCGTGTCAGGAGTCGCCGCAACGTTCAGCTGGGGCGGGCCCTGTTGCCCTTCCCCGCGCACTTCCGGCGGCAGCTCCGCCTCCGTCAGCACGCCTCCGCTTCCCATCACGAACGCGTACTCGATGCTGTTCTGCAGTTCGCGAACGTTGCCGGGCCAGTCGTAGGCCTCGAGCGCCCGGAGCGCGCCCGAGGAGACGTGGGACACCTGACGGGACGAGCGCTGGTTCCATTGCTCCACGAAGTGCTGACTCAGGAGTCGGACGTCCGCGGGACGTTCGCGCAAGGCCGGCAGAAAGAGCGGGATCACGCGGAGGCGGTACATCAGATCCGCACGAAATCGTCCCGCGGCAACCTCGGTGCGCAGCGACCGATGGGTCGCGGCGATGACGCGTACGTCGACGGGAATCGGCTCGCGTCCACCAATGGGCAGGACGCTGCGCTCCTGGAGGACGCGCAGCAGCTTCGCTTGCAGGTCGAGAGGCAGCTCCGCGACCTCGTCGAGGAACAGCGTGCCGCGGTGAGCGAGCCTGAAGTGGCCTTCGTAGTCGCGGATCGCTCCGGTGAACGCGCCGCGCACGTGACCGAAGAGCTCGCTCTCCAGGAGCTGCGCCGGCAGCGCTGCGCAGTTGATCGCTCTGAACGGCCCGCTCGCGCGACTGGACTCCAGATGCACCGCTTGCGCCACCAGCTCCTTGCCACTACCCGTTTCCCCACGGACAAGAACGCTGGAGTCGGCGTGCGCGACCTTGACCAGGTCGGCAAGCAGCGCCTTCATCCGCGCGTCGCAGGTCAGGATACCGTGGAAGTTGACCTGCCCCTCGGCGAGCGTGTTGCCGCTCTCCGTCTCCAGCAGCAGCATCCAGCCACGAATCGGGTCCGCGAGAGGCACCGCGCGCACCCGCAGCATGCGCGCGCCACCCTCCAGGCTGATTCGCGGGATCCTCCCCGTCGTGGCCCGCCCCTCGGCCAGCGCCTCGGCGATGGGGCGCTCCCCGGCCTCGCCGCACAGCACCTTCGACGCCAGCGCGCCCACGGGGAGATCCGAACCGACGAGCCGCTCCGCCAGCTCGGTGCGCTCGATGATCTTGAGGCGCTCGTCCAAGACGATGACCGCTCCGGCGGCCTCCTGCAGGGCCAGCTGCATCAGCTCGTTCCGACTCACGGCCCGACTCTACCAGGGTGTTAGGCTCTCTCGGTGAGCGTTCCTGCGCATCCGTCTGCGACCTGTGTCTTGCTGAGGGACTCGACTTCACGCCAGCTCGAGGTGCTGCTGCTCCAGCGCAACCCCCGGCTCGGCTTTCACGGCGGAGCCTGGGTGTTCCCTGGCGGACGCGTCGACGCGAGCGACGTCGGCTCCGATGATCTGTCTCGCGCGCGATCCGCCGCGCAACGAGAAACGCTCGAGGAGGCTGGCCTCGAGCTCTCCAGGCAAGAGCTCCTGGTGGACGCTCACTGGGTCACGCCAGAGGAGCGGCCGAAGCGCTTTCGCACCTGGTTCTTCTGGGCCTCCGCGCCATCGGGTGCGGTGAGGGTAGACGGCGGGGAGGTGTTGCGGCATCGCTGGTTGACGCCCGCGAGCGCGCTCGAGCTCCACGCCAGAGGCGGACTGGAGCTGCCTCCCCCGACGTTCGTGACCCTGAGCAAGCTGACGGCGTTCTCGAATATCCGCGAGGCAATGGATAGCCTGAATAGACGGCTACCAGAACACTTCACGCCGCGCCCGGTGATGCGCGAAGCCTCGCTGGTGTCGCTGTACGAGGGGGACGCAGGCTACGCAGCGCGCGACGTGGACGCTGTGGGCGCGAGACGTCGCCTGATCATGCCCAATGAAGGCCCCTGGCGCTTCCAGCTCACGCAGACCTAGCAGGGCCCTACTCTTGAGTGTCGTACTGCAGCGGGTCGATCTCGAGCAAGGTGGGCTGCTTCTCCCGTGCCTCGTCGTGATCGTACTGCAGCGGATCGATCTCGAGCAGCGTCGGCTGCATGGAGCGCGGGGGCTCGTTGTCTCCGTCCCAGGCGAAGTCGATCTCGTCGGTGTCGGGTGGCTGCGAAAGCGCCGTCTCCGAAGCCTCACCAGAGCTCCCTTCCGGAGCGCTGGGCTCGGGCACCTCCGCTGCGCGCTGACGGGTCCCACTCGCTCGCTGCGGATCGGGGCGGGGCCTGCGCTTCGCCTTGCTGTTGCTCGCCATGCTGGACACCGGTCGTGAGGTCGAAGCCTACTTTCTCGGGCTAGCAATGGCTAGCTTCGTGGCAACCAGTGTCACTCGGAGCAGCCACGGAGAGCTCGAGCGCGCTGTGCCTCTGGAGCTTTCGGCGCACCCGGCCGTGTCCCAGCGTGAGAGCTAGTCAGCCGCCAAGAACTCGCTGACCAGCGGGTGCAGGACGTCCGGCAACTCGAACTGAGGTACGTGCCCGCAGTCCTGCAGCACCACCGACCGCGCGCCGGGCAGCGCGTCCTCCACGTGCTTCGAGAAGCCGCTCGGCACCAGCACGTCGCGATCCCCCCACACGAACAGCGCGGGCGGCCCCAGCCCGCGCAGACGCTCCCAGAACCCACGATCTCCCCAGGGATTGTCCAGGTAGATCTGCCTCGCAGCGCTGAACAGGGCCACCCGACCACGTCGCGTGGAGAAGACCCGGAAGAACTCGTCGGCAGCCGCGTCGAACCAGGGCGCGGGCACGCGGTCCGGCTTGGAGAAGATCTGCTGCATCACGCCCATGACCAGGCTGCGCGGAACTCGAATCGGCAGCGCGCCCAATTCCGGACGGATCACGCGGACGAGAGGAACCAGCTGACGCAGCTTGCGGAACGCCACGGCAGGGCAATACAGCACGAGCTTGCCGACTCGCTCGGGGTAGCGCAGGCCCACCTCGATCGAGATCCGCCCCCCCATGGAGTTACCGATCAAGTGAGCGCGTTCGATACCCAGGGTGTCGAGCAACTGAACGACCCATCTTGCAAAAAATTCCGCGTGGTAATCAATCAGAGGCTTGGCGCTCTCGCCGAAGCCTGGCAGGTCCGGAACGATCACTCTGCGGTCCCTGGCGAGGGGCGGCAACGTCGGCAGCATCGAGGCGCCCGTCGCGCTCAGGCCGTGCAGCAGGAGCACCGGGAGACGCTCCTGGGACTCACCAGCCTCGAGCAAGAAGGTGTCGATGCCGCCGGCCGTCACCCGTCGCGGCCGCGAGTACGTCACCTTGCGCGGCCCCTTGAGCAGCACCTCCAGCTTGAGCGCCAGCGCGATGGATCCGCGCACGCGCACGAAGCCCTTGAGCCAGAGATCGACGCCGGAGTGCTCGCCTTCGAGTAGCTCCGCGAGGGTCAGGGCGTCCGCATACACCGTCGCGTCAGGACGGCGCGTCGGCCCCGCCTCCGCGACCACCCGGGACCCCTTGCTGCTGATGGTCCAGCTACCCACCCCACCCGCCTCGAGCACCAGGCGCTTCCCGGCGTCCTCGGGGAACGGCCAGTGACTGACGAGTCCGTCTCTCAGCGCGTCGTCGATGCGCTGACGCACGCGAGCGGACTGCAGCGCAGCGAGGGTCATCTCCGATGGACTAGTACGTAACCCCGCTCGAGCACCAAAAACGCGCTGAAGCTGGGGTGCGCCGGCTTCGGCGCGCCTCGCCCCCGAACCCGGCGCCGACTTGGAGTTCGGCTCCTTGCGCGAACATGCCGATTGACGCGGCATCGGCGATATTTCATAAGTGAGCCGCTACTTACTAACGCACCGGCAAGCGTCCGCGAAAGACCCATGGTTCGTCCTCGCCAGATCAGTGATGAGGCCATCCTGGATGGGGCACGGGAGTGCTTCCTCGAGCATGGTCCGGGAGTCTCGACCGTCGCCATCGCCCAGCGGCTCGGAGTGAGCCAGGGCGTTTTGTTCCAGCGCTTTGGCACCAAGAACGAGCTGATGCTGGCCGCGCTCGCGCCCCTCGAGCGTCCGCGTTGGACGGCCCAGCTGGAGCGAGGGCCTGACCAGCGCGCCTTGCCCGAGCAGCTGCGGGAGATCGCGGATGCGGCGACGGACTTCTTCGAGGAGATCGTGCCCAAGGTCGCGGTGCTGCGAGGTGCGGGGATCGAGCCGCGGAGCGCGTTCCGAGACTCGGATCTGCCCGCGCCGGTGGTCGCTCAACGGCGCCTCGCGACCTGGCTGCGTCTGGCGCTGAGTCAGCGCCGCGTGCGCCCCTGCGATCCGGACGCCGTGGCTCTGATGTTTCTCGGCGCCCTGCAGATCCGCCCCTTCTTGGCTCACGTGGCACGTGATATCGGCCCCGAACGCGAAATCTACCTCGATCACCTGGTCGAGAACCTCTGGCGGATGATCGCGCCGGACTCCAAGGACCCCGCTGATGACTGAACCCCTCCCGCAGCCAGCGGAGCATCCGACCCAGCAGCGCGTGATCGGCTGCCTGGTGATCCCGCTGGCGATCGTCGTGCTGTCGATCGGCGGCCTCGTCCTTCTTTCCAGGCTGCGCGAGTCTGCTGGAAGACAGAAGCCGCCTCCGCAGATCCCGCTGGTCCAGGTAGTGACTTCTCGTACGGAAACGCTGCCAGCCCATGTGTCGGCTACAGGTACCGTGGAGGCCGCCAAGGAGCTCGCGCTGAGCCCGGAGGTCACGGGACGGGTCACGTACGTCTCCCCGAACCTGGTCGCAGGCGGGCGGGTCAAGCAGGGCGAGACGCTGCTCCGCATCGACGCGAGCGCGTACGCGCTGCAAGCGCGCCAGCAGAAGACCGCGATCCGAAAGGCCGAAGCAGATCTGAAGCTCGAGCAGGGGCGTCAGGAGATCGCCAAGCAAGAGTGGGATCTGGTCGGCGACGGCACGCCCACCTCCGAGGCGGAGCTGGCGCTACGCAAACCGCAGCTGCAGGCCGCCAAGTCTGGCCTCGACTCCGCGAAGACCGGCTTGCGACAGGCCCAGCTGAACGTATCTCGCGCCACGATCCGCGCTCCGATGAACGCCATCGTGGTTTCAGAGCACGTCGAGAAGGGTCAGGTCGTTGCCCCAGGGATCCAGATAGGCTCCCTGATGGGGGTCGAGCAGTTCTGGGTTCGGGTGAGCGTCCCTGTTTCTCGCCTGGACGACATCCGCATCCCGGGGCTCCACGGCGAGGAGGGCTCCGAAGCGCGAGTCATCCAGCGTCTGGGAGGAGATCGCAGCCTGGAGCGCGAGGGACGCGTGCTGCGCCTGCTCGGGCAGCTCGATCCCAAGACGCGAACCGCGCAGCTGTTGATCGCGGTGGATTCTCCGCTCGAGAGGCCCGACGCCGGGTCACCCGTGCCGATCTTGCCAGGCGCCTACGTCGAGGTGGACATCGAGGGGCGCGCCATGAGCGGAGTCACCAAGCTGCCTCGCAGCGCCCTCACCGGTGGTGACTCGGTCTGGGTCGTCGGCGAGGGCGACCGCCTGGCGAAGCGCCGGGTCGAGGTGCGCTGGAGCGGCGAAGACGACGTCTATGTCGGAGGGGAACTCAAGGATGGCGACCGAGTGGTCGTGAGCCCGCTGGCGCTCCCGCTGCCAGGCCAGCAGGTGAAGATCGAGAGCGCCCCGGAAGGCAAGCCGAGCGAGCGCACCCCAGGGAAGCCCGACGAGGCCAGGCCTGCGCCAAGGCAGACCGCGGAGGGCAAACCATGAGTGCCTCTTCCGGGGGTGGGGGTGAGGAGCGCCGGGACACGCCGGTGGACGAGTTCATCCCTCCGGAAACAGCGCCGGCGGACACGAGCGCCCCGGCGCCCAATGACGAGACGACGAGCGCGCCCGAGGAACACCAGCTCACCGCCGAGGAGCTCAAGGGACCCATCGCCTGGATGGCCCGCAACCACGTCGCAGCCAACCTGCTGATGCTGATCTCGATCATGGCGGGGTTGATCGGAGCCTTCTTCGTCAAGCAGGAGGTCTTCCCCGAGTTCGACCTCGACGTCGTACGCGTCACCGTTCCATACCCCGGAGCGAGCCCCACTGAAGTGGAGCAGGGCATCGTGCTCGCCGTGGAGGAGGAGCTGCGAGGCATCGATGGCGTCAAGCACGTCACCTCCAGCTCCTCGGAAGGGAGCGGCACCGTCGTTGCGGAGCTCAACCTGGGTGTCGACCAGAACTCGGTGCTCGCCGACATCAAGGGCGCGGTCGATCGCATCCAGTCTTTCCCCGAGGATGCAGAAAAGCCTACGGTCAAGCTCGAGATCCGTCGTCGCGCCGTGATCGAGATGGTGCTCTCTGGTGACCTGGAGCGCACCGAGCTCCACGAGCTGGGGGAGAAAGCACGCGAGAAGATCCTGGATAGCCCCGACGTGACCCAGGTCGAGCTGGGCCAGGTGCCCCCGCTGGAGGTGGCCATCGAGGTGCCCCGAGAGACCCTCGAGAGCTACGGCCTGAGCTTGCCCGAGATCGCCCAGCAGGTATCGGCGCTGTCCTTGGAGCTGCCAGGCGGGGAGCTGGAGACCAAGGCCGGAGAGCTCTTGGTTCGAGTGTCGGATCGACGCCTCACGGTGCGCGACTTCGAGAACCTGAAGATCCGCGGGACCAAGGAGGGCTACACCGTTCGCCTCGGCGACATCGCCAAGATCACCGACGGCTTCCGCGACACGGACCAGGAAGCCTACTACGACGGCAAGCCAGCCTTGACGCTGACGGCCTACCGCACCGGCGATGAGACCCCGAACGGAGTAGCCGCCGCCGTGCGCTCGTCCCTCACGGAGCTCAAGCAAGACCTTCCGCCAGGAGTGCAGATCCACGTCCTCGACGATGACTCGGAGACGCTCAACGCCAGGCTCTCCTTGCTCAAGGGGAACGCGGTGCAGGGTTTCGTCCTGGTGTTGATCATCCTGGCCCTGTTCCTCAAGTTGCGGTTGGCGGGCTGGGTTTCCCTGGGGATTCCGATCTCCTTCCTTGGAGCCCTGGCCATGATGCCTGCGCTGGACATCAGCGTGAACATGGTCACGAGCTTCGCGTTCATCGTCACGCTGGGCATGCTGGTGGACGACGCCATCGTCGTCGGCGAGAACATCTACACCAAGCAGCAACAGGGGGTGCCGCCGCTGAAGGCGGCCATCGTCGGCGCGAAGGAGATGGCGGTGCCCGTGACCTTCGCCATCTTGACCACCGTCGCAGCCTTCGCGCCGCTCTACTTCGTGCCTGGCATGATGGGAAAGATCTTCCGCTTCATCCCCATCATCGTGTGCATGACCCTGGCCTTCTCCCTGATCGAGTCCTTCTTCGTCTTGCCCTCTCACCTCAGCAGTCGGCCGGGCAAGCCGCTCTCGCGGCGCATCGACCGCGGGCAACAGTGGATCTCGAAGAAGCTCGAGTGGCTGATCGAGCGCACCTATCGCCCCGTGATCACCAGAGCGCTGAACCACCGCTACATCGCGGTTGCATGCGGCGTCGGCGCGCTGATCCTGACAGTTGGCCTGCTGCGCGCGGGGTTCGTCCCGTTCAGCTTCTTCCCCAAGCTCGAGGGCAACAAGGTGACCGCGTTCGCGCGCCTGCCGTACGGCGCCCCGGAGGAGGCTCGCGCGCGAGTTCGCGAGCAGCTCGAGAAGAGCGCGGAACAGGCCATCGAGCAGCTTGGAGGCCGTCAGTACGTGGTCGGCGTCTACACCCGCCTCGGCGAGGGGCCTCAGGTCCGCGGGTCGGCGCAGGAGACCACCGGCAACCTGGTCACCATCGACGTGAACCTGGTGCCCAGCGATCAGCGCAGCTTCTCCTCGAATGCACTCGCGGCGGCCTGGAGCAAGACGACGCCCAGCATCGCCGGGGTCGATGCGTTGACCTTCAACGGTGGCAGCGGTCCTGGCGCGGGGCAGGCGCTGAACATCCAGCTCTCTCACAGCGACACGCGCGTGCTGGAACGAGCCTCGG
The DNA here is from genome assembly GCA_041389745.1 of Polyangiaceae bacterium. Lineage (GTDB taxonomy): Bacteria > Myxococcota_A > Polyangia > Polyangiales > Polyangiaceae > JAHBVY01. Next base: position 15,467 of record JAWKRF010000019.1, read on the forward strand.
AGGACCTCACCGAGACGCTGCGCGGCTTCTCGGACCTGAACAGCATCCAGAACACCTATGCCGCAGGGAAACCACAGCTGGACTATCATCTGCTACCGGCAGCGCAGACCCTGGGCCTCACCGCGGGTGACGTCGGACGCCAGCTGCGCGGCGCGTTCTTCGGTGCGGAAGCCCTGCGAGAGCAGCGCGGTCGCAACGAACTCCGCGTCATGGTGCGTCTGCCGGCGGATCAACGGGCGAGCGAGTACGACCTCGAGAAGCTGCTGATCAAGACGCCCGAGGGCGGCAACGTGCCCCTCGCACAGGTGGCGGACTTCGAGCGCAGCCGTGCCCCCACCTCGATCAACCGCGAGGACGGCCGCCGCATCGTCAACGTCACTGCCGAGCTCGCGCCTGGGGTGCGGTCAGTGGAGAACGTGCTGACCGCGCTGAACAAGGATGTGTACCCGGACCTGCAGAGCCGGTATCCGGGGCTGCGCCTGGATGGTGCTGGGCTGCAGCGCAGCCAGGACGAGGCCATGGGCAGCCTGGGACGCAACTTCGTGCTCTCGATGCTGGCGATCTACGTCTTGCTGGCGATCCCGTTCCGCTCCTACTTCCAGCCGATCATCGTGATGAGCGTGATCCCCTTCGGCTTCGTGGGGGCGGTCCTGGGTCACCTGATCATGGGCTACGAGCTGTCCATCAGCAGCATGTTCGGGCTCATCGCGCTATCAGGCGTGGTGGTGAACGACTCGCTGGTGCTGGTGCACGCGACGAACGAGTTTCGTGCCAGCGGGATGACCGCGTTTCAGGCGATGATCGAGGCGGGCGTGCGGCGTTTCCGCCCCATCCTGCTCACTTCCGTGACCACCGCCGGTGGCCTGCTGCCCATGATCACCGAGACCGATCGCCAGGCGCGCTTTCTGATCCCGATGGCCATAAGCCTGGGGTTCGGCATCCTGGTGGCGACGCTGATCGTGCTGGTGCTGGTGCCTTCGCTGTACATGATCCTGGAAGACGTGCGGGCCTTCTTCTTTGGCCCGGAGCGTGTGCCAGGAAAGCTCAAGCCCTCCCCGGCCGAGTGATCCGACGCTCCGGGGCGCCCCTCGACGGCGCGCTCCCCGCGCGTTCGCCCCCGTTGGCGCCTCGTGCTAAGCAGCGCCCCCCCGGCACGCCTGGCAGAGACGTCATGACCAAGCTCGAACAAGAAATCCAGAAGCGGCGCACCTTCGCCATCATCAGCCATCCCGACGCCGGAAAGACGACGCTCACGGAGAAGCTCTTGCTGTTCGGCGGGGCGATCCAGATGGCAGGCGCGGTCAAGGCGCGCGGAGAGCAGCGGCGGGCGCGCTCTGACTGGATGAAGGTGGAGCGCGAGCGCGGGATCTCCGTCACCTCCGCTGCGATGACCTTCGAGTACGGAGAGAAGACGTTCAACCTGCTCGACACGCCAGGCCACGAGGACTTCAGCGAGGACACCTACCGGACCCTGACCGCGGTGGATTCCGCGGTGATGGTGCTCGACGCGGCCAAGGGCATCGAGACGCAGACCCGCAAGCTGTTCGAGGTCTGCCGCCTGCGCGACATGCCCATCACCACCTTCATCAACAAGCTCGACCGCGAGGCGCGCGACGTGCTCGAACTGCTGGACGAGGTCGAGCAGGATCTGCAGCTCGAGGTCACGCCCGTGACCTGGCCCATCGGCATGGGCGATCGCTTCGCCGGCTACTACGACATCCTCGCAGATCGCATCGTGCTGATGGACAAGTCCGCGCGCGCCGTCGCCAGCGAAGGCAAGACCATCCAGGGCCTGGGTAACCCCGAAGCGGACGCGCTGCTCGACGACGCCGTCTTGGCAAGACTCCGCGAGGAAGTGGAGATGGCCAAGGGGCTATGCAAGCCCTTCGAGCTCGAGGCCTACCTGGAGGGCAACCTCACCCCCGTGTTCTGTGGCAGCGCCCTGGTGAACTTCGGCGTGCGCGCGCTGCTCGACGGCCTGGCAAGCCACGCACCGAGTCCCCGGCCTCAGCCCACGAAGTCGCGCGCGGTCGAGCCGAGCGAACCGAAGGTCAGCGCGTTCGTGTTCAAGATCCAGGCGAACATGGACCCCAAGCACCGTGACCGCATCGCCTTCGTGCGTGTCTGCTCGGGCCATTTCGAGCGCGGCGCCAAGCTGAAGCACGCACGCACCGGCAAGGTCATGGCCATCCACAACCCGCTGACCTTCCTGGGACAGGACCGGGAGATCGCCGAGGAGGCCTGGCCCGGGGACATCATCGGTGTCCCGAACCACGGCAACCTGCGCATCGGCGACACGCTCACCGAAGGTGAAGACATCGTGTTCACCGGCGTCCCGAGCTTCGCCCCGGAGCTCCTGCAGTCCGTGCGCGCCGAGGACCCCATGCGCAGCAAGCACCTGGGCCGCGCGCTGCTGCAGCTTGCCGAAGAGGGCGCGGCGCGGGTCTTCAAGACGACCATCGGCGGCAACTGGATCGTTGGAGTGGTCGGCGCCCTGCAGTTCGACGTGCTCGCAGATCGCATCCGCACGGAATATGAAATCCCGGTTCGCTTCGAGGGCACCGCGCTGCACACTGCGCGCTGGGTCGAGAGCGACGACAACCTGGAGCTCAAGCGCTTCATCGACGCCAATCGGGGTGCGGGCGCCGAGGATCACGATGGCGCGCCGGTCTTCCTGGCGCGGAACAACTGGCACCTCGAGACCACCGAGAAAGAGTGGCCGAAGATCCGCTTCTTGAAGACCAAAGAACAGACCTGATCCGCAGCGGCGTGGTGCCTTGGCGCACCGCGCTGCTCCAGGAGCCTCGATGCCTCGCGCATACAACTCGGTCACTCTGCAGACGCTGCACTACCTGATTCGCCCGCACACGGAGCTCCCCAAGGGTCCCGTGGAGGGACCCGCCGCGTGGCGTGGAAAAGAGCTCGAAGCGCGCGAAGACTGGCTCGATCAGCTGAGCGACGAGGACGTGGCTGAGCTCGAAGCCGCTCTCGCCTTCGCAAAGCAAACTCGAAAGCCACTCGCCGAGCTGAGCCTCCGCGACTTCCCCTTGCCGGGCCTGCAGTCCAAGCTCCGACACTGGCGCCGGGCCGTCCACGAAGGGTCCGGCGTGCAGGTCGTGCGTGGCCTCCCCGTCGAGCGCTGGAGCGCCACGGAAACGGAGCTGGTGTTCTGGGGACTCGGACAGCACCTCGGAACTCCCGGCGCTCAGAACGAGCGCGACGACCTGCTCGGCCATGTCAAGGACCAGGGCGTGTCCTACGACGCTCCCGACGTGCGCGGGTACCAGACACGGGCCGCCCTCAACTACCACTGCGACGCTGCGGACGCGGTTGGCCTGCTGTGTCTCAAGACCGCCAAGTCAGGAGGTCAGAGTCGCTTCGTCAGCTCGGTCAGCGTCTGGAACCGGCTCTGGGAGGAACACCCGGCCTTCGCCCTCAGGCTCTTCGAACCGTTCCACTTCGACACCCGCGGGGACGGGGGGCTCGACTTCTTCCCCATCGAGCCTTGCCGCTTCGCCAGCGGCAAGCTCCGCACGTTCTACCACGGAGATTACTTCCGCACGGCAGAGCAGCACCCTGGCGCCCCGCAGCTGTCGCTGAAGGACCGTGAGCTCCTCGACGCCTACGACGCCATCGCCAACGAGCCCGGCATGTACATCGAGTACGACTTCGCTCCCGGGGACATCCAGCTGCTGTCGAATCACACGGTGCTGCACGCCCGCACCGACTACGAGGATCACGCCGAGCCCGACAGGAAGCGACATCTGCTGCGGCTGTGGCTGTCCTTCGATGACGACCGTCCGCGCCCTCACCGCTCTCAGCTGGCGCAGGGCGCGCGGCTGCTCGGCGCGCTGGCTGGAGGACGGGCACGGAAGCAGGCCAAGCGAGGCCTGGGCAAGCTGCGAGCGCGCCTACCGAAGCGCAGCAAGTAGCACCTTGGAGGCTAGTAGAGCGTGGCCTTCATCCCGTTCTGGAAGCCGACGATCTCCTCGGCGCGCCCCGACCGGAGCTTCTCCAGCCAGTCGGGATCCGCCAGCAGCGCGCGCCCCACCGCGATCAGATCGAACTCCCCCGCGCCGAGGCGCTCGAGCAGAGGCTCGATGGAAGCCTGCGCCGTGTCGGCGCCGACGTTGGTGCGGAAGAAGTCGGTGTCGAGCCCGACGGAGCCCACCGAGATCGTGGGCTTGCCGGTTAGCTGCTTGGTCCAGCCCGCGAGGTTCAGCTCCGAGCCTTCGAACTCCGGCTGATAGTAGCGCCGGGTGCTGCAGTGGAAGACATCGACGCCGGCCTGCACCAGGGGCGCGAGCCAGCGCTCGAGCTCCTGTGGGCTTTCCACCAACTTGTCGCGGTAGCCACCGAGCTTCCACTGACTGAAGCGCAAGATCAGCGGGAAGTCCGCCGGAACTTGTTTCCTCGCGGCTTTGACGATCTCCGCAGCGAAGCGCGTGCGAGCCACGAAATCACCGCCCCAGCCGTCCGTTCGTCGATTGGTCTTGTCCCAGAAGAACTGATCGATCAGGTAGCCGTGTGCACCGTGGAACTCCACCGCGTCGCAACCGATGCGCACGGCGTCTCCGGCGGCGCGCGCGAACGCTGCGATGATGTCTGCGATCTCCGCGTCCCTGAGCTCGTGAGGCAGCTCAGCGTCGGCGCTGCCTCCCAGAACGCCTGCTCCGGGGTGAGGCACGGCGCTCGGTGCGACGCCACCCACCGCGGGGTCCGGCGGCATGCCCAGCTGCCGCACGCTCCCGCAGTGCCAGAGCTGCGGAGCGAACTTGCCTCCGTGCGCGTGCACTCCCTCCACCACTGCGCTCCAGCCCGCGAGCGCCCGTTCCCCGTGGAAAAATGGCACGTCGGGGTAGCCGCTGGCAGCGGGATGATCGATCAGCGTACCCTCGCTGATGATCAAGCCGACTCCTCCCCGAGCGCGGCGCTCGTAGTAAGCAGCGACGTCCGCTCCGGGCACATTCTCCGGTGAGAAGTTACGCGTCATCGGCGCCATCACCAGACGGTTCTGCAGGCGCAGCGAGCCGAGTTCGAACGGATCCAGGAGCGGCGCGAGCGCCTCGAGACTGGGTCCGGTGACTTCGAGCGCACTCGTCATGGCAGATCCCCCTCACCCCCGAACCAGGAGGATACGTTCACAGCCCTGACGGCTTCCGCGCGGCGTGTTGCGGGTGATCCCAGTAGCTCTTCGGTCCACGGGTCCAGTCCGGGCCGGGCTTTTCGGGGGAGAGGTCCCACGTGAGGCGCGTGCGGCGCTCCGGGTGTCTTGGATCGTGGACTCTGCACAGCTCCTTGTACTCCTTGAGTGAGCTCATCGCGAGCTTCATGGCCCAGAAGTCTTCCTCCATGCTGAAGCGGCCGTCGCCGGCGTACTGCAGGATGGTGATGCCCGGGAAGTCGAGCGGCGGTCCTCCTCCCGGTCGGTCGCGGCGATTTTGCATATAGAAAACGACCCGCCCGGTTGGCTCCACCGTGTGCCAGTCGTACACACCGTAGATCGAGGTGTACTCCTCCATCAGCGGCTTGATCCAGGCGCGCACCGCCTCACGACCGTACATGTCGCCCAGCATGCGCTCCCGGTACTCGACGTCCTCCGTGAAGCACTCGCACCAGGCGTCCCAATCCTCGCGGATCATGCCGCACTGCCAGTAGTTCCTGAACGCAGCTTCGATCTCCCCGACGTCGAACATGGGAGTCAGGGTACGAGACGTCGGCGCCGAGACCGACGGTTTTTCGCAGGCGCAGGAGCCGGCTCAGATGAGGTGCAGGTACACGCGAGGATCGAGCGTGGCCGCGGTCAGCATGCCCGTGGTCATCGCGCCAACGACACCCAGCGAGGCAACGTCCACACCCGACAGATAGAAACCCTTGAGCGGCGTTCGAGTGCGCAGCTTGCGACAGGTGAAGCGCGCGGGCGTCGCCGCGAGACCGTAGATTGCGCCCTGGCTCGCGGCGGTGAAATGCTGCGTGGTGAGCGGCGTGCTGAGCTCACAGTAGACCATCAGCTGCATCAGCTCGGGCATCCGCTCCTTCAGGTGCGCCACCAGGCGCTCCTCGATGTCCCGCTTGAGTTCCTCATACGCGCCGGGGCGCTTGAACAGCTCGCTCTCCAGGTAGGGGGTGAAGAGCTCCCAGTCCACGAAGGTCACGCACTCCCCGGTGTGCTTCTGCTTGGGCCCCGGATCGTAGAGCGGGTCCTTCAGCGACGGAAACGAGCAGTAGAGGATCGGCGCGCGGGCGTCCTTGTCGGTCAGATCCCAGAGTCGATCTTCGTTGTCCCAGGTCTCGAAGAACCAGCGATTGCTGCTCGCTGCTCCTGCCGCGCGGATATCGCCTTGGAAGCCGATGTTCAGACAGATGTAGGGCGGCGAGTCAGGCAGTTCGAGGATCTCGCGAGCATAGTCCGACTCCCGCAGCGACTTCGGAGCCAGCCTCTGCAGCGTCGTCTTGGCCCCCGCAGCGCTCACCACGACCGGCGCGCGCACGCGGGTGCCATCGCTCATCACGACGCCCACCGCGCGGCCTTGCTCCACCAGCACCTCGCGCACCCCTGCGCGAACCAGCGTGCGACCGCCGGCCTGGGTCACGACGTTCAGCAGCTGGGCGGCGAACTCCTTCGAGCCGCCCCTGGGGTAGTACGCGCCGTTCCAGAAATGACTGTGGGTGAGGGCGTGGATCGGGAAGGCGGATTCGCTCGGCGTACTGCCGTAGTAGCCCCAGTGCAGCGTCAAGACCGTGCGCAGCTTGCCCTGGACACCGCAGGCGTCCAGCACCTCCGCGGTCGTGAGCTCCCACCAGTCGAACGGGCTCCTGGTGCCCTTCAGCAGCTTGCCCTGAAACAGCAGGTCGAGCGCCTTGCGGCCCGCGCTCTCCACGCCTTCCGGCAGGCTCTTCATGGCGAAGAACATCAGGGCCGCCTGAGAAGCCTCTTGCACTGCCGCGAGGTAACGCTCGAGAGCTGCTTCCTGGTCGGGGAATGCCTCCTTCAGCTGGGCAACGTAGCGCTCTCGGCTCTCGGGGAGTCCCCAGTCGAAGCCATCGAAGAAGCTGAAGCGATCGTAGGGATCCCCGAGGGACACCATCTCGACCTTCCCGCCCGTGAGCCAGCGCAGCATCTTGCCTGGAACGTCGTCGCTCCCCATCTCACCGATGGCGTGCACTCCCGCATCCCAGACGAAGCCCTTGCGAGCGAAACTGTGAGTGAATCCTCCTGGCACGTAGTGCTGCTCGAGCAGCAGTACCTTCCAGCCATAGTGCGCCAGCGAAGCAGCGCAGGACATGCCGCCCATGCCGCTGCCGATCACGATGGCGTCCCAGGGTCCCGCCAGCACTGGGCTCTCGGGATCGTAGTTCTCGTAGACCCGCTTGCCGTCGATGGTCGGAATCGCGGACACGGTCAGCCGATCGCTTCCGCCAGCGCCACCAGGCGGCGCGCGCTCTCGGCGTGGAGGTTCTCCACCAGCTTACCGTCAACCAAGACCACGTTCTTACCCTCCGCGACCGCGGCCTCGTAGGCGGCGATCACCTTGCGCGCGTGCTCGACCGCTCCGGCGCTGGGCGCGAACACCTCGTTGCAGGGGTCGACCTGCTTCGGGTGGATCAAGGTCTTGCCGTCGAAGCCGAGCTCGAGGCCCTGTTCGCAGCTCGCCCGGAATCCGTCGGCGTCGTTCAAGTCGAGATAGACACCATCCAGGATCGCCAGATTGTACGCGCGGGCCGCGAGCAGGCAGATCCCCAGGGAAGTGATCATCGGGAGACGCATCGCAGTATGTTGAGCATGCAGGTCCTTGGTCAGATCGCTGGTGCCCATCACGAAGCAGCCAACCAGGGGATGCGCCGACGCGATCTCCTTGGCGTTCAGGATCCCGAGCGGCGTCTCGAGCATGCACCAGATCCGCGTGCGCTCGTCAGCGCCTGCCATCAGGCCCACCAGCTCCTCGATCTGCGCCCGCGTCTCCACCTTGGGTAGCAGGATCGCGTCACAGGGGACCTGGGCCGCGGCCTTGACGTCGTCCTTGCCCCACTCCGTGTCGAGGCCGTTGACGCGAATGATCAACTCGCGCCTGCCGTAGCCCCCCGCCTTGACCGCAGCGCACACCTGCTCGCGCGCTTCGAGCTTCTTGTCCGGCGCCGTGGCGTCCTCGAGATCCAGGATCAAGCCATCGGCCGGGAGACTCTTGGCCTTCTCCAGGGCGCGAGCGTTGGAGCCTGGCATGTAGAGGACACTGCGACGCGGAACGATCTTCGGAGCGGTCATGGGGCGGAATCCAAGCACAGATCCCGCTCGGGTCAAAGGCCCCGGGGTGACCGGCGCGAGCTAGCGAATCGACGCCAGGTCGATCGCGAAATCGCTGGTGACGAACACCGGAGGCGTACCGATGGGGGCCTCCACGGTCACGCGCTGGCCCCCTTCGAACGCCTCGCCAGTCAGCGCGTGCTTCCAGGCGCCCGGCGGCAGGTAGACCTCGCGACTGCTCGCACCTTCACTGACGACGGGCGCCACCAGCACGTGGTCTCCGAGCATGAACTCGTCGCTGATCCCCCGGCTGTCTGGATCCTCGGGGAATTGCATCACGAGGGCGCGAATGCTTGGCAGCGACGTCGCTTCGCTCTCCGAGGCGAGCCGCTCGAACTCGGGGCGCAACGCCTGATGAATCAGCACGAAGCGCCTGAAGTGCGCCGTGGTCTCGGCGTCCTTCTCCCAGGACCAGTTCTCGAGCTTCTTCGCGCCCTCGTGCGTGCGCATGATCGGCGTGAACGCCCCGAGCTCGGTCCAGCGCATGAACAGCTCCTTGGTACTCGGTCCGCCGCTGAAACCAGCGATGTCGTGAGTCACGTAGGGCACCCCCGAGAGACCCAGGTTGAGCATCGCCGGCACCACCGTGGGCAGACCATCCGTCGGCTTGAAGTCGCACTCTTGATCGCCGATCCAGTGGATCTGACTGACCTGCTGCACTCCGGCATAGCCCGAGCGTCCGAACACGGCGAAGTCACCGTCCGGGCGCTCCTCGTCCATCACCTCCCGCCACAGGCGATGCCACTCCACCGGATAGCGATTGTGGGCCTTCACCGGGTCGCTGCCATCAGCGAGCACCGCGTCCAGAGGCAGCCACTCGCCGAAGTCCGCCATCCAGCCGTCGTGACCGTTGCGCACCATCTGCCGCAGGTAGCGCTTCACGTACTCACGCGCAGCTTCGTTGGTCAGGTCCGGCATCGAGGCCGTGCCGTTCGGCGCAATGGGCGTGTACGTCGTGCCGTCCTGCTTGTGGATCAGCAGGCCCTGAGCGTCCATCTCCGCGAAGTGGTTCAGGTTCTTCAGCACGAACGGGTTGGCGTAGCTCAGGAAGCGATAGCCCTGATCGTGGAGCCCGCTGATCATGCCCGGCAGGTCGGGATACAGCTCCTCGTCGGCGGTCCAGCGATAGTTGACCCCGAACCCGCCGTCCAGGTTCTGGCGGATGCCCGTCCAGTCCTGCACCCAGAACGCACCGGCCGGAATCCCCGCGGATTCAATCGCCGCCACCTCGGCCAGCACCGCATCGCGCCCGCCTTGAGCCCCGACCCAGAGATCGTACGCCCAGGCTGGTGGTGCCTTGGGGCGCCCCACCTCCTCGCTCAGCGCCTCGACCACTCTCGGCATCGTCGGTCCATGCAACAGGAGCAGATCCAGCGGCTCCCCGCTCTCGACCTCGATCCAGGCGACGTCGGGCTCCGACCGACACAGGTCGAGCAAGCTGCGGCGATCCGTGCGCCAGTAGACGCCGAAGCCACGCGCGTCGACGAAGTACGGCATCGGAAAGTAGGTCGTGTGGGGCCCACCGTTGAGGAAGCCGTACGGCTTTTGCGGATCGCGCCCGATGCCCTGCTCGCGAACGAACAGGTCGAAGACCTCGCCCCGTTGATCGATGGCGTTGTACTGCCCGCCAAAGCCGTAGAAGGAGGACTCTGGCGTGCAGACCAGGGGCAGCGCCAGGGAGTCGTAGCTGGCGGCGACTTCGACGCGCACGCGCGTGGTCCCGAGGCGCTCTTCGCTGAAGTGAACGGCGCCGGCCAGCGCGCCCTCGCCCCCAAATCCGGAGGCGGCGCGCAGCGGGATGACGACCCCCGCGTCTTCGCGAGCTGCATGCCCCGTGTCGTACTCGAGCTGGACGGCCTCTTCTCCCGTGCGCTCGAAGGTGAACAGCGCGGTGGCCCCCGAGTAGCTCCAGCCGAAGCGCCTGGCGATCGGCCCCTGGCTGGCGAGCTGGATCAGATCTCGATCCCCCACGGAAATAGCGATGCCGCCGTCGTCGCCCGGCGTTACCCTGGCGTCGCCTACCTCGAGGGTTCTTGGGGTGAGATCGCCCTCCTCGTCACTGGAACAGGCATACAGACCCAAGCTCGAAACGAGCGCACACCAACGCGCACGCTGGACCCACGCAGACATCCCCTCATCCTACTCCGCGCGGTGACCAACGCTAGCCGCAGCTGTAGCGATGCGCGAACCAGTGACGGAACGCCTCCATCCGTCCACGTTGCTCGTCGGGAGCCTGCGACTTGCAGCTCTTGAGCTCCTCGGACCCGCTGGGCGCTCCCCAGCGGCGCTCGGGACAGTCGTTCGGATTCCAGCCCAGCTCGAGGTTCGTCTCGCGCTGGAGCACCTCGAGCAAGCTGAGATCCTGAACGCTGCCGTCGCTCTTGGTGTAGCGAATGTGGCGCTCGCGGCTCCACTCGTCGTGTAGACGCGCCAGGTGCTTGCGCAGCACCTCCGGCTGCGGCGCGACACGAATCACCTGCTCCGGGAAGTCCCGCAAGGCATCGATGCCGACCAGCAACCGCAGATCCCGACACGGGGTGCTGAGCGCCTCCCAGGGACCCGTGGTGCGGAAGATCGCCTGCCCGCGCGGCATCTCGATGGTCTCTCCAGGATTTCTGCGCAGATATTCCTGAGCCAGGTCGATCTCCTTGACCCGCTGCCTCAGCTGGCGATGCAACGCGCGATGCAGCTCCTTGTATGCGAGCACCGGGCTCAGCGGGTCCGGGTTGATCAGTCGCTCCATGCGACCGTAGAAGCCCGGGGCGTCGAAGGACTCCTGCTCTGCGCTGTAGTTCGCGTAACCCCGGGCCACGGCGATCTGCCAGTTGCTGAGCAGGTCCAGACGATCGGGCTCTCCGTCGTGACCTTCCTGGACCACGATCGGCCGAAACGCCTTGAAGCCGTGACCATCGATCTTCCCCAGGGGCGAGAACAGGAAATTTCCGCGCCAGAAGCGCTTGATGTTGATGGTCTCGTCGGGCTGTGCGTCGACCGCCAGCAGCACTCCGGCGTGATCCTTGGTCTGGGGTTGCCACTTCACCAGCGTGTAGGTGTGTCCGTACGGATCCGAATACACCGTACCAGGGCGCAGCGCGTCCCGGGTCAGCGGCACCGGGTAGAGATCGGTGACGCTGTCGGCGAAGTCGGTGCGCAGACTGCGTGCGTTGATCTCGTTCTTCACCAGCGCCAGGAAGCGTGTCATCTCGCGGACCGGCGGATCCCGGGGCTCTGTCAGCCGAACGAAGGGCACCTTGCGTGGCTGCCTGGGATCTTCGCCAGGTGCGGTGGCGTCGCCAGCGCGGGCGTCCCTGGGCTCTGGAGACGCCCCAGCGTCCTCTTGTGGGGAACGCTGCTTGCGGGTCCTTGCCGTCGCCTTCGACTCGCTCGCTTCCTCGGGCTCCGGTGCCACGCCTTCGTTCGTGGTCCAGTCGGCGCACTTGGGAGCGCCCGTGACGCTCCCGAAGCGGCAGCGGTGATAGCCGAACGGCAACGACAGCTTCCAGGCGAAGTAGGCGCGGAAGAAGTGGGGACCATCGGCGCAGTCCGGGGTCATGGTCAGCGCGCTGGGCCCGCTGCCGGAGTCTTCGGCGAGGCCGAGATGATCGAAGAGGATGTTGCGCTGCGCCTGCCGGGTCACGCTGTGGAACCCGTGCCAGGTCGTTGCTTCCGGAGCGTCGAACAGTGTCGCTATCCACACGGAATAGAGGTTCTCGTAGTCGCGGTCCCAGCTTCTGCGGGTGGGCCAGACTTCGCCGTCCGTCCGAGGTCTCGGCGCCGACCGGCGCTTGACCGCGAAGCGCTGGCAGAGCGGCGCTTCGTCACCGCCCTGGAGCCGCACGCGGTAGCTGCCACTATCCAGCGTCGCCTTGGCCACCCAGTAGTACGGCGGTCCGCCGCCGCTCTGCGCGGGCTCGAGCTTCACCTCACCCCCTCCCGCGCGGACGAGGCCGAGAGACGCACCCCTGCGCGGCGTCTCACTGACCGCGATGACACGGAACGCCTCGCCGCCCACGGGCTGCTCTGGAGAGAAGAAGACCCGTGTGCCGCCACCGTCGGGCACCGGATTGGAGCAGCTCGGATCCCCGAGGTCTCCGTCGAGCTGGTCCGCCTTGAAGCGGCGCTTCAGCTTGCGTCGCGCGTAGTCGAGGAACGGTTTGCCCAGATACACGTGATCCGCGATCGCCTGTTGCGCAGCGTCGATGTCGCGGTTGAACAGGCCGACCTCGAGGCGGTGGAGCGCAGCTTCGCGGCGAGCGGTCGGGGCGGTGGAGCGCATGCGGGTGCGCAGCGCCTTGACCATGAACTCGTCCTTGCAACGGATGCATTCCGCGAGGTAACGCTCGGCGCGACCCAGCATGCCCTCCGCGACCAGCACCTGCTGCGGGTTACAGCTCGCGACCCGGTGGGGCCACGACTGCGCGGGAGGCAGCTCGCTGACCAGGCACGGGGCGAGCAACGCGTCGTGTCGGACTTCGAGCTGCTCGAGGTTCGGGTGCTTCGGGTGCGCCGCGATGAACGCCCGCAGGTCCTCGACACTGGCGTCCTTGGCAGGCTCTCCATCTCCTGGCGACGCTGCCGGGTTCGGGCGCCAAACCGCGGGGTCCAGCTGCTCTTTCGGGTCGGCCGCCGCCTCCAGCTCGCCTTCGTCTGCCTCCGCGCTGGTGCTCGGGGCGACGGACGCCGCCGGCGTCGCACCCACACTGGGCGTCCGATCGCAGGCCGCCAGGCCAATGCAGCCGATCAGCAGCGCAAGCGCGGACAGCGGGTGAACACGCTCGAGCCTCGAGCTGGGCTCCGGAGGAGGAGCCGGCCCTGCGGGCGTGGCCCGCCGCCCCATGGGGGACGCTCTGCCTGGCTTCTGAAGCATTCTAATTCGGCCGAAGCGGTGCTAGAGCACGGCTATGCAGCGTAGTCCTGAGGTTGTCACTGCCAATTCCACGTCTCGGCGCCAAGTCGGACTGGTGATTTCGTTCCTGATCGCCGCGGGTCTGGTGGCGGCTCCTCTGGTCACCACCAGCGAGAGCCAGGCCGCGGAGGCGGCAGCCGAGGAGGCTCCAGCGGCGCAGCCCGCCGCGGCGCTGGTCGAGCGGCCGAGCAAGCTCGAGTCTCCCGACGGTGATTGCTTCGAGTGGAAGTACCCGAACAAGCCCGAGTGTGGCTCCTTGGCGGGCAAGACCGAGTGCAAGGCAGAGCCCTCGATCAACACCCTCGAGAAGGACGAGGAGAAGCGCAAGGCGTGCGGCGTAGAAGAAGGCGCGGAGTGCTTCTGTGGCGACGACGACGACGACGATGATGACGATGACGACGACTTCTAGTCGTCCCCGTGTCTGACGCCTGGGCAAGAGACGAGCTCCCCAGACGACACGGCCGGCGCCTGCGGACGCCGGCCGTCGGCGTTTGTGTCCGCACCAGTCGTGATAGCGTCTCGACGTGGGGAGGCTGCCAGGCGCCGTGGTTGCATGTGTCGCGTTGCTCGGCGCGGCATCGCTCGCTTGCGGCTCCTGCGAGAAGACCGAGGAGCGCGCGCGCCTGGAAGGGCCCGTGAAGGTCGTCTTCACCGCGGAGCGCCGCTGGGGTGGCGGTCGCCTGCCGGGGCTCACCTGGAGCGGAAAGCTGTCCGTCGAGCGAGACGGAAGGCAGTTCTCTCGCAGCGCCGACTGCTACGAGCCGACACCAGCGCTGGCAGGCGATGGGACCGCCGAGCGCTTTGCCTATCGCTGCGATCCCGTGCACCAGTGGCACGCAGTCTACGTCACCGACCTGGACGTGTTCCGCGTCTGCAACCGCACGCTGGGAAACGACGATGCTCCCGACTGGAGCAAAATCCCTGCGGATTCGCGCGCTGGGTTCGACGCGATCGCGGAGTGCGCAGACCGCTACTACGGCGACGAACAGAAGCACCTGATCGACCACGCCAAGGCTCTGGGTGACGAATACGTCGTACGCCTGCTGGTGCTGCAGCTGGACAAGTGGCTGTTCAGCCCGTGGGAAGCCGTCGCCGCAGACCTCTCCACCAACGCCAAGGCCTTGCTGAGAAAGGAACTCGAGAAGGCCCTGGCGCAGCCGCTGGACAAGACGCGAACCTGTCGCGCGCTTTCGCAGCTGCCGGACACCTCGCTGGCGCCTCACGCAGCTCCTCTGCTCACCCGGGCGGCGGCGCTGGTCGACGAGGGGAAGCCCGCACCTTGCCTCGATCAGCTCGAACGCCTGCTCGTTGCCCTGAGGAACGAGAACCCGAAGCAGGCGGCGCAGCTCACGTGCACGCTGTTCGCCCGGCCGCCTTTGTTGGTTCGCAAGGACAGCTTCCTGGGCATCGAGCCGACCACGCGGGAAGCACTGCAGGCGCTCCCCGCCAGGAGCTGCCCACAGCTATGGGAGCCCATGCTCGAGATCGCCTGCAACGAAGACTTCATGTGCGATGGGCGCGCGTGCACCGAGGGTGAGGTCGAGCAGGCGCTGTCGAGCTACGACGAGCCGCCAGCCGATCCCAAGGGTTACCAGCGCTACAGCCGGCTCGAGCTCTTGCGCATCGCCTACGCCCAGGGTCCCCTCCCCGACAACCTGAAGACGAAGCTTGGCCGCCTCGCCTACGCGACCCACCTCGACGCGAGCTGTCCGCCGAGACGAGACTGGATGAGTGAGAGCACGCGCGCCTGCTGTACCGAGAGCGGCGCTCGCGATGCCGCATGCGAACTCGGCGACCGCCCGACGAAGACCTACGAGCGCCTCTGCGAGCTCCGGGTCGACGACGCAGAGCGGCTGATCAGCAGTCGCTGGCTGGCGCCCTCCGACGCAGGACCGCCCGCCCCCTCGCCTGGGGGGAGCGCGGCTCTCCGGGCGTCCGGCGCGCCGTCAGGGAGTACGCCCGACGCGACTCCTCCCGGAAACTAGTGTCCTGTCTCCGCAGTTCGCTGAAAATCGCGCCGCTCTTGAGACGAGGCAACGCTGTGTTGACTCGTCCAGCGAATCATGGATTCGCCTCACTAGCAGGCTGCTGAAGATCGCAGTCTTTCGGCCGCCTGCTACGGCAGCTCCTTCCCGCTGCACAACGTGCGCGCGCCGAACTCGCCCTCGGCCTCCAGCGGTCCGGTTCCCCCGTACTCGTCGCGCAGCTCCTTTGACAGCTTGCGAGTCCGAGCGATGTCCCCGAGCACCTCGGCGCCAAGCGTCGGCGTCCGGGCGTAGGTGTCGTAGTCGACGGAGTAGAGCCCGAAGCGTGGGCCGAAGCCCTCCACCCACTCGAAGTTGTCGGTCAGGCTCCAGTAGTAGTAGCCGCGGACATCCACCTTCTCCTCTCGGGCACGCTCGATCTGCTCCAGGGCGCGAACGATGTTCGCTGCGCGTCGAGAGCCGATCTCGGTCGCGATGCCCGACTCGCTGACCACCAGGGGCAGCTCCGGGTAGCGCTCGCCGAACGCGTGCAGCACGTTGTACAGCCCCTGGGGGTAGTACTCGTAGGCCATCTCCGGAACACACCAGGTTGGGTCCGTGGGCAGCAAGCAGGCGCCGAAGTCGAAGGTGTTGAAGCAAGGCGTCAGCTTGAGCGGCTCCGGGACCAGGCCGTTCTTCGCAGTCACTCCCGCACGGAAATAATACTGGACCCCCATCCAGTCGAGCGTACCCTTCCAGTCAGGCTGGTCTTCTTCCGCGGTACCGTCCAGGTTTGCGTCGAACTTCCCTGTCAGCATCGCGTCGGGAACCATGAAGTGATAGACATAGCGAAGCCGCTCGGCGGCGGCGACGTCCTCGGGATCGTCGCTGGGTTCGTTGTCCCGCGCTGGCGCCCATTCACCCACGCTGAGCGTGAGCCCGACGTTGGCCGCGACGCCGTCGCCGTCGGCGTCGATGGTGTCCGCTTCCTTCACCGCGTGGTACATCGCAGCGTGGCCGCTCAGGTAGTCGCGCACCACCGGCACGAAGCCGTCCAGCAACGTGAACAGCTTGGTCTTGCCCGGAGGAAACTGCCCGACACCGTGCCCTGCCAGGAGATAGTTCACCGGCTCGTTCACCGTGGCCCAGTCGTCCACGCGATCGCCGAAGCGCTCAGCCAGCAGGCTGGCGAATTGCCGCATCTCCTCGATCACCAGAGGCCCGCCCTGCGGGTGTCCCAGGCCACACAGGTTGGCGTCCGTCGGTCCTGCGGCGCAGTCCGGATCGCGCGGATCGTCGATCCATACCGGATAGCTGAAGTGGTGAATGGTGACGTTGGGCCGGATCCCTGCGGCAATGAGTGCGTCGAGCAGCTTCGAGTAGTGCTCCAGCGCGGTCTCATCGATCTTGTCGCGCTGGGGCTCGATCCGCGCCCAAGACATGCTGAAGCGGTAACTGTCGAGGTGCATGTCCGTGAGCAGCTTCACGTCGTCGAGCGCCCGGGTGTAGCCCTGGGTAGCTTCTCCGACTGGGTCGTTGCCCTTGCCAAGGCCGCCCTCGTCGACTGGTGTCGTCCACACCCACCAGTCCGTGTGGGTGTTCTGGTCTTCGATCTGCGCGTCCGCGCTGGCTGCCCCAAAACGGAAGCTACCCTTGCCGGAGTCACTCGAAAGCGGCCCCAGGGGGGCGTACTCGAAGGGCGTGAAGCTCGACTCCGATCCGGGGTCGTCGCTGGAGCACCCCTGGGCACCGAGCAACGCCGCCATCCCGAGGCCTCCAGCCAAGCCCAGTCCACGCACCAGCCCCAAACCGCGACAGAAGCCCATGCGGGGCGTCTAGCACGCCTCGGGTTGGTTGAGCAGATCAGGGAACCAGGACGAGCTTCCCTTTCACCTCTCGGCGCTCCATGCGTTGCAGCGCTTCGGCGCCCTGCGCGAAGGGCAACACCGCATCGACGTGAGGTGAGAGCTCGCCCGCCGCCAGCCAGTCCAACAGCTGCTGGATGTTGGCTCGGTTCTTTGCCGGATCGCGCATCGCGAAGGCCCCCCAGAACACCCCGACGATCTGACAGCTCTTCAGGAGCGTCAGGTTCAAGGGGATCCTCGGGATCTCGCCCGCGGCGAAACCAATGACCAAGAAGCGCCCTTCCCAGGCGATCGCGCGCAGAGCCTGCTCGGCGAAGGCGCCACCCACTGGGTCGTAGACCACGTCCACGCCGCCCCCGCTCAGGGCCTTGGCGCGGTCCTTCAACTTCTCCTCGGCATAGTTGATCACCTCGCTCGCGCCGTGCTGCCTGGTGAGCTCGAGCTTCTCGGCACTGGACGCCGCAGCGATCACCGTCGCCCCCATCCGCCTGCCCAGCTCCACCGCCGCGAGCCCGACGCCGCCGGCAGCGCCCAGCACGAGGAGCTTCTCCCCCGGCTGCAGGCTCGCGCGATCCTTCAAGGCGTAGTAAGTGGTCGCGTAGGTCAAGAGGAAGCCGGCGCCGACCTCGAACGAGACGTTCTCAGGCAGCTTGGCGAGCGCCAGCTCCGGCACCACGACCTGTTCGGCGAAGGCGCCGTTGAGCATCGTCGCTGCCACGCGATCTCCCACGGAAACGCTCGAGACGCCCTCCCCCACCTGCTTGACCACGCCCGCGACCTCACCGCCAGGGCTGAAGGGAGGTGTCGGCTGAAACTGGTACTTGCCGTACGTCAGGAGCACGTCGGGGAAGTTGACTCCCGCTGCCTTGACCTCGACCAGCACCTCACCCGCCCCTGGTCTCGGAGCGTCGATCTCGTCGACGCGCAGCCCGGTAGGTCCAACCAGCTCGTGAACTCGCAGCGCTCGCATGCGGCGAACGCTAACACGTCAGCGCTTCTGGGTGGCCGCCCGGCGAGTCTCGAGCTCCTCCCAGCGCGCCATCAGCTGTTCCGTCAGCGCCTGCGCGCTGGCTAGCGCCTCCTGGAGCGCGGGCACCTCGGCGGCCCGGGCGCGATAGATGTCCGGATCCGCCAGCTCCGCTTCCAGGCGGCTCTGCTCCGCCTCCGCTTCGGCGATGCGGTCCTCGATGCCTTCGAGTTCCTTGCTCTCGGCGTAGGTCAGCTTCTTCAGCGGCGGGCGTGTCGGTTCTTGGGGGGGAGGCCCGACGTCGCTCGGCGCGCTGACATCAGGCGCTGGCTCTGGTTCGTCTGCGGCAGCCTTCTGAGCCTGTAGTTCCGCGCGGCGCTCCTCGCTGAGACGTCGGTAGGTCGAATAGTTCCCGACGTAGTGATGCACCACGTTGCGCTCGGAGTCGCTGTCGTCACGCTCGAATGCCAGGATGTCGGTGGCGATGCGATCGAGGAAGTAGCGGTCATGAGTCACGACGATCGCCACGCCATTCAGCTCGATCAGAAGCTCTTCCAGCGCGCTCAGCGTGGCAACGTCGAGGTCGTTGGTCGGCTCGTCCATCACCAGGACGTTGGCCGAGCCCAGCATGAGCTTCGCCAGGGCCACACGCGCGCGCTCTCCCCCGCTCATCGATCCGACCGGCGTGCGCTGCCTATCCTTCGGAAAGAGCAGTCGATCGAGGTACGAATACACGCTGATGCGATTGCCGTTCCAGTCGACCCAGTCGTTTCCGTCAGCCACGTTCTCGAGCACGTTCTGCTCGTCCCTGAGACCACTGCGCGCCTGATCGAAGTAGGCGATGCGGGTGTTGTCACCGATCAGCACCTTGCCGGACGTCGGCCGGAGCTCTCCGAGCAGCACCCTGAGCAGGCTGGTCTTGCCTGCTCCGTTACGCCCGATGACGCCGAGCTTCGTGCCGCGCGTGAGCTTCAGCGTCAGCCCGTCGACGAGGCGACGACCACCGAGCTCGAGCACCAGGTCCTCCACCTCGATGATTCGACTGCCGAGGCGGGTGGTCTCGAGCTTCAGCTCCGCGCGCTTCTCCTGCGTCGGGGCTGCTTGATCGCGCGCCGCCTCGGCGCGATCGACGCGCGCCTTCTGCTTTCCGCCGCGGGCTTTGGGTTGACGCCGCAGCCACTCGAGCTCGCGGCGGAGCAGGTTCTGACGGTTGGCTTCGCCCTTCGCTTCCTGGAGCTGACGCTCGGCTTTCGCCTCGAGGTAGTCGCTCCACCCCCCGGCGTAGCCATAGAGCTTCCCCTGGTCGAGCTCCAGTGTGCGTTGCACCACGGAATCGAGGACGTAGCGATCGTGGGTGATCAGCAACAACGCGCCCTGGTGCTCCTCGCTGAGGTAGCGCTCGAGCCACTCGATGGTCTCGGCGTCGAGGTGGTTGGTCGGTTCATCCAGGATCGCCAGATCTGGAGAAGAAAGTAGACACCGCGCCAGCGCCACGCGACGCCGCTCTCCCCCCGAGAGCGTACCAACCTTGCGTTCCACGTCGCTCAGCCCGAGCGCCGTGAGCATCCGGTCCGCTCGCTGCCCCAGCTCCCAGCCGCCAAGGTGCTCGACGTCGTGCGCAGCTTCGCTCTGCTCGATCAGCAGGGCGTCCAGATCTCCCTCGCCCGCCTCGAGCAAGCGCGAGGCTCGCGCGTGGCGCTCGCGAGCGTCGTTCCAGGCACCCAGCCCCTCCAGGCACACCTCGTGCGCCGTGCGCTCGGGATCTAGCGCTGGTTCCTGCTCGAGGTACACCACCGACGCGTCGCGACGCACCGCGACTTGCCCAGCGTCGGGCATGTCGCGCTGCGCCAGGATGCGTCCCAGGCTGCTCTTGCCCGATCCGTTGTTGCCAACCAAGCCGATGCGCTCGCCCCGTCGGATATGGATCTCCACGTCGTCGAGAATCACTTGCGGGCCGAAGCTCTTACGCAGACCCTTGGCAGTCAGGACAGGCACGTCCGCCTTATGCACCGCTCCTCGCCCACCTCAAACACATTCGCGCCTTCGTCGCGGCCCCCTGCCGCGCGAGACGGCGGGGCGCGCTGGCTTCCGAGCCACCAGGTTTGGGCGTTGACACCCAGTGCCACCTAGCTAACGTGGGCGATGGACCCGAGGGAGACAAGCTCTGTGATTTCGAAGATCAGGACGGTGCAGGCGAGGCGTTCGACGTGGCTCCTTCACCTCTGGATGGCGACGACCCTGGCCGGCGGCGCCGCAGCGCTCGCTTCGTGCGAGACCTTCGACCCGCCTCCCAAGGCGTCCATCGCCGGCGCCCAGGGCACGTTCCTCGAGGGTTCCCCTGGGGATCCGCTCGTCCTGCGCTTCGACGAGGCGTTCCAGAAGAAGTCCCTGCGCTTCAAGGTCGTGCGGGGCGACAAGGCCCTGGACATCGATCCCGAAGGAAACCTTCCGGACGAAGACGGCTACTGCGTGGCCCAGCGTGATCGCGGTCAGTGCTCCGGTGAGGCGCCTGCCCCGTGCTGCAAGAACGAAGGCCTGGTGCAGCTCGCTTCCTACGACGGTGCGACAGGAAAGGCCGAGGGCGCGAGCGTCGAAGTCGCCGAGCAGGCCGTCACCATACGCTTCGACGACAGCCCCAAGATCGCGGTGCCCTATCTAGTGGTGGTGGAGAGCGGCCTCGAGGACCTCGAAGGCAACACCACCCTCGTCCGCCAGCGACTCGAGTTCACGTATCGCGCGTTCTTGCCGGGGCCGAGCTCCCTGCCCACTGGCCCCTACTTCTTCTTGTTCGATATCGCGCCGCCACCGCTGCAGCAGCAGCTACGGCTCTACGCCTGGCTGAACGTCGACGCCCAACAGGGGACCTGGGAAGGACTGTTCACCGACGGAAACCGAACGACGGCGCTCAACGACCGACCGGGCTGTCCCGCGGATTGCGCACCGAACGCGTGCCAGCTGTTTCCAGCCCCTGCTTGTGTCAAGCCATCGACCAACATGGGCTCGATCGACGAGTTCCCGGACTTCATTCCGATCAAGGACCGCCCCGTGGGCTACACGTTCCTCGGCGCAGGCTACACCGCTGACCTACCCGACGGGACGACCGGTATCGGCACGCCTCCGTTCCCGATCGACATCGTGATCGGCTCGGGCAACGGAGTGCGGATCACCGCCGTGGACACGGTGATCATCGGCCAGATCAGCCAGGACAACAGCGGTCGCTGGCGGGGCTCCGGGAGCGCGACCATCGCCAAGGTGCAGGTGAACAGCATTGGCGAGGAGCCGACCACCGGCACGCTCAGCTTCATGAGTCTCTTCCCTGAGGAAGCGGCTGAGGTCGAGTCCTACGGTGAACCGATCTACAAGCCCGGCGAAGTCGACCCCACGGCCGAGTGATCCGGTGGCGCTGAGTTACGGTGAGATCAAGCGCTGCCTGGCGGGGCAGCGCTTGCCCTTGGCGTTCGTCGATCTGGACGCCTTCGACCGCAACGTCGAGCGCACCCTCGAGACCATCCGCCCGCACAGCATTCCCCTGCGCCCCGCCACCAAGTCCTTGAGGGTGCCATTCCTGATCAAGCGTCTGCTCGCCCACCCCAGCGGTCAGATCCGCGGGGTAATGTGCTATTCCGCTCGGGAAGCCGAGTACCTCTCAGGCCTGGGTATCGACGACTTCCTGCTGGCCTACCCGCCGTTTCAGCAAGCAGACCTCGACAGCGTCGCCAACCTCGCGAGCGAGGGAAAGCGCATCAGGGTGGTGGTCGACTCGGAAGAGCTACTGCCACGGCTGGGCCAGACGGCGCGCGATCACGGCACGGAGGTCGACGTCTGCCTGTGCGTCGACATGAGCCTCAAGCTCGCCGGGGGCTCGCTCCACCTCGGTGTCCGACGCTCGCCCCTGCACAGCCCAGAATCCGTCGTGAACCTCGCGCGCCGCGTGGCGGCTACCCACGGCCTGCGATTCCAGGGCCTGATGGCGTACGAAGCTCAGGTCGCCGGCCTGGGGGACGCGAGTCCATTCGAGCCTGGCAAGAACGCCATCAAGTCGCTGGTTCGCAAATTTTCCGCACGGGAACTCGGTGAACGCCGAGCGACCATGGTTCAGCTACTGCGCCAGGCTGGTCTCGAGCCAGCCATCGTCAATGGCGGCGGCAGCGGATCCCTCGACACCACGACTCCGGAGACGGGAGTTACCGAGGTCACCGCGGGCTCGGCGTTCCTGAAGAGTCACCTCTTCGACTACTACCGGAGCCCCCACATGCGAGCGCTGGAGCCAGCGGGCTTCTTCGCCGTCGAGGTGACGCGCATCCCGGCACAGAACCTCGTGACCTGCGCTGGTGGTGGCTACATCGCGTCGGGCCCCACCACCGCGGACAAGGCGCCGCTGCCGCACCTGCCGCTCGGCCTGAAGCTGCTCGACGCGGAGATGGCTGGCGAAGTCCAAACACCCCTCGCGATCCCAGCTGGCCTGAACCTCGAACGCGGGGATCCGGTGATCTTTCGTCACGCGAAGGCGGGGGAGCTCGCTGAGCGGTTCAACGAGTACGTCCTGATTCAACATGGAAAAGTGCTGGACCGGGTCCCGACGTATCGCGGGGACGGACAGTGTTTCCTGTGACTGACTCGATGCCCTGACCGTCTGGATCCTGAGTCCTGACCGTGACGCTAACTCCTCTGCTTGCCCGTGACGGCAAACGACTGTTCGTTTTCGGTCAGCGCACTGGAGGCAGGGCGAGCGACGTGATCCCCCTGGAAAGGATGTGCGTGGAGGTGTGTTCTGCGCGGCCACCGAACGCCCGCACGCTGCGCCCGCCAAAGACGACGCGCAACCGGCGACCACGACAACGGCTGGGTCGGCCAGTCAGAACATCGCTCTTGCGTGAACGCGCAACGTACAACTGCAAAACGGGCAAAGCGTGACCGTGCTGCCCCAACAACCCGAGCAACGATCCGCTAGGCACCCGTTCATCGAGCCCACCTTGCTACTCCGCACGGAGATGCAGACCGCTCCTGCAAAAGCCCGAGAAAGCGAGGGTTTTGCGGGAGCAGTGCGCAGACGACTCCCGCGGGGAACCAGACTCAGGATGCTTGGCAGGTGTTTCGCAGCGCGCTGCCTGGCGGTAATGGACATCACGTTGCGTCCGTTTGGTCATGCGACACGCGACGCGTGCAAGCGAGAAGCCCGAGCACGCGCATGGCTGTTTCATCCAGTCGCACGCCAGCACGCGACGCGCGTTTGGGCGCAATCTTCTGAGCCGCAAACTTTGGAAGATGCTATCGCTAGAGTACCGCGCCAGCGGAGGCGTGGTTTGGCAGTTCCGGCAACGCAGAGCAAACGCGGCTGCTCCGAGCACCCGTGTTCGAGGCTCACGACGTCCCCCGTGATGCCTGGACACGATCGCCGCTGATCCAAGGCGGCGCGCCCCGCGGTACCGAGAGCCGTTCAACTCCCCAAACACCCGAGCTAAGGTTGGTCGACGTGCAGACAATGCCCACTCTACGCGAACGCAAGAAAGCCCGGACTCGTGAAGCGTTGGTCGAGGCCGCGCAGCGCCTGTTCTTCAAGCAAGGCTACGACTCCACCACGGTCGACGAGATCGCGGCGGAGGCGGAGGTCTCGCGGCGGACTTTCTTCCGCTATTTCCCCACGAAAGAGGCCGTGGTGTTCCCGGACAACGCGGAGCGACTCGAGCGCTTCCGCCAGCTGTTGCGAGCCGCCGAGCCCGGCGAGTCGCCCTTTGCTTCCGTGCGGAGAGCCTGTGTGGGGATCGCCACGGAGCTGATGCAGGATCCTCACAGCTACGCCGAGCAGCAGCGGCTGGTGGTCGCCTCGCCAGCGCTGATCGCCCACGAGCTCGAGTCGGACCGTGAGTGGGAAGCAGCCATCGCCGAAGCCCTGCTCCGAGCCGGCGCGATCAGCACCTCGAGCATCAACCCCGACATTCAGTACCGGGCCCGCATCCTCGCCGGCGCCGCCATGGGTGTGGTCCGCGCGACGCTCAAGCACTGGCGAGACAGCGGTTGCGCCATCAACCTGCTCGACCTCGCCGAAGAGGGCTTGCAGATGCTCGAGCAGGGCGTGGGACGCACGCTGTTCATGAAGAACAGCGCGGCCTGAACTCAGCCTCGCGTATCGGGGTGATCGTACACCCACAGCAAGAACGTGTACTCGCGCGCGAGCTCCTTGAGGGCCTCGAAGCGCCCGCTCGCCCCGCCGTGCCCGGCGCTCATATTCGTGTGTAGCGCGAGAAGGTTGTGATCCGTCTTCAGCGCTCGTAGCTTGGCCACCCATTTCGCAGGCTCCCAGTAGGTAACGCGGGGGTCGGCTATGCCCGCCGTCACCAGCAGGTGCGGGTAGTCCTGGGCTGCGACGTTGTCGTAGGGGCTGTAGCCCAGCATGTAGCGGTACACCTCGGCGTCCGCCTCGGGGTTGCCCCACTCGCTGTACTCGGGTGGCGTGAGCGGAAGGCTGCTGTCGAGCATCGTGTTCAGGCAGTCGACGAAGGGCACGGAGGCCACTGCCGCATGGAAATAGCTTGGTGCCTGATTGATCACCGCACCGACGGCCATACCTCCAGCGCTTCCGCCGCTGATTGTCACGCGACCTCTCGAGGAGATCCCCTGTCGCTCCAGCTCCTCCACCGCCAGACGGATGTCGCTGAAGGTGTTCTGCTTCTTCAGCCCCTTGCCGTCCTCGTACCAGTGTCGCCCCATCACGCTGCTGCCTCGCACGTGGGCGATGGCGAAAGCGAAGCCCCGACTCAGGAGGCTCAGGCGGTTCGGGCTGAAGTAGGGATCGATGGTCGCGCCGTAGGATCCGTACACGTAAAGATAGAGCGGAGTCTGGGGGTGAGGGGGCGAGTCCTTGCGGTGAACCAGCGAGATCGGCACCCGAGCGCCATCCGCCGCCGTGGCGAACAGCCTACGGGAGGTGTACTCCTGCTTATCGTATCCGCTCGGAATCTGCTGTTGCTTCTTCAGCTCGGTGGTGCGCGCGCTCATGTCGTAGTCGAGAACGCTGGGAGGACTGACGAGCGACTGGTAGCTGAGGCGAACGACGCCACTCTCGAACTCAGGGTTGTCACCGATGGACACGGTGTAGACCGGATCCGGAAAGCCGATGCGGTGTTCCGTCCCTGACTCCAGATCCCGAACTCGAACGTGAGGCAACCCCGCTTCGCGCTCGAGCACGACCATGTGCCCCGAGAAGAGGACGAAGCCACGCAGGTAGCAGGCGTCGCTCGCGGCGATCAGCTCCTTCCAGCTGCTCTCGGCGACGTCGTCGATCGATGTCAGGACGATGCGGAAGTTCTTGTGACGGTCGTTGGTGCGAATGAAGAGCTGACCGTGGCGATGGTCGACGTCATACTCGTGACCTGCACGGCGCTCCAGCACGAGCCAGGGCCGCGCAAGCGGAGTTCGCTTGTCCAGCAGGCGCACCTCTGCGGTCTCCTTGTCGTTCGAACTGATCACCACGAAGGCTTCGTCCGAGGTCTCCTCCACCGAGAGCCAGAACGCGGGGTCCGGCTCCTCGTAAACCAGGACGTCCTGTTCGACGGTCGTGCCGAGTTGGTGGCGATAGACGCGGCTGGGTCGATGCTGCTCGTCGAGCCGTGCGTAGAAGACATGCCGTCCATCGGCGGACCAGATCACCTCCCCTTGAACGTCGGGGATCCGGTCTGGCAGCTCGCTGAGGTTCTCCGCGAGGAAGCGCGCTTCGTGACGCTCCGAACCGTCCAGATCGAGGCTGTAGGCGAACACGCTCTGGTCTGGCGAAGGAGAGAAGTCGCCCAGATCGAAGTAGTCATGGTCCTTGGCCATCGCATCCAGATCGAGGAGGCACACAGCCTCTGATGGTTGCTGCTCACGCCGCCAGCGAAGAACTCGGGGATGCTCGTGTTCCGCGAGGTAGCGCTCTTGGTACCAGTAGTCACCCTTGCGCGACGGGACCGAGTCATCGTTGGGCTGAACACGGCCGCGCAGCTCCTGGAAGACGCGCTCCTGGAGAGCGCTCACCGGCGCCAACGCAGCCTCCAGGTAGGCGTTCTCCGCCTCGAGGTAGGCCCGGATCTGCGGGTCCTTGACCTCCGGATACTCGGGGTCACGCAGCCAGGCGTAGTCGTCCACCCGCGTATGGTCATGCGTCGTGGTGCTCACGGGGCGACGTTCGGCGCAGGGGACGGGCAGCTTGGGCAGTCTCGAACCAGACATCTTCCGGCTCTAGCATGGCGCTGCGCCAGAATTGGCTTCGGTTTTGCCAGCCACCGCCGTTCACCCCGACGTGAGCTTCGAACTGGATGAAGAGCTGTGGTTCGGCGAGCGCGCCGACGACGAGTCGGAGCGCCTGGCCGCCCAGAGCATGGCGGCGCGCGCAGGGCGCATCCTGGGAGCCAAGCCGTTTCCCCTCGCCGCTCGCAAGCTCGCAGAGCTGACTCGAGATCCCGACGTCCCGCTGAGGGACCTGGTCACCGTTCTGGAGAGCGACAGCGCCCTCAGCGCGCGACTGCTGCGCTTGGTGAACTCGGCGGGCTATGCCCTGCGAGTGCGCTGCACCTCGGTGCGACATGCCGCCGCGTTGGTCGGAATCGAGAAGTTGCACCAGGTCTCGACCACGGCCGCGATCCTGGATCTCTTCGACTCCCAGACCGCTCACGCCGCGAGGATCCTCGAGCACGGCACCATCGTCGCCGCGCTGTCGCGCTACCTCGCGGCGCATCTCTCACTGCCAACCGACGACCTGTTCACCGCGGGCTTCCTTCACGACATCGGCAAGCTCATGCTGCTCGAGACCGAGGGCGCGGCATACAGCGAGCTCCTTGACGTCCACGGCGATCGCTTCGACTCGCTGCACCGGGCAGAGCGTGAACGCTATGGCTTCGACCATGCAGTCCTTGGTGCGCACGTCCTCGCAGCCTGGAACATACCTCAACCGATCCCGCGCCTGGTCGCCTGGCACCACCAGCTCGGTCGTGCCTATGAAGCCGGCACGCGTTGGTGCGCCCTGATCTGTGCGCTCCGTCTGGCGGATCAGCTGGCCTACAACCTGGACGCCGAGGAACCTCACCTCGCAATCGAAAACGTGGCGCAGGGCGAGGCAGCGCGCTTCCTGGACATCAGCGAGCCCCAGCTCGACGCCATGTGGCACGAGCTACGGACGCTGATGCTTCGGAGCCGTGCGGTGTTCCGTGGGGAAGAACCTCCCGCACCGGAGCCGGTCCCGAGTCGCTCGGGGCGCCTCCGGAAGCCGGACGACGGACCTGCACAGGAGCCCCGCGTCCCCAAGAGCTTCCCCTGCGTGGTGTGCGAGGGTCCGAGCTTCGGCAATCGCTGTCAGGCCTGCGGCGGTCACGTCTGTCCGGTCCATGAGCTGGCGCCGGACTCGTGGTGCACCTTGTGTGTGGAGGACTGGCACGCGCACGTCGAAGGCTCTCGCACCTCCCTCGCGCAGAAGCTCGTGCTCGGCAGCGGAAGCCTGCTACTCGCAGCGCTCGCCGGGTTCGGCGCGAGTCAGGGTCAGACGGCAAGCGGCTTGAGCGTCGGCATCGGGTCGATGCTCGCGTTGGCATTCTCCTGGACCGTGGTGCTCGTCGGAGGACGCTGGTGGAGACGAACCAGCTTCCTGCGTCAAAGACCGAACCGCGAGCAGAGCGAGGCGCGTCGCGTCGCTCATGAGCACGACCAGCAGGCCGCTGAGTCCGCCAGTGAGGACCTCAGCGCGGCCGTGGATGCAGTCCTGCCGGAGCTACTCGCGGAGGAGCGGATGCTCGAAGCCTCTGGGGTAGGCCCAGCCTCGATCCCTGGTCCATCGATCAGCTTCGCTCCGGCGAGCGAAGACGCGCTCCCGGAGGATCTCGAGGACCGCATCTCGGCGACGGGCCCGACGATCAGCTTCGCACCAGTGAGCAACGACTCGTTCAGCGAGGTGGAGGACCGCCACTCGATCCCCAGCTTGCTCCCCGATGTCGAACCTGGCGCAGCTGCCGATTCGGAGCGCCCCGCCTCGAAGGTGAGCCTCTCCACTCCCAAGCTGAACGTCCCGAGCTTCCCCTCTTTGCCCCCGCTCGACCTCGGCGACTCGAGCCCGACGTCGAGTCTGACCCTCGGCGCGTCGAGCAGGCTCTCGGTGACTCCGCCACCCGCGTCTCGGCGAGAAGACTGCAAGCCGTCGTCACGGCTCGATGCAGCATGTTCCCATGAGCTACTCATCGGTTGCCGGGCAAACGAGGCCAGTTGCAGCGCGCTGCCCGAGGACCAGGGCTGGACGCTGGAGCCCGTACCGAGCCGCCCCACCAGCTCCAGGCTGGATCTCGGCCAGACCGACGATCTGCGGCACGCTTGTTGAGCTACTCGGCGGCGATTCCGTGAGCCCGGCGCACTTCGTCGGGATGGTGCGTCTTGACCCCGTAGCTGAGCTCGCGCGCCCGCGCCATTCGCCGCAGCTCTCGACGATACTGGCGCGCGCCAAGCGCATACATCATCGGTTCGGCCCCGGGCGCGTGTCGGTGCAGCCACGAGTACGCCCTGCCCACCGCAACCAGGAGCGGGACGCCCGGGTACGCGCGGCGCTCCGCGATCTCCAAGCCCTGCACGAGCTCTCCTCCGACCAGGTGACGAGTGGTTTGATACAAGAACTCGCGGGCCGTTTCCTCGGGGATAATCGGCAGCTTGGCCGCGACCTCGTCGAGGATCTTCTTTCCGTACGGGGGACACTCGCTCGGTCGAGCCTGGTGCTTGAGCATCTCACGATACTGCTCGACCTCACGATCGAAGCTCGCAGTGAGTAGAGCTTCCTTGATGCCGAGCACATGTCCAGCGTAGCGCCAGAGCAAGTGGTGGCTCTCGATCTCCTGGTCGCTCAGCGTGATGCCCATGCGGAGCAGACTCTGGATGTTCCAGCAGCTGAAGAGGGACAGCGTGATGGCGAGATCTTCCTGATTGATTGGCCGGTCCCAGTGGGGCTTCCAGCGCCCGGAGTCCGCCATCCACTGCCGAATGGCGCCGTGTAGCAGCCGGACCCGCACCAGTATCTCGTGCGCTCGTCCCCCCGGCTCCAGCTCTCCGGGCAGAGCCATGCTGAAGACCAGCGCAGAGGTCTCCTGCAGACGTCTCGAGATGTCCCCTGGCATCCCGAGACGACCGGTGAGCGCCGTCACCATCGCCATCTTCTTGAACATGTAGCCGCCGACCAGACTTCCCGTCAGCAGACTGAGCCCCATGAACGGACCGTAGGCGGCGATCAGCCGCTGGCCGGCGCGCATGCGGCGGAAGTTGGCCCAGGCCGGCACGCTCAGGGTTTCCTCGAGGAATTCTCTGTAGAGCGCCGGGCCGTCGCTCGCAGCCTGACGGCGCACCTCGGCCAGCATGTCCTCGGGGCTACGGATGGGGTGAGCCTTGCGCAGCTCGGCGATCACCGCGTCCGCCAGCGGATCGGTGATCTGACGCTGCGCCTGCAGGTCCTCCTCACTGTGACAGCGCCCGTACTGAATCTCGGAGAGCAGCGGGATGCTGCGGAGTTCCTGACGAGAGATGCGGATCGGCATGCCCGCCTTGTATCTTAAGTTGATTTAGATCACTAGCCGTCAGCGCACCCGGTGCAGCGTGCCTCCAGCCTCCACGAACACGCGAAAGCCCTGAAAACGCGGGAGGTAGCTGGCGGGAGGTGGTTTCTTTGGGTGCCCGGCCACCAGCTCGAGGATGACCTGCTTTCGGATCAGGTCGTAGAGCACTCGATACCGCGCGTCGCCGAGATGAACTGCAAGCGGGAACTCGCGCTCCAACGTGGGGGCGATCTCCGCAGGCAGCTCGGGTAGCTCGAGGTCCCTGGACTCCAGCAGCTGCCAGTCAGCGGGCTGGGCTACCCCCAGCGAGGATAGACGCTCGCGCAGCCACTCCGGGTATGGCGCTGGCGGCTCGAGCGCCAGCGGCCCTTGCCAAGGGCCATGCTGGGCCTGACTGAGCTGAGCGGCCAGCATCCACCGTCGGCTGCGCTCCTCACTGAGCTCCGCCACGCCGCGGAAGACCGTCCCTCTCAGAACCAACTCGCACAGCGCGTCGAGTAGCTGTTCGCCGCGGGGGGCCAGCTCGCGCTCTCCCAGAGTCGTGCCGGCGTGGACCCGCTGCACCACGGCCCTCACCTCGCCGCGCTCGTCCAGACTCGGCTGGGTCACGCGGTCCCGTCCGACCCCGCAAGCGTACAGCTCTCCCAGGCTCGATCGCTGGGCACACGTCGCGATGATGCGGTTCGAGCGTCCGCCGCTCCCAGCTCCTGCAAGCGCTCGCGTCTCGAACACCACCAGTGCGCTGGGGTGCCGCTGCTCGGGACCAGCCATCACACGGCTCACGATGCTCTCGCGCCCGAGCTCGATCTCGGTGCCGCCGCTGCTCCAGCTGACGTTGCGCTTGCGTCGGCGCGCAACGAAGCCTGCCCGCGGGTCGGCGCTCAGCGCAACGCGCGCCAGTGCCCGAGGGTCGGGAACGGGAGCCTTCCCGACTGCCGGCAGGTCTCCGCGGCCGAATGCGCGACGCAGGCGCTTCGCGTTCGACCGGGCCTCCTCCAGGGCGAACCCATCCAGTCCGTGACGCGCGGCGTCGCCGATTCTTACCGCACGGATCAGCATGCACGCATCCGAGCAGTCGCCAGCATCCAACTCGATGGTGTGCTCCGTGGGCTCCCGCACCAGACGCCGGGTGGTCGCGAGCGCCGCCACCAGATCCAGGACATCGTCGAGAGCGGGGTCATCTCGCGCCTCGATCACGAGCCGCCCCAGCGCCGGGTCCAGCGGTAGGGCCGCCAGCTCACGCCCGACGCTGGTGATGTTCCCGCTCGCGTCGAGCGCTCCCAGTTGCTCGAGCTCGGAGCGCGCGCTCTGCAGAGCGTGCTCTGGGGGCGGATCGACGAAGCTGAGTCGCTCGACGCTTCGCCCCAGACTCGCCGCCATCAGGACCAGCGGCACCAGGCTTTCCCTACGGATTTCTGGTGGGGTGGTGGGCTCCAGCACGGCAGCGGGAGACCAGAGCCGAAAGGCGCTCCCCGGACCGGTGCGTCCCGCGCGTCCGGCCCGCTGTTCGGCGGAGTCCCTGGCGATGGGCGCCAGGCTGAGAAACCCCCTTCCAGCGTGGTAGCGCGTCCGTCGCACCAGTCCGGAGTCGATGACGACGCCGACTCCCGGAATGGTCAGGCTCGTCTCGGCCACGTTGGTGGACAGAATGAGCTTGCGGCGCGCACTCGGCTCGAACACCCGGGACTGCCGGGCGAGGGACAAGCCGCCGTGGAGTTCGATCACCTCGAAGCCGGCCCCCTGGCATTCCACCGCGCAAGCGGCGATCTCCGCCTTCCCCGGCAAGAAGACCAGGACGTCGCCCGGCAAGTCGGCTGCACGACGCAACGCCTCGCGCAGCCGAAGCTCGAGGCCGGCGCGATCAGGCAACTCCGAGCGTCCGGGAAGGTACTCGATGCGAACGGGGTACGAGCGCGACGTCGCCTCGAGCAGCGTGGCCTGGAGGGCCTCTGCAACCTGCTGCGCTTGAAGGGTCGCGCTCATGACCAACAGGTCCCTATTTGATTCCTCACGGAATAAGGCGAGGAGCAGGTCGACATCGAGGCGACGCTCGTGAAACTCGTCCAGCACCACGCTCTGGAACCCGGCGTAGGCCGCAGGGTCATTCAGCACCATGCCAGGCGTGGCGAAGAGCAGACGCGTGCCAGCGCTCCGCCGCACGTCATCCCGCACCGCGTAGCCAACCTCGGCCCCGAGCTCGACCCCGGAGACGCTGGCTACCCGATTCGCCAGGCTGCGGCAGGCCACGCGCCGCGGCTCGACGACCAGCACCTGGCCAGGAAACCAGCGCGGGACCTCGGTGCTCTTTCCGGTGCCAGTGGGGGCGCTCAACACCAAGCGCGCGCCTCGCCCGGCGCGGCACGGGCGGGCCACCGCGGCGTCGAACGCGGGTCGCAGGTCGTGAATTGGTAGTCGCGACTCGGCCACCAAGGCTTCTTGCCTCACGCCGCACCGCTGTCGCAAGTGAGCTTCGACGACCACCCACCGAGCTTTGGGGGTAACGTTCTCGGATGACCTCGCCCATCGACGCGCTGGTGGAACAGCTGAAGACCTCGCTCCATGCTCGACGCCGCGACGCTTCAGCGGCCGTCGAGGGAATCAAGCGTGCAGCGGATGCCTACCTGGTCGCCGTCGAACAGGAGATCGTGCGTGACTTCTCGACGAGCCACGGCTTCGGTGGGCCGGCACCAGGTCCCAGGCCTGCCGACGCCGCGGACCGCTTGCTCGCTCTCGTGCGCGAGCTGCCCGAGCTGGCCGAGAAGCCACGCAGGGCACCGACGCCCACGCCGGAGCGTGCCACGACGCGCCTCACCCCCACTCACGACCAGGAGGCCTCGCTTGGCCCATCCGCGGCCCCAGCGCGTGCGGCGAAGCGCAAAGCGCTCGAGGCCTTGACGGAACGACGTCCGCTGGTCGTCGTCGGACGGCTGGGCAAGCGCGAACGGCTCGAGGCCCTCGCGCCGGAGCTACCGCCGGGGGTCGAGTGGCTCGACACCAACCAGCATGGGATGGCGGCGATCGGAAATTTGGACCGACGCATCCGTGAGCGACGGGTGGGAGCCCTGGTGCTCGTCGAAGGCTCCTTGAGTCACAAGCACACCGAGCCGCTGGTCAGCGCCGCGCGCCAGCATGGCGTGGCCTTCGCCTACGCCAACAAGGGCGGAAAGCAGTCGATCCTGCGCGCGCTGGACGACCTGGAACGCCAGCTGGAGTCAAGCTGAGGGAGCCTGCTCTGCCTTGGGCCGGTTCAGGAAGTCCATCAAGGTCTTCACCAGTTCGTAGGGTGGGGTCACCTCGGGAGCTTCGACCGAGTCCTTGTCGTGCTCGAAGCGCAGGAGATCCATCTCCGCGAAGGCGGCTCGCACCTTTGGCGTGAGCAAGCCCAGGCGCCGCAGGTTCGGCACGATCTTCGAGAACATCATCTGACGGAAGCCCTTCTGAATCGGGGTGTTCGTCATCCAGGGCACCCAGACATCGGGGTCCCACCCCAGCCGCTCGAACACCTGGCGATTCAGCAAGCGCGTGCGCAGGAGCCGAGTCGCCTCGATCACGAACTCCTCGCGCTCGGCGAGCTCTCGCGCGCTCATTTCCTCGCGATAGACCTTCTCCAGGCTCATCACGCCGAACGCCACGTGGCGAGACTCATCCGCCATGATGCGTGCCGTGATGTCCTGGATCAGCGGCTCGTTCTGCATCACGAGGCGGAGGGTACCGAACGCCGCTAGCGCGAGTCCCTCCACCAGGATCTGCATACCGAGGTAGGTGATGTCCCAGCGGGAGTCCGAGACGATCTGATCGAGCAGGGTGCCCAAGCTGGGCTCGATCTCATACGACAGCCCGAGCTTTTCCGTGAGGTATCGATGGTAGACCTCGACGTGCCGCGCTTCGTCGGCCACCTGGTTGGCCGCGTAGAACTTTGCCTCTGCCCAGGGCACGGTCTGGACGATCTTCGCCGTCGCGATCAGCGCGCCCTGCTCACCATGGAGGAACTGGGAGAGCATGAAGGCGTTGGTGTGAAGCCTGAGCAGGATGGCCTCGTCACGGCTGAGCTCCCGGGGCGGCTGCATCACCTGATTCATGAACACGTCGACGCCGGACTCGAGGCTCAGCTTGGCGACGTCGACCTCCTGAGACCAGTCGAGTTCGTTCGCGTTCCAGGTCAGCGACTTGCCCTTCTCGTAGAGGTGCATCAGCTTCTGATCCTCCAGGGCGTACTGCCAATCGAAGACCGTCTTGATGGTGCTCTCCACCTCGCGGTATGCGCCCGTCTCGGGGATCGGTAGTGGGTTGTTTTGCTGATAGTCCATCGTCCCTCCAAGAACGTCAATTATTTCCGCAGGGCATATCGTCTTGCGCCCACAGGTAGGCCAGGATCATGCGCGTGAACTCCTCGACGAGCTCAGCGTCGGTGAGGGCGTGCTGCTGGATGCGCACCTCCCCCAGGATCGCCTTCTGCTGCAGCACACCGAACACCATCTGCATCCCGAGCTCGAGAGCCTTGGCGGGCTCCGGGTGACGAATCTCCACTCCGTGGCGCAGGCCGAGCTCGATGAAGCGCCGAATCGCTTGTCCTCTGAGCCTCCGCCCGTCCCGCCAGACTTGCTGGGAGCGCGCGGCACGAGCCACGAACACGCGCAGCAGAGGACCAGCCTCGGAGTACACACCCACCATCACCTCGAGCAGCCCCGCGACCGTCTCGCGCAGGCTCTTGTCCGCCCACTTCTCGGGGCGAGTCGCCTCGTCCAGGACCACTCCCACGCGACTGAGGAAGCGCTCCTCCAGTGCGCACAGCAGCGCGTCCTTGTCCTTGAAGCGCCCGTAGAAGCCACCCACGGAGGAGTCGGCGCGAGCCACGATTTCCGGTATGGAAACGTCTACCAGACGTTGCTCGAGGATCAGCGCCTCCGCGGCGTCGAGCAGCCGCTCCAGGGTGCGCTGACTACGCGCCTGCTTCGGACGGGGGACGCTGGATAGCTCTCCCGAGGAGGTCGCGCGCCGCTTGCCCCCCACGCTCGGGTCGCCAGCGCTCGCGCCGCGCCTCGCTCCCCCTTGGCTGGAGCGGCTCGAATTCCTGGAAGGTCCCCCGACTGCGCCCATACCTCAAACCAGAATGCGAATCTGATTCTACTTTGTGACCGCGAACCGTCAAGTCTCTTCCGCGGCCCGCGATTCTGTCAGCTCTGACGCTCGCGGATCCGAGCGAGACGCCCATAGTGGCGGTAACCGAGCTTGGTCAGCGCCTCCTGCGGAGCCAGCCCGATGTCGACCAGGGTCTTGATGCTGTACGTGCCCGCGAGCACCGGCGGCGCGTAGGCTCGGATCGCCTCCTCCGACGCACACTCGTCGAGAGGCTTGAGGATCTGATAGCTGTGCAGGTGCACGAAATGCGCCGCGCTGCAGCGCGAATAGCCAGGCGTACGCGGAGCAGTGATCACGTGCGGTGTCGCGAGGAAACGCCCACCACTCAGGATCTCCAGCTGTTGCCCCACCTGTGCCACCAGACAGCCCGCGGGGGGCGTGCCCTTGATCAGCATCCCGTCCGGGTGCTCCGCGCTGGGCCGTGTGCGCAAGTAGAGCCCCGAGCCCTGATCGGGTCGCGGACAGCGCTCACCACTTGGATCATGGAAGCGCCCGCCCGGGAGCAACGTCACCAGGTTGAAGTCCGTGTGTTCCTCTCCCCACAAGATCCCCTGATCGACCTGAGCCTGATTCAGGGGAAGATAGCGCAGCAGACGGAAGACGTGGGGGCCACCCTGAATCCGCGAGGCAAAGGCGTCGTGATCCAGACCGAGGGCCACGGCGCAGCCTTCGAGCAGCTGCTCACCGACGCCATGCACCTGCTTGCCCACGTCGAGGTAGAGCCGCGCGAACTCGTCGAAACCCTCGGGCCAGCGGTTCTCCGCGTAGATCTCCGGATACTGGATCTCGCACTCGGGATCCGTCTCGACCGGCGCGGCGAAGTAGCACTCCTTGAAGTCGGGTTGACCACCGGCGATCACCGCCTTCTCGGTGTTCGGCGGCGTCCAGCCTCTCTGGTACCAGATGTCGCCGCTCGACATCCGCTCCTTGGCGACCGCTTCCTGCGCGGTGAAGCGCAAGAACTCATCGTACAGGCGGTGGACGTCATCCATGTCGACGCCGTGACCCGAGATGTAGATCAGCCCGAACGTGCCAAATGCCTCGGAGATCGCAGCACGCGCCCGCTCCCGCGCGGCGCCGTCACCTCGCAGATCGCCGAGGTTCAAGGTGGGGATGTTCGCCGTCTGGACGTCTGCCGAGGGATCGATGGGAGTCACGCGCCCAGCCATAGCAGGGAGCGCCCGGGAAGGCGACGCTCTGCCCCCAGCTACAGGCGCGGACCGCGGGTCAGCGGCTCCGCGCAGGGCTTCGCGATCAAGTATCCCTGGGCGTAGGTGACGCCGCGCTCGCGGAACCACTCGAGCTCCTCGATGGCTTCGACGCCCTCGACCACCGTGTCGATCTCCAGGTGGGCAGCGAGCTCCAGGATCTTCGTGGCGACCACCGCCTTGTAGGGATCCTCGTGAATGTCCCGGGTCAGATCCATGTCCAGCTTGACCACGTCCGGCCGCAGCTGGTGCAAGAGGTTCAGGTTCGAGAACCCCGCCCCCACGTCGTCCAGAGCCACGGAGAATCCAGCGGCCCGAAATGCATCGAGGCGTTCGACGGTAGCCGACATGTCCGAGATGCTCTCTGACTCGATCAGCTCGAGGACCACCCGCTGGGGCTCCACCCCCTGAGCGCGACACTCGCGACTGATCTTCTCCGCTGTGAAGGACTCACGGGTGATCGTCGAGGGTGTCACGTTGAGGAAGATGCGCGTCGACAGGCTCCGTTCATTTGCCGCCCGGAAAGCCCTGGAGATGCTCAGCGTGTCCAGAACGCCCATCAGTCTCGCGTCGCGCGCAGCGGTGATCATGCGAAACGGTGGGATCATCCCGCCCTCGCCGTCATGTCCGCGCATCAGCGCCTCGTGCGCGTGGACCCTCGTCGTATCCTGGGCGTCGACGATGGGCTGGAAGTGCGTGTCGAGGCGGTCCTGGTTCAGGAGCTCCATCAACCAGCGCGCGCGTGCCTGGGCGATGTAGCTCTTCAGCGACTCGGCGCGCGGGATGTCCATCAACCCGGGCGCTGTCTGCCCGTGCATCAGCAGCACCTTGGTGGTCTCGAGCTGGACGTCCGAGTGGGAGTGGCGCAAGCGATCGAGCAACGAAACGATACAGCCGTCGTCCACCGCGACGGTCATGCAGCGGGCGAGCTCGAGCACTTCGTAGCGTGCCTCCGCGGCATCGAGCTGGAGAATCAAGCTTGGCGCGTCGCTCCAGTCGGCAGGCCAGAGGTAGAGCTTGCCTACTCCAGTCAGTGGACTGGGCATCTGCAGACTCACTTTCGCGGCGTTCAGATGGCGCATACGTCTCCTAGCTCTGGTGTCGAACGGCCCATGGCTGAGACTCTTGAGCGCTTTTGTGGGATTCGCGGCGCCCGGCCTATCTCCCCGGCTTATCTCTCCAGCGTATTTGCGCGTGTAGTCGGGTGCTACCCTGAAGGCCGATTCGTCATGTCACGCTCTCGCGTCACGCGTTTGATGCACGACACCCTGCGCAAGGCGTGGGTGGGTGTGGTCTGCTCGATGCTTGCGTGCGCCGGTCGGAGCGCGCCGACGACGTCCCACCCCACAGCCTCACCTCCGCTGGCGCCCGTCGACGCCCCCGTGCCAAGCGGCGCGGTCGAAGCTGAGCCCCCCAGCGCTCCCGAGACCGACCCGGGTCCCGCCCTGCGCCTGCCATACGCGCAGCTGAGCGCTCTGGAACGAGCCATCCAGGGCAGCATCGACCGCGGCGAAATCAGCGGCGCGGTCGTGGAGCTTGGGCGCAGCGACGGCGTACTGGCGCGGCGGGCCCTGGGGAAACTGCAGGACTCTCCCCCGACATGGTACCTCCCGGAAACGCGATTCGATCTGGCGTCTCTGACGAAGCCGTTCACGGCGCTCACCTTGATGCTGGTGCTGAGGGAACACGCAACGCTGAGCATCGACGATCGCGTCTCCAGCCATTTGCCCGAGTTCTCCGCGCACGGGAAGTCGGATGTCACGATCCGGGATCTGCTGCTGCATCGCAGCGGACTACCGGCGGCGAATCCTCTCGCCGACCTGCGCGGCGACCCAGCGTCGCAGCGTCTGCGCATCCTCGGCGTCGCTCCCAGCGCCAAGCGCGGCGACTTCCTGTACAGCGACGTCAACTTCATGGTGCTGGGCCTGCTGATCGAGAAGCTCACCGGGAAGCCCCTCGACCAGGTGATGCGGGACAGGCTTCTCGTCCCCCTGGGGCTGCTCCACACGGCGTATCGGCGCCCCAGCGCACAGCTGGGTGACGCGGCGCTGTTCGCCCCGACGGAGCCGGCTCGCTTGATCCCCACGGATCCGGCGAGCCCCACCGTGCTGCTGCGGGGCGTGGTCCACGATCCCCGGGCCCGCATGCTCGACGGCGTC
Source organism: Polyangiaceae bacterium (assembly GCA_041389745.1). GTDB lineage: Bacteria > Myxococcota_A > Polyangia > Polyangiales > Polyangiaceae > JAHBVY01. The sequence continues at coordinate 53,529 of JAWKRF010000019.1, forward strand.
GCTGGGCATGCTGGGCTCTTCTCCACCGCCGAAGACCTGGGCAAGCTCGCGCGCGCGCTCCTCACCAAGCAAGCCCCCATCGATCAGCGCCTGCTGGAGGCCATGCTCGCGCCTGTGCGCTTCTCCAAGCAGGTGCGAGGCTTGGGCTGGCAGCTTCGCAGCACCGACCCCAGGGTCTTCGGGCACTACGGCTTCACAGGCACGTCACTGTGGGTCGACCCTTCGCGAGACGGCTACGTGGTGATCTTGACGAGCCGTCTGTATCCTCACGGTAAAGGAAGCGCTGACCCGCTGCGCGGCGCTATCCATCGCCAGGCCCACGCCGCCTACGCTGCCGACCTCGGCGCCCACGACGAACCAGTGGTGGGAGCCGATGTCCTGCGCCTGGACGACTTTGCCCCGCTAAAGGGCCGCAAGGTCTTGCTGCTCACGAATGAATCCGCACGACTCCGCGATGGCCGCACGACCATCGAGCTGCTTCGCGACGCACCCAACGTGGAGCTGGTCGCGCTGCTGAGTCCCGAGCATGGTATCGACGCCGGCCAGGGCGGACTCGTCCGCGACGCGGTCGATCACTTCACCGGGCTCCCCGTGCAATCGCTGTACGCAGACAGCGACCTCGGAGTGCGTGCCAAGCGGCTGGCCGGAGCGGACACCATCGTCTTCGACCTGCAGGACGTCGGCGTGCGATTCTACACCTACTTCTCCACGCTCCACTCCATCCTCCGCACGGCAACAGAAACCAGGCAGAGGGTCGTGGTCCTCGATCGGCCCAATCCACTCGGAGGTGAGAGCGCCGGCCCAGTCGTCGACGAGCGCGAACCGACCTTCGTCCACCACATGCGTCTTCCGCTGCTTCACGGCTTCACCGCGGGCGAGTTCGCGCGCTACGTGAAGCAAGAGGAACAGCTCGATGTGGACCTGGAGGTCGTCGAGCTCCGCCACTGGCAGCGCGATCGCACCCTCGCCCCCAACCAGGCCTGGGCGCCCCCATCACCCAATCTGCGCACCCGGAACGCCGTCTTGCTGTACCCGATGCTGGGACCATTCGAGACCACGAGTCTCTCGGTGGGTCGCGGCACCGATACGCCCTTCGAGGTGATCGGGGCTCCCTACGTCGACTCGGCCGCACTGATCGCGAAGCTCGGAGAGCTGCCGGGCCTCGATGTCGAGGCAACGGACTTCGTGCCGCGCTCCAGCACCCAGCGAGGCAAGCGTTGCCGCGGCCTGCGGATCCGCGTAGTCGACACCAGCCGCTTCGATCCGCTGCAAAGCTTCATCCGCCTGGCCGAGGTCCTGATAGGAGCTCATCCACAGGTGAATGCGAAGCGCCTCGACGACCTGCTGGCCAACCGCGACGCGCTCGAAGCCATCCTGCGAGGCAACGCCCCCCAGGCAATCACCGCGAGCTGGCAGGCCGATCTCTCCGCGTTCCTCGAGCGCCGGAAGGCCAGCCTGCTGTACTGACGGACCAGTGATCGGCGGCATGTCCTTCACGACCCGCGCCAAGGTCCGGATGTGGGGGTGAGGGTTACTCCGTGGGTCGCCCTGCCAGCAGCGAGTGCAGCCGCGGTGTGATGTTCGCCGTCGCTCCGGGTCCCTTGATCGACCCCGAGATCCGCTGGTCGGTGCCTCGACCCGAAGCGTCGGGGAGCGCGAACAGCGGGATCATGCGACTCGCGTAGCCCGCGCTCGCCAGCGCATCGCGATCCTGGTCGAGGTCGAACTCCAGGAACGTCACGCCATCCAGCTCTCGATCCAGCTTCCCCTCGGTCACCGCGTGATGGAAGTACTGACAGGGTTCACACCAAGTCGCGCCCACGTAGACCACGACCCGCGTGTAGCCGGCCTTGCCCGCCTGCTGTGCGGTGTTGGCCTCCGCGAGCTTGTCGCGCACGAAGCTCGCGACATCAGCGCCGCCCGTGGGGCCGCGCACGAAGCGTGGAGGAAACTGCACGTCGGAGATCGCCGTAGCGCTCGGGCTCGCGGGCTCTGGCTTCGGGGCATCTCGCTTCGAGTCACAGCCGAGCGGCGCGAGCACCATCAACCAGCAGACCAGCCCGGAGCGCAGCATAGAACCCCCTGCTACCAGCCGCCGGGGACACGGGCAAGGCGGCGCTCGCTCGCTGCATCAGACCGGGTAGGGCGGCGCCGGGTCGTACTGAATGGCGCGCTGCACTGCGCGAGCAAACGCCGGTGACTCGAGCCGCCCCACCAGCCACAGCGCGGCGTCAATCCCTGCGGATACTCCAGCTGCGCTGAGTAATCCGCGCTCACCGCCGGGGCCATCGCTCAGGCGGTCCTCGACGTAGCGCACGTCCGCTAGCACCTCGAGCGCGCCCGCAGTGCGACGCCGCAGCTCATCCACGAAGGCAAAGTAGGTCGTGACTCGATGACCGCGACTGACGCCGCTCTCGAAGAACAGCAGCGCTCCGGTGCAGATCGAGAAGCTCCAGCGCGCACCTCGGGACTGCTCCGCGATGAAGCGGAGCAACTCCGGATCGCTGGCGCCGCGACGTGTCCCCTGCCCCCCAGGCACCACCAACACGTCGCAAGCGCTGGCCTGTGCGAACCCGACGTCGGGCAGCACCCGCATGCCCTTCGCGGCCCTCACTGGCCCCTGATCCGCGCCGACCAGCTGGCAGGTCCACGGCTCGAGGTCCGGCGCGCGCAGGCGGGAAGCCATGCGCAGCACCTCCCACGGACCCACCAGGTCCAGCTCTTCGAAGTCCTCGAACAGAACGAACGCAAACCTCATCGCTACCTCCTTCTTGCCCGAGCCTGCACGCCAGCGCCGCCCCGCGCACTGACCTCGAGGCCACAGCCACAGACATCTGGGCGCGCTTGCTTGCTGCGCAGCCACCACGAGTCGTGTCAGAGTGCCTGGGATGCGGCGTGCGCTCCTCCTCGTCTGCTCGATGCTGCTAGGGTCTGCCTGCACGCCTGCCAGCAGCGAAGCGCCCCGCGACGCGGCCCGACTGGAGGGCGACATGGGCCTGCTCGAGCCGTTTCGCGCCATCTCTCCCAAGGAGCACGTGCCTCATTTCATGGTCATGGACACCGCGGGTGGCGTCCACGACTCCCGCCGCATGCTCGGCAAGGGACCGCTCCTGATCAACTTCTTCGCGTCCTGGTGCGAGTCGTGTGCCGCCAAGGCGCCCCTCGTGAGCCAGAGCCTGAAGGACGCACCGGCGCACACCGCTGCCCTCGCCGTGTCCCTGGACGATGATTCCACCTGGAAATATGTGGACGACTATGTCTCCGACCATGGCATGGACTACCCTGTGATCCGGGGCGCGGAGTTCGCGAAGTTCGCCCTGGCTTTCGACCCGGTTCAAGCCGTGCCGACGCTGGTCGTCGTCAGCGTCGACGGGTACGTCGTCGACTTCCAGGTGGGGCTCCGACAGAGCGACACCGAGCGCTTGCCGAGAGCGCTCCAGCGCGCCGCGTCGCCAGTCGCGCAGACCACGGCGAACCTCACCCCCCACCCTCGCAACCCCTGAACCGAGGGAGTGTGTGTCTGCGGAGCAATCAGCATCCGCTCGTCAACGCAGTGCCTGCGAGCGGCTCGGGCGCTCGGAGTGGGGTTCCAGCGCATCCCGCCCGGCCCGCTCCCGCAGACCGTTGACCAACTTGAGCACGCGGGGCCGGAACAACAGCTTCCGCTGCAGCTTGCGCTTCCCGGGCAAGTCGAGCAGGCCGATGGCCACGATCAGCGTCAGCAAGCCCTGCCCCGGCCCCACCAGCATGATCAAGCCGGCGATCAGCAGCGCCACGCCAACCAGGTTCTTCAACAGGCGCAACGCGAGCCTCGAGGGCGACAGGCCTCTCCAGGGCAGCGGTGGACCCACGAGGAGATCCGCGGGGGCTCGCGCCAGGTACCAGGGGATGGCGACGATGCACACCACGAAACTCCCCACGGAAATGATGGTCAACCAGACCCAGGACGGGGCGCTCTCCAGCCAGGACATGGCCGCTCACAAGAGCCCGAGCAGCGTGCTCTCGAAGTCATCGGGGAGCACGCCCGGGGCAAACCACACCACCTTGCCCCGCTCGTTCAGCAACAGGTTGACGGGTGTCACGCCGAGCTCGAGAAACTGCAAGGTGTTGCTCTGGGGATCGACATAGATGGGATAGCTGAGCGAGTAGGTATCTCGCCAGGTCCTGCAGAACTCCGGCCCGGGTAGGAAGCCTTCGACGTCGGCGTACATGAACTGCACCACCTGCAAGCCGCGATCCGAGTAGCGGTTGTATAGTTCTTCCATCACCAGTGCCTCGTCCTGGCAGGGTTCGCACCAACCCGCCCCAATCGAGACCAGGGTCAGCTTGTGATCGCAGCGCATCTGATCGACCGTGGTGGTGTTGCCGTCACAGTCCAGCAGCAGGATGTCCGGCATGCTCTCACCGAAGTCGGGGTCGGTTCCGTACGGTTTTTGCGCCTTGTTGCACTGACCGGACGCACCGACGTCCTTGACCGGGGCGTCAGGAATACTGCCATCGAACGCCGGCAGACCGCCGTCGCTCTCGGGGATGGGTCCGAGGCGCTCGTCCCTCCCGCTGCAAGCTGAGGCCAGGAGCGTCGCGAGCACACCTGCGCCAAGCGACGCGCCCCAGCGTGATCGCAACTCCCGAGCGTGGCGTTCCAATCGACCCCGAGACACTCCTGCGACTATAGCAGTCCCCCAGGAAGCAGCCGGTAGCCCGCACTGACAGGACGCTACTGGGCTTCGTCCCGCTGCTTCAGCGCTTCATTCATGCGGGAATAGCGCCGCTCGAGCTGCCGCTTCCGTCAGCACCTCCCACACCCGCGCGCGCGATGCGGCGATCTCGATCTGCGTTGGTACTTCCTGCATGACGCCAGCATCCTCCCCCTCAGCCCCAGCCGCACCAACCCCAGAAGCGCCCAGACCCCGCGCTTCCCAGGCTGAGAAGGTCACGGGGCCTGACTTGGTCCTCGGGTTTGGGGGTGAGGGAAGAGTCGCTACACGCCGACGATGAAGGTGACGCTCGTGGTGCCGCTGCCGCCGATGTTGAGCGTCGCGAAGTTCTTCGCGCCCTCGACCTGGTAGTCGCCGGCAGTTCCAGTCACCTGCTTGTACGCGTCCAGAAGCTGTCGCACACCGGTCGCACCGACCGGATGCCCAGCGCCAATCAGGCCACCGCTCGGGTTGATCGGGCACTTCCCCCCGAGAGCGATCACGCCCTCTTCGACTGCCTTCCAGCTCTCACCGGGCTTGGTTAGCCCGAAGTGGTCGATCGCCATGTACTCGCTGGTGGTGAAGCAGTCGTGAGTCTCGATGCCATCGATGCCGCCGACATCCGCCAGCCCGGCGCGCTTGAACGCATCGGTGACCGTGGACCGCACGTGAGGCAGCACGTACTCCGCGTTCTTGCTCTCCTCGACCTTGTCCTCGAAGCGCAGGCGAGCCGTGTGGTGCCCCCAGCCCTTGATGCGCGGGATGCGCTCGAGGGCGATCCCCCGCGCCTTCGCGTACTTTTCCGCGTAGCTTCTCGAGGCCAGGAAGACCGTGGCCGCGCCGTCGGTGACCTGTGAGCAGTCGGAGATGCGGATGCGACCGCCGACCGCCGGGTTGTCGTCGGTGCGGCACAGCGCGTGGCCCTTGTTCATGTACCACGTGCGGGTCTGAGCGTTGGGGTTGAGCTTGGCGTTCGCGTAGTTGATGGCGCTGATCGCGGCCAGGTGCTCGTCCTTCAAGCCGTAGCGCTTATCGTACTCGTCACCCAGCTTCCCGAACAGCTTCGGAAACGGAAACTCGATGCCTGCGGCCTCGAGCTCGTACCAGGCAGCCGTGCCTAGGAAATCGCCGCCTGTCGCCGAGTCGACCGTCTTCATCTGTTCGATGCCGACCACGGCGGTGAGATCGTAGCGGCCGGCTTCGATCTCGGCGCTCGCCGCGAGCAGCGCGATGCTGCCCGAAGCACACGCCGCTTCGTGGCGCCCCGTGGGCAGCCCGCTGAACACCGGATGTGCCTCGATGAAGAACGCGCCGAGGTGCCCCTGCTTGCAGTAGAGCTCGGCGGCGAAGTTGCCGACATGGCCGGTCTGGATGTCCTTCGGGTCCACTCCGGTCGCGTCCAGCGCACCGCGCACTGCCTCGCGCATCATCGCGGAGAAATGCTTGTTCTCCTTGCTCCAGTTCCGCGCGAAATCAGTCTGAAAGCCGCCGAGAACGTATACTTCTTGTGACATGTGGCCTGTCTCCTTTTTCTTGCGACGGTTCAGCGCGCGACGAAGAAGCGCCCGACGTTGACGGTGGGGTGGTTGAAGAAGCGCTGCCCGGGTAGCGCGTCCGCCAGCAGCTTGGGCACGGGCACCCCGGCTGCCTCGAGCATGTCCACCGTCCGGGTGACGCCGATGGTGTCGACCAGCACGCTGGGCGGCGCCCAGTTGAAGCCGGTACCCATGATCAGGTCGATGCCGGTGATGGTGTCGGTGCACTCGCCCGCACGATGGAAGCCGTAGCTGATGTAGCCAGCGAGCACCTTGCGAGCCAGCGCAGCCTCATCGCCAGGCGCGCTGACGAACGCCGCCATCGCGTCTTCGTAGCGCCCCATCCTGTGGAGCAGCGCGACCTCCTTGATGAAGGAGAGGTCCGGGAGCTTCACGTCCTCGAGCGGCGAGTACTCCCCCGTCTTGGGGTCGAGCACCAGCTTCTTCCTGTCCTTGGTGCGCTGAAAGAAGCCACCCCCGGTCTTGTTGCCGAGCGTACCCTTGTCGATCAGCCGTTGCATGTAGGCGGGTAGCTCCAGCGTGGCGTGCGCCTCGTCTTTGGTGAGCTTGTAGATGTTGTCCACGATTGCCTTGTGGATATCCCAGCCGACGAGATCGATGGTGCCCAGCGGCGCGAGCGCGCGTCCGGTGTAGGGCCCGACCAGCTTGTCCATGAGCGCCGGGCCGTGTTCCTCCGCCAGCTGCGCGACCTCGTTGAGCACCTTGAAGCCGACGCGATTGCCGGCGAAGCCTGGTGTGTCCGCGGTGCGGATCATCGTGCGCCCGAGCAACTTCTCGCAGTAGGCCTCCACGAAGTCGAGCAGCGCTGGATCCGTGTCCTTTCCAGCGACCAGCTCGGTTCCCACGATCACGTTCGGTGGGTTGAAGAAGTGGATCCCCATGAAGTGCTTGCGGAAGGAGTCACTGCGGCCCTCGGCGAGCTTGTTGATCGACAGCCCGGAGGTCACCGTCCCCACGATGCTGTCGGGGCGCCGCGCTCGGTCGATGCGCTCGAAGAACTGCTGCTTGAGCTCGAGCTGCTCGGTCACGGCCTCGAAGATCAGATCCGCGCTGCCGACGGCCCGCTCGAGGTCTTCCTCGTAGCTCCCGCACTCGACGCGGTCAGCCACGGTGGGCGAGCGCACCTGTCTGATGGCTGCCTTCAGGCCGTCCTCGGCCTTGGCCTTGCTGCGGGCAAGGAAGGTCACCTTCGGCACGGCGTGGGTAAACAGCGCTCCGCTCCCAAAGCCCATGGTTCCGTTCGCGCCGAGCACGACGACGTGCTCGATCCGCCGCTCGCCCAGGATGTCGCTTGCCTTGGTGCGCGTCGCGCCGTGGGTTGCCAACTGATTCATCGCTCGCTCCTTCTGAGCGTCGGGCCTGGTGCTGCGGGTCCGTGGCGCTGCTCGTGCGCTCGTTTACAGCTTTACACCCCGACGCAGCGCGTAGCTTGTATCGGGCAACCGCTCAAATCAATGCGCGAAGCCAGTTCGGTGAAAATTTCGCAGAAATTGCGAAACTTGGCGCCCGCCCGCGATTTACAAGCGGATTGACAACGTAAACAAGGCCGCGCCTGGAGGGTCGCTTGGCGCAGCGCCTGGACCCGGACCGCTGGCGACCGCAGCGCTCCCTCTCGCCCCCAGCCACGAAAGCCTTGGAGATTCCGTCGGCGGGGGACTAAGGCGCCGAGGATGAGCGACGCCGACCGGCCCCACGAAGCTCCGCCCTGGCAACCCGAGTTGCCGAAACTTGGCGGTGTCATCGGGGATGCGCCAGAGGACTTCGAGGTCGAGGAGGTCCCGCTCTACGCCGCGAGCGGCGAGGGCGGGCACTTCTACTTGTGGGTTCAGAAGCGAGAGCTGAACACCCGCGACGTCGTACGCCTCCTCGCCGAGGCTGGTGGCATCGACGAATCCGAGGTCGGCAGCGCGGGTCTGAAGGACCGCAACGCGGTCACCCGCCAGTGGTTCAGCGTACCGGACTCGGCGAAGCCCCCCGACACCTGGCAGCTCCCGGCGCAAGCGCAGATCCTCGAGGTAACGCGCCACACGAACAAGCTGCGAACCGGGCATCTGCTGGGCAATCGCTTCAGCCTCAGGCTCCAAGGCTGCGTGCCGGACTGGGAGGTCCGCTGGGCAGCGCTCAGCCAGGCCGTCGAGCGCCAGGGCGTCTTCAACTACTTCGGCCCCCAGCGCTTCGGCAACCACGGCCAGAACCTCGGGCGCGCCCGCTTCTGGCTGAAGAGGGGCGCGCGGGGGCGCGGCTTCCAGCCACGGCTGTACGCGAGCGTTCTGCAATCCGAGGTCTTCAACCGCTACCTCACCTCACGGCGCGAAGCGGGACTCGAGCGGCCTCTGGCTGGTGAAATCGTGCGTCTCGCCAACACTGGCAAGCACTTCCGGATCCAGACGGTGGAGAGCGAGCTCGAGCGCTGGGAGACCCACGACATCCTGCCCACGGGCCCGATGACGGGCCCAAAGATGCTCCAAGCCGACGACCAGGCAGGAGAACTGGAGCGTTCCGCAACCGCCGCACTGGGTCTCGACTCGTTGCCTCGCCCCTTCGCGAAGCTGGCCCCAGGGACGCGCCGCGACCTGTTGCTGTTTCCGGAGCAGCTCCGGCTCGAGGCCGATGGCGACGCGCTGCGCCTGAGCTTTGGCTTGCCGTCGGGGAGCTACGCAACGGAGCTGGTGAGCGCGCTCACGGGCGCTGAAGCGCGCCCGACGCAGGAACGCGAGAGCGGCTGAGGGCTCCCAGCGCGGGAAAGGCGTTGGTGTCGAAGGCGCCCTGGTTATACTCCCGCGCCATGGCCCACACCGATCCCGCCTTCGTCCGCGACTTCGACGATCCGAAGCTCGAGGCCCTCACCGAGATGATGTTCCTCGCGGCGTTTGCCGACGGCGAGCTGAGCGACGAGGAGCGCAAGCACTTCCAGGCCAGCGTCGAGTCGCTCACCGACGGTCGCTTTGGCGGCGCGAAGTTCGATCTGTTCTTCGCGAGCATGCAGCAGAAGCTCGAAGCGGAAGGGCGGGACACACGACTGGCCAGCGTCAAGGAGCGCCTGTCGGACCCGAACGTGCGCCGAGTGGCCCTCAGCCTGGCGGTTCAGGTCACGGCCGCGGACGGCATCATTCGCACCAGCGAGCGCGAGCTGATCATGGAAACCGCGGAGGCCCTGGACATCGATCGCGACGTCGCGGCAGACATCGTGGCCGAGGTCGAGCGCAACACGAAAGCCTGAGCCCCTCGCCTGGGATCGCCAAAGCCCCGCGGAAACACCGCGGGGCCGCGCGCTCGTGGGGTACGCCTCAGCTCAGAGAGTTCAAGCGATCCCGGGCCTCACGCATGCCCTGCTTCAGCTCACGCATCACCTCGGCGACTGGCTTCACTTCGTTCATGCGCCCGACGATCTGCCCGACCGGCTGCATCAGGAGCGTGGTGTCACCCGTCGCTTCGACGTGGCGGTGGATGCGTGACTGCGCCTCGGCGATCAGCATGAACTGCAGGGGCATCGGCAGAGGCTTGGGGTTCTTCGGATCCTCCCAGGCGTCGGTCCACTTGGTCTTCAGCTGACGCGCCGGCTTCCCGCTCACGGCCTTCGAGCGCAGGGTATCGTCGTAGCCAGCGTCGAGCAGCCGCTGCTTCACGGGCGCGGACTCCATCGCCTCCGCCGTCGTCAGCCACAGTGAACCGAGCCAGCAACCCTGCGCCCCCATTGCGAGCGCAGCCGCGACCTGTGAACCGCTACCGACACCGCCAGCGAGCAGCACCGGTGCGGGAGCCACTGCCTCCACGATCGCTGGTGTGAGCACGAAGCTCGAGACCTCCCCGGTGTGTCCACCGGCCTCGGTGCCCTGAGCGATGATGATGTCCACGCCGGCCTCTACCTGCTTCTTCGCGTGCTTCACCTTGCCAGTCAGCGCCGCAACCTTCACGCCGTGCTGGTGCGCGAGATCGATCACGTCCTTCGGCGGAGGCCCCAGCGCGTTGGCGATCAGCTTGATCGGGTACTTCAGCGCGATGTCGACCTGCTTCTTGCTGACCTGATCCGTCCAGCCTTGCATGGCCTGCGCGGCCGTAGATCCCTCGGGAAGCGGCGGAACGCCGTGCTCCTCCAGCAGCTGGTTGAGGAAGCTGCGATGCTCCTCGGGCAGCATCTGGTGGTACTCCGCTGCGCTCGCCATGCCACCGCTGTCGGCGCCCACGAAGCCCGCGGGCATCACGACGTCGACGCCAAAGGGCAGCCCGTTCAGCTCCTTGTGTACCAGCTCGATCGTCTCGGCGAATTCAGCGGTGGTGTAGCCGATCGCCCCGAGCACCCCGAGCCCACCGGCGCGGGAGACCTCGATCACCACCTTGGGGCTGCGCGTGAACGCAAAGATCGGGACCTCGATCCCCAACTCCTGACACAGCTGCGTCTTCATCTGACCTCCGACTGCCCACGTCCCGCGGGCGTCATGAGTAGAACGTGTTCTATTCCGGAGACCAAGGGAATGTGCGCCAAGCCCGCCTGCCAAAGCTCCGGAGCCGGGTTCGGGGGGGAGGATACGCTGGTGCGCCGCGAGCGGCGCCGGGCCTGCCGCTAGGGAACCTATTTCGTGCAGCGCTTGGAGAAGACATCCAAGCTCTGCTTGGCGACCTTCGCGTACTCCGCGTCAGACATCGTGCCCTTGAACTGAGCTTCGTAGTAGCGCGCGTACCACTCGTCGGCGGCCTCACACTTGCCTGCCGCTTGCAGGCAGGTGGCAGCCTGCATCAGGACGCCGTTGGCGAGCGAGCGCGGCGGCATGTGCTTCGGCATCGGTAGGCTCGGGATGAGCTTCGCGATCGCCTCCGCCTCCTCCACGCAGCGCGCCGTCTCGCCGCGCGCCTGGGCCTGACCAATGGCGCTCATGGCGCGCGTGATCCGTTCCTGCGGCGTGCCGCCCCGAGACGCTGGGCAGTAGGTGTTCGCCGAGCCAGCAACCTGGGCGTCCAGCTCCTTGTCCGTCTTCTTGCGTCCGGCGTCTTGTGCCGCGAGGAACTCGCGCATGTGCTTCTTGCCAGCCTCGCACATGCCAGCGAGCATTTCACACACGGCGTGGGTGTACTGCGTGCCTTGATCCGCACCGTGAGGATCCAGCTTCTCGGCGCGCTCCAGATCGGCGAGGCAGCCCGCCCCGTCCCCGTTGTCCCGCTTCTTGTTCGCCTCGAAGCGCAGCGTCCGGGCCTGACCGGCGGGCGTCTGATCGACCGGCGGCGGCGCGGGCGGGGGCGCGACGCCCAGGCTTGCGTCTCCTGCTTCGGCTCCGGCGCCCAGCGGCTGCAAGACGACGCGGATGGGCACTCGGCACGCGCGCTGCGCCTGGGTCTTGCAGTCGTCCATCTCTCCACCGCGCTTCAGGTTCTTCTCGTCGCGCCGGTGCTCTCCCCCGCCCCCGATGTCGCCAACACCCACCTCGGCGGACGCGGCCGTCGCCTTGCGGCTGTCGAGCTCGAAGGCGCCGAGGTTGTAGGAAGAGACGAAGTGCGTTGCCTGAGCGCACTTGGGGTTGGTCTCGATTTCCGCGCGAGTAATGCTTTCACGAGACGCGCTGGCGGTCCCGGTGACGTAGTAGCTGAGCTTCAGGCTCTCCCCCATCGACAGTCGGCCCCCGAAGGACGCCACGCCGAGGGGGAGCTTCGCGTAGAGCTCGTCCTCGTTCTTGATCTCGAAGCCTTCCAGGGTGCCGCTGGTGAACTGCGGTGGCTGGTAGCGACCGTACTTGCCAGGGATCCCCGCGTCGCTGCAGCCTTCGATGACCGTGAGCTGACAGCCCTCGTACTTCACGAAGACGATGTCGCGAGCGGCGCGGGCCTCGAAGCTCGCGAGATCCGTAGCGTCCCACTCGACGATGAACGGACGCAGCTGACTGGTCGCCGCGTCCGCGCAACGATTCTTGCCGATGGCGGTCGAATCCGCGAGGTTGCCTCGCTGGCCGGGAGCAGGGCCACCGCAGGCGACGAGACCGCCCGCGACCAACGCACCGAGCGCCGCCCCGATCCCGAGGCGACGAGCGCCGGACCGCGCTGACGGACGTCGCGCCTCACCCCCAATCCGAGTGGACGAAGAGCTGAGAGCTTTGGCTGCGATGACGCCCTGGGCGCCGCGTGAATGTTGCATGGGAACTCCTCGGGAGGCGCCGCGCAGGGTCGGCGAAGCAGTCGTCCCCGTCAACGATGAACTGGCGGAGCGCCCGGGCGCAGGAAAGCCCGCTCCGTGGCGCCCCGCTAACGCAACGTCACCAGCTCTTCGGAGGCCGTGGGATGGATCGCCACCGTGCGATCCAGGTCTGCCTTGGTCGCGCCCATGCGCAGCGCCACGGCGAAGCCCTGGATCATCTCGTCGGCGCCCATTCCGATCACGTGGATCCCGGCCACCTTCTCCTTGGCCCCGATGGTCACCAGCTTCATCGCGGTGACAGTTTTCCGCTCGGTAACAGCATGATACATGTTGGTGAAGCGAGTGGTGTAGCAGCGCACGCCGCTCATGCCGTAGAGTTCATGCGCCTGCTCCTCCGTCATGCCCACGGTGCCAATCGGTGGATGGCTGAACACCACGGTGGGGATCTCTTCGTACTCCAGCCGCGCGTCGCCCTGTCCAGCGAAGAGGCGGTCGGCCAGGCGACGTCCCGCGGCGATGGCCACCGGAGTGAGCTCCCATTTCCCTATCACGTCTCCCACCGCGTAGACGCCGGGCACGTTCGTGTTCTGGAAGTCGTCGACGGGGATCACCCCGTCAGCCCTGACCTCGACTCCGGCTCGGTCGAGTCCGATGTCTCGCGTGTTGGGGTCACGACCGATGGCCCAGATCAGCCGGTCGAAGCCCCCGAGCTCCTCGCCTCCCGCCCCCCGCAGCTCGAGCTTTCCCTGCTCGTTGCGGTTGACTGACTGCAGGTGAATACAGGTCTCGATGTTGACGCCTGCCTTCAGCATCTCCTCCATCAGCGTGTCGCGCAACATCGAGTCGAAACCACCCAGCAACTGTTCCCTGCGGATCAATAGCGTGACCTCCGAGCCCAGGGCATTGAAGATGCCGGCGAGCTCGACGGCTATGTAGCCCGCGCCGACCACCGCCACGTGCTTCGGCAAGGACTCCAGCTCGAAGAAGCCATCGCTGGTGATCCCGAGTTCCTCTCCCGGCAAGCCCGGTAGCCGCGGACGTCCCCCTGTGGCGATCAGCACGTGGCGCGCGCTGAGCCGTTCGCTCCCCCGCGTGGACTCCACCACGACCTCGCTCGGACCTTCGAGGCGACCCCAGCCGTCGAGATGACGAACACCGTCGTTGTCCAGATTCCGTGCGTAAATTGCGTTCAGCCGCTCTACGTAGGCGTCGCGCTTCTGCTTGATGCGCGCCCAGTCGAGCGCCGGCACCGCACCCAGGTCGAAGCCGTAGTCCCGAGCGTCGTGCAGCGCCTCGGCGACGCTGGCCACGTTCCACATCACCTTCTTCGGCACGCAGCCCACGTTCACGCACGTCCCGCCCAGGCGACCGCTCTCGACCAGGGCCACCCTGGCCCCGTGCTTCGCGGCTCTCCGGGCCGAAGCGAGGCCACCGCTGCCACCACCAATCACTACGTAGTCGAAGCTCTCCACGTTTTCCTTTCCCGGGCCGGCGACGCGAACCTACGCGGTGGATAGTGCGGAGGACGGCGCACCGCAACCGCGCCCGCCAGGCCACACGCGACAGCCAGCACGCCCCCTTGAGCTCAGCCCGGCGCTTTTGAGCCGTGCAGCTTTTGAGTAGGGTGCCGGCGATGGAAGAGCTGGCCTCTCGGATCCTCGCGCCCCTCGGTGTGCTCTTGCTCGCGAGCTGCGCTGGGGCGCCTCCGCCCGAGGCCTCGAAGACGATGCCCAAGGCGAACCCCGCGGGTTGGGCGTGTCCCTCGTGGCTGCCGAAGGACGCGAACGCGGGCACGAGCGACCAACGCCTCGCGCGCCTGCTGCAGCAGCAGTTCGAGAGCGACCTCGAGCACGATCCGCTGTGGGCCAGTGATCTGGGCGTCGCCGAGTTGCAGGCTGAGCTACCGGATCACTCGCGGTCCGCTCTGGCCGCGTGGCGCGCGGAGCAGCGGACATTTCTGAGCGACGCCCTGGACTTGAACGACGTTGAGCTCTCCGCGGAGGATCGGCTGACCAGGCGTCTGTTCATCGACATGCAAGCAACTCGAGTCGCGAGCTTCGTCTGCAAGTACGAGTACTGGTCGATCGACGCGCGCTCGAACCCACTGGTGGACCTGAATCGTCTGCCGGAGCTCGCCCGGCTGACGTCCCTGGGCAGCGGAAAGGCGCTGCTGGACCGCTACCGAGGCGTGAGCAAGCTCGTGGCTCAGGATATCGAGAACCTACGCGTCGGCAAGCAGCAGGGCCTGGTCGAGAGCCGCGCGATCCTGAAGCGTGTCATAAAACAGTACCGCACGGAACTTGCGAAGCCGCTCGACGAGTGGCCGCTCTACAGCGCGGCGGATGACCTCCCGAAGGAGTGGCCTGAGCAGGAACGGAGTGAGCTGGCCCGGAAGCTCCGAAACGAGGTGGAGCGCCAGATCAGGCCGGCCCATGCGCGTTTCGTGAGCTTCCTCGAACGCGAACTGCTCCCGCACGCGCGCAACTCGGCGCACGAGGGCATCGGGTCCTTACCCCTCGGTGAGGCGTGCTATGCCGCCGAGATCCGGCACCACACGACCCTCGAGCAGAGCGCTGCCGAGTTGCATCAGCTGGGCCAGGACGAGCTACGCAAGATTCATGGCGAGATCGTCACACTCGGGAAGCGCGTGTTCGCTGCGGAGGCGAAGCCGGAGTCGATCGACCTGCGGTTCATCCAGGCCAGGCTGCGAGAGGATCCCGCGCTCTTCTTCGCGAACGCAGCGCAGATCGAGGACGCCGCGGAGGCGGCCCTGAAGCGCGCTCAGGCAGCCGTTCCAGCGGTCTTCGGCCGCCTGCCCAAGGCGCCTTGTGTGGTGCGTCCGATCCCGGACTACGAAGCGCCGTTCTCCCCCATCGCCTACTACCGCCCACCGGAGCCTGGTGGCGGCAAACCCGGCGAGTACTTCGTCAACCTGCTGAACCCACGCACCCGCCCGCGCCATGAGGCGGAGGTCTTGGCCTTCCACGAGTCGGTACCTGGACATCACCTGCAGATCGCCATCGCACAAGAGCTGCCGGAGCTGCCGGCGTTTCGCAAGCACGCCTACAACACCGCGTTCGTCGAGGGCTGGGGCCTGTACTCGGAGCGCCTGGCGGATGAGCTCGGGCTCTACTCGGACGACCTGTCGCGACTGGGCATGCTGTCCTTCGACACCTGGCGAGCGTCGCGCCTGGTCGTCGATACCGGAATCCACTCCATGGGCTGGAGCCGTAGTGAGGCGGAGCGCTTCATGTTCGACAACACGATGTTGACCAGGAACAACATCGGGAACGAGGTGGATCGCTACATCAGCTGGCCAGGTCAGGCACTGGCGTACAAGGTCGGGCAGCTGCGTTTCCTTGCCTTACGGAAAGAGGTGGAGGCCGCGCTTGGGCCAGCCTTCGACCTCAGGGAGTTCCATGACGTGGTACTCGGGGGAGGTCCACTTCCCCTCCCCGTGCTCGACGAGCAGGTCCACGGCTGGCTGGCGACGAAGCGGGCGGGAGCCCAGGCTCCCGCCGCTCGTTGAGTCGCCTACTCGGCGGCGCCGACCACTGCGGGCGGCTCGGCCTCTTCGAGGCTCTCGATCAGGCGCGCGCCCGTGGTCGTCACCTCGTCGTGGAGGAAGCGCGCGCGGGGCTCTGCGCGATCCAGGAAGCGCTCCAGCAGCTCGGCACGCTCGGGGTGCTGCTTGGTCTGAGCCAGCAGGATCTCGGCTATCGCCTCGTCCACCAGGACCCGACACAGGCGCTCGGCGTGGAGCATCGCGAAGCGGAAGTCGCGCTTTGGATCCCAGCCATCGAACAGCGTGCTCGGCCACTCACCAACCGGCTTGCCGACGAGCGCGCGGAACTTGGCCCCAGCGGTGCGCGCCAGCAGGTGCTGCTGAACCCCCAGAGACACCTGAGTGAGCTTGGCGACGCGGCGCTCCAGGGGGTCACGCGCCGAGAGCGCCTTCCAGCGTGTCTGGGCCACGCGTCGCACGAACTCCTGCGGGCTCTTGATGATGCCCATCAACGTGTCCTTCATCGCCATCAGGCTCTGGATCTGGCTCGTGCCTTCGTAGATCGGCAACACCATGGCGTCCCGCAGCAGCTTCTCCGCGCCGTACTCGGTGATGTAGCCGTTTCCGCCGTGGATCTGGATACAGCGGCGCGCGTGCTCGACCGCCTTCTCCGCCGCGATGTACTTCAGCAGCGGGGTGAGGCGGCGCGCGATGCGCTGATGCTGCTTGGCCTCGCGCTTGAAGCGCTGCTGTTCCAGCTCATCGGGCGTGAGATTCGGCAGCACGCGCTCGAGCTTCGTTGCAATTTCCTCGTGGTAACCAGCAGTGACCGCCAGCGCGCGCACCGCCTGGATGTCCGTCCGCATCTCGTCGAGGTAGTCCGCGATCATCTCGTGGCGGTCGATGCTCTTGCCCATCGACCTGCGCTCTTCGGCGTAGGCGATCGCCTTGCGATACGCGGCCTCCATCAGGCCCAGGCTCTCGAACCCGACACCCACGCGGGCGTTGTTCATCAGCACGAGCATGTAGCGGAACCCGTCCCCCGGCTTACCGATCAGCTGTGCGGGCGCGCGATCGAAGCTGAGGCTCGCGGTGGCCGACCCGTGGTGTCCGAGCTTCTCCTCGAGGCGATCGATGGTCACGACTCGGACGCGATTGCCGTCCGCGTCTTCGTCGTAGGTGGGGACCAGGAACATGCCCAGCCCCTCCAGGCCGCTTGCGGGGTCGCGATCCGTACGCGCGATCACGAAGTGGTACTTGCCGTGGCCCGAGGTGATGAAGATCTTCTGACCCGTGACGAACCAGTTCCCCGCTTCGTCTTGCTCGGCGTAGGCCTTCAGCGCCGCCATGTCGCTGCCCGCGTCTGGCTCCGTGATGTCCATGCAGCCCCAGGCCTTGCCGGAGCTGATCTCACGGATTTGCTCCTCGAAGCGCGTGGCCTTGATCACGCCCCCCTCGGCGTCGAACTCAGTGGTGCCCTCGACCATGCTCAACACCAGCATGGCCATCGCAATTCCCGCATGGAAACCGTGATGGGTCATGATGCTGGTGTCGCCGCGACCGAACAGCTCGGCGTTGATGTAGTACAGCAGCATCGGCGCGTTCTGACCACCCAGCTCCCGAGGCGTCACCAGGCCGTGTAGCTCGAGATCCGCCAGCTGACCGAAGATCGCCTCTAGCTCGGGCGGAACCTTGGCCTCGCCGTGCTCCAGCAGGACCCCCTGCTCATCGATCTTGCTGGCGACGGGCGCGATCTGCTCGGCGACGAACTCGCCCACCATCTCCGCGACCTGTCGATAGAACTCCGTAGCCTCCTCGACGCTCTTGAAGCCGTCGGGACTCCTGAAGTCGTTCTCGGTGACCCGCACCAGGGGCTCCCAGTCGATGCCCCGCTCGAAATAGTAGGCGAGGTCTGCGTTGTCTTTGAAGTAGTTGGCCATACTCACTCCGTTTCTCGGGGGGCGCTCCGCGGCGCCCGAGAGGCATTGGATCTACCCCTCGAAGCCGTTCGCTTCCTCGGGGCAATGTCAGTGTCCGACGCCTGATTCGCCAGCGGGCGGATCAGGCTCGACTTGCCGATACGCAGGAGCTCCTGTGTCAGGCGATCCCGCGCCGGACCGCGCTTCCTGCCGTCGGGCATCAGACGCTGAAAGCTGTCTGCGAAGGCGACGCCGCTGATGAACAGGTTGATGGCGTGGAAGACATAGGCCTCCGGGTCCACGTCGGGGTGAACCGCCTTGCCACGACCGCGCCGGATCAGCTGGGCGAGGCTCCCCACGACCGGGACCACCAGTCTACTGAAGCGCTCCTGCATGTCGTCCGGGCGATCCAGCGCCTCACGCACCAGTAGCCTGGCGCGATCCGGGTTGGTGCTGAAGAAGCGCACGATCTCCCGCGTGACCGCGTCGAACTGATCTTCGCCGGCGGCCGCCGCCAGGACGAGGCGGGGCAACAGTTCGTTCCAGTGGGCGAGCTGGGCGTCGAGCACCGCCTGGCGGAGCAGGTCCTTGGAAGCGAAGTGGTGGATCAGGCTCGGCTTCTTGATCCCCACGGCATCGGCGATCGCTTGCAGGCTGGTGCCATCGTAGCCGTGCCGCGCAAACAACCGGGTCGCTTCGACCAGGATCTTCTCGCGCATGGGCAGGGGGTGAGGGGTCAAGGCAGCCATCCAGGAACCTAACGCTCGGACGGCTATGGCCTACCACGTGGTAGGGAATGACGCAACGCGACACACCACCTCGGGCGCTCGCGAGTCTCGCTCGCAGGCTCCTTCCCCCGGTGATCCGGCGAGTTTCGGCTACTCGTCGCTGCTCGGCCCGTGACCGTGCTCCATGGTCACCCCCAGACGCTCGGCGCGCTTCGCCTCGCTCTTGCGCTTCGCCTGGTACAGACGCTGGCCCTGATCGGTGATCTGTCCGACCGCGGGGGCGCTGGGCTCGAGAAAGCGCTCGTCAGGCTCGGGGCCGCTGGGCCGACGCGGGTGCCTGCCCGCCAGCGTCTCCTCGCAGCGCGCCTCGAAATCTCGCTTCCAGTCCTCGAGGGAGGTGAAGCGAAAGCTCGGATCGCTCTCGTCGCTGAGGATGCGCGACACCAGCTGGTCCCGATCGACGAACACCGGCGCGAGCTCGGCTGGATCGTAGCCATTACCCCGATCGAAGAGACCGCCGCAGATCGTCCTCAGGCTGCAGTGAGCGCACTCTTCGGAGTAGATGTGCTCCCAGTCGGTCTGCCGCACCGTCTGCTTCTGATCGAGGAAGTGCACGATGCGTTCCTCCCCTTTGACGATCTTGCGCGTCTCGGTGCTGGCCCACGCGAACTCCGTCATGTAGCACAGCGGCACTTTTTCCACCCGGAAAGTTCTGCCGCTGCGATGCAGCAAGCGCAACGCCTTGAACAGGCTGACCTCGAAGTCACGCAGCCGCGGCGTGAACTGCGCCTGGTTCACCTCCGCGCGCCCCATCGACGGGTCGAGGTTGTTCCAAACGAAGTGACGAATGTACGGGTGATTCTCGATCCAGTACTCGATGTTCTCGTGCAGGTGATCCGCGTTGAGCTTGTTGATCACGCAGTTGATGTTGACGTCGATGCCGTTGTCGTGGGCGTTGGCCACGGCCGCGAAGGCTTTGGGCAACGTGCCCTCGCTGCCGCGGAGGACCGATTCGACCTCGGGCCGCACGCTGTAAACCGACACGTGCACGAGCTGCAGGCCCGCATCACCCATCTGTCGTGCGAACTCCGGATCCGAGAGCCGCGAGCCGTTGGTGATCATGCGGACGTGGAGGCCACTGCTGCGCGCGTACTCGCAGATCCTCGGGAGCTCGGGATGCAGCGTCGGTTCGCCGCCGGTGAGGATCACGCCGAAGTAGTCGCGGGCGACGAAGTCATCGACCAGCACCTTCATGCTCTCGAAGGTGTGGGTGTACGGGGTCGTCGGATTGGAACAGAAGCCACAGAAGTGGTTGCAGTGACGGACGACCTGAATGTACCCGATGTTTGCCAATGCGCGATTCCGGACCTCCCGGGGAATCTAGCAAAGCTTGCTCGCCGGCGCAGCCGGCCAGCGCCCGTCAAGAGTCCGCTGCAGCCGGCAAGCGCCCGCTGCAGACGGCAAGCGCCCGCGCACCATCGGCCCAGCGGTTGGCGGCGCGGGCTGGCGTGCTAGTGCTCCTGGGGCAGAGAGGCCGTAGACCGACTCGTCCCCTCACCCCCGAACCCGCTCGACGATGCAGCACCGGAAGCCACTGATACTGCAGGCCATGCGGGAGAACATGCTGGATGAGCTGTATGTGGGCTACGTGGAAGAGCTGCTCGAGCGCGAGGACGATGCGTGGCGGACCTGTTGTGGGCGAGACTGTGAACCGTGCATGCAACAGCTGATGCGAGTCGTCGATCGGGTCCGCGAGCTCGAGGGGAACGCCTGAGCCGAAGACTGGGGGCCGTGTTGAGCTCGTCTCTCCTCTCCCTTGGCTGCGGCGTGGCCGCGCCCCACGTGCCGGCGTTCGACACACATCAGCGCGCCCTGGACCAGCGCTCGGGCTCACTTGCCATCCTCGGGGATACGCAACGCACGTCGTTCCTCGAGCGCTACCTGCTGGGCCGGGAGGACAACACCGCCGAGCAACCGACCCTGACCGCTGACCTGATCGCCCAGCAGCCCGCGGCACTGGTGCTGGTGGGGGATCTCGTGTTCGACGGTGGCTCCAACGCTGACTGGGAGTGGTTCGATGGCTTGTTCGCGGGGCTCCCACGCGCGACCCCGGTGCTTCCGATCTGGGGCAACCACGAGTACTGGTGGTCGAGCTCCGAACGCGCGACGGCGGCGCAGCTGGCGGCTCGCTTTCGCGGCCTCCCGTCGCGGAGGTATTACTCGCGCCGCCTGGGTCGGCTCGGCCTGATCCTGCTCGACAGTAACCTTCGCTGGGCCTCTCGACATCGCCCGCAGGGCGCGCGACCCGGCGCACTCCAGCGCCGCTTCGAAGCGCGCTGGCAGGCGCAGCTGCGCTTCTTCGCAGAGCAGCTCGATCACTTCGAGGCCGATCCGAGCGTCGACCACGTGCTGGTCTTCACCCATCATCCAGTCTACTCCCTCGGCCCTTGGGGCCATCCGGAGCCTCGGCTGCACGGCGATCTGATTCCCGCCTTCCTCAGTCACCCGAAGGCCCGCGCCTGGTTCAGCGGGCACGCCCATGGCTACGAGCGGTTTGGGCTACGCGATGGCGAGCGCGGAGCACGGGGGGACAAGGCCTTCGTGGTCACGGCGGGTGGTGGTGGTCCTCGCCCCGAGCAGCTCGAGCTGAGAGCTAGCCCCCTGCCGCCAGCATACCGGGGTCCACGGCCGCTCAACTACGTGCTGGCATCCCAGCGAGACGGCGGCCTCGAGCTCGTCGTGCGAGGCCTGGTCGACGGAGTCCACGCCAGCGAGCTCGAGCGCCTCACGTTGCGGTCCAGTGCATCCCCGGGGAACTGACTAGCGGCGTGCTCCGTGCGTCGCCGCGTCGGGAAGGTGGTAGTGGGCACGCAAGATCTCTGCGGTGAACCTCGAACGTAGGTAGAAGCCCTTCGGGTTCGCGAGCAGGCGAGCGCCATCGGCGTCGTGAGCCACGCGTCGCACGCCGCCGTGAGCGGCCTTGGGGCGAACCTGAAGGAATCGACCGAGGTGCCCCGTGATGGCTTCGACCTCACCTCGCGCGATGTACAGACACAGCTCTTCCCAGTCCTCGCGCAGCGCCGCCAGCTGGCCAGGCGTCGGACTCCACAGCAGCGGCGTGCCCACGAGGCGCTCTGCGAGGGGGATCTGGCGTTCGCCTTGCACCGGTACCCAGAGCACTCGTGACAGCTTGCGCACCACTCGCGATTGCTCGAACTCCACGTCACCGATCTCCAGCAGCGGGATGCTGGTGACGAACGTCGACTCGCAAGGCATGCCACGCCCATCGACGGGGAGCGTCTTCAGCTCGATGCCAAGGCTCGGAAAGTCGGCGTCGGCCTTCGAGCCCGCAGACGCACCGAGCAGCGCCTCCATCAGGCCGCCTACCCAGCCCTTGTGCCTGCGCAGATCGGGGGGCGCTTCGCGCTCACAGCGCCGCGCCAGGGTGCCGAGGCGCTGACCCGCCAGCGCCTCGGCGCGGCTCAGCAGCTCGCTCTCGGTCTCTGGTGGGGTCGCCCAGCGCACGCCTCGCGTCTCACACGAGCCGTGCACAGGAGCAAGCCTGGAGTATGCGCGGCCGAACCACCGCGCTAAGAAGCCGCCATGGACTTCACGCTGAGCGAAGAGACGTGTGCCGTGCGAGACGCCTTCACCCGCTGGGTGAAGCAAGAGCTGATCCCGCTGGAGGAGCAGCATGGACTCGACCCGGACGCTGGCATACCCGAAGCGATCGTCAAGCGAGTGCGCAAGCAGTCCGCGGAGCTCGGCTTCTACTCCCATCACATGCCCGAGGAGGTCGGGGGCGGGGGCTTCTCCAATTTGCAGTCCTCGGTGCTGCGAGAAGCCTGTGGGCGAAGCGGGAGCTTCCTCGCGAGCTACGCCATCGCCGGACCCGAGGGTCCCTCGCCGATGCACTTGATGTTCAACGCCGAGCAGCGCGAAGCGTACCTGAAGCCCCTGATCGCGGGCGACACCAGCGCCTGTTTCATGCTGAGCGAACCGGGAGCGGGCTCGGACGCGCAGCACATCGCTACCCGCGCGGTGAAGCGCGGCGATACCTGGGTGCTGAACGGTACGAAGCACTTCATCACGAACGGCAAGCACGCCGACTGGGGTGTGGTGTTCGCCAGCAACGATCCGGGCAAGGGCGCGAAGGGCGGTATCAGCGCGTTCATCGTCGAGCCCGGCATGTACCGAGTGGGCCGCGCACATCGCGCGATGGCCGGCTTCGAAGGTCAGACGGAGATGATCTTCGAGGACGCCGAGGTGCCGGCGAAGAACCTGGTGGGCGAGGAGGGCATGGCTTTCCTCACGGCAATGACATTTCTCGGCATCGGTCGGCTGCAGATCGCAGCGAACTGCGTCGGCGTCGCCGACTACCTCCTCAGCCTCGGGGTGGACTACGCCGGCCAACGTCAGGCGTTTGGTCAGCCGATCGGCGCGCGCCAAGGTGTGCAGTGGATGCTGGCCGACAGCGCCACGGAGATCTACGCAGCTCGCAACATGGTCCACCACACCTCCTGGTTGGTCGACTCCGGAGCCCAGGATCCCACCCGAGAACTTTCCATGTGCAAACTCTACGCGACGGAGATGGTGAATCGCGTATGCGATCGAGTGCTGCAGATCCACGGCGGCATGGGCTGGATGAAGGACTGCCCAACGGAGCGCTACTTTCGCTCTCTCCGCGTGCTGCGCATCGTGGAGGGCACCTCGGAGATCCAGCGCATGGTGATCGCGCGAACGCTGCTCGGTCGGACCGCTCGCTGACCAGGAGCCCAGGCCACTCAAAGCCCTGGCCGCAATCGCAAGCTGTGGCATCCTACGTCCCCCTCCCTCAATGACCTTCCGAGCCCCCGACTGGAACGCCCCCCTGGACCCAGGGATCTACATCGATCGCGCCTCCCCCGTGGCGACTGCCAAGGGCATGTTCTTCGTCATGGTCCAGCGAGAGCTGAGGAAGGTGGGCAAGCTGGAAGGCGTGGCGGCGGCAGCTCCGACGTATCGCGCGTTCAAGGACTACCCGTATGTCGACCTCCTCAAGCTCGAGGTCGCCGCGTCCGAGGCGCTCTTTCCCGGAGAATCGCTGCGGGAAGGCCTGCGTCGACTCGGTCACTGCGTGTTCCCGATGTTCCTCGAGCACATGATTGGCCGCGTGCTGTTCGGCGTCGTCGGACGCGATCCGCAACAGCTGCTGCGCCTCGCGGCGAAGGGCTACGCCGTGGCGGCAAGTCACGGCACCGCGGAGGCGCTGGAGGTCAATGGTACCTCTGGAGTGTTGCGCCTGAAGAACGTATGTAATTTCCCCACGGCATTTCACGTCGGAGTCGTCGAGGGCACGCTGAAGCACCTCGAGCTTCGCCGCGAAGTCGAGTACGACGAGCGAGCGCTGTTCGACGTCGATATCCGAGCCAGCTGGCGCTGACGCGCGGCCGTGGTGGGGACCGCGCGTCGAAGCGACGCCTGTCAGTTGGGGAATGCGTGCTGATAGACCGGGGCGAAGGACAGCCAGCAGCCGAGGTCCGAGCGCTTGCTGAACAGGCTCTTGTGGAAGGCGAACTCGCCCCCGGCGCGTCCTGCGAATGTCGTGACCACCTGCCCCGTATCCGCGCGGCGCACCACACCATTCAGCGTCGGGAACTGCTCCATGATGAAGAACACCGCGGTCCCGATGGTGGAGTCGTCCAGGAACGGCGCGTACGGCACGCTGGACGACGCCCCCATGTCGACGCTGAGCTCCACCCGGTACTCCCCGTTGTCCGCGATCATCCAGGTCTTCTCCGGGACGCACTGCTTGGCCCTACCATCGAAGGTCCAGTTCGGGTGAAACCACCCGAGTTCCCCGCGGCTGGGGCGGAAGCGTACGTTCTGCGCCTGACCGTTTTCGTCGGGAAACGCGATGTCGAAGTAGTCGATGGTCGTCGAGCGATGATAGGTCTGGAACATCGTCTGCACGCGCTTGTCGGTGTCGCTGAACACCGCGAAGTCCCAGCCATCCAAGGACAGCAGGTAGCGCCCGAACGAGTTCTCGCGATAGCCCTTCGCATCGATCGGGATCACTGTTCCGCTGGCGCGTTCGACCATGGTGCCGCTGACGTGGGTCCGTGGCCACACGGCGTCCACGGTCCAGTGCTCCCCCGCGAGCAATCCAACGTCATCGCCTCGCACCGCCGAGAACGCGGCGTCTGGCGAGGCCTCTTTGAGAGGGAGGTACTCCTCGAAGTCAGGGGTGACCACGAGATCCCATTCGTAGTCCGCGCTACGGCCAGTCAACACGAGAGCCGGATCGGCACTGGTCGCCCCGGGCGCGGGCTCGATGTTGGCGAAGTGATCCGAGCCTGGGTCGTCGACGTACATCACCTTCTCCGTGCTGGACGCGAAGGTGTTGGCCAAGCCGAAGGTCAGGAACTCGGCGCTGGCCGACTGTCCGGGCCGCATGCCCGCCACCGCGATGTTCCCTCCCGCCGGCACCAGAGCGACGCCGCTTGAGCCGCTTCCCCGAGGATCTGCCAGAACGTAGCCGATGATCCCAACGAAGCTATCGTCCTCGTTCTGGATCGTGAAGTACTCCCACTCGTAGCTCGACAGATCCAGCGGGTCCGATGCCTGATAGTCCGGCCCGAGCACCTCCCATGGCCCAAGAGGATCGCGCACCTCCGCGAAGGCGACGTTCGTCGCCAGACCGCAGCTCAAGAGTCCCAACAGCACCGCCAGCTTCTTCATCAGCGCCTCCAGTCGAGTAGTTCTGCGGCGCACCGCTGCCTACACGGGTACGCCGCGCGCTCCGCGAAGCGAGAGCGCACGAGGGGTGAGAGTAGAAAGTGCCACGGCTCACTTTGAATTGACAGAGGCAATCGCGTCACTCGTCGAGTCCGTATGGAAACAGCGGCGTGCCCTGGTCGTCACGCCGCGCGAGCGTTCTTCGCCTCGGGCGCCCACACGCACTCAGGCGGACACTCGTCTCCGGGCGGCGCCGTTCGTCCCCTGACGGCTCCGTTCGTCCCACAGCGGGTCGCCCGCGTCGGAGGCGCGACCCGCGGTATCATTTCGCCAGCGCCTCCGGCAGGATTCGGGCCATGAAAGCCCTTCCCATCAGCGCCACTTTGCTCGCCTGCTTGATCGCCTGGACGGCTTGCAGCAGCGACTCGCCCAGCGGGAGCGCGGGCGCGGCGGGTTCCGGAGGGAGCGGAAGCAGCGACGCGGGAGCGGACGCGCCGGCGGATGTCGAGACCGACTCGTCGGCTGAGGGCGGCCCGGATCTGAGCAGCATCGACCCGGCCAAGTGTCCCACTTATCGCGTCGAGGACCTGCGCGGTTTCAGCCCCAGTCAGCCACTGACCAGCTCGAGCTCGCTGATCCAGGACAAGGCGTTCTACCTCTTCACGGCGATCGAGGCCCAGAGCGCGCGCAGCGACGCCCTGAAGGACGACAGCGCGCTGACCGCGCTGGCCGCGCGACGCGCCGACGCCATGTCGGCGAGCCTCGAGAGCTGCGGCGACGCCTCGTGTTGGGGTGACGCCTTCAAGTGGTCTGCGTCGGACATCGAGAGCGTCAGCAGCGCCCTGCTCGCGCTCCTCGTCGACGCCGACGTCGCCGGTCTGGTCAGCGATGATCTGCGCCCCAGCGGCACGTCGATCCTGCAAGCCGGGGGCACCGACGGGGAGCTGCTGGTCTCTGCCTGGGAGCGAGCGGCGGCCGGCTTGAACGAGGTCTGGGACGACTATGCCACATCGATCCCCGAGGCAACGCTCAAGCCGCTGTTGGAGAGCGCGGTGGCTACGGCCCCTGCGCAGCCGTTCTACGCCCCGCTCGTCGGTTTGGTGCCCAAGCTGCTGGAGGCGAACGGACGACCAGAGCCAACCCGCTACGAGCCCCTGACCGACGGCGAGAACCAGGCGGCGATCGCCAGGATCCCGAACATCGACTTCTCCAAGTATCCATTCAGCGTGATCGTCGTGCCCGGACAGGGGCCGACGGATCTCGAGCACCCCCTGGACCCCCGCGGCGCGGTGCGCGCGGATCAAGCCGCTGCGCGCTACGCTGCGGGGTTGGCACCGCTCATCGCCCTGTCCGGAGGCCACGTGCACCCCGATCGCACGCCGTACTCGGAGGCCATCGAGATGAAGCGCTACTTGATGCAGCAGCATTCGCTACCAGAGGACGTGCTCCTCGTCGACCCCCACGCGCGGCACACCACCACCAACCTGCGCAACGTAGCGCGGTTGATGTTCCGCTACGGGATCCCCACGGATAAGCCGTCCCTGATCACTTCGGACTTGTTCCAGACGGCATACATCTCGGCCGCCGGCGCCGACTCCATCTACGGCAAGCGTTGCCTCGAGGAGCTGGGCTTCATGCCCTACCAGGGGCTCACGAACCTGGACACGCTGGACAACTGCTGGCTGCCAAGCGTGGACAGCATGCAGCAAGACGCCCGAGACCTGCTCGATCCGTGACACGCGACCTCGCCAGCGGTGAGCGCAGGCGGCGCGGCGAGCTCGACCCACTCGTGTCAGGTCCGGCGATCAGGCCGCGCGCTTGAAGGCCACGAAGTGACCAGCAGTGGGCAGTAGCTCCTCCAGCGGGTAGCTCGCGAACTTGGCGTCGAGCTGAACCTGCGAGAGCAGCTCCTCTGCGTTGGTCGGCTGCCTCGGACGGTCGATCTCGACGCTGAACCCCGCCTCCTCGATCAGCCGCCGGTAGTCCGCGTGGCGCAGCCGGTTCTGGAAGTGGTCCGGAGGGTTGAAGCGCTTCCAGCGTCGCTCGCTGTAGGCGAGGAAGCTGTAATCGTTCAGCTTGCTGTCGTTGTGGCTGTAGTGGTCGCTGTAGTCGATGACCTGACTCAGGACGCCATCCACCCGGAGCAGGCGGTGACACTCCTTGAGGATCTTCGCGATATCGCCAGGAGGAATGTGCTCCAGCGTATTGGTGGTGATCACCATGTCTACACAACCATCGGGCAGGTCGACGTCGCGCGCGTCACCTGGCGCCACGTAGTCGATTCCGTAGACCTCCCGCAGTTCCCGGAGGAAATATCGATGAGACAGCTTGCGTGGTGGCTCACGCTCGAAGCCGGGCAGCGGGTTCTGCTTGAGCGTGGCGATCACGTGATTGATCAATTCCGGCTTGAGCAGCGGGTCGATGTCGATCACCGTCTGACGGTCGACGCCGCAGCACCAGGTGATCAGGTTGCCGAACAGATCTCGCCCGGCGCCGAACTCGAGCTGGTGTCCCTTGGGGAACTCGGGAAACGCGCCCTTGAGTACCCGGGGATGCAGCATGTACGAGTTGGCGACCTCGGCCAGAGGTGAGAGCCTTCGTGGCAGGCCCTTGGTGATGCGACGCTGCGCGAAGTAGTGCAGCTCGGCCCCCATGGGTATGTAGTTGAATCCCCAGAAGAACGCCGCTTTCAGCCGCCAGTCCATGCCATGCACCTTCGCAGAGTCAGCGAGACCGAAGGGAGACACGGCACGCTAGCTTCGGCCTATATGCGCCGCGTCAGGCAGGGTCAAGCCAGTTCCCCCTTCATCCGCGCGGCCGAGATCACGCTGGGTGTGTCGGTCGTCACTGCGACGCTGGCTGTCTCGTGCTGCCGCGCTGGCTCGTGCGGCCGCGCTGGCTCGTGCGGCCGCGCTCGTGCGGCCGCGCTGGCTCGTGCGGCGATCGGGCCAGCGCTTGCCCAGTCCGGCACTGGGCCAGGCAAGCACTGGGCTAGGCAAGCACTGGGCTAGGCAAGCACTGGGCTAGGCAAGCACTGGGCTAGGCAAGCACTGGGCTAGTCCAGCATCTTGGCGAGCTCGCCGCTCTCCTCGAGCCGCTTGAGGTCCTCGAAGCCGCCGACCAGGGTGCCCTTGATAAATACCATGGGGAAAGTCGGCCAGCCCGTCCACATCTTCAGGGCGTTGCGCCGCCGCCACTCCTTCAGGTAGCTGCCGTACTCGAGGTAGTGGAAGTTGACGCCCTTGCTCTTGAGCAGCGCGCGCGCCTTCTTGGGAAACGGGTTCTGAGCCATGCCGACCACGACCAGGCGGTGCTTGGCGATGGCATCCTTGACCTCTTGCACGATGTCGTGGTGGTTCGTCGCGATCTTCTCGCGAATCGACGGGTGGATCTGAGCCTCTTCCAGGATTTCACGCGGCATGCAGCGGGACCTAGTGCGCGAGGCAGGAAGCCGCAATGGGTTCTGGGGGGTGAGGCTGTGTTTGGACACCCGAACCACCCTCGGCGGGCGCAGCGAAAAACCGCGTCTGGAACCCCAGTTGCGGTTTGCGCGAGCCAGGCCGCGGATCTAGCGTCTGCGGCATGGGACGATCGAGCGCGCAGTGGCTGCTGGGACTGGTCGTCCTGGGTTGTGCCGATCCTCCCGCGAGCACGCCCGGCGACGCGCCCCTGGAACAGCCGACTCCCAGCGCCTCGGTTTCCGAGCCTGACGGCGACGCAGAAGCGCCGGAGCAGGCGCAGATCGACGCCGCGCCAGCGTCGGACGGCGACGTGGATCCAAGCACCAGCCCGCGGCCGCCGCTGCCCAGCGATGGCGATCGCGTCTATCCGAAGTCACGCTTCGTCTGGGTAAGACCGCATCCGAACCCCGATGGCTGGGTTGGCTACTTGTGGCTCGGGGGCAGCGCCAGGCTGAAGTCGAAGGAGCCAGCGCTCGGGCCGGGCTGCCCGGGTCCGGACAACAACAGCCTCTGGTACGCCATCGAACCGTTTGGCTACGTGTGCGTGGACGGGAAGGAGGCGACCCTCGACGCGAAAGACCCGGAGCTCCTCCGCACGCTGCCCTACGCGCCTCGCTTGGACAGCCCGTGGCCGCACCAGTACGGCGAGAGCCGCGGCCTGCAGAAGTACAAGCAGCTGCCGACCCATGCCGAGCAGCGAGGCCGAGAATGGGATCTGCCCGACCACCTGGCAGCGGTGAAGAAAGCCCTGGCCGCACCGGAGAAGGCCGCCGAGATCGACGAGAAGCTGAAGGACGTCGACCTCACGATTCCCACAAGGAAACCCTTCGAACTGGGCAGCTATCCAGCCACGCTGAACGAGCCACGCAAGCGCCTGTTGCCGCTCTCCACGGTTGCCTGGTCCACGGAGGTGAACCACGACGGAGTGCCCTTCCTGCTCACCGCCGACTTCATGTGGGCACCGAAGACCCGCGTCGCCCCCTACCCGAAGGTGACCTTCAAGGGGCTCGAGATCGGAAGAGACGTCCAGCTGGACGACGACGGACAGCTCCGCCTGGCATTCTTCCGCGGAGAAGACCGCCCCAAGTACGGGCGTGGGCCAGAGGGCTTCGTGCAGCAAGACGCGACGTTCGAGCGCCTGTCCTGGGTGAAGCTCACGGGCAAGAGCGCCGAGGCCGACGACACGACGTTCCTCGAAACGGTCGAGCCCGGTGTCTGGGTCAAGAAGCGGGAGGCCGTCGTCCCCGAGTTTCGCGAGGAAACGCCTTGGAACGCGCCCGTCGGCAAGCCGGACACCAGCGGTCGGGCGCCCAAGGGTCGCGGCACCTGGATGGAAGCCAACGTTTGGAAGGGCTGGCTGGTCGCCTATGAAGGCACGCGCATCGTCTACGTGACGATGATCTCTCCAGGCAGAGGGGGCACGCCGGCGCCAGGCATTCCGCCCATCGACACCGCCGCGACGCCCACCGGCAGCTTCAAGATCACGGGTAAGTTCGCCACCGCGACGATGGCCGCACCCCAGGAGTTCATCCACTCGGACGTTCCCTGGACCCAGAACTTCAGCGGGCCTCACGCGCTGCACGGCGCCTACTGGCACGACAACTGGGGCGAGCGCATGAGCGCCGGCTGCGTGAACGTCTCTCCGCGCGACGGCCGCTGGCTGTTCTACTGGACGGAGCCCCAGATCCCCGATGGCTGGCACGGCGTGCGCTGGCGTCCATCCGAGGATCCCGCGACGCTGTTCATCGTGCGCTGAGGAGCTTGCTCGAAACGGGAGCTTTGCTCTACGACGCGGGGATGCAGCCCTGGGACCGCAGCCGCGTCGAGACCTTCATCGCCGACGACGAGCTGTTGAGCGCGGTGCGCTCCGAAGTGGAAGCCCGCACCGATGGGGACGCGGCGCACGACATCGACCACTTGCTCCGAGTCGCGGTCTGGACGCTGCGCTGCGACCCTGAGCTCGACCCCCGTGCAGCCATCACCGCGGCCCTGCTGCACGATATCGTGAACGTACCCAAGGACTCCCCCGAGCGAGCGCGGGCGAGCGAGCTGTGCGCTCAGGAGGCGCGCCGTCTGCTCCTGAATTTTTCCACACGGGATTTGGGGGTGAGGTTGCCTCCCACGGCCCTCGACGAGATCTGCGCCGCGATTCGCGACCACAGCTTCAGTCGTGGCGCGACCCCCGAGAGCCGCCTCGGCGAGGCTCTCCAAGACGCTGACCGCCTCGAGGCGGTCGGCGCGATTGGCATCATGCGTTGTTTCGCCACCGGTCCGCGCATGGGCGCACGCTGCTTCCACCCAGAGGACCCCTTCGCCGCTCACCGCGATCTCCAGGACACGCGCTTCAGCGTGGATCACTTCTTCACCAAGCTGCTCGGCCTCTCGAAGAGCTTGCGGACGCCTACCGGGCGCGCGGAAGCCGAACGCCGGAGCCAGATATTGAAGCAGTTCATACAGGCCTTGTCTGGCGAGCTCGAACGCGCCTGCAGCCGCGAACTCGCCTGAACCAGCGACGTTCGCCCTCGGGTACCACCGCTGCGAATAGCCACATCAGCGTCCGCTCGCTCCTCCCTCGCTCACGAATCGTCGAGGAGCGCGTGTCCACGCGCGCGAAACGCAGGTGCTTCGTGATAGATCTAAACGAGGCCTCCACTGCCGGTGCTTGGTCTCGTCTCATGACTCACGCCGACCGTTTGCTAGGGATCTGCCCGGAGGCTGACTTGCAGCCGGTTCGGTGGTTCGCGCTCGGTCGCTGGTGCGCCACCACCGCCCTTCTGCTCGGCTGCGTGGGCTGCAGGATCCGCGACGACGTGCCCCCCGCTCCGAGTTCGAGCGCGAGCATCGCCCCATCCAGCGCTCCCACTGCTTCGGTAGCCAGCGTGGCCGACGCCGCAGCGGAAGCTCCAGCGACGATCCCCGACGCCGAGCCACCTCCCGAGGGCTCCGAGGCCCTGGCCTTCGCCGGTCTGGGCACTGACGCCGCAGCCGAGACGACGCTGCACGACGCTATCCGCGCGGCACTCGCATCGCTGTCGACGGAGGAGAACGCGGGCTCTGCCGCCGTCGCTGGGGTGGTGGTGCTGGAGGACGACCCGAGGCTGAACGCTGGCACCGGCGTCAATCTGCGCATCGACGGTCGCACGGCTGAAGGCGACGCTGCCGTGATGGTGCTCGATGAAGACGGCGTCGCACACTTCGCAGCGGTCGCCGCAGTGGAAGGCGTGAAGAACCCGGTGCTCGTTGCCGAGAAGCTCCTGGGCGCCCCCACCCCGGTGCTGTCGGGGTTCTGGGCGCGCGACTTCGCCGCTCGTGTCGGGATCATGACCGAGCCGGCACCCCAGGACCTCCAGCAGGAGCTTTACCGTACGGCAATCAAGGCTGCTCTCGCCGACGCGGGCGCGCCCTGGCAACGCCTGCCCTGGGTCACCTACGTCGACCCGGAACTGCGGGACGGCGGACTGGTGCTGGTCGACGCCGCAAGCGACGCGCAGCTCGGCGAAGCGGGCGCGGCAACCGACGCTGGAGACGCCCAGGCGGACGCGCTGGTGGGAGACGCTGGCGCTGATGGGTCAGCGCCGGTAGCGCCCAGCGCGAGCGCCGCGCCCTCCTCCGGCACGGCGCCCCAATCGCCCCCTGCTCTGCCGCCCAAGCCACCAAACCCCAAGCCACCAAACCCCAAGCCATCAAGCCCCAACCCGCCAAGCTCCGCTCCCAAGCCTCCGAGCTCGGCTGCGCCTGCCCCGTCCGACACGGTCGCGGTGCTGATCCGCGACGCCAACGATCGCTTCGCGGTCGCCGCCAGCTCCGGAGGTCCGCCGCTCGCGTTGCCCGGACGCATCGGTGACGTGCCGATATACGGCGCGGGGATCTTCGTCGGGCCCCATGGGGCAGTGGCCGTCACTGGTCGAGGCGAGTTGATCGTGGAGCTCGGGCTAGCGCGTCGAGTCTACGATCGACTCGCCCTCACGCGCTCCGCCCGGATCGCCGCCACCTGGGGTGCGAAGCAAGTGCCGAAGGATGAGCAAATCGGCGTCGCGGTGCTCGGGAAGCGAGACGGCTACGTCGCGCGTAGCGCCGCGCTGGCCTGGCTCGGCTGGCGCGACGGAAAATGGAAAGCGCCGGAGGACAAGCCGTGAGTCTGGCCGTCCTGCTGGTGCTGATCGTGGTGTTCTCCTTCGTGGTTGGGCACCTGCTTCAGCGCTTCACCTCGCGCTTCGCGACGCTCTCGGCGGTGGAGTACATGCTGGTCGGCGTCGCGATCGGCCCCGCCCTCGGCTGGTCGCTGCTCACCCGAGAGGCCCTGACGCACCTGCAGCCGTTCTTCAGCTTGCTGCTCGGCCTGCTCGGCTTCGTGCTCGGCATCCGCGCGGATAAGACCCTGCGCTCCAAGGGGTTCGGCCCGGCGGCGTTCTTCGCTTCGATCACCGTCTTGATCGGCTTCACGCTGCTGATCTTGCCCGTACTCGATTGGCTCGTGCCCCCCTTCGGCGCCGAGAGCGACTTCGTCATCGACCGCAGCGTCGTGCGCTACAGCGGAAAGGCGCTCGCGGTGCACGTCGAGTCCAACAGCCTGTGGCTGGCGCTCGGTCTGGCAGCCTGTGCCGTGGTGAGCTCGGTGCAGGCGGTGCGCACGCTGCGCGGCAACCGCCCAGGACGCGTCGGCGACTTCCTGCAGGCGAGCGCCCGCGCCAGTCAGATCACCGGCATCGTCGTGCTGGGGCTGGTGCTCGCGGCGACGCGCGCCACCAGTCAGGCCAACCGCTTCTCGATGACAGTGGTGGAGTGGAGCGTCGCCGCTGGGTGCCTCGGCATCATCTGCGGTCTGCTGTTTACGCTGTTCATCGGTCGGGAGAACGAGCCCAGTCGCATCTTCCTGGCCGCGGTCGGCCTGGTGATCTTCGCCTCCGGTGTGGGTTCGGCGCTCGGGATTTCACCCCTGTTCGTCAATCTGCTGGCCGGCGTGGTCGTGGCCAACACCTCGGATCACGCCGATGGTGTGCGTGAACAGCTGGACCGCCTACAGCACCCGTTGTTCGTCCTGGTGCTGATCTTCGCCGGAGCGCTGTGGCAACCCGTGGGGGGAGCGCTGTGGTTGCTCCCCATCGCCTACGCCGTGGGGCGGTGGCTGCTACGCCGCATCTTCACCCGGATCGCCGCCCGCAGCGTGCTCGAGCCCAAGCTGGAGACCTTGCGCCTGGGCAACGGTCTGATCAGCCACGGCAGCCTCGCGGTGGCGATCGCGCTCAACCTCGCTCAGCGTTTCCCCGAGTGGGCTGCGGTGGTGCTCAACACGGTGCTGATCGGCACCCTGGTCAGCGACCTCTTCAGCCGACGTGCACTGACGGCCTTGCTCACCGACGCTGGTGAGCTGGTCGTCGGACTTGCACCGAGCAGCCCGCCGCCCGCCCCGGACGCGGAGATTGACGCTCCTCACGCCGCGCCCGAGTCAGCGCAGGAGTCCACGGAGGAGGGCAGCCGATGAGACGCGCGCTCGTACTCTTCGTGTTGCTGGGGCTGATGCTTGGCCTCAAGGCGCTCAAGGCGGACCCGCCCGGCGCGAGCGATCCGCTGACCCTCGCCGCCATCGGCTTCGTGGTGCTCGCCGCCTTCACGATCGCCGAGATCGGTTCGGCGATGTCGTTTCCGCGCGTCACCGGCTATATCATCGGCGGCGCCCTGTTGGGCCCCTACGTCTCGAACATCCTGTCAGCACGCGTCGTCGAGGACATGACGATGTTCAACAACCTCGCCCTCGGCCTGATCGCCCTGGGCGCCGGGCTGGAGCTGGACGCCAGACAGATAGGCAAGATCTGGAAGACCCTCGCCGCGACCATCGTGGTCAAGATCCTGCTGGGTGTCGTGCTGGTCGGCGGGACGCTGTACCTGGCGCAGAGCTGGATGGGGGTGCTGGACATCGCAAGCGGCAAGCCCCTGATCGCGCTGGCGTTGATCATGGGCACGCTGTCTATCGGCACCTCGCCCGCGATCGCACTCGCCATCATCAATGAGAACCGCGCGAAGGGTCGGCTCTCTGACATCGTGCTGGGCGCAGCGGTGCTCAAGGATCTGGTCGTGGTGGTGTCTCTGGCGGTCGCAATCGGCGTCGCCAAGGGCTTGCTCTCCCCCGAAGCCACGAGCGACTCGCACGTTCTCCTGCACATCGCGGAGGAGCTGGGCATCGGCGCGGTCCTGGGCCTGCTGCTGATCCTGTACATACGCTTCATCCGTGCGGAGATGTTGCTCTTCGTCGCTGGCATGATCGTGGTCGTCGCCGAGGTGCTGAAGCAGCTGCACCTGGACCTGCTCCTCGTGTTCATCGCTGCGGGCTTCGTGGTGCGCAACTTCTCTCGCTACGAGCACGACCTGCTCGAAGCCGTGGAGATGGTGGCGCTCCCGGTCTTCATCGTCTTCTTCACCATCGCCGGCGCGCGCATCGATCTGGTGGTGACCTACACGGTGTTCCCACTGGCGCTGGCGCTGTGTGCCGCGCGCGCCGTCACGTACGTCATCGCCTCTCGGCTCGGCGGCGCCGTGGGTGGCGAAGGCGACGTGGTGCGTAGTCAGGCCTGGCTAGCGTACTTGCCGCAAGCTGGCGTCACGCTGGGTCTGGTCGGCGTCGCCGCCAACGCGCTGCCCGAGATCTCGAGCAGCGTCCGTGGGACCGGCATGGCAGTGGTTGCGGTGAACCTCCTGCTGGGCCCCATTACGCTCAAGCGCGCACTGAAGGCCGCCGGTGAGGTGGGAGCGACCCCGGGAGAAGCCACCGAGGCGCCCGCAACGCGACCGCTCGCCGAGACTGCTCTGCTACCGGCTGGGGAGGCGCGTGAGCGCCTGCGTGAGGCGCTCAACGCCATCGGCGCCGAAGCCCTCGCCATTCCAGCGACCCACCTCTACTCCCAGCTGGAGAGTCAGGGCAGGCACTTCCGGGAGACCACGCTGGCGGAGTGGGCGGAGCGCCAGCTCGAACGCGCCAACACCCGGCTCGCGGATCAGGACCACGAGCCGCAAGACGAGGAGTCGCTCTTTCCGGCGACCCGCAAGGCCGAGCTCCTGAGCGCGCTCTTCGCGGAGTTCCGGGGCGCCCTCCGCGAGCTACCCGAGATGGTGGACGCCGCCCTGTCGCGCCAGCACGTGCAGCTGAAGAAGGAGGACCCCCTCCTGCTGAAGCTCCGCCGACTGCGCAAGCGAGCCGCGGTGAAGCTGCGCCTCTCGAGCAACTCGCGGCGGGTCCCCCTGCAAGCTGCTGCACGGGTGGCGCTCGAAGCGCGTCTCGGCAGCTTCGTTGCCGAGCAACTCGCGGCCTGGTCTCGCTGCGAGCTTGGAATCCTTGCGGAAATCGAGGCCGTATCCGCCGGCAAGCAGGACGCTGAAGGAGCGCGGCGCGAGGTCGAGCTGCGTATCCAGATGGCGCGCCAGAGCTTCGATGCGGAGCTCCACGGGGCCCTCATCGATGGTGTCGAGCAGCTCGCGGAGATGCTACGCAAGGCGGGCGGACCGGAGCTTCCCGCCGCGAAGATCCGGGTCTCGGCGGTCGACGGTCAGGTGAAGGAAGCGCTCCGAGTGCTGGAGCGCGATCCCGAGGACTGGGGCCGACTGGCCAAGCTCTGCGAGGCCGAAGTGGAGCTCGCGCGGCGCGTCCAACACCTGCGCAACGTGTACGAGACGGCGCTGCAGGACTCGGTCATCGATCCCGCGACCGTCTCCCTCGGCGGCGTCGAGCAAGTCCTCGCGGCCGTCGAGCGACGCCTCAGCGAAGTGAGACGCCGAACCGAAGAGGTCGACTTCGACGACGAGGAGCGTCAGCGGCTGGCCGTCGCCGCCCGAGAGGCGTTCGATGACGACGAGCAAGCAGAACTCGAAGCCTGCGCCGCTCGCTTCCGTGCTTCGGCTTCCATGCACACCGTCGCGCTCGAGCTCCGTGCGGAAATCGAGAAGTTGCCCACGGAGCTGGAGATCCCTCGCACGAAGTTCGATCCCGGTCGCCCGTACTCGCCCGCCGACTCACGAGGCCGTCGCTTCGCGCTCCAGCGAGAGACGCGCTCCACGCTGCTACAGGACCTGCTTCCGAGCTCCGACGCCAACCTGCGTGAGGTAGCCGCGACCGTCGTGGACACCGCCGCGAGGCTGCGTGAAGCGCGAGAGATCGCCCTCGCGGTGCTGGAGACCGACGAAGCCGAGAGCCAGCACGCGACCCTCGAACAGCTGGACCGAGCGCTGAGCCGCCTGGAAGGCCAGCGCAAGGCTCTCGAGCGCGACATCACCTCGGCTCGAGATGGGCTCGAGGCGCTCGCGGAGAAGAGCTTCAATCGTCTGCTGGAGCGCTCCGGTATGGCGACGACCAGCACCGAGTCCCAAGCAGGAAAGCTGCTGCTCGACCGCGTCCAGCAACTGGTCGCGCCCGTGCGACGGAAGCTCTCCGACTGGCAAGAGCGAGCGCTGAGGATCTACCGCGAGGCGCTGGGCAGCCAGCTCGGACGCGATGTGCGGGCTCGCTATCAAGACGACAGCTTCGACGCCGCCGCGATCAAGGAGTACGCGGCGCGCTGGAGGCCGGCGGAGCACCTGCCCCACGAGTACCAGCGCCTCTTCTCCGCGGCCCCAGCGACCGAACATCGGCTCTTCACAGCTTACCGCACGGAATTGGAAGAAGCACTACGTCAGGAGGGCGAATGGCTCGATGGAGCACCAGGGAACCTGCTCCTGGTTGGCGAGCACGGCTCCGGCCGCACCTCGCTGCTCAACCTCATGGAACTGGAGCTGCACGCCCCGCGCATCATTCGACCAGAACCCCTGGAGTGGCGCCGCGCAGTCGGGATCTTCGGCGCACTCGCCATCGAGCTGGGCGTGAAACCAAGCATGGGGCCGCTCGGGGCGGCGCTCGCGCGTGAGCGCACCACGGTGCTGATCGACGACCTCGAGCAATGGTTCAAGGCGGACGCCGAGGGGCTACGGCAGCTCGACCGCTTCCTGGACTTCGTGGTGCGCACTCGCGCCCACACCAACTGGGTGATGTCGATCGAGCGAGGCGCGCTCGCGGTGCTGCAGGAGCTGGTGCCAATCCCCCAGGTCGTGCGGCGAGTGATTCAACTCAAGCCGCTCACCGGCAAGGAGCTCGACGAGGCCATCCTGCGTCGCCACGCGTTGAGCGGGCGCGAGATCACCTACCCCACGACGTTCGCAACGCGCTGGATCGCCCGCGTGCAGCGCACCAACGAGCAGGAGGTCTTCTTTGGCATGCTCGCACGAGCCAGCGGCGGCAGCATCGGTCGCGCCGTGGCCCTGTGGGCCCACGGCTGCGAGGTGACGCCCAGCGGGAGCGTGAAGCCCTCGATCGATCTCGGACTGAGCCTGGGGCTGCCGTTCATCCAGCGCATGGAGCCGACCGAGATCGCCACGCTGGTCCAGGTGATGCGCTTCGGCCCCCAGGACGAGAGCGAACTCGCCCGTGCCCTGACACTGAACCGCGCGGAAATGGCGCGCCACGTCCACTTCCTGACGGCAGCCGGCCTGCTCGAACCGCTGAACCACCCGAGTTCGCCCCTCGGCGTGCCTCAGGCGGTGCGCCCGGCGATCTTGCAGGCCCTCGAGAAGCTGGGGGCGCGGTCGTGAATCGGCGCCTTCCTGCACGGATGCTCTGGCTGGGCGTGCTGGCGCTCAGCTGCAGTCTCTTCGGTTGCTCCGGCGCCAGCGGCGCCGAGGGCGCGAGCGTCGAGTTCGGTGACGCCGTCGTGCGCGAGGTAGGCGAGCTGCGAGGCCTGCTCGACCTGCGCAGCCTGCTCCTCAGCGGCATCGGTCTCGCGTTGGTGTGGGTCATCCTGCGGGGGATCCGCCGAGCGGTTCACGTCGTCTGGCGCCTCGGCCTCGACAGCTCACGGAGACTCGAGACGACAGCGACCGCGGTGCGGGTGG
Source organism: Polyangiaceae bacterium (assembly GCA_041389745.1). Taxonomy (GTDB): domain Bacteria; phylum Myxococcota_A; class Polyangia; order Polyangiales; family Polyangiaceae; genus JAHBVY01. The sequence goes on from JAWKRF010000019.1 coordinate 92,142, forward strand.
CGCTGGTCGCCGTGGTCGTGCTCTTCGTGCTGCGACGCATCGCGAGCCTCGCGCCCATCCTGCTCACCTTCACGCTGCTCGCGGCCATCCTGCTGCTCGCTGCTGCCTACGCGCGCCAGCTGCCGAGCGTCCTCGTTGGCCTCAGCCTGCTGTTGCGGCGACGACTGCGGCACGGAGACCGCATCCACATCGCCAACCACAGCGGCACCGTGCGCGAGGTGGGCCTCGCCCAGCTGCACCTGCGGCGCGGTGACGGCGCCACGCTGTTCGTGCCCAACCGCCTGCTGATGGAAGAGGTGCTCACCGTCGAGCACGCAAAGAACAGCGAGCCAGTTCGCGTGCGCATCCCGGCGCCAGCGCCCCAGCACCGCGAGCAGCTGGAGCTCAGCCGCCGCGTGGCCGTGCTCTCCCCGTACCGGGTCCCCGGGTCCCCCGTGGAGCTGATCGAGGACGACGTCGAGAACCGCCGCTACTGCATCGAGATCCACACCTGGTCGGTCCGTGCGGCAACGGAAGCCCGCGAACACCTGGAACAAGCCCTCGACAGCGCTCTCGGCGCGCAGGCCCGCGCCCGCAGCGACGGTACGAGGACATGACCCCTCCGTGCGTCTGGATCTGGGGGTGAGGTCAGCGGTCCACGGCCGCGTAGATCACTCGTCTCGATGCACGGTGCTCGGAGAGAACGCCGGCAAGCACACGGCAATGTACTCTGCCCCCTCCTCCCCTGGCGTGGAGTAACGGATCCACTCGCCGGCTGCGGTGTGGATCGCCTGGCCCGCGAGCACGTCGAGGCTTCCGCCTTCGTACTCCACGCGGAGACAACCTCCGAGCACCAGGGTGAACTCGTCGAACTCCGGGCGCTGGCCAGGCTCCACCCAGCCGCCCGGAGAGCGCATGTGAGCCACGCTGAGCGCCTCGTCTCCGCTATTCACTCGACCGATGTACTCGTCGATCAGCTTCGGCTTGTTTCCTGCGGCTTCGATGCGTGTCGGCTTCTCAATCAGCTTCGGCATGCTAGAGAGCATCCCCCCGCGCGAAGCGGAACGCCAAGGCTGACTGGAGCGCCGCGAACACGGCGACTCACCCCCGAGAAACCGAGCAGATCGTGACCAAGGACTTGCACGCCGTGCGCTCTCCCGCGAGCCAACCCGTGCTGGACGCGGCAGGGCGGCTTCGCGCTGAGCAGCCCGGGGTCACGCATCGAGCCGTGTGCTACCGCTGCCACAAGCCCGAGGCGCTGTGCGTGTGTGAAGACCTCGCGCGTGTCGACAATCAAACGCGCATCTTGATCTTGCAGCACCCGCGAGAGCGCTTTCACCCCATCGGCACTGCACGCTTCGCTGAGCTCGGCCTGCGCAATGTACGCGCAGAAATCAGCTGGTCGGACACTGGGCGCAGCATCCGACGTGAGCTCGACGTCGAGCCGGGCACCGGGTTGCTCTATCCCCATCCGGAGGCGAAGCTGCTGTCGGAGCTGGCCCCTGCGGAACGCCCACGACAACTCATCGTCCTGGATGGTACCTGGCATCACGCTCACACCATGTATCGCGAGAATCCTTGGTTGCACGCGCTGCCGCACTATGCCTTGAGGCCAGAGGAGCCGAGCCGCTACCGAATCCGCAAGGAACCGCGTGAGGAATGCGTGTCGACCCTGGAGGCGATCACTCAGGCACTCGAGCAACTCGAGCCCGGACTGGAGGGGCTCGAACGTCTCCTTGGCTCCTTCGACCGCATGATCGATCAGCAGATCGACTTCGCGAGCAAGGGCGGCGGCCGACGACGCAAGCGCAAGCGCAACAAGGCGAGTCGGGCCATCCCCCGCGCCTTGCTCGAGCACTACGAGCGACTGGTGGTCGTGTGCGGCGAGGCGTCGGCGCCTCCCCCTGAGCTGATGTGCCGCAAGCAGGTGCCTCCAGGCTGGAGGAACCAGCTACTGTACTGGGTGGCGTGTCGCCCGGCGACCGGCGACGTGTTCTCGAGCCTCGTCCAGCCGCTCGAGCAAGTGTCGGATCAACACCTGATGCACCTCGAGCTGTCCCGCGAGAGCTTCGGAGACGCTCCCGCCCTGGGGGACGTGCTTCGCGCCTGGAGGGAGTTCACCCGCCCCGGAGACATTTTTGCCGCATGGAATCAATCTACCTGGGACATCCTGCACGAGGCTCACGGCGCGACTGGCTCGCCGATGCATCCTCTCGCCACGGGAGAGGATGGGGCCGCCCCGTCTGGCCCTCAGCAACGGGTCGGCTTCGTCTTGTTGAAGGCCGTCTATTTCAACGTGCGCCGCGGCGCCCCGCGCGGGGACCTGGAGCGAGTTCTCCAGCACGAAGGCCTCGACACACGCGACCTGGGGCTACCAGGCCGAGCCGGTCGACGCCTGGGCAACGCCGTGAGCATCCTGGAGTTCTTGCGCGCCGGGGCGCTCTCGACGGAAGTCGAGGCCTAGTGTCCTGTCTGCCCAGTTCGCGGCAAGACTCGCCCGCCCCCTGAGGGCGTGGGCGAGCGAGTCGCCCTGCTGGCTCCACCTCAGGGCCGATGTTTCCTTACGGATTCATCCCCGAGATCGATCTCGAGATCTCGAGCACGACGATCGGGACGACGAGTCAGCCGGCGCAGCAACAGACCCACGCCGATCACGCTCACCGCGACGTAGGTCAACCAGGTGGAGTTCGAGTCGACCCAGGCCGTGAGCGCCGCAATTGGCTCCGCCAGGCTTTGCCCGAAGAGGCGCAGCAGCAAGACCAGGCTCAGAGTCCCCAGAAAGTTGAGCCCCCAGAATCGCTTCAGGCTCATGCCAGACGCACCCGCCAGCAAGCACACGATTCCGTAGGGCGACAGAAACACGAGCAAGCTGCCCCAGCGATTGAACGCTGCCTCGAGGAATCGAGTGTAGGCAGCCCAGCGCCCCGCTCGACGCTCGGCCCACTGCACCGCGTCCACACCGAACCAGCGCCCGAGCGCGAAATAGAGAGGGTCTGCGAGCATCAATCGCAGCACGCCGATCGCCAGGAACGCGCTCCACTCGGTCGCCGGCGCGACCGTGATCAGGTGGGGGATGCTGGGGTTCATCGCGATCAGGAGCAGCGGTCGATGCGCCAGGAGGCTCGGCGTCAACGCGGCCCCCGTGGTCGCCAGCGCGCCCAGCGCCACCATCCCGACCAGCAACGAAGTCAGCCGCGCGCGGCGCCCTGCGGCGAACCCCAACTCCTCGTCATCGAGGCCAACCGCGCCGCTGTCTGGCCCCTTCATCGTCTGAGATGTAGTGCCGCCCTGGGGCTTCGGCAATGCTCCAGCCCGCGCCCAGGCTACTGGGTCAGCCTGCAGCCTGGTCGCTGCTCGGCTGGGAGCGCGGCTTCTGCCGCTCCTGACTCACCCTTCGCGCAAACTCTGCGATGCGCTCCTCGAGCAGTTCCCGATCCAGATCCATCGTCGCCAGATGATACGAACGTGGCAAGACCAGCTCCTCTCCCCAGGATCCGACGAGATCCAGGATCGCGCGGGAGTTCGCTGGAGGGACACTGTGATCCTGGGGCGCGTACGCAACGAGCACCGGCAAGTGCAGCTGCGGAAGCTGCCGGCGGATCCGGCTCAGCTGGCTCAGGAACGAGTTGCCTGCTGCAGCCGGAACGAAGGCATAAGCCTGTTCATCGACGCCCGCGCGAGCGGCGTCGTTCTCCACGAGGCCGGCAGCCTTGGCCGGCGCCACCGGGACAACGTACTGCAGCACCGGTGCGAGCTTGGCGAGCAGACCCTCGCGCTCCAGCACCGTCGCGTTGATCGCCACCACGCCGGCCAGGTCCCGCTCGAACTCCCAGGCGACGTCGAGGGCGATCGTCCCCCCCATCGAGAGACCGGCGACGATCACATGCTCGGCGCGGTCCTTGAGCTCGATCAGAGCCTGCACGAAACCTGCGCGCCAGTCGTCGTAGGAGGTCTTCGCCATGTCGAGCCAGTGAGTGCCGTGCCCTGGCAAGCGCGGCAGCTCCACCGCGAAGCCGCGCGCGGCGAGCTGCTCTCCCAACCAGCGCACGCTGCTCGGGTTGCCGGTGAAGCCGTGGCACAGCAGGATACCGACGCGGGCATTGTCTCCGGACCCGACGCTGGACCAAGGCTCTGCCCCGCGGATGATCGGTCGCGTGTTCTTTCTCAGCATGTCAGCTCCGTTCTCTCAAGGCAGCGGGACGTGAGCGCTCACACGCTTCACCCCCTGCTCGACCAAGCGCATCCAGTGCAGCGCCCGCGGCTCCGCCGGATACTCACGCACGTCGGGGACCTGCTGCGGCAGGCGCCGAGCCAGCTCGCCGACGGTCTCCATCACGAACTCATCGTCATGGGCGCAGACGAACTCGAGCAGGCCACGCAGGCGCGCGATGTTGATCGAGTTCTTGTGGGCTCTGCGCGCCGAGATGGAGTCGATGTGGAAGTACTCGAAGGAGTGAGTGACGAAGGTGACGTGACGAATCCCCCGCGCGCGACACGCGCGCAGACAGTGGACCATCTCCGCCAGACTCACCGCCATGACCTGAAGGTGGCGGTGCCCCCCGTTCGGTTGCCGGAAGTTCGTGATCGGTAGCTCCCATACGCCATCGACCTCCGTGGGAAACAGGCCCGCCAGAGCCTTGTCACTGCGCATGGCGCAGTGCAGATCGAAGTAGCAGGGGTTGTAGTTGCTGGACAGCGTCAGACCCGCGCCCGCCATCGCTCGCCAGGTGAGGTTGCTGGCTCCGAAATTCCCTGCCCGGTAGGAGCGGATCGAGTCCCGAGGCACGCCAGCCTCGGTGAGCAGATCGATGCCCTCGCGCAGCAGCGCGGTCTGTTCCGCGAGGGAATAAGCACTGATGTTGTCGGAGACCCGCGCCCGTCCCTGCTCGAGGCGCGCGTCGCGCTGCACCGGGTGCACGTGGAGCTGCACGTCGTGCCCACGCTCGAGTATCTGCTGGCACACCTCCGAGAGCCCTGGCTTGCCGAAATGGTGCGCGCCAATGGCCTCGGTGTAGAACGTGCCCCGCATACCGTAGGCCTCGAGCTCGCTCATGATGAGAGGTACGCCGAGCTCCTCGTCTCGATTGGCGAAGCGACCCCAGACACGTAGGTCGTAGCCCAGCGGAGGCTGCACGCGGCCTCCCAGGTTGCGCTCCTCCGCGCACTCGGTGTCGACGGTGAGGTAGACGCGAGTGCGATCGTCGGGGCGACTCGGGTCGAAGCCTCCCTGACCGAAGGCAGCACCGCGGGGACGCAAGGCCCGCGACAAGCGCTCCCGGAGAGGGGCAACGAGCGCGTTCACTCCCGTTTCATCCACGTCCGACTCACCCATGCTCGCTCCTCAAGCCGCCGCCTTGGCCCGTGCAGCGCGATACACGTCCGCGTAGCCAGCGACCAGCGTATCCCAATCGCGCTCACGCTCAACGTACGCGCGCGCATTCCTGCCCAGCCGCTGCCTGAGCTCGGCGTCGTCGAGCAGTTTCACGATGTTGCGCGCCAGGTCGTCGACGTCTCCAGCTCGGAACGCCAGCCCCGTCTCGCCGGGTCTGGCCAGCTCGAGCAGGGCCTTCACGTCGCTCACGAGCACGGGGCGCGCCATCGCCATGGCCTCGAGGGGTTTGATGGGCGTCGTCAACTCCGTGACCAGACTGCTGACCCGTGGGTAGACGAGCAACTCGGGCAAGGCGAGCAGCTGCTGCACCTCGGCGTGCGGCACCCGACCGGTGAAGGTCACGTGCGCGTCCAGGCGACGCTGCTTCACCAGGTCCCGCACGGGCTGGTCCATGTGACCGCCGCCCACGACGATCAGGTGCGCGTCGCGGACCTCCGCGACGACCTTGGGCACGGCCGCGATCAGATCGGGCAGTCCCTCCCAGGGCTCGAATGACCCCAGGAAGCCGAACAGTCGCTTGCCCTCCACACCGTAGCGCGCAAGCAGCTCGGGAGAAGGATCCTGTGGAACGAAATTCCCTGCGGTAACGCCATTCGCGATCACGTGCAGGTCGGTGAGACGCCCCACGCGGGGCGCGATGTGGTCACGCATGGCCTGACAGATCGTGACCACGGCATCGGCGTTCTGGAATACCCGCGTGTCTCCGCCCCGGGCGAGCCTGTACTGCAGTGAGCCCTCGCGGAACTTGCCGTGCACGACCGACGCGTTCTCCCACAGGTCCCGCACCTCGTAGACGAACGGCAAGCGGTGCCGCCTGGCGGCGAGCATCGCGGGCAAACCCACGAGCATCGGGGAGTGTGCGTGGACGATGTCGGGCTTCCAGTCGCGAATCGCCCGCGAGGCGGAACGAAACAGCGCGCTCATCAGCCGGGCTTCTCGCACCAGGGGTGGTTGAGGTCCCGTCAGCTCTGGAGTGCGGCGGTAAGACACGCCCTCCACTACCTCCACGCTCGCCTCGGGCTTGGGGTGTCGTGCCGAGGTGACGCCGTACGACTCGTACCCCAGCTTGGCCTGGCCCTTGATGATGTAGCTGGTTCGAATCGAGTAGCCGGTCTGAGCCGGAAGGGACATCTGTAGGACGTGGAGGACGCGCACCCTGCTCTCCTTGGGACTTCGACGCGTAGCGTCAGCGTGGCGGCGTTATAGAGGATCGTCAGGGGCCGAGCAAATCAGCCAGACGGCCCCACGAGCCGCGATCACCCGTGCCGCTTGGCAGGGGGACCACAGACCCTGGCTAAGGCACGCTAGCGGCTCGAGTTCGACGCCGCATTATCTCCGCACGGTAATATTTTAGCGAATCAGGGAAACGCTTTCGAAACACCGCGCGCAGTAGCGATACCTGCCAGGAAACACGGTCCGCGCTAGGCTGCTCGTGCAGTCGGGGTGGCCGGACGAACCGCGTCTCGAGGAGAGGCACCCTGTCCTGGCGACGCAGAACCGAGCAACGAACACCAGCCGATGAGCGCGAACGAAGCAGCTTCGAACGCAGATGAAGATCCCCCCATCCGCATCGCGGTGGTGGGTGACATCCATGCCTTCTGGGGGCCACCCGACGTCGAGTACTTCAACCAGAGCGACTATGATCTCGTGCTCTTCGTCGGGGATCTCGGGGGCTACACGGTCGGCGGAACGCTCAAGGTCGCGCGCTCCATCGCGCGCCTCGAGAAGCCGGCGCTGGTGCTTCCGGGCAATCACGACGCCATCACTCCAGCGCAGCTCGCCGCAGAGATCTCGGGTGTTGGCTCGCTGATCGAGCTAGCCAGCGGGGGTGAGGAGCGGCGCCGCAAGGAGCTGGCGGAGGCGCTCGGGCCCGTACCCTTGGTCGGCTTCAGCCTGCACCGGTTTCGTTTCCGCACGAGAACGTTGAGTGTCGTCGCCGCGCGTCCGCACTCCTTCGGGGGCCCGCGCCTCGCGTTCCGACCATTGATGAAACGCGCGTTCGGCGTGGCGTCGCTCGAGGAGTCGGAGACGCGACTGAGGCAGCTCGTCGACGACGCCTCGAGCGAGCTGGTCTTCCTCGCTCACAACGGTCCGACGGGGCTGGGCGACACCCGGGATGCGATCTGGGGGTGTGACTTTCGTCGAACCGCAGGGGATTTCGGAGACCCCGATCTGCGTGGGGCGCTGGTCCACGCCGAACGTCTTGGCAAGCGCGTGCGCGCAGTCCTCGCGGGCCACATGCACCACGCCCTCAAGGGCGGTGGTGAGCGCAGGTGGATCGAACGCGAGGCGGAAACCTACTACGTCAACGCTGCACGGGTCCCTCGCGTTTTCCGCACGGCCATTTCTACGACTGACGACGCGCCTCCCCCCCAACCCCTTCACGGAACGAAGCAGGGCACGAGACCAGCGGACCCGGGTCTGAGGGAGGCAGCAGAGTGGGCAGTGAGAAGAGTCGCGCGGCGGCGGCGCTTCAGGCACCACGTGCGGGTGGAGATCGACGGAGACCAGACGCGTATCCAGGCCCAGCTCTGCCCGGCTTAGGGTCCGCGATCGGGGAATTCAGTCGCCCTCGCGGCCAGTCTTCTTGCTGCGGCGCCAGCGCCCGACGGAGCCTTCGGGCGCTACATCCACTCTTCCCACGGCTTGCCGTCTTTGCCCTTGGGCTGCTTGCTGGCTGGTGGCCTCGAGGTGGCCGGCGGAGCCGCGGTTGGCGGCTTCGCGACCGGCGCTGACGGCGTGGGCGCGGTGTGGGCGCTCGGGGCCTCTGGAACCGCAGGCTGCGGCGCCTCCTCGGCCTCTCGCCCCTGCCCTTCGGGAGCCTGCGCCGAGGCTTCGGGAGGTGAGGCCGCAGGGGGCTCGACGGCGTCGGCCGACTTCGGTGGCTCATCGGTCGCGGCCCGAGCCGATGAGGTCGCCGCCGGTTCGGCTGCGCCACCTCGAGTCAACGCGAAGACCGCGCCCACCCCGAGCACCACCAGGACCAGACCCGCGCCGCCGATCAGGAGCCAGGGCTTGGTCGTCGGCGGCTGCGAGACCTCGTCCACGACGTACCCCGCGTCACCCTCCGGACGGTATCCCGGGGGAATCACTGGAGGGCGCAGGCCGCGCTGTGTGGGCGCGTTGCGCGCGTTGAGCGCCGGATCGGCCACCTTGACGGTGTCGAGCTCCATGGTCCTGTGGGCGGACACCCGTGGCACGGCGTGGGGCGCGACGTGTTCCGCGGCATGAGCCGGCGGCTCGTCGGGCTCCGGGGGAAGCTCGGCCGGACTCATTCGATCAGTGTCACGCAGGTTGTTCACGGTGCCCGTCGTAAGGGTTTCACGGGCACCGCTCCAGGACAAGCCGGGAACTACTCCGCGGCGGGTGCGGCGCTGGGCTGAACTCGTGGCCGGCTCGGATCGTAGCTCAGGTTCGGAGCGAGCCAGCGCTCCGCTTCCGCGACGGAGATCCCCTTGCGAGCAGCGTAGTCCGTCACCTGGTCTTTCCCCAGCTTGCCGACCATGAAGTAGCGAGCGTCTGGGTGCGCCAGGTAGATACCACTCACGCTGGCAGCAGGTGTCATCGCGAACGTCTCGGTCAGGTCGACACCGATCTCGCGCGCGGACAGCAGATCGAAGAGCTTGGGCTTCTCGCTGTGGTCCGGGCAGGCCGGGTAGCCGAAGGCCGGGCGGATCCCGCGATAGCGCTCGGAGATCAGATCCACCTGCGTCACGTCGTCGCCATCGGGGTAGCCCCACTCCCTGCGCACCCGCTGGTGCAAGAGCTCGGCAAAGGCCTCGGCGAGGCGATCGGCGAGCGCCTTCACGAGGATCGCGGAGTAATCGTCGAGCTTCTGCTCGTACTCCCGTGCCGCTTCGGCTGCACCCAGCCCCGCGGTGACCACGAACGCACCGATGTGATCCTGGAGGCCGCTGTCGTGAGGCGCCACGAAATCCGCGAGGCAACGGAAGTTGCTGGACTGGGGCTGACGCGTCTGCTGGCGCAGCATGTTGAAGCGCAGGCGCTCGCTGCGCCGAGCCGCATCGCCAAACACGACGATGTCGTCCCCATCGCTCGCGGCGGGGAAGAACCCGTAGCGCGCCCTCGCCGTCAGGCGCTTGGACTCAATCAGCTGATCGAGCAGCTGGTTTCCGTGCTCGAACAGCTCCCGCGCCGCCTCACCATAGCGGGGGCTGTCCAGGATCTCCGGGTACTTGCCCTTCAGCTCCCAGGCCGTGAAGAAGAAGGTCCAGTCGATGTACTTGCGGATCTCCTCGAGAGGAAAGTCGTCGAGGGTCGTCGACCCGGTGAAGCTGGGGGTCGCGATCTGTGCTGGCGTCCACGGGAGCTCCGGCTTGCCCCGCCTGGCTTCAGCGAGGCTCACCACCGGCTTCACCCCACGACCGCTGTGGAGGCTGCGCAGCTTCGACTGCTCCTCGAGGTTGCGCGTCCGGAAGTCGGCGCGCTGCGCTGGGTCGAGCAACGAAGACACCACGTTCACCGCGCGTGAGGCGTCCAGGACGTGAACGGTGTCTTGGTCGTACTGGGGCGCGATCTTGACCGCGGTGTGCTGGCGGCTGGTGGTCGCACCTCCGATCAGCAGCGGCATCTGCATCCCCCGACGTTGCATCTCCTTCGCCACCCCGACCATCTCGTCCAGGCTTGGCGTGATGAGCCCCGAGAGACCGACCACGTCGGCGCCGATCTGCTGCGCCGTGTCCAAGATCTTGTCGGTGGGCACCATCACGCCGAGGTCGACGACCTCGTAGTTGTTGCAGCCGAGCACCACGCCCACGATGTTCTTGCCGATGTCGTGAACGTCACCCTTCACCGTCGCGAGCAGCACCTTCGCCTGGGCCTGGCTCTCACCGGTCTGGGCCTTCTCTTCCTCCATGAAGGGCAGCAGGTAGGCCACGCCGCGCTTCATCACCCGCGCGCTCTTGACGACCTGCGGCAGGAACATCTTCCCGTCGCCGAACAGGTCACCCACGATCTTCATGCCGTCCATCATCGGACCTTCGATCACGTGGAGCGGCCGGTCGTACTTCTGCCTGGCCTCCTCCACGTCCGCCTCGATGAACTCGACGAGGCCCTTCACCAGCGCGTGCTGAATGCGCTGCTCGACGCTCGTCTCGCGCCAGCTCAGGTCGACCTCGCGCTTCTTTCCCGCCGACTTGACGGTGTCAGCGAACTCCACCAGGCGTTCGGTCGCGTCAGGACGCCGATTGAAGAGCACGTCTTCTACTCGCTCCAGCAGATCCTTGGGGATCTCCTCGTAGACCGCGAGTTGTCCCGCGTTGACGATGCCCATGTCGAGCCCAGCTTCGATCGCGTAGTAGAGAAAGGCGGAGTTCATCGCCTCTCGCACGACCTCGTTACCACGGAAGCTGAACGAGAGGTTGCTCACGCCACCGCTCACCATCGCGCCCTCGAGGTGCTGCTTGATCTTGCGAGTGCCCTCGATGAAGTTCACCGCAAACTCGTTGTGCTCCTCGATGCCCGTCGCCACCGCGAGCACGTTCGGGTCGAAGATGATGGCCTTCGGATCGAAGCCAACTTTTTCCACCAGGATACGATAGCTGCGCTGACAGATCTGAAACTTGCGCTCGACGGTCTCCGCCTGCCCCTGTTCGTCGAAGGCCATCACCACCACACCCGCGCCGTAGTCCTTGATGTGCTGGGCCTTGCGGATGAAGTCCTCCTCACCCTCCTTGAGGCTGATGGAGTTGACGATGGCCCTGCCTTGCACGCACTTCAGGCCCGCTTCGATGACGGACCAGCGTGAGCTGTCGATCATGATCGGCACGCGCGCGATGTCCGGCTCGGTCGCGAGCAGGTTGAGGAAACGGGTCATGCACGCCTCGGAGTCGAGCATGCCCTCGTCCATGTTCACGTCGATGATGTTCGCGCCGTTCTGGACCTGCTGCAGCGCAACCTCGACCGCGGTGACGTAGTCCTCTTCCTTGATGAGCCTGGCGAAGCGCTTCGAACCGGTGACGTTCGTGCGCTCCCCCACCATCTGGAAGTTGCTGTCGGGACGGATCGTGAGCGGCTCCAGGCCACTGAACTGTGCGAACACCGGCGGCGCCGCGGGCTCGCGGGGCTCCGCGCCTTGCATACTCTTGGCGATGGCGGCGATGTGCTCCGGCGTCGTGCCGCAGCACCCACCGTAGAAATTGGAGAACTTCTCCTTGGCGAACTCCGCAAGCAGGGCGCCGGTCTCGCCCGGAGTCTGATCGTACTCGCCGAAGGCGTTCGGCAGGCCGGCGTTGGGGTAGCAGCTCACCAGGGTGTCGGCGATGCGACTGAGCTCCGAGATGTACGGACGCATCTCCGTCGCACCGAGGGCGCAGTTGATGCCGACGCTGATCGGATCGGCGTGACGTACGCTGGTCCAGAAGGCCTCCAGGGTCTGCCCGGAGAGCGTGCGTCCGGAGCGATCGGTGATGGTCACGCTGAGCATGATTGGGATGCGCTTGCCGCGCTCGCGCTCGACGCGCTTCGCAGCGACGATCGCGGCCTTCGAGTTCAACGTGTCGAAGATCGTCTCGACCAGCAGCAGGTCGACGCCGCCCTCGGCGAGCGCGCGGATCTGCTCAGCGTAGGCGTCGCAGACCTGATCAAATGTTACCGCGCGGAATGCAGCGTCGTTGACATCGGGAGAGATGCTCAGAGTCCGGTTCATCGGCCCCACGGCACCCGCGACGAAGCGCGGCTTGTTCGGGTTCTTGTCCGTGAACTCCGCGGCCGCTTGGCGCGCGAGCTGTGCGGCCCTGACGTTGATGTCGTAGACCGCGCTCTCGAGGGAGTAGTCCGCTTGAGCGATGCTCGTCGCGGCGAAGGTGTTCGTCTCGATGATGTCGCTGCCCGCCTCCAGGTACTGGCGATGGACGCCCAGCACTGCCTCGGGCTGCGTCAGCACGAGCAGGTCGTTGTTGCCCTTGACCTCACTGGTGTGATCCTTGAATAGCTCCCCGCGGAACGCGTCTTCACCAAACTGGTGGCGCTGCAAGACGGTGCCCATGGCACCGTCCAGGATCAGGATGCGCTGACTGGCTAGCTTTCGGATCTGGGTTTCGATGTCGCTCATGATGTGCTTTCTGGATCTCCGCCGACGCGGTCGTGCTCGATTCGCGTGCCGATGGCGCTCTGCTGTGGCTACGCAGCGCTATCTCGGCTTGTCTGCGAACGCGCTGACCACCTCGAAATAGGGGACTTTCTTCTCGCGAGAGCTGACCTGACAGAAGCGGACCTCTAGGCCGCTGGCGATCAGCATTTCGCGCAACGTGTCGGGACTGAACCCGCTGTTTAGGTGGGAGTAGGTGCTGGTGATCTGCATGTGTGAGTGCTCGTTGAGCGTGACCACCGCCAGCGCGCCCGATGGTCGCAGCACTCGTGAAGCTTCGGCGAGTGCGCGTTCGGGCGCGTGGGAATAGGTGAGACAGTTGTAGAGCAGGACCTGGTCGAAGCTGGCGTCGGAGAAGGGCAACTCGTGCATGTCGCCCTGGCACAGCTCGACTGAGGGCAAGTGCGACAGCCGTTTCCTCGCGGCTTCGATCATGCGCTCGCTGCGATCCAGCAGCGTGATGCTGTCGGCGGTCGCGCTCAGCAGCTCGCTGATCACGCCATCCCCCGCGCCGACGTCCAGCACGTCCCCCAGTCGCAGCAAGCCCACGAGCCCCCTGGCCGTCGCTTCCCAGGTGCGACCTGGAGAGTAGTAACGCTCCATCTGACCTGCGATGGAGTCCGGCCAGTCGCCAGACGACTCCCGCGCATCCACCAGCTCCTGACAGCGCTGGAGGTCGCCGCTGATCACACCGTCGTCGAGTTCTTCGGACAGGATTTCCAGAGTCGCGCCGCCGGCTCGGAGATCCCCTCGGCGACGGCGTAGAGCGTGGACGAGCCGTGGCGACGGTCACGCAACAGACCCGCGTCTCGCAGGCGCCCGAGATGAGTCGACACACGAGACTGAGGCAGATCAGTGATCCGGGTCAGCTCGGCGACGCTCAGCTCCTCTCGCCCGAGCAACGCCATCAGGCGGATCCGGGTGGGGTCGCTGAACAGACTCAGCAGGCTGACGGTGGCGTCCAGGCTACTCATTCAGAAGGCATCCGCTTATCAGGATGAAGGGATGATGCAAGGTCTGATGGCTCGATGCAAGCCGCGCGAGAGCTTGCCGCGGGGACGGTTTCACCCGATGTAGAAGCCCACATGACTTCCCCCACCGACGCCTCAGGCGCGCAGAACTTCGCCGAGGCCATCAACCAGGCCGATACCGAGGGCTGGAACCAGGCCATGGGGCTGGTCTTCCAGATCGCCACAGCCGACGAGGTGGTGGCCTCTTGGACGGTCGCAGCCCACCATCGACAGCCCTACGGCATCGTCCACGGCGGCGTGTACTGCGGCGTGATCGAGGCCTTGTGTTCCACCGGGGCCGCCATCGCCGCCATGGCCACCACCGGTTACAGTGTCGTTGGACTCGAGAACAGCACCTCCTTCGTGCGAGCCGTGCGGGAGGGAACATTGACGGGGCGCGCCACGCCAGTGCACCGCGGCCGCCGCTCTCAGGTCTGGGAGGCAACCATCGAGGACGAGGCTGGACGCACCGTCGCGAACGGGCGGGTGCGCTTGATGTGCCTCGAGCCCGACGTGCCGCTGGCCGGACGGGGCGTGGCGGCCACGACCAGCGAGCGGCTGAAGCCCAGCTCCGTGGACGACTAACGTAACGTAAGGTATTTGCTCCCCATGAGTGACGTCCACGCCGAGATCCAGCAGACCATCGAGAACGCGCCAGTCGTGCTCTTCATGAAGGGCACACGGGGCACCCCCCAGTGCGGTTTCAGCGCCCAGGTCGTGAGCATGCTCGACGCGCTGCTCGGCGACTACGTCACCGTGAACGTCCTGAGCAGTCCCGAGCTTCGCCAAGGCATCAAGGACTTCTCGAGCTGGCCCACGATCCCGCAACTGTATATCCGCGGGGAATTCGTTGGTGGCTGCGACATCGTGCGCGAGATGTATCAGTCCGGAGAGCTGGAGCAGAAGCTTGGACGGGAGGTGCCAGCACCAGAGCCAAGGATCCAGATCACTCCCAGCGCGCGGGAGGCCATCCAGGGGGCGTTCGAGAGCGACGAAGACCGCTTGCGCCTGGAGATCGACGCGCGCTACCAGCATGATCTGTCGGTTGGCCCCAAGCAGCCCAAGGACATCGAGGTGGATGCCGGTGGAATGGCCGTGGTGATGGACCTGGCCAGCGCCCGGCGCGCTGACGGGGTCGTCGTGGACTTGGTGAAGACCCCGCAAGGAGATGCCTTCCGCATCGACAATCCCAACGAGCCGCCGCGGGTTCGACCGATGTCGGTGCAGGAATTGGAGGCAAGGCTGGCAGCCGAGCCGGAGCTTCCGCTGTTCGACGTGCGGACGCCCGAAGAGTGCGCGATTGCCCAGATCCCGGGCGCCCGCCTGTTGGACGACGCCGCTCAGGAGCACATCTTCAGCCTGCCCAAGGACACCCCGCTCTACTTCGTGTGTCATCACGGCGGGCGCAGTCAGGCAGCCGCGGAGCACTTCGTCGGACAGGGCTACACCAAGGTGTTCAACGTCATGGGCGGCGTGGACAGCTGGGCTCGGGAGATCGACCCCGAAATGCCGCGCTACTGAGCGCGGCGGCGCCCGGCTCAGCGCCAGCTTTGAGGTGCGAGAAGCGCCCGAGTCTTCTAACATGATGGGATGCGGCTGCGTGTCCCATCTCCGCATGTGCGCGGCGGCTACCCGAGACTTGGTGTGGCGGCGTTGCTCCTGGTCCTCGTTGCCTGCAGCAGGACGGAGGAGGATCGCATGGCGAAGGCGTCCGCCAGGACTCCATCCGCATCCGTCGCCCCGCCCGAGGAAGCTTCCCCGCGGCAACGGGAAGCACGCCCAACTCCGGCCGAGAGGCTCGGGGTGCACCCCGAAGCCCTTGGCATCGAGGCGGGCGAGAAGGCGCCGGACGCGGAGCTACGGGATGCCGACAACAAGGCTATTTCCCTGAGCACGCTGTGGGGCCAGACGGACGTCCTGCTGGTCTTCTACCGTGGCGGTTGGTGTCCCTACTGCAACTACCAGCTTCGCCAGCTCAGCATTCACTTCGTCGAGTTCCAGTCGCGCAAGGTCGTGCCCGTCGCCGTCAGCGTCGATCGCCCGAGCGAAGCGCTGAAGACGCGGCGCAGCTATGAGATTCCCTTTCCCGTCCTCAGCGATCCGCAGCTAGTTGCTGTGAAGGCGTTCCACGTCCTGCGCCCGATCGACGCCGACGAGTATCACGCCATGCTGAACAACGGCGTCGACCTACAGCGACGCACCGGAAATCAGGAGCACGCGATCGCCGTGCCCTCGATGTTCTTGATCGACACCGATGGAGTGGTGCGCTGGTCCCACGTCGACCCCGACTACAAAGCGCGCCCATCCGTCGAACAGCTCACGCCCATCCTCGATCGTCTCCTCAAGGAAATCCGACCGAAGGTTCCGCTGAAGCCCGACCGGAAGCCAGCAATGAAAGCACCGGCCGCGCCCCGATGACGAGACCCGGAGGTCGTCGCTAGCGCTTGCGACGATGGACACCGTCAGGCATGTGCGACGGAGCCGACGACTGCGACGGAGAAGACTGCGACGGAGAAGACTGCGACGGAGAAGACTGCGACGGAGCAGCGCTCGCGGAACCCTGAGGGGCAGGCGCAGGCGTGAGCTCCGCCGTGTCGCTGGGCGCCTCGATCCCGAGCTTCGCGCGCAACAGATCGCCGAGGCTGCCCAGGCTACCACCCCCCGCTTGCTGGCTGCCCTGACGGTAGTCGCGGTAGTTGTTGCGCTCCAGTACACGCGCGACTCCAGAGACGCTGAAGCGCAACTTGCCACTCTTGGGATCGGAGCCCACCGTGACGACCTGCATCTTGTGCCCAACGGGGTATGCGCGCCGGTGGTCCGAACCTGGCGCAAGCGGCAACTCCCGCAGCGGAACCAGGCCCTCACCCTTCGGGGTCTCGACGAACACACCAAAATTCGAGAGTCGGCTGACCTCGCCCTCGAGCACTTCGTCGCGTTGCGGCGAGGCAGACTGCGGACGCTCGGCGAGCGCCTTGAGTGACAGCCGAACCCGCAGGCCCTTCTTGTCGTGCTCGATCGACAGCACGCGCACGCTGACGCGCTCCCCGACCTGCACCACGTCTTCGACGCGGTCGACTCGCTGGTGCGCCAGCTCGGAGATGTGAACCAGACCATCGATCCCGCCGAGGTCGACGAGCGCTCCGTATTTCTGCACGGAACTCACGGTGCCCTCGAGGTCGGCCCCGACCTTGAGCTGATCCTGGAGCTGGCGGGCGCGCTCAGCGCGATCTGCCTCCAGCAGGGCGCGCCGCGAGACGATCACCGAACGCCCGCCCTCCTTGAGCTCGAGGACCTTGAAGTCGAGGGTCTGCCCGACATAGGGAGCGAGATCCTGTACGAACGACAGCTCCACCTGAGACGCCGGACAGAAGGCGCGAACGCCGGCGAGGTCGACCTCCAACCCAGCCTTGACCGCCTTGCTCACCTGGCCAGAGACCGGCGCGCCGCTGGCAAGAGCCGCCTCGAGCATGTGCGTGTCGATCCCCTGACCACCACGCCCCACGCCCAGCGAGAGCCGCGCGCCCTGGGACGACGCCTCCACGACGGTGGCGCGGACCTTGTCCCCGACCGCCACCGTGAGCTTGCCACTCGGGTCCACCAGCTCCCCACGGTCGATGCGTGCGTCCCGCGCGGTCCCGACGTCGACGAACACGCTGTCCGCTCCGATCTGGATCACCGTGCCTTCCACCCGCTCGCCTGGTGTCAGGCGAACCGCAGAACGCAGCCCGCCCTGGGCGACAGAGGACTCCATCAAGGACGCGAAATCGTCGTTGCTGCTCATGAGGTGGCGAACTTTGGACGATGGCTGGGCGCTGCACAACGGCGCCGGAGAGTTTTTTCGCGCGCCGACCACACCTGTCCGCGCCTGAACGAGTGCGAACAACTTGCCGCTCGCCGTGTTCTCCCCCAGATCTACCTGGTGGCTCTCTTCCTCGCATCCCTCTCCCGCGGCGGCGGCCGCCAACCCGGGCGCTCATCGCGGAAGATGCTGCTTGCCACGCTGTTCGTGGGGCTGATGGTCGCACCCTCGGCGCTGGCGGATCGGGGCCCCCCGAAGCACGCCCACGGTCGCGCCCAGCAAGCGCCCGCTGCCCTCGCCAAAGCCCTGGGGCAGACCTGCGTCGAGTACTCCACACAGGTGATCTACAAGAACTACGGCTACGACCACTGGGTCCATCTGCGTAGCGCCTGCGAGAAGCCAGTGACGTGTCACGCCAGCAGCGACTCGAACCCGAGCGGCGCCGATCGAGCGCTCGATCCCGGCGAGAGCGCGTCGCTCCTGATGTTCCGCGGTTCGCCAGCGTCGGAGTTTCAGGCTACCGTCAGCTGCCGTCTTCGTTGACCTCGTAGCCACCGAACCCCATGCCCGAGACTGAGACTCAAGCCGCTCGCCTGAGCGTCGAACTCGAGCGCGCGACGCTGCGCGCCCTCGCTCAGACGTATGACTCGCTGAACCTGGAGTACTTCAAGGGCTCCCTGCGGCGACCGACCATCGCCTTCGGCGAAGTCTCGAGCCGACTGGGCACCTACATTTCGGTTCCGCGAGGCATCGAGCTGAACCCGAAGCTGCTGACCATGGGCTGGGGGATAGCGGTCGAGGTCCTCAAGCACGAGATGGCTCACCAGTTCGTGATCGAGGTGCTCGGGGATCCCGACGGTGCCGCCCATGGCCCAACGTTTCGCCGCGTCTGCGCGGAGCGCGGCTTCGACTCGGCCGCCACGGGGCTACCCTCACCCCCAGATTCCGCGGACACGGCAGAGTCACGTACCCTCGAGCGCATCTCCAAGCTGCTGGCCCTCGCCGAGAGCCCAAACGAGCACGAAGCGCAGGCCGCGATGTCCGCCGCCCGACGCCTGATGCTCAAATACAACCTGGAGGAGATCGCCGCGCCCAGGCGCTCGACACAGGGCTTTCGTCACCTTGGCGAGCCCACCGGCCGCGTGAGCGAAGCCGAGCGCATCCTCGCAGTGATCCTCTCAGAATATTTCTTCGTGGAAACCATCTGGGTGCCTGTCTGGCGCCCCCTGGAGGGCAAGCGAGGCAGCGTGCTCGAGGCTGTGGGAAGCCGCGCGAACCTCGAGCTCGCTCACTACGTCTACGACTTCCTGCTGCACACGGCTGAGCAGCTCTGGAGGCAACACAAGCGCGCACAGGGGATCCGGGGTAACCGCGACCGCCGAGCTTTCGTCGCGGGGGTGATGAACGGCTTCAGGCTCAAGCTCGAGGCCGAGCGCAAGCAGACCCAAGAACAGGGCCTGGTCTGGATCGGCGACCCCGAGCTCTCGAAGTTCTTCAAGCGCCGCCATCCGCGTGTGCGCTGGACCCGCCACTCGGGGTCGGGCCACAACCCAGCGCACCGTGCGGGCAAGGAGCAGGGGCAGCGAATCGTCCTTCACCGAGGGATTCGCTCAGGCCCCAAGCACACTGGTCCAAGGCTCCTGAAGGGCTAATCCTCGGGGAACTGGACGCAGCGGATCGCCTTCCCTTCCATGTCCACCAGCAGCACGCCGTCCACCTCGTAGGCGAGCTGGTACTCCAGGAGTTGACGTCGAGTGGCAGGGTTCCGCAACCGCGGAGCCTCGGCCCCGGTCTTCACGTCCGCCGCGAAGCGGCGACCCCGCTTGCGCACGATGAAATCGACGCGCAGCTCGATGTCCTCTGGCTCACCGTCCACCAGAAGGCGGTAGTGGGTGCGAGCCTGCACGGCTTCGATGAAGAATCCCTGCGCCTCGAGGAATGGCAGCGCCCCCCGCTCGAGCGAATAGGCGCGACGCTGTCTGCGCAAGATCACGAAGCGCCGCCAGACACGCGAGAACCACTCGCGAGCCAGCAGCAGTACGACCAGCAGCGCGAGTATCGCAGTCGAGCCGTAGCCCGGGTTCTGTCCAACGAACTCCCATAGCTCGGAACCCAGTCCGACGATGACCACCACGGTGCCAGCCTAGCGCGGCAGCCTCGACGCTGCGGACATTGCCTGACCGACTCCGCCGATCTCGAGTCTCGATCTGGCGCCGGTCGCGGGCTTGGGGGTGAGGCGCGCTACGAGCTCAACCGCGAATCGCCCGACGCCGCCGTCGGCCGAGCAGCAATCCAATCAGGCCAACGCCCGCCAGCCCACGCCAGGTGCCACCGACCGGCGTCGTCCGACACCCGCAGCCCCCATCGTCGCTGCCAGCGTTGTTGACCGCCGAGGAGCCGCCCTGTCCCGAGCCGCCCTGTCCCGAGCCGCCCTGTCCCGAGCCGCCCTGTCCCGAGCCAGCCTGGCCCCCGCCTCCGCCGAGCCCCGGTCCCGGGTCGGTCCCCGAACCGAACTCGAAGGCACCGATATCTGGCGTGCCCACGCTCGTCCGCGTGAGCGCGCTTCCGGGCGGCACTGCCATGCGACTCGGTGGCACGTAACCCACGTCGAGCAGCGGGTTCGGAAACGCCAGGGGACCCGTGTCAGCGATGGACGTCGTCCCGGCGTCGACCAGCGGCGAGCTCTCCAGCGGACGCAGATCGTACGCGGACAGGTCGCTGAACCCCGGATCGCTCCCTTCGACCGTGTTCGTCCAGCTGCTCGGGACGTCGGTCCAGCCAGGCTGGAGCCAGTTGTTGGCTCCGAAATGCACCGCGTCAGCTCCGATCTGCTCGTTGTGGCGGAACATCTGTGCGGGCCCAGCGGCACGGTAGATGACGTTGTTGTACATCTCCACGGACTGCACCTCTTCCTGCAGCTGAATCACCCGCTCCGACTCCGCGCCGAGGATCATCGTGTTGTTCACGAAGCGGTAGCGCCCCCCGGTGCTTCCTGTGCCGTCCCCGCCGATGCGCGCGATGTACCACTCCGAGTGCTTGACCAGGACGTTACCGACGATGTCGGAGTCCTCGCGCGCCAGGCTTGGATCCGCCCCATCGGGCCCGATCAGGTCGAGTTCGTGGAACATGCCGCCCTCGATCCAGTTGAAGTAGATCTCGTTGCGCTCCGCGCGACTCTTCACGCTGTTGCCCCCGGTCCCATCATGGATGTAGCAGTACTGGAGGCGGAACACGGAGCCTGGGTACGTGCTCTCATCGGTCGCGGCGTAGATCTGATGGTAGTACTGCCCCGTCCCGTTTCCGTAGAACTCGGAGTACTCGACCGTGAGCGAGCCTGACTCGTCATCCGTGCCGAGCAAGCCGTGGCGACCGCACCCGTGGACCACGACGTTCCTCACGGTGACGTCGTCGGCCTTGTTCACGAGACAGCTGTTCTCCTCGTTGCCGTCCCCGATGATCTCGAAGTTCTCGAACACGAAGTGGTTCGCGTAGAACAGCACGACGAACTGGTCCCACTCGCCGCTGCCGACCCCCTCGACCACGGGTAACTTGCCGTTCACGGGGATGCCCCGCACGACCACGGGTTTCCCCGCGGTACCACCGTTCTCCGGGTCGAACCACCAAGTGCCGTGGTAGGTGTGATCCCCCATGACCTCGATCACGTCGCCCGGAGCGATCTGGCCGAGGAGCGAGTCGTCGACGTCCTCGAACTGCTCGCCAGGGCCGACCTTGTAGGTCGCTGCCGAGGCAAGTCCCGGAGCTAGCGAGCAAGCCAGCCCGAAACCGATGCCCAGAACTCTCGCGCGGTGAACCCTCATCGTCCGAGGTGCTAGCCCTGACGCTCGCACCGAGCAAGTCCGGGCGCGCTGAACGGCTCAGCGACCGGCGCCGAGCTCGATGACCCACGCATCTCTTGCGCTGGCAAGCTGTCTCCGTCGCTTGCCCGGGCGCTGCAGCCCGCTTCAGGCTGCGGATGAGCCCCGCGGAATCAGACGTAGTACTCGGCGGCGCTCGCCAGGCCCGTCTCCAGATCGGTCGTGGCCTCCCAGCCGAAACCTGCCTTGGCGCGACTCGCGTCCGCCATGGAGTGCTTCACGTCCCCCGGCCGCGGGTCCTGGTAGGCTGGAGTTCCAGCGAAGCCGGTCACCTTGATGATCGTTTCCGCAAGGTCCTTGACCGTGGTACGACCACCGGCGCCGATGTTGTACGCGGCGCCAGGTGCACCGCTGGCGGTCATGGCCAGCAAGTTGGCGCGGACCACGTCGTCGATGAACGTGAAGTCCCTGCTCTGCATGCCATCGCCAAAGATCGCTGGCGCCTCGCCACGACGACAGGCCGCGAAGAAGCGCGGGATGACGGCCGCATACGCACCGTTCGGATCCTGGCGAGGTCCGTAGACGTTGAAGTAACGCAGCCCGACCAGCTCCATGTCGTAGCAACGTGCGTAGGTCCGAGCGAGCTCTTCGTTCATCCACTTGGAGAGCGCGTAGGGAGACATGGGCTCTCCCTCCTCCCCCTCGCGCTTGGGCAGCTTGTCGCTGGTTCCGTACACGCTCGACGAAGACGCGTAGACCACCCGCTGGACCTTCTGGTCTCGAGCCGCGGTGAAGATGTTCGCGGTACCCCCGACGTTCGTTGCCAGCGAGTTAGCGGGCGTCGCCATGGACCGGGGCACCGACCCAAGCGCCGCCTGATGCAGAACGAAATCAGCTCCCTCGAGCGCGCGCTGACAGGTTTCCAGCTCGCGAATGTCGCCTTCGATCAGCTCGATCTTGCCCTGAAGGTGCGCGAGGTTCTCGCGCCGTCCAGTCTCGAAGTTGTCCAGCACCCGCACCTTCGCGCCGCGCGCCAGCAATCCGTCAGACAGGTGGGAGCCGATGAACCCGGCTCCCCCCGTCACCACCACGACCTTGTTGGAGATATCCGGGATATCCACGACTCAAGCCTTGATCACGTTGGGCAACGGTTCGCGATAGACTCCCCGAGTGTCGATCACCAGCTTGGCGTGCTTGGCTACCAAGTCGTAGTCCACCGCGGAGTGCTCGGTGGAGATCAGCACGGCGTCGACGGACTCCAGGAGCTCCGGCGTGAGCGCTTGCGACTCCAACTTCGGCAAGTCGGGCCAGCTGCGCATCGAGGGTGCCGCAGGGATATGCGGATCGTGGTAGCTGACCTTGGCACCGCGATGCAACAGGAGCTCGATCAGCTCGAAGGAAGGGCTCTCCCTCGGATCGTCGATGTCCTTCTTGTAGGCCAGACCAAGCACCAACACCTTGCTGTTCTTCAGCGACTTCTCGTGGTCGTTCAGGCCCTCCTGGAGCTTGTCGATCACGTAGCGAGGCATCGCGACGTTCACCTCGCCCGCCAGCTCGATGAAGCGAGTGGAGATCCCGTACTCGCGCGCCTTCCACGTCAGATAGAACGGGTCCAGGGGTATGCAGTGTCCTCCCAGACCAGGCCCAGGCGTGAACTTCATGAACCCGAAGGGCTTGGTGGCTGCTGCGTCGAGGACGTCCCAGACATCGATTCCCATGCGGTCGTAGACCACCTTCAGCTCGTTCACCAACGCGATGTTGACGCCGCGAAAGATGTTCTCCGTCAGCTTCGTCGCCTCCGCCACGCGCGCGGAGCGCACCTTGACCACCTTCTCCAGGCCGACGCCGTAGAGCGCCGCCGCGATGTCGGTTGCATCCGGGTCCACACCGCCGACGACCTTCGGGATGGTCGCGGTGTTGAAGCTCTTGTTGCCTGGATCCTCACGCTCGGGGGAGAAGGCCAGGAAGAAGTCCTCTCCGCACTTGAGCCCGGATTCCTCGAGGATACCCTTCAGTAGCTCATCGGTGGTACCGGGATAGGTCGTGGACTCGAGGACGACGAGCTGCCCTTTGCGCAGGCGGGGCTTGATGGCCTCGCCGGTAGACACGACATACTTCATGTCTGGCTCGCGCTGAGCGGTCAGCGGGGTCGGGACGGCGATCAGCAGCGCGTCGGGCTCTCCGAGGCGATCGAAATCCGCGGTCGCCGTGAACAACCCCGACTCCTTGGCCTTCGCCACGCGGTCGGCACCGAGGTGCATGATGTACGACTGGCCCCGGTTCAGGGCGTCGACCTTCTTCTGATCGACGTCGAAGCCGGTCACCTTGAGCTTCGCGCGCTCGACGAAGGTCAGCGCGAGCGGCAGGCCAACGTAGCCCATGCCGATGATTCCGACGTGAAACGTACCGTCTTCGATCTTCTTGAGGAGGGCTTGCTTGTCAGTCATGGCTACTTCTCCACCCGGCCTCAGCTGGCCTGCTTCTGCTTGACGAACTCGACGGTGTTCGCGATGGAATCCAGATTTTCCGGGAGGATTTCCTGATCCTCGACCTTGATGTCGAACTCGGTCTCCAAGAACATCACGAGCTCCAGGATGCCGGTTGAATCCACGATCCCCATGTCCAGGAGCGACGCTTCGTCTGTAAGATCCGAGGCGTCGGCGTAGAAGTTCTCCTTGATGAACCCACGCACCTTGTCAGCGATGTCCATTTCAATCTGCCTTTCTCGCGATGGCGGCGCGGGCTCCGCCCTGCGCATCCTGTTCCCATCCAATGTCCACATACGCGCCCCGGGTGCGGCCGAAAAGCAGCTTGAGTTGTCGGTCCTGTCCCGACCCGAACTCGAACATCAGCCAACCGCCTGGGCGCAAGAAATCGAGCGCGTCCTGTAGCACGCGCTGGTGAATCGTCAGCCCGTATGGCCCACCGTCGAACGCTTCTCTTGGCTCGTTGTCGAGCAGCTCGGCGCGCTCGGCTCCGAGACGTCCCGACGAAATATATGGCGGGTTGCATACGATCAGATCGACCTGGCCCTCGAGGCCGCGACCCCGTAGCGGCTCGAACAGGTCTCCCTGATGAACCTCGACGCGGGCGTGCAGGTCGAGGTGCTTCACGTTGCGCCGCGCGAGGTCGACGGTGCCATCGGTGAGATCCGAGGCGTTGATGTTGGCGTGGTCGACGTGGCTCGCGATCGCGCACGCGAGGTTCCCAGCACCGCAGCACATGTCGACCACATTCACCGCCGCACGGTTCATCGCCTGGAGCTCGCGAACCGCTGCCCGTCCCAGGACCTCCGTCTCCCGACGCGGTACCAGGCACTGCTTGTCCGTCAGCAGCTCGACGCCCATGAACCGCACGAACCCGAGTACATGGCCTAGCAGTTCGCCCTGGGCTCGACGTAGCGCGTACTCCAGCGCTCGCTCGCGAGCTCCGTCGGCCCCGTGCCGCGAAGCGACCTCGACGATGTACTCGGCCTCGGCGGCGGCATCGACGATGCTCACGTCCTGGTCGAACTGGTGCGCGTCTCGAGCGCTCTCCAGCGCCTGGAGGATCTCCGCCACCAGGCTCACGACAGCCCCGTCTTCTTGATCTTCCCGGTCGTGGTCTTGGGCAAGTCGTCCACGATCACCACGAACTTCGGCACCATGAAGTTCTCCAGGCGCGAGCGGCACTCGTTCTGAATCTGCTTCTCGTTCAGATCGGCGCCGTGCTCCAGCACGACGAACGCCTTGATGGCATGTCCCAGGATGTCATCGGGGACGCCAATGACCGCCGACTCCTTGACACCGGGGATGGCGACCAGTGCGTTCTCGACCTCCTTCGGCGCCACCTTTTCCCCACGGCTTTTTATGATGTCGTCCATGCGACCGGCGAAGTAGACGTAGCCGTCCTCGTCTTGTTTGCAGAAGTCGCCAGTGAACAGCATCATCTCTCCGGGGAGCGGGCCAGGCTTGAGGCGCTTGGCAGTGGCCTCCGGCTTCTCCCAGTAGCCACGCATGACGGTCGCTCCACGAACGACGAGCTCGCCGATCTCGCCAGGATTACAGCGCTCTCCTTGGTCATTGACGACCCACACCTCGGTGTTGGGAATCGCGATACCGACGCTGCCCGCCTTGCGATCGATGTCCTCGGGCGGCAAGTACGTGCAGCGCTTGCACTCGGTCAGGCCGTACATGCTGAAGATGCGTGCCTGGGGGAAGATCCGCTTGAGCGCGTCGATGTGCTTCTGGTGCAACGCCGCGGCCGTGTTCGTCGTCATGCGCACCTTGCTGAAATCGAACTCCTCGATGTTGTTCATCTCCGCCATGATGGCGAACATCGTGGGCACCCCTGGGAATACGGTCGCTCCCTCCGAGACGATCAGATTCAGCACCTGCGTGGCATAGGTAAACGAGCGCTCCAGCACCAGCCGCGCGCCCACCCGCGCGCACATGATCATCTGATACAGCCCGTAGTCGAAGCTGAGCGGAAGGGCGCTGAGCACGACATCGTCCTCGGCGTAGCCAAGGTAGCTGGAGACACTGGTCGCCGCGGTGAGCTGGTTGCGGTGGGTGAGCATCACGCCCTTCGGATCACCCGTGGAGCCAGAGGTGTAGATGATGCTCGCCAGGTCGACGTCGATGCGCCGCTTCGGCGGAGCTGTGCCTCCGTCCTCCGCCTCGATCGCGGCATGGAACTCTGCGGCGTTCGGAAGCTCGGTCAATTTTTCCGCGGAGATTTTCCCGCTCACCAACACCGTCCTGAGGTGCGTGGTCTCCTTCACCGCTTCGCTGAAGACCTTCCCCAGGTGGGCGTCGGTGATGAGCCCCGCCGCACGACAGTCGTTCAACAGATAGCTGAGCTTGTCCGCCTTGGTCAGCGGGTTGACGACGCTCACGACCGCGTTGGCTTTGAGCACACCCCAGTAGGAGATCACCGTCTCCGGCGTGTTGTCAGCGAAGACCAGCACGCGATCGCCGGGCTGAATGCCTCGGGCGATCAGCGCATGGGCCAGGGCGTTCGCTCGCTGATCGATCTGCCTGAAGGTCAAACGTTGCTTCATGCACAGCAGCGCCTCCTTGTCGGGGGCGCGGCGCGCGGCCTCGGCGATGTAGTCGTGCAAGAGGGGTACTGCGGCTTCGGTCATGATCCTTCTCGAGGCGCGACGCGCCATGTGGTTCGCGGGTCCCCGCGAAGCAGTCGAACGGACTAGCTGGAGAGCTTGTCCACCAGCGTACCCAGCTGAATCGCCGCGCGCGGCGTCGGGGCACTACGAATGAACTGTTCGTGGAGGAGCTGAGTGGAGAGCACGCCCACGACGGCCATGTTGTCAGTGTTGGAGAACTGCGTCGCAGCCCGCGCCTTGCACTTCGCCCACAGCCGCGCCACCGCGCTTGGTTCGAACACACCCGAGTCCTTGATCGCGTTCTCCGAGAGCAAGTCCTCCGCCCACTCCGCGCCTTCGCCGACGAACGCCAGCGCGTCCGGCGCACGATATGGTTGCTTCTTGCGGGACAGGATCTCCCCGGGGATGACTCCGTGGCTGGCGCGCTTGACCACGTGCTTCTCGTCGAGCACGCGGAGCTTGTAGCTGGCAGGAAGCGAGGCAGCGAGGCGCGCGACGTTGATGTCAAGGAACGGAAAGCGCCCCTCGACCGAGTTCCCCATCAGCATGCGATCACCCTGCGAGCACAGCAGATACCCAGCCAGCAGCGTGCGCATTTCCAGGTACTGGTCCTGGGCCAGATACGACCACCTGGAGAAATCCTCGGGCAAGTCGCCAATCAAGCGCCGCTCGACGTCGACTCCCCCGACAGCCTCGCGCAGGGCGGGCGTGAACATACGCTTCAAGGCTGCCGTGCCTTGCCAGCGCATGTCGTGGGAGAAGCCGGGCTGCGCGTAGCCAGCCAGGTTTCTCCCGAAGAACTTGCGAGCCATGGCTTGCTGGCTCACGGGAGAGCGCGCCAGGTAAGGGTACAGGCGCTCCAGGAGCCGCGGACGGCAGGAGGAGTCGGGCTGCTTCGCCCAGAAGCGTCTGACTTTTGCCTCTCGGAAAATATCGTAGCCGGCAAAGACCTCGTCCGCGCCCTCACCGGTGAGCACGACCTTGATGCCGTGCCGATGGACCAGTCCGCTGAGCATGAAGAGCGGCGCGGGGGCGGTCCTGAGCACGGGTCGCTCCGCGTGGAAAATCACCTTCGGGAATACCTCGGCGATGCTGCGACGCGATACCACCAGCTCGTGGTGCTGGCTCTGGATGTGATTGACCATCATCCGCTGGAAATCGGTCTCGTCGTACTCCGCATCCTCGAAGCGCAGGCTGAACGTCTGAAACCCCTCACCCTTGGCGCGCTTGCCCATCGCCGCGACCAGAGAGCTGTCCAGGCCGCCCGAGAGGTAGCTCCCAACGGGCACGTCAGCGCGCAGCATGCGCAGACGAGTGGCTTCGTTGAGGGCGTCACGCACCGCGACCACGGCGTCATCGAGGCTGCCCTGGAACTCTTCCTCGCGGGAACGCGGGAACGCGAGTTCGAAGGCTGCATGCTCCTCCACCCCGGATTCCGAGTAGACGCGCACGCGTCCGGGCGGCAGGTCACGCACTCCCTCGAACACCCCCTGGGGAGGTACGGCACTCCAGAAGGTGAACGTTTCTTCGAGACCTCGAGCGTCGAACGCGCGAGGTACCTCGTCGCTGGCCGCGAAGATCGCCTTCACCTCGCTGCTGAAGTAGAGCCGGCCCGCGTGCTCCATGTAGTACAGCGGCCGAATCCCAGACCAGTCACGAGCAAGCGTGAGCTCGCGTTTCCGAGGGTCCCAGAGCGCAATCGCGAACTGCCCATTGAAGCGGGCGAAAGCCTCATGCCCCCACTGCTTGAACGCGACCGCGATGACCTCGGTATCCGACTTCGTACGAAAGCGATGACCGAGTTGGACCAGCTCCGCGCGCAGCTCGACGTAGTTGAAGATCTCGCCGTTGAACACCAACCAGAAGCGTTCGTCGACGTCGGCGAGCGGCTGCTGGCCGGTGGCCAAGTCGATGATCGAGAGTCGTGCGTGCGCCAAGCCCACGCGGGCGTCGCGATAGACGCCGAACTCATCGGGGCCTCGGTGCTCGATCGTAGCGGCCATGCGACTCAGCACCTCGACCGGAGTCGGGGGCAGGTCGGCCTTCAAGCTCAGGATGCCAGCAATTCCGCACATGGCGTGCTCGCGACCTCAGCCGTGGAGCGGTTCCACGAGGATAGGCCCCATGTGGAGGTACTTGGTCGTGCGCCGCTTGGCCTCGATGTCCTTGAACACGATCTCGACCTGCTCGGACGTCAGCTCGAGCACCGCCGCGACCTCCGCGGCAGGCACCTGATTGTTCAGCGCGTAGAGGCAGAGGTCCATCTTGTCGTAGGGCAACGCGAAGTAGAACTCCTCCTGCGTCTGCGGCATCGAGTAGGTGTCGGTGGTCGGAGGACGCTTGCGGATCTCCTCCGGCACCCCGAGGTACTCGGCGAGCTGGTAGACTTGGCTCTTGTAGAGATGCGCGATGGGCTTCACGTCCGCCGAGCCGTCACCATTCTTGACGAAGAATCCCTGGTCGTACTCGAGCCGGTTCGGGGTGCCAGCGACGGCATAGTTGAGGCGATCCGCGTGGTAATACTCCATCATCTTGCGGACGCGCTGCTTGAAGTTGGTCGCCGCCACCAGCTGAAGGTAGGCGGCAGGCGGCATCCGCGACTCCTTGAGCTCCCCGTTCGCCTTCTGGATGGTCAGCCGAAAGACATTGAGGCGATTGCCCTCGAGGATCGACGGCAGCGTGATCTTGAACTTGTCCCCCGGCTCGTAGTCGGCGAACACCATGCGGATCGCGTCGTCCTGACGACGATAGCAACCGAGCCCGTCCAGCGCCGGCTTGATGTTCTCAAGTTCCGTGGGGATACCGAAGGCGTCGGCGAGGAGCTTCCCCAGTGAGAGCGCATCGTCGGACGAGTCACGCTCCGGCATGAACAATCCCAGCACGCGCTGCGGGCCGAACGCGCGGGCGCACAGCGCAGCGACCACTGAACTGTCGATGCCGCCGCTCAGCCCGAGAACGGCCCCTTTTCGCCGCAGGGTGCCGCGCACCTGCTCGACGATGGCCTTCTGTATCGCGTCCGCCACCTGCGGCGCGTCGATCTTGAGAACGTCTGCGGAAAACATCAGGGACCTTTCTTGACTCGTGCGTGCACTCTGGGCCCGAGCGTACTGGCCGGGAGGTGTAGCGCAGTCGCCCACACCAGGGCTAAGCGAATTTTTGGGTTTGTGGGCGAGGATCGCGCTGTACGTCGCCCGCCCGTTCGGGAGCAACGGACCTCCGCGTCGCACGGCCGAAGCGCTGATCCGTGGACAGGCCACGCAAACGTTGACGCCGCCCCAGCGACCTCGCGAAAGATCAGCGGAGCACGCGTCCCACAGGCGCGCGTAGGATCGCCGCCGGAGGCGAGCTGGCCAGGCTGAGGTCGAGCGGCCTCCAAGACCAGGTTTCGAGACCGGGTTTCAAGGCCTGGGTTTCGAGGCCTGGGTTTCAAGGCCTGGGTTTCAACGGCGCGGAAACTCACGTGACGGTGGAGTGCTGGCTGAACGGCGGGTGCGTGGAGCTCGAGGGATTCAAGGACCGCCACCTCCCGAGGCGGACCCAGCGAGACACGCGCACGGCGCCGCATTCGGCCAATCGGCCGTGTTGCGATGCCCCTCACCAGAGACTAGAGACGGCGGCACTTTCGTGTACTGAGTTCGTTGCGGGCGAAGCCCGATCTGGCATGAGCGGTCCCGAGTCCCGAACCAACGCCAAAGCGTTCCTCGAAATCCGACGAGTCGGAGAGGAGCGTGTTCGCTTTCACCAGCTGTCTGGTAGCCACCACGTCATCGGCAGGCGCCCTGACGCTCAGGTCGTGTTGAACCACTCGAGCGTCTCGCGCTCCCACGCCGAGCTGGTGATGGGTCCGTTTGGGCGCTGGTGGATCCATGACCTCGGGAGCAAGAACGGGACTTACGTGAACGGCACGCCCGCCGCCGAGCGCCTGCTCAATCCGGGAGATGGCGTCCGCATCGGCGAGTTCACTCTCAGACTGCGCTCGAACTCGGTGCCCGATTTTCGCTCGCCCCTGGTCGACGCCCCGAGCTCCAGCCGCATGCGCACCGCGGCGGCGACTGAGCAGGACGAACCCACCGCGGTCTTTCATCAACCCCCATCCACCCTGCGCACCGCTCCGCAGATCAGCGCGGCTCATCTCGGCACCCTGATGAAGCTCAGCCGCGAGTTGATGCGCGTCGAGGACTGGGGTCTGCGGGTGTTCACGTTGTGTGAGTTCGTGGTCGGCGACGACTTCCCTGCCAACTCTTCCGCCGTCGTGCGGCTCGAGCAGGGCCGCACCCCCCAGGTGATCTGCGGCCCTCAGCATCACGATCGCACGGACCGCCCGTTGCAGTTCGTGCCTCGCGTACTGAAGCAGCTGTGGGACACGCACGAGCCCGTGCTGGCATCGAACACCGAGATCACGGGGGACGTGGTGCACCCCGGGCGCGTACGAGACGTCTCCGTCGTGGCGGTCCCCTTGATCACGACGGATCAGCGCATCGACGCCCTGTACCTCGAGTTCCCCGAGCGCTACGGCTCCGACGAATGGCTCAACCTCGTGGCGCTGGTCTCGGAGGCATACCAGCAAGCGGAGGTCGTCTGGGACATGCGAGCGCAGGTCCGCCAGAGCGCGTTCATCGAGCGTGAGCTAGACATGGCTCGGCAGATCCAGGAGGGCCTCGTCCCTCGTGCCTTCGAGCTCGAGGGCCTGGAGCTCGCCATCGGTTTCGAGCCCTGCCGCTGGGTAGGTGGCGACTACGTGGACGCACTACCCCTGCCCGATGGTCGGGTCTTGCTCGCCATCGCCGACGTGTGCGGCAAGGGTCTGCAAGCAGCCCTGGTCGCCTCCAGCTTGCACACGCTCGTGCGGGCCACCGCGGATACCAGCCCTCCGCTTCCGGAGCTGATGCGGCGGTGCAACGAGTACCTGATGAGCTACCTCCCCGACCACTCGTTCGTCACCATGACGTGCGTCGCACTGGATTGCCATACGGGTGAGCTCGAGGTCGTCAGCGCCGGTCACCCCGCGGCGTTCGTGGTGCGACCAGACGGCTCGCTACGCACACTTCAGCAGAACGAAAACGTCGGGCTGGGCATGATCCAGAGTCATTTCCGCTCGGAACACAGCGTCCTGGCGCTGGATGACGTGCTCTTGCTGTACACGGACGGCCTGACCGAAATGGAGGACCAGCGGCGAGAACCCTTGGGAGCTGACCGCCTCGGCATGGGGTTCTCGCAGATCGTGGCGATCAACCCGCGCGCCAGCGTGAGCTCGATGCGCGAGCGGCTGATCGAGATGTGTCGCGCCTACCGTGGCTCCGGCCTGGCTGCCGACGACAGCACGTTCCTGGTGGCTCGCCGGCGGCCGACGCTCCGCCCACCGAGCTCCAACTGACTCGGCCGAGCGAGTCGTTCAGGCGAGACCGCCGCGACCGGGGGACCACGCGGCGAGGATCACGCAACGGTTGCGCGACGCCGATTCGAGCGCGGGATCCGCGGTCGCATTTCGGTTCGGGGAGTGCTAGGGCTCGCGGGATCATGCCCGAGATCGACCTGCCGCTCGTGACCATCGGCATCCCTTGCCTGAATGAGGAGCACTACATCGAGAAGTGCGTCCGCGACGCGCTGAACCAGGACTACCCGCCGAGTCGCGTCGAGGTGGTGGTGGCGGACGGCGGCAGCAGCGACCGCACCCGGGAGATCCTGGAGGAGCTATCCGCGCGGGAACCACGGTTGCGTTGGGTCGACAACCCCCAGCGCATTCAGGCTGCGGCGATGAACGAGATCATTCGTATCGCCGAGGGTGACGTGCTGGTGCGGCTCGACGCGCACTGCGAGTACGCGAACGACTACGTGAGGAAGTGCATCGAGGCGCTCCAGGAGACCGGCGCGATGAACGCTGGCGGGTCTCAACGCCCGCGGGCCGAGACGTGGTTCCAGCGAGCCCTGTGCGCTGCCATGGAGAGCCGACTCGGCGTTGGCGGGGCGACCTACAAGGACGAGACGAAGAGCGGGTTCGTGGATACAGTCTTCTGCGGCGCGTTTCGTCGCGAGGTATTCGAGCAGGTCGGCATGTACGATCCGCGAGCCATCACCAACGAAGACTCCGAGCTGAACCAGCGCATCCTGGAAGCCGGCGGCAAGATCTACCTGAGCTCGGAGATCGAGGCCTACTATTACCCCAGGGATTCGTTCCGCAGCCTCTCGAAGCAGTACTTCAAGTACGGCACCGGTCGAGCGCGCACGCTGCTCAAGCGGGGTCGCTTTCCGCGCATCAGCCCCGCGATTCCCTTCATGATGACGATGGGGGGAGCCGTGCTGCTGCTGACGCGGCCCCACAAGCCCTCCACCTGGCTTGCTTTCGGCGCCTACGCTGCCCTGACCGGTGTCGAAGCCGCGCGTGTCGGCCACAAGGTTGGCGCGTGGGCGATCCCCGTGGTGTGGGCGATCTTCCCGACCTTGCACGTGTCCCACGGACTCGGCTTTGCCTACGGGTTGTTGCGCTACGGGCGACGGCCAGACTGGGACGACCCAGAGCTGCTCCCGCCGCGCGCCGCCAGCGTTTGATCCTTCGCGAGCATTTTCCCGCTCACCCCCGGAGAAGGCTGAAGATGGGTAAGAAGCTGTCTGTTGGTATCGCTGCTGGCGTCTTCATTTTTGGCGCTCTGCTCATCCCGGTGGGTGGCGAGGCGCACTCGGTGCCCGAGAAGGGAAGCAAGACCATGGACCTAAGCGCATTCTCCGACGAGAAACCTGCCAAGAACCTGGACCTGCTGTTCATCCACCACTCGGTCGGTGGCCAGCTGCTCGCGGATCCCGGGTCGAACCGTGACCTGGCAGACAGCATCCACTCGACGCACGAGAATGGCGGCGGCCTGAGACGCCTGCTGTCTGCCCAGGGCTACGCGGTCCATGAGGTCTCCTACGGAAGCACGCTCGGAGAGAACACCGATCTGTTCGACTGGCTCCCGAAGTTCCAGACCAAGATGGAACAGATCCTCCGCGCGCGCTTCAATGACGAGGAGCTAGGCGACGGAGACAACGACGTCGTCCTGTTCAAGTCCTGCTATCCCAACAATCGCTTCGTGGGGATGGGTCGAGCCCCGGGAGACCCCTCGGGTCCCGAGCTCACGGTGTGGAACGCGCGCGCCGAGTTCACGAGGCTCCTGAACGAGTTCAAGCGCCAGCCGCACAAGCTATTCGTCTACCTGACCGCGCCACCGAACGCGTCGAGCTTCGACAAGGAGCCGCTCTTGAAGGCGCTCGCCAAGAAGGCGATGGGCAAGCCCTCGACGGCGGAGGTGCTGGCGGAGCGCGCCCGCCTCGCCCGCGAGTTCAATGACTGGGTCGCCTCGCCAGACGGCTGGCTGAAGGACTATCCGCTGAAGAACGTGGTGGTCTTCGACTACTACGCCCAGCTCACCGGGGGCGACTCGAACTTCCTGGCGTATCCGTCGGGAGACGGCACGGACAGCCACCCCACCACCGAGGGGCAGCAGAAGGCAGCCAAGGCCTTCGTCCCCTTCATCAATCGCGCGGTGCGCCGCGCAGGCCTTTCGGAGTGAATCACGCATGAACCGCTACGAGGCGTACCTCGCAACGCCAGGAGAGACCCGCGCCGTCACGGCCCTGTGGCGCGAGGGCATGAGCGACTCACGCATCCAGGACGTGATCGAGAAGCGCCTCGCTTGGTTCTACGAGACGAACCCCCTGGGACCGGCGAAGACGTGGTTCGTCAAGGATACACAGGCCAACGAGCTGATCGGCTGCGCCAGCGTCTACCCGCGGCGCGTCCGCGTGGGAGATCGCGTGGTGATCGCCGGTGTGATGGCGGATTTCCTCGTCAGCAAGAAGCACCGCATCGCGGGTCCAGCGCTGCAGCTTCAGCGAACCCTCGCGGAACAGAGCGCGGAGGCCGGCTTCGAGTTCATCTACGGCTATCCGAACAACCTCGCGTGGCCCATCTTCAAGCGCATCGGCTACGGCGCCGTGGCCCACAGCGTGATGTGGGTGAAACCGTTGCGCACCGGCTACAAGCTGGGTGAGCTCACCGATTCGCGGCTCGAGCCCTACGTCGGGCCACGGCTGCGGGAGAAGCTGGTGCCGCCCGCCGCGCGGATCGGTAGCCTGGTGGGCGATCGGGTGCTTCAGATCAACGACCTGCGGCTCTCGGTTGGCAAGCTACGCGGCATCAGCTGCGACCTCCAGGCGCGCGCCGACGAGAGCTTCGATGCACTCGAGTTCGCCAGCGCCGCCCTGTGCGATGTGTCGGGGGCGCGAGACTCGGCCTATCTCAACTGGCGCTACGCGGACCACCCTACCCAGAGCTACCGCTTCTTCCGCATGCGTAACACGTCGAGCGGGGAGCTGCGTGGCTTCATCGTGTTCCGCGAGGAGGATGGCAAGGTGTTCCTGTTGGATGCGGTGTGGGACGGGCCCCCTGCCCAGGGCGAGGCGCTGGTCATGGCGTTCGCGAGATTCATGCACGACTCGGGCAAGGATTCGATCTGCATCTACTACGCGGGCACGCCGAGCGTGGTGGAGATCCTGCCGAAGCTGTTGTTCTTTCGGCGCGCGGGCGAGCGCAACCTGATCGCCTACGTGCCCAAGGAACGCGACGACGCGTTCAGGCGGCGCGTGCTGAGCGAGAGCAGCTGGGCGATGTACGACGGCGAGCTGGACATCTAGCCATGGGCCGCTCGCTCCCGTCGCTAGGTCGTACGCTACGACGCCTGCGTCCTGCAAACTCCCCACCGCGCGTCTGCATGGTGGTCAACAACCTCGACGTCGGCGGCCTGGAGAAGGTCGTCATCAGCCTGCTCCAGCACTTCGATCGGACGCGGGTCGAGCCCTTCTTGATTTGCCTGGATGGCCCGGGAAAGCTGTTCTCGCAGGTCGACCTTCCGCCGCAGAACTGCCTGGTGCTCGAGAAGCGCCAGACCAAGCTTGGCCCCATCTCGGTGGACTTCGCGGCGCTGCGTGATCTGCGCCGCTTCATCGCCGACAAGCGCTTGGACATCGTGCACGCGCACAACGCCGCGCCTCTGATCTACTCGGGCCTCGCCCTGCGCGGGACCCTTCCTCGCCCCGTGCTGCTCTACTCCGAGCACAACCAGATCTACAGCGCCAGCGAGAGTTCGCGCCAGAAGTTCAAGCTGTACGTGCGTCTTGCGGACCGCATCGTGGCTGTTAGTCACGACCTCGAGCGCACGCTGCAACGGGACGTTCGAGTGCCGCGTCCCGTCCAGGTGATTCACAATGGAATTGACGGATCGCGTTTCCGCGCGGTTGACGGCACGAAGGTGCGCACCGAGCTGGGGGTGAGGGACGACGAGTTCCTGGTCGGAACAGGCGTCGTGCTCTCGGAGCAGAAAGGCATCAGCTACCTGATCGAGGCCGCGCGGGACGTGCTCGAGCGGTCCCCCAACGTGCGCTTCGCCGTCGCCGGAGACGGGCCGCTGCGTCAACAGCTGGAGGACCAAGCGAGGGACCTCGGAGATCGCTTCCGCTTCATGGGCTACCGGGGAGACATGCCCGAGGTGATCTCGGCGCTCGATCTCTACGTCTTGCCCTCGCTGTGGGAGGGCCTGCCCCTCGCGCTCTGCGAGGCGCTGGCCATGGGGAAGCGGGTGCTGTGCACCAGCGTCGGTGGGAATCCCGAGGTGATCCTGGACGGAGAGAGTGGCTTCGTGGTGCCTCCGAAGGACCCTGGCGCCCTGGCGCGCTGCATCCTGCGGGCTGCCGAGGAGCGGGATCGACTCCCCGAGTTCTCCGCGCGAAACCGCGAGCGCTTCGAGCGCTGCTTCAGCGTGCGAGCGATGATCGACGCCCACCAACGATTGTTCGATGACATCTTGACCTGACCCGGCACGCCGGGACCCGGCACCCCCGACGCTACGGCGTTCCCGCTCCCGCGAACTCAGGTCTCTGGGTCCAGGCTCGCGCGCAGGCGCGC
Organism: Polyangiaceae bacterium; assembly: GCA_041389745.1. Classification (GTDB taxonomy): domain Bacteria; phylum Myxococcota_A; class Polyangia; order Polyangiales; family Polyangiaceae; genus JAHBVY01. Next base: position 128,283 of record JAWKRF010000019.1, read on the forward strand.
TTCGATCTCCAGCGCGCTCGTCCGCTCACGCTCCGTCGGGAGGCGAGACTCGGGCGCGGAGCGCCGCTCGAGTCCAAAGAACTCACTGAGCGCGTCGGCGAGGAGATCCGGATCGTGGAGACCGACCGAGGGTGACGCAAGAGGTGCAACCAGGTGCCGCGCCCCGTCACTCAGGGGCTCCTCGGAGAAGCTTCCCTCCGCTGCTCGGGGTGCGCGGTGAGCCAGCAGATGCACCCGCGTCGTCTCACCTCCACTGGCGATGGTGAGATGGTCCGAGAGCACACGCAGGTAGTCGGTGTCGATGAAACCCTGTGTTTGCCTCCCCTCGGCGAGCAGGTTGGCGATCAGCAACTTTTCCGCCTGGCTTTCACAGACCCGCTGCGCCACCTCCCCCGTGGTGATCACGCTGAGCGTGCTGGTGTAGAAGCTGCCCGGTCCCATCACGATCAGGTCCGCGCATCGTATCGCGTCGATGGCGATGGGGTTGGCGCGCAGGGCACCGTGCACGGCAGCGACCATCGGCACCACGTCTCGCCGCTCGACGTTGCTCTCTCCTTCGACTCGCCCGAGCTCGGCGTCATAGACCACGAGCACGCCAGGGGACTCGGAAACGGGCACCACTCGTCCCACACACCCGAGCCGCTCCCCGGCCCAATCCACCGCCTGCTGTAGACTCCCGGTCTCCCGGAACACCCCGGCAAGGGCGAGGTTGCCGACGCTGCGTCCCTCGAAGCCTGGTTCCTCGAGGCGTAGCTCGAAGCGTCGAGCGAGCTCTGGACTCTTGGCCAACGCGCTGAGGCATCGACGCAAGTCGCCTGGTGGTGGCATGCCGAGCTCCTGACGCAGCTTGCCCGAGCAACCGCCATCGTCAGCCACCGAGATCACAGCGGTGATCTCGCACTCCAGGCGACGCAGCGCCTGCAGCACGACCGCCTGCCCGTGACCCCCGCCGAGAGTCACCACGCGAGGAGTGGCGCGACCCATAACCCTAGGAGCGTATCAGGCGGCGCAGACGGCGCGTGTGTTTCTCGTGGTCCATGACCCCTGCCGGCCAACGCACACGCGGCTCGCCCCCGCGCGGCTTCTCGCGTCGGCCGCGCAGCCGCGCGAAGCCGCCCAGCGCGCCAAGCCACGTCAGCACGCCCCAGGCGCGCCAGTCGGGTCCCGCGCCCCCTGGGGCGCCGACGGTGCGACAACCGCAACGTCCCGCGCTGTGCTCCGAGCGCGCCGGGCCCAGAGATCCCGCGGGCTCTGCATCGGAGGCTGGAGCCACGGCATTCGGCGTCATCGGATCGACAGCGTCTCCGGAGCCAGGCCGCTCGGGCAGCCGGCGCATGGCTCGCAGCGGGAAGCCTCCCTCGTACGCGCCGATGTCGATCTTGCCATCGGTCTCACGCAAGAAAGAAACGCCTCCGCGACGAGGTGGAGGCGAGGAGGAGAGCGCCGTCAGCGGTCTGGGTATCTCGAAGCCCTTGGGCCCAGCGACGGTCAACGCCCCAGCGTCGACCAGGGGGCTGCCTCGGCCGGGTCGGAGATCGATACCCCCATCTGGGCGACTCAGCCCGGACACGTCCATGAGCTTGGGATCGCCCCCGAGCTTCGTGCCAATCCATTCCTCGGGGAACTGCGAACCGGAGGGAAGCCAGTTGTTCGCTCCACTCAGGATCGGTCGCCCCTCCGTCCAGCGCACGTGCTCCGTGTGCAGCGCCTGCACCGGCTTACCACCCGCACGATAGAACAGGTTGTTGTCCACCTCGAGGCTTTGAACCCGGTCGAACAGACGCAGCACTGGTCGCGCCTCCGACTGCAGCAAGAACGTGTTGTTCACGAAGCGATAGCGTCCCCCGCTGTCGCCGGTTCCGTCCCCGCCGATGCGCACGCTGTAGGAGTCGTTCGTCTTGCGCAGCACGTTTCCCACCACGTCGCTGTCCTCGCGGACGAGGTCTGCGGCTTGTCCGTCGGCGCCGATCAACTCCAGCTCGTGGTACAGGCCACCTTCGATCCAGTTGAAATAGATCTCGTTGCGCGCGGCGCGGCTCTTCACCGAGTGACCGCCTCGAGAATCGTGGACGTAGCAGTGCTGCATGCGGAACACGGCGCTCGGATACCGCGTCTCGTCCGTAGCCATGTACACGGTGTGATGCTGGTCCGCGTTTCCGCAGTGATAGAACTCGGTGTACTCGAGCAGCAACGTCCCAGAGCCCTCGTCGGCTCCCAGCAGTCCATGCGCAGGGCAATCGTGTACCACGGAGCTTCGCAGCGTGATGTCATCGGCGTGATGGAAGAAACAGCGATACCCGCCCGCGGTGATATCGAGATTCTCGAAGACGTAGTGGTTGGCCGCTGCTTCGATCGTGTTCCGACCGCCGGAGATGACCGGCAGCTTGCCTTCGACGGCCACGCCACGGACGATGATCTTGCGATTGGCCGTACCGGGACGCGAGAAGACGATTCCTCCGGGATACGTGGCGCCACCAAGGATCAGCACCAGGTCGCCAGGGGCCAGCCGGTCGACTATCTCGGCGGGGGTGGCGTAGGTCTTCCCGGGACCGACCTCGTAGACGACGGCCTGAGCTGGCGCGGCCAGGAGCATGAACGCAGCACCTAACCCCCAGACGATCGGGTTGCGTAGCGGTCGAAGCATCGCGGCTAGCCTAGCTTCTCGCCGCGTCACCCTCAATCCACGGGCACGCGGTTGGCGTCCGGCGCGTCGAGGTCGGCGCCACCGCCGCGCGGGGAATCCGCGGCAGGTGCAAGCGGATCGCGATCGCCCCCGTCGACGCGCTGAGGCTGCGCAGGCACGGGTTCGATGCGCCTCGGCGGAAAGCGACCGCTGACCGTGAACATCACCAGGTTTCGGTGCAAGTTGGGCAGGGCGGTCGCAGTAGCCGGCGCGTTGAACTGCTGGAAGTGCTGATAGCGCAGGCTGAACTGCGGCAGGTCGTAGTCAGGAAACCACCCTACCGCTACCTCGCTGGTCCAGCTGTTGGAGCGCTCGGCGGAGAGATCCTGGTTGTCCTGGATCAACCGGTTCCATGCGAAGCCGTGCCCGGTCGTCAGCAAGATGTTCGCCTCGGGCACGATGGGCACGCCAGCGTAGAGCGTAATGGTATCCGCAAGGAAAGCTTGCTGAGTGAGGAGGTTCACGGTGATCTGGCGGTCGTAGTTCAGCGACGCCTGAGCGAAGTTGTAGTTCCAGAACAGGCTCGCCCCCCAGCGCGGCACCAGGGCCGTGTGGCCGTCGAGGTCGTTGGCGGCGCCTCCACCCCCGCGCAGCTCGGAGGACCAGTCCCGGGCGAGATCACGACGGTAGCGCACGAGCCCCTGGAGGATCAGCTGCTCCTGCGTGGCGGTGGCGTCGATCGCGTCGACGTGGAAGAAGCTACTCGTGACGTCGAACCCCCAGCTGTCGTAGCCGACGAGGTAGTCCGCGCCCACTCCAGCGTTGAGGTCGTAGCGATTCGGCTCAGGCGCCGGAGTATCCGTGGGGATAATAAGCCCGTAGCCGAACGACTGCCGCCCGGTCCAGCGCTCGCTGAAGGCGTGATTCCACTGCTCGGTGGCGTTGACGTTCACGTGAGTCGCGCGACCGTCCGCTTGAGCGGCGCCCGCGTTCACGGGCGTCTGCAGGTTCGAGAGCGCGTTGGTGGTGCGCGACGCACCAAGCCCGAGCAGCAGCTCGTCCTGGCCGCTGAGCGTCCAGATCCCGCTGCCTTGCACCACGTCGCCGTCGCTGTTGGCGTCGGCGTGACCGAAATAGAACGTGAACGGATGACCGTAGGAGAGCAGGTAGCGATGGCGGGGAGAGTCGCTGTAGAGCTGAAGGCCGGGAGTCAACGTGCTGAACCACACCGCGACTGGAGGCGGGGTTCCGTCGGCGGGGTCATCCGCCGTACCGAGCATGTTGTCGGTCCAGCCGATGCTCGCCTCCCCCGAGAGGTGCAAGCTGGTCTGGGCGGAAGCGGGTGACGTGACCGCGGCCAGCGTCAAGCCCCCCACTCCCGTCAACAGCGCGCGCGCGACGCAACGTGAGTCACGGGCGAAGGACGCAAGGCGCATGGCGACGGCGTTTACCATGGCTGGGTCAGACGCCCACTACTTTGCCGCCCCGCACAGGCGGAAAAGTCTGTACGCGCGTCGGGGTGCAGGCGATCCTCGTGCGTCGTGGAAGCCGGCAAGAGCAAGCTCGAGAGCCTCGGTATTCCCCCCATCACACCCGGGGAAACACCTGAAGCCTATGCGGAGTTCTTCCGCGCCGCGAGGAAGCTCCGCAGCCTCGAGTTGACCAGCGTCGCACTCATACCCGCGGACGACCGCGTCGCGATACCTCCTGTCGCGATCCAGCTCGCGCTCGCGTTGAGTCACGCGGCCGACCGAACGGTCAACGTGCTCGACGCCAATACCCGGCATCCGGCACTCAGCGCCCTCGCGAGCAAGCTGGAGGAGCGGACTCAGCGCCGCAGCTTCGTCACCACCTGGATCGCCGAGCGCGTGACGGTGACGACGCCGCCTTCGGCCCTCGCTGGGTTGAACCTGGTGGAGCTGGAGCAGACGCTCGACCGCGACCGTGAGCGCTATGGATTCGTCCTGATCGACTTCACGGGCTTCGACAAGCTGGGCGAGCACGTGCGCGCCTTCCAGATCGTCGACGGCGTGTTGACGGTCGCGCGCACCGGGAAGACCAGAGAGCGAGACCTGCTCAGCAAGCACGCCGAGATACCGAGGGAAAAGAACCTCGGCGTCTTGCTCATCGGATGAAGCCTGGTACTCAGGGGGCATGCTAGCCCGCCTCCGCGAAAAGCACTTCGAGCGCTGGATCCCTGGCTATCTCAGGCACCTCGCGAAGACGTCGCTGGGGGGCGCGAAGGTGCCCGGAACTCGCCATCTGCTGTTCGCGTTCTGCGATCACTACGAGCCGCTCTGGGCCGGCTCCACCGGCAAGGCAGACATCGAGACGGGGCAACGCCGCGTCGATCAGTGGCACGAGCTGTATCCTCGGCTCGCGGATCGATACACGGACGCGGACGGGCGTCACCCCCAGCACTCCTTCTTTTTCCCCGGGGAAGAGTATCATCCCGGCTTCTTCGACAAGCTCGAGGATCTGGTGCGGCGCGGGTATGGCGAGGTCGAGCTCCACTTGCATCATCAGGACGACACGGAGGCGAGCCTGGAGGCAAAGATCCGTGACGCGGTGGAGATCTACGCCGAGCGAGGCCATTTCTCGCGCGCCGCCGATGGCAGCCCGCGGTACGCGTTCATCCACGGCAACTGGGCCTTGGCCAATGGCCGTCCAGACGGCAGGCAGTGCGGAGTGGACGCCGAGCTGCCCCTGCTTTTCCGCACGGGTTGCTACGCGGACATGACGTTCCCATCATGCCCCGACGTGACCCAGCCCCAGCGGGTCAACGAGATCTACTGGCCGGTCGGCGATCTCAAGCGCAAGCGAGCCTACGAGAACGGCCTCCCGGCCCAGGTGGGCCATTCCCTCAGCGATCGTCTACTGATGATCACGGGGCCCCTGAGCCTTGCCTACGATCCACGACGGAGGCGTCCGCGCCTCGAGTACGGCGCGGTGACCGCGGACGATCCAGCAAATTCCTCACGGATAAAAACCTGGGTCGACGCGAACATCCACGTCGCCGGGCGCCCGGAGTGGGTGTTCGTCAAGGTCTACACCCACGGCGCGCCAGATCGCCAGGCGGACTCGCTGCTCGGGGCCGGTGGTCACGCGCTGCATCGGGCCCTCGCGCAGTTCAACGACGGCGAACACTGGAAGCTGCACTACGTCACCGCGCGGGAGATGTACAACGTCGCCCAGGCAGCGATGGCGGGCCGTTCGGGGGACGCAGGCGAGTTTCGTGACTTTGCCTGCCCTCCCCCGCCAATCCGCGCGGAAGCTCTACGCAGCGCCGCCGAGTGACCCGTTTTCGGGTTGGGGGCGAGGAGCGCCGGCTCTCCGCCCGAGCTACCACCGCGCCTCCATCTCCGGTCGGTCAAGCGCCTGGCTGACGCTTCAAGGCACCTCGCAACAAGCCGATGAGTTCGCGGCTCTGGGCCCCGGCGAAGGCGAAGGCACCGAGGACGTACGCGACGGCGCCCGCGGCGATCTCCACCACCAACGCGAGCCACGCGTTCCAGCTCGGCGAGTTCAGGCCATAGCGAATCGCCAGCACCACCGCGAGCATGGGCGCGCAGGCGAACAACGGGCGCCCGATCGGGCGCAGCAGGTGCGACATCGGGATCTGGTCCCGCGCCTTGAGCACCCAGATGCTGGCGAGCGCGTGCGTGCCGAAGGCGAGCCCCACGGCAGTACACGCCCAGAGCGGCCCCAGCCAGCGGGCGAACAGGTAGACGAAGACCACGATCCCCAGTGCCTTGACGGCTTCGAGGGTCATGATCACTCGCGGTCGCAGCGTGGCCTGGAGGTACGAGCTGATCAGCCAGCCAACCGGGCGAACGATGGACAGCACGCTGAGCAACACGAGCATGCTGCCGACGAGGTTCCAGTTAGGCTTCAGGAACGCGCGCTGCAAGCTGTGAGCGACGGCGCCCAGCCCGACGGCGAGCGGAAACACGATCAGCGACAGCAGGCCAGACGCCCGCGCAAGAGCGCGCTTCTGGGCTGCGGCGTCCTCGAGCTTCGCGAAGGACGGTAGCAGCACGTCGCCGATGTGCTCACCCACCTGAGCTGCGGGAATATCGGCGATGTTGTAGGCGAAGTTGTACTGACCGACCACGCCGGTGCCGAGCACCTTGCCGACGATCAGATTGTCCCACTTGGCCGACCCAAAGTGGAGGATGTTGCCGATGGAGATCGGAAGACCGAAGTCGATCAGCTCACGGGTCGTCTTCCAGGTGATGCGCGTGGGCGTCAGCCACATCGCGCGCTCGGCGCTCAGCGTCAGGATCAGCAAGGTGACCACCGAACGCAGTATCGCGGCGAACACCAGGGACTTTGCGCCATACCCCGTGAAGGCGAAGCCCAGTGCTGCGCCCGCGTACATGAACTCGCCACACATCTGCGCGATCCCCAGCACCTTGAACCGCATTTCCCGTGCGAGAATACGACCAGGAATGAAGCTCACGCGCTCCATGGCGACGGCGAGCGCCCCAGCGCTGATGTAGAATCCAAGATCCGGTGTGTCGTAGAGCTTCGCGAAATAGCCTCCCGCGAACACCACTCCGAGCAACGCGATCCAGCCGACGCTGATGTGATAGAAGGTCGCGTGGAAAGCCACGTCGTTGCCGGCTCTCGGGTTGGCCACCAGGTACTGGCCGAACCCCAGGTAGGTCGCCATGTTCGCCGTGTAGACGATGATCATCGCGACGTTCGCCTCGCCGTACTGCTCGGGCGTCAACAGCGCCGCGAGCACGATGTTGGCGATGAGACCCACCGCGCGACCGCCGACGCTGCTGGTGATGGTCCAGAGCGCGCCGAGCACGGCGCGATACGCTAGAGACACGAGACCTCCGGTCGGCACGCGACAGCGCCGCCTGGGAAAGGATCCCGAAACGGTCGACGGCGGGCGAGGCGGGGGGCGGGCAGAGACGGCTTCAAGTTAGCGGGCGGCGTTAGCACCTCGCGGACCTCGGCTCAAACCCGCTCGGGGGCCGAGCCTGAAAGAACTTGCAGTAGCCCGCAGCTTGCTGGGATGTGCCACGCTGCGTCCCGCCAATGGCCGAGACCAGCGAGACCCTTCCAGCGGAACCCGCGCGACTTCCGGAGCCGAGCCGGCTCTTCCGGCTGCTCGGCCCGCTCCTGACCATCGTCTCCATCGCGGTCTTCGAGCTGGCCGACCAGTTCGGGCTACGCATTCCGAATCCCCCAGCCATCTTGATGACGCTGGTGGTGTTCTCCGCTTTCACGGGCGGCGGTCGGGTGGGCATCTTCAGCGGCCTCGTCACCTGTGGCTACCTGGCAATTTTCTACTCGGAAAATGGGCTATCGCTCCGCTACGAGGAGGAGAACCTGCTGCGTGTGCTGGTGATCATCGTGACGGTCCCGGCCATCGTGGTGATGGCAGCGATGTCGAAGAAGCGAGGCGACCGCCTGGCTCGCGAAGCGCTGCGCATGGAACAGCAGCACTCGGCGCGGCTGCGCGAACTGCTGCAAGAGAAGGACCGCGCCGAGGTCGAGCTACGCCTGGCGAAGGAAGCGGCCGAGGCGGCGAACGTGGCCAAGAGCGAGTTCCTCGCCAACGTCAGCCACGAGATTCGAACGCCCATGAACGGCATCATGGGCATGACGGAGCTGGCGCTCGACACGGAGCTGACCCGAGAGCAGCGCGAGTATCTGGACACTGTGCGTGGGTCTTCGGAGGCCCTGCTGACGGTCATCAACGACGTCCTGGACTTCTCTCGCATCGAGGCGGGCAAGCTGGACCTGGATTCCGCTCCATTCGACGTGAGGACGGTCGTCGACGAGGTCATGCGCACCCTCGCGCTTCGAGCACACGAGAAGGGGCTCGAGCTCTGCTACGAGGTCGAACATGGTGTCCCGCCGACCTTGATTGGAGACGCTGGCAGACTGCGCCAAGTCCTCGTCAACCTCGTGGGCAACGCGGTGAAGTTCACCGATCGGGGCGAGGTGGTGGTGCGCGTCTCGGCGAAGGTTGGAACCCAGACCATGGAGGTCGGGTTCAGCGTGACCGACACCGGACCGGGTATCCCGCCGGAAAAAATGCAGCGCATCTTCGAGCCGTTCACCCAAGCCGATGGCTCGGTCACTCGCCGGCACGGGGGGAGCGGCCTGGGTCTCTCCATCTCCACGCGGCTTGTCGAGATGATGGGTGGTCGACTCGAGGTCCAGAGCGAGCCTGGGAAGGGCAGTGTGTTCAGCTTTGGTCTGCTCGCGGGCCACGAAGGCGCGCCCAGCCTGCGCCGAGGTACCGTGCCGCCGAGCGAACTCAGCGGGCGCCGCGCACTGATCGTCGAAGACATCGCCACCACGAGCCAGATCCTGTCCCGCGAGCTCGAGGAGTGGGGCATGTTCTCCGATGTCTCGACCAGCTCCGAGGATGCCCTGCACTTGCTGGACGCCGCCGCGGAGCACGCGGCGCGCTACGACTTGTTGCTCGTGGACACGACCCTACCGGGCCTCAGCGGGTTCGGCTTGGTCGAAGAGCTGAGGCGGCGCGAGACCATCATCCCCACCGTGATGATGCTGAACACGCCAAACCGTAGCGTGGACGCGGCTCACTGCAGGCGGCTCCACGTACCCGACTACGTCACGAAACCGGTCAAGCCCTCGCGCTTGGTCGAAGCCGTCATCGACGCAATGCGAGGGGTTCCGCGAGGAACGGGGAATGTGCGAATTCCCACTCAGGCTTCCCGGGTGCTCTCGGTGCTGGTCGCGGAAGACAACCTGGTCAACCAGCGCTTGATGCGCCGCCTGTTCGAGAAGCAAGGCCACCAGGTGACGCTCGTTGCCGATGGACTGTCCGCGATCGATGAGTTGACGAGTGGCGACCACGACCTGGCGCTGATCGATCTCATGATGCCCGGTTGCGACGGCATCACCGCCGTGAAGAAGGCGCGGGAGCACGAAGCTCAGGGCACGCGGCACATCCCCGTGATCGCCGTCACTGCTCACGCGATGCGCGGGGACCGCGAACGATGCCTGGCAGCTGGATTCGACGCCTACCTGACCAAGCCGATTCGCATGGCGGAGCTGTTCGACACCGTGGACTCGGTCGTCCCCGATTCCCAGGGAGAGACCAAGCCCATGCCTTCCGTGATCTTCAGCCCCGTACCGTTCAGCGGGAAGACCCAGGCGTTCGACGAGGAAGTCCTGATCCAGCACGCAGCGGGCGATCGAGAGCTTGCAGGCGAGCTGGTCGAGGTGTTCCTGGAGGAGTACCCCGGCTGGTTGGCCGAAATGCGGCGGGGGATCGAGAACACGGACGGGGAGTTGGTACGACGCGCCGCTCATACGTTGAAAGGCGCCGTGGATCACTGTGGGGCTTCCTCCGCGTTCGACCTGGCGCTGGTCGTCGAGCGCATGGGTCGCGATGATGACATGGCCGGTGCGCACGGGGCCTTCCAGGAACTGAGCGCAGAGCTCGCCCGCCTCGAACCTGCGCTCCGGGAGTTTTTGGCGAAGTCGCACTGACCCGCCCCTGTACGTCGTAGCCCGGCGCGATAAGCTGACTCTGCTGATGGCCCAACGGATCCTAGTCGTCGATGACTCGCCGCTCGATCGGAAGCTGGCGGGGCGCCTGCTCGAGAAGTCTGGCTTCGAGACGTCGTTCGCCGAGAACGGTGCCCAGGCGCTCGAATCGATCGCCGCCATGGCCCCCGATCTGGTCCTGACGGACATGATCATGCCGGAGATGGACGGGCTCCAGCTCGTGGAGACCGTCCACGCGCGTTTCCCTGCGCTACCGGTGGTCCTGATGACCGCCCATGGTAGTGAATCGGTCGCCGTTCAGGCCCTGCGTAGAGGCGCGACGAGCTACGTGCCGAAGCGAGATCTCGCGCGGGAGCTGGCCTCGACCATCCGCGACGTCCTCGAGCTGACCCAACCAGCGCGAGATCAACAGCGCGTGCTGGACTGCATCGCGGAGACCCAGACCGTCTTCGAGGTGGGTAACGCGCCGGGGGAGCTGGCCGCGTTGGTGCGCCACCTCGAGTCGGACCTCGCGCTCATGCGCTGCTTCGATCAGACGACGCTATTGCAGGTGGGCGTCGCCCTGCGCGAGTCACTCGCCAACGCGGTGTACCATGGGAACCTCGAGCTCGACTCGAAGCTGCGTGAGCTGGACGGCGGCGAGTGGGATCGGACCGCGCAGCAGCGCATGCAGGCTCCGCCCTACGCCGAACGCAAGGTGCGCGTGCTGGCGCGAATCACCCGCTCCGACGTGCACTTCGTGGTGGGAGACCAGGGCCGAGGCTTCGACCCGAAGTCGCTGCCGAATCCCGAGGATGCTGCCAGCCTCGATCGGGTCCACGGCCGAGGACTACTGCTCATCCACACCTTCATGGACGAAGTCCACCATAATCCGCGCGGCAATGAAATCACCATGAAGAAGCGGATCCACCGCGGCTGAACGCCTGACGTCGACGCTCTCCAGCTCGCTCGTGTCATTGCGCAGGGGGAGTCGAGGTGATCAGCGGCAGGAGATCTCGCACGCCGATCGAGAAGAAGTCCACCGCCCAGCCTGCGGCGGTCAGCCGGAGCACGTGCCCCATCCACCTCATCCCGCGCTCGCCGAAATGCTCGAGCAGCCTGGGCCCTGCGCGCAACACGACGAACGAGATTGCCAGCGCGACGCACACCGCGGAGAGCGTGACCTCCCGCCGCCAGAGCTCTCGTGTCTCCCCCGAGTAGATCACGACGGTCCCCAGCACGGGGACCGCCGCGAGGCCCGAGAACACCAACTCGCCCGCCAGGTGCTCGGGGTCGCGCTGGCCTGGCCAGGCGCTGAGCGGTTGGTTCCTCAGCATTTCCGTAAGGCACAACACCAGCACGAGTAGAGAGCAAGCAGCGCGGAAGCCTCCGGTCTTGATGCCGAAGTAGAGCACGACGTGGTTGCCCACCCAGGCGGCCGCGAGCAGCAAACCAAGCGCGAGCAGACTCGCGCGCCGGATCACGCGCCTGCGTTCACCTTCACCGAGCCCCTCACCCGCGATCACCAGAGCCCCGCTCAATCGGATCGGATTCGCCACCCCCAGCACGGAGATCAGCACCAGGGCCCAGTAGGTCAAGACTTCGCGCACGCTGCCCACTCCTCCTCGACGGTGGAAGAAGCTCGAGTCGGAGCATGCTTGATACCACCTAACCCAAGCTCCGAGAACACGGCCCAGGCTCGAGAGCAAGCACCAGGACAGAGCCCTGGAGCGACGCCCGCACGTCTGCATCGCGGCGCCCCCTCCGGCGGAGCGTCCGAACATCGGCACATGCACCAGACCTCGAACGAAGCACTCCGACGCGCGCCCTGGGCGGGCTCCTGGTTAGGCAGGCGAGCTCGACGAATCGGGACCGAGCGCTCGGCCCGGCGATGGGCACGCGCAGGTGATCGAGCAGCCGGGCGGATGAAGCGGGCCCACGTCGGGGGGCTTTTGTATTGGGCGTCCGCGGTGGCGCGTGGGTATACTGACGGTCGTATCTAGCGAGGCAATCCGAGATCCGCCGAACGACCCGATGCGGGATTTCCTCGTGTCGAACCACGCGCGAAGGCACGAGGCTCGCTCGCCGACACCCTCCAGGGGGGCGAGCGTGTCTGCAGAAGACCACGGAGACAGGACTAGGGGGAAACGCCGCCTGCGCGACGCCCCCCCACCCGCCAGGTTGAAACCACTGCCGGCACGAAAGGTTGCCTTCGTGGCCGAGATGCGAAGCAACGGTTCCCCTTCCCAACACCGGGTACGACTGGTGTAGGTTCCGTTCGGAGTAACGATGGAGTTCAAGCGTTCCAAACAAGGCGAGATCACCCTGCTCGAGATCTCTGGGGAGTTCGACGCCACGACCGCGCCCGAAGTCAGACCGCAGATGGACGCCGTCGCTGACGAGAAACCGAAGCAGGTCGTGCTCGATCTCTCGAAGCTCCGGCTCATCGATAGCTCGGGGGTTGGGGCCATCGTCGCGCTGTTCAAGCGCGTTCGCGCGAGCGGGGGCCAGTTCGAGGTTCGCGGCGTCACCGGACAGCCCCTCAGCATCTTCCAGGTACTGCGCCTGGACAAGGTCTTCGGCCTGCAGAGCTGAGCTCGAAACCGGCCCACGCTCCGCGCCTGGAAGCACGCAGCATCGCGAAGACGCAGCATCGCGAAGACGCAGCATCGCGAAGACGCAGCGTCGCGACGAGGCAGCGGCGCGAAGAGGCAGCGACGCCACGAGGCAGCGGCGCCACGAGGCAGCGGCGCGAAGAGACCGCATGCCTCGGTGCCGGGCGACACCTTACCAAGGAAGACCACGTCCCTTGCGCGTCCTGATCGTAACCAAGATCTTCCCCAGCGAGCGCAATCCGAACATGGCGCCCTTCAATCGCCATCAGTTCGTCGCGCTATCCAGGCTGTGCGACGTCGACCTGTTCGTTTGCCACCCCTGGTTCCCCGGGGAATCCTTCGTGAACCGAGTGCGCCACGGAAGGCCGCTGCCAGCGATCCAGACCAGCGCGAGCGTTGACGGCTTCGACTACAGCCAGCGACACGTGTTCCACATCCCGAAGCTGGGGCATCCGCTCTCGGGCCTGACCTACGCGACGTCGATGCTGCCTGCAGCGCTGCGGCTGCGGGGCAAGGCAGACGTGGTTCTGGGAGCGTTCGCCTACCCTGACGGCTTCGCGGCCGTGCTTCTCGCGAAGCTCCTGGGGGTGCCTGCAGTGATCAAGGTTCACGGCACCGATATCAACCTGTTGGGCGACATGCCGACGCTGCGTCCGCTGATCAGCTGGGCGCTGGGCGCGGCGGACGCGGTGATCGGCCCGAGTCAGGCGCTCGTCGAGCGTGCGAAACACCTCGGGGCCGCGCCCGCCACGGCGCGCTGCATCCTCAACGGGGTGGACAAGCAGGCCTTCCACCCGCGGGAGCGGGACGCCTGCCGACGCGAGCTGGGGATCCAGAGCGATAAACGCTGGATCCTCTACATCGGCCTGATGATCGATCGGAAGGGTGGAAGGGACGCCATCGCGGCGTTTCGGCGCCTGCGCGAGCGCCGGCAAGACGTGGAGCTCGTGATGCTGGGCGACGGCCCGTCGCTCGAGGCTTACCGCGCGGAGGCAACCGGCTTGCCCGTGCACTTTCCGGGGCGCGTCGCGCATGAAGCGATCCCGACCTGGTTGGGGGCTTGCGACGTGTTGACGCTCCCCAGCTGGGCAGAGGGAACCCCCAATGTGATCATCGAGGCGCTGGTCTCGGGAAGGCCGGTCGTTGCGTCGAAGGTCGGTGGGATTCCAGCGGTGCTGAACCACGAGACCCTCGGGGAGTGCGTCCCGCCACAGCGCCCCGAGGCTCTTGCCGCCGCGCTGGCGCGCGTGCTCGATTCCGCGCACGATCCCGAGGCGATCGCCAGGCGAGCCGGATTCGGCGACTGGACCGAGAGCGCTGCCCAGGTGCTGGACGTGCTCGAGTCTGCAGTGCGGTCGCGAACGCTCGATGCGAGCCGCCCCTGAAGTGAACTGCTCGTTGTCGCCACCAAGCGGCCGAGAACGACGGCACGGATTTGCGCGACGTAACCGCGTCCCGAGGCTAACCTCCCGCCCAGTGTCTCGCTCCTGGATAGACGACGAGCCCGGCTGGGCCGACGCAAAGCAAGAGCTTCGCTGCGTCTACTCCCGGTTGCGCGTACGCTGGAAGCTCGCGCTGCTGATTACCTGCGTGATCACGGTGCTGGGTGTCGGCTACCGCGCGCGCAAGCAACGCACGTTCGAGTCGACCGTCGTCATGCGGGTCACCGAGGTGGACCTGGACATGAGCACCGCTCCGCCCACCAGCAACCAGCTACAACAACACCTGAGTGAGGTGGCTCTGTCCCGCCGAACCCTGCTCAAGCTGATCGAAGAGAACAAGCTCTACCCCGCCGAGTACCACATCGACCCCAACCTCGCCCTAGAGCATTTCCGTGAGGATATTGAACTCTACGTGGTGAGCAACTACTTCGCGCGCGAGCGCTACAGCGAGGACCCGCCCCGCTCGGCGCGCATCGCGATCACCTACACGGGGTACGAGCCTGAGCAGACGTTGGCAGTCGTTCGCCAGCTCGGGCGCCAGGTCGAAGCCGAGCAGCAACACACTCGCCAGAGCGTGTCCTTGGAGGCCGCGCACACGGCCGAGCAGGCGCTCGACATCCTGCGAGCACAGCTGCTCAAGGCACGCCAGCGGGAAGCAACCCTCAAGCTGGACTTACCGCGACTCGAGGGGCCGGAGCAGGAAGAATCGAAGCTCGAGCTGGTGCGCCTCGCCTCCCAGATCGAGGAGCTTCAACGCAACATCAAGATTCACACCGAGCGCGGCACGGACTTCCAGCTCCGCAGCAAGTTCGAAGGCGAATCGATGGGACTACGTTTCGAGGTGGTCGACCCGGGCAAGCAGGCTCGGGTAGTGCTCACCAACCGTGAGGTTCTGGCGATCTTCGCGCTGGCCTGCTTCCTGTTCGTCTTTCCCGTGGCTGCGGTCGGCGTAGGCACGTTCGACGCTCGCGTACGCGACGTGAATAGCCTGAAGCGCCTCGGCCTCGAGCCCTTCGGACACGTCCCGACCTTCAATGGGATGGACCGCGGCTCCTTCGCGGCGCGTATCAAAGCCTGAACCTCTGTCGAGCAACGCAACCGTCAAACAACGACCACCGAAGATGCAGACCCCCTCCAGCTCAGAGACGCAAGACGAACGACGGCAGCTCACGCCGCGCGCGCTGATCAAGCGCACCCTCCAGATCGCACGTCGTGCGTTGCTGTACTGGCCGGCGCTCGCGGTCGCCGCGACCCTGGGCGTCGCCGCGTTCTTCGTGGTGCCCAAGGTGATCCCCCCGGTGTACGAGTCGGGCACGGTGCTGCTTTACCGCGAGGTAATTCAAGCCGACACCCTGCTCGGCAGCAACTCGACGCCCTCCGAGAGCAAGCGCGCACGAAACATGCGACTCAGAGAGATGCTTCTCAGCCGCAGCAACCTCAAGCCCATCATCGAGAAGTACGGTCTGTACGCCAAGACCGTCGAGAGCCAAGGCATGGTCGAAGCGCTGGAAGAGATGCGGCGCAACACCAAGTGCCAGGTGGGCGAGGGAGACACGGTAACGATCACCTTCCAGGGACAGGGCGCGCAGCAAGTCTTCGACGTCACCAAGGCCCTGGCGGACTCGATGGTGGAGCAGGCCAGGAAGTACCGCGCGGAGGAGGCGGAGAGCACGCAGAGCTTTCTCCAGGCCCAGCTCGAGACCACCGCGAAGGAGCTGAAAGCCCAGGAGCAGGCGCTGGCGAAGTTCCTCGCGCTTCACCCGGAGTTCGCCCTGGAGACCACCATGGGCCCCACCACCACCGGCGCCGCCGTGAGAGCCAGTCGCGTCGACGCGACCGCCGCGGCTGGCGGGACGTCCCGTCCCTCGGACCCAGTGACGACGCTCCAACGCCACGCGGAGCGCCTGCGCCGACGCATCAAGGAGGCAGACAGCCCGGGCACGGCGCCGGCACCGGCTCCGGAACCAGCGCGTCTCGATCCGGCCAGCGAGGCAGCAATCCAGAGCGCCGAGAGCAGCGTGGCCCGCGCTCGGGAGAACCTCGCGGACAAGCAGTCGCGCTACACCGCCAAGCACCCCGACGTGGTCGCCGCTCAAGCACAGCTCAACGCTGCGCTCGGTCAACTGGCGAGCGCCAAGGCCAACGCCAAGACCATCGCGCCGAAGCCAACCGCGGCGCCTCCCCCCACGACCAAGGAGGACATCGCGAAGCTCAAGAAGGAGCTGACCCAGGTCGAGGCGGCGCTCGCTCGCGCCGTACGCGGGGGCAGCGACGCGACGAAGAACGTCGAGCCCGACGCAGAGACCACGAGCGAGAGCAACAGCATCGTGGCGCTGGAAACGGAGTGGACCGCGCTCAACCGAGACGTGAACGCCGCGCGAGATCGCAACGAGGCCATCGAGCGCCAGCTGTTCCGCGCCTCCATCGTCGCCAAGGTCGAGACCAGTGGAGGCGGGAGTCAAGTCGTGGTGATCGACGAAGCCTACGAGCCCAAGCGACCGACTCGCCGTGGGGCAAAGCGCACCGGCGCCGCCGGCTTCGCTGCCCTGATGGTGCTCGGCGCGCTCGCGGCGGTGGCTCTGGCCTTTCTCGACGACCGCGTCTACGACGAGCTCGACATACGCAATCTGGACCTGGGCCCCATCGCCCACGTAATCCCTGCGGATAATTCCAAGGCGAACTCCTGATGTCCGACTCGCAGATCCCTGCCCATGGCCCGGGCAGCAGCTACCCGCCGACACCACCCATGAGCCAGGCTCCGCAGAGCCTGAGCGTGCCCGCGGGCCGCAACGTGGTCGTCGTCGCGACCCACAATCAGCCGCCCCAGAAGCGCGGAGTGCTGCCGTTCGTCACTGCGCCCGACTCGAAGCTCGCGGCGAGCTTTCGCGTGCTCGCGCACCGCCTCAAGGGCGTGGACAACCCTCGCACCATCGCCATCTCGAGTCCGGGGAGGGACGAAGGCAAGACCACGCTGGCCATCAATCTGGCGATGGCTCTGGCCGAGCACGGACGCGACAAGGTGTTGCTGGTGGAGGCCAACCTGCGGACTCCCCGCGTCGGCGAGGCGCTGGGCTTCGCTCCTCCCAACTGCTTCGGCGAGCAGATGGTGCGCTACCTCGACCTACCTGGAGAGCCCTGGCGAGTCGTGGCGGCGTTCTTCGACAACCTCCACGTGCTCGCCGTGCACCCGCGCTCCAAGGGCACCTGGCTGCTCAACGCGCCAGCCTTCCGCGCGGCAATGGCTGAGCTCAAGGAAGCGCCCTATGCTCACATCATCGTGGACTGCCCCGGCGCGCTGGGAACGGCGGACGTCAACATCATCGAAGACACCACCGATGGTGTAATCCTCACGGCAATGGCAGGCATCACGACCGGCGGGCGCTTGATCCGCACCCAGGAGCATCTGGCACCGGCCAACATCCTCGGCACGGTGCTGATGAACGGACGCTACGACTGAGACGGCGAGGCCGCGCGGGCCCGGTTCCCGCCCGCAGGCGCAGCGCGCCCGGGAAGCCAGCGCCTCAGGGTCTGCTGATCAGCTCGAACAGTCGGCGGCGCGCGGCCTCCCACCCCTCGGCGCCCGTTTCCCAGCGCGGACGCTTCTCGCCGCTCACGGACTTCAGCGCGGCGGGGATACGTTCCTCGACAATCTCCTGTGTCTCCGCGGCATGCTTGGCCTTCGCCAGCTGGATGTAGCCGGCGTCCTGGATGCCACGACGCCACTGCTTGAGACGAAACGACGCAAGCACGCCATCAAAGCCCAGGTCATGCGCGGGGTAGTCCTTCTGGCGACCGGGGTACACCAGCATCCCGTCGCCGTTGCAGTGATCGCCGTGCTGGTTGTGGAAGGTCTCCGAAGTGGCGAACGGGTCGTAAGGACCATGTCCCCCTTGGTTGCCGTCGTGCCAGAAGGTCGACTCCCAGTAGAACCAGCGTTCGATGCCGTAGCGCGCCTGAATCCAACCGTTGGCACGCAGCGACGTCGGCCACGAATCCGTGAGGAAACTTCCAGTCTGAGGCAGCACTCCGTTGTAGATCCAGAGCCGCTTCCCGAGCGCCTTCGCCTGCTCCTGGGCTTCGGCGGAGTACTCGCTCGCGAACATGATCACGAGGTCCACGGCCTGGGTCCTGGGTGGCTCGCTGCAGGTGTGGCCGACTCGGAGCTTGCGCAGTCGAGGATCGGAGCTCGCAGCAAGAGCCGCTCTCCACTCCTTGCCCCGCGGGCTCTCGCACTGCTCGTCTATCGCATACAGGAAGACGTCGCGCTCTCCTGGGTCGTCACGCACACCCAGCTGTTCGAGGCGCTCGACCAGCTGACCCACGAGCTGCACCTGCGGCTTCGAGGGAGTCCCCAGGTCGCCGTAGGACCCGAGCGCAACCACGCTGCTGCCCACACCGGCGCCGGCGCCGCGATAGCCTGCGGCAGCAGTGAAGAGGCTCCCATCGAGGAGTCCCTTCGCGTCCTCTAGCTCCTGCATGCTGGTGATGGGCAGGATGCTCGAGATCTGATGCGCGTGAACCAGCTGCAGGTAGTGCTTGATTGCCGCGCTGTTCCCCACCCGTTGCTTGACGCGATCTGGCTCGAAGTACAGCATGGTCTTCGCCGCAGCATAGGGCAGCCGCAGGGAGCCCACGCGCAGACCGAGGGGGATGCGGGAGAGCTCGCTGGAGCCGGAGTACACCACCAGATCGCCCGAATATTTCCCTGCGTCGATTTTGGAAGCGGTCAGGTCCACGTCCACCCAGACCACTCGTTGACGTTCCGGGGCAATACTCAGCGGATAGGGATCCCAGGCAGGTGCGATCTCCACCGGGATCAGTGGGTCGGGGATCTGGGTTCCCGTCTTGGGAGCCGCGGGCAGCGCCTGGGCCTCCCAGCCCAGGGACTCCCCGGGCGTCTTGCCGCCAGAACGCCTGGGGAAGGGCACCTCGTGCAGCAGGAAGCGCTGGAACGAGACAGCCTTCGGGTCCCCTGGCCCGACCAGACCTTCTATTTCCACGCGAATATTCTTCAGCGGTTGCTTCCCGGCGCTCACCACGACCTGAAAGGCCACGACTTCACCGGGGAGCCCAACCAGATCGATGCCCGCGCCAGGCTGCCAGATGGGGTTGTTCTCTCCGCGCATGCTGGGGGTCACGCCTGAGGTGCTCGCGATGCGCTCGGCGTCCGTGACGACGCTGACGCGTGCCTCGGGGCTGGGTGCGGCTCTGGGTTCGACCGCGTCGCGTTGGCACCCGTTGCACCTCACCCCAAACCCCAGGGAAAGCAGCAGGGCGCAGAACGTGGCCCAGCGAGGCATGCGCCGTTGATGCACGTCAGCCCTTGTACGAGGATGGGGCGTCTGGAGAGACCGCTGCGCACCGGAACGACTCATGGAGCGCAGCATGTCACGCGAGGAAAGCTCCGCCACACGGTACCCAGGTCAGGAGACGCGCGGAGCGAAGGATGGGTTCGCTTCGCCGGCTATGCGAAGCGCTTCTTCATGCGCAGACAGTTTGGCGATCCTGGCTCGTAGGTCACCTCGTCCACGAAGCTGCGAATGATGAACAGACCCATGCCGGATTCTTGGGGCTCTGCGAGATCGAGCGCGGGGACGGTGTCCAGGTCGAAGCTCTCGCCATGATCCAGCACCTCCACGCTGACCTGTCGCTCATCGTAGGCAATGCGCAAGGTGATCTCACCCGAGTGGTTCTCGTAGGCGTGAAGCACGGAGTTGTTGAAGGCCTCACCCACGGCGCTCACCAGCTCGTGTCCGAACTTCTCGCCAACCGACACGTCCCTGGTCGCCAGCTTGCAGATCGCGGCGACGGTTCGAGTCGCGAGGTCTCGGTACACGATCTCACTCGGCACCTGCAGCACGACGAGAGAACTCATGTCGCCAGGCCCCGGCTGACCGGAGCCGCTCGCTCCGCAGTTGGGTTCCCCGCTGCAAGGACCCTCGGCCGGACCAGCCGTCGCTCAGGCGAGACAACGCGCTCGCTCGATCTCAACGCGCGCCGCCGTGCCTCCGCGATCTCGTGATGCAGCTGCCTCATGTCCTCCCCAGACGCCGGATCGACACCGGACCTGACGACAGGCTAACAAAGTCGAGCCAAGGCGACCAAGCATTCGGAGCGATGTGCAGGGGTGCTCGGCCAGGGAGTGAGAGCTCACGGCGCAGGTTGGCGAGGACGACGCGGCCGCTTGCGGCCTTGGAACCTTCGTGAGAAATCTCCGACCTCATGCCTCCGATTAGCGTGCGCTTGACGAAACGGGCCCTCGATGTGGTCGCATCCAGCGTTGGGCTGGGTCTGACGCTCCCGTTCTATCCCGTGATCGCAGCAGCGATTCGACTCGACTCGAAGGGCCCGGTGTTCTTCGGCCAAGTCCGGGCGAAGGGGCTCGTCCCCCGCCCGCCCGGCGACAAGAACCCGGTGCCCCAGTGCAGCGAGTTCAGGTTGTTCAAGTTTCGCACCATGAAGCAGGACGCGGAGAAACACACGGGAGCCGTGATTGCGTCGGAGAATGACCCCCGCATCACGCGTCTCGGCGCGTTTCTGCGGAAATCCCGCATCGATGAGCTGCCGCAGCTGTGGAACGTGCTGAAGGGAGACATGAGCCTGGTGGGCCCCAGACCCGAGCGCCCGGAGCTGTTGGTGAACCTGGCGCTGGCGATCCCGTACTTCGAGGAGCGCATGCGGGACTGCAAGCCAGGGCTCACGGGTCTCGCGCAGGTCTCGCTGGGATACACCGGAGCGATTCCGGAGGGCAGCGCCCTCGCCGCTTTCCGCGACGCGCTGCAGAATCCTTTCAAGCTGGAAGAGGCCGAGGGCGCCTTGGCCGACGACCTGCGGGCGAAGCTGCTCTTCGACCTGGCATACACAGCTGCCCTGGAGAGCTTCTCCACGTACCTGCCAACCGAGCTGTCGGTGATCTTCAAGACGCCGCTGGTGATGCTCAAGGCCATGGGCCGCTGAGGACGCAACCTCGCACACCCCCGCGACGTCACCCAGGCCGAACTCCGACGAACGCACGAGAGGCGCCGCGGACGATGGGGCGGGGTTTGGGGGTGAGGGTGCTCAGCCGCTCGCGAGCTTGCGCGCGGTGTAGACGAGCAGGAAGAACAGCAGCGTCGTGTTCCCCACGGCAATGGCTACGAAGTCCTTCCAGCCATAGTGGACGGCGAAGTCGGGTTTATGTCGCTTCACCGCCGCGAAGAAGGCACCGCTGACGCCAATGTAGATCCAGAGCACGTAGTGGTAGTTGAACGACAGGAAGAAGATCCCCACCGCCATTCCGGCCATCGACGAAAGGAGCGCCATGGCCCAGATGCGCGCCACGCCACCCTCGGGTTCGGTGACTGTCCGGGTGACCGTGAGGGGAACCTTGACCGTGAGCCAGAACACCGAGAGCCACGCCACCATGCCGAAGAAGCCGAGCTCCGCTGGCGCGAGCACGTACGAGTTGTGGGCGGTCAGGTGGTGGTACTGGGTAAACTGCTCGAAGCCGACCCCCATGAAGGGGAACTGCTTGAACAGCTGTACGCCAACGTACAGATTCTCCACGCGTTCGAGAGAGCTCTCTTCACCACCTGAGCGCCCACCAAGCGCAAGCACCGGCAAGGCGCATATCACCCCCAGCATCAACCCTTTGAGGCGGTAGCGCTCCAGGAAGTAGACGCCGATCGTCGCCAGGAACACGATCTGCCCGCCGCGCGAACCGGAGTACACGACCGTCATCGCACCGAGCACGAACGTCACCGCAAACAAGAGCAAGCGTCTCTTGTTCTTGCGGCGCTGATAGAAGGCGAACGCCAGCGGTACGCCGATGGCGACCGCCATGGACGCCTCGTTCGGATCCTGCAGGACGCCGACGTAGCGCACTCGCCCACCACCGATCGAGGTCACTCCCAGCAGGCCTGCGTGCTCGCAGCGGTACATCGCCTCGGGATCGGGTGGATCCTGGTAGCAGATGACGGGTGACTCGCAGGCGCGACCGTCTGGGCGGCCCGAGCTGTTCTGGTCTTCCCCCGGAGACACCGCGACGCACTCGGTGGGCTGGAGTCCCATGTGAACACAGACCACCGAGATCCACAGCGTGCACGCGAGGATGGTGCCCATGAAGAGCTCGAACGCCTTGAACGTCCTGACGCCGTGGGCGATCAGGAAGTAGATCACGACGGCAATACCGAACCGCACGCCATCCGTCGCGAGGGTCGCAGGCGCCTTGACCCCCGCGGTGAAGAAGCACCACAGCACGAACGCGATCACCCAACCCAGGTGAGGCGTCTTGCGCAGATCCGTCTTCCCTTGCCGCAGATCCACGAGGTACCCGAACACCGCCAGCCCGAAGAACAGATACAGGAATGGGACGCCTCGCAGCGCCGGCACGAAGTCGAACGGGCGGGCGTAGATGAAGATGATGAGCGCCAGCAGGCCGGGCAGAACGAACATGGTCGAAGGGAGGACACACGCGCTACGTGACGCGGCGACGGAGGCTCTGCCCTACCCCGAGGACGAGAGCCTCGCCATCTTCGCGAGGCCGCCCGCTTCTCGCTAGCCTTTCCTGCGCAGCATCGCTTCCTACGATCCGGCCTGGGCACCGGCATCGACCAACGCCCCGCGATTCAGGGACCGCGCTCGGTGGTGGCTTTTCCGCAGCGGAGGCGCCACGTGGGCCCTCGCCTGCCGCGAGCCGGGTTGGCAATCGGCTTCTCGCTTGCGGTCCTGGCCCCCCGAGTTAGGCTCCGCCGGGCTCATGCAACGAATCCTGCTCCCGCTCTTGTTGGTGCTGCTCGCCGCGTCCGGCCTCGTCAGCTGCGGTACGCCGTTACCCAACTATCCCTATGCCAAGGAACCTGACCCGCGCCGAGCGGAGTACGTGATTGGGGTGGGGGACTCGCTGCGCATTCGCATCTGGAAGAACCCGGAGCTGAACACCGACATCCAGGTTCGACCGGATGGCACGATCACGATGCCCCTGATCGGGGACGTCCACGCGGCTGACCTGACCCCCACCCAGCTGAAGCACGAGATCAAGAAGAAGATGTCGGTCTTCATCAAGGACGAAGCCGCCGTGGTGACGGTGGCCGTCACCGACGTCCGGAGCTACCGCGTGACGGTGTCGGGCAACGTAGCGCAGCCCGGCGTGCTGAGCGCAGAGCGCTACCTCACGGTACTGGAAGCCATCGCGCTGGCCGGAGGCCCGAACCGCTTCGCTTCCCCCGCGGAAACGAAGGTCATCCGCGTGGGCAGCGACGGCAAGGTGCGCCACATCCCCATACGCTACGACCTGCTGGCTGAGGGCGAGCACCTGGAGATGAACCTGGTGCTGCTGCGCGGCGATCAGGTCTTCGTCCCCTGACCGGCGGGCTCGATCGATCAGCGGCGCAGCGCGTTGACCGCGTCGCAGAGCCTCCCAATCACGATCCACCACAGCACCAGACCCAGCCCCGGCACCACCATCGCCGCGAGGATCAGGTTCTGGCTGAGCGGCTCGGCGTCCACACGATGCCGCTGGATGTAGCGATTGTAGTCGGTGGCGAAGCCGGGCAGGACGTTGAACACCCAGTACAGGTTCAGCAAGGGCACGAACAACAGGCCCACCGCCTTTCCTGGCGTGGTGCGCGCGTTTCCGTCTTGAATCGCCTGCCAGCACCTGTACAGCAGCACGAACTGGCTGATCCAACCCAGCACGAAGCCGATCGGTGCCATGGCTGCCAAGAAGGCCAGCTTGGGCTGAACCGCCGCCAGCGCGCCAAGCGCGATCGTCAGGACCAGCCCACCGAAGAGGGCGCCCCGGTACGCCCACTTGTTGACGGAGACGTCGCCTCGCGAGCCCTGTACGCTGGCCGGGCTCGGTTCGTACGGTGCGGCGCTCGGGAGCTCGGGGTAGGCACGGGTCGGATCGTAGGCCTTGTGCTGCCCAAAGCCGTCCGCGAGCGAGCCCATGGCCTGTCGTGGCCCTGTGGCGTCGGGCGCCACGACGTGACTCCCGCTGGGGCTTGCGTCCAGCGCCACGGCACCCACGGCTTGCGCCGAGGCGCTCGGCGCCGCCAAGCCATGCGCCGCAAGCTCTGACTCCAGGAGATCCGCAACGGACGGCTGCGGTTCCCGCGGTGCCTCTTCCTCCTCGTCGAACGGAGCCATGCCCACCTGAGTGGGTGTGAAGCTCCGCTTGCGCTCCGGGAGCCGCGGCTTGGGGTTGTCGGGGATGGTTGGCGTGGGCGCCGTCGGGGGCGGGCTGACGAACGGAGGGATTGGCGCAGGAGCACCCGCCGCTGGAAGGGGCGCGGGTGGATGAGAGCTGGGGTGAAGGCGACCGTCTTCACCTGGCACCAGGCTGTAGCGGCCCGCCTCCGCGACCGACCGGTCCATCACGACGGTCGCTTCCTCCTCGTCTTCGGCGCTGAAAGGCAGGCTGCCAGGCGCGCTGGACTGCGCCCCGCTGGGGCCGGAGAGGCCCGGCTTCGGCGCCTGCATCGGGACCGGACGAATCGGCTCCAGGGGCTTCGACTTGGCGCCGGCATCGCTGAGGCTCGGAGGTGGCGGTGCCCCAGCGGCAGGGCGCGGGGGCGTCGCCGCCGGCATCGGCTCAGGGGTTGGCGATCCGATGCCCAGATGGGTGCGATAGCGCGAGGCGGACGGCGCCTTGGAGCTCAGCGATCGCACCGGCGCCGGCGTGAGCTTCTCGGGCACTGCGTCCGGCCGATCCTGTGGCTCGACCACGAGTGTCCCGTGACGCGATCGATCGGGCGTTCGCGCAACGCCGCGTTGGTCTCCTCCCTGTGAGTCGCTGGGGGGCATCCGAGCTCAATCGTCCTTACACGCGCCGGTGGCGCGACCTCCGAGCGCCCGCACACCGGCTTTCGCGGGCAGTCTGCCCATCATATAGCAGCGGCTCAAGCCCACGCGAAGAAGAAGCAAGGTGGAGCGTACTCGACGCTAGGGCTCGTCTCTCGGCCGGAGACTTGTCGGCGATTTACAGTCGCGTGGTGCAGACACAGCGGAAACGTCGCGCGTCGTCTCGCCACGCGCTTGGATATTTGCCGGCGTTCGTGTCCGTGGCGCCCTATCTTGCCCAACGCCCGCAAGCGACTCGAGCTGCTCGTGCACCACGACGACTCAACCTCGCCCCGTACATCGCCTCGAGCAGGACTTCCGGCGACCCGAAACGGCGGCCCATCCCATGCAGACCAGAGCCTTGATCTCCCAGCGCCAAAGACTCGTCTCGACCGCCACCCTGGGCGCCCTGGTGCTTGGAGCGGTGCTCGGATGCAACTCATGCAAACGCTCCGGAGGGGACAGCGGGCCGGCCGAGCCACCGCAGACTCAACTTACCCATGCGGAAACACCCGGCGCGAAGACCATCAAGGAACTCAAGCCCGCGAACATCGGACATCCGCGACTCTGGGTTCGCAGGCAGGACCTGAAGCAACTGAGGGCTTGGGCGAGCCCGACCAACCCGATCTACACTCGAGGCCTCCGGCCAGTCATCGACCAGGCGAAACAGGACGTCGACCAGAAGCGCATGCCGAGCGCCGACCAGTGCGCCTACGAGGGACGGTACTGTGAACAAACGGCGCTCGTTCTGGCGTTCGCTTCCTTGCTCCAGAACGACGCGAGCGAGGCCAAGGCCTACGCCGAGCGAGCGAAGCGGGTGCTGATCCCGATGCTCGAACGCGTGAGAGCCAACCAACCGGGTGACCCCTTGGCGGACGCTCGCTTCAGCGTGGCCGACCGCTCGCGCTGGGCGGGGGAAGCGTTTCCTCTGACTGTCGACTGGATCTACCCCTACTTGTCGAAGGAAGACAAGTCGCTTATCCGCACGGTATTTTTGCGCTGGGCCGAGGAGCAGCTGAAGGCCACGGTGACGGACTTCAACCACCCCGAACCGGTGGGCAAGCTCAACGATCCGGCGCTGCTCGAAGACCGCAAGGCCAGGCGCTACGGAGCGAACAACTTCTACACGGCGCACGCGCGAAACCTGGGCCTGATGGCACTCGCTCTGGATGAAGCCGACGACCCCAAGGAGCCAGACGCGGGCCGGCAGTATCCGCGTCTGCGGGACTACCTGCAGAACGTGACCGGCGCGTGGCTCTACGTGTCCGACTCCGTGCTACGCAACGACGCCAGGGGGGGCCTCGCTCCCGAGGGCTTCGAGTACGCGCCACGATCGCTGGCCTTCTTGCTCCAGCTGTACCTCGCGCTCGAGACGTCTGGAGAAGCAGACGAGCAGCGCTACGGGTCCCAGGTGTTGCGCTGGAAGAACCCGTTCTGGAAGGAGCTGGTCCCGGCGTACTTGAACGCCCTCAGCCCGCAAACAGCCAAGAGTCAGCGCAGTGGGCGACAAGTCTACCTGCCTGCCTGGACGGGCGACGGCGAGGTGTACGAGCTCTTCGACTTCGCCGACGCGTTCGTTCCGCTCGGAATCAGCGCCAGGCTGCGGGGCGAGCAGGAGCTGTACGACCAGACCCGTTGGATCCAACGCCACACGCCAGCAGGCGGCGCCGAGTACCTCGACAGGCGAGCCAGCGCCGAAGGGGGATCGGTCCCGTATCGTCAGGCGATCCTCTACTTCCTGCTGTTCGATCCGAGCGCGAAGCCAGCGGCGGATCCTCGCGCCAAGGTCCAGCCACACCACCTGGCCAGCGGCACGGGGCGCCTGGCGGTGCGGGAGAGCTGGAAGCCCGATTCCGCGTGGTTCAACTTCAACTGCGGCTGGGCGGAGATCGATCACCAACACGGAGACGCGGGGGACTTCGGTCTCTACTTGCAGGGCGAGTGGGTGAGCAAAGAACGCGTCGGCTACGGTGGCGCTTTCGAGCGATCGCTCTCCCACAACACGCTCGCAGTCGAGAACTCCAGGCCAGATCACCACGACGACGCGCGTCGGCGAGGCTTGTGGGAGTCGGGCTCCCAGTGGGTGCTCGGACACACGGGCGACCCCGTGCTGAGGAGTCACGTGGGCGAGGACTATGTCTCGACCCGCTGCAACATGGGAGGGATGTACAACTCTGCCTACGAGAAGGTGAGCGACGTCGAGGCGGTGGAGCGTCACCTGCTCTGGCTTCGCCCCAACGTGGTCGTGTTCTACGACGACGTGGAGACCAAGCGCGCCGATCAGTTCAAGCGCGCGTGGCTCCACTTCCCTGCCCTGCCCAAGGTCGAAGGCAACCACGCCGACCTGACGACCCCCCGTGGCCAGCGCGTTCGGGTGACGGCGCTCCTGCCAAGCGACGCCAAGCTCGAAGCGACCGCGTACCGCGCCACGGACGACTGGGAGACCAAGCCTGCCGCCGCCGAGAGCATGCTGTTCGACCTGAGCACCTCGAGTGGAGACGCGAAGCGCCAGGAGTTCCTCCACGTGCTCCAGGTGGCAGAGACACCAGCGACCCCACTCTCTTTCAAGCAGGGCCAGGGGGACGAGCTGGTCGGAGCCAGTCTCGGCGGGGTCGCCGTCGCATTCGCGACCCGGCGCGACACGCCAAAGGCCGAGTTCAGCGTGCCCGGAGCGACCAAGCGAATCTTCATTGCTGGCCTCCGACCGAGCGCAGGCTTCAAGCTTTCCGCGATCGCCCAGGGGGACAAGCTCCGCGTCAGCGTCGAACCGGGTGGCGGCACCACCAGTGACGCCGCCGGAGTCTTGCGCTTCGAGCCACCGTGAGGCGGGCCATCCCTTGCCGCTTTGTTCCCGGCCCGCGCTGGCAGAGCCTGTAGGATGCGCACTCGAAGCCGCCTGGCTCCGCGGGCGCTCCGCATCAGGCACTTACGCATCAGGGCAGCATGAACACGACGCAGCTGATCGCCGAGCTGGAGAGCCGCTTCGAGCTCGAGGAGCTCAAGCAGTTGGGCCAGGGCTTGCTGGGGCTCGATCCAGGCTCGATCGGGGGGGAGGACCACCTCGGGTCCTTCGCGCGAGCGCTCGTCTTGCGCAGCGTCGCCCTCGACGCCGTCGAGGCGCTGTGCGACGCCGTCTCTGCAAAGCGCCCCGATGCACGCCAGAAGCTGGACGGGCTGCGTCGGCTTGGCCTCTCCGGCGCACCGAGCCTCCCCCTTGGCTCGCAGATCGGGAGCTACCGCGTCGTCGAGCTCCTCAGGGAAACGGCGATCGACACGAGCTATGTCGTCGAAGCCACGGACGACCCAGGTGGGGCCACGGCCCGTCGCGACGAGGACACGATCACTCGCGAGCGGAACCTGGCCGAACTCACAGGCAACCTCGATCTGGCACGGCTCGGGGCGCCCTCGAGTCGAAGACGCAGGCTCTCGCTGCTACGCCCCGAGGCGACGTTCGATCGCCGTGGCCTTCAGCGTTTCCTCACGGCATCACGCATTAGCGGCAGCGTCCAGCACCCGGCTCTGCCGCGACGCGTACTCGCGGGCCCCCTCGGCGAGCATATCGTGGTGCTGCAGGACCACTTCGCAGGCATGTCGCTCGCGGAGGCCCTGACCTCTCAGGGCCCGCGCAGCTTCGACGGCGCGCGCTGGATCCTCAGCGGACTGCTGGACGCGCTCTCGGCGCTCCACGCGGCGGCGACCGCTCACGGCTTGCTGACGCTTCAGAACGTGCTGCTGAGCGAGGACTCCCAGTCGGCGCCCGCGCTGATGATGCTGGGCGCCGGCTCGAGCTTCCTGGTCGCGTCTATCCCTGGCTGGGGTCGAGATCGCCTCGATCTGTTGTGCTACGGCCTCGCGCCCGAGCAGATCCAGGGGCACGTGCCCGACGTGCGGAGCGACATCTATTCCTTCGGAGCCCTGGCCTACGAGCTGTTGAGCGGCCGGCCCCCCTACTCGACGCGCAGCGCTCAAGGGCTCTTCGAACGCCTGACGCAAGACCCTCCGCCCCTGGCGCGTGTAGCTGCGGCAGGCAGCGTACCGCCGGCCGTCAGCGAGCTGGTCGCGGCGCTCATGGACCGCAACCCAGAGCGCCGTCCGCGAGACACACGCGAGGTCATGGAGGCGCTGGAGCGGGCAGGTCGACGGGCGCAGCTGCCCGCCGCGTACCAGATCTCGGAGGCCGAGATCGAACAGCGACTCGCGGCGCTGCTCGAGCACCCGAACAGCGAAGATCTGCTCGCCGCCGTCGAGGGCGCGGTCGATCAAGGCGCCGAGCCCGGCCGTATCGCCGACGGCCTGGTGTGGGTCGCCTCCAGCCTGGCCACGGGCCTGTCTCCGGGCTCGCGCACCGCCCAGAAGCGCCTCTTGTTCCGCGCGGCAATGATCCACGAGACCGCCAGTGGTGACCCCGAGCAGGCGGAGAGCTGCTACGCGCGCATCGTGGAGGCGGACCCCGCGGACGGGCCCGCGCTCGCTGCGCTCGAACGCGTCCGGCGCCGCCTCGGTAAGCACGAGGCCTTGATCGAGATGCTCCTGGAACGCCAGGAGCTCGCGTCCAGCGCCAGCGAGCGTGCCCAAGCGCTCGCCGAGATAGGTCGCATCTACAAGAACGATCTCGATGACCCGGGGCAGGCACTGATCGCGTTTGCCCAGGCGTTCGCGGAGGATCCGCTCAGCGAGGAGCACGCCGACGAGGTCGAGCGCTTGGCAGGCAAGCGCAGCGAAGCGTGGACCGAGGCCGTGCAGAGCCTGGTGGACGCGCTGAGCACTGACCAGCTCACCGAGGCGAGGGTCGCGCTGCTGAACCGCCTCGGCGCGTGGTACAGCAAGCACCTGAGCCGCCCGGACCTCGGTCTACCCTGCTACCAGCAAGCGGTCGCGCTCGACCCCGCCAGCGCCGTCGCCCTCGAAGGGATGACGCAGCTCTACCGGCAGGCACGGCAGTGGCCAGAGCTCGGGATGGTGCTGACGGCCCGCGCCGACGCAGCGGCGACGCCCGCCGAAGCGCGAGACCTTCGTGCCCAGGCCGCGGAGCTGTTGGCGAGAGAGATGAACGACGCCGAGAGTGCCCGCGCGCTGTTCGAGCAGGTGCTGGAGGAGGATCCGCACCACCCCGCTGCGTGCGCCGGACTGGACGAGCTCTACGCGTCGGCGGGGCGACACGCCGAGCGCCTCGTGGTGCTCGAACGGCGCCTGGCTCTGGCCACCCCAGCAGAGCGGATCGAGCTGCTGCTGGCGATCGCAGATGTCTGCGAGTTCGCGCTCAAGAACCCAGGACGCGCGCTGCAAGCCTACGAAGACGTGGTCCAGCTCGATCCGACTCATCTCGACGCGCTGAAGGGAGCCGATCGACTGTACTCCCAGACTGAGCGCTGGACGGAGCTGTTGACCAATCTGGAGCTTCAGCTGCGTGTGGCCGTGACCCCGCGTCAGAAGACCACCCTCTGGTCTCGCGTCGCCGCCATCCATGGAGAAGAGTTCCTGGATCATGCACGGGCGGCGGATGCCCTGGAGAACCTGCTCGACCTCGAGCCGAACCATCAAGAAGCGCTGACCACGCTGGTCACTCACTACACGGCGCTGGAACGCTGGAGCGACGTGGCGATCGTGTACGAGCGACGCCTGGACGCGGCCGCCAAGAAGTCCGAGCGCGTCCGCCTGGGCCTCGAACTCGCGCAAATCCTCGCAGAAAAGGCGCAGGTCGAGGATCGCGCGATCTTCGCCTACGAGCAAGTCCTGGCGCTCGACCCGGGCAACACCCAGGCGCTGAGCGCTCTGGCCGAGCTGCGCGCCCGCTCGGGTGACTCTCACCAGGCGCTCGAGGCGGTCGAAGCGCTCGCAAGGAAGGCCGAGACCCCCGGCGAGCGTGCCAAGCACTACATCAGCGCCGCACGCCTGCTCGAAGAGCGCGGCGACGGAGACCTCGCGATCTCGCGCTACGAACTCGCGCTGCAAGCCGAGCCCACCCACGCGGCGGTGCTGGAGGCGCTCGAGGCCGCGTACCTGGAGCGCGACGAGCTGGAGTCGGCCCTGGCGATCTATGAGCGCGCGCTGCAGGAAGACCTCAAGCCTGCTCAACAGGCGGCGCTGCGCACCAAACGCGCTCGGCTGTTGTGGCACCAAGCGAGGGATGGCAAGCGTGCCTACGCCGAGGCCAGACGCGCCCTCGACCTCGATCGTCAGAACCTCGAGGCGCAGACCATCCTGGCCAAGGTCAGCTACGAGAGCGCCGACTACGCCGAGGCCGCCAAGCTCCTCGAAGGTCTCCTCGGTCGTAGCTCCCAGCTCGGCAAGGACCAGCGCCGCGAGCTGCAGCGCAGCTTCGCCCAGGCGCTGGCCCACATCGGCCAAGGCGATCGGGCCGTGATCGAAGCCGGGCGCCTCCTCGAACTCGAGCGCGCGCCCGAAGAGCTGCGCTTCGTGGCCGATCTCAATCTGGATCACGGTTCCGCGAGGCAAGCTTTCGAGCTCTACTGGGAGTTGCTTCATGCCCCGGACCTGCGCTTGGACCCCGACGAGAGTGCAGAGCTCAAGCTGCGAGTCGGGGAGAGCGCGCTCAAGAGCGGTGACCTGGACACGGCGGAGAGCCAGCTGAGGGCAGCGCTGGAACAGAATCCGGACGAGTACCGGGCGCTCAGCGCGCTGGCTGATCTCCAGGGCAAACGCGCAGACTACCAAGCTCAGCTCTCGACCCTCTACGAGTTGCTACAGATCGCGCCGGAGAGCGAGCATTTCGAGGTCCTGATCCGGCTCGGAGACCTCGCTGCCGATCGCCTGTCTGACTCGGAGTACGCCACGAAGAACTACTTGAGCGCGCTCTCGAAGCGACCCGGGGACCGCGGCGTGCTGCTGAAGTTGATGCGCCTCTATTCCGAGGGGAAAGACTGGACGCGGCTGGTAGAGGTCATTCTGGAAGTCGCCGACCTGGTCGATGACTCCAGGCAGCGCGCGAAGTACCTGATGACCGCCGCGAGCCTGTGTCACGACGAGCTGGGAGACCTCGAGCAGGCCGCAGCGCTGTATCAGGAGGTCATGCGCCTCGATCCCAGCCTCGAGACCGCTCGATCCCGCGCCGTCGACGTCGTGCGCGCCCGCGGTGATTTCGAGGGACTCAAGGAGCTGCTGAAGGAGCAACTGAAACGCGCCTCGGACGCACGTGATCAGCCGCAGA
The DNA here is from genome assembly GCA_041389745.1 of Polyangiaceae bacterium. Taxonomy (GTDB): domain Bacteria; phylum Myxococcota_A; class Polyangia; order Polyangiales; family Polyangiaceae; genus JAHBVY01. The sequence goes on from JAWKRF010000019.1 coordinate 160,437, forward strand.
TGCTCGAGTTGATGGACGAGCTGGCGCTGATCTACGACCAGCAGCTCGGACGCCTCGATCAAGCGATCGCGCTCACCGACGCGGCGCTCCAGCTGGCTCCGGACGGCCTGCACCGCCAAGAGCGCCTGGCACGGCTCTACGCACGAGATCCGGGCCGCTACCTCGACAAGGCCCTGGCGACCCACGACGCCATCCTCGCCAAGGACCCTTACCGCGTGAGCATCTATCGCTCGCTGTTCGACCTCTACTCCAGACAGCGCGACTCCGACTCGACTTGGTGCGTCTCTCAAGCTCTCTACGCCTTGAATCAAGCGAGCCCCGAGGAGTCGACGTACTTCCGCCAGGGCCGCCCTGGCGAGCCGCCGACCGTCAACACCCAGTTGGGCCACGAAGACTGGCTCAACGTGGTGATGCACGAAGACGCCGATGGGCTACTCACGGGCGTGCTGGCGCTGCTGCAGGGCACGGTGCTCGATGTGCGGGGCACTCCGCTCGATCAGCTGGGATACGGCGACGACCACGCGGTCGACCCCGGCGCGCGACTGCCCGCCGTGTACACCTTGAGTCATGACGCGCGCTGCCTCGGGGTAGCGCTTCCGCGCCTGTACCAGAACTCGAACGACCCGCGTAGCCTGAGCCTGCTACACGCGACGCCGCCTTGCATCTCCCTCGGCCAGGGAGCGCTGGAGCTGCGCGGCCGCAGCCGAACCTTCAGCTTCGAGAGTTCTCACGCCCTCACCTACTTCCGTCCAGGCTTCTACGTGCGACACCTGGTCTCGAGCCACAAGGAGCTCCGCGCCTGGCTGAGTGGGGCTATCCGCTTGTTCGCCCCGCGCTTCCCGGTCTCGGCTGACATCGCCGAAGCGGCGCAGGGGGCAAGCATCGCGATCGAGCGGAAGTTCAATCAGGAGCGCCGGCAGGCGCTGAGTCAGCTCGTCGGCGAGCTGCTGCAGAAGGGCGCGGCCCTCGACCTACGCCGCTGGATGCGAGGAATCGACCTCACGGCCGATCGCGCCGGCTTCTTGCTCTGCGATGACCTGCCGACGGCGCTGCAGGTGATTCGTCAGGCAGAGGACGACGAGGACATCACCACGCGTGCCGAGCGGAGCAAGGCCCTGGTCCGCTTCGCCGTCAGCCCCGCGTACCTTCGTCTGCGCGCTCAGCTCGGCCTGCGCAGGGGGTGAGGATCGCGCTGTCTCGGCACACGCCGACGTAGGTGATTTTCCTCAGAGAATTAAGACTGAATCTGTCTCGACAGCCCTGACAGATCGACGGATGATTTCTGAGCAGGAGGGGTTCGATGGCAGCGGGGGTTGCGCGACGCGTGCGCCTGAGCGTCGCGGGTAGAGACGTGGTGGAGATCGCCGGGCGCCTGAAGCGGCTCACCGCGGTCTGCACGAAGACCGGCATCGACGAGGCCTGCTTCGGCTCTTCGACGGCCGGCAGGTTCGTCGAGGTCGAGCTGCTTCTCAGCGAGGGCGCGACGCCCCGGGAAGCGGTGTGCGCCGCCGCCGAGGCGTTGCTCCGCGGCCTCGACCACGACGACTTCGTGCTGCCCGACGGGACCCGAGTGCGGGTCTCGACCACGGATTCAGGCGCTGGCCGGGGGCCGTGAGAGAACGACGGCTCCGTCGGGAAACGCCACGCGACGCTCCACGAGATCGCTCACGGTATCGCGCAGCGTCTCACCCGGGTCTCGGGGCTTGAAGCCGAGCTCCCGCTCCGCCTTAGAGGAGTCGCAGTACCAGAAGTACTGGGCCATCTCCACGCTGATCTCGTCGACCGGCGGCGTGCCGCCCACCGCCTCGATGGCGCGACTGAACAGCTTGTTCGCGCCGATGGCCAGAGCGCGTGTCTTCGGCAGTCGCAACTTGGGCCCGGGAATCCCGGTGAGCCGCTCCAGACGCTGGAAGAACGCCGCGATGGTCAGGTTCTTGGCGCACAGCAAGTAACGCTCCCCGCTCTGGCCTTTGTCGAACGCGACGATCATTGCGCTGGCCACGTCTCTGACGTCGACGAAGCTCATTCCGCCCCCTGGGACCGCAGGCACTCGCCGCTCGAGGAAGCGCTTCACGTCTCCGGTCGATGAGTTGCGCTCGTCACCCGGCCCCAGCAGCAACGTCGGATTGACGATCACGACCTCGAAGTCGTCGCTGATCGCCTCGAGAGCCTCGCGCTCCGCGTAGAGCTTCGTCCGGTAGTACGGCCAGCGTGCGATGATGTCCAGAGGAGCGTGATCGCGCTCGCTGAAGAGGCTATCGGGGTCGCGTCCGACCGCGATGGTCCCCGAGGTGCTCGCGTAGACCACGCGCTTCACGCCGGCAGCTCGCAGGGCAGCGAGCGCGCGCCGCGTACCGACCACGTGTAGCTCATGCAGCGCCGCCGCATCGTCCTTGTCCCGGCTGACCTTCCCGGTACAGAGAAAGGCACCGTCGCAGCCCTTTCCGTCGGGACCCGCCGCGCTTTTCCGCACGGCATCTTCATCGAGGATGTCGACTGCGGCGACTTCGAGCTGGTCGATCCGACCACCGCTGCGACTCACGGCGATGACTTCGTGTCCTGCGCTGACTAGCTGACGCACCAGGTGACTGCCCAGGAAACCAGTGGCGCCACCAACCCAATACCGGCCCATATCTCTCTCAGCTTTCTGACTGCAGGCCGAAGGCCTTCTGGAAGGTCACCAGGAGCCCGATGTTGTTCGACTTGACCGTACCGGCCATGAACTCCGACGGGCTCGGAGTGTACGCCTCGCGCACGATGCGCGTGAACATGGCGGGCGAAGTCTTGAGGACGCAGTCGGCGTCGCCCTCGGGCTTGCCCGCCCAGATGCGACAGGTCTGCGGGGAGATCTGCATGCTCCAGCGCTCACCCTCTCCCAGGGAGAAGTAGTAGCTGACGGCCTCCTCGATGCTCCCTACCTGGAAGCGGGACTCCAGGTCCTTGAATACCTCGGCCAGCGTCTCCTTCTTCTTCGAACCGGTGACGTCCTCCACCGCAAGTTGCTTCAGATCGAGCACCCTCCCAGCCGCGAGTTCCTCCACCGCCCGCTGCGCCAAGCGTGCGACGGCGCGTGAAGCCTCGGTCACGCTCATGCCCTCGGTCAGGCGCTTGAGCTCCGCGACCTCGAGCGGAGGCCCGATGCGCACCTGCACCTTGCGGCTCCGCAGGGCGAGAGCTCCCTTGGGGAGCGCGGCGTAGGTGCCGCCGAGGTACACGGGCAGGATGTCCGTGCCGTACTGCAGGGCCAGGTGCCCCACGGCAGGCTTGAACTCGTGGATCGCGCCATCCACGCTGCGAGTTCCCTCGGGAAACACCAGCACGACGTTGCCACGCTCCAGGAGCTCACCCGCTTGCCGCAAGCTCTGGCGCAAGGAACCGCTGCGGCTCATCGGCACCAGGTTCGTGAGGTTCTCGAAGTAGGCCTTGCGCCACTTGCCGCCTTCGAAGAAGTAGTCCTGAGCTGCCAGGGACACCATGTCCTTGCCGTAGCCGCCGAGGGCGAACTTCACCAGACCCATGTCGAGGTGGCTCGCGTGGTTTGCCGCGACCAGGGTGTTGCGGTTGTGGGGGAGGAAGGCGCGCCCCACGACCTTGGTGCTGAGCACCTTGTCGTAGAAGCCCATCTGGCCGCGCCCGAGCCAGTCCATTGCCGCCTTGCGCAGCGGCTCCGGGATCTCGAGGGGCTCGTCGGCTTCCTTCTCGATCCGAGTATCCAGCGCGGTCGTAGTGCGGCCGCTGCGCAGTTCGCGCATCAGAGCCTCCGCGTCGCCAATGGTGTGGCAGTTCGTGAGGCGCTCGGCGTCGACGCTGCGCCCGGACTGCCCCTCGAGGGCCACCAAGAGCTCCAGCAGCATCAGGGAGTCAAAGCCCAGGTCCCCCCGCAAGCTCATATCCGTGCGGAGTTCCCCTTCCTTGCGCCGGGTGATGGTCGCCACGGCGACGCGAACCATGCGCGAGGCGGCGTCCAGCCCCGAGGCGTCGACGCCTTGAGGGGCCATCCGCGGCGGTCGCTCGGAGAGCGGCGCAACGCGGTCGAGGAGCCGCCTCAGTTCCCGACGCTTGACCTTGCGCGTCGCGGTGCGAGGCAGGGCGACGTCTAGGAGGGTCGTCACCTGAGGGCGCATCACCACGGGCAGGCCATTCAGCGCCCGCTCGAGGGACTGCCTTGCACGTGCGTGCCGCGCAGCGCGATCATGCTCCGGATCCTCCTCGGGCACTGCGACGCAGGCGATCCGCTCGCCTCCGCGCGGATCGTCCACGCCGAGAATCGCGTACTCCTCGATGTGTTCGATCTTCCCCAGCCGCGCCTCGACGTCGTCGGGGTACACGTTTTCACCACTCGACGTGACGATCGTGTCCTTGGCGCGACCGACGATGGTCAAGCGTCCCTGGCGATCCAGCTTGCCCAGGTCTCCAGTGTGCAGCCAACCATCCGAGTCGATGACCTGGGTCGTCGCGTCGTCATCGTCGGCGTAGCCGAGCATCACGCTGGGGCCACGGGCGAACACTTCCCCCACGCCCTCGGCGTTGGGCTCGTGGATCTGGATTTCTACGCCAGGAATTGGCTTTCCGACGTGCCCCGGCTTGGTCTTCGGGCCGCCTGGCGCCACCGTGAGTACCGGAGAGGCCTCGGTGAGCCCATAGCCCTCGGCGAGGTGGAGCCCCAAGCCACTGAACAGCTTGTGCGTGCTCTCGGGCAGCGCCGCGCCACCGCTGACCAGGTAGCGCAGATGTCCCCCGAGCGCCTCGTGTACGGGTCCGAAGAGCACCCGCCCCGTATCGAGGCCGAGGCTCTTACCCAGACTGCGGTTGACCTCCACAGCGACGTCGAAGACGCGTGAGGCGAGCGCGCCGCGCTCGGCCACCTTCGAGAGCATGCGGCGCTCGAGCATCTCCCACAGCGCCGGCACTCCGACCATGGCGGTGATCCGCCCCTCGTTGAGCCCTACCTCGAGGCGCTCGGCGTTGAGTTCGTCGAGGTAGACGATTCGGCAGCCGCGGCTGAGAGGTAGCAGCATGCCACAGGTGAGCTCGAAAGTGTGGTGCAGCGGGAGCACGCTGAGCACCCGATCCTTTTTACCGAGCGGAAATAGAGGGGCGAGGCTCGCCACCAGCGCGGTGAGGTTCTTGTGCGTCAGCATCACGCCCTTTGGCGAGCCCGTCGTGCCACTGGTGTAAATCAAGCAGGCGACGTCCTCGGGAGTCACGCGCCTGGCGTCGGCGGCCGCTCGTTGCTCCGGCTCGACCACGGCCTCGCGTGACATGCTCGACTCCAGCGCGTGAGCCCAGACGGGCAGTTCACCCGCGGCAGCGGCGTCCACGTAGTGTAGCCAGGACACGCTGTCGCCCAGCTCTGAAGCACAGCGCTCTCGCACCTCCAGATCGCCGATGAACAGTCGCGCACCGGAAGCGCGCTGGAGGTTTGCGGCGATCTGCGCTTCGACGTTCGCGTCGAGCGGCACCACCGTGGCGCCTGCCAACAAGATGCCGAAGAAGCTGATGGACCACGCGGGGTGGTTCGCACCGGCGAGCAGCACCCGATCCCCCTTCTTGATACCCAGGGCTTCCAGGCGCGCGGCGCACGCGAAGGCGCGATCGCGCCACTCGCGGAAGCTCAGTCGACTGAGGCCGTGCTCCTCGGTGCGCTGCAGCGCGACCGCGAGATCGTGGCGCTGCGCCATCTCGAGCAACAGCTCGGTGAGCGTCTCGTGGCGGCGCGGCGCCGGACGCTCCTTCTTGATGCGTTCGTCGATCAGCGGGAACACGTGCTTCTCGAGGCCCGGCATGTGGACCTCCATGAACCACTGCCGCCAGTCGATCTTCTCTGGCTCCCAGAACGTCAGCTCCTGCTCTTCCTGGGACAGGCGCGCGTACGCCGCGCGCGTGTTGTCGCAGCGGAAGATGTAGTGGTAGCGACAGACGAAGGGCAAGAACTGTCCGAGCACGCTGCCGACCTTCTCCTGCTGGTTCCCGAAGGAACCGACCACCTTGGCAAGCGGCTTGAGGATCGGCGCCGCGGGGCCGACGCCCGCGCGCTTCAACAAGCCAGAGAGCCCCTGGCTCGCTCTGCTCACTGCGGGAGGACCGTAGCTGTGGAACTGCTTCTCGGTGAGCAAGGCACCTTCGAAGTGCGCCTGGACGTAAGAGAGCAGCGGACCCCCGCGGCCCGTCTTCTGGTAGTACTTGCGCTTGTACAGGCCAGAGAGCTCGAAGAAGCGCCGCATGGTGCAGGGGTTGGTGTCGCTGGAGGCGTACTGGTAGACCAGCGGCGCCGTGCCCTCCAGCAGTTCCGCGAGGGAGAGCGTCATCGCTCCCGCGACCATGTCGCAGGGGATGAAGTCGAGATAGTTCTCCGAGCCCGGGATCTGCGTCTGCCCCTCGCGCAGGGAATAGATGAGCGGCGCCGAGGTGTTGATACCTTCTGCCCAGCCCTTGACGGGGAACTCGCAGCTCGACTCGATGATCGCGGGCCGCACGATGGTGAACTCGAGCCCCGAGTTGCAGATGATCTGCTCGCCGATGCTCTTCGTGTACGTGTACGTGTTGGACCAGCCCCAGAAGTTGGCTCGCTCGGTGCCCAGCTCGGCGAGCTGCGCCTCGATGAACTTGCGCCGCACTCGCTCGATCTCATCGCTCAGGGCTGGCCCGCGAGCTGGCTCGCCGCGCTTCTCCAGGTTCGATCGCGCTTCATCGAGGAAGCGACTCTGCCGGAACTTGTCATTCGCCCGATGGCGCGCCTGCTCGATCACGTCCAGGCACTCGGCGATCTCGCCCTCGGGATCCCAGTGAGCCTCCTCGAGCTGCCCCGCCTTCGGGAATGGCTTCAGGCGCGGATCGAGCTCCTCGATGAACCCCGTGCGATCGCCAGCGGTGAAGCAGGTCGAGGTGTGCATCAGCTTCGTCTGCTTGGCGCCCTGGAGATCCTTGACCAGCGCGATCAGGTTCTGAACCCCGAACGCGTTGACGTCCAGTGCCTGATCCAAGGGCGGGTCGAAGTCCACCACGCCCGCCGCGTTCACGACCGCGTCCACGCTACCGCGTAGTTCATCACGTAGCGGCGCCGGCAAGCCACAGAACGGATATGCGACGTCCCCGGGGATGGGTACGATCTTGTCGCGCATGAAGGCTTCGTAGCCAGCGCCGTAGCGCTCTCGAAGTGGGGTCATCACCTCCGACGTGAGGATCTCGTCATCGAAGCGTTCCTGTGCGGTCTGGTGTTTGCGCTCGCGCACCACGAGATAGATGCGCTCGAGCTCCGGGAAGTGATGGAGCATCATCGCCCACCACACCTTGCCCAGGAAGCCCGTCCCACCGACGACGACGAGGCGTCGCCCGCGGAGCTGCTCGCGAATGCTGAGCGGCCCCTTGGGCGAAGGCTGCTCCGCGGACGCGTCGACGCTGGGTGCGACCTGCGTGCTCGCGGTCACCTCCAACCTGGACAGCCCGCCGTTCGGGCCGTGAACCCCGTTCTTGCCGCTCATCCGCCGCGCGCCCCACTACCGGGCACCGACACGTCGGCCATCAACATCGGCGCGACATGGAGGCACGCGATGTCCAGACTCCGGAGCTCCCCCCCGCGAGCCCGATACAGCGCCTCGTCCATCGTGGGCGCCGTCTCGTAGCCGAGGATCTGCGGGATGTACTCGTTGTCTGCGCCGACGACTATCACGCGCCCCAGGTGCTGACGTCCCGCTTCGCCCCAGTACCACATGTAGAACGGGTGCACGGGGTGGTAGGCGTGGCCGGTGCGGTACATCTGGATGAACGCCGGGTCCTGGGCGAACTTCTGTTCGTAGCGCTTGTGGAGCTCCACCGCATCTCGCGTTTCCGGGAGTA
>JAWKRF010000020.1:0-161009 GCA_041389745.1 Polyangiaceae bacterium
AAGCCGTTGAAGGGACAGACCGCCAGACGAAAGCGCCGCGGAGCCTCGAAGTGACGAAAGTCGGCGTTCAGCGCCGTGAGGCGCTCCCTCACCCCCAAACCCTCTGCGCGGCGCTCGAGCACCTCGAGCATCTCCGGGGCGCGCTCCAGCGCGACGACCCGCAGGCCGTCCTTCAGCAACGGCAGGCTGACGCGCCCCGTGCCAGCCCCCAGCTCCAGGAGCTCCTCCTGCCCCTCGGCCAGCCAACGGTAGAACTCCACGTCGTGGGCCCGCTGAGAGAACAGGCGCTCGTAGAAGCTCGGGCTGCGATAGAGCTCAGGCACCCTGGGACTCTACTAGCAGTCCGTCGAGACGTGACCGCGAGTCGTCGCGAGGACGACAGCGGTGTCAGGGGCTCCCGCGCTCCTGCGCTGCGTCAGCCCGACGGATGCGCTCCAATCCATGCGCAAACAGCCTGGAGCGCGCGATCGGCACGCTTGTCGCTATGCTGCGCGACATGCTCCAGAGCTGCGAACACTGTGAAGGCTTCCTGCCCCAAGGGTCTCTCGCCTGCCCCCACTGCGAGGCCGGCGTGTCTCGCAAGGGTCGCCTGGCGATGCTTGCGCTCGGAGCGGTCTCGAGCGTCACCCTGATGGCTTGCTACGGGGCGCCAACCGACGAGCTGAGCTGCGACACCCAGCACCCCGAGCTGGGGCGCACGCCGATTGCCGTGAGCGACGGCGACCAGTCACAGGAGGTCACGCTTTCGTGCGGAAATAGCTCGGAGCTGACCTACCTGTTCACGCTGATGCCGAACGAGCCGAGCGTCGCGCGGCTCACCTGGTCGAACACGAACCCGCTGACGATCGCACGCCTGAACTGCGACGCGACCAGCGAGCTGGCGTGCATGGGCCCGAACGACACCGGAACGTCGACCTTCGAGGTGCTGGGGTACCAGACCGTGGCCCTCACCGGCCTCGACCCCAGCGCTGCGGCAGATACTCGGGTCTGGGTCGAGTTCACGCCGACTTGTGGTGACGGGATCCAGCAGTCCTACGAGCAGTGCGATGATGGAGCGCGCGTGAGCGGAGACGGCTGCAGCGAGTACTGCTTCGTGGAAGGCGGCGTCGGAGAGTGACCAGAACCCATACTGGGAGCGCCATGAGTCGGCGACGCCTGAACGTGCTCTCTCGAGACTTCTTCCCCGCTTACGTGGTGTGGGAGCTGACGCTGCGTTGCGATCACGCCTGCACCCACTGCGGCTCACGCGCGAGCGCCGCGCGCCCCGAGGAGCTCTCGACGGCGCAGGCGCTGGATGTGGTGAATCAGCTGCGGGAGCTGGGCGCCCGAGAGGTCGTGCTGATCGGTGGTGAAGCCTACCTCCACACGGGCTTCCTACGCATCGTTCGCGCGCTCGCCGACGCGGGGATCCACCCGACCCTGACCACCGGCGGTCGCGGGGTGGACGCTGTCCTCGCCGCACGGATGCAAGAGGCCGGTCTGAGGCAGGTCAGCGTGAGCATCGACGGTCTGCGCGAGAACCACGACCGCATGCGAAACCTCCGCGGCAGCTTCGACCTCGCGACGGCGGCGCTCGAGGCGTGCAAGGCAGCTGGCATTCGCGTAACCGCCAACACGAACATCAATCGCTTGAACCAGCGAGACCTCGAGCCACTGTTCGAACACCTCGCTGCGCTTGGCATCGTGGCGTGGCAGCTCCAGCTCACCGCGCCCCTCGGTCGAGCCGCCGATCGAACCGAACTGATCCTCCAGCCTTGGCAGCTGATCGAGCTGCTGCCCCGCATCGCCGAGTTGAAGCGGCGCGGCTTCGAGCGCGGCATCACGTTGCTGCCAGGCAACAACCTGGGCTACTTCGGCCAGGAGGAGGCCCTGCTTCGTTCGCCGCATCCCGGCGGAAAGGACCACTGGGCGGGCTGCCAGGCCGGACGCTTCGTGCTCGGCATCGAGTCCGATGGCGCCGTGAAGGGCTGTCCCTCGCTGCAGACCTCGCACTACGTCGGAGGTTCACTGAAGGAGCACAGCCTGGAGCGGATCTGGACCCAAACACCCGAGCTCGCCTTCGCTCGGGACCGCGGCGTCGAGGCCCTTTGGGGCTTCTGCCGCGACTGCGTGTTCGCCGAAACCTGTCTCGGCGGCTGCTCCTTCACGGCTCATTCACTGCTTGGCAGGCCAGGCAACAACCCCTACTGTCACTTCCGCGTGAAAACGCTACAGAAGCGGGGGACGAGGGAGCGCCTGGTGCCCACCAGGGCAGCCAGCGGCAAGCCCTTCGACAACGGTTGCTTCGAGCTCATCGAAGAGCCCTTCGACGCACCCTCCCCCCCCGAGCCCGATCCAGAGGGCCTGGTGCGAATCACTCGTCGGCCTAGCAGAACGGCGACCTCCGAGGAAGCCGAGCGCTGAGCGCGCGCTACTCACCAGGCGGACTCGCCACCTCGAGCGGTTGCTTCTCTTCCGGTGGAGGCTCGGCGAACTCCTGAGGTCTCTGCGCGTCGCTGCCGTCGCAGTCAGAGTCGATCCCGTCGCCTTCCGTATCCGCCGCGCCGGGGTGAGTGCTCGCCGACAGGTCGTCACAATCTTCCCGCATGGGAAATCCGTCACCGTCTTGGTCAGCGTTCGGATCTCGCGGCTCGGGCATGTATGCGTGGGGTGCGCCGTAGCAGGCCATCAACGTCATGGCGAGGCTGCCGCCGATGGCTACCTGGAGCAGGCGTGGTGCAATGCGATGGGTTCGAGGCTCTGGTTCGATTCCACAGTGGGGACACGTGGTGTCGCTCGGACCGAAGCCGCCACATCCGACGCAAGGCTCTAGATTCTGCATTCCGCTCCCTCAACGCTCCAAGGAAGCCCCATCTTACAAGGTCACGAGCCGTTCCTTTCAGGAGATCAGGGGGGGAGAGCAGCGCCTCACGAGAAACGTCATGGATCTAGCGAATATCACGCATGAAAGCCGATGGCTCGCTCGGGTGCTCGTCCGCTCGTACTGGACGCGGATGGAGGGCCGGATACGCGCGGAACCGGGCGGATCCCAAGCTCCCGATCTGCCCCAGCTCGCTTATGCGTGCGCCGTTGACCCGGGTGGCCAAACTCGGCGACCCTTGTGGCTATGCTCAAGATCCGTGCCCGGGCGACTGCGCTCGCGAGTGTGCTTCCGTTCGCCATCATCGGGTTCGCTGCCTGCAGCAGCGACCCGGCGCAACCCGAAGAGGCAGTGGGAAGCTCCACGCAGGCGGCCATCAACGCGGGCTCTGGACCCAGTTGCCACGTGGAATTGACCAAGGTCAACTACGACGACGAGGGGACGGAGACGGGGAACTTCATCGAGCTCCACGTGGTTCGCGACCCGGACTCGCCTCCGGCGGTGTTTCTTGGAGACTGCGGCATGGGGATCGTGCGCCACGTGAACGGCGCCAACTGCGGCACGGCGTGGGACATCGACGTCTCGAACACGACGATTCCAAACGACGACTACCTGGTGATCTGCGGGAAAGACGGCATCGGAACGGACAAATCGCAGTGCGATGTCTTCGGCCCGACCGCCGATCTGCTGCAGAACGGCGCGCCCGACGCGCTCAAGTTCTTGGACACCAACGCCAAAGCGTTCCTCGATGTGTGGTGGGAAGGGAGCGGCAGTTGTTCTCCAGTGGGCAGCAGCTCGGTCTCGCTCCAGACGGACACCGGCGCCACGCCCGATCTGACCAACATCGCCTGCAACGATGCCTTCACCCTCGTGGAGACGAGCACCCTCACGCTGCGCCAGCCGAACCCTTGCCCCGCGACAGACGCGGGTACTGACGGCAGCGCCGGGGCAGGAGGAACTGGGGGGGCTGGTGGGAGCTCTGGAGCCAGCACGAGCGGAGGAACCGGCGGCACCTCCGCATCCGGGGGGAGCCCCGCAACCGGAGGCGTCGGAGGCACGCTTGGCTCCGGTGGAAGCGGTGGATCGGGCACAGGAACGGGCGCGACGGGTGGATTCAGTAGCGGAACCGGTGGTTCACTCCCAACCGGAGGCACCGGAGGCACGCTTGGCTCGGGTGGGAGCGGTGGAACCGGAACCAGCAACGGCGGATCCGCCGGGACCGGCTCGGGCACCGGTGGAACCGGCACCGCAACCGGCGGAAGCGCAGGAACCGGAACCAGCAACGGTGGAAGCGCAGGAACCGGCTCGAGCACCGGTGGATCCGCCGGGACCGCCTCGGGCACCGGTGGAACCGGCACCGCAACCGGCGGAAGCGCAGGAACCGGCTCGGGCACTGGTGGAACCGGCACCGCAACCGGCGGAAGCGCGGGAACCGGCTCGGGCACCGGTGGAACCGGCACCGCAACCGGCGGAAGCGCAGGAACCGGCTCGAGCACCGGCGGCTCCGCGGGGAGCTCGGGCACTGGCGCGGGCGGAACGAGCGGCGCGGCGACGGGTGGAACGACCGGCGGCGGCGCCGGAGGAACCTCGGGCGGCTCTGGGGGCGCAGCGACCGGCGGTGCCGGAGGCGCGACTGGTGGTGCCGGAGGAACCTCGGGCGGCTCTGGGGGCGCAGCAACCGGTGGAGCTGGTGGCTCTGTCGCCACGGGAGGCAGCGGCGCCACGGGAGGCAGCGGCGGAAACGCCGGTTCCGCAGGGAACGGCGGGAGCGCTGGACAGAGCTTCGGCGGCGCGGGCGGCTTCGTCGGCGACGGCGGAGTCGACCCGACCCCCCGCTTCAAGGTTCCAGATGACGACGGCTGCAACTGCAGCGTCCCCGGCGCACCCGGTGACAGCGCGCCAAGCGGCCTGGCGTCCATCGGGTTGCTCGGCTTGGGCGCCATGTTGCTGCGCCGACGACGCAACAGCTGAGGCTGGACGAAGCGGCGACTTCGAAAGCGGCGCGTGACAGGCTAGAGTGAGCCTCATGTCGCGCGCCGTGTTGCGTTTGTTGGAGGTCGTCCGCGCTCAGCTGGGCGCTGCTGACGCGCGCCTGGAAATCGGCGGCCTCGACCCGGATGATCCGCACCTCGTGTGGGTGAACCTGGAGGATTCAGAGCGCGTGGTCGTGGTCTTCGAAGACCCTCCAGAGGATCGCGAAGCGCAACGGGAGCGGTTGGTGGCGCTACTGAATACCTTCGCAGAGACGCTCTCCGGCGTGGAGCCTGGCGAGGCGATGCAGCGTCACGCGCCGCCGGATCGGCGCCTCGAGCAGGTCCTGGACGCGCTCCGCAGCCGGTGCGGAGCGAGCCTCGCCCTGATCGTCGACGAGCAGTCGCCCATGCTGTGGTCCCGAAGCGGCCTCGGAAGCGGCTTCGATCGCGACCTGCTGCTCGACGTCCTGGCCACGTCCCGCGCCTGTCAGGAGCTGGGCTTGCTGTTCGGTGAGCTCGTGCGTTTGGAGCCAGAGGAGCTGCAGGTGCAGATCCAAGCCGCGCTGAAGCAAGGCAGCGCGAGTCGCCACCGCCAGCGCGAGCTGGTGACTCGAATCGAACGCGCCCGGGGAGAGATCGACGTCGAGCAGGTCGACCGCGCGCTTGCGGCGGCAGCGCTGGTCGAGCTGGTCACCCAGCAGCAGCGGGGCTCGGATCGTTTCGCGGTGGAGGCGCCCGGCAGAGTCCACGTCGGACGCCGGATCACCGGGATCTACTGGGTCGCGTTGACGGTGGAAGCCAGCTGGTCCGAGCTACAGACCGAAGCGGCGCTGCGAGACCTCCTGCCTGGAATCGAACGTCTGGTGCTCGCTCTGCCACCCTTCGATCCGCCACCTCGGGGCGCGCGGGTGTTGCGACTGCCGAGTCCATTGCGGTCGGTGTGAGCTCGGTTTGGGGGGAGAGGTTCTCACCCCCACCCATTCTGGCCGACCACACACAACCACGAACGTTTCCTCAAGGCATGCTATTGCTCCTTCGCGTCCGCCTCGCACGCGCCAGGGGTGTAGCCGATCACCTTCTCGGCGCCGCAGGCCTCGCACTTGTTGCCGAAGGTGCGCTTGGTCGCCGAGGGACATGGCGTCGTGATGCAACGCACACCGGTATCCACCAAGCCACACACGGGCATGTACTCCTTGGTGCACATCACGGGGCCCGCATCGGGCTTGCGCGGTGGGCACTGGACGAAGCCGTCCGACCCGGTCGTGCCGGCGTCCTGAGGCGGCTCCGCGCTGGGCTCGGCACTCGGCGTCGGAGCTTCCGTGGCGGTGGCGGTCGCGCTCGGGGTCGTGACCTCGCTGGTTGGCAGCGGTGGCTGCGCGGCGTCAGGGTCTTGTGCAGGCTTGGAGTTGCAGCCAACGGCCACGCCGAAGCCGAGGCTCAGACAGGACAGGGTGATCAAGCGGTGGTTCATTGCGCATGGCGTAGTGCGAAACTCGGGCCGGCGCAAAGGCGCAGCCAGATCATCGCGGATCGACGCTGGGCGCCGGCGCCTGACCAGCGATGGGGATGCCCAATGCCTCGGGGTCACGAGACTGCCACACCTTGAGCGTAAGATACGTATCCCGACAGCGCGTGAACTCGGCCAGCTGCTTCGGTCGATAGGTGTAGGCCTTTCCTGTTGCCGTACGGTAATATACCGAGTAGGTCGCGCTCTGCGACTTGCGCTCCTTCTCGCCTTGCTTCAGTCCATCGCCGAGCTGGATCCGCTCGTCGCTGGGCCACCTGGTGTCGAAGCCGCCACCCTTCTCCTCGATCGTGCGCACGAGCTTCCAGTCCCACTGCCTCCACTTGTAGTAGGCCTTCATCACGGGAACGTCCTTGAACTTCGGCACCTGGCGCGTCTTCGTCACCATGTGGGTCTGTGGCACCTGGCGGGTCTTGGTGACGGTGCAGTACTTCGGGCTGCACGACCGTCCGCCGCCGCTGCACTTCTGGCTGCACTTCGCGAAGCCGTTGCCCTGTGGAGTGCACACCTGCCTGCAGGTCTGAGGAAGCGTGGTGCAGTCCTGTCCACATTGCTCGCGGTCCGTGTACGTTTCCGTACGAAACCCGTTCGGCTCTTCGACGGTATAGGTCTCGGTGTCGAAGCCGTCGGGCACCTTGTCCACGTGGTGCTGGCGCTCTCCAAGAGCACGCACGTCCAGCGCGTCCTTCGGCTTGGCGTCAGCGAAGCCCTCGCGGTCCACGATCTGCCAGCGCTCGACGTCGACCGAGTGGGTCCACTCCGCGCTGACGACCGTCGCGTACTCGACGTGTGACTGCTGCTGGAAGGCGTTGTACTTCGGACGGGCGATGTCTGGGCCGCAGTCGTCGACGCGGAAGATGAGCCAGATCGGCGCCAAGCCCAGGGCCACCAGCATGCACGCGGTGAGCGCGAGCTTGAGCCAGTTCTTGCGCTTCGCCGCGGGGACAGCGATCGCTGGACGCACCTGCTGGGCGCGCGTCCGGTCGCCGCCACAGTTCGCGCAGTCGCCGTCCGCCGCGCGCTGATTGCTCCCGCAGTACCGGCAGCGCCAGTTCGCGCCGCCGTGGGCGATCTGCAAGAGCCGTGGATCCGTCACCGTGGCGAGGGTCTCGGGCGCGCCCGGCATGCGGTACTCCTCGTGTTCCTCCTTGGGGCTACCGCAGGTCTGACAGACGAGGTGGCGGCCGAGGTTCTCGCGACGACAGCTGGAGCACGTCCAAACCATCTCGACCATGCGATCGCTCATGTCACCCTCGAGGATATCAACTCGGTGCGGTGCGAGCGCTGACAATGCGCTTGAATCCCAAGGTCGCGAGCAGCCCCAGCAGAGAAAACGCCGCGAGAAACCAGAAGAAGTGCTGATGCCCCGTGAGCCCTGGCGCGCCATCCAGCAGCACGCCGGCAACCCAGCCGACGAAGATATCCGGCGTGTAGCCGATCACGGAGACCACGCCGACCGCGGTGCCGGTCGCGCGCCAAGGAACCTGAGCCTCGTCGAATACCGCGAAGTAGACGCCTCGCAGCGCGAACATCGCCGTGCAGGTCATGAGCACGTTCACATACAGCAGCCACCGCGCGCCGGGCACCGCCAGCGCGAAGTACAGATCGGCGCCGAGCAGCATCACGAAGCAGCCGAGGATCACATTCAAGCCGCGCACTCGATCCGCAAGGAAACCGGCGCCGATGGCCGCCAGCGGACGCACCCACTGCATGCTCGACGTGAAGTGACTCACCTCGACCTCACCCATGCCGTACACGTCGTGCGCGTACACCGAGTAGCTGTCGAAGCCCTTGTAGGCGACGTACGCGGCCACGACGATCAGGGCCTGGAGCCAGACCTGAGGCAGCCGCACCACCTCGCGAATGCGCCCGAGGCTCGCACCGGGCGCCCGCTTCGGGCCCGAGAGCGGCGCAACGGAGCGCGGCGCGAACAGCCACGCCAGCGCTCCTGCGATCAGTGTGACGCTGGTGTAGACGTAGATCACGCTGCGCAGCGCCGAGGCGCGTTGCTCCGGGGTCACGGAAAGCTCATCCGCAGGGAAGACCAGCTGAAACAGCAGGGCCGCGGCGCTGGCCAGCACCGCGGCGAACAAGCCCCGACCACCATCGAGGATGCCGTAGGCGCGGCCCTGCTTCTCCTCTCCCCCCCAATCCCGAGTCGCGCGGATCAGCGCGGCCCAGAACAGCAGGATCGTGGTGATACCCCAGTAGCCAAAGAGCCACGCCATGCCGCGATAGCCAGGGAAGCTGGCGAAGTAGAAGCCGCCGAGCCCCGTCATCCACAGCGCGACCGCCAGCAGCTTGTGCGCCGAGAAGCGGTCCGCGAGCGGTCCCCCGGGGAAATAAGCAAGCATGGCGAGCACGCCATACACGGCCTGCGCCTCACCGAGCTCGGTGTTGGTCAGCCCCAGCACGGCGAGCACCGTGGGGCGAAAGAAGCGCGCCAGGTGGAACGGCAGGCTGAAGACGGCTTCACCCGCGATGATCAAGCACGTCAGCGCCAGCGCGCGACGAAACCGGGACTGCGCCGCGCTCTCCACGGCGTCATCCTAGTCTGCTCGGACGCTCACCCAACCAAATCGGCCGAGCCGCTGTCGCTGCTGGGCGCCTTCTTCACGGGCTTTGCGCTGGCGTTGGCCTTGGTGCCTTCCTCCGAGCCGTTCCCGTCGCCAGCGGCGGTCTTCTTGCTGGCCTTCTTCGCCGTCTTCTTGCTGGCCTTCTTCGCCGTCTTCTTGCTGGCCTTCTTCGCCGTCTTCTTGCTCGCGGTCTTCTTGCTCGCCTTCTTGGCGGTCTTCTTCTTGGCCTTCTTCTTGGAGGGGCCGCGGGCACGCCGATCGGCGAGCAGCTCGTGGGCGCGCTCGGCAGTGATGGTGTTCGGGTCGTCGTCCTTGCGCAGGCTGGCGTTGGTCTCGCCGTCGGTGACGTAGGGACCGAAGCGCCCCTCCCGCAGCGTGATCGCGCCGCCGCTGACAGGATCGTTGCCGAGCTCCTTCAAGGGCGGGGCCGCCGCGCGACGCCCGCGCTGACGCGGCTGCGCGAAGATCTTCAGCGCCTCTTCCTGGGTGACGGTGAAGACCTGCTCCTCCGTCTCGAGGCTGCGGCTGTCCGTTCCCATACGCAAATAGGGGCCGAACTTGCCGAGCTGCGCCGTGATCACCTTGTCATCGGGACCGACGCCGACCTCGCGGGGCAGACTCAGCACCTTCAGCGCGTCCGCCAGCGTCATCGTCGCCGGGTCCATCGTCTTCAGGATGCTGCCCGTCTTCGGCTTCTCCTTGCCCTCGCCCGCTTCACCCAGCTGCACGTAGGTTCCGAAGCGCCCCGAGCGCACGAACACCGGGAGTCCCGTCTCGGGATCGTTGCCCAGCTCGCGGTCACCGCTCGGCGCGTTCAGGAGCTCGGTGGCCTTCTCGAGGGTCAGCTCATCCGGCGCCAGATCATCGGGCAGGCTCGCGCGATCGTCTTCACGCTGCAGGTACGCGCCGTAGCGACCGACGCGCACCACGATCTCGCGACCCTGTTCGTCCTTCCCGATGGGCAGCGAGTTGATGGCGCGGGCGTCGATCTCGCCCAGCTGATCGGCCACCAGGGAGCGGAGGCCCAGATCCAGACCAGAGCCACCGTCGTCCGGGCCGTCGTTCTCCGGCTTCTGCCCGAAGTAGAAGCGCTTGAGCCAGGGCACCGCGGACTCGTCGCCGTTGGCGATCGAGTCGAGCTCGTCCTCCATCCGTGCGGTGAAGGCGTAGTCGACCAGATCGCCGAAGTGCTGCTCGAGCAGGCCCACCACCGCGAAGGCGGTGAAGGAGGGCACCAGCGCGCTCCCCTTCTTCCACACGTACCCGCGCGCCTGGATGGTGCTGATGATCGACGCATAGGTCGACGGCCGACCGACTCCGAGCTCCTCCAGCTTGCGCACCAGGGAGGCCTCGGTGTAGCGCGCCGGGGGCTGCGTCTCATGCCCCTGCGTCACGAAGGACAGGCTGTCCAGGCCGTCGCCTTCCTTCATCGTCGGCAGGTGCTTCTCCTTGTCGCCGAGCTCTGCGGCAGGGTCATCGCTCCCCTCGACGTAGGCGCGCAGGAAGCCCGGGAAGATGATGGTGTTGCCGCTCACGCTGAACAGCGCGTCGCGCCCGTCTTTGGCCTTGGCATTGATCCGCACGGAGATGCTCTCTCCGCGAGAATCGGCCATCTGCGAGGCGATCGTACGCTTCCAGATCAGCTCGTAGAGCTTGGCTTCGTCGCTGTCCACCTGCCGCGCGACCTGCTCCGGCAGCTTGAAGACGTCGCCAGCGGGACGGATGGCTTCGTGTGCCTCTTGGGCGTTCTTGACCTTGTTCTTGTAGACACGCGGAGAGCTCGGCAGGTAGTCCTTGCCGTACATCTTCTCGATCTGTGAGCGCGCGGAGTTGATGGCCGCCGACGACAGCGTGGTGCTGTCGGTACGCATGTAGGTGATGAACCCGTTCTCGTACAGCCGCTGCGCAGCGCGCATGGTCCGCGCGGAAGTGAAACGCAGCTTGCGTCCCGCCTCCTGCTGCAGCGTGCTCGTCATGAAGGGCGCCGCGGGGCTACGTCGGTTGGGCTTGCGCTCGACGGACTGCACCTTCGCGGGTGCATCCTCCAGCGCCTCGAGCAGCCCCTTCGCCGCTGCCTCGTTGAGCAGCAGCAGATCTTCCTTCTTCAGCTTGCCCTGGTCGTCGAAGTCCTTGCCCTGGACGACGCGCTTGCCATCGACCTCGAGCAAGCTCGCCTCGAACTTGCCACCGCCGGGCTCGCTCTTCGCCTTGGTGCTGAACGTCCCGTCGATGCCCCAGTACTGAGCCGAGCGGAACGCCATGCGCTCCTGCTCTCGCGCCACGATGATGCGCGTGGCCACGCTCTGGACGCGCCCCGCGGAGAGCTTCGGCATCACCTTCTTCCACAGCACCGGCGACACCTCGTAGCCGTAGAGTCGGTCCAAGATGCGGCGCGCCTCCTGCGCATCCACCAGACGGCGGTCCAGCTCGCGAGGGTGCTCGATGGCTTCCTCGATCGCGCGTCGGGTGATCTCGTGAAACACCATGCGCTTCACGGGCACCTTCGGCTTCAACACCTCGAGCAGGTGCCAGGCGATGCTCTCTCCCTCACGATCTTCATCGGTGGCGAGGAAGAGTTCGTCGGCACCCTTCAAGAGATCCTTGAGCTTCTGGATGTGGCTCTTCTTGTCCGGGTCGACGACATAGAGCGGCTGAAAGTCGTTCTCCACATCGACGCCGAGACGTGCCCAGGACGACTTCTTGTATTGCGCGGGGATGTCGCTCGCCCTCTTGGGCAGGTCACGGATGTGCCCAATCGAGGACTCGACGACGAACCCATCTCCTAGAAAACCCGCGATAGTTCGCGCCTTTGCGGGAGACTCAACGATGACGAGGGAGCGAGCTGTAGCCATGGCGGGGGGGCTCAACATATTCGGGAAGCCCGCCAACGCAAGACCGGCCCGCGGGCCAGTTAGCAAGCTTCGGGCCTAACCCTCCGCACTCAGCGACAATTCGGCCTTGAAGGGGGGGTGCATTTCTTTGACGAGCCCACCGGGATCCACCCCCATCGAACCCTGTAACGTTCATTCCAGTGCGGTCGGGGGTGAGGCGCGCCGGACAGGCGACCCAGACCTGCTCACTCCGCGGCGATGGGAGCGCGCTGAGCACGCCGACGCCCCTTCAAGCCGAGCAACGTGAGCGGCTCCTTGCTGAGCCGAAACACCACCTGATCGCCGAGGCGCAAGCGAAACTCCAGGTGCGGGCCGTCCAGATAGAGCGCCGCGTCGTGCATCTTCACCTGCACCTTCACGCTGCGCTTTGGATCCACAAGGAAACGACTTAGCTGGTACTCCTGTCCGGCGGGCACGTACGGCTCCCGCACCACGAACTGGAGTTGCTGGCTGGTCAGCGGGAGGATACGCCCACCTGCCGAACGCTGGGCAGCGGTGGAACCCGCCGCCGGTCCGATCCAGAAGCCGCTCGAGCGATGCTGCTCGTTGATGCGGCCGTAGCGCACGAAGTAGCGCGATGTGTGCGCGGGCGACGTGTGGCAGCACAGCGCCTCGTTCAGCACCCGCCGCGAGCGCACCCGGCCATTGACCTCGACCTCCATGCGAGCCAGCTCCACGCTCGGAAGGCGACCCGCGAGCGCCTTCTCGAGCGCCTCGCTCAGGCTGCCACGATTTACCGCACAGAAAAAACCAACACTGTCCCTTGGCGAGCTGTTGACGGCCAGCATCGGCGCTCGCGACACGTGATGAGAGGCTGCGAGCAGGGTGCCATCGCCGCCCACGGTCACCACCAGATCGCAGCTCGACGCGTCGAAAACGGCGTGGGACTTCCGCAGGATCAGCGCGCGCGCGCCAAGCCGCTCGAGCTCTCGCTCGACCGCTTTCACGGTCCTCTGGTGGGCCTGATGTGCAGCGCGCCAGCGCCGCACCGAGGGATCTTGCTTCTCGAGCAAGTGCCCGACCCGACGGTCCCGCTGTTCCTCGACGTAGTGCGCGTACGCGGAGCGCTTCGCGACGACGATCACCCGGGGTCTCACCGCGACACCTCAGAGCCTACCCAGGAGTTCCAGCTCCGCCAGGCGCCGCAGCCCCAGCTCCGTCTTGGCGTCCTCGATCTGGCCCGCGCGGCAGGCCTCGAGCGCCGTGGTCAGACGCACCGGGAGGATCGCTGCGTGAGCCTCGAGCGCCGATCCGTCCAGCGTCGGTTCCCCGCGCTCCGAGGGCTTCACTTCCACATGGAAAAAGAAATGGCGCTCGGCGATCACGCCTGGCGCGGGATACGTGCTCGGACCCAGCTCGCGAAAGCACTCCGTCTGGCAGTCGAAGCCCGTCTCCTCCAGCAGTTCGCGCGCTGCGCAGCGCTTCAGTCCGGCCGCGTCCTGCTCGTCTTCTTCGAGCAGACCCGCCACCAGCTCCCACAGACCCCGCTCCTTCGGTTCAGCGATGGGGGAGCGCTCCGCATCCCGCAAGGCGATCGGGGGACGTAGCGCGCTGCGCAGGTACACGTAGCGTATCCCGTTCGCCACGTAGTGAGGCGCCACGACCACGGCATCCAGCGCCCGTCGGTCCACCTCGTCGTAGACGAACACCTCGCTCTCGGAGGCGTCGGGATAGCGTGCGATCAGCCGCCTCCTCACCAGCCGCAGGAACCCGGGCGGCGCAGCTGGATCGACGGACTTCACCTCGAGCTCGATGCGGGGCAAGTGCCGCCCGAGAGCGTCGGCCTCTTCGATGGGTTTGGTCATGGGCTGCAGCAAGGTTAGAGGTTGTTGGGGCTTTGCGCGACTCCCTCGCTGCGATAGAGCATACGCATCCTTTCCGCGCGCTGTCTCCGGAGCGCCACGAACAGGGGGAAGTCAAGATGCACACACGCTCGATTGCCACCCGCCGTCTGGCGCCGCTGCTGCTCCGCTTCACGCTGGGCGCCGCGGTGCCGCTGATCGCGCTGGCGAGCACCCAACCCGCCAGCGCCGCCAAGGCCTTCGACACAGAGGCCGTCAAGAAGCAGCTGCTCAGCGGAAACAGCGACGAGATCACGAAGGCTCTCGAGACGATCAAGGCAGCTGGCGCTGCCGCCAAGCCCATCGTCCCCACCCTCAACACGCTGTTGAAGAAGGGCTCCACGGCCCAGCTGCTCGTGGTCATCATCCAGACCACGAGCAAGCTCGAGGATCCGTCGTCCAGCGCAGCCCTCGCTCCCTACGTGCGCCACCGGGAGAAGACCGTACGCCAGGCAGCGGCCAAGGCGCTGCTCCACACCAAGGGCCCCGACGCGATCAAGGCCCTGCGCCGCGGGCTGCGCAGCCGAGACGCGGTCGTGCGAGGCACGGCGGCGGGCGGTCTCGGCACGCTCGGAGCGAAGGAGGCGTTGCCGGATCTGTTCGCCGCCTTCGATCACAAGGTGGGTGAGGCGGCTGTCTCCATTGGACAGCTCTGTGAAGGTGAGAGCTGCACCGACTTCATGAAGCGAGTCGGCAAGGTGCCGTTCGACATCATGACCTCCGGACTCGATCAGATGCTGTTCCGACCGGCGTCGAGCCTGAACGACGAGGCAAAGATCCGCATCATCGGCAAGCTCCGTGAGCTCGGCACCGGCGAGGCTGGGAAGTACCTGGCCGACGTCGCCGAGCGCTGGCCGAAGGACTGGAGCAAGCGAGTGAAGGCTGCCCTCGACGCCGCAGTGAAGGCAGTCGGAAAGGGCCGCACCGGCGACGACGACGACGAGGATGACGACGAATGAGGCCGCGAACCATGCAACTCTCCAAGCTCGCTAGCCTGCTGAGCGTCAGCGCGCTGCTCGCAGCGTGCGGCGGCGCAGGCGCGCTCTCTGGCGCCTTCGACACCACCTGGCAGAACGACGGGGGTCAGTCCATCAGCTCCGTGCAGCGCGACCTCGCCTCGGCGTCCATTCCCAAGGGTACTGGCATCGCGGTTGGCGTCGTCAAAGGCGGCCTGGTCGCGAGCACCCTCGGCGGCAAGAGCTGGAAGTACACGGGTGCCGTCGACGCGCGCCCCAAGATCACAGGCGACGTGGTCGTGGCCACTGGTGATGGCCAGCTGTTCGCTCTGGATGCACGGACCGGTCAGAAGCTGTGGTCCATCGCTTCCGGAGGTCGCAGCCTACGGGGCGCCGGCGACGACGGCACCTATACCGTCGCCTCCCTCGGGGCTCTGAACGGCGGACAGAGTCGGCTGGTGGTGATCAAGCGCGGTGGCGGCGTGATCCTCGATGCAGAACCGGAACCGGAGATCGGCTCGCCGGCCATCGTCGGGGGCATCGCTTTTATTCCCTGGGGAAACCAGTACGTCTCGGCGATCGATGTCACGACGGGCGCCGAGCGCGGACGTCTGCTGATGCGTCAGCAGGTGACTCACGCAGAGAACCTCGGCGGCGAGCTGTTCTTCGGGGAAGCGCAGCTGCTGCACTTCGACCCCAAGATCGGTGCGGCGGCGAGCGGCGGAGGAACCCTGGCCGCGCTCCCCAAGCACGAGCTGCCGGGAACGCCACGCTGGTTCGCGCCCGGAGCGGAGGTTCAGTCTCCCAGCGCCAGCGCACCGGATCGCATCCGCCTGATCGCCAAGCCCCTGGGTGACGGCAAGTTCGAAAGGAACGATCGCATGGCCGCAACGTATTTCCGTGTAGCAATGGGGTTCGGAGCCTCGGACGGCGAACTGCGCTGGGCGAAGCTGGTCGACTCCGATATCTTCCTGGGCGGCGCCGCGGTAAGGGAGGGGTTCGCCTTCTGCACCTCAAGGGCAAGGTGCTGCTGGTGGACAGCGCGAGCAGAGCGCGCTCCGGGGGAGCTCGATCTCGGGCCTCCGTGATGAGCTGCGAGGTCCAGGCCGGAGACTTTCCGGTTCCCAGCAACGCGCGGAGAAGACTGGCGGAGCAGCTTGGAGAGGTCATCGCCACCAAGGATCCTCAGATGGTTCCGGCTCAGCGCTTCCTGCTGGCCAAGCTCGGGACGCTGAAGGACGACAGCGTGACGAAGGTGCTGATCGATCTGGCAAGCAACACCGACACCCCGCCGGCTCTGTACGATGACGCGCGGAAACTCCTGGCGGAGCGCCGCGCAGGCGCCGACTACATGCTGAAGGCGCTCGAGCGCGAGTACGACTTCCTCGACGACGTGCTCTTGCCGCCGCCGGTGGGCCCCCTGGCAGATGCATTGGCAGCAATGAACGAGACCCGCGCTGCCGAGCCACTGGCCCACCACCTGAACGACCCATCGGATACGCCCGACGACATCAAGCGCGCGGCGAAGGCCCTGGAGACCCTGGCGACGCCGGAGCAGTTCGACGAGCTGAAGACGTTCTTCGCGCTCTACCGCGCCACCGCTTCGGACGACGACATCGTCGCCGCGGTCGTTTCCGTGGCGAAAGCGATGTTGCGCGTCGGGGGCAAGGAAGGAGAGTCGCTGGTGAGCGAGGCGGCCAAGGATCCGCTCACCAACGCGGAGGTGCAGCAGGCGCTCCAGGGCCTCGAGCCTCCCGCCGACAAGAAGCCTCAGGCGCCAGCGAAGAAGACCGCCGCCAACTAGTGTCCGGTCTTCGTAGTTCACTCCCCGGATTCGCCGTACCGGCAGGGCACCAAAGTGCTCCTGGGCGCAGGCGCGTCCGGGAGCCGTCAATGATGACCCGGGCCAGCGGGAGCTGAGCGATCGGCTCGGTGCCTGCCTCGCTGATACTGCCTGCGAGCGCCGCGAACAGGAACGGCGCCGAGTAGTTGAGCTTGGTGGTGTGGCCCTCCCAGATCTGGAACTGATGCTGGGCCTTGCCGCCCGGCCCGAACAGATTGGGGAGAGAATGCACCTGGATGTGGTGCATCCCCACGGAGGCAGGTCGTAGCTCGTACCCCAAGGGCCGCGCTTGCACCTGGCCGTCGATGGTGACCGTGGTCTTCATGAAGAACGGGATCCACATCAGCGGAAAGAAGCTGGTGTGGAGCTGAGTCGCCCCTTAGGCCCGCCTTGGGGAGGGACGAAACCCTGGCCTTGTCCGGGAGCTGCGTAGGCGCCTTGACCGGGATATCCTTGCATCCGCCGACGCTGGCCCAAGCCCTCAGTCGTCGACCCGAACCCGCTGCGCTGAGCTCCTCCTGGGAAGCGGGCTCCGCGGCCGATGCTGGTTCGCTGCCGGCCGCGAAGCCTTGGCCTTGGCTCCCGGCGCCTCGCGCACGCCAGCACCTGCTCGACGCGATCGGCGACTCGCTCGGCCACGTTGACGAGTTCTCTCCCGGCGTCCTCAGCGAATACTCGATCTTCTCCGGACGCAGGTTCTCTGCAGCCTTCTTCCCCAGCTCCGTGACCCGCTCCTTGTCCAGGCGTTCCACCTCGCGGTGGCTCAGGCAGCAGCGTCTCGCCCAGCGTCTCGATCTTCTGCGGATCGAGGCCCAGCACCTGCCTTTTGCCACGCTGAACATCAAGCCAGACCCTGGGTGAGGTCGTCGACAGCGCTGGAGTCAGCAGCGGCATGGAGTCAGCGGCGCTGGAGTCGGCAACGGCGCTGGGTCGTCGCGCTCTTCACCGCTCGCCGAGGCTCCCTGGCTCGGCGCTGCGTCTCGGAGGTCTCGGTCTCGCCGGGCTGGTTGTCGTCGGGTGCGCTCGAGTCAGACATCCGGCGCAACATGCGCACGCTCTGTGGAGGTGCAACGGTCGGCTACGGGATCGCCCCGCCTGGCTTCTACGACTCGAGATCACACGCTTTTTTTCGGTAGTCCTGGGCGCCCTCCGCGTCTCCGGCGCCTAAGCGCCTGCGCGAGCCAGCACCCGCTGCCTGCTCCCAGCTCGCACGCCTTCTTCCACGCTGCTTCGGCCGCGGCTGGCTCCCGCAGCACCCCCTTGCCCGTCACGGCGACACCGCCGCGCATCAGCACGTTGCCTTCCCCGACGCAGCCCAGCGGCTCTCCCGCCTCGCAAGCCGCACGGAAATACTCGAGCGCCTCGCGCTGCTCCCCGGCCTCCAGCCGCGCGGAGCCCAGCCAGACGCAGGCCAGGCTCTCCCTGGAGCCAGCCTTGCTTTCCGGAGTTCGGTGCTGGCAGTCTGCCTTCGCGCGCTCGAGCGCAGCGGCATCCGCAGCCTTGGGGTCCAGCGTCGACCAACTCGGCAGCTCCTGCGTTTCCCCAGGGTTTGGGGGTGAGGGGGGAGACGTCTGGTCGCCGGGTCCAGCGGCGGCTCGCGGCGTTTGGGCTGCGGCGGCTTCGGGGCCTGCGGCGGCACCTGGCGCGCAGCCTTGCAGCGCGCCGCACAGCGTCGCCGCCGCGACGAGACATCGCCGCACGCCGCCGCGCTGCGCGCTCTCACCCCCGAACGAGCCGGTAGACACGGGCAACGCTCAGACGATCTCCAGCGGATCGTGATCGCGCTCAGAGGATCACCAGCTCGAGCTCCGGCAGCTCGTCGCGCACGCGCTGGGCAAGCTGTGGAGTAGCCACGCTCGAAGGTAGCGGGTACACAGGATCACGCTGGAGCCCGAGGCGACGCGAGCCAGCACGTCGTGGTGACGCATCTCCCCGGTGAAGAGCAGCTCCGGACCGCCGCGCCCGCTCACTGGCAACCTCCGAACAGGCTGCCGCCGGCGCCACTACGCACACCGCCGGCCGCGGCTGATCGGCTGCCCCGCCTTGTGGGCCTCGCTCGCTGCCACGCGGGTATAATCGAGGACCGAGCCCCACCTTCACACGGCTCACCAGTTCGGCAAGCGTCGCAGGCTTTCCAAGCTCGTGCAGGCGCCCCATGCCGCTGGCATGCCGCGGCCTCGGTTCGAGCGCGTACACCTCCCATGCCGCTTCTTCGTAGGGGTGAGCCTGCTTCAGGGCCTCGCTGACGAGCGCGAGGTGCTTCCGCGCGCAGACCATCTCCACCCGGAGCTCCTCGACCACCTCGGTCTGTCCCACGCTGCCAATGTACGGGTTCGCGCCCTCCCCCGGACGAAAGGAGCCCTGCCCCGGGCTGGAGGCAGCGCACTCGAAGTAGTTGCCGATGCGCCCGGCACCGGCCCTGCCCAAGGCCATGCGCAACGCCTCCGCGTGCTCAGTCGGGATGAAGGTGACGAGCTTGAGCGCTTGCTCCGGATCGAGCTCGAGAGTCTGTTCGATGGGCCGACTCTCGCCCGAGCCGAGCACGTCACAGAGCCAGTCGTTGACTCCGCCTGGGGCCGCATCCACCGCGGTGTGCGGCGAGTAGATCGCGATGTTCTCCGAGAGCGCCTGAGTCACCACACGCTCCAGGGCGTTCGCTGGGTCAGGCGCTTCAAACCGCGAAAAATTGGCGGGTGATAGGCGACGATCAGCTCGACGCCGAGGGACAGCGCCTCGGCAAACACCGGCTCCGTCAGATCGATGGTGAACAGCACCTGAGTGATGCCGCGAACATCCGCCGGTTCGACCAGCAAGCCCACGTTGTCCCAGTCCTCCGCGAACCGCGTGGGCGCGAGCTGCTCGAGGACCTGCACGACCTCTGCGAGGGAAGTAGCCATCGAGGCTGAGAATAGGCGGAGGCATCTCCACGAACCAGCCGGCTCTCGAGGGCCTCCGAGACAGGGGCGAAAAAGAGTAGCGTGGCGGGGCGTGATTGGGCCAGCTCCCGCCGTGACCGAACGAGATTCTCCCGATTCCGCCATGAGCTTCTTCGCCCGCTTCTGGCTGGCTTACATGGTCTTCTTCAAGGTGTTGCTGGATGGCTTCTACGCGAAGCAGATCAGCAACCTGCGCCCACCGAAGGCGCTACCCGACGCGGTCGTGGAGCGGACACCCAGGCGGAGCTGGAGAACAAGCTGGGCAGGGACAGGCGCCTGTCCACGAGCTCGAGGCCGAGCTCAGGGCGCTGAAGAGCGAGGCCGGAGCCGCCGCAGACGTCGAGGCCGACGGAGCCCTCTGCTGCTCGGTTTGCTGCAGAAGGGGAGGGGCGCTTCGTCGACTTCCTGCAGCAGGACATCGCCAGCTTCGACGACGCCGAAGTCGGAGGCGCCGCCAGGGTGATCCACGACGGCTGCAAGCAGAGCCTGGAGAAGCACCTGGGCGTGGAACCAATCCGCACGGAAGAAGAAGGCGCCAAGCTGACGCTGGAGGAAGGCTACGACGCCAGGGCGG
Source organism: Polyangiaceae bacterium (assembly GCA_041389745.1). GTDB lineage: Bacteria > Myxococcota_A > Polyangia > Polyangiales > Polyangiaceae > JAHBVY01. The sequence continues at coordinate 19,976 of JAWKRF010000020.1, forward strand.
TGAAGCTCACCGGCAACGTATCCGGCAAGGCGCCGTACACCGGGACGCTGCGCCACAAGGGCTGGAGAGCCGCTCGTGTCGAGCTGCCCGCGCTGCTCGCCGAGCACGACCCGAAGGTGCTGGCGCAGGCGGAAGTCGAGCTATGACGAGTCGCTTCGTCGTCGGCATCGATCTCGGCACGACCCATAGCGCCCTGGCCGTGGTCGACAGCGAGCAAGCTGACGCCAGGCCCGAGGCGCAAGGCATCGCACAGCTGGTCTCCCGCGGAAGCGTCGAGAGCAAGAGCTTGCTCCCGAGCTTCGTGTACTTCGGCCACGCGGGCGAAGGCGCGCTGGGGCTGCCGTGGGACGCTGAGCGCGAGTACTGCGTCGGTGAGCTCGCACGAGAGCGCGGCGCGGAGGCTCCTGGACGAGTGATCTCCAGCGCCAAGAGCTGGCTCAGCCACACCGGCATCGATCGCCGGGCGGCGGTGTTGCCCCTGAACGCCGCCGAGGACATCGAGAAGATCTCTCCCGTCGAGGCCTCCTGGAAGTACCTCGATCACCTCGCCGAGAGCTGGCAACACGCCGGCGAGGAGCGGCCCCCCCTGGCGGAGCAAGACGTCGTGCTGGCGGTGCCCGCCTCCTTCGACGCGGCCGCCCGAGACCTCACCGTCGAGGCTGCGTACGCGGCGGGGTTCGAGAACGTGAGTCTGCTCGAGGAGCCCCAGGCGGCGCTCTACGCCTGGCTCGAAGCGATGGGCGACGACTGGCGCAAGGTGCTGCAGGTCGGCGACGTGATCCTGGTGGTCGACATTGGCGGCGGTACCACCGACTTCTCGGCCATCGTCGCGCTGGAGGACGACGGCAATCTCGAACTACATCGAGTCGCCCTGGGCGAGCACATCCTGCTCGGCGGCGACAACATGGACCTGGCCCTGGCGCATACCCTGCGGGTGAAGCTGGAGGGCGAAGGCAAGAAGCTGGACCGCTGGCAGCTGGGCGCGCTGACTCACGCTTGCCGCGCGGCAAAAGAGCGTTTGTTGAGCGACTCGGCGCTGGAGAAGCTCCCGGTGGTGGTTCCAAGCCGTGGGTCACAGCTGCTCGGCGGTTCGCTGAAGACGGAGCTCACCCAGGACGAGGTCCAGCGCGTGATCGTCGACGGCTTCTTCCCGGTCGTGCAAGGCAACGTGAAGCCGGCGACGCGCGCCCGCGTCGGCCTGACTCAGATGGGGCTGCCTTACGCCGCGGACCCCGCGGTCACGAAGCACCTCGCCGCCTTCCTCACGCGCCAGGCCGGGGCCACCAGCAAGCTCACGGGCGACACCATCAAGGGCAAGCTGCTGCACCCGACGCGCGTGCTGTTCAACGGCGGGGTTCTGAAGGCCGCGGCTGTGAAGCAGCGTGTGCTGGAGACGCTGGGGGCTTGGCTGGAAGCCGACGGCGCCGGCGCACCCAAGGAGCTCCCGGGGAGCGATCTGGATCTCGCGGTGGCGCGGGGGGCAGCCTACTACGGCCAGGTACGTCGCGGGAAGGGGCTACGTATCCGCGGGGGAACGGCACGGGCCTACTATGTGGGCATCGAGGCGCCGGTCCCTGCCGTGCCCGGGATGGAACCTCCGATCAGCGCGCTATGCGTCGCGCCATTCGGGATGGAAGAGGGCACCAACGCCGAGCTGCCCCCACAGGAGCTGGCCGTGGTCGTCGGTGAGCCGGTGCGCTTCCGGTTCTTCGGCAGCACGGTTCGACGTCAGGACCGTCCGGGCGTGGAGCTCGAGGACTGGCCCGAAGGAGAGCTCGAGGAGCTGGCTCCCGTGGAGATCACCTTGCCTGCGGACGGCCGCCAGGAGGGCGATCTGGTTCCCGTACGCCTCGACGCGTCGGTGACCGCGATTGGCACCTTGCTACTGGAAGCCGTGCCCCTCGAGCCACTCGAAGCGGACGAGCGCTGGAAGCTCGAGTTGAACGTGCGCGAGTGAACGCTGGCCTGGGTACCCACGATGAGCCGAGGAGCCCTCAGTCCCGACGCGTGCAGCTGTCGCGCTCTCGGGAGCTGCGCGCTTCGGTGAAGCCGACCAGCGCCCAGAGCGACCAGTCGTTGTGCTCGGGGAAGTCGTCGCTGAAGCGCAGATCGTAGCTCCCCTCGATGCGGAGACCCAGGCCGCGGCGATCCACGTCCTCCACCTCGCAGCGCCGCGGGCAGTCATGGCCAATGGCGCCGCCGAAGCAACCAAGCACACCGCTGTCGGTGTAGTGGTGTCGCTCGACTGCGAACCAGTACAGCCACTCGAGACCAAGCGCGGGGCTATGAGTGCCGACGAACCAGCGACCGTCCAGGCGTGAGGCGCGCAGCGCGTCGACCGTGAGCGCCGGCACGAGCATCCAGCGCTCGGAGAAGAACACTGGCCGCTGCCAGCCTGCGTGGAGCTCGGCGTCGAACTGCTGCGCGTTGCCATCGACCCGGGCGCCCCCCACGAAGCCCGACGAGTCGATGCTGCCGGAGACGGCATGGCGCAGCTCGACGGCGTACAGCGGCTTGCGCTCGCCGATCACCTCCGCGTAGCCCGCGTGCACGGCGGTCCACGAGGTGCAACCCGGCAGGGTGAGCAAAGCCAGCCAGGCTCCGTGTGCAAGCGAGCGCGCCGTCACCCCACATAGTACGCTCGCGAGCTGCAAACTCCCTCCGCGCGGGTCAACGGGACGCGAACGCAAATACCAGCCGAGGAGCCGCCTTCTCCCGCTACCCTGCTCGGCGATGGACCCGATCTCGACCGGCGTCGTGATTGGCGGAGACTTCCGCATCGAGCGACCGCTGAGTCAGGGCGCGATGGGTCAGGTCTATCTCGTGACCCAGCTGAGCACCAGGAGCCGGCGAGCCTTGAAGCTCATGCATCCAGCGCTGCTCCTGAAGCCGGAGCTCCGGGAGCGCTTCGAGCGCGAAGCTCGAGTGTCGGCGGAGATCGCCAGCGATCACGTGGTGCAGGTGCTGGCCGCGGGTATCGACGAGGAGATGTGCGTGCCCTGGCTCGTGATGGAGTTCCTCGAGGGCCGGACGCTGGACGCGATGGTGCGCGAGCAGGGCCCACCACCGTTTGATACCGCACGGATACTTTTTGCGCAGCTGGCTCACGGCCTCACCCAGGCGCATGCCAAGGGCATCGTGCACCGCGACCTGAAGCCGGAGAACCTCTTCATCGCAGCGGCTCGCACGACCGAGGCTCCGTTCTGCGTGAAGGTGCTCGACTTCGGCATCGCGAAGATCCTCGGCAGCACCACGGACCTGACGGCGGCGCTCGGCACACCGCTCTACATGGCACCGGAACAGACCGATGCCGGCAACCGCATCGGCCCTCACACCGATGTCTGGGCAGCAGCGCTGGTCGCGTTCTTCACCTTCACGGGGCGCCACTACTGGCGGAGCGCCAACAACCCGACTTCGGGCTTGCCCGCCTTGATGCGCGAGGTGATCTTCGATGAGCAAGATCCCGCCTCTCGACGCGCGCGAGAGTTCGGCGCCACACATCCATTACCTCAGGGATTCGATCAGTGGTTCGCTCGCTGCACATCGCGCATCATCGAGCAGCGACCAGCGACGGCGCAAGCCTTCGCGGAGCTCGACGCGATGCTCGCTCGATCGAGCACGCAGCACCTCCCGGCGGTAAACCCGCTGGTCACCGAAGCTCCCCCTCACCCCCAAACCCAATCGAGTAGCCAGAACCTGCTGCCCGCAACTCAAGGGCTGACCAGCGCGCCGAACTTCCAGGCAACTGAAGCGCGACCACGCAAACGCCCCTGGCTCCTAGCGCTTCCCTTGGCCATGACCCTGGTGGTCGGACTGCTCATGGTGGCGTTCGTGATTCAACAGCGTCGCGGCACGCACCAGGCACGGAGCACCAGCGACGTCAGAGCCGACTCGGCCAAGCAGGGCTCGCTGGCTGCGCCGCCGCAGGTCTCGACCAACCTGAGTACCAAACGTCAACTCAAGATCTCGTGCGACCCTGCATGCTCGTTGATCGTGAACGGGAGCACTCACCCGGCGAAGCACGAGCGCACGATCGTCCTGCCCGGCAAGGGCGACCTCCGGGTGGTCTTCGATTTGGTGAAGTCGCAGCCGCGCCTGCTGATCAACACCGGCGTCGACAAGAAGCCGTCGGCGATGATGCCCGACGCGGACACCACGCTGACCTGCTTCGACAGCTGCTGGCTGACCTCCGACGAGGGCATCGGAGGTCGCGGCGCCGCCTATGTCGCCACTCGCGGGCGTCGCCTGCACCTCAGGGTCGAGCCCGGGAAGAAGCACCAGGGTTTCCCACTGGTCACCTACTCCGTTAGCCTGCAATAGCCGCGAAGCCAGATGCGACGTTCGACATGCGACTCAGCTACGAAGAGATCTATCGCGACCACGCCGAGCACTACGACCGGTTGGTGCGAGCCGAAGACCGCGAGGGGCAGCTCGCGGCGACGCTGAACGCCCTGCTCGACTTGCGCGGTCGAAGCGTGATCGAAGTCGGCGCCGGCACCGGACGCGTAACACGGCTCTTGCTTCAGGCTGGCGCAAGGGTCGTCGCGACCGAAGCCGCCGAAGGCATGCTGCGCCTCGGGAAGGCACAGCTGCCCGAAGCCAGTTGGTTCCTCGCGGATGCCAGAAGCCTCCCGACCGAGACGGACAGCGCCGACGTCGGGCTCGCTGGCTGGGTCTACGGGCACCTTCGCCACTGGGAGCCCGACAGCTGGCAACGAGCGATTGGTAAGTGCCTCGACGAGCTCGCGCGCGTGGTGCGCCCCGGTGGCACGCTGGTCGTGATCGAGACATTGGGTACCGGGCACCGCGCCCCGAAACCCCCCAATGGCGAGCTCGCCGAGTACTACGCCTGGCTCGAAGCCGAGCGCGGCTTCGTCTGTCAGCCGATCCGTACGGATTATCGCTTCGACTCACCAGAAACCGCTCGCGAGCTGATCGAGTTCTTCTTCGGTGACGCGAAGGCCCAGCTGCTCGAGGGTGCCACGCTCCCCGAGTGCACGGGCGTCTGGAGTCGAAGAAACTAGAAACAACATGTCACACCGCACTTCCTTCTTCGCAGCATCCTTCGTCGCAGCATCCCTCGTCGCAGCATCCCTCGTCGCAGTGGGCCTGCTGGCGACGGCCTGCGCGTCGAGCCCCGCCGAGACTCCGACTCCGAGCACCGCTCTCGGCTGGCGCCCTGGTCCGGGCTTCTCGTGCAACGATTCAACGCTGTTCGAGAAATGTCCCGAGGTCGTGCAGCGAGGAGACGAGTGGTTCCTGCGCTGGACCTACGGAAGCGATGCCTTCTACTACACACCCAACTACGAGCCGCGAGACGGCCGCTTGGTGTTCTCCTTGCGGGCGACGACCAGCACAGGAAATCCCAGTGGAAAATCTACAGCGCTCGAGATCGAAGACGAGCAGGCCATTCGCGCGCTACGTCAGGGCGGCGCCGTCTGGTGGGAACCGGACGGCAGCTACGTGCCCTTGAGAGTCGTCCCCGAGTAGCCCCTCTGGCAGCGGTGGTCTCCCGCGGAAGGGGATCCGTCGCCGCCAGTCGGGTTTTTGTAGAACGGTGGGGGCGCGGAGCGGCTAGTGTCCTGTCTCCATGATTCGTTGAATCAGGTGAATCCATCGGGAGATGCTTCGTCAACCCGTCATGAGCGAAGGAACCTCCTGCTAGGGTTGCGCAATGGCCACGCCTAGGACGACCAAGCCCGACGAACCCATCCTGGATTTCGCTGACCTACGCGCGTGGCTGAAATGGCTGAAGCGACATCACGCAACGTCTGGCGCGATCTGGCTGCGCATCGCCAAGCGCGGCGGACCGCCATCGGTCACCTACGCCGAGGCTGTCGAGGGTGGCCTGATCTGGGGCTGGATCGACAGCCAGAAGGCCGCCCTCGACGACACCGCGTGGCTGCAGCGTTTCTCCCGCCGCACCTCGAAGAGCCCCTGGTCCAGGATCAATCGGGAGAAGGCGGAGAAGTTGTTGACCGCGGGCCGACTCGAGGCACCTGGGCGCGCTGCCATCGAGGAGGCTCGCGCCGATGGGCGCTGGGACAGGGCGTATCCTGGCGCGAGGAGCGCGGAGGTGCCCGCCGATCTCTCGCAGGCCCTGTCAAGGATCCCCAGGGCGAAGCGCTTCTTCGAAGGACTCGATGGCGCCAACCGATTCGCGATCCTGGTCCGCCTGCACAACCTGAAGACGGCGAAAGGGCGCGAGAACGCGATCCAGCGCTACGTCGACATGTGTTCTCGCGGGGAAACGATTCACGCTCCAAGAGGCTCCGCTCCGAACCGGCAGAGCAGCGTCAGGAGCAAGACGAAGTCCTCGAAGAATCGCTAGGTCGAAAGCGCGTCAGGTGACGTGAGCGACTCCGCTCGCCCAGCAAGCGACGCCGCCTCCCACCCATACGAACACCAGCACCGCCAGCACGACCAGCACGCGGTCGAGCCAGCCACTCGGAAAGCCCAGCTGCGATGGGTGTCGGCGCACGAACCAGACGCTCGCCCCAGCGCTCAGTGCCAGGAACACGAGGTTGAGCCAGAAGCCGTACCCGAAGTCGAAGCGACTGAGGGGATCGGGGTCGCCTCCATGGGCGACGCTGGATTCCGGCAAGGTACCCAGCGCCAGGAGCCCATAGTGCATGGCGACCGAGGTCACCACGATTGCCGTGAGAAACAAGCCCGCCACGAAGAGCGCGAACTTCCAGCCGTAGTACTTTGCTTGGACTCGCAGCACTGGAAAGACCACGAGATCCGAGAAGATGAAGGCCATGACCCCGGCAAAGCTCACACCGGAACCAAACAGGACCGCGGCCAGCGGGATGTTCCCCATGGAACCAATGAAGGTAAAGAACGCGGCGATGGGTCCGATCAGCGACTGAGCGACGACGGTGCCCAGTGACTGCTCCTCACCCCCCGATCCCACGAAGAGAGACTGAAAGAAGCTGCCGGGAACGAAGGCCGCGATCGCTCCAGCAACGCCGAAGCCAACGGTCACGTCCTTCCACACCATGAGCCACTCGCGGATGTACGCATCACACGCCTTGGCCCAGCCCTCCCGCTTTCGGATCAGGCGGCGCCAGTCGGGAACGCGCTCATCGTCATCGTCGCTCACGCGCTCCCGAGCCTTGCGTATCAGCCGAGTGGGCTTGATCAACTTGAGCAGTCCCCAAACCACCAGGATCAGCAGCAGGCCGCCGAGGTACTCACCGACCACGAACTGCCAGGACAAGAACAGCGCGATCACGATTCCGAGCTCGATCACCAGGTTGGTGGACGCGAGCAGGAAGGCGAGCGACGGCGCGAGCCCCGCTCCCTTGCCGAAGATGGACCGCGTCGTACCCAGAGCGGCGAAGCTGCATGACGACGAAATGAAACCGAAGAAGGTGGCGAGCCCGACGGACTTGGGGCCGTCGCCGCCCAGCGCTCGCTTGACTCGAGCCTCGGTGACGAACGTCTTGATCAGCGCGGAAACGACGTAGCCCAGGCCGAAGGCCCAGAACGCCGTCCAGAAGAAGCCAACGCTGGTCAACGCAGCCTTCGCCCAACCATCGATGAAGGGCTGAGGCATGGGTCGAACGGGTGCAATGCACGCACCAAAGAGCCGCCCAGGCCCTCGATGCCTGGCCTCGAGACGGGTACCCGCTATTTCTTCGGGTGCCAGAGCGGCTTGCCGTCCTGGGCCCGCAGATCGATGCGCGGTCCACTGGATTGAATCGACGTCGCCTCGAGGCCTCCCGCCACACTGCGCGCCTCGATCGCCACGGCGTCCTCCTTCTCGAGTCTGAGTCCGCGCTCGTCGAGCACCCAGCCAGGCGCCAGATCCACGTCAATCTCGGTGCCATCGTCAACGGCGACGGTAACGCGCACATTCTGCTGCAGCTCGTCCTCGGGTCCTCGCTCGATGCGCGTGACGCGACCTTCGATGGAAGAACGGGCAGCAGCTGCGCCAGGAATGGGCGTCGTGGGAGGCCCACAGGACACGGAAGAAACGAGCAAACCAGCGGCGAGAACTGCGGAAACGAGCTTGAGCATGACGGCCTCTGAGAGGAACTTGGTGCACAGGGCGTGCCGTCGCCTTGTGGAAGGGTGACACCCACAGCGAGGTGGGACTAGCCGGCTTCCACGGACTCGAGCAGGTCGCTGATCGCCTGGACGGTCCGCCAGTTGCGCAGCGTGACGGTCGATCCCGCCGCGCGATCCAGCACGGCCGGCGTGACCTTCGAGCGCCCGACGCCGCTCGCGTAGTCGAGCCAGAGCGCCCCAGCCTTCATCACGACGCGCTCGTCGGTCGCGTACTTCTCGATCTTCGCCACGCAATCCCTGGCTGGCTTCTGCTTCGAGAGCCCCAGCTGCAGAAACCTCGGCCGTTGCTCTGCCGCCTCTGGAAACCCGGGTGACTTGGCCAGGCTCCGCCACTGCTTTGCGGTGCGCGCGATCACGTCGGCATGGAAGCCGAACTCCTGCGCGACGCTCTCTTCGATCGCCTGCTCGAGGCTGGGCTGATCGAGCTTCGCGCGCAACGCCAGGTTGCCGCTCTGGATGTATGTCCGCACGGAAGTGAATCCCAAGGACTCACACAGCTCACGCAGCCTCGCCATCGGGAGCTTCTTGTGGGCACCGAGGTTGATGCCACGAAACAGAGCGATATGGACCTCCGCTTTGGCCATGTCGCAGCCTAGCAGAGCGAGACCCATCAATCAGCGGCGGTTTCCCAGATCTCGGCCTCGCTCAGCCCGATCGCCGCCAGATCGTCGGCTCGCAGGTGCGCCTCTCCCCCCATGAAGAACTCATCGAGCTGGGTGGTCCGCAGGCCCTCAGGAGGCGATGATTCGCCCAGGCGTTGTTGGCAGCTGAGGACGCCTGGGCGCGCGCGAGGCCTACATCGCCTTGGGCTCGCCGGCCTCGTCGGTCGGCTTGCGCAGGTTCAGCGGAAACGACAGGTAGCGGCGACCGTTGGGGTGCTCCGGAGGCAGTTGCCCCGCGGCAATGTTGATCTGCACGCTCGGGTAGAGCAGCCGCGGCGGGTCGAGGGTTGCGTCGCGAGCCTGGCGTGACTCGACGAAGGCTTCGCGCTCGGTCGACTGCTTGAGCTGGGGATTCTCTTGCTTGCTCTCGCCGATGGTCGTCTCCCAGCGCAGGGGGCGACCGCCAGGCTGGTAGTCATGGCCAACGAAGACTCGCGTGTCGTCTGGGAGACCATACAGCTTGCCGTGAACCGAGTCGTAGAGGTCGGCGGCGTTGCCTCCAGGAAAGTCACAACGTCCCGTGCCGTAGTCCTCCGTGAAGAGCGCGTCACCGGTGAACACCGCGTCATCGATCAAGTAGCTGACGCATGCGGGGGTGTGCCCTGGAGTAGCGATCACCTTGATGTCGAGGCTCCCCGCCTTGACGACCTCACCGTCGGCGGCGAGCTTGTCGAACTGCGAGCCATCGGTCTTCAGCTCTTCCAGGTCGAAGATGTCCTTGAACATCGCCTGCACCTTGGTGATCTTCTCGCCGATCACCACCTTCGCGCCCAGGTGACGCTTCAGGAACTGCGCGCCCGTCAGGTGATCTGCGTGGGCATGCGTTTCCATGATGTAATGCACCTTCAGGTCGCGCTTCCTGACGAAGTCGAGCACGTGGCTCGCGCTCTTGGTCTCCGTGGAGACGCCGAGCTGGCTGTAGTCGAGCACCGGATCGATGATCACGGCGTCCTTCGTCTGCTCGTCCCAGACGACGAAGGTCAGCGTGAAGGTGGGCTTGTCGTAGAATGCCTGGATCTGCATGGCTCACTCCTCTTCCCCCGCACTCCCGTGGGAGCGCCCAGGGAGGAAAACGGTTCGTGTAAGCGCGCCTCACGGGCGCGGTTGGTCGGTGAGTGAGCTTTTGCAGCGCCCGTGCCAGCGCTCGACCTCACGGAAATGGCGAGAAACGCCGACTTCCGACTGGTCCAGGCAGGGTTCAGGCAGTTTCAAGAGACTGAAACACGTTGTCGCAAGCGTTTCACTGCGTTTCACGGGGTGGGGGTGAGGCGCGGTGTTCACGGCACCAAGAGCCTATGAAACGGCCTTGCTTCGCCGTCCAGGAATCGCGCAAAGGTTTCGCCGCGCGCGTTGCATCCAGTGAAACGCCGCGTCATTCCTCACCAATCCGCGCGGAAGTCGTCCTGCGTCGCGGCTTTCATTCGCGCGCGCACGAACATTTGCTACCTCCCCCTCGGTGAGCAAGCAGGGCTGCATCGTGGGCATCGATCTGGGCACGACCCACACCGTCGTGGCGTACTCGATGCTGGCCGAGGACGGCGCGCCGGGACCCGTCGAGCTGTTCCGGATCCCTCAGCTCATCGGCGCTGGCGAAGTCAGTGCCCGAGATCTCTTTCCATCGTTCCTCTACTCGCCGCTCGCGCAAGAAGCCGTGGCCGACCCGTGGGGAGACGCGCCCTGGGCGCTGGGCGAGTACGCCAGGAATCGCGGCCGAGAGGTCACGGGCCGACAGATCGCGTCTGCCAAGAGCTGGCTCTGCCATCCCAGGGTGGACCGCAGCGCGCCGATCCTGCCCTGGGCGAGCGAAGCCGAAGAGCTGACCAAGCTGTCTCCTGTCGAGGCCAGCGCTCGACTGCTAGATCACGTTCGCGTCGCCTGGGACCGCGCACATCCAGAGCTCCCGCTCTCAGACCAGCAGGTCGTGCTCACGGTGCCAGCGAGCTTCGATCAAGGCGCTCGAGAGCTGACCCTGAGCGCCGCTGGCGCCGCCGGACTCGCTGTTCGTCTCCTCGAGGAACCTCAAGCCGCCTTCTACGCCTACCTCGCGGACCGCGGCCCCAAGGAGCTCGAGGCGCTACTCGGCTCGTCCCCAGAGCCAGCGCGCATCCTGGTCTGCGATGTCGGCGGTGGAACGACGGACCTCACCTTGATCGAGGTGGCAAGGCAGGCGGGCACGGCGGAGCTGAGCCTCGAGCGCGTCGCCGTGGGAAACCACTTGCTGCTCGGGGGCGACAACGTGGACCTGACCCTGGCGCACCTGGTGGAGAAGCGGCTCGCTGATCAGCTGCAGGGTGAAGACCTGGACGCCGGGCGCTTCGCTCAGCTCGTGATGGCGTGCCGCGCAGCCAAGGAACAGCTGCTCGGCCCCGACGCACCGACGGAGGCCGCGGTTCGCCTCCTCGGTCGCGGCTCAGCGCTGCTGGGAAGCACCTTGAAGGCGACGCTCACTCGCGACGAAGTGCGAGACGTGCTCTTCGATGGCTTCCTGCCCGAGGCGCCGATCACCGCGCGTCCAAAGCGAGGCCGCGGCGGCCTGGTCGCGTTCGGCTTGCCATACGAGTCCGATCCGGCGATCACCCACCACATCGCCTGGTTCCTGAGCCGCCATTCGCAGTCCGAGGAGGTCAGGCTCCCGAGCGCGTTGCTCTTCAACGGCGGTTTGTTCCGCTCGGAAGCGGCGCGGCAGCGTCTCCAGGATCTGTTCCGGGCGTGGGCGAGGCGCCCCGTGGCGGTGCTGAACGAGTCGGATCCTGATCGCGCCGTAGCCCGCGGCGCCGTGGTCTATGGTCTGGCCCTGCGCGGGGACGGACCGCGCATCGGCGGCGGCTCCGCCCGTGGCTACTACATCGGGGCCGCCAGCGAGGATCCGTCCAAGCGCCGCGCGATCTGCGTGGTGCCCAAGGGTGCCAAGGAGGGAGAACCTCACCGCGCCGCAGCCCAACCCCTGAGCCTGCTGCTCGGACAGGCGGTGCGCTTCGATCTGTATGCGTCCGACGACGCCAGCGTGCACGCCCCCGGCAGCCTGGTCGAGATCGACGAGAGCCGCTTCATACGCCTGCCTCCGGTGTCGAACGCCTTCGAGGCAGATGCTGACAAGCCTCAGGAGATCCGCGTCGAGCTGGTGGGCGAGCTGTCGGCCATCGGTACCCTGGAGCTAGCCTGCGAGGAGAAGACCGAAGCCGAGTCCCGGCGCTACGAGCTCGCCTTCGACCTCCGCGTGCCCGCGGAGCCGCAGGGGTCCAAGGGGTCGATTCCACCAAGCTCCATGCCAGCAGTCAGCAGGCGCTCGCAGCTCCCCGGCGACCCGCGCTTCGAGCAAGCCAGGGAGGCGATCGAGCGTGTCTTCGGCAAGGGTCGCAGCGACGTCAAGGCGCGCGAGACCAAGGATCTGGTGCGCGAGCTCGAGAAGGTCCTGGGCGAGCGCAAGAGCTGGACGCCGGAGACCAACCGCGCCCTCTTCGACGCGTTGATCAAGGACGCGGGCGCGCGGCGCCGCTCGGCGGATCATGAGCGCATCTTCTGGCTGCTCGCCGGCTTCTGTCTGCGACCGGGCTTCGGCTATCCAGGCGACGAGCAGCGAATCCAGCGTGTCGCAAAGCTGATCCCCGCGGGACTTATATTCCATGGGGAAAGTAGAAACTGGCAGGCGCTCTGGGTGGCGTGGCGACGGCTGTGTGGTGGTCTCCCCGAGGCAGCTCAGATCGCGATTCGCGATCTGGTGGATCCGTTCCTCGCCCCCGCCGAAGAGAAGCTCAAGAAGCCGAAGAAGCTCCGCCCGACGAACCCTGTCGAGATGCTGGAGCTCGCGTCCTCCCTCGAGCGGCTGCCTCCCCAGCGCCGCGCCGACCTCGGTCGCTGGATCCTGGAGCGCACCTGGACCGACCGGGACCCGCGGCTGTGGGAGGCGCTGAGCCGCATCGGGGCGCGCAACCCGATGTACGCCAGCGCCCACCATGTCGTGCCCACCCGCACCATCGAGCGCTGGCTCGATCACATGACCCGCGAGAAGTGGGAGGAGGTCCCCGCAGCCGCGCGCGCGGCGGTCAGCCTCGCGCGGGTCACCGGCGATCGCAGCCGCGACGTCGGCGAGTCGGCACGAGAGGCGATCGTCCAGCGCCTCGAGAAGGCGGCCAAGGGAGGCATGCCCCTCGAGCCCGAGCAACTCGCGGAGTGGACTCGCGCCCTGCGGGAGTTCGTGCCACCCACGGCGGGCGAGCAAGCGGCGTTCTACGGCGAAGAACTCCCCGTCGGCCTGCGCCTCGTCACCCTCTAGCACGCGCCCGAGCTACGCTCCCCGCTTCGGGAGGCGTCGTGCTACCAGATGTCAACCTTGGCTACCGTAGAAGAACCGCGTGAGTACGACGCCTGGCTCGTCGACCTGGATGGCACGCTGTACCGACCGAAACCGCTGAAGCTGATGATGGGGCTGAGCCTGCTGTTGTTCGGGTTTCGTCACGTGAAGCTCTTGCGGCGGTTTCGCCACGAGCACGAGGCATTGCGTGAGCACCTCACCGAGCCCGTGGAGAGCCCCTTCGCGATTCAGCTGGAGCGGACCGCCTCCGCGACGAAGCAACCACTGGACGAGGTACGCGCGATCGTCAGTGACTGGATGGTGGCCCGGCCGGGGCGCTACATCCGCTGGTTCCGTCGGCAACCGCTGCTGGACGAGATCAAGCGTTTCCGCGAGGCAGGAGGCAAGACGGCGCTCGTCAGCGACTACCCGGCCCAGCTCAAGCTGGAGGCCCTGCGCGCGGTCGACCTCTTCGACGTCGTCGTCGCCAACGGCGAAGCGTCCGGCCCCAGTCGCCTGAAGCCCTGGCCGGACGGCTACCTGAAGGCGGCAGAGCGCCTGGGCGTCGAGCCCAAACGCTGCCTGGTGGTCGGTGACCGGGACGACGCGGACGGCGCCGCCGCGCGCTACGCCGGCATGGGTTTCCGTCTGATCCGTTGACTGCCGCAGCGCGTCTTGCCTTCTGCGGGGAAACCAGCAAAGGCTGAGCAGATGCAGCAGCTCACGCCTCCGACCCGCGTCCTCATGGGCCCTGGGCCCTCCCCCGTGCCTGCCAGCGTGCTGAACGCCCTGAGCAAGCCCACCGTCGGCCATCTCGACCCGTACTTCTTGCGCGTCATGGACGAGGTGCGCGAGATGCTCCGCCAGGCGTTCAACACCCAGAACAAGCTCACCTTGCCCATGAGCGGCACTGGTTCCGCGGGGATGGAGACTTGCTTCGTCAACCTGGTGGAACCCGGGAGCCGCGTGCTGGTCGGTGTGAACGGCGTCTTCGGCACACGCATGGTCGAGGTGGCCAGGCGCTGCGGCGCCGAGGTCAGCGTCTGCGAGCAGACCTGGGGGCGGGCGCTGACGAAGGAGCTGCTGCTGGAGGCCGCGGCAGGCAAGGCCTTCGACATCCTCGCGGTGGTGCATGCAGAGACCTCCACCGGCGTGCTGCAGGACCTCGCACCGATGCGCGAAGCCGCCGATCAGCTGGGAGCGCTCTTGCTGGTGGACGCCGTGACCTCCCTGGGGGGCTCTCACGTGGACGTCGACGAGCACCGCGTCGACGCGATCTACTCGGGGACGCAGAAGTGCCTCTCCTGTCCGCCGGGGCTCGCGCCCATCAGCTTCTCGGCCAAGGCGGAGCAGCGCCTTTCCGCGCGAAAGCAGCCCGTCCAGAGCTGGTACCTGGATCTGAGCCTGATCGCCAGCTACTGGGGTCAAGCGCGCGCCTATCATCACACGGCGCCCATCAACATGATGTACGCGCTGCACGAGGCGCTGCGCCTGACCCTCGACGAAGGCCTGAGTGATCGAGTCGCGCGCCACCGGCGGCACTCGCTGGCGCTGAAGGCGGGGCTCGAGACGATGGGCCTCGAGCTCGCCGTGCCGGAGGCCGAGCGGTTGCCTCAGCTAACCAGCGTCAGGATCCCCGACGGCGTGGACGACGCCAAGCTGCGCGGTCAGCTGCTGCAAGACGTGGGGTTGGAGATTGGCGGCGGCCTGGGTCCGCTGAAAGGCAAGACCTGGCGCATCGGATTGATGGGATCTGGTGCCACACGGAATCATGTCGTGACGTGCCTGAGCGCGATGCATGCGGCGCTCCTCGCCCAGGGATACACCCCGAAGGACGAACCGCTGAGCGCCGTCGCCGCGGCCTACGCCAGCTCGCGGAGGTAGTCAGTCGGCCGCTGGCCAGTCGAGGTCGGACCACTCGAGCCAGCGCATCGCCAACGGTTCGCTCGCGAAGTTCGCGCCAGCGTTCGCCACGAGGACGATGGCCAGATCGCGATCGGGCCAGATCGCCGTGTGAGCGTCGAAGCCATCCAGACTGCCCTCATGGGCCAACAGCGGCTGACCCATGTAGTTGATGGCGAGCCAGCCCATGGCGTAGTCGCCGTTCGGGGTGTGCAGCGTGTCGAAGGAGTCCTGACCCAGCAGCTCGGGATCACCCCGCCGAGCCCTCAGGTGCAGCTGCACGAAGCGTGCGTAGTCCGGCAGAGTGAAGCTGAAGTTGCCCGCCGTGCTGAGGCCGAGAGGCAGCGACACGTCGGTCGGTGGGTGCTCCTGCAGCGGACCGCTCAGGGACCAGTGCGCCCACGGCTGCTCCGAGTCGCTGCTGGCGGGCCAGCCGAGCCAGGCCTTGGACTGCATGCCCAGCGGCTGCACCAGCCTGGAGTCCAGCAGCTCCTCGAAGGTCGAGCCACTGGCCCGCTCCAGGATCGCACCAATCAAGCCATAACCCGCGTTCGAGTAGTTGAACTCGCCGACCGCCGTGGCCGGAGGCTGCTGAATCAACCACTCGGCGAACTTCTGGCGGTCTTCAGCGACATCCACCGGGATGGTGTCGATGGCCAGACGACTGGTAAACGCGCCGATGCCCGCGCGGTGCTGTAGCAACATCTTCAGGCTCACCGAGGCGAGATCTGCATCGATATTCGTTACCTCAGGGAATAGCTCGGAGAGCGTCGCGTCGAAGGACAGCTTGCCGTCTTCCACCAGCATCGCGCACAGCGTGGCGCTGAACGCCTTCACGTTGGACCCGATGTGCCAGTGATCGTCCAGCGTCGCGGCGTCCGGCTGACTCAGTCGCCGCACACCGCTCACTCCTCGGTCCACGATGCCGCCGGAACGCAGGACGACGCCGGCGAGCGCCGGCAAGCCGATCTCGGTCTGCGCCGTCTCGATCAAGCTCTGGAGATCGGGTGTGGCTCGTCCAGCGCTGCCGCCGGTGGTGCTGCTCCCGGCGGCTCCTCCGCTACTCCCGGCGCTGCCTCCCTCACCCCCGACCCCTGCCGAGCCAGCAGCTCCTGAACCCGAGCTTCCACCACCTCCCGCGGGGTCGCTCGAGTCGTCGGAGCACCCGCCGGCCAGCGTCATCGTCAAGAGCCCCAAACCAAGCCACCCCACGCGCGTCATGCGTTTCATGACCGCTAGCTTGGGCGATCGACGACTGAATCCCCACCGGCGAGGGCCGAGAGGCAGACACGCCGGATGAACGGCGCTGAGCCGGGACGGGCGGTCAGACACCCAGACGACTGCGCAACTCCGTGGCGCGACGGCGGCTGAGCTGTACCGGGGTTGGCCACCCTTCGAGCACGACGCTGTGAGAGGAAGCGGCTTCGCGGTTTATCTCACGGATGAATCCGACGTTGACGATGGTCGAGCGATGCACACGCACGAACAATCGCTCGGGAAGCTGCTGTTCCCAGTGCGATAGCGGCTTCAGCACCAAGACGCTCACTCCGCCCCCCAGACCGATCTCCGTGTAGTTGCCCGCCGCCTGTATCAACACCACGTCGCTCACGCGCACGAAACGCGCGCGGCTACCTTCCTCACAGAAGATCAGGTCCTCGGCGGACAGCTTCGTGGGCGAGGTGCCGGCCGACACCGACCCAGCTTGCTCCTGGGATCTCGGGGGCGAGGCGCGCTGCTTCACCCGGTGGAGCGCTGCCGCGAGCCGGTCGAGCGGGACCGGCTTCAACAAGTAGTCGAGCGCGTTCACCTCGAAGGCTCGCACCGCGTACGAGTCGTAGGCCGTCACGAAGACGACCGGCGGGAGCTGTGCCGACGCTCGCTCGAACAACTCGAAACCCGTTTCCCCGCGGAGTTGTATGTCCAGGAAGACGACGTCGAAGCGCTCGTCGTGCAGCGCATCGAGGGCATCCTCGATGCTACTCGCCTCTTCGCAATCGGCTACGTCGAGATGACCCAGGAGCCCTCTGAGGGCTCGCCTACTGAGTCGCTCATCATCGACAATCAAGGCCTTCATGCGGGTACAGCCTGCAAGCTCAACTGGACGCGGACCCACCCCGCATCACACTCGGTTCGCAGCGAGTGGGCTCCAGGATACTCGGCGGCGAGGCGCTGTTCCACGTTGGACAGGCCCTTGCGTGTCCCTGGCGCCAGCTCGCCTTTCACCCAGCGGCCGGTGTTGGCAATCTCGATCCGCAGCTCGTCCGCGGAGACGCTGGCGGAGAGCGCGATACGCAGCGGCGTCGGGCTGGTGCGCTGACCGTACTTGATCGCGTTGTCCACCAGCGGAAGCAGCAGGAACGCGGGCACGCTCCGAGTCGCGGCCTCGGGCGTGACCTCGCAGCTGACCTCCAGGTCACGCTCGAAGCGCACTTGCTCGATCTCGAGATAGGCGCGGATCACGTCCAGCTCCCGCTCGAGAGTCACGCGGGCCGCGCCCTCGGCGCTGCTGGGCACCAGGGAGTAGCGCAGGAAGTCCGCGAGCTGCGTGACGACGCGCTGGGTCTTCGCGGGATCTTCAGCGGCCAGCGCGCCGATGCTGTTGAGCGCATTGAACAGAAAGTGCGGGTTCAGCTGATAGCGCAGGGCCTCGAGTTGGGCACGCTGAGCTGCCTGCTCGACTCGGGCGAGGCTCCGCTGCTGTTCCCCTAGGCGGCGCCGCTGCTCGAGGAGCAGGTCCGCTGTCAGCAGCCCGAGGAGGACCCCAGGGTACGCCAGGGGCGAGTCGAGCTTGGCTACCTGGCTTGGTGCCAGGAAGAGATAGCTCGTATAGGAGGAGAGAAACGGATCCGCCATTTCCTGGAGGATCCAGCCGCAGATCGCCCAAACTGCAGACAGCAACGCTCCCAGTGAGAACAGTCCGAGCAGGGCGCGGCGGGATCGGGTGCGCGGAGCAAGCCAGATCAGTGGCATGCTCGTCATGGCGCCAGACAGCGCCCAAGCCAAGCTGCGGCGCGCCGCGACGTCCTCGAACGGAAGAAGCTCGAGCAACGAGAAGAAATGCAGCAGACCGAAGGTCAACCACCAGGCGCCGATCAGGAGCCAGCTCGAACGCGACACCGGCTCAGCTCAGCATCCGGCCGCTCAGGCTGCCTTCCACGTGTGACGAGCGGTAGGCAGCCAGGACGAGCGGTCACGCCCGCAGGTGAAACCCGCACTAGAGTAGCGTCATGGGGTCGCCCTCCAAGCTCTCGCCGTGGAGCCTGTGCCTGATTCTGGCGTGCTCGAGCTGCAGCGCGTCCCCACCCCGGCATCACCCCGCCGACGCAGCCGCGCGCGAATGGCTCGCGTTGCTGGATGCGCGCCGCTACGGGGAAACCTGGACGGAGGGCTCCGAGCAGCTGAGGCTTGGCGTGTCTCAAGAGGGCTGGGCGCGAGCGCTGAAGGGAGTCCACGCCGAGAGCGGCGCGTTCGAGCACCGCGAGCTGCACGCCATCCGGGAGATGAATCGAGTGAGGAACCTGTTGGAGCCTGGGGAGTTCGTCATCGTGCAGTACGAGAGCCAGTATCAAAAGCTGCCCGGTGTCGAGACGCTGGTGCTGCACCACGAAGGCGACGACTGGCGGGTTTCCGGATACCGGGTGGAACCCAAAATGCCCTGGGACTGACTCACCCGGTGTGCGCCGGCTCCAGGGTCAGGTGGGGGAAACTGGGCGTTGCGGGGGGCCCTGGAGCGCAGCCAGAGTCAGCTGGGAGCTCCAGCCCTGCAGGATCTGAGGGTTCCGGGCAAACGGAGAGGTTTGTCATTCCGTTCCGGGCGCGGCGCTTCACAACCACACCATGACTGTCACACTGCTCAGCAAGACCTGAGATGCACCCCCTCCTGCGCCGCCAGCTGCAGCGAGCTTACGATGGCCAGGAGCCTCCCGACGATCCTGCCTTCCGCAAGCTGCTCGACCTCATCGAGGCTGCGTACGCACAGGCTGACTCGGAGCACGAGCTCGTCGGCCGCTCGCTTCGGCAGGTCTCGGACGAGCTGTTGGAGCGCAATCGCCAGCTCACGGAAGAGCTCGCGAACCTCACCGAGTACGAGCAGGCCCTCGCAAATAGCCGCACGGAACTACAGGAGGTGCTGACGGCGATCCCAGATCACGTGTGGTTGGTGGGTGACAACGGCGAGGTGCTGAACCCTCGCCCCCAGCTGCCCAGCGCGCTGTCGGACGCGTTGATCGAAGCCGGAGGCGTTCAAGCCCAGGCCAAGAAGGCGCGCATCGAGGGGCGCATCCGGCTCTGGGAGTTCGAGCTGCCGAGCGCCGATGGGATCAAGCTCTACGAGGGGCGCTGCGTGCCTCATGGGACGCGCGGCTGCGTCGTCCTGGTGCGCGACATCACCGAGCTACGGGACATTCAGCAACAGCTCAATCTGAGCGAGCGTATGGCGTCGGTCGGCGTGATGGCAGCGGGCGTCGCCCACGAGGTGAACAACCCTCTGACGTTCGTCATCGCGAACCTGGATCACGCAGTCCAGAGCCTCTCCAAGAACACCAGCCCCCAGATCCTCGAAGAGGCGCTGGAGGCATTGCGCGAGGCGAAGCTGGGCGCACAACGGGTCAGCGATATCGTGCGTGACCTACGCACGCTGGCGAACCCGAAGACGGACGCCCGCGAGAGCTGTGACATCAACCGGGCTGTGGACACCGCGCTGACGATGACCGCCAACGAGACTCGCCACCGGGCAGAGGTGGTGCGTCGGCGCGAGGACCTTCCCAATCTCCGCGCGGAATGCTCCCGCATCGTGCAGGTCTTCGTGAACCTCTTGCTCAACGCCGCGCAGGCGATCGAGCCAGGCAACGCGAAGGACAATCGCATCGAGATCGCGACTCGCCAGAGCGGGAACTGGATCGAGATCGAGATCTGTGACACCGGCGCAGGCATCGAGTCGAAGGACGTCAAGCGGCTCTTCGATCCGTTCTTCTCCACCAAGCAGGGCGTCGGCGGCCTGGGGCTCGGCCTGTCGATCTGCCGCAAGATCATCGACGAGCACGGCGGACAGATCCGCGTCACCTCGGTCGAAGGTGCGGGCACCTGCATCATCGTCCAGCTACCCCTGAGCCTCGCCCAGCCAGAACCCGAGGCGCCAGCCGCGCCCGCTGCGCACGCCGTGGAGCGCGCTCGCGTGTTGATCATCGACGACGAACCAGACGTCGGCCGCGCGATGCGGCGCGGTCTGTCTCAGCTCCACGATGTCACGCTCGCCCAGACGGGCGCTCAGGGCCTCCGCCTGCTCGCGGAGCACGCCTTCGACCTCGTGCTCTGCGATCTGATGATGCCAGAGATGAGCGGCATGGAGGTGATGCGTCGCATCCGCGCCGACTTCCCCGACCACGCCGATCGCGTGGTCTTCATGACCGGCGGCGCGTTCTCAGAGGCTGGATCCAAATTCCTCGCGGAACTCGAAGCAGGACATCTCGACAAGCCGTTCGACCAGCGCGAACTGAGGGAGTTCATCGCCCAGCAGCTCGCCCGCCTGGGCCACCGCAGGATCGGGGGGTGAGGAGCGCCGGCCCCCCGCCAAATTGCGCTGAGGAAATCCAGGCTACGGCAACTTGTAGCGGACGCCCTGAGGTGTGTCCTCGAACAAGACTCCCAGCGCCTTGAGCCCGTCTCGGATCGCATCCGCGGTCGGCCAGTCCTTGTTCTTGCGCGCGGCGTGGCGCGCGAGCGCGACCTGGCGCAGCTCCGCCGGGCTGAGACCCTGCTGGGCGAGTAGCTCTCTGGCTCGCTCGGGGCTGGGCGCCTGGTCCAGCTCGGCGTCGAGCTCGGCCTTGCTGATGGTCCCGCTCTTGCTCTCACGGTTCAGCACTCCCAGCACGTGATCTGCGCGATCGAGCGCCGCGAGGGCCCCCTCTGCGACGGCACCGCTCGGCTGCAGACGGTTCACCGTGTTCACGAACTCGAACACCGCCGCGAGGGCGTTGGCTGTGTTCAGATCATCATCGAGGCTCTCCCCAAAGACCCGCTCGAGCCTGGCGATCGCCTCGTCCACCTCGGCGGTCCTGGCACCTTCATCGAGCTCCCTGCGCTCTGCGAGGAGGTCGCGGCAGTTCTGCAGCCGCGCGATCGAGGCCCGCGCTGCGTCCAGGCCCTCCAGGGTGAAATTCATCGGCTGCCGGTAGTGGTTCGAGAGCAGCAGGTAGCGGATCTCCTTGGCGGTGTAGCCCTTCGCCTGGAGATCTTCGAGGGTGTACAGCGTCCCCTCGCGCTTGCTCATCTTCTTGTTGTTCACGAGCAGGTGACGCGCGTGCATCCAGAAGTGTGAGAAGTCGCCGTCGGTCGCTCCCCTGGCCTGGGCGATCTCGCACTCGTGATGCGGGAAGATGTTGTCCTCACCACCGGTGTGAATGTCGAATGTATCCCCAAGGTAACGCGAACTCATCGCGCTACACTCGATGTGCCAGCCGGGGAAGCCCTTCTGGATGCGCTCGTCGAGCCGGGGGCGCTCGCCAGGGTAACCTTCCCAGGTGCTGTCTGCGTGGGGGTCCCACTGCATCAGGTGGCCAGCGTCGGTCTTCCATAGCGCGAAGTCCGCGGGATGCCGCTTCACGGTGTTCACCTCGACGCGAGCACCCGCTTCGAGGTCCTCGGTGATCTTGCCGCTCAGCTTGCCATACTCAGGGAAGCTGGAGATGTCGTAGTAGACCTCCCCGGTGCCTTCCGGGATGTAAGCGTGCCCACGGTCCAGAAGCTGCTGAACCTGAACCAGCATGTCCGGGATGTGGTCGGTGGCACGCGGATACTGGTGCGCGTTCTGAATCCCCAGGGCAACGCGGTCGGAGTGAAAGCCATCCTCGAAGTGTCGCGCCACCTTGAAGGGGTCCCAGCCAAGCTCACGAGCCGTCTTCTGCAGCTTGTCCTCCCCACCCGCGTCCGCGCGATCGTCCTCCGTCAGGTGCCCCACATCGGTGATGTTCATCACCTGGGTCACCTCGAAGCCCCGATACTCGAAGTAGCGGCGAAGCAGGTCGGCAAACACGAAAGAACGGAAATTTCCGATGTGCGCCGTCGAGTAGACCGTCGGACCGCAGTTGTAGATCTTCACCTTGCCCGGCTCGATGGGCCGGAACTCCACTTGCTGCTTCTGACGCGTATCGTAAAGCTTGAAGGCCATCAGGAGGCTGCTCTAGCCCATCGGGGCTCGGTCGCCAAGCCGGGCTCAGTCGTAGAGCGCGGCGGCTCCCACGGCCCTCCTGGTTCGGGCTTGAATGGGGGTCGCTAGGCAAAGCCAGCGTGGCGGCTTCGTGCGAGTCTCGGCCTGCGCACAGCGACCAGAGAATCTACGCTTCCAGCTCTGAGCTGAAACCAGCCGCGAGCGTCCAGCGCGAGGACCGGCCTCACGCAGGCTACGCTCACCCGCCTCGGCGCCCGAACCCTGCGGGCCGTTACGCCGCCTCCACAACTCCCTCGCTTTTCCTGGAGTAAGGTGACGAGAGGCTCTTCAAGGACAGCGCCGTCCGATGGCTTGAGTCACGCTACGGCTCGGCTCGGGCTTCGCCCATTGCCTCAGGGAAAAACTCATGGCGCTCTCGAGGCTGGCGGGCTGCGGGGTCCTTGCCGGTTCGGGCTCAGTCGTAGAGCGCGAGCCACTGCAAAGCACGGCGCCGACTGGACATCCCCACGGATCTACGCGGCGCTCGCGCCGCCCAGGCGCGGGCTCCAGGCGGTGGAGCGATTGCGGCCGCCGCGCTTGGAGGCGTAGAGCGCCTCGTCGGTGGCCTTGAAGAGCGCCTCCCAGTCGCGGCCTGCGACGGGGAAGGTGGCGACGCCGACGGAGCAGGTGCAGCGCACGGTCTGGCCGTTGGCGTGGAACGTGGTGCCCTCGAGCTCGGTGCGCACGCGCTCGGCGAGCAACATCGCGCCGGCGGAGTCCGTCTCCTCGCAGACGACGACGAACTCCTCGCCGCCGAAGCGACCAACAGCGTCGGTGTCGCGCTTCTGGCGCTTGAGGATGGTGCCGAGCCCCTTGATCACGATGTCGCCGACGTCGTGACCATAGGTGTCGTTGACCTTCTTGAAATGATCGATGTCGCAGACGAGGACGCTCACGGGCTTCTCGAAGCGCTCAGCCGAGCGGATCATGTGACCCGCCGTCTCGATCAGGGCTCGCTTGTTGAGCAACCCGGTGAGCCCATCGGTGGTCGCCAGCTCTTCCAGGCGCTTGACCATGCGGGCGTTCGCGAGGCTGACCGCGACGTGGCTCGCCAGCACCTCGAGGGTCGTGCGTGCGTCGTCCCCGAACGCTCCCCGCTGACTCGAACCGAGCACCAACGTGCCGAGCGCCTTCTCGTGCACCAGGAGCGGCAGCACCAGCAGCGAAGGCATGGCCGGCGGATTCAGGCGCTTGCTGAACACCACCTGGCGCTTGGCGTCGTACTGACCGCGGTAGGGCAGCGGGTGGTGATTCTCCACCACCATGCCGACCAGCCCCGCGTTGTGTCGGAAGCGCCGGCCGACCAGCTCGTCGGCTCCGGCGCCGCTCACCGCGCAGATCTCGTGCTCGGCGGTGCTCTTGTCGAAGAGCGTCACGGCGGCGAAGTCGAAGCTCGCGAACTCCCGTGCGCTGGAGACCCCGTGCTCGATGACCTGGGCTTCAGTCGTCGCGCCGGCCAGCAGCTCTGCCGCGCGGTAAAGCTTGCCCTGCTGCACCTTGGCCCGCTCGAGCTGGATGAACACGCGCTCGTTCTGGATCGAACGACTGAAGAAGCGCGTCGCCTCGTGGAGCAGGGCCTCGTCGTCGTGGGTGAAAGGCTGCTTCTCCGGGCGGTCCACCACCAGCATGCCTCGCGGCTGGCCACGCTCGAGCACCGGGACCGCGCACGCCGCGCCAACGCTGGGGACCAGCGCGTAGTACGGCAGGTGCCTGCCTGCCTTGCTGCCGTTCAGGCTCACCGGACCGCCGCGACTGAAAGCCGCAGCGAACAAGCCCTCCTTGGCCGAGAAGGGACCGGGGTCGATGTTCTGCGCCGAGGTCGAGATCTCGTGGATGCGCAGCTTCTCTCCAGCCGCGTCGAGCCACAGCAGCACCGCCGTGCGCGCTCTGAGCGAACCACGTAGCAGATCTAGCGCCAGGCTCAGCGCCTGGTGGATCTCTTCCACACCGGAGCGCACCAGGCGCTCTTCGTCGGTCTCCAGCGAGCCGGGACGCACGGAGGTGCGCTCACTGCGCGCGCCGTTGCTGCTTGGCGGTCCGAGCAGGCGATAGGTGCGCGCGGCTTCACGCAGCTTGTCGAGCTCGGAGTCGATGTGCGCCCGAGACAGCCGACGTACGCGGGTTATCTCCGCACGGAACACGAAGGCGTTCACGGACGCAAACCCCACCACCAGCGCGGCGTGACCCCACTGGTTCCAGATCGCGTCAGTGCCCTTGCTGAAGCCGACGATGGCCGCCTCGAGTCCCAGGGTGAAGACGACGATCACGATCGTCGCGCCAGGGCGCGCGAAGGCCGCCGCCAGCATCATCAGCACGTAGACGGCTGGGTAGCTCGGACCGTCCAGCCCGCCCTGGGTCTGCAACACGATCCCGAACGCGAGCACCACCAGGTGCGTGAACAGCTCGATGTCGAGGCGCAGCGCGTCCTCGGGAGTGAGCCGCTCGAGGCGGCGCACGAGCCGCACGAGCAGAGAGATCACCAGGCCCACGCCGGCGATGGCGAGCCACCACCAGCCGAGCGGGTGGTGCTCCGTGACCCGCACCTGGCTCCACACGAGCAGCGCGCCGAGCGCCAAGCTGATCGCCAAGCCCGCGGAGCGCGCGATCGCTTGCTGTACTGCGAGAGCGCCGCGTACCAAGGGATCCATCGTTCGTTCGCGGCTATCAGAAGCCTGAGCGACGGGCCTAGTTTCTGGCGGCGTTTCCCGGCGCGTCTCACCCCCGAGAAAAGGAGGAACGCGCTGCAGCTACGAGGTCAGCCGAGCGCCTTCTCGACGGCCGCCTTCAGCTCGGGAGCCTCGGGCTCCACGGTGGGAGCGAAGCGCGCGATCACCTGACCGTCGCGGCCCACCAGGAACTTTGCGAAGTTCCACTTGATGTCTCCAGGACCGTCGGGCTCGGTCGACTGCGAGGTCAGCCAGCCGTAGAGCGGGTCACGGCCAGGACCGTTGACCTCGACCTTGGAGAACATGGGAAAGCTCACCGAGAAGTTCGTGGTGCAGAACTCCTGGATGTCCGCTTCGCTGCCCGGCTCCTGAGCGCCGAACTGATTGCAGGGGAAGCCGAGCACCTCGAGGCCTCGATCGGCGTACTGCTCGTAGAGCTTCTGCAGCCCGTTGTAGTGCGGCGTGAGTCCGCACTTCGAAGCGACGTTGACGATCAACAGCACCTTGCCGTCGTACTCGCCAAGGCTCTGGTTCTCTCCGGTAATGCGCTTGAGGCTGAAATCGTAGACGCTCGACATGCGCTCTTCGCTAACGCGAGCGCCGCGCGGCCGCAACCAGCGACTTCAGGCTCCAAGCCGCCTCACCGGCGACCGGTCAGATCCCCAGCTTCAGCCAGCTCATCACGCCACCACGTTCAGGTTGTGACCGGTGCTGCCCTGGGGCGCGCGAGGCGCCGAAGCGTCGATCAATGCCACGGCCTGCTGGCCCATTTCCTTGGTCGTCGCCTGGGCCTTCGCCAGCACTTTGACGGCCATCTGTTCCGGCACCATGGCGGCGCTCAACTGACTCGATACTGCGTCCATGTGCTAGCAAACGGGCGCTGCCGGGAAACCTGTAGTGACGCGCGTGAGAGCCGGCTTCTGTCGCGGCACCTGGACCTACATGGACGCCCACGACTGGGTTCGTCGGGAGCCGCTCGAGCAGCAGTTATTTCCGCGCGAAAGCAAGCGACGCCCACGCGCTGCCAGTCGCTCGGGTCCCCCAAATAGCGACGACGCGCAGAGCTCGAAGCTCAGCGCGTCGCCCATCCCTGTTTCGCCTGGCTGCTAGCAGCCGAGTGTCCGATCAGAACCAGCCGACGAGGCCGGCGTTCAGACCGAAGTTGCGCGCTGTGACATCCGATTCGGCGTCCCCTTGCTTCGTCGTACCGGACAGACCGAAGTCGATGGTGGGCCCGACTTGAAGTCCGAATCCAGCGATTGGTGAAACGACGAGAGCGCCCTCAGCGCCGAGGGCCAGCCCGCTGACTTCGGTGTCGTCTGGATCACCCTCCATGGTAGAGGAGAAATAGGTGATGCCACCTCGTACCCAGAAGTCGACACCATCGGTGACTGGAATCACGTAGCCGACGCGGGGCGCCAGAACGAAGCCGTGCTCACCCGGCTGGTCGACGTCCTTCTCGACGCCCGTCGCGGTAGCCTGATCAGCCTTGCTGCTCTTGGAGTAGTAGCCAATCGAGCCGCCCAGGGACACGCCGTCTGCCACCATGTAGTCGAGCGCGAAGCGAGGAATCGCGAACGCGGTCGGGGTGTCGGCGTTCCAAACGAGCCCAACCGACGTGCCACTGCTGTTTATGTCGTCGCCCCCA
The DNA here is from genome assembly GCA_041389745.1 of Polyangiaceae bacterium. GTDB lineage: Bacteria > Myxococcota_A > Polyangia > Polyangiales > Polyangiaceae > JAHBVY01. Next base: position 46,425 of record JAWKRF010000020.1, read on the forward strand.
TCTGGAGTCACGGTCGTCGACCACAGATTCACTCCGAACACACGCTCTGCACCCAGCGCCAGCTGACCGGGCTCACCCAGCTCATCCGCCGCCGAGGCGTTGAAGGAAACCAGCCCGGCGAGGGCGAACACACTCAAGAACAAGGCTTTCCGCATTTTGAGGACTCCTTTGGGGCGCGGTCTTCGAGCCGCGCTGTTTCAGGACCAAGGTCGAGGCGTTGGACGCGCCCCCCGCGCGACGCTTCCAAAAAAGCCGCCACGCAAACCCCAAACCCCAGCCAGTCGCGCAGCGAAGTACCGCGATTCGGCGAATTGGTCCACCAAACGGCGACCCGACCGCGGCGGAAACACCCCATCGTCCAGCTGCGAATCCGCGTTCGCTGTCTCGCACGGGGACAAACCGCGCGGAACTTTCGCTGATCGCTCCGCGCCCCTCTTCCGGGGAGCACAGGAGCGCCACACCTCCAGCAGGTTCATTCTCACTGGAAATTCGACCACCGAGACCCAAGCACTCGTCACGCGCCCGTGTCAGGCTTAGCGGTGCGGCGACGGCCGGCATGCGGGGGATTGATGAACCGACTCACCAAACTGACCACCTTGGCCCTCACCCTTTCCCTCCTGGGTTTGGGGGTGAGCAGCGCTGAAGCGAAGCCCAAGCCCAAGGCGGCCAGTGGTTCGAGCCGCGCGGAAACGCTGCGCGCTCCAAAACCGAAGAGCAGCATCGATACTCCCAAGGCCAAGACGAAGCGCGGCAAGCCTCTACGCCGCTCCCAGCGTCACAGCAAGGAGCAGTCGAAGAAGCCGCGCACCGAGCGCCTCGACGCGGTGATTATCACCGGCCGCCAGATGCGCCCTCAGGCTGTGATCGAGATCCCCAAGGTACAGCACAGGTTCAAGACCGGCACCACCAAGTACAATCCGCGGGACCGCGCCTACGAGCGGCCATAGTTCCGCTCGGATCAGCCCCTGGGTGACCTGCGCCAGGTGAAGGCAGCGAGACTGGTCAGCAACGCGTAGACGATGGCCAGCACGACGATGAGGAACTTGAGGCTCGCGCAATAGTAGCTGAGGCTCACCCAACCCTGAGTCTGCTCGCCCCAGAAGAGCTGCAGCATCGCGTAGTTCTCCACGGCGTCGGCTAACCCAGCGACGATCAGCGCGCGGCTGAGCCACGCTCCCAGGCGGCTCAGGAAGCCTCGCTCGAACACCGCTGCGCCCCAGGCTGCACCGGCGGCGAGCAGCGCGCCGTAGATGAAGATGTACAGGTAGTCGGCGCCGATGCCGAATACGGCGAACAGCTGCTGCTCGCGGTCCCAGCTGGCCAGCACCGCCCGCGCTCGCTCCAGCGTGCCCGCCAGCTCCAGGCTCACGATGTGCGCCGGCGCAGCCTCCGTCACCAGGCGCTGGTTGGCGCGCCCGATCGTCAACATCACCGCCGTGTGGATCACGACCCAGAGCAAGAAGCGCTGCCCGCGCTGTCTGCGCTCGAGTCGATGAAACGGGTACCACATCTTCTTCGGAGCCTCGCTCAGCGCAGGAAACGGAACCAGCGCTCGAAGAGCCGCTTCACCCTCGGAGTGAGGCGGGTGCGCATGTAGGCGTCGCCGAGCTTCTTGCTGATCTCACCCTGGGAGGGATACGGATGAATCACGCTCGCCAGCTGCGACAGCGTCATGCCGTGAGTGATCGCCAGCGTCAGCTCGCCGATCAGATCGCCGGCTCGGGGAGCCACAATCGATGCCCCGAGGATACGCCCCTTGGAGTCGTAGTAAGCGCGGGCGAAGCCCCTTTCCACACCCTCGAGGATCGCGCGGTCGAGGGAACCAAGCTCCACCTCGATGCTCTCGAGGCCTTCGGCCTCGGCGTCGTGGCGAGTGACGCCAACGTGGGCGACCTCGGGATCCGTGTAGGTCGCCCACGGCACCACCAAGGAGCTGGTCTTCGCGCGGCCGAAGAAGAACGCGTTGCGGAGCACGTTGCGCGCCATCGCGTCGGCGGCGTGGGTGAACTGAAAGCCTCCGGCGACGTCCCCGGCCGCGAACACGCTGGAGTTCGTCGTGCGAAGGCGATCGTCGACCTCGACGCCGCGCCGCGGGTCGAAGGCGATCCCCGCCAGCTCGAGCCCCAGATCCTCGACGTTGGGCACGCGCCCCGCAGCAATCAGCAGGTGCGAGCCCTCGAGCGTCTCTGCGGGCGCGTCCTTCGCGTCGCGGGAGCGCAGGCTCAGGCGCACTCCAGCGCTGGTCTCTTCGGCGCGCTCGATGTCGACGTTCAGGGCGACCCTCACCCCCTCCTGCTCGAGCACTTCCCGGAGGATCTCTGCGGCGCGCTCGTCGTCCTTGGGGAGCACTCGCGTGTCGCGATCCAGGAGCGTGACCTCGCAGCCGAGCCGGCGCATCGCCTGCGCCAGCTCGCACCCGATGGGCCCAGCGCCAATCACCAGGAGGTGCCGCGGCGCCTCGGTCAGCTCGAAGACCGTCTCGTTCGTCAGGTACGGCACGCCCTCGAGACCGCTGATGGGAGGCAGACCGGCTCGCCCACCGGTGGCGATCACCGCCTTCTTGAAGCGCAGCTCGACGCTCCCTACGGAAATGACGTCGGCAGCGGTGAAGCGTCCCTCACCCAGGAACACGTCGACGCCCTCACCCGCGATGCGGGCGGCGCCGTCGTGGGGCGCGATCCTCGCGCGGCGATCCCGGACCCAGGCCATGGCGCTGGCGAAGTCGGGCTTCGGTGAGGTGTCACTCACCGCGAATGGATTCCTCGCGGAATGAGCACCGTGGGCAGCGGCGAGCAGCGCCTTCGAGGGCACGCAGCCGAAGTTCAGGCAGTCGCCCCCCAGCAGGTGCCGCTCGACCAGGGCCACCTTCGCGCCGAGCCCTGCGGCTCCCACGGCACAGACGAGCCCCGCGGTGCCCCCGCCGAGCACCACCAGGTTGTAGCTCTCGCTCGGCTCTGGGTTCTGCCAGTCGGCGGGGTGCACGGCGTCCACCAGCCGCTGATTGGCGTCATCCTCGGGAAGCACGCGGGGCTGAGTCACCACCACAGCCTCGATGCCAGCGCGTCGGAACGCAAGCGGTCCGCGCGAGGGAGCTACTTGTCGTCACCCAGGGCTTCGCCCATGCACTTGCCGATGTCACACTCGCGCTTCACGCAGTCGGTGAACGGCTTGCGGTAGGTGTCTCGCAGGCTCGCGATGCCCTGCTCGCACGTGCTCTGCTTGAACAGCTCGCGCTCGTCTTCGTCCCTCGGGTTCGGACAGGCGGAGAGGATGCCCTCGCAGGTCTTCTTGTACGCCTTCTTGACGCAGGCGACCGAGATCGCCTCGAAGGCGCACGGCTTCACGTCTTCCGGGTTGCACTGGTTGGCGTTGATCTTCTGGGTGAAGCAGCTGGCGAGGGCTTCGGTGACCTTGGGCTTGAGCACCTTCGCCAGCTGCTTGCACAGCATCGGCGCGACGAACGCCGCGGGACACATGCTGGCGCCGGTCGGCGCTGGCAGGTTCGAGCAGGCGTTCTCGTCGCCGCCCGAGTCGTCGCATTTGGGTGCCTTGGCCGCAGGCGCCGCGTCGACAGCGCCCGCGTCATCCGGGGGGGCGCTGGGCGTGCTCGGGGCGGGCGCCGCGCTCGGAGGGGCGCTGGGAGCCGCGGTGGGCTTGGGTGGAGCACTGGAGGCCTTCGGCTTGGCTGACGGGGCGCTCTTGGCGTCGGCGTCCGAACCGCCGTCCGAACTAGCATCGGGGCCAGCGTCTGGGTCTTCGTGCCCTCCCAGAGGCGTCGTGGAGGGCAGCGTCGGACTGCCGCAGGCCGCGAAATAGCCGAGAACCACCAGGCTCGCGCAGGTCAGCTTGAAGACTCGCATGTAGGCCCGGGAGCCTACGCAAGCTTCTACAGCGCACCAAGCGAAGCTTTCCGCCGCTACCGTGAAACCGGAAAGATTTTGTCAAGAGCGGTATTCGGGGGTCCTGCGGTTTTTTTCGAGGCCCCTCGGAACCATCAGGTCCGGTGGCGTTCTAAGCCCCCCGACGACGCACGACGCTGAGTGATGGTTGGGCGCAGGCGGAAGTCAGCAGTTACCCCACGGTAACAAACCAACTCACCCACGTCGCGTACGCGGCCACGCCTCCGAGAGGCGCGTGAGCCCGCGTGCGTCTCGAACCGGACAGGATACTCGGATTTGCCGTGTTAACCGCGCGGAAATGACCACACAGGCTCGCTGCCAGGCAGCGGGAAGGGACACGACCATGAACTGCAAGCGACTCACTTTCTCCATCTACCGTGACGGCCAGCACTGCGGCGAGAAGAGCTTCGAGCAAGGCGTGCTCAAGCTCGGCTCCGACCCCAAGAGCCACATCAGCCTGGAAGGCATCGACCGCATGCACGCGGTCCTGCAGGCGACTGGCAGCCAGCTCGAGCTCGTCGACCTGGGGAGCAGCGGCGGGACGCAGGTCAACGGCACCCGCATCGACAAGTGCGCGCTGAAGGTCGGCGACCGCCTGGCGCTGGGTCCCTGGGAGGTGCGCCTGGACGACGTGCGCGAGACGGAACAGACCGTCGACGCCGTGTTCAACGGTTTCAGCGCCGAGGACACCAGCAACCCCTTCACTCGCGCCGCCGCGAACAACCCCTTCCTGTCCAGGTCTCCTCGCGGATACTCGGCCGGCGATCAGTACGCGATGATCCGCAGCGCACCTCCGGTGCCGGCTTCGGAGGTCGAGCAGGAGAACGTCAGCGCCGTCGAGGTCACGATCTCCTGGGGAGGCAACGTGCTCCACGTCGCTCACCTCACCCCGCCGCGCAGCTTCTACGTGGGCGACGACCAGGGCAGGAACCTGCGCTGTGACTTCCTGGTGCCCAGCGAGACTCTGGGCGCCTCGCGAGCACCCGTCGTCGTCGAGCGCGCCGGCAGCCTGTTCCTCGTGGTGCCCGCGGGAGCCACGGGCAGCCTGCGCAGAAAGGATGGCGAGAGCTGTCCCATCGGTTCGCTGCAGGGCGCGCCCAGCGCAGAGCTGGCCGGAGCGACGGAGGTTCCGCTACAGGGCGACGTCCACGCGACCTTCGAGCACGCCGGGCTCACCTTCCGCGTGGCAACGGTGAAGGCTGGCAAGAAGACTCCGGTCAGCCTGGTCGACGGCGAGAGCGGCCGCGTCGCCGGCTACTTCGGGGTCACGCTGGCTGCGGTCAGCGCGCTGGTCGGTGCCTTCGCGATGTTCGTGCCGCCGATGGGCCTGACCGACGACGAGGGCATCGACAAGGACCGCCTGGTGATGATGCAGGCCTACCTCACCGCCGCCGCCGAGCGCGAGCAGGACAAGCAGGAGGACAAGACCCAGCAAGAGGACGCCGCAGACTCCGAAGGGGGCGAAGGCACCCGCGCGGAGAAGGACGAAGGCAAGATGGGCAAGGTGGGCAGCACCGAGACCGGCCGCTTCAACATCAAGGGACCGAAGGACAACGAGGACGTCCACGTCGCGCGCACCAAGGAGTTCGCGGAGAACTTTGGCCTGGTCGGCTTGCTCACTGGCGGCGCGGCGGGCGATCCCAACGCTCCCACCGCGTGGTTCGGTCGCGATGATTCCCTGGGGAGAGACGACGCGAGCGCCGATGGCACGATGTGGGGCGACCACGTCGGCGACGGCGGCGGCTACGGCGGCCTCGGGCTGACCGGAGGCGGCCTGGGCGGCGGCGGCTTCGGTGAAGGCATCGGCCTCGGCTCCATCGGCACCATCAACCACGGCGCGGGCACCTGCAACGGTGGCGACTGCCAGGGCTTCGGCAACAGCCACGGCATCAGCAATGGCACCCACGCGACCAAGGCTCCGAAGATCCGCCCTGGCGGCACCACGGTGAGCGGTCGCATTCCGCCCGAGGTCGTGCAGCGCATCGTGCGCCAGAACTACGGTCAGTTCCGCATGTGCTACGAGAATGGCCTGCGCGCCAACCCGAACCTCGCCGGGCGTGTGACGGTGCGCTTCGTGATCGGCGCCGACGGCAGCGTCAGCAACGCGAGCAACGGCGGCTCGGACCTGCCCGACTCGGGCGTGGTGGGATGCGTGGTGCGTGGCTTCTACAGCCTCGGCTTCCCGAGCCCCGAGAACGGCATCGTCACCGTCGTGTACCCCATCATGTTCAGCCCTGGCTGATACGTAGGTGAGCTGAACGGCGTACGCAGCGACGAGCGCCGCGGTTTCTCTCGAGGGACCGCGGCGCTGCCCGTTTGTCCTCACCCCCAAAACCAGCTGGAAAGGCGACTGCGAACAACTGGGCAGGTGCGCTGCGGATCTCAGCCGTGAACCGTTATGCTCCAGCCCATGACGAAGCGGGGCGACTCCAAACCCGAGCTGAGCGACGAGCTGCAGACCCTGCGGCGTGCACCGGAAGGGCACGACCCCGAGACGCATCGAGCGACGGAGCGCGTCGACGTCGCGAGCCAACCGACGCAGTACGCCCCCTCGGAGCGGGAACCGACGATGCTCGCCGATGCTGACTCGGGCAACAGCAACCAGACGGTTCAGCTCAGCGACAACAGCCTCCCGGAGCAGGCCTTCAGCGACCGCTACGAGTCCCGGCGCACCCTCGGCGCCGGAGGCATGGGCGAGGTGAAGCTGTGCCACGACTCGCTGATCGGCCGCGACGTCGCCGTGAAGCTGATGCACAGCGGCTTCGGCACCGACTCCGACGCTCGCTCTCGTTTCCTCCGGGAAGCTCGTGTCCAGGGTCAGCTGGAGCACCCCAGCGTGGTGCCCGTCTACGACCTTGGACGCAACGCCCAGGGCGAGCCGTTCTTCACCATGAAGCGCGTGAAGGGGCTCACCCTCGAGGAGATCATCGAAGGGCACCGCAACGGGGACGTCGCCATCGAGGACGCGTACTCGCGCCGCCAGCTGCTCACGGCGCTCTCCCGCGTGTGCCTCGCCGTCGCCTTCGCGCACAGTCGCGGCGTCGTGCATCGCGACCTGAAGCCGTCGAACATCATGCTCGGCGACTACGGTGAGGTGAACGTGCTGGACTGGGGCGTCGCGAAGATCCGCGGCGCCGCCGAGATCGTGACGCCCGCAGGCGAGGCGCAGGACGCTCCCGGCGGAACCCAGGCGGGCACCATCCTCGGCACGCCGGGCTTCATGGCGCCGGAGCAAGCGCGCGGCGAGATCGACGCCATCGACGAGCGCACCGACGTCTACGCCCTGGGCTGCATCCTCTTCGAGCTGCTCGCGCTCGAGCCGCTGCACAAGGGCTCCACGCCCCAGGCGCTGCTGGTCAACACCGTGGCGGGCTTTCAGCAACCGCCCAGCGAGCGCTCCCCTCACCTGAGTATCCCCCCGGAACTGGATGAGATCGTCAAGAAGGCCACGCAGCTCGAGCCGAACAGGCGCTTCGAGTCGGCGCGAGCCATGCACGACGCCATCGAGCGCTTCCTCGACGGCGAGCGCGACATCGAGCGGCGCATCGAGCAGGCGCAGCGCCACACCCTGAACGCTCAGCTGGCTCTGGCGAAGGCGACGGCAGGCGGTCCCGACGCCGCCGCCGAGCGTGCGAAGGGCATGCGCGAGCTATCCACGGCGCTCGCGCTGGACCCGAGCCACGAAGGCGCCATGCACACGCTGATGAAGGTGCTGCTGGATCCCAGCGTCGAGCTCCCACCGGAAGCCGAGGCGGAGCTGCTCGAGGTGAACCGCCAGGATCGCGTCAAGGCGGCCAACGCCAGCTCCGTCGCCTACGCGGCCTGGGCGTTGCTCGCGCCGATCCTGATCCTGATGGGCGTCAAGAGCTGGGGTCTGATGGTGCTGATGGCCACGACCCTCACGGTGCAGATCGGCATTTCCATGTGGATGGGTCTGACCGGCAACGTGGTGCCGAAGTACATGCGCTGGACCATGCCGACGACGTTCGCGGCCGTGGCCAGCCTGTCGACGGTGTTCGGTCCGCTGATCCTGATGCCCGGCGCGGCAGCGGTGAACGCCGCGGTGATGATGGTCAGCCTCCGCGCGAACGCCATCACGCGAAGAGGCATCACCATGTCCGCGATGCTGGCGCTCCTGATACCGACGGCGCTCGTCGTGTTCGGGGTCATACCGAACCCGTACGTCTTCGAGGACGGCGCGATGAAGATCTTGCCTCAGGCGGTCAACTTCCCCGAGGAAGCGACCCTGGCGATGCTCTTCTTCACCTCGGCGCTGCAGATCCTCTCGAGCGGCTTCCTGGTGGGGCGCGCCACCAAGGCGCTCACCGAAGCCGAGCGGAAGATCTTCGCCCAAGCCTGGCGCCTGCGACAGCTGCTCCCCCAGGAAGAGCGCCCTGCGGGCGCCTCCATCGCCTAGCGGCTCCGTCCACCGGCGCCTCCATCCACCGCCTTGCAGCGAGCTACAGCTTGCACTCGCCGAGCGGCAACGCGATGTCCTTGCCGGGCTCCGCGCACTCCCAGCGCACGCTCTGCATGCCCTCGGTCGCGCACTTCACGAACGCCTCGACGTTGTCCTGGGAGGTGACGTCCAGCGACACCGATACGTCGTCGGCGTCGTGAGCCGCCTTCACCTTGAGCTTCCCGCAGACTCCGGGAACCTGCTCGAGGCAGCGCTTGACCAGCGCCTCGAGGCTGCTCTTCACCGCCGAGGGACTGCACTGCGGCGGCGGACTCGCGACGGGCGCCACGCTGCCCTTCAAGGGCGGCGGCTCCTTGGGGCTGCTCACATCGCTCTTCGTCGCCGCGTCCAGCTTCTCCGGTTGGGGGTGAGGCGCAACGTCTCGAGCGCCGTCGTCCTCTCGTGGCTGCATCGCTTCCGCAGGGATAGACTCTGGACTGGCAGGCGGCGTGTCGGCGCTGGTCTCGGCCGTGCTGGCTTCGGGAGGTGTGGCGCCAGCGCACGCCGCGAGGGTGGACAAGAAGAACAAAGCAGGGAGTCTCGAGGTCACGCAGAGCTTGGGTGAGCCGAGGACACTGCGGATTCAAAAGCCAGACGCGACCCCCAACTCAGCAGGATCCCGAAGGAAAACGGCGCCCCGCGTGGGGCGCCGTCCGCGCGCGGGCGCTCGACCGACGACTACCGCGGACCACCCTGAGCGCAGAAGCCGTTGATGCACTCGTTGGTCTTGTCGCAGCAGTCCGCCGCGGTCTCGCACTTCTCCTGCACCTGGGAGCAGGAGCCTCCGGGCGGCTCGTTGGAGCACTCCAGGGCGCCCGTGCTGGAGTTCGGCTGGCAGTAGCCGTTGCAGCACTGGTCACCGGACTCGCAGCTCGAGCCATCGGAGCGACACGGGTCGAGCACCCAGAAGCCACGCGAGTTACCCGCGAGGAGCTCCTGCCCTGGCAGGTAGAACGCCGGATGGCTCGCGTCGGTGCCTGGTGCGGCGCTCAGGTCGACGGCTGCGACCCACAGCTTCTTGGTGGTGATGTTGGCTTTCAGATCGACTCCGCGCGGATCCGAGCAGAAGGGCGGAATCGTCGCCACGTTGCCGTACATGCGGCGGCTGGTGAACACGACCCAGGCGTAGCCGCCGCCGGGGATGGGGTTCACCGTTGGCTCGTAGTTGAGGTTGACGTCATCACCGTGGTCCTGATCGATGCTACCCACCGTCGTATCATTATCCGCACGGCAATCCATGACCACCGGAGTCGAAAGTTTCGGCAGGTACCCGACACCGTTGAGCTTGTCGAGCGGAGTGACGCTGGTCGGGCCGTCCAGGTTGGTCCAGTAGATCTGAGCTTTTGCACCACGCCGAGTGTGCAAATCACCGCCGGCCCCATCGCTGCCAACTTTGGTCTGGTGATGGTAGACGATCCCTGCGCTGTCCGGCATGAACGCGGGCCATCCGGCTCTGATGTTGGCGTCAGTGCCTTCAGCGCTGTGGTCAGCGACCTCACGCGGGTTCGTGAATGCCAACGTCGCCAAGTCGAAGTCCATGGCGACGATATTCTTCGTTGGCGTTCCTATCGAACCATTCATCGGGTTGAAAGCGATGTGCTCGCCGTTGGGGGAGAACACTGGCGTCCCCAGGTTGGTGGCGACCGACGCCAAACCCGAGACGCCGAGGGGAGCCGTTGCCGCCGGCAGCGGTACTAGCTGGCCACTCGGGGTCAGCGCCATACTCCCGTCGGGATACAGTCCCGGGAAAGTCGCGCCAATCGTCATTGGAGTCTCCGTCGCCCCCGTTGGCGTGAGATCGTAGGCGGAGCTGATCGAACTGTTGTCACCGTGCTGGGTCACCAGCCGTGAGCCATTCGCCGCAACGGAATGGCACACTCGGCACTCCGCGTCGCCGCCATCCGCTCCGGCGACTAGCCCGGGAGCAGAGTCTCCCACGCGGATGGAAAGTGTCGCCGCGCCAAAGTCTTTGTCGGGGCCCATCGCGTCATGGTGATTGGACACCAGGCGAGTCCCGTACGAGTTGTAATAGATGATCCCCGACAAGCGCGCCGGCGCGATGGTCCAGGTCTCCGTGATGGGCCCATACGCTTGACCGCCGCTGGCCACCGTGAGCTTCAACGTCAGGCGATCCGTGTTGCCGCCTGCGGTGTTCGTCGCCGCAGCCCACACGTCTTGAGGGATGGGGTGGCGGATGAACTTGCCGCCGGTCTGAGTCAGGATCGCGGGGCGCCCGAAGGTGCCCGTCCAGCTGAAGGAGCCACTCTGAGTGCTCAGCTCCATTTGGATCGCGTCGGCGTCACCGACCGACCAGTCCCAGGAGATCAGCGGCGCGAGAATGCCTCGCGGAAACACCGTGTTGTCGTAGGGGTAGAGGAACTTGAGTCCCTCGGCGCTGCCGTCCCCGGAAGGTGCCTTCAAGATGTCGAGGATGCCGGTGTCCGTCACCGCGCCGCCCAGGCCGTCGCCGCCGACGCCGCCGACGCCGCCGCCCTCGGTCAGCTCGCCGACGTTGCCAGGGATCTGGCCAGCCTGATCCGGGTTGTTCGGATCGGCGCCGTTCTGCTCGCCGGTGAGCTGGACCAGCACCTCGCGCTCGCGAGTCTCACCGTTCAGCCCCGCGGTGATCTTCACCAGACCACCCACCTTGCCCGTCGGTGTGAAGACGCCGGTCTCGGCGCTGCCGAGCGTCACGCTGCCGACGTCGCCGCGATCCACCGCCCAGCCAGCAGCCACCGGCGAGCCGTTGAAGGTCGCGTCGAAGGAGACCGTGGGCGCATTGGTTCCGAACGGAACCTGAATCACCTGCTGGTCGGTCGGCGTGACCTGGAAGCCTTGGCTCTGAGACGTCCCGCCCGAGCCGCCGCCGTCGATGTTCAGGGTGCCACCATTGCTGGTGCCGCCGCTCTCTGTACCGCCGTTACTGATGCCACCGCTGCCCGCGTCCCCGGCGTTGCCGCCGAAGCTCGAGCCGCCGTTGCCCTCGGTGACCGAGGCGTTGTCTCCGCAAGCGGAGAACAAGGCGGCGAGACAGACTGAAAGCCAAAGCAGCAAGGCCGTGCGCGGGACGCGTGCAATCATTCCACAATGATACAGGCGTCCTTGAATCACGCCAATGTTGCGCGCTGCCTACATCATACCCGTGGCGCCTACCTGAACATGCAGCGCTGATTGCCTCGCGGATACAGGTATGAGTGAGGCCCGGCGCCGATCGAGGCGCTCGAGCCCGCGGCGCGCCTCGCCAGAAACGCGAGTCGCTCGGGTCGCGCTCTTCAGAAGCTGCCGCTCAGACCCATCGAGTTCAAGCCAACCCACGGCGTGACGTGGGGCTCGTTTCGGGCTGCCTTCTTCTCGCCGCTCGACATGATGAACATCACGACGCCTGCCACCAGAGCGGCGCCGCCAACCGCGTAGGAGACGGCAGAGAGCGTGCGCTGAGACGCTGCGTCCTCGTTCAGGGTGTTGGACTCGGTGCACTTGGCTGGGTCGCCCTGGATCTTCAGCTCACAGCCGTTGTCGTCGAAGAGCGCGTCCGAGTCGTCCTGAGTGCTCCCCGCCTTGAGCAGGAACAGAGTGCCCACGGCGAGCCCCACGACACCAACGCCGAAGCCGATGTAGGAGCCGAGGCGCAGACCCGAGGTGTCGCCCATGTCCTGGGTGGACAGGCTCGCCCCGGTGCCTTCTCCCTCACCCCCGTCCGATCCGGATCCGCCTTCACCGGTGCCCTCGGCAGCACCCGCGGCAACGGCGTTGGGATCGGCCACCAGCTCGATGGAAATCGACTCGTGAGCGGCCTCCGCGAGGCTCACTTCCTTGTCCTGGGCAACGAAGCCTGGCGCCGACACCGAGACCTTCCGCGTGCCGGGGTCGACGGGCCGCTCGACCCCGATCAGCGCCTTGGGTACCTCGGCGCCATCGAGCTTCACGTCCGCCTCACCGGCCTTGGGGCCGCTGACCGAGATGGTGAGGTAGGCGATCTTCTTCTCGACCTCGGGTAGCTCCGTCGCGGCGTCCTTCTGCGCTTGCTTGAACGCGCCTGGGGCGTTCTTCGGCAGCGTCTCCCGGAGGATCTTGTTGTAGAGTTCCCGCGCCTTGACGTAGCCGCCGAGCTTCGCGCTGGCGCGAGCGGCGTAGAGCAGATGCGGCGGCGCGTGAAGCAACGACTCCGCGCGCTCGAAGCGATCCAGGGCCTCCTGCCAGTTCTCCGCCTTGTAGGCCTTGAAGCCCTGCTCGGCGAGGGAGCGCGCGCCCGCGGTCTCGTCGGCGGTTTGCGCCACCACCGGCAGCGACGTCAGCGCGATCGAAGCGATCAGCGGAAGCGCCAGTCCGCTGCGGATCCGCTGTCCGAGGGTGCGCGGGGCGGGGCGAGGAGAGAGAGCGCGTTCGGGCGACGAGGGGCGGGCTGTCATGAGCGCGGATGCTAGCCCCACCCGAGGGTTTTTGCCTAGCTATGCGGCTTGCTGGACCGTCGGGACACGGGCTGCGCCGCCAGGGCTGCGAGCCACGAGGCCCCAGGGGTGCATCCGAGCAGCACTCTGGAGGAAACCGAGGAGCGGGCTGCAAGTCGGGTGACCGAACGCATGGATTGCGGGGATATACGTTCAAGCACTCATCCCCGAGGGGAACCGCGAGCCGCGCGGCAGCCCGAAGTGTCCTCGGATTGACCGTTCGAGTTTGCGCAGAGCCAGAAAAACAGGGACATTCATAGACGATGGCACTCAGCCCTGGCGACATCATCGATGACAAGTACCGAATCGTCCGTCTGCTCGGCGAAGGCGGTATGGGCGCGGTGTACGAAGCGGAGAACACCCGCATCGCTCGACGCGTCGCGATCAAGGTACTGCTCGGCGATGCCGCGGAGCGCCCCGACGTCGTCCAGCGCTTCGAGCGCGAGGCGCAGGCGGCAGGTCGCATTGGTTCGGATCACATCCTGGAGATCCTCGACTTCGGCAACCTCCCGAACGGCGACCGCTTCATGGTCATGGAGATGCTGGACGGTGAGGAGCTATCCTCACGGATCAAGCGCCAGGTGCTCACCCCGGAGCAGTCCGTTCCGATCTTCCTCCAGCTGCTCGATGGCCTCGCCGCGGCGCACAACGCCGGCATCGTCCATCGCGACCTCAAGCCCGACAACATCTTTATCCTCAAGGAAAAAGCTGGGCACAAGGACTTCGTCAAGATCATCGACTTCGGCATCTCGAAGTTCAACCAGCTGAACGACTCCGAGCACAGCAAGACCAAGACCGGCATGCTGATGGGCACGCCGTACTACCTGTCTCCGGAGCAGGCCCGCGGCGCCGCGCGCTCCGATCCGCGCAGCGACATCTACTCCTGTGGCGTGATCCTGTATCAGTGCGTGACCGGCGTGGTGCCCTTCGACGCCGAGACGCTGAACGAGCTACTGTTCGCCATCGTGCTCAGCCCACCGCGGCCCATCGACGAGGTCGCGCCGCACCTCGACGCGGGCTTCCGCGCCATCATCCAGCGCTCGATGGCGCGCGAGATCCACGAGCGTTTCCAGTCTGCGCAAGAGTTCCGTGACGCTCTCGAGGCCTGGAGCCAGGGACGCGGCTACGCGGGAGCACAGGTTGGCGCTCCGGCCGATCTGAGCGGTCAGCTGCCTGCGGCGCCCGCAGACATGAGCGGCCAGGTGCAGGCGGTCGGCATGATGACGCCGCAGCAGCCCAATCTCCCCGTGGATACAAGGGCGAACTGGAGCCAGTCGCAGGACATGGTCCAGGTGCCCAAGAAGAGCAACGCGGGGTTGTTCATCGGGCTAGGCGCCGCTGGACTGCTCTTGCTCGGGGGTTTGGGGTTAGGCGCGGTGTTCCTGCTCCGCAGCACGCCAGAGCCTCCGCCTGCCGAGCCCGCGGCCCAAGCCGACGCGCCACCGACCGAACCCGCCGCGGACGAGCCGAAGCCAGACGAGAGCGCCACGGCCGACAAGGCCGCGCTCGAGGCCGACGAAGCGAAGCTCGACGCCGACGAAGCGAAGCTCAAGGCCGACGAGGACAAGCTCAAGGAAGACGAGAAGGCGGACGAGCCCAAGGCGGACGAAGCCAAGGCAACAGGGCAGGCTGCGGGGAAGCCAGCGCCCAGACCCGCTGCGGCTCCCGTGAAGCCCAGGCCCGCGGCGCCGGGGCCCAAGCCCGCGGCGCCAGCACCGAAGCCCAACAAGCCCGACTTCGGCTACTGAGCGCCCCGCGCCTGGGCGTAGGACTCAGGGCTTCATGACGCCGAGCACGCGTCCGTTGCTCCCGCTGCTGCCTTGAACCGTCCAGTAGAGCGCATCGCTGGTGATCACGCGATCCTCCAGGGCTGTGCGATGCTCAGGGCTGTGCGATGCTCAGGGCTTTGCGAGACCCAGGGCTTTGCGACGCTCAGGGCTTTGCGACGCCCAGGGCTTGCGGCGCCCAGGGCTTTGCGATGCTCAGGGCTTTGCGAGACCCTGAACCCGCGCGTTGGTGGCGTGCTGCACCGTCCAGTACAGCGCATCGCTGGTGATGACCAAGCTGTGAACGGCGCCGAGCCCCGTCGCAAGCGTCTCCACGGCACCGCTCGACAGCCCGCGGCGACGCAGCTGTCCGCCGCTCTCGCGAGTGAGCCAGTAGGCGTGACTCGCGTCCACCTCGACGTCGTAGGGCGTATCCGTGGTGTCGAGCGTGATCAAGGGACCGCCCGCCTTGGGCAGGCTGTAGACGCCGCCCGACGGGTCGCGATTCACCCAGAAGACGTGGGTCGCGTTCACGGTGATCGCGGTCGGCTTGGTCTGAGAGGCGATCAGCTCGGCGGTGGGCTGCGCGGCGCCCAGATCTCGCGGCGCGCGTCGGATGGACCCCTCGGTGAACGTCGTGAAGAACACCCCCGCGGCGTCTATTGCAATTCCCTGTGGATTTGATGCGGGGCGGGTATCCGTGCCGTCGGTGATCTGGTCCGTGCCCTCGAGGCCCCAGTAGATCGAGCTCGCGTCCGCCGCCAAGGCGGATGGCGTGACCTGAGATCCGGCGATCCCCACCGGCGTTCCGCCAGCCTTGGGGATGCGCCGCACGCGGCCATTCGTCGCCTTCTCGATGAAGATCAGATCCGAATCCTGGATGACCACGGCGAACGGGTTCGTGAGACCGGTCGCCAGCGTGTTGTGCTGATTCGCCGTGCCTCGAGGCGCGCTCTGGATCTCCCCGGCGTCCGCGTCCACCCAGAAGACCGTGGTGTCGTCGGCGGTGATGCCGATCGGGTCCTTCGGACTCGCCAGGGTGAAGCGCTGACATTTCCCGTCGCTGCACGTGCCAGCGAGACAGTCATGTCCACAGCGGCCGCAGTGCTTCGCGTCATTGTCCAGCTCCACGCAAGAACCACCGCACAGCTCCTGAGTGCCCGTACAGCCTCCGCCGCCGCCGGTCCCGCCAACGCCAGCGCTCCCGCTGGAACCAGCGGCACCGCCCGTGGCACCGACCCCACCCGTCGTCGACCCACCGGAGGAAGCACCCGAAGTCGCGCCAGCTCCACCGACCCCGCCGTTGCCGTTGCCCGCGGAGCCTCCGTTGCCCGAGCTGCCGCCGGCGCCGACGCACTCGCAGGAACCGAACACCTTTCCATCACATGCCTTCTGCGCGACGCAGCCTGATTGGTGCTCGCAGGAGGCGACCTCCCCGGAGGTGCACTCGCGCGCCGTCTCGTTCGTCGAGGAGCTGCTGCAACCCATCACACCGAACCAGCTCGCCGCAATCACGCCGCACCATCGACTCAAGCTCTTCCAATGCATGATGATCCCACCCACGGTCTGACTGACGCGCTGCCTAGCGCGCCAGACGAAAAGTAGCTCTTCAGTTTCCGTCAGGTCACGCTCGGTCGTCAACCGCATCCGAGATGCATGGACGTCTTTCCCGGGTGGAAACAGAGCAGACGCAGCTGGTCTGTCTGCTGCGCTGGTCTGTCTGCGGCGCTGGATTTGCGCGAAGGTTACTGGCCGATTTGGGGGACGGAGCCGCTCACGGCCATGCCCAGGAAGCGCACCGCGTCGGCGTTCGCAGCCGCCACATCGAAGACCACGAAGTGACCGTCGGTGCCCGCCGGGGGCATGTACTGCCGAGCGCCCAGGGTGAGATCCGTGCTGTCCACGACGTCGGTCAGGCTCAGCGGCACGGCTTGCTCCATCAAGCCGAGATCGTCGGGAGTCGCCACCGATGCATCGTGGGCTGCGAGGTCGACCTGCGACGCGAGGATGTAGTTCGCGATGGTCGCGTTCGGGCTGTACGTGTCGCCCAGGCCATACGTCACGAAGAGGTGCTTCGGAGTCACCCCACTGATCGGCTTTCTGCCGATCAGCACGCCATAGTTGATCGGATCCGCCGGCTCGATGAACTGCTGCAGCAGGTTCATCACCGGGTGGTTGGTTCCGCCAGGCAACTGGAACTGGGAATCGTAGTCGCCCAGGACCAGCGGGATCGCGCCGGCGATGTTGACCGGCTTGCGCTTGCTGATCAGAGCATCCCGGAGGATCGCGCCGTTTCCGCTGAACACCGCTGCGCGATACACGTGGCTGTAGGGCACGCCCAGGCTGCCCTCGGTCGACCCCTGCGAGTGACCGAAGAACGCGATCGCGGTCGGGTCGATCTTGATCGCGTCGCCGCCGGTCTGCGCCGCGGTCAGATCGAGGCTCGCGGCGAAGCGACCGAGGGCGATCTGATCCGCTGCGCCCTGCATCGGGTTGCCCCGCGCGGCCGCTGGGTTGGCGAAGTTGAAGAACAGATTGTTCGGCGACTCCGTGGAGCCGTTGCGACGCGGTCCATGAGACACCTGATCGATGCCCAGCACGGCCACTGGCACGTTGCCACCCGGGGTGGCGGCGGCCGCCAGAGCACCAGCGACCTCGGGGCGGACGTGGCTACGGAAGCTACCACCGGTTCCGTGGGCAAACACCACCAGGGGCCAGCCGCCGCTCGGCATCGTCGCGCCCTTGGGCACGGTGAGCGCCATGCACACGTCCTCGTTGCGCACTGGACCGCTGGTCTGGATCGCACCCCCGGAGGCGAGGTAGGGCGCGTCTCCCTGCTGGAAGATCGGCAGGCTCACCAGCGCGTGGTACTCGTCGTAAGCCGCATCCCCGCTACCGCAGGCGCGATCTCCAGTGTGATCCGGGCAGGGCGATTCCACGCCATCGGCGCATTTCACCCAGCCTTGGGAGGTCGGCACCGGTGCCGCCTCGACGGCGGCGGCGAGCTGCTCCATCGGGGCGCGGGTGTCTCCGACCGTGATCACCGAGGCGTTCAGCACGCTGCCGGGGTCGATGTTCTCCCCCGTCAGGTAGTCGCGGAACGGGGCGTATGCGGCGTGCGCCGCGGCGAGCACGGAGTCCGATGGCGCCGTCGCCGACAGCATCGCCTGCAGGTGCTCCGCGCGCTCGATCTGCGTTCCGTTCTTGGCGCGGCCATCGGTGGTGAGGAAGACGGCATAGGTGTGCCCGGGCTCGAGGGGGGAGCTCGCAGAGCGGCGGATCGCGAACCAATCGCGACACACGTACTTTCCGCCACCCTCCGAGTAGTACCAGCGCAGACCTGCCTGAGCACCGTAGGAGGGATCGCCAGGAGTGACGTCGACCCAACGCACTGGACGCACGCTGTGATCCGTCGGCTCACGGAAACTCTCGAAGTCCACGGGACCCGAGAAGCGGAAGGTGACCACCGGGTTCGCGCCCCAGCCGTCCTCCTTCTCCACTTCGTCGATGTAGACCTGGACGGGATCGAACGGGAGCAAGCTGACGCCAGGCGTCGGGAAGCCCGTCAGGTCCGGCTTGCCGCTCTTCAGACGTGCGTCGTTGGGGAACGGCAGCCGGAAGAAGTCCTTCTCCTGACCGGCCGGGTTGGCGCCAGGGACCTCGAAGTACGCTCGCACGCTGCCCTCCGAGGGCTCGTCGCACTCGATGTTTGGCGACGCTGGCAACCCGAAGGGGGGAGCGCCAGGCGGCACCGGCGCACACTGGCCGCTGATGCACGCTAGCCCCGCGAAGCAATCGCGGCTCGCGCTGCACTCACCGCCAGCATCAACATTTCCCTGCGGAACACACTGAGCAGCGAACCCCACGAGATCGCAGCGCAGTCCGGTCTCGCAGTCTCCATCGGACTGGCAGTCGGATCCCTCCCCCCCTGAACCGGCGGGAGCGCACACGCCGGCCACACACTGCAGGCCGTCTTGGCACTCACCCGCGATCACGCACGGGCTACCCTCGGGCGTCTCCCCGCCAGGCTCGCAGACCCCCGAGTTGCAGGCGAGTCCAGGGCGACATGGATCGGTGTCGGTGCAGCTCTCGCCCACGCCATGACCGGCCGGAACCCCGCCCGTGCCGCCGCTCCCGCCAGCCCCACCAGCGCCCCCAGTGTTCCCGACGCCGCCGGTTCCGCCAGTCTCCGGTGCGGTCACCGCGCTGCTGCTGCTGCAAGCGAGCGCGAGAGCCGGGAGTCCAAGCAAAGAGATTCCAAAGTAAGCCAGACGCATTCGAGGTCCCCTTTCGCACTCTTGGTGCCAAGCCACGGCTCCGCCGAGCCGCTCTAGTCCCTTCGTGTCGTGCTCCGCTGTGCCGCGAGGTACGACGCTCCGCGTTCCCAGCGCGGCCAGTCTTCAAGCATACACGCAGTTGGCGCGGGTTGCTCCTCGCGGGCTCGGGTTTCGTGCGCGACGGGCCGGCTTTCTCACGCCGCGAGAAGCGCGGCGAAACCTGAGCGTTTTTCACGCGCTCACGTGGCTCAATTCCCGGGGGTCTTTCCGCGGCGGATCCCAGGGCCTAGAGTCCGGTGCGATGTCAGAACGTCGTCACGAGATCAGCGTGCTTGGAGCCACGGGCTTCACCGGGATGCTGACCGCAGAGTACCTCGCCGGAGCAGCTGCGAGCCTTCAGCGCCGCGGCGGCGCGCCTTTGCGCTGGGCCATCGCAGGTCGCAACCCCAAGCGCCTCGCGGCAGTCCAGCGCACCTGCGAGGCCCTGGGCTCTGAGCCAGACATCGTGCTGTGCAGCGTGGACGAGCCCGAGAGCCTGCAGGAGCTCGCCAGGCAAAGCGGCGTGATCGCCACCACCGTTGGGCCGTTCGTGCGCTACGGCTTTCCCGTCGCGAGGGCCTGCGCGGAGCACGGGACACACTACCTCGACATCACGGGCGAGCCCGACTTCGTGAAACGCCTGCAGCGCGAGCTCGACGAGGTGGCGCGAACCAGCGGCGCGAAGCTGGTCAGCTGCTGTGGCTTCGACTCGATTCCGCACGACTTCGGCGCTTGGTTCTGCGTGCGGGAGCTGACCCCGGACGCGCCCATCCGCATGTACGCGGTGGTCGACGGCAACGCGGAGTTCTCCGGTGGCACCTGGCATTCGGCCGTGGGCGCGATGAGTGACCTGGGCAAGCACCGCGGGAGCCAACGGAGCAATAACCGCACGGATAATCCAGACAGGCGTCGCGTGGGCAAGCTAGCGACTCGGCCTCGCTACGACAGGGTGACTCGAGGCTGGATCGCGCCGCTGCCCACCATCGACCCCAGCATCGTGCTGCGCACCGCAGCGTCTCTGGCGGAGTTCGGCCCTGACTTCAGGTACGGCCACTTCATGCATGTCGGCTCCACCGGCAAGCTGCTGCTCGGCGGGGTCGGGGTGGGCGCAGCGCTCGCGATGTCCAAGGTGTCCGTGACCCGCGATCTGCTGCTGAACCTGAAGAGGCCGGGCGAGGGACCATCGAGAGAGCGCCGGGCGCGGTCTTGGTTCCGTGTGACCTTCGTGGCCGAAGCGGAGGGCGGAGCGAGGGCGCTGAGCGAGGTGAGCGGCGGCGATCCTGGATACGACGAGACCTCGAAGATGCTGGGCGAGGCCGCGCTCTGTCTCGCACGTGACACCGAGGCGCTCGCGGAGTGGGACCAGCGATTTCAGGCAACGAACGCCAGCACCACCAATGGCAGCGGCGCGAGCACCCTCAACGCTGGGGTACGCACGCCGGTGCAGGCCATGGGGGAGCCGCTGCTCGAGCGGCTCCAGCGCGCTGGGCTGTGCTTTCGCCACCTCGACTGAGCACCTGCCTCCATCGGTACCCTCTGCGACTCGGTCCCTGCCGCATGGTTGGCAGCGAAAGGAGCTGGCTCGGAGGTGAAGCAACGGCGCCTGGGTGCGAAGAATCTCGAGTAGGAGTACGCTAGGGGGTCACGTGAACGCAGGGGAGAACCGAGCGCCATCCGCGACGGAGCGGGCCAGTGAAGTACGGGGCGTGTGGTTCGTCACCGCGGCGCAGTACTGCGCGAAGCACTTTGGCGCGACCGCGCTGCGTGAGGTCGCCGACGACATGCCGGCGCCTCATCGCGACACGCTGCTCAATCCGGACGGAAATGTTTGGTATCCGGAGAGCATGATGCAGACGTCCATCGCCGCGATGGAGCGAGTGCTCGCGCGAGGCGACGCGAATCGCTTCACGGAGATCATCGAAGGTTGCACCGAAGAGGGCGTCGGCCTCGCGTTTCGCGTCTTCTTGCGGGTCACCACGCCTGCGTTCGTGATTCGCCAGATCCCGTTCATGTGGAGGCAGATCCGTCGCGGACGAGGCAAGGTGGAGGTCACTCCAGGCGTCGCGAGCGCGTCGGTGCGGTACAGCGACTTCCCCTACTTCGACGATGGTCGCTATCGACGCCTCACCGAGGGCTCGCTGCGGGCGCTGGTGCGCATCGCGACCCGACGCGAGCCCGAGGTGCACATCGCGGACTTCACCCGCAACTCGCTGCACGTGGACATCAAGTACTTCCGCTAGATGTAAGTACAGCCCTGGGATCGAGTTCCAGCGTGCCCTCACCCCCAGACCCACGCGCCAACCCGAGACGCGCTCCGGCAGACGCGTCGGTTGGTTTGCTACCCACGCGTTGGTTCAGGCTTCAAGCATCTGCGGTTTCTCGACTGCTCGGGTGCGAGAACTGGTTTCGGAACGTTGGGCACGGTTTGCAGGTTTGAAAGGATCGTTCCAAGCTTGATCTCTAACCCCTGGAAACCGCTGGCCCTCAGCCAGTGCCGTCGCTGGCACGGCACTGGCAGTGCAGAGGAAGCCCATGCCCAGCCCCAAAGACTTACTGAACAACGCGCGAGAGAAGTTGATTCGCGCGCTTGGCGCGGAAGAGGGGCGAAAGGTCCTGGCCGAGGCGCTGCGCCGCTCGGGTCTGTCCGGCGTCGACACGCCAGGGGATCTGCTCAAGGTCGCTGAGCACCTGATGCGTCGAGGCGGACTCATGGAAGCGGTCGCACGCTCGCTGAAGATCCAGGCCATCTTGGCCGGAGCCAGTGAGCCGCCGCCACCGAGTCAGCTCGACGACCGTCCGTCGGCGCCGCCAGGTTCCTAGCCGCTCTGGCGCTCAGCGCTGGGGAGCGGACGGCTCGGACGGCTCGAGGCTGTCCAGCCCGAGCTCGATGGGGCGCCACGCGAAATGCATCACGTAGAAACACCGCTTGCACACCAGCGCCGCCATCGGCGTGGTCACGGTGCTCTGAGCGCTGCCGTCAGACTGGTACCCCAGCTCGGCGACGAGGCCGGCGAACTCCCAGTGCGTGTACCTGCACGCCGGACAGCCAGGCATGTGGCCGCCGAACTTCTTGTTGAAGAAGGTTTGGATCTTCTCGAACACCCGAGGGTCGCCTGACATCTATCGCCCGGGTAGCACTGGCCCTGAGGCGGTTCAACCTGGCTCACGTCAAAGCCCGGGGACCGCAGCAAAAGCCGAACCCTTCTCGGCGCTTCGTTGCCGACCTCGGCGTCACCTTCCGTCGCGAGGCGACTTCGGCGGGCGCTCCAGGCCGCTCGACCTGGGAGCGCGCTGCCTCGAAGCGCGCTCGCCTCGAAGTCCGCTCCACCGGCACCGAGAGCCACCCTGGGGACCAGAACGCCGCACGCGGCCAGCTCAGTCAGTCGGCCGCGCCGGTCCAGCGCAACAGCTCGATGCGGCCGTCGATGATTTCCACGTAGGAATTCCCTCGCATCCAGTTGCCGGAGTTGACGTACAGCCCGCCTTCCAGGTCCACGCGCTCGGGGTTGTGGGTGTGGCCGAAGATCACGCAGTCGAAGCCGCGGCGCAGCAGCATCTCCGCAGCCTCGTGGTAGACGCTCTCCTGCTCACCCTCCGGCGTCTTGCGATACTTGTCCTTGAGCCGCTGATAGTAGGACCAGAGGTAGTAGACGTCGGGGTAGACGTGGAGCAGCGGGCCCGCCGCCTTCGTCGCCGCCTCGTAGAGATCCGGGTGCTTGACGAAGAACGGATCGTAGAGGTGACCGTGCTCGATGCGCAGGCGCTTGTCCCCGGTCTTGAGGTTGAGGAAGGGGCAAATCTGGATCGCCGCCCAGCTCTCCAGGAAATGCTCGAGCACGATGTCGTGATTTCCCACGACGTAATACACGTTCAGACCGTCCTCGATCAGACCCCGGATCTGATTGAGCACCTCGATGGAATCACCGGCGAGGTTGGCGAAGCTCGACTGCAGGATCTCGAAGCCGTCCCCGTTGATGCACACGCTGAAGCGCTCGCGCTTGGCGTACTTGAGGAACTCCGAGATGTGGTCGTTCGCCTGGGAAAACGGATTGCCGATGTGCAGATCCGAGATCACGAGCAGGCGCGGGTCGTTGCACTCGATGATCAAGCGCCGCCCTCGTTCCCGCCGTTGCTGCGCCGTTGTTCGACGCCGCGCCGCGGGTCGACGCTCGGCGGCGCCTCGCCTTCGTCGGGGCTGTAGAGCATCACGCCGGCGCGATGATCGCTCTCCGCCTCGAGCAGCTTCACCAGGCGCGCGTTCAGCGATCGCACGCGACCACTCAGTCGATGCAGCATCTCGAACGCGAACGTCGGATCCCGGCGCATGCGCACCAGCAGCCCGCCGGCGCTGATCACCAGGAGCCGCGTCTCTCCCAGCGCGCGCGCGTTCGCGTCCCGGGGCAGCGACTCGAGCACGCTCATTTCCCCAAAGAAGTCACCCTTGCCCAGGACCGCCAGCTCGAGCTCGCGCTCGCCGACCTTCTTGCTGATGACCACCTGGCCCGCCTGGATCACGAACATCTCGCGACTGACGTCGCCTTCACGCACGACGAGCTCGCCATCGGCGTACACCCGTTCCAGCTCCTTGGCCCGATTCAGCTTCTTCGTCAGCATGCCTTGGGTGATTCCATCCTGAGGGGCGCGCTCATTCGCCGGGCTGGCCAGCGTAGCAGACTTGGCCGAGCCCCGATTGGCTAAGCGGCGTCACGCGCCGGGCAGTTGCTGTGCTGGCGCGGGCTCTCTAATGTAGGCCCCTCGTCGGCTTTGGGGAGGCTGCTTTGGGGACTCGAGCGGGTTTGGGGGTGAGGCAAGACGGTTTCTGGCGCAGCCTGCGAACGGCGGCGTGCATGGCTCTGGCGCTGAGTCCGCTTCCGGGCTGCTCCGAGACGACCGATGAACCCGGGGAGAGCGCTGGCGGCTTGCCGAAGCAGCGCATCGTCAGCGCCGACTTCCTGGAGCAGAAGCTGTCAGTGCTCGACTACCGGCAGGTGATCGCCGGACCGGGCAGCGCAGCGGACGTGACTGCCAAGACCATCGACCTCGCGGCGTATGCCCCGGGTCCGCTCCAGCTGGAGCTGACGCCCGACGGTGAGCGTGCCCTGGTCGCCGTCGGCCCTGGCTTCTACGACAGCCTCGGTGTGCTGTTCGGCTTCCCCGACGTGAGCGGTGACGGCGCATTGCTGATCGTCGACCTGAACGACGATAGCGTCTCCAGCGTCCCGACGGCGAGCGCGCCCATGGGTGTCGCCATCACTCCCGACGGCAGGTACGGGCTCTCAGCCAATTTCGGCACCAAGACCGCGGGCGGCTCCACGTTGACGCGCGTCGATCTCGAGACGCAAAGCGTCGTCGAGGAGGTCGACGTCGGAGGCAGCCCGGAGCAAGTGCGGCTCTTCGATGGCTCCCTCGGCCTGCTCAACACCGCCAGCGAAGGCGGCGTGCGCCGCTTCGATCCAGCAGACGTCGAGGGTTCGCTCTCCGGCGTCGCGCCGACTTCCGCGGATCCTTCGGACATCGCCTTCGTCAGCGCGACCCGCGCCGTCGTGATCGACTCGCGCAACGTCGCGGGCTACTCGGTGGTCACGCTGGACGACAGCGACCCGGGGATCACCGTGGTGGAGCAGGTTCCCACCGACGGGCTTCCGTACGGAATCTGCCATATCCCCGGCACCAGCGAGGTGCTCGTCGGCATCGCGACGGGGACGCCCACCAAGGTCCTGCGTGTCGACGTCGGCTCCACGCCGTCGACGGAGGTCACGAGCTACGAACTCGGCAACACCGAGAGCACCTTCGTGATCAACGTCAGCTGCTCCCCCGATGGCAAGTTCGCCTTCGCGCCGATCCCCAACCAGAACGCCCTCGCGGTGATCGACCTCGAAACCAACGGCGTCCACCAGATCACCGGCTGGACCCACTCCGCGCCGACCTACGTTGGTGTGTTCCTGGGCCAGTAGCGAACGCTCAAGCCAGCGCCTGCCGCGGGCCCATGCTGCTCAGATCGCGAAAGCAGCGATCCGCCTGGTGCGCCGGGTTCAGCTGGCGGATCGCGCTCCTGGTGCTCTCGCAGTCCGGACCGAACACCGCGAGCATGACCCGAGAGGGCTGCATCACGAAGCCACCACGAGCATCCAGCTCGCGCAAGACGTCGACGTAAAGCGCCGAGATCTCACGCATCAGCGGCGCCCAGTGACTGTCCCAGCGTCGCTCGAACTCCGTCGGTCCGAGCTTCGGCTCCAGGTAGCGATCGAACTTCTCACGCAGCTCACCGAGCATGCGATTCGCGGCTTCGAAGACGTCGTACTGCTGATAGGGCCACTCGCCGTTCAGCCAGCGCAGGCGATGCATGGTCTCCTCTGAGAGATCAGCACCCACGGGCAACGCGCTGGGCGATCTGCGCAGCCCCTGCTTGCTCGCAGCGACGCTCTTCAGCGTGAGGTCGTCGTCGGAAGTCGCCAAACCAAAGACATAGAACGTCTCGTGCTCGTGCTCGCGCAACGTCTCGAGCCATGCCGCGCGGGTCGCCTCCAGCAGGCTCGCGCGAAGCTCGTCGCGCGTGAAGCTCGGAGCCGGTTGGAGCCACTCGGGCCAGGCAGGCTGATACATCCGTGGTCAGCCTAGCAGAGCACCCGGCTCTCAACCACGAAGCGCTGGAAGCATGCGACTCAGCGCTGCTTGACCTCGCGAATCAACCACTGCGCCCCGTTCCACTCGAGAAGTCCACCGGCTTGGGTCAGTCCAGGCATGGCTTGGAGTCGTCCGTCGTCAGCGCACGGTACACCGTGAGTCGGCGCTCACCCGAGTTGCCGTCTGGAAACGGCGAAAGCGTCTCTCCACGGCGACGCCAGGTGGAAGCGTGACAGATCACCAGCCGATGCGAAACACCGCGAGGCGCCCGTCGACGTCGACCTGGCTATGGCTCGTCACGCCCGAGGCGAGGGACAGCGCTTCTTCGAACGAAGCCGCGACGCCGAGCAAGTAGTCGCGGCTAGCCAGCATGCGAGGCGCGTCGCGCAGGACGACGTGACCTTCCCGGGGGGAAACCCGCCGGTGCGTGAGCCCGCCGCAGTGGCGGTAGATGAGCTGCCAACCGGAGGGCACGACGGCCAGGGCGCGGTGAGGGGAGACACTCATGCGGCGCAGCGTCGAGAGCACCGGGCCGAGCAAGGGTCCGTCCGCCGACTCTCGGAGCCCTCGCTTGCTCCACTCTAGATAGCGCTCGATACCGCACTCATCGACCACCGCATCGACGAACTCCATCGCCAGCTCGAGGGGCAACCAGTCGGTGCGCACCGAGGCCTCGATGGCCTCGAACACCGTGGGGCAGCGCGCCCTGACGCGCGTGGCGTCGTCCGCTCCCAGCTTGCTCAGCGCGGTGACGTTGGACTTGAGGTGGCTTGCTCGCATCAAGGGCGCGGCCATGAGCCGACAAGCGTGCCAAAAGGCCATGGCCGATGGCCAGCCTGTATCTCGCAGCCCGGCGCGAGCCCCGCAGCGGACGACCATCCGCGAGTGAGGCAAGGCGCCCAGGGGGCGCGCGCCAGCGGGGCAGCTCTGGCGAGCGCACGCGTGGTGAGCGTCGCCACGTCAAGGCGGGATCTCCGCGTTTCAGCGCAGAAATCCCAGACAACCGGGCGCTGGCACAACGGTTGCTCATCTCTCATTCGACGTCGGCGCTCATTGCGGGCGTCGGAACCATCACGAATCACAGACGCCGCGCGGGTTGCGCGGCGAATCGAGAGGAGAACCCAATGCTTGGCTGGACCCTAATCTTCTTCCTGATCGCACTCGTCGCCGCCGTCTTCGGCTTCTTCGGCATCGCCGGCGCCGCAGCAGGCATCGCCAAGATCCTGTTCGTTGGCTTCCTGATCCTCGCGATCATCAGCTTGTTCACGGGCTGGGGCCGACGCGCTGTCTAACGCCAGCGACCCGCAACAACGAGCGACGATGGGCCGCCTCCAGACTTGGAGCGCGGCCTGACGTCGTTCGAGCTACTGGCAATCAGCGCGGCAGTTGCAGGTATCTTCCCCAGCGCCGCACGTGCCGTTCCCGCAGCGCGCGCAGACGCTCGCGTCCGGCGCTGAGGAGCAGCTCTCCGCGTCGAGGGTCAGAGAGATCTGGACCAGGCCCTCGCAACACGGCGGGTCGAACGTCTTGGCGCTGCGCTGGTGGCCTTCTGCGACACAGCCAGTCGACTGCTTCTCCGCGAGGTCTCGGGGCACGCAGTTGCTCCCCTGGATCTCGCCGGGCTGACCACAGCAGATCCGCGTCCCGTGTTCGTCTTCGCAAGGCCCGGTAGGGCTCTTCGCCTCGTCTCCTGCGCCGGACTGGCACGCGACGGAACCCAACAGCAAGAACGTGAGACAGACGAAGAGTCGTTTCATGGGCGTGGCAACGTCAGTCTGAATCCGCACTTACACTCGCGCGGAATTCCATGGCCCCCAACCAGAGCGCCTCCCCCCCGAACCCCATCACCGAGGGCTCAGCGCACGGTTGATTCCAGGGCTTGCTGAAGGAGCTCGTAGCTGGCGCCAAAGCCCGTGTCGACGCGGTCGGGGACCTTGCCGTACTCGCACAGCGACCCGATCTCGCCGCCTGCTTGCTGGGCGACGGCGAACTGGCGCAGGGTCGGGTAGGCTGGCGCGGCGATCTGCAGCCCGCTGGAGCTACAGGCGGCGTTTCCGTCCGGTTTGTCGCACAGACAGAAGTCGCCCGCCGGGCACTCGAGGGGTCCTGACAGTGGATCCAGGCAGGCGTACTGCAAGCGATAGCCCGCGTTCGCTTCGTCACCGCCGTTCACCGCGTTGGTATCCGCGGGGGAGATCCCGTTGAGCTTGCTCACCCCAGTGCGGGGGAGATCCGACTCCACCATGAAAGGATCCTGCGGCGGCTTATAGCTGCTCGGATCGCCCACCAGCTGCGCCCACAGGTCAGAGCTGGCGAGCTCGGCGTTGCTGAGATTGCGCGTGGTGCCGTCCGCATTCATTTCCGTCAGGTACCCAGGTGGCGCACCCCCGAGGGTCAAGAAGTGCACCTGTTTCGTGCTGCGGGTCCCGTCCGCGAACAACGCGTTGACCAGGGACTCGTCATCGTGATCGATGGTCTTGCTGCGCAGAGCAGCGACATAGCGATCGACCGGATACAAGAAGTCGATCCCCAGACGTCGCTTCTGGTCCCAGCACCGCAGGTTGAGCTCGTCGTTCGGCGTGGGTGCCGTGCACTCGGTTTCGAGGCTCGGGCAACCTGCCTTCTGGGCTTGCTGACAGGAGTAGCAGCACTCGCTGTTCGGATCCGTCGCACAGGTCTGGGTGGGCCGCGGCTGCAACACGTGGTCGTCCAGGCCAATCCAGGACTGCCCGCCAGCCACGACCGAGCAGTCGTTCTCGTCGCCGACCATCACCACGACGACCGTGCTACCCGGGCGCAGGAAGGCCGCGCGCTGGGCGAGCAGCGCCTCGTCGGTCCCCGCAAATTCCACGCAGGCGTTCGCCGAGTCGTCGGCGCTGCACGGCCGCCTCTCCAAGCTGCCGTAGGGTTTTGGATCCGCAAGGAATCGGAACATCGCCTCGAGTGGCATCTCGAAGCCGCAGCCGCTCTGGCCGGTGCTCCGGATGGCATCCTGCACGCCACCGATCAGACCCTCCACGTCGCCGCCCTCACGCAGCTCGTAGACGCCTTCGGGGCTCGCACCCTCGAGCGAATCCCGGAGTGTCGGCAACAGGTGCGCCTGGTCGTTCTGGCCCTGGCAGTAGTCGCCCCCCGCGGTGCCGAGACTGGAGGTGATCACGCCGACGTTGAGATCGCTGACCGGCGCGTGGAGGCGCTCAGTGCCCTCCGGACACGCCTCGCCTGGATCGCTGGGCGTTCGCCGCGAGCCATCGCCGCCAACGCAGTCCGGGTTCTGCAGACGGCGAATCAAGTCACCAGCACTCTCCGCCAGTCGCTCGTGGTGCGCTTTGGTCCCTGCGGAGTTGTCCACCACCAGGAGCAAGTCGACCTGGGAGCTGTAGCCCGGCGGCTCGCCCCCGGCGCCGCCGTTGCCGGTGCCGCCCACGCCGCTGCCGCCGCCGCCACCGCTGCCTTCGTTGGTCCCATTCGTGGATCCACCGCAACCCACCGAGAGCAGTAAAGCACTCAGACAACAGACACAAAAACCGGAAGCTTTCAGCATGGATACACCTTGAAAGGAGTTTGAGGGCGCTCGCGAGCGTCGGAGAAGCGGCGCTTCGAGCGGACCGTGCGAGGCGATACCGTGTGTCGCCGGACCCCGAGCTTCTGAGCACTCATCCAGCCGTAAACGCGAGCCCTTCGGCGCGACCGAAGCTCGAACCGCGCCACCGCTGGGATGCCCACTCACGCGAACTGGAGCCGTAGCGCGGGGGTCGACTGCTGCCAGGGTCCGACCGAGGCAGACTGTTTCGCCGTGGTATGGCTGATTGGCTCGGCGAGGCGATCCGCGTCTACGAATCGCCGCACAGGTGCTGCAACTCGGCTTGTTCCGCTTGGATCGGTGGTTGCTTCGCCCACCGGTATGGCAAGCAAGATCATCACAGGAGCATTCACCAGCACCGCGAGCGCGAAGGCTGCGCTGAACGAACTCTATCAGCGTCAGGTCCGCCAGGAGGCGATCAGCGTGATCCTCCCCGAGGGCGCCCGCGACGAGTTCGCCCGCCTCGAGGAGAACACCAAGGCCCCCGAAGGAGCCGCTGTGGGCGGCGTCGCTGGCGTGGCCATCGGTGGCCTAGCAGCGGGGCTCTCCACCGTCGCTCTGATCCCCGGAGTCGGCATCCTGGCCGCAGGCCCCATCCTCGCGATGCTCGCGGGCGCAGGAGCTGGGGGACTATTCGGAGGCGCCCTCGGCAGCCTGATCGGCCTCGGCCTCACGGAGCACGAAGCGAAACTCCACACGGATATTCTCAAGCGAGGTGGAATGATCGTTCTCGTGAGCACGAGTGACCCCATGGAGCAAAACGTCGCCAAGGAGATCTTCCAGCGCCGTGCAGCCAAGCTGGAGACGGAGCGAGCGCAATCGGCGCATCTCTGACGCTCGCGGCAACTACTCCACGGCGACCGGCTCGAGCTTCGGGCTGCCCTTCAGCTCATCGCTCTTGCCCAGGAGGTAGTCCATGATGGCCACGCCGTTCTCTGGGTATTCCTCCGGGAAACCCATGGGCCCTGGGTGCTCGAGGAAGACGCTGGGCCAGTTCGCAGACTTTGCGAGCTCGTGATAGCGCTGCGCGCGCCCGCGGCTCTCGTCGTTCTCGCCCGCGATCAGCACCAGCCGCGGGTGCCCCTTGGTCTCCATGGTGGTCTTCTCGCCGAGCACCTCCGGCGCGCGGACGGGTGAGATGGCGAAGACCCCGGCGTACGTCTCTGAGTGCTTCACCGCGACCCCGAACGCGTGGGTGGCTCCCTGCCCGAAGCCGAAGAGGAACACGCGCTTCCTGTCGATCAGGTCCGCGACCAGCTCTGACTTCAGCACCGCCTGGATCTGGTCCTGAGTGGGCTCCACCGTCTGGAAGTACGCAAAGCGGTGCTTTCCGAGGGGCATCGAGCCCGGCAAGGCGATGGTCAGGAAGCCGTGCTTCGCCCAGTCCGCGGTGAAGTCGAAAAGCTGGGAGATGTTCGAGCCGTAGGTATGCATCGCGATCAGCACCGGGAAGCCGTCCTTCGGTGGACGCCCCCTGGGCTTGAAGGCAACGGGCGCCACGACGGGTGGGGGCGTGGTGTTGTAGCGATCGCGAAACTTGGCCAATACCGCGCGGTAACGGGGCGAGAAGGCCTCGTTCACCGGTGGGTGCAGGTAGCGCAGCGTGGGGTAGTCCTGCCAGCCCAGGTTGTACGCCGCCTCCAGGGCGTCGAGGGCGTCGTCGCTGCGGTTGATCATGCGCAGGTTGACGTAGTGCTCGTAGGCCACCTCGGGGTCGAGGGGGAACTGCTTGTGGAGGTGAGCCAGCGTCGGCTCGGCCTCCATGGGCTTGCCCGTGGCACGCAGCTCCAGCGCGGCGTCGAGCTCCCCGGAAGGGAACTCGGGCGGGGTCCTGTCCACGTCGTCCGAGTAGAGTTCGAGGGGCTTCGGCGCGGGCACGTGCGCTGCCCATTCCTTTCCGTGGGGCGTGAAGCGACAAGCGTCCAGAGACGGCTTGAGCAGGTCCGTGGCGGCGTCTGCGTCTTCGTTCTTGAGCTCGTCCCAGCTCTTGCCCTCGATGTGGTGGTCCAGCACGCACTGACAAACCCGCTCACGCGAGTCCGAAGGGAAGACCGTGCTGGTCTTCGCGTCCTCGAGGCAGCCCTTCATGAAGCCGTCGCGGTAATTCTCCTTCCCCAGCTCGTCCCGCTTCTCCTTGCAGGCGAGCAACGGCACGAGCACCGCGAGAACCAACCAGATCCGCTGCTTCACGCCCAGGAGTATACCCTCGATCTGGCTCGCAGATGGCAGGCTGATTGGCAGGGTTTGCTCCGACACCTGCTAGAACGGAAGCGCCGGGTCACACGTCCAGCCGGCGCTGCGGTACCGCGAGCCGTCGAACACCTCGTCGCTCCCATCGTGCGCGTTGTCGTCTGCTTCCTCGAGGATGGCCCCCTCGTGGCGGCCACTGGAGTTGGTGCTCATCTCCAGGCTGCGATTGGTGTGTTTCCAGCTCTCGTTCCAGGTGTAGTGGTAGCCCTGGAGGTCCTCGTTCTTCAGATCCGTCGACGCGGTCCCCAGCCCCTGGAAGTCGACCTCGAGCCGCAAGTCGAAGTCACGGGCTAGCACGTGGTCATCGGTCTGGATGCGCAGCGCGAGCGGCACCTCGAGATACGACTCGCAGTCGAGGCTGTAGTCCGGATCCGCGACCCGGTGCTGTTCGACGAAGTAGACCTGCGCGCCGTCGTATCGGAGTTCCATCGCCGCATGCGTGTTTCCTGGCGGCGGCTCCTGAGTCGCCTCAACCCCGGGATCGTTCCAGCCCCAGAGGCAGCTCTGAGTCGTCAGCAGCTGCTCCAGGTTGCTCTGCGCAGAGAAGCCGAAAGGTGACTCCTCGTCGAACGCGAGCGGCTGACGCGTGACCTCACAGGCGGGACCTTCTCCGGGTGGCGTTCGCCGCGACTCCTCGCTCACCCCACCACAGCCGGCAGACATCTCGCTCACTGCGATCGCCAAGACGAACCAACGCATCGCCGGATGCTACCGCCGAACGCATTTCGCTTCCACCCGGACACGTTGCGTTCGGCGTCTCCCCGTGACAGGCTTCTCGGCTGCGGGAGGGTTTCATGCGCTTGTTGTCGTCGTTGGTGAGCGTCCTATGAGAAATGCGCAGGGCAAGGTGTCGCAGCTGCTCGGCGCAGCGCGGCTCGGCCTGGTGCTCGCCGCATTGCTGGCCTGTAAGGAAGATCGCGAGCCGCCGCCCTCACACTACCCGACGTGCGAGACCTCCCGGATCAGCCAGGTTCCGCTGGACGAGGAGACAGCGGCTGGCTCTGCATCCGCGGCGCTCGCCGACCACCTGGGAGAGCGCAGCTGCACCTGGACCTGGAACGACAACGCTCCCGACGTGCGCACCGCAGCGTCCCCGGGCGAGACCACCGCGACGCTTGGCCTCGGCTTCGCCTCGTCCGAGGCGTCCTTCCACGAGGTTCGAGTCGACGATCCGGACCCGGCGCGAGACATCAGCTGCGATCCATATATCCTTGTGGATTTGAACTTGACGCTGTCGACCCAGGATGGCCAGGTGAACGGCGAGATCCCGGTCGCTGCGAGCATCCGCGGCGGCAAGCTGCCATCGATTGCCAGCGAGGACTTCGCCCTCGAGGACGTGGGCGTGGAAGCGATCTGGAACGCTCCCTGGGACCCAGGCACCGAGGCACTCTCGCTGTGGATCAACGGCGACGGCTCCCTCGAAGGCGGGCTCCTCGCGAGCGCCGGACGTCCGGATCGCAACTGGGGCATCGCCGTGCTCGCGGAGTTCCACTGCTCGGCAGCGCAGTGATCCGGGCCAGGCGCCGGCGCCCCGAGCTCGAGCTGGCCCGCGTCTAGTGTCCTGACACTAGAAACCGCTCAGGCCCAGCGCAAACTCGTAGTGATGTAGATCGAGGTCGCCAGAGCTGGTGCCGTCGAAGGTGTCCGGACCTCCCCAGGCGAGACCGTAGCGCAGGGCGAACTGCGCGAAGAGGGATGTACCACCGCCGCCCTCCTCGCGGTGCTTCGACGCCACCTTGCCACCCAGCCTGGCGAAGCGCAGACCGACGACGGGACCCGCGGTGAAGCCCACGTACGTCGCGCCGTCGACGGTCGCCGTCGCGCACTCGTCGACGCTGGTGCTCGGGTCGTCCTGACAGGTGCCGTCGCCCTTCTCACCGATGTCGACGGTCAACAGCGTGAGGCCCGCTCCGGCGCCGATGTAGGGCGCAATGGTTCCCGCACGGAACAGAGTCCAGCGCACCTGGGGACCGACCCCCAGGAAGTACGGTGGCGTCCCGCTGTCGGGCTCCTTCCCGTGTTCGCGAGCGCGGTCCTCGTAGGGGTTCTTGTTGAGA
This sequence comes from Polyangiaceae bacterium, assembly GCA_041389745.1. Taxonomy (GTDB): domain Bacteria; phylum Myxococcota_A; class Polyangia; order Polyangiales; family Polyangiaceae; genus JAHBVY01. The sequence continues at coordinate 79,827 of JAWKRF010000020.1, forward strand.
CCACCGACGCCGAACAGGACGTAGGCGGTGACGTCCAGGTGGTTCATCACGTTGATGCCCGCCTCGGCGAGCAGCGCCAGGTCGAAGATGAACTCCGAGTCCTCGTGCACGGAGTCACCAAACGGCAGCCCGAACTCACCCCCGACGAAGTAGACGAAGCTCGACTGGGAGAGCTTCGAGTCGTCGGCGCTGGATGCTTCCCGCGGCCCGGCACCCGCTTCATCGCCTTCCGGGGAGGCAACCTGCTTCGACGGCGGCGACTCCGGAGCCAGCACCACGCCACCCTCCGGTGACTGCGCTCGCCCCGGACCGCTGAAACACGAGACCAACAGCACGGCAGCCGCCGGCAACCCAAGGCGTCCAAACCTCCCCATGGTAACCGCAGAACCTAGCGGCGCGTGGCCCGGAGTACAACCGTTTACCTCGAGGAGCTACGCTTGCATGGCATGACGCGACCACGAGCCTCCGTACGAACCGCCCGGCTATCGTGCTGGCTGCCCTGGCTGCCCTGGCTGGCCGCGGGGATCGCGCTTTCGTGCGGCAATGCGGCTCCACCGGAGGCGCCCTCATCCAGCGCGGCGCCCTCACCCACCGCGACGCCCTCATCCAGCGACGCGCCCTCACCCTTCCCGAGCGCTGGCGGTGCGGCCCAGGCCCAGTCGACGAGTGTCACCGAAGCTCCGGACGACTCGGACGACGAAACCCCGCGCGGCCAGGCGTGGACGTACTTCGAGCCTCTCAGCGCTCGAGTGCCGGCCACGCGCCGGGAGCTCGACGCCGTCCAGGCGGTCTCCCCCAACATCGCCGCGGTGAACGGGCGTGTGATCTGGCTCGACCTGGCTGGCGCCGACGCGCGACGCGCGCTGGGGAGCGTGAAGGGGCCCGTCACGGTGCAGCTCAGCACGCTGCGCGGAGACTGGCTCGCGGCCGTCGAGCGCGCCGCCATGAAATTCCCTGTGGAAGTGATCTTTCGCTCCCAGCGCGACCTCTCGCGAGGCTCGCCACTGGGTCCGGCGCCGCGTCTCTCCCCCCTGACCCAGCTCGAGCATGTCGAGGGCCTGGTGGTCGACCCACTGGTCGAGCGCTTCAAGCTGCCTGATCTGGCTGGCCTCGCGAGACTCAAGCGCTTCAGCGCCGAAGCGCGCTTCTTCGACGTCGCCGAGCTCTCCAAGCTCCCGACCAGCCTCGAGGACTTCACCTGCGACGCGACCTTGATCGGAGACGCTCCGACCGACTTCGGGCGCTTTCCCGGGCTGCGGCGACTGCACATCCTGCGCAGTGGCGTCGAAGACTTCGAGTCCATCAAGCAGGTCGAGGAGCTGAGCTTCAGCGCCCTGCACAGCGAAGAGCTGCTCTTGCTGCGATCCTTGCCGAAGCTCCGCTCGCTGCAGATCAACTCCGACTTCTCCAATCGCGCGGTCGGCTACTTGAAGCTGCTGCCGGCGCTGCGCGAGCTCACCATCTACGGCAGCACCATCGACGACGCCGCGATGGCGGAGCTGGGCAAGCTCACGCACCTGAGGAGCCTGAGGCTGCCCATGCGCGTCAGCGACGCGGGAGTCGCGAGGCTCTCAGGACTCACCCGGCTCCGCACGCTGGACGCTAGCGAAACGAAGCTCACGGCTCGGTCGATGAAGACGATCGCCGGGCTCCAATCCCTGCGCGAGCTGAACCTGAACCAGGTGCCGGCGGGCGCGGGTGTCTCCGAGCTGACGAAGCTTCGACACCTGGAGCGCCTGAGCCTCGCGCGCTCTGGCGTCGATGACGCGGGCGTCACCGAGCTCGCCAGGCTCCGGACGCTGCGCGAGCTGGACCTGCAAGGCAACCCCATCAGCGACGCCGCGTTGCCGGCATTGCTGCAGCTGACCAACCTGCACTCGCTGGACGTCACTCGCACCAAGCTAGGCGACGCCAGCTGGGCGGCGCTCGCGGCGCTCCCCAACTTGCGCGCGCTCTGGTTCTCCACGGATCCAAGCGCCCAAACGCAGGCCCGACTCCAGGCGGCTCCGCACCTGGTGTTCTGGACCGGGAGCACGCGCCTCAACTGCCGCGTGCGCTGGGGCCCGCGCTGCGTGAAATGAGTCTCAGGTCTTCATGCCGTGTCGTTTGAGCATCCTCCTCAGATTGGAAGGGTCGAGGCCAGCGATTCGAGCGCTGGACGCCAGATTGCCCCCAGCCGCGAGCAGACGCCTCAGGTAGGTCTGCTCGAATCGACGTCTCGCCTCGGCGTACTCGGCGACCTCACCCGCCTGCACGTTCTCCGCGGCGGGCTCTTGAACCAGCGACCCCGCCCCTCGCAACTCGGGCGGCAACGCGTCCGCACGCAGGAGCGGACCGTCGGACACTGCCATCGCGCGAATCACCGCGTTCACCAGCTCGCGCACATTCCCCGGCCAGCTGTAGCCGCTCAGCACCTGCATGCACGCCGGCTCGATTCCAGTGAACACCTTCCCCAGTCGAGCGCCGTGCCGCGCAAGGAAGAAGTACGCCAGGTCGGGGATCTCCTCGCGCCGTTCCCGCAGCGCCGGAACGTGAACACCGACGACGTTGAGGCGAAAATATAGATCCTCGCGGAACGAACCCTCATCCACGAGCCTCGGGAGCTTGCGGTGCGTCGCGGCAACTACTCGCACGTCGACACGTCGAACTCTGTTGGAGCCAACTGGACGAATCTCCCCCTCCTGAAGCACCCGAAGCAGCTTTACCTGGGTGGACATCGAAAGCTCGCCCACTTCATCCAGGAACAACGTCGAGCGGTCCGCCTCTTCGAAGAGCCCAGCTCGCGCTCGGTCCGCGCCAGTGAACGCCCCCTTCGCGTGACCAAACAGCTCCGATTCCAGCAGCGCTTCGCTCAAAGCACCGCAGTTCACGCTGACCATGCGTCGATCACGACGTGGGCTCGCTGAATGAACGGCCCGAGCGACTAGCTCCTTTCCCGTCCCGCTCTCTCCGTGAACGAGCACACTCACGTCCAAGCGGGCGACGCTCTCCACCAGGGAGAACAGGTGCTTCAGTGATCCCTTCGCACCAATGATCTCGCCGTCCCTGCGAGTGGCCTCGACTTCCAGGTTCAGGCGCCGGTTCTCCGTGCGCAACGCCCGCCATTCGGACGCTCGCGACAGGGCCGCTGACACCACATCGATTGGAACGAACGGCTTGACGAGGTAGTCATACGCTCCCTCGCGAAGGGCGCGGACCGCGCTGTCTATCGACGCGGCGCCAGTCATGAGGATCACGGGCACCTCTGGATCGAGCTGCTTCACGCCCTGCAGCATCCCGAAACCACCGGCGCCGGGCATCTGCACGTCCGAGAGCACGATATCCGGCGGGCACGAGTCCCAGGCGCCCCAGAGCTGATCCGCAGACTCGAAGACTCGAACGCCGTACCCCATGCGGACGACACTGCGTTCGAGTGTTCGCAACAAGGCCCGATCGTCGTCAACGATGAAGACTGTCGGCTTTGGGGGCTGGTTCGAGGCGTCCACGAATCGAACCAATCTATATCAACGGAAGTGGAAATCAGAGTCCAAAAGCGGGTCGCAAGCGCTACGGAGGCTAGGACCTATTTCCCTTAGGAAACCTACCTATCGACTACAGCGAACCAGCGAACCAGCGCTGCAGCGAACCAGCGAACCAGCGCTGCAGCGAACCAGCGAACCAGCGCTGCAGCGAACCAGCAGCCAGCGAACCTGCAGCCCCAGCGCTCAGCAGCCTTCTAGATGTCGCTCGACGAACCTGAGGAGGCCAGCTATGCTGAAGGGTTTCTCCAGGACCCGGTCCCTGCCCGTGGTCTCGACGAACTCGTGGAGCCGAGCGTTCAGTACGCCCCCACTCAAGAACACGAAGCGGGAAGCCAGGTCAGGACGACTCTGACTCACACGCTTGAACATCTCGGGCCCAGTCATCTCGGGCATCATGATGTCGCAAAGGATTTGATCGTAATCACCGTTGGCGAGCTCTTCGAGCGCTTGACGTGGACCGCTGGCGAGACTGACGTCATGGCGATCACATAGGGCCCGATAGATGGTCGTGCGGATCGCTGCCTCGTCATCCACGACCAGGATTCGAGCCCTCCTCGCGGAGACTGGCATGGCAGAAGGGGCGGTCTCTCGAACAGGGGCGTCACTGACAGGGAGGTAGACGGTGAACGTGGATCCCTGTCCCACGCGGCTCTGAACTCGTATCTCGCCCTGCCAGGCTTGAACGATGCGTCCGCTGATCGCCAGCCCGAGTCCAGTCCCCACGCCGACTGGCTTCGTGGTGTAGAACGGCGTGAACAGACGAGCCTGGGCCTCCTCCGAGATCCCAACACCGGTGTCTTGCACGGCGATAGCGACACGATCCCCGTCGAGAGAGGTCGATATGCAGATTCGATGGTCTCCCTGTCCAGTGGCCTCTGGAATCGACTGTGCCGCGTTCACCAGCAGATTCAAGATGACTTGGCTCAACCTGGCTTCGTTTGCCTGGACGGGCGGGACCGGCTGCAGATCCATGAATAGGGAGGCTCGATGCCGAACCTGGTGGGCGGCCATCCGCGCGCAGGACTCGACGACGGGGTGCACCTCCGTGGGCCCGACCTCATCACTTTCCGCACGAGAAAATAGGCGCAGGTCCTTCACGATCGCGGCCACGCGCTGAGCCGCCTCCCGAGCGTCGTTCGCCTCCTCGCACAACGCCAGGGTCACGTCCGTCGGCGACTCCTGATGCATCAGGTCCGCATCCCGGGAGATCAGATCCAGGTTCGCAAGGGTTACGGCCAGAGGGTTGTTGATCTCATGCGCGACACCCGCCGCGAGCAACCCGACAGCAGCCATCCGGTCCGCCATGAGTAGCTGGGTCTGAAGCGCCTTCTGTTCGGTCGTCTCCGTGAGCATCATGAGGTACCCGCCGATCCCGTCATTTCCACTGGGCAAACCCGAGCAAGAAACGATCGCCCACGCCTCGGCCCCGTCGGGACGCACCAGCTGGCACTCGCGACGGCCACAGGACCCGTTGAAGAGCAGCTGGCTCGGTCGCCGCGAGTCGCCGACCACACGCAGGAGCTCGTCGACGGTCCTGGAGAGCAGCTCTTCGACGTGCAGACCGAGCATCTCGGCCAAGCGCGCATTGGCGTAGGTGGGACGGCCAGCGCCATCCACCACCAACACGCCTTCCGAGGCGGTCTCGACGATGCGCCGGAACTTCGCGTCCGTGAGCCTGCGCGCAACCTCCGCGGCCTCCCGCTGCCGAGTCAGGCTGCTCTCCCGCAACGAGCGCGCGATCGATGCCGGCAGCAGCATCAGCTGGTCCTTCGCGACGAAGTCGCTCGCGCCTCGCTTCAACGCAGCAACCGCGTTCTCCTCCCCCACACGCCCCGAGACCACGACCAATGGTACGATGCTGGATCGTCGCTCGAGCTCTTCCAGCACCTCCAGCGCATCGAAACCGGGCATGTAGAAGTCGGAGACGACGACGTCCCACTCCTCGGAATCGAGAGCAGAACGAACCTCTTCTCGGGTCGAGGCAAGGCGGTGTTCCAGGCCCACGGGTAGGTCCCTGAGATGCTCGAGCATGAGGACGGCGTCGGGCTCATTGTCTTCGACCATCAACATGCGGAGCGTGTTGCGCCCCACGGCCTCAGCGTAGTCGTCGAAGAACCTTTCCATGAGTGACCTGGCGGCGTGGCCGCGTCTGATGATCGTAGCCGTATCTGAGTGGCAAGACAGCGCCGCAAGGGGTGACGACACAAGATTTATCGTGTGTGCCCCGCCTTGAGACGCGACAGGGGTGTCGTGTCATTCGTGCTCAGAAGTGGTGCCTCACGGAAATCCCCACTGGACCGAGACACAACGACCGGTCAGATCGACCTCTTGGTCAAGATGACCTCCCGGCTTCCCCCGAAAATGGGGATCTCAGACAAGGCATGCCCCTTGCTCCAGGAGCACTCGGAGGTGACGACATGACCAAGACCACTCGGCGCGAAGCGTTCGAACGCTATCGCCCGCTCGTGACCAAGATAGCGCTGGGGATTGGCAGAGGAGTTCCGAAGCACATCCCACGAGAGGATCTGATCAGCGCAGGCAACCTGGGCTTGGTGCAAGCGATGCGCCACTGGACCCCCGACGCGAATCCGGATGGATTCAGACTCTATGCGAGCAGTCGCATTCGGGGGGCAGTCCTGGATGAGCTGCGTGGAGCGGACCCTCTGTCGCGCCGCGATCGACAGGCGATTTCCCGGGTGAACCAAGCAGAGCGAGCGCACCGAGCCCGCCTCGGCCAGAGCGTTCCGCCGCACACGATCGCCACGCGTTGCGGGCTGGATGAGACCGAGTACCACAGACTGAAGTGTGCGGAGCTTGCCGCGCAACCCACGGAACTCCATGAAAGCGAGTGTTGGTCCCGATACGCGGATATCCCGGCACTCTGCGACGCGCGGTTCCTGCTCAACCTGACTCGCCGACTCTCGCCACGATCACGCCAAGTTATCGAGGCTCGCTTCAAACAGGATCGCTCACTACGCGAGATCAGCGAGACGCTGGGAGTGTCCGAGTCGCGAGCACACCAGCTACTGAGCCGCGCTCTCGAGGAGATGCGCGATCTGATCTCGGACACCGAACCTTCGCGGGCCGTCGGTTCGCCGCGCCAGGTCAGCCAGGTCAGCCAGCGCAGTCAGAGCAGCCTGCGCAGCCGGGTCGCCCTATCCATCAACCCTCCAGCACAGTAGCTTCCTGATCACCCCCCGGGGTGACTCGCAGGGAGTCCCCGATTCCCACTCGGGGCACACTCATTCCTATGCGGAAATGTGTGCTGGGGCGTTGAGCTACGGCAGGCAGTTTGGGTTGACCGCGCTCCAGAAGCCCCCCGACAATCAGAATGTTGTCCAAGCCAACCTCGACAGAAGGCATCGCTCACCTGGTCGTCGGACTGGGTCCATGGCGCTGCGCGCTGCGAGCGAGCGATGTTCAGGAGGTCATGCGAGAGCTACCCGTGTGGAGCATCGGAGAGCTCCCCAGAGGTGTCCGGGGGTTCGCGCGGGTTCGCGGCGGTACAGTCCCGGTCATCGATCTCGCGCGGATCCTCGGAGTGAACGCGCTGGCGAACTACTGGGTCACGACGAAGGAACGGCCCGTAGCCTGTGCGGTGGAGACCGTGTTGGGAGTCCAGGAATTCCCGCGCGGCTTTGAACGTCCAGCACTGCTGGGAGATTGCGCACCTGCTCTGACCAGCATCGCGGAGCACGACGGGAGGCTGTACGGCTTCCTCGCCTCCGCGAGGCTGCTCGATGAAGTCACGTACCGCAGGCTCCTGACGGCAGCAGAGGAATCAGCGTGAGCATCGAAACGACTTCGCGGGCGAGGAGCGTAGTCGAGGACCATCTCGGATGGTCCGGGACCGCGTTGGACCCGGTACGCCTGGAGAGCGCGCTCGCGAGCGGCGCCGCGGTGCTTGGACAGTCCAGAGCGGAGTACGTCGAACGCGTTGAACGGGCCTCGACCCCGGAGCTGAGAGCGCTCGTCGAACAGCTCGCAGTTGGAGAGACATACTTCTTTCGGGATCGGGGCCAGTTCGCGGTGATCGAGCGACTCCTGCGCCGCGCGAGCACGGACGTGCGAGTGCTGTGCGCGGGGTGCTCCACGGGGGAAGAGCCTTACTCGATCGCCATCATGCTCCTGTCGACCGGCGCCCGGGGACGGGTTCTCGGCATGGATGTGAGCGCGCGGGCGCTGGAGGTCGCAAAGCGCGGGGTCTACTCCAGATGGTCCCTCAGGGAAACGCCAGATGCCGCGATCGACGAATGGTTCGAGAGCGATGGCAAGCGGTTCTCGTTGTCCCCCGCCCCTCGAAGTCTGGTCGACTTTCGCCAGCGCAACCTCTACCGAGACTCCATCTCGGAGTGCGGGGAATGGGACGTGATCCTGTGCAGGAACGTGTTGATGTACCACGGGAGGGAAGCAGCGACGCGTATCGTGAAGAAGCTCACGCGCCAGCTCGCGCCGGGCGGCCACCTGTTCGTTGGACACGCGGAGACCCTTCGTGGGCTGTCTGGCGAGCTGGAGGTACACCAGTCCGACGGCACGTTCTTCTATCGTCGAGGACCGTCGAAGGTCGTTTCCGCACCTCGGCCGCTTCTCCCCCCCGAGCCAAGCCGGACGACACCTGCTTCGTGGTTCGATGCCATCCAGTCGTCGACCAGTCGAATCGCCGAGCTCTCGAAGCACGACGCGTGCGACACGAGCGAGGCCTCACGAGACCGCTGGCGAGGGCTGGTCCACGAGCACGTGCGAGAGGGTGATCCGGCCAGGGCGCTTGGCCTGCTCGACGCGGCGCCAAGGCCGATTCAGGACGCCTCGAAGGCACTCCGGGCCGCTCTCCTGCTCATGATCGGGCGGGATCGGGAGGCCCAGGTGGTCGCCGAGCGCCTCATCGCCAACGGAGTCCAGCTGCCCGAGGCGCACCTCGTGGTCGCCCTGTGTCATAGCCATCGCGGTGAACTCGACGAAGCCTTGAAGGCCCTGGAGCGCGCCCAGGCGGGGGATCCGGCGTTTGCCATGCCCGTGATGCAGGCGGGACTCCACAAGTGCCGAATGGGAAGCTCGACCGACGGGCGTCGACTTCTCGCCCGAGCAGCAAACCTCCTCGGTAGCGAGTCCGACGAACGGCTGTTGTTGTTCGGAGGAGGCTTCTCGCGAGATGCCCTGAGGCGCATCTGCAGGAGCTCGAGCGAGGGGGTGGGCGCATGAGAACACTCGATCTCGAAACGCTGAGGGCGGACTTCGATCACTCGTTCGCCGAACCGCCGCGTCTCTCACCGGCACGCCAAACCGAGTTCCTGTTCGTGAATCTCGAAGGCACGTCACGCGCGATCCGCGCGGAAGACGTGGAGAGCGTCCTGCGCCATCCGAAGCTCCGGTCGGCACCGATCATCCACCCCGCGGGGGCCGGGCTCTTCACCCATCGCGGCAAGGTGTGCGTGGCGCTGAGTCTCGCGAAGTTGCTCGGTGGGGAGGACGAGTGCTCTCGACCCGTGGCGGTCGTCTGCAAGGGCACGGGGATCGCGTTGCTCGTGACGAGCCTGCGCCACGCAGAGGCCACGCTCGAGCGGAACCTGGTCAGACTGGACGGGCAGCTCTTCGAGCTGCTGGAAACCGATCGACTGCTCGAAGGGTTCGAAGCTCGAGCCAGACAAGCGAGTAACCAGTGAATCGAGATTGGACGCTCAGCCAGAAGCTCGGGGCGGGCTTCTTCTTGGTCGTCGCGCTGACGGTGGTCGTCGCGATGCTCGCGGTGCGCTCCCTCCGGAGCACGATCGACGCGAAGGACGCCGTCATCGACGTCGACGCGCGGTCGCTGGTCCTCGCTCAGGCCCTTCACGCAGCACGACAGTCCGAAGCCGCTGCGAACCGCGGCTACCTGCTGACCGGCTCGCAGCGGTACCTGGATCAACGGGCGGAAGCCAAGCGCGAGTTCACGGAAACGCTGGAGAAGCTCAAGCGTCTCAAGGACAACCCCACGGCGATCGCCAGCATCGAGGCTGCACACACCACGCACGAACAGGCCGTCACGAAGGTACTCGAGCAGCGCAAACGAGGCCTGAGCGCTGATGACCTGGACGAGGCGTACGAGTCAGGCAGCGCGAAGACGCGCAAGGACCTGCGCGCAGCCATCGAACGAATGATCGAGCACGAAGAGGCTGACCTCGCGCGCGGAGCAAGCGAGGCCACGGCCAGCGCAGACTCCGCTACCCGCTGGTTGCTGACCACGCTGGCCTTGTGCGTCGGCCTTGCGGCGGCCCTGGCCTTCGGACTCTCGCGCAGTCTTGGCCGTCAGATCGGCGGCGCCATCGGTCACGTCCAGAGTTCATCCGCCGAGCTGCAAGCCGCAGCCAATCAGCAAGCCACGGGAGCGAGAGAGCAGGCAACGGCGATGGCCGAGATAACGACCACGATTCAAGAGCTGCTGCTCACCTCGCGCCAGATCGCGGAGAGCGCGATCAACGTCTCCTCCATCGCCAGCCAGACTCTCAGCAGCGCCCAGGCTGGGCAGGACACCCTGCAAGGATCCGCGGCCAGCATGAACGAGATCAAGGCCCAGGTCGACGCGGTGGTGCACCACATGCTCGACTTGAACCAGAAGACCCAGCGCATCGGCAGCGTGCTGGACATCGTCGCCGAGCTCTCGGAGCAAACCAACATCCTCGCCATCAACGCATCGATCGAGGCGGTCGGAGCCGGGGAGGCAGGGTCCCGATTCCGTGTGGTTGCAGACGAGATCCGGAAGCTGGCCGACAGGGTGTCCGGCTCTGCGAAGGAGATCCGAGGACTGATCGAGGAGGTGCGCGGCGCCGTGAACGCCACGGTCATGGTAACGGAGACTGGCTCCAAGTCCGTCGAGGCGGGCAGTCGTCAGTTCGAAGAGGTCGCGGCGGCGTTCGCTGCGATTCGCAACCTGGTGAAGACGACCACGGACGCTGCCAAGGAAATCGAACTCTCCACCAAGCAGCAGTCCACAGCGGTGGAGCAGGTCAACACGGCGATCTCGAGCGTCGCTCAGGCCTCGAAGGAGAGCGAGATCAGCAGCGGCCAGACGCTGCAAACAGCGCGAGAACTCACGACGCTGGCGACCAACCTGGGTCGAATCGTGAAGCGAACGGAGAGCTCCCCCGCATGAGCGGCGACCCTTACAAGTACTTCCGGGTCGAATGTCGGCAGCTACTCGACGTGCTGTCGACTGGCATCATCGCACTCGAGTCAGGCAGCGCCGAGGCAGACTCCGCAACCAATCTTTTCCGCGCGGCACATACGCTCAAGGGAGCCGCGCGGATCGTGAGACACGTGGCCATCGCGGAGGCCTCGCATCAGCTCGAAGAGTTTCTCTCCCCCATCCGAACCACCGGCCATGTACCAGGCGCCGCGGAGCTTCAGCAGATGCTGGACCTGGTGCAGCGAATGGAAGAGGAGCTTGACCGCATCGACGCTCCCGCCGCCGAGCCACCGGTCACGGCGCCAGCTCCTCGAGTTGCCCCGGAACAGGCGCCCTCGAGCGGCGAACAACACCAAGCGCTGCTGGCTAGCCTGCAAGACGCGCACGCTGCGCTACGTCGGATTGGCGCGTTGGTCGGGCGCTGGGACACGTCGGCCAACCGCAGCACGTCAGCGGAGATCTCCACTCGGCTACTGGAAGGACTGCGATACTGGAGCGACGTCGCTCAGCGTGAGATCACGGACTCCCACGAGGCCGCCTTGCGCCTCTACCACGCGCCGGTCGTGAGCCTGTTGCCGGCGCTCGAGCTGACGGTGCGCGACGTGGCTCAGGTTCGCCGGAAGCGCGCGAGGGTGCGCATCGAGGGTGGCGAACTGCGCATCGGCATCGACTATCTCGCCCGCCTCAAGCCTGCCTTGGTTCAGCTCGCGAGAAACGCCGTCGCCCACGGGATCGAGGCGAGCCCTGAGCGCGAGCGAGTCGGGAAGGAGCCCGTGGGCAACGTCGTGGTTGGCTTCAAGCGCAGAGGCAGGCGGCTGATCGTGCACTGCGAAGACGATGGGCAAGGCGTGGACGTGGACGCAGTCCGCAGCGCCGCTGCGCGTCGCGGTCTACCCACCGGCTCCACGGATGACGAGCTGCTCTCGCTGCTGGTTCAGCAACCGATCTCCACGGCCGCTCGGGTGGATCAAGCGGCGGGGCGCGGCGTTGGGCTCGACGTGGTCGGTAGCATCTGCCGGGAGCTGGGCGGCAGCGCACGTGTCCAAACCAGCCGGGGTAAGCACACCCGGGTCGAGCTCGACCTTCCGGGGCTGATCGGCGAGCTGGAAGCCTTGCTCGTGCGATCTCGCGAGGAAGCGTACCTGATTCCACTCGAGCAAGTCAGGCAAGGGCAGCTCTCCCACGCTAGCCTGGAGATCGGCGCAAACGGGGAGCGAGCGATCGACATCGATGGGCAACGTATGCCGCTCCTGGAACTGGGCGGTGCGCCAGGTCCGGAGAGCCGGCGTACGCGTTGCCTGGTGGTTGTCGAGACGTCCCAGGGACCGCTGGCCTTGCAGGTGGACCACATCATTGGAATCCGCACGGTAACTCCTGCACCGACGCCTGCGCTGCACCTCCTGGACGCGAGCGTGAGTGGGGTCACGATCCTGGAAGACGGCGACCCGGTTCCCATCCTCGACGCCGAAGCGCTCGCGCTGAGGCGACCGCGAAGTGCCCCACGGTCAGATCGGGTCGAGCAGCTTCGAGTTCTGGTCGTCGATGACTCGCTGACTAGCCGTTCTCTCGAGCAGAGCATCCTCGAGACGGCGGGCTACCTGGTCGACACCGCCGCGTCCGCAGAGGAGGGGCTCCGCCGTCTCGAACAGCGGCGATACAGCCTGTGCCTTGTAGACGTCGAGATGCCGGGCATGGACGGCTTCTCCTTCGTTCGCGCTCTGCGAGGCAACCGGGCGACGGCTCGCGTGCCCGCGATCCTGATCTCCTCGAGGAACTCCCCGAGCGACCGGGAGGCGGGGCGCCAGGCGGGCGCACAGGACTACATGGCCAAGCAAGAGTTCGATCAGAGCCGGCTCCTCGAACGCATCGGAGAGCTCACACGATGAGCGCGCTGCGCGTACTGGTGGTCGAGGATTCGCTGACGGTGCGCAGGTACCTCTGCGATGTGCTGAACGCCGACCCGGAGCTCAGCGTCGTCGGCGAGGCCGCGGACGGTGAGACGGCGATCGCGCTCTGCGAGTCCCTGTCCCCGAGCGTGGTGACGATGGACATGATGCTGAACGGCGTATCGGGGCTCGCCGCAACCCAGCACATCATGACGCACAAGCCGACTCCCATCTTGGTGGTGTCATCCTCTGAGAATCGAGGCGAGGTCATGTCAACCTACGACGCACTCGCCGCCGGCGCCGTTGACGCGCTGGAGAAGCCCGCAGCCGAGAGCGCGGCTGAAGCGTGGGAGAACCAGTTCCGTGAGGCAGTGAAGCTGGTCGCGAGAATTCGCGCGATCCGTCGTCCGCGCATCAGCAACCGCGTCACGGACAGCGCGCGTAGGAGTCCGGTCCGCGCCACCCCGGAGCTGATCGCCATCGGTGCTTCGACGGGTGGTCCCACGGCGCTGGTGTCGGTGCTCGGGACGCTCCCCAAGGGGTTCCCGATCCCGGTCTTGGTGGTGATGCACCTCAGCGAGGCCTTCGCCGAGGGGTTCACCGGGTGGCTCGGGGCCAACATCAAGATCGACGCTCGCTTCGCCCGCGATGGGGAGCCCCTGGCCAGGATCGCGGGCACGGCCATCCTGGCGCCCCCGAACCGGCACTTGATCCTGCGCTCCGGTTCACTGCACTTCGACGACGGACCCGAGCGCCACTCGTGCAAGCCATCGGTCGACGTGTTGTTCGACTCTGTGGCGCGCTCGAGTCCCAACAGCGTGGGTTGCTTGCTGACCGGAATGGGTCGCGACGGCGCGACCGGACTCTCGGCAATGAAGACGGCCGGAGCGCTCACCATCGTCCAGGACGAGGCAAGCTGCGCGGTGTTCGGCATGCCTCGCGAAGCAATCCGGCTCGGAGCAGCCACGCAGGTGCTGCCACTGGCCGAGATCGGCCCTGCGATCGCGGCGCTGGACGTCGGTCGGCGCGGGGAGCGACACCCATGAACGTGCTGATCGTGGACGACAGCCTGACGGTACGGATGGACTTGATGGAGGCCTTCGGCAGCGCAGGCTTCTACACCGAGGGCTGCGCGACGCTGGAGGCGGCTCGGACCGCTCTCGGCGGCACGCGTCCCGATCTCATCGTCCTCGACCTGTTGCTTCCCGACGGAGACGGCCTTGAGTTCCTGTCGTCCCTGGAAGCGCCTCGACCGCCGGTCATGCTCCTTTCGACGGAGGCAGAGGTGGGTGACCGCGTACGTGGACTCCGGATCGGGGCAGAGGAGTACATCGGCAAACCCTACGACAGGAGCTTCGTCGTATCGCGCGCTCTCGAGCTACTCCGCAAGGAGACGGTTCGAGGAACCAGCGTGCTGCTGGTCGACGACAGCATCAGTTACCGCAAGCGCGTGGCCGAACGCCTGCACGCCGTGGGCTACCAGGTCTTTGAAGCACAGACAGGTGAAGAGGGGCTGCGGATGGCTGCTTCCCTGCGCCCAACCGTGATCCTCGTCGACGGCGAACTTCCCGGCATTCGCGGTCCGACGGTGATTCGGCGAGTGCGTCTCGACGCTGCGCTGCGCGACACGCCGTGCATGCTGGTGACAGGTGGGGATCCGGTCGAGGCCGAGCTGGAGGCGCTCGAAGCTGGCGCCAACGACTTCTTGCTCAAGTCCGACGACCTGTCGGTCCTGTTCGCCAAGCTCCAAGTCCTGGTCCGCTCCGGAGGCTCAGCGCCGTCGGAGATCAAGAGCCTGCTCAGTCCGAAACGCGTGGTCGCCGTGGACGATAGCGATAGCTACCTGTTCAGCCTGGCGGAGGAGCTCCGACTCGAGGGCTACGACGTCGCCTTGGCACACTCTGGAGAGGCAGCCCTCGAGCTCCTCGCGGTGCAACCCGCGGACTGCATCCTGCTCGACCTCCTGATGCCCGGGATCGGGGGAGAGGAGACCTGTCGACGCATCAAGGCGGCGCCGGTGCTCCGGGATACACCGCTGATTCTACTCACGGCCCTCGAGAGCGATGAAGCGCTGGTCTCTGGGCTCGCCGCGGGCGCAGACGACTACGTCTCGAAGTCGGCGGACTTCGCTGTTCTGAAGGCGCGCGTGCGAGCGCAGCTCCGTCGCAAGCAGTTCGAGGACGACGCCCGCCGCATCCGCGGGGAAATTCGAAAGACAGAGCTGGCCGCCGCAGAGGCCCGCGCCGCGCGTGATCTGGCAGAGGCACGGGCGGAGCTGGTGCAGGAGCTGGAGGCGAAGAACCGCGACCTCGAAGCCTTCAGCTACACCGTCTCTCATGACCTCCGAGCGCCAGTCCGGGTCATCGAAGGCTACGCTCAGGCCATCATCGAGGACTATGGCGAGACCTTGGAGTCCCCCGCCCGGCACTACGTGACTCGCATTCACTCGAGCGCGGGAAAGATGACGGAGCTGATCGACGACCTCTTGACCCTCTCCCGGGTCGGCCAGGCCGCGATGCGGCCCAGCGAGGTCAACCTCTCGGACGTCGCCCTCAGCATCCTGCACGACCTCGGGGAACAGGACCCCACGCACGACGTCGCGGTGTCGATCGAACCGAACCTGGTGACCACGGCGGATCCTGCCCTCGCGCGTGTAGTCCTGGTGAACTTGCTGAGCAACGCATGGAAGTTCACTCGCGGCACGCACGACCCGGAGATCGCCCTGGTGCGGGCTCCCGATGGCTTCTGCGTGCGCGACAACGGCGCGGGGTTTCCGCAAGCAGAGGCTGACAGGCTATTCGAGCCGTTCCAGCGACTGCACACCACGAGTGAGTTTCCCGGAACAGGGATCGGCCTGGCCACCGTGCGCCGCATCCTCGAGAAACACGGAGGTTCGATCAGAGCAGCCGGTGAGCCCGGGGAAGGGGCCACCTTTCATTTCGTTTTCCAAGCTAGCTCGAGGAGCAGGGGCAGTGAAGGAGCCTGACAGCATCTCTCAGATCCGCGTGCCGCAGCTGACCCGGTTGCGCGCGCTGATCGTGGAAGACAACCCGGACGACGCGGAACTCCTGCTGCGCGCACTCCGCAAGGCTGGAGTCGACGTGCAATACCAGCGAGTTCAAACCGCATCCGAGATGCGCGACGCGCTGGCCAATCGCGAGTGGGATATCGTGCTCTCGGATTACCACATGCCCCGCTTCAGCGCCTCTGAAGCACTCAAGCTACTCCAGGACAGCGGGCTCGGCATCCCATTCATCATCATCTCGGGGACGATTGGCGAGGACGTCGCCGTCGAAGCGCTGAAGGTCGGTGCGTCCGATTTCCTGGTGAAGGGACGGTTGGTGCGCTTGGTGCCGTCCATCCAGCGCGCGCTGTTCGACGCCGAAGTGTTTCGCGAACGCCGGCGCGTCGAGCAAGCACTCAAGGAGAGCGAGATCCAGTATCGACGCATCGTAGAGACCACTCTGGAGGGGATCTGGATTGTCGACCAACGGGGAGTCACTCAGTATGCAAACGCCACCTTCGCGGCGATGTTGCAGACTACGCCGGAGCTACTCGAAGGCAGACCGCTCATGGAGTTCTTTCCGCCGGAGTGGCACGAACGTGCGTTGAATCGTTTCGAGGAAATCCGCAATGGAAAGGTGAATCGATATGAGATCCCATTGGTACGCGCCGATGGCACGGACCTCTGGGCGAGACTCTCGACGAGTCTGATGACGGACGACGGCGGCGTCGCCGACGGAGTCCTCGCTATGGTCACGGACCTGACGGATCACCGAAAGCTCCAGGCCCAGCTCATGGTGGCGGACCGCATGGCCTCCGTGGGCTTGCTCGCGGCCGGCGTCGCGCACGAGATCAACAACCCTCTCGCGGTGAACATCGCCAACCTGGAGCTGGTGCTGCGCGATCTGCCGGAGTTGCTCGGGGATTCCCCCAAGGCGCACATGGTGCTCGAGGAAGTGCAGGACGCCTTGGATGCGGCTCAACGCGTGTCGCGGATCGTGAGAGATCTGAAGGTTTTTTCCCGCGCGGATAGCGAGGAGCGTGGCGCGGTCGACATACATCAGGTCCTGGATTCGTCAGCTCGCCTCGCCTGGAACGTCGTGAGGCACCACGCAGTGCTGACCAAGGATTTCGCGCCTGACCTGCCCCCGGTGTACGCCAACGAACCTCGCCTGGGACAGGTGTTCCTGAACCTGATCGTCAACGCTGCCCAGGCCATTCCCGAGGGCAGTGTCTCGAAGAACTCCATCGTACTCCACACGCACCGACGACGCGACGGCAAGGTCGTGGTGGAGATCCGCGACTCGGGCTGTGGGATGCCACCGAATGTGCTGGCTCAGCTGTTCACTCCCTTCTTCACCACGAAGCCCGTAGGTCTGGGCACCGGTCTGGGACTCTCGATCTGTCATCGCATCATCAGCTCGTTGAAGGGTCAGATCGACGTGGAGAGCGAGCTCGACCGCGGGACCACGTTCAGAATCGTTCTCCCCAGCTTGCGCGAGGTCGCCACGCAATCCGTCACGAGCAACGCACCCGAGTCGGCGACTCCGCGACTGTTGGTCATCGACTCGGACAAGAGCGTTGGTGACTCGATCTACGGCGTCCTGCGTGGCGCATTCCGGATCTCGGTCCTGACGGACGCGGTCGCGGCGGCGCGCCTCCTCGGCACGGCACGTTTCGATCTCGTGCTGTGTGAACTGCAGCTCATGTCAGACGTCGAAAGTCCACTTCATGGGATGCTGTCCAGCTACCTGGAAGAACGCAGGTTGATCGCCCTCGCCCCAATCGACACGCTGCAAGCGCCAGACGCCGGCGACGACATCGGTCTGCAAATGCTGGAGAAGCCCATCAACCCCGAGCGGCTCGAGCTACTCACAGCGTCCATTGTCCACTCTCTGAGAGGTGAATCTCCATGACCCCCACCAGCCAAGCGCCCAGGGACACCCGAATCCTGCTCGTCGACGACGAACCCACGCTCCTCAAGGCGCTCGCGCGCCACCTCGAGTACGAGGGCCTCGAGGTCGCGACCTGCGAGAGCGCCAGGGAGGCGTTGGACCTGCTGGAGAAGGAGCGGTTCGACGTGCTCGTGAGCGACATCGCGATGCCTGGTATGTCCGGCGTCGAGCTCCTGCGCGCGGTGAAGTCCTCACAGCGACACCTGCCCGTGATCCTGATCACCGGCGCTCCCGATGTCCACTCTGCCGTGCAGGCTCTGGAACTCGGCGCCTTCAAGTATCTGCTGAAGCCCATCGACTCCAAGGAGTTCGTCGAGGTGGTCGTGAGGGCCGCGAAGCTCCATCGCCTGGCGCTGGTCAAGGCGGACGCAAGCTCGGAGCTGGGGGGAGGAATCGTCGTCAGCTCCGAGCTTGCTGCCCTCGAGGCAGACTTCCGCAGGGCAATGGACTCCTTGTGGATGGCATATCAACCCATCATCCGCGCCCAGGATGCGTCGATCTACGGCTACGAAGCGCTGCTGCGAACCAGGGATCCGGTTCTCGACAACCCTGGGAAGCTGATCGGCGCGGCTGAGCGCCTGGAGCAGGTGTGGCCACTGGGCAGGCGGATCCGCGAGCACGTGGCCGCGGACATGGCGAACGCTGATCCGCGCGCCTACGTGTTCGTCAACCTCCACCCGATCGACCTGATGGATCCAGAGCTGTACGGAGACGACAGCGCCCTCGCCTCCATCGCGGGCCGAGTGGTACTGGAGATCACCGAGCGCGCAACGCTCGACGACGTGAAGGAGCCCGCCGAGCGAATCGCGAAGCTGCGAAAGCAGGGCTATCGCATCGCCGTCGATGATCTGGGTGCGGGGTACGCTGGACTATCGAGCTTCGCCCAGCTGGAGCCCGATCTCGTCAAGCTCGACATGTCGCTGATTCGCGACGTCGACTCGAGCCCGGTGAAGCGGCGCCTGGTCGCTTCGATGGTCTCGCTCTGCTCCGATCTCGCCTTGATGGTCGTGGCGGAAGGAATCGAGACGGAGCGAGAACGCGACGTACTGGTCGACCTCGGATGCCATCTACTTCAGGGCTACCGATTTGGCCGGCCAGCGGAACCATTTTCCTCGGCGAGTTGGTGAGGAGGCGAACATGCGAAGTCTGGAACCTGGGATAGTCGTCGATCACAAGTACGAGCTGCGTCGCGAGATCGAGCGCGGGGGGGTATGCGTCGTGTTCGATGCGGTGCACGCCTTCACCGGCGCTCACGTGGCGTTGAAGCTCCTGCAGGACCGCTTCGCGGGCAACCATGAAGCGGTGGAACGCCTGCTGCGAGAGGCCCGCTTGCTGACGCTGGCACGCCACTCGAATGTAGTGACCGCGCTGGACGCGGGGCGCTGCGCGGAGGTCGGTCCATACCTCGCGATGGAACTGCTCGAGGGGCGAACGCTGGCCGGCATCCTCGCGGTGCGTCCAGCGCTGGCGGCCCGGGAAGTGGTGTGTCTCGGCGCCGCGCTGAGCGAGGCGCTCCACGTCGTTCATCAGCGCGGGGTGCTGCACCGGGATGTCAAACCAGCGAACATCTTCATCGCGCGCTCGGACGCCGGGAGAGAGCTGGTCAAGCTCTTTGACTTTGGTGTCGCCGCCACCGAGGAACACCACGAGCCCAAGCTCACGCGGCAGGGCGCGATCGTCGGGACGCCAGAATACATGGCACCGGAGCAGCTGCGCGCGGAAGACGACCGCATCGGTCCGGGCGTCGATGAGTACGCGCTGGCAGTCTCGCTCTTCGAAGCGCTGACCGGCGCTACGCCGTACGATGGAAACTATGCGCAGATCCTGCTCGCGATGGAATCCAACCCTGAGGTTCGTTTCCCGGAGGCATCGGAAAACGTCCCTGGGCCGCTGCAGAAGGTCATCGAACGCGCCCTGTCGAAGAACCCGGAAGACCGTCACGGTTCGCTGGAGGCGTTCGGTCTCGCGCTGCGAGCCAGCGTCACGCCGGTGCCAGACCAGACGTCACTGCTGGGGCTGCGCCGTGATCCACCAACCCTCCCCCCCTCGAGCGGTTCCAGAGACAGCAAGACCGTGATCGACGTTCCCGTTCCCGCGCGGAGAAAGCACCCTCGAGCTCCCTACATCACGCCCGTCCGCGTCGTCGAGAGCGAAGGCCGTCACCTCGATGGTCGGACCGAGGACATCTCCGAGGGCGGTCTGCTGGTGCTTGCTGACCGACCCAGCGACGCCAAGCGAGTCACCGTGCGCTTTGCGTTGCCCATCTCGGGGAAGATCGTCGCCGTCGACGCTGAACCTCGCTGGGTCCAGCGCGCTCGGGGCGCGGCCATCGGTCTGCGATTCCTCGAGCTCGACCCGGAGGCCTGCACCGAGATCCGCGGCTACGTCACGGCGATGGGCGGCGTCGCGTGAAGCAGCGCCGATCGACGCTGCCCACCGGCGCCGAACCGCCTCAACGCTGCAGGCGCAGCAGAGTCCCAGCGGCGCCGACGACGAACACCGACCCCGTCGCGCCCTCACCCCAGACGTCGTTGAGATCGTTCGTGGTGCCGCTGTCGAGGGCCGTGTAACTCGCGCCATCGAAATGCACGATGGAGCCGCCGTCACCGACGAAGAACACGTCCGACGGGCCGCTCCCCCAGACGCCGTGAAACGCCGTGCCGGAGCCGTGCACGCGACTCGCGCTGCCTGCTGACGAACGGACGATGCCGTCGGCGCTGGTGATGAACTGCACGATGGCGGCGCCACTGCCCGTCGCGAAGCCGCGATTCAGCCCGCTCAAGCCGGTGTCGTCGCAGCTCCAGGTGCTGCTTCCTCCGGGCAACGTGCAGAGCGACGAGCCCGTGGTGGCGAAGAGGTCGCCCGCCTCGCTCCACAGGCCAGCGACGACGCCGCCCGGCCACACGCCTCGCGCGGTCCACTCGGTGCCGCCGACCTTGAACTGGAAGACGCCGTTCTGCGCGCCGACCACCACCTCTCTCGGGCCCACCCGGAGCACCGAGGTCGCGGGGCCAGTCACCAGCGAGCCAAAGCCGACGCCGGACCACTGGTTGTTGAAGTAGGAGTCGATGTGATCACCGACGACCCAAACGTCTTGAGTCCCCGTGGTGCCAGTTGGACCGCCGACATCCAGATAGGTGCCCGTCATCGACCCCGACTCGACGCTCGTCCAGGTCGTGCCGCTGACATAGTGACGCACGTGGCTGCCGGCGACCGCCCACACGTTCTTCGGGCCTACGCCCCAAACCGCACGGAAATCTTCCTGGGTCTGACCGTTCAGGGTCTCCCAGCTCGCCGTCATGCCGCCCGTCCCCGCTGCTCCGCCAGCGCCGCCGCTCGACTGCCCAGCGCTTCCGCCAGCGCCGCCCTGGCCCGCGGAGGAACCACCACTGCCGCTCGTCCCACCGCTGCCGCCCACTGCGCCGCTGCCACCCACTGCGCCGCTGCCGCCTGCGCCGCTGCCGCCCACTGCGCCGCTGCCACCCACTGCGCCGCTGCCGCCCACTGCGCCGCTGCCCGCCGTACCGGCGGAACCGCCCACGCCCGCAGAGCCCCCTTCGCCGCCATCACTGGAGTCGTCGCTCCCGCAGCCAACCAGCAACAGCGGAGCGCACGCTACCACCCACTTCCAGTTCCTCATCGCGCGAGGTCGTAGCACCCGGCCGCGCGCCAGTCAGCATTCCTAACAAGGACCGGTCCGGAGCGAAGCGTCTTCCGTCATCGGACCGAGTCTCTCGAACTCGGGCAGAGCACCTCGGCCAGTCCCAGACTCACTCCCTGATATTCTGACCGGGTTCGGGGGAGAGGCGCGCTGGTTTCCAGTACATCACTCACACATGAACCGTGCATTCCTGCTCTGGGCGGTGCCGCGGCTGGCCAGTGCTGCGCTGCTTGGTTGCACTGCGCTGCTCGGTTGCACTGCGCTGCCTGCACCGCGCGCCGCGCTGGTCGTCGAGAGCGCGCCCGAAGCGACGACCGAGCCTGCGCCTACGCTGAGTCTGGCCGAGCGCCGGGAGCCCGCGCGGGACTGGTTCTTCGATGAGCAACTGAACGCCTACCTGCCGCCAGGTGTGGTGAAGGAAGAGCTCGAGATGGCCGGCCCTGGCGTCCTGCGCCAGCGCGGGCGCGTCGTCTGGTTCACCACGGAAACGCCCCACGGAATGGCCGCGCTGCAGGACGTCGATGGTCCGGTGGGGATCCACATTCACCGCCTGGACCCCGAGCTCCTCGAGCAGATCGACGAGCTGGCGGAGCGCCATCCAGTGCTCGCCGACATCCAGTTCGCCGGCTGGGACGCTCAGGATCTGCGCGCCCTCGAGGCGCTCGGAGAGGTCGAGGGGCTGCGCTTCACCACCGCGTGGAACTACCCCGACTTCAGCCGCTTTTCGCGGCTGAAGTGGCTCGAGATCGACAACCTCACCCAGCAGCCGCCACCGCTCGGGGAGCTGCCGGTGACCGTCGAGCACCTGAAGGTGGGCGCGCTCGGGGAGAACTCCACCGCGGACATCCTGCGCCTCGAACGCCTGCGTTCCCTCGGCTTCCACTCGAGTCCGAGCTCGCCGAGCCCGGCGAGTCTCGCGTCGCTGAAGAGGCTTCGGCAGCTCGAGATCTGGGCCAACGACGAACCCGACGTCCGTGGCTTCTCCGAGCTGAGTCGGCTCGAATCCCTGACCCTGACCGGTGGCCACCTGAACGCCGCGACGCTGAGCGAAGTGGCCAAGGTCACGAAGCTCCGGGAGCTGACGCTCACCGCAGACATCCGCGACACGGATTTCAAGCCGATCGCCCAGCTCAAGCAGCTCGAACGACTCCGCTACATCGCGAGCAACCGGGGCCTCGGCGACGAAGCCGCGCGGGTGCTCGCGCAGCTGCCCAAGCTGCGGGATCTGGACTTCAGCCAGGCGACCATCAGCGAACGCGCACTGGTCTCGCTCGCACGTCTGCCCCTGGAGCGGCTAACCCTCGCCGGCGTCCCCATCGACGACCGCGGCGCGAGACACCTGGCCAGCTTCACCAGCCTGCGTAGCCTGAATCTGACGTTCTGGCAGATCACCGAGAAAACCCTGCGGAAACTGCCGACCACGCTGCGCGAGCTGCACCTCGGGCAGTCCCTCGTGAGTCAGGACGACCTGCAGTTGCTCATGCGCTTTCCGGAGCTCCAGGTCCTCGATCTCGGCTTCATGAACATCGACGACCAGCACCTCACCGCCTTGACCCAGCTGCCCGAGCTGCGACGCCTCACCGTGATGTCGCCGCTGCTGACCGCAAACAGCGCCGTCACCCTCGAGCACATCCCCAGGCTCGCGATCTGGTTCGGCGCGGGTCCCCTCGACTGCGCCGACATCGCCATCACGCGCTTCAGCTGCAAGGGCGTCTACGGACGCTGAGCACCAGGTGCGCGGACAGCCACGCAAGACGCCTCGTCGCGCACGCCGGTCACGTCGTGCGATCGTTCGCGCACTGCTTGGCGAGCTGACTGAACTCCTCGCGGGAGAGCTGCTTGAGCCGCGTTCCCGTGTGCTCGGGAGCGGTGCGAATCGATTTCGCGTGCTTGCGCCGCAGCTCGAGCACCTCCGCACGGGTCAAGGCGCCCGTGTCCAGCAACACCTCGAGCAGCGCCGGGCGCCGCCCAGCTTGCTCGGTCAGGATGCGCAACACCTGCCGCTCGGTCAGCATGCGCTTCTCCACCGCGAGCTCGCAGAACCTCGACGTACTCGTGCGTTGGTGGTCGAGGAGTTCGAGCACCTGACGCGAGGAGAGCATCCCCATCTCGCGAGCGATCTGTCCGACACGGGGAGTCCGCGCGGCTCGAGCCTCGAAAGCCTGCTGCAGCCGGTCGTTCGGCACCGCGCCACTGGTGACGATGTAGTCGTCGAACATAAAGCCTCCTAGTAGCTGCGGAAACGGCAGCCGACGGGAAAGCTTGAGCGCTATTTCTGACCGGCCCTGCTGGCTCGCGGAAGCAGGGAGGCCCGCTCAGCCCCCAAGGGGCGCGAGCAAGTCGTCGAGCAGCGCCTCGTCCAGATCGAGGGCCCGCGTTCCGCCGCTCAGTAGCGCGCCGGCCAGCTCCGCCTTCTTCGCCTGCAGCGCCACGATCTTCTCTTCCACGGTTCCGCGGGCGATCAGCCGGTGCACGAACACCGGCTTGTCCTGCCCGATGCGGTGCGCGCGATCCGTGGCTTGAGCCTCCGCGGCCGGATTCCACCACGGATCGTAGTGGATCACCGTGTCCGCCGCCGTGAGGTTCAGGCCGACGCCGCCCGCCTTGAGGCTGATCAAGAAGATGGGCACATCGCCGCTCTGGAAGAGCTCGATCTGCGTCTTGCGGTTGACCGTGCCGCCCGTCAGGTAGGCGTACGGTACCCCAGCATCCAGGAGATCCTCGCGTATCAACACCAGCATCTCCACGAACTGGGAGAAGATCAGGATGCGCCGCCCCTCCGAGAGCATCGTCTCCAGCAGCTCACTCAGGAACCTGCGCTTGGCGCTCGGCACCTGACGGCGCTGCTTGCTCTTGACCAGGCTCGGATCGCAGCACACCTGCCGCAGCTTGAGCAATGCATCCAGCACGGCGATGCGGGAGAGCGCCATGCCCCGCCTTGCAATTTCCTCACGGACTTGTTTGTCGACCAGCTTGCGCACCGTCTCGTAGAGATCACGCTGCGCGGTTCCCAGCTCCACGTGATGCGTGATGACGGTCTTGGGAGGCAGCTCCTTCGCGACGTCTTCCTTGGTGCGCCGGAGCAGCAGCGGCGCGATGCGACGCCGCAGGGCAGCCATGCGCGTGTCGTCGCCCTCCTTCTCGATCGGGTTGCGGAAGGCCTGCGCGAACGCCCGTTCGCTGCCCAGAGCACCGGGCACCGCGAACGCGAACTGGCTCCACACCTCCCCCAGGTGATTCTCGAGCGGCGTCCCGGTCACCGCGATGCGCTGGTGAGCCTCTAATTTCCGCGCGGCATGCGCGGTGGCGGTCTTGGGGTTCTTGATGGCCTGAGCTTCATCCAGGATCGCAACGTCCCAGGGGATGGGGGTGAGGAGCTCCTGGTCCCGGTGCAGCAAGCTGTAGCTCGTCAGCACCAGGTCCGCCTCGGAGAGCTCCGCTTCCCGCGACTGGCGCTCGGGGCCGTGCCACAGGAGCACGTCGAGCTTCGGAGCGAACTGCTGGATCTGTTCGCTCCAGGAGACCAGCACGCTGGTGGGAGCCACCACCAGGCTGGGTCCCTTGGCGAGCTTCTTGTGTTTCCGCGCGACGAGGTGCGCGAGGAGCTGCACGGTCTTTCCGAGACCCATGTCGTCGGCGAGCACCGCACCGACGCCGTGCTTTCCTAGCAGGCCGAGCCAGGCGACCCCCTGGGCCTGGTAGTCGCGCAAGGTGCCGCGGAAGCTCTTCGGCAGCTTGGGGCGCGGCAGCGCGCCGCTGGTGAGTGAGGCGCGCAGCTCGCGCAGCGCCTTGCCGGTCTTGTCGTCGACGCCGAGGGTCTCCGCGAGCTCCAGTGCCTGCCAGCGACTGATGCGACGCTGCGTCGCCTGGTCCGAGACCGCGAGCTCGAGCAGGATGTCGACGAGAGGCCGAATGCGGTCGAACTCGACCCGCGCCAGGCGACCTGACGGCAGCTCGACGAGCATCGCCTCTCCCTCACCCCCAAGATCCGCGCCTTCGGCGAGGCCCTGAAGCAACATGGGGAGCAGGCTGATGCGTTCCCCTTGCACGTCGACGCCGAAGTCCAGCTCGAACCAGTCGTTTCCGCTCGGTTCCAGATCGGTGAAGTAGTCGACGGACTCCACGATCTGGAGCGCGTAGGAAGGATCGTAGACGACCTCGATCCCGACGTTCTCGAGGAACGGCACGCCCAGGCCCTGGAACATCCCCCAGGAGAACGCGTCGGGGAGCGACCAGTGATCCTCCGCGCTCTCCGGCATGAATCCCATCGACTCCAGCGACTGCATCGCGTCTTCTTCCGCGTCGAGGTCTCGAACCAGAGCGATCTTCTCGCCGTCCACCTCGAGCAGCGTTCGCTTCTCGGGCTCGTCTTCGGCGGGTGCCAGGACTCCCTGGTAGCGAAACTCGAGGCGGCCTAGATGCTTTTTTTGCTCGTTCGGCAGTTCTTCGCTGAAGATCACGAACCGGACCTGGGGCAGGCCCTCCACGACGCGTATCGGCGTCGTCTTGGGCGCCGGCATACCCCGCTCTTCCAGGGTCCGAGCGAGACTCGGCACCTGTTCCGCGCGGATTTCCGGCGCTGCGAGCCACTTCGCGACGTCTCGAGCTGCTCGGATCTCGCCGGTCGAGCCATCGCGAGTATCGACGTAGTATGCTGGCACCAGCGGCAAGACCAGGATCGCTGGGTCACCGAGATCGACTCCCGTCCGCAGCACGCCGTCGTCAGACTCGAGCCAGCCGAGCTTGCCGATCCTGGGCGGCCCGGGCACCAGCTGCAGCTGGCGCACTTCAGAATCCCCACGGAAACTCAAGACGAGCCGCTCCGTGGCCAGCGCAGCCTGCAGCCCGAAGCCCCCAAGCCGCCCCGTGAGCGTTGCCTGTGCCCGCTTGTCCCACACCAGGCTGTCGAGGGCGCCGTCCAGACCCTGTCGCGACTGCTCTCCCGAGATGACTCGCCGCGCGCCTGCGATCGTGATCGGCTGGGCCTGACTCCAGACTCCGTTGCGCGCGAGGTGCTGGCTCCCCAGGTCGACGAAGAGCCGCTGCCCTTCCAGATGGAGGAGGAGCACGAGGCGCTCCCGCTGGGGCGCTGCCTCGTCGGTCCACGAAGCCAGCCACCGTTCCAGAGCGGCGGACGCGGACGCGCCGCTGTCAGGGGAGCCTGAACCACCGTGCGCCAGCTCCGAGCCGCCGTACTTCGTCGCGATCATGAACAGCACTGCAGCCACGTGCTTGCATTCGTGCCGCCAGCTACACGTGCAGCGCAGGTCGTCCGAGAGCCTGCCATCGACGCGATAGGTCCCTCGACCCCGAGAGCTCATCACGACGCCCACGACGTGCCCGCTCGGGTCGAGCCTCAGCGGCCAGACGCTTCCCGCAATCCCCAGCTCGACGCCCAGATGCTGCGTGTCGACGGCCAGGAGCCTGAAGGCCCGCATCGCGAGTTCGGTCCAGCGAAGTGCCTCGGCCTGCGTCACGCTGCGTTTGAAACACGGACAACCGACGGAGAGCAAGCGTCATCCAGACGCCTCTTGCCTGCGCCGCCAGACTTGCTTAGCGACTGAAGCCATGGACGAAGCCAAGCTCCTGCAGAAGCTGAGAGATCTCGAGCGCCTGATCGCCAGTGCGGGCACCAACGGCGAACGCGTCGCCGCGGATCAGGCGCGGGAGCGCATTCTGGACCGCCTGCATCAGCTGCAGCGCGAGGCGCCGGCCGTCGAGTTCAAGTTCATGATGCCGGACGTCTGGTCCTTGCGCCTCTTCATGGCGCTGCTCCGCCGCTACGATCTCCACGGCTATCGCTACAAGCGTCAGAAGCGCACGACCATCATGGTGAGCGCGCCCGAAGCCTTCGTGCGAGACGTCCTCGAACCGCATTTCCGCAGCGCCGCAGAGGAGCTACACAAGCACTTGAACGACGTGGCCACTCACGTGATCCGCGAGGCAATAGCTGACGCCAGCGAAGAAGCGGAAGAACGCGAGGAGGCACCGCAGTTGCCGTTCGGGGGGTAGGACGAGCTGGGTCTCGCTGGGCAAGGCACGTGGAGCGAAAGATCCTGGCGGCGACGTCAGTATTTGAGAGCGCTCCTGGTTGCGCGCTTGGGGGAAGTGCTATCGAAGCGCCATGAACGGACACGCCTGGGCCGCTCTGGGACTCTGCGCCGCCTTGCTCGGAGCCTGCGGCGGCACACGGCCAGCTTCACCGCAGCCGCCTCCGGCGAAGCCGGTGGTCGTGGAAAGTCAGGCGGAGACGCAGCGCACGCAGACTGAGCCCAAGCGCAGCGCCGTTGCTCCAACCTGGACGTACTCCCGGTTGCTCCGCGCGTCGCTGCCGGTGACGCCGGAGGAGCTGGAGGACCTGCAGGCGGAATCCCTGTACAGCGCGAGCGTGGGCGGACGCCTGGTATGGCTCGATCTGCACGGAAGGAGCGCTCGCGCCCGGCTGGAGCAAGTGCGCGGGCCCATCTCGCTCCGGCTGCCCGACCTCTCCCCCGAACTCCTGAGACGAGTCGACGACGTCGCCACCCGTTTCCCCGTGGCAGTAACCTACGAGCCACCGGACCGAGCGCCGCACGCCGCTGGCTCGCGGAGCCGCGACGCCGAAGCCGCTGAGCAAGACGTGCAGGCGCTCGGCAGCTTGCGCCACGTGGAGCGCATGATCCTCGGGCTCGACATCGGTCCGGAGTTTCCCGATCTCCGCGGCTGCAAGGGGCTGAAGTCCTTCGAGCTGTTCGAAGCCAAAGCGCAGAACGAGCTGTACGAACGCCTGCCGGCGCAGCTCGAAGAGCTCCTGCTGGGCAGCATCGCGACCAACGGTTCGCCGCAGGCGCTGCTGCGCTTGACGAAGCTCAAGCGCCTCGAGCTCAGCAACTCCCGGGAGTTCACGGTTCGCGATCTCGCGCCGCTGACGCAGCTGGAAGATCTCGACTTCGGCGATCACCTGAGCGACGCGGACGTCGCCGACCTCCAGGCGTTTCCCAGCTTGCGCCGCTTCGTGACCGCCTCGCCGCTGACCAACGCCGCCATCGCGCACTTCGCGAAGCTGCCCAAGCTGCGCGCGCTGGGGCTGCTCGGCACCCGGATCGATGACGCCGGCATGAGCGAGCTCGCGCAGCTGACCGAGCTGCAAGAGCTGACGCCGCCGCTGGGCCTGAGCAACGATGGCATCGCGCGCCTCGCAGCGCTGAACAAGCTGAAGACCCTCGTGCTGACTCACTCGAAGATCACCGACGCCGGCATGCAAGAGCTCGCGCGCTTGAAGCACCTCGAGACCCTCGACCTCAGCTTCAACCGACTCACCGACGCCAGCGCCCCGAGCTTCGCCAGGCTCACGAACCTGCAGCGCCTCGACCTCAGCACGTCGAAGATCGGCGACGAGACCGCACGCGCCATCGCGAAGCTCACTCGGCTTCGCCGCCTCGATCTCCAGGGCACCGGCATCACGAGCGCCGCAGTCCCGTTCCTGCTCGAGCTGAAGACGCTGCGCGTCCTCCACGTCAACAACACCAGCCTGAACAGCGAAGGGATCCTCGCCCTGCTCGCGCTGCCGAACCTCCGTCGCTACTACACCAGCATCACCCACTCCGACTCCGAGACCTATCGGCGCATCGCGAACACCAGGCAGCTCCTCGACTCCGTCCGGCTGGACTGCGACACGCGGCGGCTCCGCTTGCCAGATACGGAGTGCGAAGATCGGTAGTTGGGTTTGGGGGTGAGGGAGCGCTCGTCGGTCACGCTCTCCGTGAAGTTCACCGGCGTCTTCTGGGAGGGCTTGCTCCAGACGCGGAGCTGCACACCTTCAACGGTCAGCTGCTTTTCGGGGTGGTGCAGCAGCGTGGTCAAGAGCGCCGTCGTCTCCCACTGCGACGAAGTCCCCAGCTTGCGCCCGATGTTCAACACGTGGTTGTCCACGGTCCTCGGAGCCACACCGAGCTCGTAGGCGATCACCTTCTGGGAGTCGCCCCGCACGAGACGGCGAGCGACCCGGCGCTCGGTCGGGCTGAGGGCTCGAGGGTCCACCTGGCTGTCCGCGTTCACGTGGGCGACGACGAAGCGCCGCCCGTCTCGATCGAAGCGATCCACCAGCGCCCGGTGACCAACGGCGTTCTCCGTGGGAGCTCAAGCCCTGCTGGCGTACCCCACGGTGACCGTCGCTGGCAGCGACTTCGACCTCTCGCTGATGAACTTCGCGCCGATCTGCTACCTCGCGGCTGGACTCTCTGTGGGTGGGTGAGAGCGCCTCAGCGGTCTTCGATCCCGTTGAACACGCTCGCACCGTCACGCTGGACGGCGGTTCTTCTCCACGATCCGCGCCGGACGGAGCTGAGACGGAGTGTTCTGGATAGATGCCTCAGGTCCTCGCGGGCATCGACGCCAAGGTATGATCCTCGCGTGACGCCGCGAAGCGAAGTCGAGCTCGGAATCAGGGGCAGCTCAGCGCCTGCTGCTCTTCGCGCACGCGGTCCCCACACTGCTCGAGTCGCAGCTTCAAATCGGTCTTGGCGTTGACTAGCGAGTGGCCGAGGGACTCCGCTTGGAGCTCCAGGGCAGCGCAGTCAGAACCGACCACGCAGGCCTCAGTTGGCAGCTCGCCTTGCTCTATGCACAAGCCCGCCGGGCTACAGTCGGCGGTTTGGGAGCAGTAGCAGCTGGAGGTATACCCGGCGTCGCAGCCTTCGATGCCGGTCGGAATACAGGTGGCCTTCACCAAGGACGGTACGAAGCAGACTTGGTTCGCGCCGCAGTCGGCGCTCTCCTCGCAGAGCTCCCGCACGCAGCCGTTTGCGTCGAAGCGGGCGGTGGCGCCCCCGCACTCCTGCTGCTTGCACAGCTCCTCGAGCAAGCAGGGGAAGGCGCCGTCGCAGGCGCGCGCGGTGTGAGGACAGCGAAGCTCCTGCTGCCTGGCGTACATCTTCGGCAGGCAGTCTTTGACCAGCTGCTCCGCATCCCCGCTGAGCCAGCCATCGGTGAGGTCTAGCTCCTCGATGCGGTTAGCCAGCGACTCGCAATCATTGGGCACCACACACTTTTCCTCAGGGATCTCCGACACTGGCAAGCAGAGCCCCATTCCAGAACCGTCCACAGTCCCCCCGCACGCGCAACTGCCGTCGGGCTGCGCCTCACAGAAGACTCCGGTTGGATGGTGATAACTCTCGACGAGGCTCGGCACGAAGCACACGCGACCGGACGGGCACTCGTCGCTGCTGCCGCAGTTCGAACGCCCGCAACCGTCGGCATCGAAGTTCGCCGCCACTCCCCCGCACGGCTGCACCGCGCACAGGCTCTCCAGGGTGCAGCTCCCGCCACACGCTCCAGTTGGGGTGTGTTCGGGCTCCGAGCTCGAACAGCCGCCCATGACTCCAAGCGTCAGAGTCACCCCCAAGATCGCGAAAGCAAGCCTCATGTTGGGGAATGTGGGCTGACTCGGGGTCGACTACCAGTTTTGGGCTGACTATTCGTACGAGCCTGACCTCGAGACGAAGCAGCCAAGGTTTTGCTACGACGTGGAGGTCGAGGTCGTGCAGGACGGAGCAGTGGTCTCCACCACGCGTTGCTATTCAGTGCCCAACAAGGGCACGTGCATGAGCACGAGTGGCAACGGCGCGGGAGACTGCATGACCGATTGCTCGTTCAAGCTGGCCAAGGCCGCTCAGACGACGCTCCGCGCCAAGCTTACCAAGGGCGAGCCTTGCGACACGGCGTACGCCGGGCTCTCGGACCCCAATCGCGAAACGCACAGCTACAAGCTCCTGCTCGAAGCGGACGACTGACGGATCCGTGGGTGCGTGAGAGCTACTCGCTCACCACCGCTGCCGCCTGATCAACCCCAGGCACCCAAACGCCCTCACGAGTGATCTCCAGCTGCGCGTACCAAGCAGCGGGCTGGTCGATGCGCCGCTTGAACGTGACGTACACGCCGCCGCCCCAGACGACCATGCCCGCGGCGAGCGCGATCACCTGAGTGCCGGTGGAGACCCGGTCCTCGACGGGCCGTCCACGGAAACGCCGATTCCTCGAGGCAACTGGACCCTTCGCCTCCAGCTTCACGTAGAATCGGATCTCGTCGGCATGTCGATCCGTTGGTCGCACCGGCACGTGACAGCGCACGACCTCCCCCGGGGCGAGCTCCACCTCGGACGGCGGCGGGAAGAGCAGCAACCCTTCCCCCGACGGCTTGCGCGATTCCTCCTCGAACGAGAGCCGACAGCGCCGCGGCGCCTCCACGCAGCTCTGCAGCCACACGTCCACTCCCGAGCTCCGATCGAGCCACTCGGCGCTCTTCATCGCGACCCACTGCACCTCGTTGGTCTCCAGCAGCCCGTCTTGCCCAAACTCGTCACCCAAGATGTCGGGGAGCCCCGGCGGCGCCCTGCGCGCCTTCACCCACGAGACCATCGCGGCGACTACGCCACCGACGAGCAGCGCCAGGACGACGGGCACCATCCAGTCTCCCCCGAACCCAAAGAGCACCAGAATGGCCACGTACACCGCCGCAAGCAGCCCCAACACGAGCGCACTGAAGAGGCTCGCCACCAGCCGGTCCGCACGGAACTCCCGCTGCAGCACGTAGCCCGCAGGAGCCAGCACCAAGAGCCCGGCCCACCAAGGGCCAAACGTCAACAGCGGCACACCAACCAAGATCGCAAGGAACGCCAATGCGTAGGCTGGCCGCAGCGTCATGTTCATTCGCGCCTTCTTAACACACTGTCGCCCATCCAAACTTCGGGTTTGGGGGTGAGAGTGCGCCGCGCAGGAGACTGACCCCAGCGCAAAGTCTCCGGTAGGATCTGCATGTGACTCGCTCCAGCCGGCTGCTTCGCACCACCCCGACGGTGGCAACACTGGCGGCGCTGCTCACGTTGGCGTGTGGAACCGCGCGGGGGCCGATCACTTCGGTGCACGACACGCCTGCTCCCGTCGCGCCTCTCCCCCCCTCCAAACCTGCAGAGCCCGCGCAGAGCTTGGACGTCAGCGCTTGGACCGAAAGCCGCTGGCTTGGCGTGCGCGTGCCGGCGACGCGGGAAGAGCTCGACGACCTGGAGCTGCCGTCGCCCCACGTCGCGAGCGCTGTCATAGCTCGCCCCCATGGACCGTGCCTGGCTCGGCCAAGCGGATCCGGGGATCACCAGCAACGCCGTCAGCAGTTTGAGCACCGCCAGCTGCAGCTTGTTGGTTCGGCCAAGCAGATCGCACATCCGCTTGGTGGGGTTCATGTCGTCACCTCCGGTTGGTTGTTCTTTCGTTGGTTGCCTTTCCGCGGGGTGCGCGGATTTCGATACGTGTCGCCCTGCAAGCGCAGCACATGGGCAGCGTGCAGTAGGCGGTCCATGGCTGCGCTCGCCAGAAGCGGATCGCCAAAGAGGCGCGCGAGCTCGTCGGTGTCGCGGTTCGATGTGATCAGCGTCGAGGCGCGCTCGTAGCGAAGTCGGATTAGCTCGTAGAGGTCAACGGGCTCCTCGGCGATCAGGGGACGCAAGCCGAGGTCATCAATGATGAGCAGGTCGAGCGAGGCGAGCTTCGCCAGCTTCCGGTCGTGGGAGTTGTCCGCTCGCGCGGCACGCAGCTGCTTGAGCAAGTCGTTCGCCTCCATGTAGAGCACGCTGTGACCGACGCGACAGGCACGATGGCCGAGCTTGAGCGATATGGCTCTTGCCAACGCCCGTCTGCCCGAGCAGCAGGACATTACGTTTGCGCTCGACGAAAGTACAGGTCGCCAAGTCGAGCACCTGCTGTTTTGGAATTTCCGGATTGAAATGAAAGTCGAAGTCCTCGAGCGTCTTCTGGTGCTCGAAGTTCGCGCGTCGCACTCGCTGGTCGAGTTGCTTGGAGTCTCGTCGTTCGACCTCGTCCTTGAGCAGGCGGTACAGGAATTCTTCGTACGCCAGACCGTCGTCCACAGACTGGCGGAGGCGCAACTCGAGCGTGTGCAGGATCCCGCTGAGCTTCAGCTTCTTGAGCAATGGGACGAGCTCGTCAATGGTGCTCATGGCTTACCTCCGCTTCCGTCAGCCAGTCGGTCTCCGGGCGTGCAAATCGGGGAGGTTCGTCGGCCCACTCCCCAGAGCCTGGTCTCACGGGCGGCAGAGGCTGAAAGTCCAGACCCTGCACCAGAATCGACTTAACCGCGCGGTAATTGTAGCTCCCGTAAAATCGTGAGCGCGCGGCCGTCGCTCGGGCACGCTCCACTGGGTACTGCTCAAGCAGTGAAACGATGGACTGGACCGGCCGCAGCATCGACAACTCGCCATCCGAATCGAAGACCTCACGGACAAACGCTCCGACTTCATCACCCATCCGATCCGCCCGCTCCTCCCAGTACTCGCGGGTGCGATGTCGGAAGTCGCCACGTACCTCCGGCAAGTGCGACTCCTCCGTCACACGATGCCCGGAGCCCGCTCGAGCGTGCGTCGCGACCCGCTCATCGTCGACGTAGACCATCACGGACGAGGCCGTCGCTCGCACCCAAACCTGTCGACCGATGTGAGGCCAAGGCACCGAGTACAAGCGCTTCTCGAAGACCACATGACTGTCCGGGTGCACCGTCGCCTTCTTCCAAACCACCGGGTCGTACGGTCGCGGCGGGAGCGGGTGCAACTCACGCTGCTCCTCGCTTTCGAAGACCATCAAGGGTTGTTTCCCCGTGGTTCCATGGATGCGCATTCCCGCGACTTCGCGTGTCCAACGCTCAAGCCAGCGGTTGGTGTCCTCGAGGGGTTCCTCGCTTCGGCCGCTGAGCGCGTTGCTCTTCACGTATTTCACCCCAGCCTCGACCTTGCCCTTCTTTTTCGGCGCGCGGGGAGGCGTGGGGTCGATCTTGAATTGATAGTGTCGAGCAACCTCTCGGTAGCTACGATTGAGTTCGCTCGTTCCGCCCGCGTCGAAGGCGGCACGGATCACCGCTGCCTTCAAGTTGTCCGGTACGATGGTGCGAGGGACGCCTCCCAGCGCACGAAAGGCCCGCTCGTGGAGCGCAATCCAAGTATTCGTATCCTGACGGAAATCGCATTCCGCATACAGATGTCGGCTGTGGCCGAGCACCATCACGAAGACCCAGCTCTTCCTTAGCTTCTTCTGTTGCGAATCCCAGCGGTAGCCAGCGTAGCCGAAGTCCACTTGGGCGACGTCGCCGGGCACGGTCTCGACCGGAATCGCAACCTGAAGCGGGTTGGGGCCAGCCTCGCGCTTGAGGCGCAACACCATCCGCTTCACGGCTGACAGGCTTCCGTTGAAGTCCTTGTCTTCCGTGCGGAGTCGGTCGTAGATGGCGCGCGGGCCGACGCCCGCTCGGGACAGGCTCTCAATCCGCTTCTGCCAGTGCTCTAGCGAGGACGTCTGCTGTTCGGGCACGACCGGCGGACGGTGCCGCAAAATGGCTTGCTTCAGCGCTTCGGCGTCCGGCAACTCGGCCGGGTCACCGTCGAGCAGACCGGCCTCGGCTAAAGCCTTCCGATACTCGCGCTCAGTGTTGGGCCCCATCCCCAGCAGTCGAGCTGCTTCGCGGGCGCCCTGTCCCATGCGGTGCAAACGCACCAGCTCCTGCAACCTGTGCATGTCCGTTCTCCTCGCCGCCATGGCGTCAAGGTCCGCGGACGCCCTGACACCTGTCCAGTAGTGCCTCCTTTCACGCAGGATCCGCTTGGCAGAACCAAGGGCGATCCGTTTGGCCGAACCAGACCCGATCCGTTTGGCCGAACCAGCGGCGATCAGCTCAGGCGGGCCATGACACGAGCGCGAACGGTCGGGTGATCTGCCTGGACCTGCGGGGAGGCGACGCGCGCAAGGCGCTCGAGGTGATCAGCGGTCCGGTGACGGTCTTGCTCCCCTCCCTGGACCCCGAGCTCGTCGAGCAAGTGAATCGCGTCGCTGGTCGTTTCCCTGTGGCAGTGTCCTACGAGACGCCGGCGAACCTTGGCGGTGAAGTCGACCTGACGCCGCTGAGCGAGCTCAGCAACATCCAGGGGCTCGAGCTGTTCGTTGGCTCGGGGGAGCTGCCCGACCTGCGTGGCCTCGCACGCCTGCGCTGGCTGGCGCTTCGCTACGCGGGCTTCGCCGCGGACTCCCTCGAGCGACTGCCGACGGGCATCGAGGGCCTCACCTACGACGGCCCACTGCAGCTCGACACCGTCGGTCGGCTAGGACGCTTCCCGAGGCTGAAGCGCCTCTCGACGGCGATGCGCGACCTGAACTGGAGCCCACTCGACCGACTGCGGTCCATCGAAGCGCTGGAGCTACCCGACGACATCACCCTCGAGGACCTGAAGGGCTTGGAGAAGCTCCCACATCTGCGAGAGCTCAGCACCCGCGCGCGCCTCGGCAGCCGTGAGTTCGAGGCGCTTGCGCGGCTGCGTGAGCTCCGGGCGCTGCGCATCCCGGAAGCGACGCTCAGCGACGCCGACGCGGCGAAGCTGTCCCAGCTCACGCACCTCGAGATCTTCGTCTCCCCGCATGGTGTCACCAACGACGGACTGAAGTCACTCGCCAGCCTGAAGAAGCTGCGCACTCTGGACTTGAGCCACGCGGAAACGGCAAGCGCGGACCTGCCGTGGCTCCCCGAGTTGACTGCGGTCACCGACCTCAATCTCCAGGGTCACACGATCAGCGCCGCGACGCTCTCGAAGCTGCCCCGCCTCGTGCGCCTGAACCTCAACAGCGCACCGGTGGACAGGAAGCTCGTCCAGGCCATGACGAAGCTCACTCAAGTTCGCGATCTGGATCTCTCCGAGACCAGCGTCGCCGAAAGCGATGTTCAGCACTTGCTCCAGCTCGAGCAGCTCCGCTTCCTCAACGTGTTCCACACCGGGATCCGCGACGGCGGTTGGCTCAGCCTGGCGAAGCTCCCGAAGTTGCGCGTGCTCCTGATCGGACCCGGCGTCGCCCGCGACACCTGCGCGAAGCTCCGCATGGAGCCACGTTTGCTTTTCGTCGGTGACGTGCAAAGCAGGCGGCTATGGGAGCCGCTCGGTGCGGGGAGTCGGTGTGCTGGGTGAGTCCTCCATGAGCAGCGAACGCGACGACGATAAGTTGCCCTGGGGCAACGCTGTCCCGAGGGAGCCAAGTGTCCGCGGGATTCAGCCAAGGTCGTCTGCCTGAGCGCCCCAAGAGATGGGTAGCCTATGCCTGAAAATCCAGGCGGGAGACGGTTGACGAATCCCACCAGGTCCTGCTCCAATGGCGCGACGGTACTCGCGCGAGTGGCGGCAGGGCGCTCCGGGGAGGGAAGCGCGGGAGACTCCTACGCTTCGGCAACTCAAGCGCCGAACGGCCCGGCGAGAGAACCACTTCCCCGAGGCAAGAATCAACCACGTGGAATCTCAAACACTTACAAGGGGGTCTCTCAGCCGAAGCATGAAGGAGCATTACCAAGCCCGCTAGGCCCGTGCCCGAGGAGGCGCTATCCTAGGGTGATGTACATCTACGTGGCGAGTTCGTGGAGAAACGTCCACCAGCCACGCGTGGTCAAGCGACTGCGTGACGCCGGGCACCGTGTGTACGACTTCCGAAACCCTGGGGATAGCGCAATAGGATTCGACTGGTCCCAAGTATCGGAAGCCTGGGAGGCTTGGTCCCGTGCAGACTTCATACACGCCTTGGAGCACCCGGTCAGCACGAGAGCTTTCGAGCACGACTTCACTGCGCTCCAGGAATGTGCATGCTGCGTGTTGTTGCTCCCAGCGGGTGCGAGCGCGCACTTGGAAGCCGGATGGTGCGCCGGTCGTGGGAAACCTGTGCACATCCTGTCGCTCGATGAGATCCGACCGGAGCTGATGTACAAGTTGCTCGGTCCGGGCTCGGTCGCTCCTATCTTCCTGGATCTTGAAACCCTAGTGGCGACACTGTAGGGCTTCGCAGATGCGAAGGACCAAGCTTGCAGCCGACATTCAGAACAAAGACGCTGCGGAAGCTGTGCGAGGATGAGCGTGCGGCTGTCGCAAAGTTTGGATTCGGAACCGCAACGGAGCTGCACGCCGTGCTCGCCGATCTGCTCGCAGCCAGCACCTTCGGCGAGGTGCCGTTGGCGCCCGCAGCTGGCCGTGGGGGCATCGTATGCTTTCAGGTTATCGACACTATTCTGGTCTGCCAGCTGATTCCTCGAGGTAATAAACCGTTCAACCAAAGCTCAAGGTTCTTGGTTGAGGAGATTCGTACAACATGACCAACCCGCGCTTCGAGCCAACCTGGGCCTCCCCGCCAGGCGAGACAATCCGACGCTGGCTCCGCAGCACTGGCGAAAGCCAACACACGCTTGCTGGACGCTTGAACTTGGACCTCATGGCTACGGCCGCACTGCTCGCCGGCGCCCGGCCCATCGATCAAACCATCGCGGCGTCCTTGGCAGGATGCGTTGGCGGAAGTGTGGACTTCTGGCTTCAACGCGAACTTGATTTTCGGGAAGGAGTGGAGAGGCAGCAAGCCAACGCCTACGCGGAGCTAGCATGTGCCGACCTCGTGAAGTGGGGGCTTATCCCTCGAACAGCCAACAGGAGGGACCAAGTTTTGGCAAGCCTCCGATTCCTCGGAGCCGAGACGCTGCACGATTGGCGCCAGCAACGAATGGATCTCGTCCGCGCTGCGCGTCTAAAGACAAGTGAAACCTTCTCCACCAGCCAAGACGCACTGGCAGTGTGGCTACGGGCTGGCGACGTCCTTGGCGAGCAGAGGCCATGCGGTAAATACAATCCGGATGCTGTGAATAAGGCCCTTCCCGAACTGCGAAAACTCTCAACGCTTCACAACCCGAGCAAAATGGTCGAGCGTCTGAGCGCCTCCTGTACGAGTCTAGGGATCGTGTTGATCCTGCTACCGTCACCAAAGAATTGCCGAGCTACGGCCGCGATCCGTATGAACAGCAAGGGCAATCCTATTTTACAGATGAGCCTGCGTCATAAGACTAACGACCACTTCTGGTTCGCGTTCTTCCACGAACTGGGTCACCTCCTGCTGCACAGCCCAGACTTCGCATACGTTGACGAGGAGTGCGAGCAATCCGACATGGCAACCGAAGAGCGAGAAGCCAACGCATTCGCCGCTTCGACTCTCGTCCCTCCTCACTCCCAACCTACCCTTTCAAGTCTCCCGATCGAATCGAAAGCGGTCATCCGATTCGCCCAGAAGATTGGCGTCGCGCCCGGCATCGTAGTTGGCCAACTTGAGCATCTGGGACGCGTGCGACACGGCCGTCTGAATGCTCTCAAGCGAACGGTGAGCTGGCAGGATCTCAGCCTCGGAACGCCTTAGGCGCGGTCGGGCTTTTCTGCCAGTTGCACAACGCGTCTTCCAGCTCGCGCTGCCCCACTCCCAGTGCCGTACCCAGCGCGCAAACACGCTCTTCGAACTGTGCAGAGTTGCTTCGAGTCAACTCCACGCCAAAGAGTTCAGCTACACCGCGACGCGGTCCAGTGGCGCCCGCCATGAAAATAGTCCCTGGCTCTATGGGCGCCAGGCCGAGTTCCCCTACCCAAGTCAGGTAGTCAAACCTGCCCGTGCGCCCCATCCGATCGACCACACTCATTCCACTGAACGCAGCGCGAAATGCCTGTGCCGCATCACT
The DNA here is from genome assembly GCA_041389745.1 of Polyangiaceae bacterium. Taxonomy (GTDB): domain Bacteria; phylum Myxococcota_A; class Polyangia; order Polyangiales; family Polyangiaceae; genus JAHBVY01. Next base: position 118,560 of record JAWKRF010000020.1, read on the forward strand.
CCCGCCAGCAGCGACGAAGCTCCGAAATAGCCTCTTGTGAGAACCGGATGAAAGGACCCACGCTGAGTAGCTTCGAACCGCCCTCGCGACCTCCCGATGTGATTCATACTTTCGGTGGTTTCCGAAGCGAGCAAGGCCACCTGCTGATAGCATTCCGGCCCAAGCACGTTCGAACGCAGGGAAGTCGCTAGCCACCCTCTTCCAGGTCCAGATCCGGCCGCCAGCCCCATAGACCTGGGCAGCCAGCCTCCAGCCATCGTATCGGTTCTTTCCGGTATGGGCGGCTAGGAAGACCAGCCAGAACGCTTCCTCCCTGTTTGCGGCCGCCACGAAACGAGCAGCCCCCTTCAGTGGATCGAAGTGCGTGGAGCGAGGGTTGTTGCGCAGCGCAGAGTGGGAGAGTCGGGGCAACCGACGCACGTACTCAACGCGGCGAACACTCTCTACCAATTGAAATATGAACGCCTCACGACGTCGCTTAGTATTCAAGCCCGCGGGCATACGCGGCAACGACTGCAGGGCTTGACGAAGGCGCCCAGTCAAAAGTGCTCTACTACCCATACAACGATCTCCGATCTAGTTCCCGCCGGACTCTCAACCGGATCGCGTGCAACGCCTGCCGAGTGACACCGAAACTACTCTGGATGTTGTGATTGAAACCCACCACTCGAACTCCCCTCCCAAGGGGCACGCCGCCGAACGACTCGACTTCACCTTCGTACCAATAACCCGGCACCTCGCGCCCGTTGCGTCTCGACAGCGTCCACCCACGTGCTGGTGAAGCGGTCAAGCCCGAGGTACTCCCCAGCTCGAAGAACCTACGCACCCCCTGCCCATTCAGGATAAGCAATGAGATCCTCGACTCGCGTAGAACCAAGCCGAGCGCATGCCCCGTGGTCGCAACCAAGCCTCTCTGCTGACATGGCAAGAGGTCGCCCCACTTGCGCGCCGTTGCGAACGGAGAGATGTCCAAGTGGCACGCGACCGCGTGACGGTCATAGTACGAGACCTTCCCGGCGAAGAGAAACTCAAGCCGGCCAAACCATCGATCGTACGGATTGTTCTGAAAGTAACCTCGACAGCTATCAACGACCCGCTCAACGTGAGATGCCCTCGCGCTCCGCCACCCCTTGAGTCGAAGAGACGCCAACGTCTCAAACCTTCGAGACGCTCCGGCAAGCTCCTCCCCATCTTGGTTAACAAACTCTCGGTTACTGGGATTCAGCCCAACCGTGGCCACAGTAGCGCGCCCTGCGTCCCCGAAGGAGACGATCGGCGAACTCCAGGGGATCACGTCGCTCGACATGAGATCCCCCGAGGCAAGCACATCCATCATTTGCCTTGCAGCACTTAGCATGGGTTTCGATACCATATTCATATCAACCGGGCAACATACTAACGCTGCTCGAAGCCCGAGCGGGCATCATCGATCTTCTTCTCCAAGAACTGACTATAAACATCGCTCTCAACGGTTTGCGCGGCGCGCCGCATGGCCTCGATATCTCGGGCCCTGTACCGACGATAGAATTCTAGTAGCCGACAAATGTCTTTCCAATAGGACGGCAGTCCATGCATCCATCGCTCGCTAAGCCTCTCTCCGCGCCGAACTTTCTCCTCCAAGGCAACCACACGACGGAGATGTCTACATTGATTTCCGACAGGCATAGGATGCATGGCCTTCGTCGACTGCCAGCCTTCGCGACGATACCTCCTGGCTGCACTGACGTGCTTCTTGTAAAGATGAAGACTCCCAACGCTATGCCAGTACACGCCGAGTTCCAAGCCTAGCTGACGAGCCATCAACTCCTGATACATCGTAAATGCGAAGACATCGTGTGGCAGACCGATGTACGCGTCATTGGAGCGCATGAAGGTCATCATGTGCAGGCGTTTCCCGCGGGCCACAAACTGGACTGTGCAGGTGCAGGGCGCACTTGAGAGAGTCACGCTGCTGTCCTCCGCTCGAAAGAGCTGGATAACCGCCCTCCGTGAGTCTTCTCGTTGCTTGAGCACCTGAGCAACCTGATCCCACTGGTTAGTTCCTTCGGCCAGTAGAACCCTTGGTCCATACGCGCTACGTGCCCCATCAACGGGATACTCGGGCACATAGTATTGCACGAATTCAATGTTATCCGATCCGGCCGCGTACCAGAGAAACTCACCGACCGAACTAAAGAGCGTACGCTCTTTGACGCCTGCCCAACTCAATCTGGCTCGCGGATTTGTTAGACCGATCAACGAACCGAAGTCCTCGAGACACGCTCCCTGGCTCGGGTGGACATCCACGCCCGCCTTGATAAGTCGCCCGTAGGCGCCACGAAGAATGTCGTCGAGAGACGCTGCCTTCAGATACATCTATTCACCGAGCGCTTCTCGTCGAATGTCGTCGATGTGCCTGAATCTTCCAGTACTCGTATCGGTTACACACACCTTTCGCTTAAGGGGGATGGAAGAGAGCTCGAAAGCCTCAAGAAAGCTAGCCTGCTCGCCCCGCCGCGCAGATGGAGTGCCAAGACTTTCACCATCGTCAGTGAAGTGAAAACTATGTTCGAAGTCTTCCACTAGCAGGATCAGCCGAACGCGGCCTAACAGGTCTAGGTACTCACGCTCTAGTTCAAAAACGTAGTCGCCCGCGTAGCTCCGATAGCGAGGCGCGTAGACGAACTCACCGACGTGGGAGCGATTGAAGATGATTGGAGTATCCGCTAGCAACAACCCAAAAAGTCCTCGGAAGCTATCCTCTTGATATCGACGCAGTGATCCTTGGTACACGTCGAGGGCGAGCGGTTTGGAATAGTGAATCACCACCCGATAGCCTTCCGTATCCAGCATCGATCGGACCAGCGAGTCCTTGCCAACTCCGTCAACTCCCTCGATGATGGTGTGCATTCTGACCTCCCTCAGATCCCCGACGATCGCCAGACAAGCCTCCGATTGTCAACTACCCGTGGGGATGCAACCACGTTTGGGCACAACTAACCCCTCCCGCGCCCGATACGCCGGGCTATGCACCACGGCAAGCTCAGCAAGACCGTCGCCAAGGGCTTGCTCGAACTCAAGCGCCGCGTGGAAGCGGCCAACGTCCCACCTTCGCGCCTCGACGAGTCCCTGAACATTGCCACGTGGAACATCCGGGAGTTCGGGCGCCGCCCGCGGCGCGCTGCGTCGCTGCACTACATCGCGGAGATCCTGGGTGTGTTCGACCTGATCGCCGTCGTCGAGCTGCGCGACGACTTGAGCCAGCTGCGCGAGGTGCTGGGCTACCTCGGCCCGTACTGGGACGTCGTTTTCTCGGACTATTTGACCGACGCGGGCGGCAACCGCGAGCGCATCGGCTTCGTCTACGATCGCCGCGCGGTGGAGTTCACCGGCCTCGCGTCGTACGCCATCCCCCAGCGCAAGCGCACCGAAAGTGACGAGTACGCGTCGCAGATCTCCTGGTGGCGCCCGCCGTACCTCACGTCGTGGCGCTCCGGCAGCTTCGATTTCATCCTCTTGGCCGCGCACATCCGCTGGGGAAAGAGCGACGCCGGGCGCGAGCCGGAGCTCCGCCTGCTCGCCGAGTGGGTCCACACCCGCACCCAGGAGCAGTACCTCGGCGACAAGGATCTGATCGTCCTCGGCGACTTCAACATCCCCGCGGAACACAGCCCGCTGTTCGACGCCATCACCTCCCGGGGCCTGCGCATGCCGGAGGCGCTGCTCGGTCAGCCCGGCTCGAACCTCGCCCGCAACAAGCGCTACGACCAAATCCTCCACGATCCGCGCTTCGTGAAGAGCTTCAGCGGCCACGCCGGCGTCCTCGACTTCTACTGCGGCGATCACCGCCCGCTCTACCCGCGCATGCCGATGACGAAGCGCCAATTCACGTACGAGCTCAGCGACCACCTGCCGCTCTGGGTCCAGATCAACACCGACATCGAAGCCGAACGCCTCGACCAGCTCCTCGCAAGGCCGCTCTGACGCTCCCTGCGGACGCTCCGAAGCCGCCGCTCGACGCTCCGACTCCGCAAATTGTTGCGCCCGAGCCGCCGCCCGACGCTCCGCCACCGCGAAATGTTGCTCCCTCACCCCCGATCCCCAGCCCGAAAGCGCGGATCCCCAGCGCGACCGAGCGCACCCCCACGCACTTTTCACGCAACCCCGCGCTCTCCCCACCGATTTCCCCTGCACAAGGCGACTCGTCCCGTGGTCGTTCCAACAGGGTAGGGGGGGAGACTCGAAGTTTCCCCTGCAGAAATTGCACGGTCCCTAGCTCGAGCCGGGGTGGTCCCCGTGGGGATCTTCAGTCTGGGGCTGGGGATCGGCATTTTCGCACGCAGAGCCAACGCACTCGAGCACCAAGTCCCTCGAGCGGAGCTCCCATCGCTCCCTCGCGGAAACGCACCTCCACGTTCCGAGTCAGTGATCCAACCCGGCGAGGCCCAAGCTTCGCCACCCGTCCAAGGTCCTCACGACCAAGAACAGGAGAACACATGGCACGAATGACAGTCGGCGACAAAGCACGTCGCGTAGTCACCTTCCTCCACGGCCTCGCGAATCCCCGCGCGGCCTCCGTCCTCGCCGCCTTCGGCTTCACGCAGAAGGACCTGGATGAAGGCTGGGAGCTGCTCAAGAACATGCGCGCCGTGCGCGTCGAGCGCGGCCCGATCATCTCGAACCCCCACACGCTCCGCGATCTCGACGAGTGGGAGAACCGCTGGTTCCCCGTGGTAAAAGCCACATTGCAGCGCCACTATCCGGCGATCCACGACACCATGTTCCTGAACCTCAGCCAGACCGAGGGCCTCGACGTGGTCAACTCCGTGGGCGTCTTCGTCGACCGCCTCGCGAAGCTCGAAGCCAAGACCGACGCCGAGTCCAAGGCAGCGCGCAAGCTCCTCACCCACCGCGGACTGAGCGCCGCGGTCGTCAAGGAAGCCCTGGACCTGCTGGAGACGATCAGCACCATCCGCGAGGAACCGACCCCGATCGCCCCCAGCGCAGAAGACGTCGACTCCCGCGAAGCCGCCGTCTGGGCCTGGTACCTCGAGTGGAGCGCCATCGCCCAAGCCAACATCAACGACCGCAACACCCTCCGCTCCCTCGGCTTCCTCCAATCCCGCCGAGGCACCAAGTCCGAACCAGAAGACGACTCCACGAGCTCAACAGAACAACCCCCTGTTGCCGTGTAGAGTCATTGAGTGACGAGATGGGAGGCCCGGCGTGCTTTGTAGTGCGGTGGGCCTCAGTTCCTTTTACGCTCGCCCGTCCCCTTTCCACACGACTCGGACCCCAGTCCCAGGTTGCGGACTGGTCTGTCTGGGACCGAGTCCTTCGAACCGGACTGCCTTGGCTCGATGTAGGATCTGCCGCACGTCCTCCTCCCACACGTATGGGATCTCGAGCAGGCTCGCGCACACGTCGTCGTACTCAGCGATACTTCGTGCCGCGACTACGTTCGTGGCGAGACACTCTGCTTCGAGCAAGCGTCGTTGCCTCTCTTGAAGGAAAGACGTCGGCCGTTTCGAGAAAGTATGTTCTGCCGAGAACATCTCCTGCTGACCGCCCGATTTGAGCTCTCGAGCCTCCTCCTTGAGTGCCTCTTTCACCTCGTCTTGTCGCAGCATGGCCTTGCGGTCGATGTCCTTGAACTTGATAATTCCCAGTGGGTGGCGAGTACCGAACACAAGGTGGAAGTACGTCCGCTTCGAACCTGGTTTCTCGACTCGGGTGTGAGTCGCATATCGATATCCTCCAACCTGCTTAAGGCGAGTCCTGTAGTACGCGACGAGTTCATCTTCACTTGCCCCACCCTGAACCACGTTTTTCGGCTCTTATGCCGAATCCGGGCAGACTCATCGAGTTTCCGCGCGGCGCCTGACACGGTCCTCGCAGCTTGAGATCGCGTGACCGTCTCAAGAGCCGAGGATCATGCCAGGCGCCGGTTGGTTCATGCCGCAGCGCTGGTTGGTGCCGCCAGCCCCAAAGCGAGGAAGCGATCCGCTCCTTGAGCGGTGCGGACAGGGTTTGCGGTGATGAACTGCAGCTTGCGGAATAGGTATTGTGGTGGTCGCGTAGCCTCGGCCGCGGCGGACGAGCGTCTCCCACCTGTTGTTGAGCGCCTCGAGGCGACCGGTGGGCGGCCGATGCTCTGCCAGCGCGACGATGCCATCGTAGCGGGCGTAAGGAGTCGTGGAGCTTTCGCATCGGAACGTTCGATTTCTTTTCTGTGCGGTAAGTATGTGCTGAAGCGCTTTCCGCATGGTTGCGCCATCCGGGGCTTTGAGTGCCTCACGCAGTTCCTCGAGCACCTGGTAGGCGCGCATCGTTTGTTGTTCAGGGCGAACAGCTTGTTGAGCTTGATTTGGTCTTCCTCGCCAAGTCGCTCCCACGGTCTCAGTACCAGCCAGCGGTCGCCACCGATGGCGCGCAGCTCCGGTCCCGCACGGAAGAAAATCTGCCGCCTCAGCTCGGTAACAGCTTCGCCGGCGCGCTTCATGATGTGGAAAGGGTCGTGAACGATCGCCGCGTGAGCCAGTTGCTCGTCGCTGCGAATCGCCGCATGAAACGGCTTGTGCATGTCGCAGGCGAACAGCTTGATCTTGGACTTCTTTTCCGCCGTCAGTGTGTCGAGGAAACGTTTGACGTCCGCCTCGCTGCGACACGTAACCAATCCCAGACAGGCTCCCGGAGCGGAGGTTGCTCGCGATGGTGACGAACTTGTGCCCGCTCTTGTGGCGTCGTCCCAGCCACTTCTCATCGAGCCCCACCTCCTCGAGCGGGCTTTCGGGTCTGGTGGAGTGCCACCCGCTCGAAGGCAGCGACCTCGGACCGGCGCACGGTCCGCCATGAGAGTCTGTACTTGACCGCGACATGCGTCAGCGGCATCGACAGCGCATCCAACGCCAGGTGGTGCTGTAAGCGCCGAGTTTGCCGTTGCTTCCGGGTCGGCCCAGGCAAGTAGTTCCGTGGGGCAGCTGCCACATGCTGCACTTGACTCGCTCCGGCGCATACTCCAGAACCACGCGGTGCCCGATGGCCGGCAGCTCCTCCCAGCGGCGCACCTTCCCACGCTCGTGGAGCTTCGAACAGATCGCCAGGCAGTGGCTGCACCGAGCAGCCCAGCGGCGCTCAAGCTCGATCACAAGCACCGCGTCGGCCGGGACGTGGTTTCGAAGCGACGATGGCCTCCCGTCCGCGCTTTCCCAGCGCCAGCTCCTCACCTTCCATCCTCGGTACCCAAGAATCTGCGTGGATAAGATCTCGCTGCCGACCCATCGCTGGTCACCTCCCATTCCGTTGCAAGAACGAGAGATAGCCACCGCAATTCGGCGGCGTCGATGGGTCGGCGCTACCCCCTGAGAACCTGCGGGCCGGCGGCTAGCCCACGCTGATCAGGCTGCCCGGGTTTCGACGAAGAGCGTGTTTTTCCAGCCATCTCCTCCGAAGAGATCGTCCCAGCCGAGTCCGTGATCCGAATGGATGAATCGGTTTATGTGATCATACATGAAGTTGATGAGGACCTCGCCGGTCAGCCGAAGCAAGGGCTGAATCTTGAGGAGACCAAGCCCTGTCCACCCTGTTGGGTCTATGAACGACAGCGTAAAGCCGGGCGAGGCGAAGCGCGTGATTGAATCGATGGCCTCCTCAAGCCCTTTGTTTAGAGTCAGGACCTCAACTCGATCGCGATAGGGCGCCACGCATTGTTGCAGTCGCGCAAAAGCCTTGCGGTCCTTCTCCACGAAGACGCACTTCAGCGTCAGCTCTTTTCCTCGCCGCCTCAGAATCGACTGGACGTCTAGCAGGCTCTTCAGGACTATTACTGGGGAGGAGTCTTGCCCGTCTTCCTTCCGCGACCGCCAGATCCCCGCAAACCCGTCAACGTACGTGAACGCCGACCAACTTGAGCCGGTGATCACGGCCGCTGTCTCAACGTAGTGTTTGAGCACGAAGTGCTTGATCAGCGTCTGCTCGCGACCGCGGTATGCGTCGTCACTCATCCCGATCCCCACGGGCCGCTCGTAGGGCCCTGATACCAGCCTACGCTCCCCCGAGATGTCCGGCCAAGAAGCCAACGGCACAGAGTCGCGCGTCCGCGGGGTAGCGGGTTCAGAAGAGACATTCTTTGTCTCAGCCAGCACCAAGAAATGGCGGCATGGCCGACGATTGCGGCTACCATGTGTTCGGGGACATGGGGACACGGCAACGACGAGGCGCCTCCTCGAAGGGCAAAGCTCATCTATTCGGCGGCGACTGGACGAACACTAAGCTGGAGGTGATTCAGAAGTACCTGACGGCGTACACAACTGCGCTCAAGAGCACACCGTTCAAGAAGGCGTATATCGACGCCTTCGCGGGCACCGGGTATCGCACGAGAGCAGCTGCCGCGGAGAAGGGTGACAGCCTGGAGCTTCCGGATCTTGCGGAAGATGCACCCCAAGAACTCCTGGATGGCTCCGCCCGATTGGCCTTGAAGGTCAAGCCAGGCTTCGACAGCTACATCTTCATCGAGCGAAGCGTCGAGCGTTGCCGCGAACTCCAGAAGCTGAAGGAGGAGTTTCCTGACCTGGAAGGGTGCATCACCGTTCAGCAGGGGGACGCCAACAAGGCACTCCAGGAACTGTGCGCCAAGAACTGGAGGTCACGCCGCGCCGTGGTGTTCCTTGATCCCTACGGAATGGAGGTCGAATGGAAAACCGTGGAGGCAATCGCGAGGACTAAAGCCATCGACCTCTGGCTCCTGTTTCCGTTCGGCATAGGACTGACGCGACTGCTACCAAACCACGGAAACGTGCCAGAGCCTTGGCGCAGGCGGCTCGACGAGTTCCTAGGCACGACCGACTGGTACGAGGAGATGTACCGGACGGAACCGACAGTGCAAGGTAGTCTGTTCGCCGAAGAGGAACCCGAGGAGCGGATCGTACGCGCAACCAGGGACGACGTCGGCAAGTACTTCATCAGACGCCTTGAGAGCGTGTTTCACACGGTTGCCGAGCCAGGCGTGTTACGGAACTCGCGCGGCTGTCCTCTGTATCTGTTGTGCTTCGCCGCAGGGAATGCCAAAGGTGCCACCGTGGCATTGAAGATCGCAGATCACATCCTGAAGGGTATCCGCTAATGGCTCTCGGATCCGGCATCGAGTGGACGGAAGCGACCTGGAACCCGGTCACCGGCTGCAACAAGCTGAGCCCGGGGTGCAAGCATTGCTACGCGGAGACGATGGCGCGGAGGCTTCATGCCATGGGGCAACCGAACTACCGCAACGGCTTCGAGCTGACGTTGCAACCGCAGATGCTGGAGGTGCCGCTCGGCTGGAAGCGCCCGCGGACGATCTTCGTGAACTCGATGAGCGACCTTTTCCACAAGGATGTGCCCCTCGAGTACATCCAGCGGGTCTTCGAGGTGATGCGTCGCGCGCACTGGCACCGCTTTCAGGTGTTGACCAAGCGCGCTGAGCGGCTCGCGGAGTTGTCGTCCAAGCTCGATTGGCCGAGCAATGTGTGGATGGGGGTGAGCGTGGAGTCAGCGAAGTACGCGGCGCGCATCGACTCTCTGCGAAAGACCGCCGCGCACACGAAGTTCCTCTCCCTCGAGCCCCTGCTCGGCCCGCTTCCGAACCTGCATCTGCGCGGAATCGACTGGGCCATCGTCGGCGGCGAGTCCGGCCCGAAGGCGCGGCCCATCGCCGAGGAGTGGATCACGGATATTCGCGATCAGTGCCACGAGGCTGGCGTCGCGTTCTTCTTCAAGCAGTGGGGCGGGAAGAACAAGAAGAAGGCAGGCCGCCTGCTCGAAGGGCGCACCTGGGACGAGATGCCGACGTCCCGCTACCGTTCGCCTGGCGGTGGCGATCGCTGCGGTCTGTCCGGCACGTGATCCCGGCATGGGGGCAACCTCACGGAACTTGGTCGCCAGCGTCGTGGTAGCAGGAAACCTGACGCACGACGCTGGGCATTGGACATCAAGCAGACCTCGCCGCTAGGCTCAAGGTAGCGTGACCAGCGACCATCCGAGGCGTTCTCATCTAGTCTTTGCCGCGCTTTGGCTCGCGGCCTGCGGCCCTTCCATGAGGCCGGACCCGCCGCCCCCGTTCCCATCGACCGGTTGCCAAGCTCTTCGCCCACAAACGGAACCTGACTTGATGGGCTGGGATTCTGCGTCCCGCCTCAAGCTCGCCTCACTCCAGGCGCAGGGAGCAGTCGCCGTGCGGTATGAGGCAAACGGTTGCGACGTCCGCCTCGAGGTGCTCCCCGACTGCATCGGAGCGCGGTTGAAGTATGAATACCTGCCGTACTCCGCCGAGGAAACGAAGGAAGCAAGCACGGCCACTGAACTGTACGCACAGCTCCCCCTAGGTGCCACGAAGCTAGCTGGGCAGCTATCTAGCGGAAATCGCCTGCGCACGGACTATGTACTCGTTGGCCAGGCGTACTTGCCCGCAAACAGGACGGTCACCCGCCAGGATCTAGCTGGCGCAGGTTGCACTCGAGCTACGCATGTCGTCAGCAGCGTCTATGTCGGTGGGTTCGCATTCGTGGTCGGAACGGACGACGAGCTCTCGTCGGAGGCCTCATGGTTCATCGCTGGTGGCGGAGCGCGGCAACGTCGCCGCGTTCGGCGGCTAGCCTTCGAGGGTTATCCTGCACACTGCGAAGAAGCACTTAGCACCGGCACGCCACATCCCCTCTGCAAGGTACCGCTACGCCTGGGTCTCCAGTCTTTGGAAGCAGGCAGCACTGCTTGCCCCCAGGGGACGACGTGGGATGGGGCACGGTGCCTGCTCGACCAGCAGGCCGCGAACGGTCTTCGCAGTGGCGACCAACCGGCCTACGAGGCGTACAGCCGGATCGACCAGAGTCTGCGAGAGCAGTTTGACTACGACACCGGTCATCATCGGTTCTCCGGGACGGTAACTGAGGTAATCACTGCCTACAGGAACGCTGCAACCGACGCGAAGCGTTGGCACGACATGCTCCAATACGTGGTTGATTCATATGAAAGCCCTCGCTGGACCATCGGTTCCAAGATGCGTCAAGGGTCCCTCTACGATTCAATAGCCACCGGCCTTCGCGCCGTGGCCGGTGGGTCACTACGACTTTTCTCCCACGAGCAAGAGGAAGCTCTAGCCGCCGCTGAGCGGTCCGATAGCGCAGACCTCAAGGAAAAAGCCCAGGCAATTCGGTCAAAGATTCGTAGATCATGGGAGGACGCAAGGTCAAAGGAACTGCGCTCCGCTGACGAACTCGCAGTCGTCAGATACTCCGAAGCCGTAGTCCTTGCGCACCGTTATCACATTTCGTCGTCGGAATCTGACTACGCCCTTTCGCGTCTCGCCTACCTCGAGAGCATACTCACGAGCCAAGAAATGCAGAGGTTCACAAGTCGCTTAAGAGACCTCAACTACACACCGGGCCTGTTCCGGAAACTTCAAGACACTCGCCAACAGTAGGTCGCTCACACAGCGGCACTCGTTGACTCTACTCCCCTGCAACAGCCTCCGCCATCCGCACGATATCGTCGACAGTCGTGGCAGGGCCAGCGGCCCACCTCACTTTCCCTTCCTTGTCGAGGATCACGCTTCCCGGCAAAGCGCGGATATCAAGCGTCTTCGCCACGCTGTCGCCCCGGTCCACCAAGAACGGTGAGGCGACGCCCCAGTCAGCAAGGGCCCGTGAGGCATCCTGCGTAGACTCGCGATCGGCCAGCACGGCGACCAGTACCAGGTTCACGCCATTCTCTGCTAGCGCTCGTCGCCTCAAGACCAAAGGGGGCAATTTCCTTGAACACGGTTCACAAGTGGGACCAAAGGCTTCGACGATCGTTGCTCTCGCCCCGGAAACGGGAACTGCTACCAGCGTCCCGGTATCGCTGGGCAACGCGAACTGGACGGTTTGGCCAATCGCGGTGTTGGGTCCTGAAGCTGGACCAGTGGAGGTGCCGCCACAACTCGCTGCTAGGATTGCCGCAAGTGACAGGGAACAGATGAAGCGACACATGGGAGGAGCCTGCCTGATCGAGTTCCGCAAGTGAAACTTTAGCTACGCGAAGCCTGCTTGTCGCTGAACAGGAAGGAGTTCAGGGAGAAGGGGAGTCCGTTCGACTCGGACGGGGCGGGTAGAGCTGCCCCAGCTTGAGCCGGTCGTATTCGCCCGTCGACGACGGGAACACTGTTCTTCAACGCACCTCCCCCCAAACCCGATCCTGCAGCATCGAACTTGGTTTCCGCTCGGTCGTTGCGTACGCTCGGGGCCGCCTGATGAGCGACCCCGACGAACCCATCGAGTTACGAGCAGCTTGGCCAACTACGATCGGATCCTACGTGATCATCTCAGCCAAGTTGATTCGTTCGCTGAGCGCCTGTAGCGCTGCGATGGTCATCGGGGGGTGCGGCTGCCCCGGCATCGGTGAGTGTACTGGCCACGCGAAGATCTCATTGGATCTCGGATACACATGGGAATCGCTGGACCCACCGCTGACGAGTGAAGTCGTCGTTGAATACTGCCGCGATAGCCAGTGTTGGACGTCCACGGTACCCCGCGGCGAGGTTGAATGTCCGTTTCCGGACGACAACAGTCTGCTTGGTATCGATTGCTCGCTTGGACTCGATGAAGCCCAGCGGGTTCTGGTCGTGATCGAATGGAGGTGGGAGGGAAAGCGGGTCGACGCCAACGAGATCTGGACCGTCCGCGTGCGCGACCAAGGCGGCATTGAGCTCGCCGCAGGTGGTGGCGCGGTCGTGCTCGGACACGAGACCTCTGAGGACTGTGATGGCACCGTGAAGGACTGCTACCCGGTAGTGGGGTTCGAGTAGCTGGCTAGCCCCATGGTGCGGACAAGGACTCGGGTGAGTTCTGCCTGCAGCACGGCCCACTTGGTTTCCGCTCGGTCGTTGCGTACGCTCGGGGTCGCCATGATCAGCGACCCGGATGAACCCATCGAGTACGAGCTGCTTCACCAGGCGACGCTGGCTGAGATCTCCGTGACGGAGACGCGCATCGAGCCGACCACGGCGAACGACAAGCACGTTTGGCTTACAGGGAGGCTTGGGCTCGAGGAGGACGAGGACGGCGAGCCCGTCGACGACGTGCAGCACTATGCGTTCGGGTTCATCTACGCGCTCGGCATGCTCTCGTTCCTCGACGCGCGGCCTCGCGGAGTCTCGGGCATCGACTTCGAGGAGACCGATCGGTGGAGCGCGGGCGACCTGCTGCGGTACCTGCGCTTCGAAGGCGGTGAGCTCCACTTCTACGCGGACTACGTTCGCGGTCGCTGCATGAAGACGACAGTCATCGTGCGTGCGGATGGATCTTTTCGGCTGGAGTCAGTCAATCGAGGTGAGGCGGCGACGCGCTGGATCGCGAAGCTGCAGGGCAAGAAGATCCTGCAGGCGGTGAGCTGAGACCACGCGGAAATACGACGCCTTGCTGCCCGCTGCGGCGCACCTCACCCCCATACCCGAGACGAAGCTCGAGTCGACTTGGGGATCAGCTGCCGCACCACTTCTGAGGCTCGTCATCGGTGCTCTCACAGATGCCTTCGAAGCTGGAGGCATCGGGATCGCTGGCGGTGATGCAGATCCCTTCAGGGTAGTCGTAGGAGCCTTCAACGTGAATGCAGCACTCGGAGTAGCTCTCCGGGCACGGCTCGTCACTGATGACGTTTCCGAGTTGCACGCAGGTGGAGTAGAGGGCATCGGCAGCTTCGTCTGAGTACCACTCGTGGCAGGTACCGTTGCTGCCGATGCAGCTCATCACCGCCCGCGTCTCGCACTCGGCGCGCTGAGGGTCGGCGTTGCCGTCGGTGAAGCCGTCGTCGTCGCTACCACAGCTGAAGGTCAGGAGCGCGCACGCGGCGCCGGCGAGGAGAGAGGGGAGAATACGCATGATCCGACTGCTAGAGCAGGAAACGGGCTCGGCGACAATACTCCCTGTGGGTGGCTCGGCGCTTCTGTGCTTCTCAGAGAGCCTGCGCCTCTTGAGACTGCGCTTCTGAGAGACTGCGCTTCTTGGGAGACTGCGCTTCTTTGAGACCGTGCGGTTTCGTGCGACCGCGAGGCGCTGTTTTTGCGTGATCCGAGCCCGGGACCGCGTGGTTCGGCAGGCCAGGGGGATCGTCCGTTGCGCCGCGCGGCGTTCTCCCGGAGACTTCTGGTCGTGCGGACTCTGTTGGCCTGGATGGCATGCGTGGTGGTGGTGAGCTGTGGGGGAGCCAGTCCATCCAATGGGCTCTACGAGTCGAGCGGTGGCAGCGGTGGCACTGGCAGCGGTGGCAGTGGCGGCAGTGGCGGCGGCACTGGCGGCCCCTGCAGCGCCGAGCAGCCTTGCACGGAGGGGTACTGCGACTCCGTCTCGAGCCTTTGCGTCGAGTGCCTGTTCAGCTCGCAGTGTGACGCCGGGCAGATCTGCAAGGACCAGCGCTGCATCGAGCAGCCTGACTGCTCGACCAGCCTGGACTGCGCCGACAACGACGCTGGCCTCCAGATCTGCGATGTCGTGAGCCACGTCTGCGTGGAGTGCACCGCCGCCGCAGACTGCGGAGCGGCCGGTGAGTGCGTGAACCAGCGCTGCGTCTCGCACACCGCCTGCTCCGACTCCCGCGACTGCGAGGTCGGCGACGTGTGCGATCCGGCCAAGGGCTGGTGCGTGGCGTGCGTCGGCGACGCCGACTGCCCCGCGGACAACTCCTGCATCGCCTCGGAGTGCAAGCCGAACTGCGTCAGCGACAACCAGTGCACGCCGCAGAACCAGCTCTGCGACAAGGCGCTCGGGGTCTGCGTCGACTGCCTGACCCACGATCAGTGCCCGGCGGAGTTCCACTGCAGCGCGGGCAAGTGTGAGTTCGACGTCTGCTCGGCGGGCGCGACGAGCTGCAGTGGCAACGCCATCCTCACCTGCAACGAAGTGGGCGATGGCTTCTCCGCGCCGACTGCTTGCGGCCCGGCAGAGACGTGTACCTCGAGCGACGGCTCGGCCACGTGCGCCGGCTGGGCGTGCGAGGCGGGGCAGACGTACTGCGAACCGGGCACCCAGACCGCCCTGGAGTGTTCGACCGACGGGCTCACGGTGCTCGAGCGCACCGACTGCAGCGCCTCCGGCCAGCAGTGTTTCAACGGGGAATGCCGAGACCAGCTGTGCACGCCCAGCTCACGGTTCTGCGATGGCAACGCCGTGAAGCAGTGCGACGCGACGGGCCAGAGCGCGACGCTCGTCCAGCAGTGCGGCGCCTCGCAGTACTGCGGTGGCGGATCGCCCGCGTGCCTCGATCAGATCTGCACTCCGAACGCGGCGACGTGCGACGGAAACGTGGCGACCACCTGCAACGCCCAGGGCTCCGGCTACGTGGCTGGAGGTATCGACTGCACCTCCCTCGGAAAGACCTGCGATGCGGGTGTCTGCTCGACCTGCCCGTCCCCCGCCGCGCTCAGCGACTCGCTACGCATCGTCGAGGTGAACTACGGTGCTCCCGACTACGTCGTGCTGAAGAACCAGCACCCCACTTGCGCCGCGAGCACCGCTGGCCTTGGCCTGCGGTTCTCCCACATCGAGACCGTGTGCTCGCTTGGCTGCAGCGAGGTCGTCAGGCACCTGAACCAGCCCCTGCCCGTTCAACAAGTCCCAGCACACGGCGTGCTCTACGTGACGGAGACGCCGGTCTCATCGAACGACGTCCAGCTCGCGGACAATCTCGGCTGGCAGGACGACGAACGGGGAGCAGTCAGGCTCTGCCAGGGTGTCTGCGATCCTGATGACACCAGCAACACCGTGGACTTCGTCTCGATCCTCGGAGGCGCCAGCTCCCCCTTGACGGCTTCGCCGCCGATCACCTTCTCGAATCCCATCTCCGGCATAGGGAACCTGAACCAGCTCACGACGAGCTACGTTCGCTCGGCCTTCGACGGCAGCTTCCCCAGCTTCCTCGGCAGCGACTGGACCATCGGTCCCGCGACGCGACCCGGTATGTGATGCCTCGGAGCCGAGCGGCTGGCACGCTGTCGGGGCGCGCCTTGTCGGGACAGCGCTTCCGCGCGATGATGCGCGGCTCCTCGCCCCCCGTGATCCTCACGGATATGAATCCGACCATCGCGGTCGACGTGCTTGGCGGAACGATCGTCGGTGTGATGCTGTACTTCGAGCGAGACCCTCTCGCGATGCTCTCGAGCAAGTATGGCGAGCCAGAGTACTGGCGCACCGACGGAGAGGCGCGTCCAGCTGCCTCGTTGCTGCCAAAGGTGGGCGTCGCCCTGTGGAGGCTCGGAGACGGCGACATCTCCTTGCGGCGGAGCGCTGGGTTCTACGCGGTGATGTACGAGGCGAAGGACGTTCGCCGCGCGATCGAGTCCGCGAACTACTGAGCTCCGTACTGACCGGTCCAGCTTGCCGGACCGACTTCAAGGGTTCTCCGCGAGGCGCGCTGCGCATGCCTGGTGGATCCAGGGGACGACTCAGGCTAATCAGGGAGGGGTGGGGGTGAGAGGCACGCTGGTCGCGCTGGGGCTGATGGTCGGTTGTTCACCCGCGCCTTCCGAGCCACGCGTCGTCGTTCCGATCCGCGCGCCTTCACCCGCGCCGACCACGGAACCGAACGTGGCCGTGGAGCTCCCCCACGCGCACTGGACCGAGTTCCCATCCCACGAGCTCTGGCTCCCCATCTCGGAGGCGGAGTTCGACGAGCTGCGGTTCGAGAACCGCTACACGGCGACGCTCGATGGTCGCGTCGTGTGGCTGAACCTCGACTACCCCGAGGCTCGCGGGCTACTCGGCGCGATCGATGGGCCGCTGGGGGTCACCCTGAATGACCCCAGCGTCGAACTGCTCGTCGCCCTCAATCAGGTCGCTGCTCGCGTCCCGGTCGCTGTCCGGCTGAGGATCAGCACCCCCGACGCAGCCAAGCGCGTCGAGCACCTCAGCGAGGTGCAGCTGCTCGACGCGAACCTTCGGGCAACGACGGAGACGCTCCCCGACTCGAGCAAGCTCGAGGGCCTCCGCTACCTGAAGCTGGTGACCGACGCGCCCAACGCGAACTCGGTGCTGCGCGGCTTGACTCCACGACTCATCACGCTCGACCTCCAGGCGCGCCTGACCGCTGAAGTGGTCCCAGATCTGGAGCGACTCACCCACCTCGAGTCGCTGAAGGTCGGCTTCTTGCACGAGTACCTGCCGCTCGCGCACCTCACTCGGCTGAAGGCGCTCAACACTCCCCTCACCGACGAATCGCTGAGAGAGCTCGCAGAGTTCCCGCACCTCACCGAGCTGACGGTTCGAGGCTGTCGGTTCACCAAGGGCGTTGCCCAGTCGTTCGCTCGCCTGCGCAAGCTGCGTCAGCTCACGTTCAAGGCCTGCTCGGTGAACGAGGCGGCGATCGAGGAGATCTCGAAGCTCCCGGAGCTCGAAGGTTTCTCCTACTTCGATGAGCTCAGCCCGGCTGAATTCAGCGCATTGCACCGCGCCAAGCAGCTGGTCCGCCTGGCTCTCGGGCCCCACGAGTTCGGCGGCGCGGAGCTCAGCGGATTCGCGGAGTTCCCACGGCTGAAGGAGGTCTCGCTCATCCTGGCCGGGCTCGACGACGACGCCGCGGAAGTGCTGAGCCGCATGACGCAGCTCGAGAGGCTGGTCATCAGCAAGACGTTCGTGTCCCCGGTCGGGCTGAAGAAGCTCGGGCGCCTCTCGCAGCTCCGCGTGCTCGACGCGAGCGACAACCTGGAGGTCGATGACTCGGTGATCCGCGAGTGGGCAAGCAAGCTCTCGGAGCTCCGACAGCTGGAAGTGGGTGGAACGCAGGTCACCGCGCAGAGCGTGAAGCCACTGAGCACGCTGCCTCACTTGCGCTGGCTAGGGCTCACCCACTACGCCGTCGACCGGACGACGCTCGAGTACCTCGCTTCAGCCCCCTCCCTGGTGTACCTCAACGTCGTCGCACCACCGGTGCCATGCGACGTCGTGCGACAGCGCTTGGAGTTCCCGGTCTACTGCCGCGATATTTCTGAATTTCAGTAGGCAGAGACGATCCCCTCCCCCCCAAACCAGACTGAGGCAACGCGTCGAGTGGTAGCCTCGGCGGATGCTCCGCAGGCTGTGCGCTCTGGGCTCGTCGTGCTTGCTCGGGTGCGCTTGTGCCGGCTCCTCACCGTCCCCGGAGCTGCCGCCCCCGGACCATTGCCCCACGGTACAGGTCGAACCAGCGCCAGGCCTGATGCTCGCCGACGACGTGCGCGCTGCTCTGGCGGCCAGTGAAGACCGCGGTGCCATTGCCGTGCGGTACGAAACCAGAGCCTGCGAGCTCAGGCTCGAAGTCCTCTCCGGTTGTGGGGGTGAGGGTTCGCACTACGACTACCGATCAGGCGTCCAGGAGGTGACCGTGGTCGCGGGCAGCGCTCGGCAGCTGCTCAAGAAGCTTCCCCTCGGCACAAGGGCCGCAGCGGGGCAGCTCGAGGGTGCCGGGCTGCGCGCCGACGCGCTGATCGTGGGGCAGCTCGTGCTCGCGCCCGCACCCGACTTGCGCCGCGCGAGCCTGACGGGACCAGACTGCGCTCGCGCGACCCACGTCGTCACCCGCATCGACGTCGGCGGCTTCACGCTGACCAGCGGCCCCGCCGCGCGCCTCTCGACTCCCGAGCCCTGGTTCAGGACCGGCATGCAGCTGCCGTCGGGCGTCGAGCGCCTGCGTCTGGAAGGCTCGCCGTCACGCTGTGCTGAAGCGAAGGCCTCGGGCGAACGCCAGGCGCTGTGCGCGGTCCCGCTCAGGCTCGGACTCACGCCGCTCGTCGACTGAACGTGAGGAGCGCACCGCCGACACCCGCGTCGCGCCCTGGCCAGGCGTCTCCCCCTCGCATAGCCTCTCGGCATGGCGCAGCTGGATCACTTTTCCGCAGGGTTTGGGGTGAGGGTCGCGCTGCTCGGCTTCGTGCTGACGACGTCGGGCGTGGTGGCGGCGTGCGGCGATGAGCAGAGCTGCGAGGCTTCGAGCGCTCAGCCCGCGGTGTACGTCATCGACTCGGAGACTCACGAGCCGATCTGCGACGGCGAGGTCGAGATCAGGGGAAGCGCCTACGAAGAGACCATCACCTACACGGGTCAAGGCGACTGCAGCGGGCTCTACTACCTGCCGGCGCGCGAGGACACCTACACGACCTTCGTCTCGTCGCAGTCCGGCGACTACAACATCACCGCCACCCAGATCACGATTCGTAAGGGCAGCTGCGGGATCGTCGGCCCCGAGAACGCTGGCCCACAGAACGGGCTTCCCGGTCAGCCCAATGCCGTGACCGTGGAGCTGGTAAAGTTCTAAGCTCTCGCTCATGACTCGGACGCTGCGGGCGACTCTGGCGTGCTCGCTGATGGTGACCTCCTGTCTCGCGGCGTGGAGTTGTGGCGGGGGCTCACCCCCTGCTCGGCAACCAGTGCTCGTCGCGCCCTCTCCGGAGCCAGAGCCGAGCGAAGCCCGAGCCAGCGGCGGCGAGCCGAGCGACAAGGACTTCGAGTCGGGGGAGCAGCTGCGGCTCGAGGGTGGCCCAGCCCTGGGATGCGAGGCTCGGGCAGCAGGGGATTGGGTGAGGGTGCGCTGCGTGGGCCTGAGCTACTTCGGCGTCCCGGTGTGGCGCATCAGCGTGGACGAAGCATCCGCGGGGATTCATCCGAAGGTCTCCGCGCGACTTGGCGACGTCTCGCTCAAGTGGCGCTTCAGCGAGGGCAGCGCGCTGCACGCGTCGTTCGTCTGGTTCCCGAACCTGGTGCGCCTGCACGCGGAGTGGCCCAACGGCAGCCCGCGACCGAGGGTCGTCGCGCGCTTCGCGAACGTGCCTTCACGCCGCGCCGACGAGCTGATCCTCGCCGCCTGCGAGTGCTCCCCGCGCCTGGGACCCGATCTGATCCTGCAGCGCAACGACTTCGACTGTCAGTCTCCCAGCATGACGGGCGACGGCATCGACGCCTGGGAACCCGAGTGCCTGCGTCAGCTGGAGCTCGGCTGTCAGGAGTTCAACGAGTGCCTGACTCGTGAGCCGTCCGGCGGTCGCTCCTGCGTCGAAGACGAGCACCAGAGCGGGCTGGGCCCCTTCACCAGCTGCCACAAGAAGTGCGACGATACCCGTCGTTGCCCCACAGGTTTCAGCTGCGAGGACGCCTACGAGCACAATCCAATGGACGAAGCACCCGCCACACGCCCCTTCGCCTGTTTCCCTAAGGATGAAGCCCAGACGGAGTACATGCAGGCCCTGGACAGCTACCTGCAGAGCCGCGCGCCGCTCGCGAACTAGCAGAGGGAGAATGAGTCACACCATCGCACTCAGGTTGATCTGCGGCGCTGGCGCGCTGACGCTGGCGCTCGGCTGCGGTCGCGTGATCGCGCCGGAAGACGAGGAGCCCAGGGCCGTGTGCGCGGCGAGTGAGGAGTGGCACGTCGTGGACGAACGCATCGACGAGCGCGCCGGTCAGGCGCTGCTCTGGTTCGACGGTGGCCCCATCGTCGCCACGCATTTCCGCAGTCTCTCCGGTGACTCCAGCTCCCTCGAGCACTTCGACGCTCGAGGCGACGAGATATTCCGCGCAGCAATGAACCAGAGGGTCAGTCTGATCACGGCCCACGACGACGGCTTCCTGGCCGTTGGGCAAGGCGACGGCAGCCCTCGACGCCTGACCCTGGAGTACCACGCGGGCGTCGCGCCCTTCACCTGGCGCGCTTCCATCGCCACGGAGGAGGACTTCTGGCCGGCGGCGGCGCACGTCGTGGGCGACGCGCTGCTGGTGATCGGCTCGCAAGAGCCACACTCTGGCGCCGACAAGGACGTGGTGGTCTACGGCTTCACCCAGCGGGGCGAGCCGCGCTTCAGCGAGGTGTTCGGCGAGGAGCCGCCCGTCATCGGTCAATCCAGGGACGAGCGCGTGGTGGGAAGCTACGTCTCGGCGGACCTCGCGGTGATCGTGAGTCAGACCTGGATCGACGGCGCCGGCGGTCCCGTGAAGGCCTTCGCAGTGGACTCCGGGGGGGAGAAGCGCTGGGAGTACAGCGACGCCTTCCAGTACGCCCGCGGCACCAGCTGGACGGTGACGCCGACGAGCGACGGTGGCGCGCTGATCACCGGCAGCCCTTCGGCGGGCGGCATCGCTAGCGGTTCCGCACGGCTATTGCGTCTGGACGCCGCCGGCAAGCTGCTCTGGGAACGAACGCTGAAGGATCCCGTCATCGAGGAGCCCGAGGTGATGGCCGCCGCAGCGCTCCCGAGCGGAGGGTTCTTCCTGACGGGGCTCGGCAGCGGTCCCCTCGCCCACAGCTGGATCCTCGACGAGGACGGAGCGCCGCTCCTCGCGATCTCCCACGATGACGATCAGCTCGCTGGCGCTCCGAGCTTCAGCCGCGTCGAGGTCATGCCCAGCGGCGGTGTGCTGCTCGCCTCCGAGAAGCGCGACTCCGCTGGCGGCGCGCTCAACCTGCTGCGCGTCGACGAGGATGGCCAGGCGCTCTGGCAGCACCGCATCGCCGGCGCAGGCATCGGCTTCATCAGCGATCTGATCGTCAGCCCCGACGACCACGTCGTGCTCGCGGGCCGCTTCGCGAAGGAAGACTCCGCCGACGAGCGCCACGTCCTTCAGCTGAGTGACGCGTGCCAGCTCACTGCAGACAGGTGACCTGCAGCGAGACGTTGTCGACGCCGGCGACCAGCGTGTTGCTGCTCGGAGGAGCCGTGCGCAGGAAGCCGAACTGGATCTCGCTGCCCGTCGCCGAGAAATCCGGGTGCAGACCGTTCGTGTCCTCCCAGTCCGTCGCCGTGGCGGCGTCGGGACCGTACGTCAGCCACACGTCGCCCACGTAGGTCCCCATGTTGGGGATACGGTAGAGCGTGCCGTTCTGGACCAGCGCGGCCTCGTGATACTGGGAGACAGCGCCGCCACCGAAGGTGCGCATGTGAAACTTGAAAGCGACGCCCTCGATCGCGCCGGTGACGGACGGCGTGTAGACGAGCGCCGGAAGCAGCACCAGGACCTCGGCTCGAGTCGCGGCGCCGGGAGCGTCCGTGGAGATCTCCAGGTAGCCCCCTGGGTTGCCTCCGCCGGTCTGCGCCGTGACCACCGCTGTGCCGCCGTTGGCCGAGCGATCTTGCAGGGAGTAGGAGCTGGCAGCGAAATCGCCCTCGACCACGCTGAGGCAGAGCTGAGCCGTCAAGGCGCCTCCGCTGCCTCCATTCCCCGCGGCACCGCCGGACGCTCCTCCAGCGCTGCCACCAGCGCCTGCACCGCCGCCGACTCCGGCGCTGCCGCTAGCGCCTCCGCTGCCGCTGGCGCCTGCACTGCCGCTAGCACCTGCGGCGCCGCCCGCAGCCTGGCCGCCGACGCCTCCCGTGCCGCCATTCGAACTGCCGTCTCCGATCCCGGCATCCTCGCCGCTCCGGCTCTTCTTGCCGTCTTCGGAGTCGCAGCCGATCGTCAGACCGAGGGCGAGGAGCGTCACCAGAGCGAAGCGCATGGTTCCTCGTGTCTAACATCTCGACGCCGCGCGTGTCTGCCCGCGGATTCAGCGAAGGGTTCACGGGAGGTCCAGCGGAAGCCCCGAGCGCGCGTGAACGAACACCCGACGCAGGTGCTCGGTGCGCGCGTAGGGGTCCGGCAACAGACTGCGCAGATCGCTGCACTCGAGCTCGCCCTGCAGATCCGGATGGCTCCTCAGCACGTTCATCCAGCGCCGAGCGGCCGCCAGATCCTTGGCCTGCACGACGGAGCGCTGCCCGAGCCAGAAATCGACCATGTAGATCTCGAGCCCCTCGCCCCCGCCGGGGTCCTCCGCGAACAGCGACGCGAGCCGGCTGTCGAACAGGCGAAGCCCATCGCGGTGTCCAGTCACCACCACCGGCGTCTTGCAGCTCGCGTCGAAATCCGTCGGATTGGCGATCTTCTCGACCCGAATCGGCGGTCGCCCTGAAGACGTGCGCTGCGGCAGCGGTGCGAGCTCGAAGCGTCCGGTCGCGCTCGGCCGTAGCAACGTGTCTTCCCCGAGGATCCAGGCATCCCCGCCGATGTCGACGGTGCTCGCCGCAACGCTCTTCTCCAGCCCGAGCGCCGTGATCCTACCCGTGGGCGACACGAGCCACGCGTCGCCAGCCAGCGCGAGCGTGTTACCGTCTGCCAGGCGAGTCAGTCGAGCCAGCCTGGGCCACGGCGCCGGCCGGCTGTGCCACGACTTCCCATCGTGGATGATCAGCTTCCCCTGGTCCGAAGTCATCGCCGGAGCACCCGCGCCATAGGCGAAGGAGAGCAACGGAAAGAAGCTCACCGGCGACGAAAGCAGCGCCGCATCATATTTCCGCGGCGGCAATTTAGGACGCGGCTGCGGGTGCTCCCGAGCGCTCCGCTGCCAGGCGCCGGACGCCCACTTCACCAGCGGCAGGTTCCCTTCACCGCTGCGCGACTCCACCGCTCCCCAGGCGTAGAAGTCTCCGGGATAGTCGCCGTGAAACGTCACCCGAGTGTGAAGCTTCGCCTTCCGCATCGCGTCGGCGTATTGCCCCCAGATCGCCCGCGGCCACAGCTGATCCGCCGGCTCCGCATGACCATCGCGCACCAGCCACACCCGCTGTCTTCCTTCCTCGGGGAACCGGCATGGTTCCTCGCAGATCAGCGCAGCGTGCTCCAGGCGATGGACGCGACCCGACGCTCCACGAAACAGCTGATAGTCATGCTCCCCGTTCGGGGGTGAGGACCGCTCCTTCGAGACCGAGCTGCTCCGTGAAACCGCCGTTCCCACGGAAGGCTGAGGCGCCGCCGATGACTGCGGCGCAGACGACGGCTCAGCTCGCGGCGACTCGGGCCCGTCCTTGGAGCAGGCCGCCACCACGAGCGCCAGCACGATCCAGGCTGCGATCTTCGACTGCATCCTCTCCAGCTCCGTGCACCTCACTCCGATGCACTCCAACGCGCCTCACCCCCAGATCCAGTCCCAGAACGCTCACCAGATCAGGCGAATGCCCACGCAGTTCTGACGGCGGCGAGCGATGTTTGCGCATTCCGATCGCCGCGCTCCGAGCGACGCCCTGGTTCTGGTGCGGAAATTCGCCTCGGCGGGGCTTGCCCAGGCATGGCACGCCCCATGCTGAAGCGAGATCGACATGGCCCGTCGTTTCGCGCGTTCTCTGGGTGCTCTTGGCTTGGGACTGGCTGCTCTCTCGGGTAGCGCTGCTTGCAGCAGCGGGACCGACGAAGCGAAGCAGGAGCCCAAGACCAGCGACAAGCTGCGCTTTCTGCCCGCGGCGCGGGAGTTCACGCTGGTCGACGCCGTCGCCGAGGACACGAACCAAGACGGCAGCGCCGATCGCTACTCGATCGCCTTCCCGAAGCAGATCTTCGCCGGAGGTCAGCGAGTCACTCGCGCCGTCAGCTACCAGGAGACGACCGGCGGCGACTTCGACAAGTCCCTGGAGTGGAGCTTCGAGCTGGGTGCGCTGGCCCCGGAGACGCTGACGTTCGAGGAACGCATCCCCAAGCGCTTCGCCGCCGACGCCAGCGACCTGCAGTTCTCGCTGGCTCCCACGGTGCTCGAGGCGGACCCCCTCGTCTCCTGGGACTTGAACCTCACGGAAACACAGTCCGTGAGCGCGCAGCACAGGACGCCGGCTCCGGCGAGCGAGGCAGCGACTCAGGCGAGCGACGTCGCGTTTCAGTTCCAGTACGCTGCCTGCGAGGCCATCGAGGACGAGGACGAGGCCGCCGCCTGCACGCTGGCGCTGGTGGATCGCTTCCCGAGCGCCCCCGAGGTCAGCCAGGTCGCCGCGGGCTGCGATCCGAGCGACCCTGATTGTGCCACGATCCGCGCGTTGACGAGCGGGGACTGGCAGACTCACTGCGGCGCCCTGAGCGGAGACGCCGTGCGCCAGTGTTACGTCGACGTCTGGAACGCTCGCGTCGATGGCTCTTGCAGCCGCGAAGCGGACGAGGCCGCGCGCACCAGCTGCTCGCTATCCGCGTGGCAACTCATCGCGGACACGGAGTCCAGAGACTGGCTCTGCTACGACCTCGAGGCACAACGCGCGGTGCGCGCCGACTTCGACTGGAGCGGTTTCGGGAGCGCCTGCGCCTCCGAGCATTCCCTGGACTACTGCGAGTCCATCGAGGACAACGAGGTGCGACGCCGCTGCATCGGCGCCTACGCCCGCGCGACTCACGACGTCTCGCTCTGCGACCAGCTGGGAGAGATCGGCGTCTACGAGACGATCCACTGTCAGTTCGAGTACGCCTATGCGGTGTATGGCTCCGCCAGCGACTGCGCTGCGCAGAGCGGCGACGCGGCGCAGCTCTGCTTCATGGCGATGGCCGTCAAGCTGGAGAACCCAGACCTCTGCAGGAGCCTGACGAACGAATCCGCAAGGAATCAATGCATCGTGCGCTCCGTGCGCGCATCCTCCGGCTTCACCGACCCGACGCTCTGCGATCGGATCGTCCCCATCGACGGAGACACCAGCAAGGTCGATTTCCGCTTCGACTACTCGATGTGCGTGCTCTCGGTGATGAGGCACACCAACGACCTGACACTCTGCCAGAAGCTCGACGCCGATCTGCGCGCCTGGTGCGATGTCGCCAGCGCGCTGCTGGAGGAGGAGCCGGCGCGCGCCTGCTCGCTGCTCGAGAGCTCCGCGGTGCGCTGTGAGTGCCTCGGGATGCTGGCCCTCGCGGGCGGCGACCGCGCCCTCTGCGGCTCACTGCCCAACACAGAAACCCAGAACGCCTGTACGACCCAGCTCATCAACGCCCAGCCCGTCCCGAATCCCATCTTCAAGGCCTGCCAGGAGACGCTGTGCGTCGACGCGGACAGCGACGGCAGCTTCGCCGAAGCGGGCTGCGACTCGCCGGTGGACTGCCGCGACGACGACTCCAGGATCCACCCCGAGCGCGACGAGGTCTGCGACGACGGCATCGACAACGACTGCAACGAAGCGGTCGACTGCGCCGACGTCGGTTGTCGCAACGATCCGAAGTGCGAGAACACGCAACCAAGCGAGGTCGTGGTCACGGATCACTCCGGCGCCTACACCATCGCGTTCGGGTTTGCCGGGGGTGAGGGCACGAGTCACCGCTTCATCCCCGAGTCCGAGCTGGGGTTCAGCGTCTACGGCTGGGGCGAGCTGCTCGCCATCTCTCTACCTAATTTTCCCAAGGATCCAAGCCTCTGGGACTCCGCCGTGCCAGTCACCGTGACCATCAGCGGCGCGGGACTCAAGAGCTGGCGTATCTACCCCGCGAGCAACTCCTGGGATCCAGCGTCGCGCAACGTCTCGACCTACTGGGACACGACGACTGACGCCATCCCGATGCGCGGCGATCGCTACTACTGGCTCGACATCTACCCCGAGAGCGGCCCCTACGCCTCCGAAGTGATCCAGCTCCAGGGCGCGCTCGAGTAGCCGCTACAGCTCGCCGCTCGCAACCAGGCTCCAGCCGTCCAGCGTCGCTTCGTCTTCGCGCTTCGGGTCGACGTGAGCCACGCGCTCGTAGGTCACCCGCCAGCGCACCCTCTGCGAAGCGGCGCTCCCTGGCAGCGCGAACTCGACGACGCTCGGCGTCAGGTGCACGCGATCGTCTCGCACCTCGCGGCGCCCCTCGGGCGCGTCCTCGAAGTGTCGCGCCAGGTAGCGCTGCTGCTTCACGCCTTCTGCCAGCTCCACCGAGACGTTCAGGCGCCGGAACAGATCACCCGTCGGCACGGCGTGGCTGACGTCCCGAGGCTCCAGCACCACGCGCAGCGTCTGCGGCTCGGGGCGACTCGCGCTGACCTTCAGCGCCGAAGCGACGAAGCGCGCGTCGCGTCCCCCGGGGAAGGCGTGACTCCAGTGCTTGCTGCCCGGCGCTCGCCGCATGTGGCAGGAGACGCAGGTCTCGCCCTCCTGCGCTGCGCCGTGCTTCACCCCGGCCCGGTGCTCGCCGAGCGTGCGCTGCATGGCGAAGCTCGCGCGCTTGCCCTGGAAGCTGAAGTCGTGACAGGCGCCGCACGCCGCATCGCCGTCGGTGCCCATGAAGGCGTGAGGCGCGCTGCGGCCGACGCTTGCTGCCAGGCGCCTCGCGTCTTCGCCCGTGGTCTTTTCCGTGTGACAACTCGTGCAGGCGACTCCGAGCTCCGCCGCGGCCTGGCTCACCGGCGCCTCCGCCAGGCCTCTGCGCTCTCGCTCCCTGACGCTCTCCGGCGCGTGGCAGTCGCTGCAGAAGGCGCGGGTCCCCGGCGGCTCGCGCAGCAGCGCGTGCTGAAACTCCGGGCGCTCGAACGCCAGCTGATGCCCCGAGGCGCGCCACTCCCTCGATATTTCCGCATGGCACTCTTCACAGCGCTGATTCTGCTGCAGCGGTGGCAAGGCGCCAAGACGAGTTTCCGCTGCGTGTGACACTCGTTGACTGGCGGCGCCCAAGACCAGGAGCAACGTCGCGGCGACCAGGCCGGCGCTCAGGGGCACCCAGGAGCGCTTGCTCGACGAGCCGTTCACAGCAGCGGCAGCTGTGCCCCAGACCAGGGGTGAATGAAGACGCGCTCGATGCGCTCGTGCTTCACGCTGGGGTCGGGCCACAGCGCGTCCAGATCGACGCAGGCGAGCTCACCAGACAGGTCCTTCTCCGCGTCCACCCAGGTCAACAGGCGCCGGGCGTCTGCGTCATCCTTGACGCGCAGCAGGTAGCGCTGCCCGGAGACGAAGCCCACCTTGTACAGCGGGTACGCCAGCGTCTGATCTGGATGCTTGCGGAACAGATCGGCGAAGTCGCTCGCGCTGGGCAGGTAGCCGTCCTTGGTGCGCGCCACGATGACCGGCGTCTTGCAGGCGTCGGTGTAGGCGGCAGGCTTCTCGAAGGCCGCGCTGGAATCGCTACCCGCGTCCCCGGCGTCGGCTCCAGCGTCTCCCGTCGTCGCCTTGGGTTCGACGGTCATCGAGCGACTCGCCGTGCGCTCCTCGCGAGGCGCGAGCTTGAAGCGCTCCGGGTGAGTGGGCCTCAGCACCGCAGCGGAAGAAGCCAGGTAGGCAACACCACCTTGGTCCACGATGGCCGCGGCGGAGCCACCGCTGAGCTTCAGCTCGTGGATCTCGCCCTGCTTGTCGATGCGGTGCACGCCGCGCCCGAGGGCCAAGGTGTCTCCATCTGCCAGGCGACGGAGCACGGCCGGGCTCACCCAGGGCGCGACCTT
The DNA here is from genome assembly GCA_041389745.1 of Polyangiaceae bacterium. GTDB lineage: Bacteria > Myxococcota_A > Polyangia > Polyangiales > Polyangiaceae > JAHBVY01. Next base: position 146,685 of record JAWKRF010000020.1, read on the forward strand.
GTGCACCCACTCCTTGCCCTTACGTATCCACAGGGAATTAGCCTCGGCTGCGACTGGCGGTCCGCCGCCGCCGTAGGTGAAGGTCGAACGGGGATCCTGTTTGGTCGGTAGCGAGAGCAGCGCCTCGTCGTACTCCCGAGGCGGCAACGGCAGGTCACTCGGGAGGAAATCTGGCATCGCGGTGCCGTCCACCCAGTACTTCACGAAGAATTTCACCGGGGGCAAGTTGCCGTCTCCGGTGCGCCCCTCACCCCAGCCCCGGGCAAAGAGCTGCTTCGGGTAGTCACCGCTGAAGCTGACCGACGAGGTCATCTTCTCCTTCTTCATGGATGCGGCGTACGTGGTCCAGGCGTTGGCCGGCCACAGCTCAGGGGCCTCGCGAACCTTGCCGTCTTCGATGACCCACATCGGCGGGGGAGGATCCGCGGGGAATTTGCAGTCGCCGCCGCACACCACCACCGCGCGCCCCACGACGAAGTGCTGACCCTTCGGTCCTGTCAGCGCGACGAAGTCCGCGTCGGGATCCCCGGGCGCGGCGCTCTCCGCAGGCGCGGCGCTCTGGGTCGTCACCGCGGTGCCCGCCGATGGCTCTGGCGCTGGCGTCGCCGAAGGCTCCGGTTGCGGCGTCTCCGCGCTCTCCTTCTTGGAGCACCCCAACAAGCTCAACGCGATCAAACTCCACGCTAGGCTTCGCATCGTACCCTCCGCTCTCGAAGCCGCACGAGCTAGCGCCGCTGAGCCGGGGCGGCAATCGCCACGATTGGCCCGTCGTGCTTCAACGCGCCTCACCCCCGACCCTGTTCCCCATCCGACGAACTGCCGAGCATTCGCCGCTTCAGAAGCCCGCCCCATCCTGGCGCTCGGAAGCAGCCGTCACATCAGGTGCAGCTGGTTGCCATCGAACCAGGTCATCACGAACCCGCCGCACTGATACTGGGAGATCGCGAAGTCCCCGAGCAACAGGAAGATCTCGCTGTCGGAGTTGACTGAGAAGTCCTGGATGTCCAGGCCCTCCTCGAGCTCGAGGACGACCTCGGAGGCGCCCGTCTCGTCGATCCGGTGCAGCGTGAGCCAGCCACCGGTCGGGGTCCACCCCAGGGCGTAGAGGCTCCCGGACGGCGCGGCGCGCAGCTTGGCGAGAGGCTTCGTCGCCTGCACCGTCGTCCACTCGGAAGCGTGCAAGGCGACGCTTCCCTCGTCGTTGACCAGCGCATACTTTCCGCCCGGCATCGAAGCGCCACCGACGTAGTCACCGGCGGGCGCGGCGACGGGCTTGGTCGCGCCCGTCTCGGGATCCACCAGCGCCACGAAGGCGCCGTCACCCGCCACCAGCAGCTGATCGCCCAGGTCGAGGAGCACCCGGACGCCGGCCTCTGGCGCGAAGCGCGCGAGCTCGCTCCAGGCGCCATCTTGGTACTTCGTGAGCAAGCCAGCCTGGCTCCCCGTCCCCGCCAGATGAAACACGCTGTCCCCACGCACGACAGCGCCCCGCGACTCGAACACCCCGCGGTTCCCCAGGCACTCGAAGCTGCCGTCGAGCGCGCTTTTCCCCGCGGCACAGAACCCGGTGGAGATCAGCGCGTCCCCCTGGGTCCCGACCGCCTGCAGGGTCGGGTTGTCGATCTGGTGGCGCACCGCTTGCCAGCCGCTGCCCTGGTTGACCAGCAGCGATTGATAGCGCGTCCCGCGCTCGCCAGAGCAATACCCGCGAGGATCCAGCGTGGTGCAGTTCATCGCCACCGTCAGATAGACCGCCTCCGGCGTGCTCCAGAGCGAGGTGTCCATGTCGTAGCCCACCAGGGGCGAGCAGAACGGCTGCGTGGAGCCGCGCCAGCCGGGGCTCCCGAGGTCCATCCCCAGGCTGAACTCCGGTCGCGGCGGCAGCTCCACGGGCGGCGGCGTGATGTCCTGGGGCGTCCAGGGAGGCTCGTCCGGCGCACCAGCCGTGCCGCTGTCAGCCGTGCCGCTGCCAGCCGTACCGCCCGCCCCGGCTCCGGCGTTGCCGCCGCTTCCTGCCGCGCCCGCGCTCCCGCCGACGCCGCCATCCCCCGCGTCCGCATTGCCGCAAGCCCCGAGCAGGAGCGCCACGCCAAGCCCCACCGTCCAGCTTCCGTCGCGCATCGTGCCGAGCATACGCTATCGTGCCCCGCGTGTCCTCCGACTCCGAGCTGGAAGCCGCGCTCGCCTCGAATCGCCCGGCGATCCTGCGCCACTGTTACCGCATGGTCGCAAACCTCGCGGAAGCCGAGGAGCTGACCCAGGACGCCCTGGAGCGCGCCTGGAATGCCCGCGACACCTTCAAGGGCGACGCGCCCGTCGGGCACTGGCTGATGCGCATCGCCACCAACGCCTGTCTGAACGCCTTGGCCCGGAAGAAGCGCCGCGCGCTGCCACGGCTCGAGAACCCCGCGGCCACGAGCTACGAGTTCGGCCGCGGCGAGCCGGAGCGCTGGCTGGCTCCGGCACCCGACGCGCTTTTGTTTCCGCATGGTCCATTCGCGCGGAGCCCCGAGCAGCTCCTGGAGACCAAGGAGAGCGTCGCCCTCGCCTTCCTGGAGCTGCTCCAGCGGCTGTCCGCGAAGCAGCGCGCGGCGCTGCTGCTCAAGGACGTCGCCGGCTGGTCCGCCGAGGAGATCTCCGAGGCGCTGGATCTCAGCGTTTCCGCGGTGAACAGCGCGCTCCACCGCGCACGAGAGATGAAGCCTCCAGCGACGCCTCGGAGCGACGCGCCGGCGTCCTCGACGGTGGCTGCGTTCGTCGACGCCTGGGAAACGCGAGATCTCGAGGCGCTGGTCGCGCTGCTCAAGCGCGACGTCGTCCTGTCCATGCCGCCGTACCCGGCGTGGTTCCAGGGGGTCGAGTCGGTGAGCGGCTTCTTCCAGTCGGCGCGCTTCGCGAGCTTCTGGTCGAGCCTGGTTCGAGTGACACCCACCGAGGCCAACGGTCTCCGTGCGTTCTTGTTCCAGCTCGACGGCGCACCGCCCAGGCCGCACTCGGTGATGCTGGTGCGGTTCGAGCGTGAGCGCGTCGCCGAGATGGTGACCTTCGTCGGCGAGGCGTATTTCGAGCCGTTCTGTCGCGTTCCCGCGGCTTGAGCGAAGTTTCTCAAGGCGCCGCGCACATTTCCGGGCTCTCCGTTTGTCTGGTTGGGGGTGAGGAGAGACACGATGCACCTAACCCCCAAACAAGTCGCCTTGGCCTACATCGACGCCTGCAGCCGTAAGGATTTCGACGCCGTGGCGCCGCTCCTGAGTGAAGACCTGAGCTTCGTCGGGCCAGGCAACACGACCCATGGCGCGCAGCCCTACCTGACGATCTTGAGACGCCTCGGCGCGGTGTGGGAGCGCAGCGACGTCAAGCACGCCTTCAGCGACGGTGACGACGTCTGCGTGATCTACGATTTCGTCACCAACACGGAAGCCGGCGCCGTGCCCATCGTCGAGTGGCTCAGCATCCGTGACCAGCGCATCCAGGGCGTGAGGCTGTTCTTCGATCGCCTGAGTTTTCAGCCAGCAGCTGATAGGCTGAGCCAGCTCGCCGCCGACGGCGGGCGCGATGCCAGCAAGCCTGATCCATGCCACACGACGAGAAGCTAGCCGCACGGATACGCAAGTTGCTCAGCGGCTACGCCGATGTCGAAGAGAAGCGCTTGATGGGCAAGCTGGCTTTCCTGGTCAACGGCAGCATGTGCTGCTCGGTGTCGGAAGACAGCTTGCTCATCCGCGTGACTCCCAGGGACCGGGAGGCCCTGCTCGAGCGACCTCACGTCAGCCCGATGCAAATCGGCAGGCGCACCATGCGCGGGTTCGTACGCATCGCGCCGGCGGCGTATCGCAGCGCGGCAAGCCTGCGAAAGTGGGTGAACCGGGGCATCGCTGCGGGAGAGTGATCCGCTTCACTCTCCAGTCAGAGCACGACGACGCCAGGACTCCTTCGAGTGGCCACTTGGGGGATCGCCGAAGAACACTTGAACGCTCCGGATCTGCTCCCCGAGGAAGCAGAAGCGCTCCACGTTCTCGAACTTGCCACCGCCCGTAGTCTCGCACTCGTAGGCGACGAATGCGTCGGACTCGTTCTCGGCGACTGAGCGAATGCGAATCGTCCTCACCGCGTCCCGGTTGGGCCAGCAGCGTTCGAAGTACGACGCGCGGTAGATGGCGTCGTCGTACGGGCTGCTGAAGGTGAAGTCGGCGGCGAGCAGCGCTTCGGCGCGCTCGCGATCACCGCTCAAGAACGCGTCGAAGAGGCTTCTCGCTAGCTCGGTCTTGTTCATGGCTCCCTCCATCTGATTGCACTTTGCAATCGGTCAAGTCTGAAGGACCCCTGCGGATGATGCAAGCGCTCCGGAAGCGGCACGCATGCTGCTTTGGGACTAGCGAGCGCCGGGCAATTGAGTGCGCATGCGTGGCGCCAGAGAGCGAGGATGCATGAGCGCCACCACGACCGAGACCACTCGAGGCAACGAGAACGCCGACCACGCCACCGTCTACCGCATGGTGATGGAGGACCACCTGTGTCCGTTCGGAGTGAAGGCCAAGCAGCTCCTGGAGCGCAAGGGCCTGCACGTCGACGACCAGCACCTCTCGAGCCGCCAGGAGACCGACGAGTTCAAGGACACCTACGACGTCGAAACCACGCCTCAGGTCTTCATCGAAGGCCAGCGCATCGGCGGCTACGACGCGCTCCGTCGGCACTTCGGCATGAAGGTGAAGTCGAAGGAGGGAACCACCTATCAACCGGTGATTGCCACGTTCGGAGCGGCGCTGCTGCTCGCCGTGGCCGGCAGCTACGCGACGCTGGGGCAAGTCTTCGCGCTACGCACCCTCGCCTGGTTCATCGCCTTCGCGATGTGTATCCTCGCGGTATTCAAGCTGAGGGACCTGGAGTCGTTCACGAACCAGTTCGTGGGCTATGACCTGCTGTCCCGACACGAGGTGCGCTACGCCTACGTCTATCCCTTCGTCGAGCTGATCGCCGGCGTCGGCATGATCGCCGGTGTGCTGACACCGCTGATGGCGCTGGGCGCGCTGTTCATCGGCAGCGTCGGCGCCGTATCCGTGATCAAGGCGGTCTACATCGACAAGCGCGAGCTCAAGTGCGCCTGCGTCGGCGGAAACAGCAACGTGCCCCTCGGCTTCATCTCCCTGACGGAGAACCTGATGATGGTCGCGATGGGCCTCTGGATGCTGATCAGTCCGCTGTAGCGAGCGCGCTCACGGCCCGATCACGAGCAAGGCTTCGTTCGCCTCGCTCGCGGCAACTCTAGCTCAATAGCGCAGGTCGAAGAGGCCTTTCAAACGCGTAACGACTCTGTTACACGATTGGTGTGGACGCCGTCGCCGCCGCCATCACTCACCCCACCCGACGTAGCATCCTGGAGCTGCTCGGTAGGGGGCCGTTGTCCGCCGGCCAGATCGCGGCTGAGTTCAGCGAGAGCCGCCCGGCGATCAGCCGCCACCTGCGGGTGCTGCGGGAGGCGGCGCTGGTGAGCGCCACGAACGACGGCCGCGAGATCCACTACTCGCGTCGCCTCGAAGCGCTACGGCCCTTGGAGGATTGGCTGAGCCAGCTGGGGGCGACGCGCACGACCGAGCAACGCTGGCGGCGCCGCTTCGACGCGCTCGAGACCGAAGTTCAGCGGGTCAGGCGACGGGGCCGCAAGAACCCCACGGAATTACCACGCAGGAAGCAGGAGTCCGCATGAGGCAACCCACGGGCAAGGTCGAGAAGGCGAAACATGGCGTCGATCTGGTCATCCAGCGACGCTTCAAGGGCACGCTGGATGAAGTCTGGGAGAGCGTGACCAGCTCCGAGAGCACCGCGCGCTGGATCGGACCCTGGAGGGGCGAACCCGGCGTGGGCAAGACCGTCGTGCTCACGATGAGCTTCGAAGAGGGCGCCCCGGACGAGAATTTCGACATCGAAGCTTGCGAGCCGCCGCGCTACCTCGCGGTTCGCTCCCACGGAGAATATGGAGTGTTCCTCGAGGTAACGCTCGAGGCGCTCGGTCCGGACGAGGTGCTCATGCGCTTCGTGCATCACGTCGAACGGCCAACCCTGGTCGGCGACTTCGGCCCCGGCTGGGAGTACTACCTGGATCGCCTCGTCGCCTCCCGCGATGGGTCCCCGATGCCGAGCTTCGAGGAGTACCACCCGAGTCAGTGCGCGTACTTCTCGAAGCAGCTCGAGTAGCGATGGGTGCACTTCGGGGAGCTTCTCGCGTCTGGAGTGTTTCGCGGAGGATCGGGACGCACGTCGCCGAGCCCCAGTCGTCGCGACCAGACGTCGCGTGCTATGCTCATCGCTTGTCCCCTCACCCCCGAACCCAGTTACGGCGCCCCGCCGAACGGTTGGCGATGCGTGCGCTGCTGCTCTGTGGCGGCATCCTGAGTCTAGCGTGTGGCTCCGACGGCGGAAGCGCAGGCAGCGGCGAGAGCTTCGGCGGCTCCAGCAGTGGCGGCGAGACCGCCGGCGGCAGCGCGGGGTTGGCCAGCGGCGGCAGCGCGAATGGTGGTTCCGCAGGGAATGAAACCGGAGGGAGCGGCGCCTCGAGCGGCACTGGCGGCGCCTCGAGCGGTGGCAGCGGCGCAGGTGGCGGCGGCGCAGGCGGCAGCGCAGGTAGCGCACCCTGCACCACGCGCATCACTTACGGATCCTCGTGGATTCATGGCAGCAGCCACCCGAACGACTACGACGTCGCGAACGGCGTCGTGACCTGGGACGGGAGCTGTCAGACCGACGGCTCGGGCAACGCCTACGCGACGCTCTCCAACGGGTGGAAGCCCTATTTCCAGGGCAAGAGCTGCGTCATCGCCCTCGACTACGCAGACTCTTGCAGCGGCGTGCCCACGAGCTGCGAGACGCGCATCGGCTATGGCTCCGCCTGGCTGCCGGGACCGAACCATCCGAACTCCTACGACGACGTGAAGGGCGTCGTGACCTGGGACGGCGTTTGCAGCAACTCCGGCGGCAACTCCTCGGCGACGTTGTCGAACGGCTGGACTCCGACCTACAGCGGAAGCAGCGCCTGTGATCTCGCGTTCCGCCACACTCAGTGCGGCGGGCTGTTCGCCAATCCGGTGGTCGACGTCGACTGTCCCGATCCCGGCGTGATGCGCGACGGCGACACCTACTACATGGCCTGCACGCCGGGTCCGAAGTATCCCATGCGCTCGTCGAAGGACCTCGTGCACTGGCAACGGGAAGGCAACGTGTTCACCGACGCGACCAAGCCGAGCTGGGGCACCGGCAGCTTCTGGGCACCAGAGCTGCACAAGGTCGGGAGCAGCTACGTCGTCTATTTCAGCGCCAAGAGCTCGACTTCCGGCACCTTCGCCATCGGCGCCGCGAGCGCCGCCAGCCCGACTGGCCCGTACACCGACATCGGCAAGCCGCTGATCACCGAGCCAAGCCCAGGTGCCATCGACGCCCATTATTTCCGCGCGTCAACGGGCAAGCACTACGTGTTGTGGAAGGTCGACGGCAACGCAGTCGGCCAGTCGACCCCGATCAAGATCCAGGAGCTCGCCGCCGATGGGCTGTCGGTCGTCGGCAGCGCGAAGACGCTGATCTCCAACACCGAGAGTTGGGAGGGCGCGCTGGTCGAGGGACCGTGGATGATCGAGCACGGCGGCGAGTTCTTCCTGTTCTACAGCGCCAACGGCTACGCCAGCTCGAAGTACGCGATCGGCGTCGCCAAGGCGAGCTCACCCACGGGTCCGTTCACCAAGAGAGGTTCACCGATCCTGGTGAGCAAGGGCGCCTGGGCAGGCCCCGGTCACGGTTCCGTGGTGAAAGGACCTTCGGGCGACTGGGTGCACGTGTACCACGCGTGGGTCGCCGGCAAGATCCAGCAATCACCGGGCCGCGTGGTGCTCGTCGATCGCATCCAGTGGCAAGGCGGCTGGCCCCTGATGCGTGGTGCGCCGTCGTCGCGTTCCCAGCCCCTCCCCTAGCCTCTCTGGATCTGGGGGTGAGAAAGCGCTGGTCGTCCGCGACTAGGCCCTGAAGCGCGGATCCCCCCGCAGCATGCGAAACAGGCCAGCGCTCATCACGACGAAGCCAAGCACGACGATCACCGGCCCGAGCCAGTGTTCTCCGGCGAACAGCAACACCTGGTCGGCATGGGGAAGCCTCAGCTCGACGACCGTCGCTCCGATCCCTCCGGGGATGAACTTGGAGAAATAGACGCTCACGAGCGCGCCAACCAGGAGCAGCAAGAAGCCGGCGAGAAACCGCCGGCGCGCCCGCCGACCCGTCACGGCGCGCAGCTGAGCGATCGTGTCCTCGACGTGCGCTGCCGCCTCGCCTCGAGACAGACCGGCTTCGCCCAGCTTGCTCATCACGATGCTGCGCTTCTCGCCGCGCACCAGGCGCGCCCGCGCCTCCTCGAAAGCACGCAGGCGCGCAACCTCCGAGAGCTTCGCGGGCTCCGGGGGAGGCGCCGAGGGCACCATCGACGCAGGAGCGCTTCCGGGAGGTAACGTACCCGGCGCGCGGGACGAGGGCGGTGGGAGCGTGCCCGGACGCACGGAAGGCGGACGGATCGAAAGGCTCCCCGTCATCACGACGACGATGCGGTAGGGGCCAAGCTTGATCTCGTCACCGTCTTGCAGCTGGTGCTTGCTCTGGATGCGTCCGTCGTTGAGTGCGATCACCCCCCCCAGTGGGTCGGCTATCGCCCCGCCGCCGTCTCGGCGCACCAGCAGCGCCTCGCCCGCAATCGCGGGATGGTTCAAGATCACATCACAGCCACGGCCGCGGCCTAGCTTGACGCGCTCGCTGACGCTGACTCGCCGTTCCCCCTCCGGACCCGAGATCTTGAGGGCGACTGCCGCCATATCATCCCATCGATCGTCAGCGGAGGGCGGACGTCAATCTCCGTCTGGAAGCGCACGATGAGAGTACCATCCGGGGGTGCGGCCCAAGAACGCGGATCCGGCGGCGACTCAGCAGGCGATTCTGAACGCCGCGCTGTCCATCGTCAGTGAGAGCGGCCCGAGCGCGCTGTCTCTACGCGGCGTCGCGCGCAAGGCAAACCTCAGCACGGGCACCGTGAGCTACTACTTCTCCTCACTGGATGCGCTGTGCGAAGCCTGCCTCGACGGCCACTACGACCGCATGCGGGAGATCGCACTGAAGCACATGCAGCGCCTGCCCGAGTCGACGCCCGCCGCAGTCGCCGAGATGGCCACCCGAGAGCTCTACCGTTTCGCCATCCTGGAGCGCCCGATCTTGCTGCTTCAGCTATCCAGGCTCGCGGAGCACGGCGGTCACACCGACCAGCGCCGGGACAATCATCATCGAAACATGATGCGCAGCGTCGCCGGCGTCGTGGGCACCAGCACCTGGCTCAAGATCCAGTCTCTGGTGTTTGCCGCCGTCCGCTACGTCTGCCTCAGCCCCGAAGATCTGATCTTGTTCACCGGCGCGAGCAGCCTGGAGCAGGCCCATGACCGCATCGAGCAGCACCTGGTGGACGTGGCCGTGGCGACCGTCGGCAAGCCAAGGTAGTCGCCCTCGCCGGCCGATCACTCCCAGCAGAACGCCACACGGATCGCGCTCCTCAGCGTGAAATCTTCTTCGACGAGCTCGAGCACCGCGAAGGAGTCTTGCGGCCAAACCAGGTTGCCGTTGCAGGAAGCGTAGTACTTCGATTGCTCGATGCGGATCTGACTCAGGCCAGGTTTGCCCGCCCACATCAGCGCGTTCGACGACGGCGCGCCGCGCCCTTGATCGCTGCAGACGTTCTCGCGGCAGCGCGTGCCGAGGAAGACGTTCCCCTCCGCTCCCGCGTGGTTGGAGAAGCATCCGTTGCCCATGCGGATGGCGTCGACGTCCTCCACGCGACCCGTGCTCGTATCGCCGTCGAAGATCACACCGACTCCCGAGGGTGAGTTGTTGCCATCGACGAGGCCGCGGCGAACGGTGACGTTCAGCGACTTGTACACGTTCACGTTGTCCTCGGGCCACGATCCTGGCGGGTTCTCCACCGAGAAGTCCTCCAGCAGCCCCGAGTCCGAGGCATTCCACTGCACGAGTTGTCCGCGAGGAAACGGACCCCGAAAGTCGTGACCCTCGATGAAGCTGAGCCTGGAGTCGGGACAGGACTGCAGGTAGATGCCACTCGAACCACGGGTGAGTCGGGCGCCCTTGACCGTGAGACGAGCGGACTGATAGCAGCTGACGTTCAACAGATCGGAGGAGCTGTTCGCCCCCATCACCGGCGCGTCGGTGTACTTCCCTCGGACGGACACGTGATCCAGAGTCACGTCGTCGGAGCTCGCGACCCGGATCCCCACGCCGCCCGCGTGGAGGATTTCCACGTTGCGCACGGTCACGCCAGCGTGTCCATCGATGTCGATCGCAGGACCGCTGGTCGACGTGATGCGTAGCCCCTCGATGACCTGGTTGTCGACGGTCGCCTTGACGGGCCCCGACACAGTCAGCGAGCAGCTCGGCGCTCCCGCAGAGCCCGCGCTCCCGCCACCACCAGCGGAGCCTCCGCTACCCGCTGCGCCTCCACTACCCGCTGCGCCTCCGCCACCCGCTGCGCCACCGCTGCCTGACGAACCGGCGGTGCCGGCCGCGCCGCCAACTCCTCGCCCCGCGGAACCTGCTGAACTCGAACCGCCAGCGTTCGAGCCAGCTCGGGAACCACCGGCTCCGCCGGCGCTGACTCCCGCGGAGCCACCCGAGCCGGCACCTGCGGAGCCACCGCCCCCGGATTCGCCGTCGCTCCCGCATCCGGCGAGCAAACAACACCCAGCGACGGCCACTGTCCACACCACGCGCATGAGCGCAGTGTGCCACGGTTCGCCAGACTCCGCCGGGGAAGCCGTACTCGATCTCCCCGACCGGACGGTTCTTATCCGTACGGTATGCAGTTCGAATCGCGCCAGCGCGCGGTCCCCTACTTCAGACTGGAGACCTCGGGCGTTCCGGCGGGGAGACGCTTCGGCCGTCCGGCTAGCGCCGGATGTCTCGGCGCGATATTTCCACCAGGCAATGGTCGGCGACGCGCAGCTGCTCGCGGGTCCGGTCCGAGGCTCGAGACTGTGGGCAGGGCATCGAGGCCACGGGCCGTGTCCCGGAGCACCAGAGGCTTCCCGCGCCCCTGTCCCGGAGCACCAGAGGCTTCCCGCGCCGCTGTCCCGGAGCACCAGAGGCTTCCCGCGCCCCTGTCCCGGAGCACCAGAGGCTTCCCCTCCCTTGTCCAGAAGACCCTGCTCACAAACTGACCAATGACTCGAAATCGCTACGTTCTTTGGGCACCCGAGCAAGCCGGTACTTGAGGCCTGAAGCACCTCTTTCGCTGGCCGGCGGGCCGGTCTAGACTCTACTGGGTCTTGGAGCCGTGCGGGAGCACGAGCCTTTGGGGGGCGAGATGGAACGAGGGATCGGGCTTCGATGGTTGAGCGTACTGGCGGCGCTGGCCTCTCTTCACTGCTCTGCAGCGGGAGACGGCAACAACGGCAGCAGCGGCAATAACGGTGGTAGCGGCAACAACGGCGGCAGCGGCAACAACGGCGGCAGCGGTGGCTTCCTCTCCAGTGGTGGAACCGGCGCTGGCGGCGGGAACCCCGCGTCGTGTGAAGGCGCCGACCAGAAGACCAGCTCTGGCTGCAACTACTACGCGGTGGTCCCCGACATCACTCTCGACGCCCGCGGCGGGTGCTTCGCCGCCTTCGTGGTGAACCCCTCGGACGAGAACATCTTCATCAAGGTGAGCTACGCCGGTCAGTCTCTGGACCCGAACCGGTTTGGCTACATTCCGAGCGGATCTGGCCCAGGTCTTCAGTACACGCAGATGACCAACAGTCGTATTCCTGCCGGGGAAATTGCGATCCTGTTCCTGAACCGCTTCGGCGTATCACCGCTCGGCCTGAACACGAACTGTCCCGCTGGGATCACCCCCGCGATCACCACGCTGGACGCGGCTCCTCACGGAACCTCGATCGGCTCGGCGTTCCACTTCGAGACCTCCGCCCCGGTCGTCGCTTACGACATCTATCCCTATGGAGGGGGCCAGAGCGCCCTGACCAGCGCGACCCTGCTGCTCCCTACCACCTCGTGGGGTGACAACTACATCGGCGTCAGCGCGTTTGGCAATGGCTTGCCCATCGGGTCGCAGCCCTTCCTCTCGGTGGTCGCCCACCAGGACGACACCGAGATCACCATCAGCCCGAACGTCGCCATCGTCGGTGGGAACGGAGTGGCAGGGACCGGCGCGGGACAGCCGCGGACATACGCACTGAACGAAGGTCAGGTCCTGCATTTCACCCAGGCCCAGGCTCTGGATGGTAGCGTGATTCAGGCCAACGTCCCGGTCGGCGTATGGGGTGGGATGACCACCCTGAGCATCGGAGATTGCTGCGCGGAAAGTGCGCATCAGCAGATCCCGCCGATCCGCGCGCTGGGCAACGAGTACGTGGGTGTCCGCTACCGCAACCGCTACGACGGCATCGAGGAATCGCCACCATGGCGCCTGATCGGTGCCGCGGATGGAACGACGTTGACGTGGGAACCGAGCACCCCACCCGGCGCTCCAACGTCACTCAACCTGGGCCAGGTCGCCCAGTTCAACGCTTCTGGCCCGTTCGTGGTCAAGAGCCAGAGCGAAGCTCACCCCTTCTACATGTCGGCCCACATGACCGGCGCCGCAGAGTTCGATCCTGCACAGCAGGAGCCACCCACCGGCGGTGACGACGGACGAGGGGATGCTGAATTCGTCAACGTGGTACCTCCCGGCGAGTACCTGGATCGCTACGTCTTCTTCGCCGACCCGACCTATCCGGAGACGAACCTGATCGTGGTGCGCAAGAAGACCTCCGCAGAGCTCTTCGCGGACGTCAGCATCGACTGCGCCGGCACCCTCGACGGCTGGCAACCGATCGGTACCTCCGGGAAGTACGAGTACACCTACTTCGACCTGGTGCGCCACGACTTCCAGGGCCAGAAGGGCTGCAACACTGGGCGCCGCGAGATCGTGAGTGACCAGCCGTTCGGCTTGACCGTCTGGGGCTGGGGCTCCGGAGAGACCGGCAGCCAGCTCTCCGGCTTCTACTCCCAGTACGTGAGCTACGCCTACCCTGGAGGGGCTAGCGTCTCCCCGATCAACGACGTCGTGGTTCCCCCAGCGCCGCGCTGAGAGCTCCGCGCCGAGCCTCGAGCACCCGCGCATGATTGACCCGCCGCTGCTCGGCCGTCGCGACGGAGCTCGGTCGTCTCGAAGTGCCAGTCCTCGCTGATCGACCCGCGCCGATTCTGCGGAACTGCGCCCTGCCAGTCCACGCCAGCGACCTCGCGGTCGCGTCCTCAGCAGAATACGAGACGTCAGGCCGTCAACGGTCTAACCTGAGCGCATGCGCTGGCTCGTTCCGCTCGCCTTGCTCGTCGTCTCCGCTTGCAGCGACTCCAACCCCCAGCGCGACTGCGACGAAGCAGGCGCGCACCAGAGCGGTGTGTTTGCCATCGACGCACGAACGCAGCAACCCGTGTGCGGCATAGGAACCGGGCTGTACAGCGACCGCTACACCGCTCTCACTCCACGAGGCCCGGCGCCCACGTCTTGCGACGGACTGCATGAGTTCGCGCGCATCGACCCAGAAGACCGCGGCACGTTCCGCCTCGAGGTCCACGCAGACGGCTACCAAACCGCCAGCACGACGATTCGAATCTTCACGGACAGCTGCGGCGAACAAGCGGTCTCCCCGAGCGGTCCGCGCAACGGCCTGCCAGGTGTCACCGGCTACGTAACTGTCGCCCTGGAGCCAGAATGATCCGTATGGCAACGATATCACGTCGAAGCTCACTCCTCCTCGTCGCCGGCTTGCTCGTCGCCTGCGGCGACTCCGACACGCCCATCGACTGCAGCGAATTCCCCCAGCGCGTCGGCTTGTACGTGATCGACGCGCAGACGGAGCAGCCAGTCTGCGACTTCACCTGGGGGCTCCAAGGCGAGCGCTCGGGGATCTTCGGCTCGTCACCACCCAAGTGCGACGGATTCGTCGACTTCATGCTGGATGAACCCGACCAGGCCGGCAACTTCCGTCTGAGCGTCGACGCCTCGGGGTATGCGCAGTTCACGGAGAGCATCAACATCTCCACCGCTTGCGGCCGCTTCGCGGTGTCACCGGATGGTCCGCGCAACGGCCATCCCGGCACCCCCGGCTTCGTGACGGTCGCCCTCCAGAGCAACTGAGCCTCGTGCCCGAACCGGCAAGACCCCACCCGGCCGCCAGCCTGGAGAAGCCTCGTGTCTCCCCGAGGCAATGGGCGAAGCCCGAGCCGAGCCGTAAGGAGCTCGAGTCACCGGAAGGCTCA
>JAWKRF010000021.1:0-145597 GCA_041389745.1 Polyangiaceae bacterium
GACGACCGAGAGCTGGATTCCGCTGGGGCTGGAGTTCGATGCAACCAAGCGGACCCCAAACGCTCAACGGAACCACTCATTGTTTCCCCGCGGCAAGCATAGAGCAGCCTCCAAGCCTCGCTGGACACATACACCCCACGCAAGCGGCTGTTTCTGTACCGAAAGTTCCGTAGCGTCCGCTTCAAGACGCCATCCGGCATCACCCCAAAGGGTGAACACGCACTCAAATCCTCAACACGGGCTTCTCGCAGCGAATGTGCTCCGCGATCGCCTCGCGTTCGTGCTCCGTGTAGGCGGCGATGGCTCCTCGGACGCCGGCGTGGCTCAGGTAGTGGAAGCTGGGCGTGACGGTGGGTGCGAAGCCGCGCGCCACCTTGTGTTCGCCGCCGGCTCCAGGCTCGAAACGCTGGAGGCCCTGCTCGATGCAGAACTCCGCGCCGCGGTAGTAGCAGACGTTGAAATGCAGGTACTCGCGCTCCTCGAAGGCGCCCCAGTAGCGGCCGTAGAGCGTGTCCTTGGAGACGATGTTCAGCGCCCCGGCGAGTGCCTTGCCTTGACCGTGCCTGGTGCCGCGCGGCACCGCACGCACGACCTGTAAGCCGCTGCCGAGCTTGTCGAAGACCTGATGAAAGAAGCCGCGATTGAGGTACTGGCGCCCCCAGAAGAACTTGTTCACCGTGGTCAGGTAGAGCTCGTAGATCTCGTCGACGTGAGCGCTGTCGAGTTCGTCCCCGGCGCAGACCTGTAGCTCGAGGCCCTGCTCCTCGAGAGCGCGCCGCTCGCGGCGGATCTGGTGACGGCGCTTGGAGTTGAAGCGACCGAGGAAGTCATCGAAGGTCTGATAGCCGTGGTTCGACCAGTGATACTGCAGGCCGTGGCGCTCGATCAGACCGAAGCGCTCGTCGCGCAGCGTCAGGCACTGGCCCGAGTCGGGAAACAGGATGTGGGCGCCGCTCAGCCCCACCTTCTTGCAGATGGCGTGGAGGCCTTGCACGAAGGCCGCCGTCAGCTGCTCCTGGTCGGCGCCGGGCCTCATCAAGAGGCGCGGGCCGCTCGCCGGGGTGAAGGGCACGGCGACGATCAGCTTCGGGTAATAATCGATGCCGGCTCGCTCCTCCACGAAGCGCGCCCAGGCGTGATCGAAGACGAACTCCCCTTCACTGTTGCCCTTCACGTAGGCGGGCGCGACGAGCAAGGTCTCTCCAGGCTCGTCGCCGTCGCTCGCAGCGCGGATCTGGATGTGCATCGGCAGCCAGCCTCGCTCCGGCCTGACACAGCCCGTCTGCTCCAGCGCCTCCAGCCAGGCGTAGCGCAAGAACGGCGGCCCTCCCCCCAACAAACCGTCCCAGATCTCCTCGCCGATCTCACTGATCCGCTCGTGGGTCGACAGCTCGAACATCAGTCGGCTCCGTCGCCAAGCAGAGGCTCCGTGTTGCCTCGTGGAAATATCAACGCGCGCAGGTCGGCGGCGGAGCGCCCGAACTGCGCCGTCAGCGCCTCGAACACCAGATCGTTCAGGCGTCCCCGCGGCGGCTTTGCCACACGCCCGATCCACTCCGGCGCGCAGATCACCTGAAACCGGTGCTCCACTTCCTCGGCGAGGCGAGGAGCGTCCTCTCGACTCGAGAGCTGGGTCTTCAGCCACAGGCTGACCCGCATCAGGACGTGATAGCCGTGGATCACCTCGGCCCACTCCGGAGGCTCGCTGCCGGACTCCAGGGCTGTGACCCGCTCCTGGATCCGCTCGGAACTGAGTACGTCGATCTCGCGCAAGGAACCAGGGAACTCCTTCGCCAGCTCCCGCAGCGGCGTTCGCACTTGCTCTGCGCTGTGCTGACCCACGGCCGCTCGCAGCTCACCGAGGCGCTCGTACTTGTGCCGCAGCCGCGCGAGATCGGCCGCGGAGGGCGGGGGCACCTGGGGCAGCTGAGAGCGCTCGAGGCTCGACATCACATCAGCTTTCGGAAGCGATAGAGGAAGAGTTCTAGCAGGCGCTCGCCCAGGGGGCGAAAGGCGAAGTCGTGACGGGTGATCTCGCGGCTGCGCTTCAGATCCCACAGAAAGCCCTGCTCCAGGGCTTCTCCGAACTCCGCATCGCGCACGCTCAGGTTCACTTCCAGGTTCGTGAACACCGAGAGATGATCGAGGTTGAAGGTGCCGATGGTGCACCACTCGCCGTCGATCACCGCGGTCTTCGCGTGGAGCACGTTACCGCTCCACTCGAAGATGCGCACCCCGGCGCGCATCAGCTTGCCCCACACCGCCTGGCTCGCGTAGCGCACGATCTTGATGTCGATTTCCCCGGGGAGCAAAACTCGGACATCGACTCCACGCTGAGCCGCGGTGATCAGGCTCTTCACCACGGGGCGGTCGGGCACGAAGTACGAGTTCGTGATCCAGATCCGGCGCTGAGCCGTGCGGATGTTGGCGAGGTAGGCACTCGCGATCTGCTGACGGTTTCTGAAGTAGTTCTCGCCCAGCACGCTCACCGCGAGATCCTCGGGCATGCGGCGATCGCCCACGACCTGAGACTCGAAGAGCTCCAGGGACTCGCCGCTCTCGAGCTGCCAGGTCGCCTCGAACAGGTGCACGAAGCCCTCCACCGCCGGCCCCTCGACGCGCACCATGTCGTCACGCCAGGGCTCGACGGACTCATCGTCGGGCCACCAGGGCGCGGCGATGTTGATGCCGCCGGTGAAGCCTACACAACCGTCCACCACCAGGATCTTGCGATGATCCCGGCGCGAGACCCTTGCCCAGCGGAAACGCTTGCGCCAGGGCAGGATGGGATTGAACTCCAGGACCTTGACGCCGCCGAGCACCAGCTCCTCGAACATCTGCCCGTCGGCGTCGATGGATCCGATGGCGTCGTAGATCACCCGCACGTCGACGCCGCGAGCAGCCGCCGCGAGCAGCGCCGTGGCAAACAGGCGCCCGACGTGGTCGGAATCGAACCAGTACATCTCGAGCAGCACCTGACGCTGGGCGCTGTCGATGGCCTGGAGCATCTCGGGGAACGCCTGAGCCCCGTTGCGCAACAGCAGCAGGCGATTGCCGGCGACGAAGTGCTCCCTTGGCACGCTGAAGCGCCGCATCCAGGCGAAGCGCGGACGAGGCTCGGCGACCTCGATGTCCATCCTCAAGCCTCCGCGGGCTCGCTGAGCACCACTTCGCCCTCGCTCTTGGCGATCAGCACGGCACCACAGGAGTCGCTGAAGACGTTGACGGCAGTTCGGCACATATCGAGCACCCGGTCCACGGCGAGGATGAGACCGATCGCCTCCACCGGCAAGCCGATGGACGTCAAGATCAGCGTGATGGCGACCAGACTGGCGGCCGGGATCCCGGCGACGCCAATCGAGGTCAAGAGCGCGATCAGGACCACCGTGAACTGCTGAGTCAAGCTCAGCTGGATGCCATACGCCTGGGCGATGAAGATCGCCGCGACGCACTCGTACAGCGCCGTGCCGTCCATGTTGACCGTCGCCCCGAGGGGCAAGGTGAAGCTGCTCACCCGTGGGGAAACGCCCGCCCGATCGCGCACGCAGTCCATG
This sequence comes from Polyangiaceae bacterium, assembly GCA_041389745.1. GTDB lineage: Bacteria > Myxococcota_A > Polyangia > Polyangiales > Polyangiaceae > JAHBVY01. The sequence continues at coordinate 3,555 of JAWKRF010000021.1, forward strand.
GTGAGTGGCAGCGTCGCCGACGAGGACGCCGTCGAGAACGCCATCAGCAGCGCCGGCGCCATCGCCTTGTAGTGCTTGAGCGGATTGAGGCCGCCGACCAGCCGCATCAGGAGCGGCAGCGCGACCAGCAGATGGATCCCCAGCGCGAGCAGCACGCAGAAGAAGAAGACCAGGAGCGGCCGAAATGCATCGAACCCCGTCGTGAGCACCACCTTGAACACCAGCGCGAAGACGCCGATGGGCGCGAAGCCGATCACCCAGTCGGTGATCTTGAGCATGATGTCGTAGACGCCATCCCAGAACGCGCGCACCACCCGACGCTTCTCGTCGTCTATCCGCGTGGTAAAGAAGCCGAAGAGAAGTGAGAAGAAGATGAGCCCCAGCATCTCCCCCTTGGCCGCGTCCTCCACGACGTTCTTCGGCACCAGGCGCAGGAAGACGTCGACGACGTCCTTGCCGCTCCGACCCTCGACGGCCTTCTGCACGCTGACCACGTCGCCGGACAGGCCGATCTGATCCTTGGCGGCCACCCCATTGACGATCCCCGGCTGAATCAGATCGACCACCACCAGACCGATCAGGATCGCGATCAGGGAAGTGGTGACGTAGTAGGCCGCGGTCTTCAGGCCCAGGCGCCCGAGAGAGTGCGTCTCCCCGAGCCCGGCCACCGCCGAGATGATGGAGGCCATGATCAGCGGCACCACCAGCATGCGCAGCGCGCGCAGGAATAGTTCGCCGACGAAGTCCGCTACGCTCTTCAGCTGCAGCCCGAAAATGGCGCTGTCCGCGTTGCCGAGCTTGCCCAGGACGATGGCCAGGACCAGCGCGATCAGGATCTGCCAGTGAAGCTCGAGCTTGCGCGCGGTGCCTTCCATAAGCGCTCAGCAGCATAACAGGCGACTGGCGCCTCGGGGTGAGCACCGGGTCTGCAAGCTCGGAGCAAGGGCGACTGGACGCCCAGCGTATACCGTAGTTTCCTCGTTGCTTTCCGCCACTCCTCACCCCCAGACCCACTTGCGGCAGCTCGAAGCTGCCCTCCGCTGAACCCCCATGCTCCTCGATCTCGGTCGGCTCCTCCTCGGTGGCGTGATGCTGTACTTCGGCGCCGAGTGGCTGGTCCGGGGCGCCGCGGGTCTGGCTCGAGCCTTCGGGGTCGCGCCGCTGGTGATCGGGTTGACGGTCGTGAGCTACGGCACCAGCGCACCCGAGCTGGCGGTGAGCGTCACCGCCGCGTTGAACGGCAAGAGCGACATCGCCGTGGGCAATGTCGTCGGCTCCAACGTCGCCAACATTGGACTCATCCTGGGGGTCACCGCCCTGATCGCGCCGCCCAAGGTGGATCCGACCTTGATCCGCAGGGAAATTCCCTGGTTGCTGATCGCGACGCTCTCGGTCCCGCTGATCATGCTGGGCAACCAGATTGGGCGCCTCGAAGGCGCGCTGCTGACCCTTGGGGCCATCGCCTTCACGATCCTCACCTTGAAGACCGCACGCCAGGGTGACGGCGAGCAGGCGGAGCTCGAAGAGATCGATGAGTCCCGGGGCAAGCTGACGCTGTTCGGGCTGTTCTTGGTGGGGCTCGCGGTGCTGGTCCTGGGCGGCGACGTCTTCGTCGATGGCGCCATCGGCGTCGCGAAACGCTACGGCATGAGTGAGCGCGTGATCGGCCTGACCATCGTCGCCGTCGGCACCTCCTTGCCCGAGCTCGCGGCGTCGCTGGTCGCGGCGCTGCGGGGCCACTCGGAGCTCGCCGTGGGCAACGTCGTCGGCTCGAACTTGTTCAACATCCTGCTGATCCTGGGAGTCACGAGCCTCGTGCGCCCCATCCCAACCAGCTTCCAGACCTTCCCGGTGGATTTGCTCGCGTTGGGGGTGGTCACCCTGGCCTGCGCCGTATCCATGAGAGGCGCTCGCACCATCGGGCGCCCCGAGGGCGGATTTTACGTTGTGCTCTACGCGGCATTCATCGGCTTGGTGGCCGTGTTCGGCTGATCGGAGCGGCGCCAGGATCGCGCGTGCGAGCAACTTCCGACGCTCGGCGCTAGAGTGGGCAGCTATGAGGCGAAGTCTCGGTCTGGTTACCATCGCGTTGGCGCTGCTCGTCGGCTGTGAGCCCGAGCGCAGCGGTCGCGGCGCGCAACAGCCGCCGCCCTATGGGCAGCAGCCCTACTACGGCCAGCAGCAACCTTACGGACAGCCACCGTACGGGCAGCCTCAGTATGGTCAGCCTGGCTACCAACAACCGCCTCCTGGGCAGCCACAACCAGCGCCCACTGCTCCACCTCCCGTCGCTCCCGCACCTCCCGTCGCGAACGATCCCATCAACCTGGTCGACATCAACTTCCTGCGCAACCGAGCACAGGTCGTGATGACGGATCTGATCGCGGCGCTCGACGCCGGCAAGCAAGCGCGAGTCAAGGGGATCCCGCTGGTGGTCGATGACACGCCTGGCGAGGTGAACGCCTTCGCGGGCTGCATCAACGGTCGCTCGATGATGGCGATCACCGACGGCCTGCTGGACATCGAGTCCCACCTCGCTCAAGCGCAAGCCAGCGACGAGCTGTTCGGCACGCGCAAGGTCGACGAGTACATCGCGTTCCTCGCCAAGAACCAGCGCCCGAAGTCGCCCATCGTCCAGCCGCCCCCTGGCTTCTTCAATCCGCAGCAGCAGATCGACGGACGCAAGGTCGCTCGGCAGCACCAGATCCTCGACGAGCAGATCGCCTTCGTGATGGGCCACGAGCTGGCGCATCACTACCTGGGGCACCTCCCCTGCACCGCTCAAGACGGCCCGCTTAGCCCTGGGGAAATTGGTCGCGTGCTGTCCGGCGCCGTGCCGCTGTTCAACCAGCCCAACGAGATCGCCGCCGACGTGGAGGGCACGAAGAACGTGCTGACCGCTGGCAAGCGCCGCGCCGACTATCACTGGACCGAGGCCGGGGGCCTCTTGACCATGCGCTTCTTCTCCGGAATGGACCAGATGAGCCCCATCGACGTGCTGTTCGGCTTCGAGCGCAGCCACCCGCCGCCGCAGATCCGCACTCCGATCATCCAGCAGACCGCCAACGCCTACCGCAGCGGCTGGAGCTTCCCCTTCTAGCTCCGGCGCTTCGGTTCACCGATTTCCGGGTTTCGGGGGTGAGGCGCGCCTCCTCGCCCCGAGATCCGCTTCCTCACGGCATCAAAGCGGGGTAAGTCGAGATAAGCCGCAACCGAGCCAGCCGTCCGTCGAAACCGGCCCATGCCCGGCCCCGGAACCCCAGAGCCTTGCGCGCCGCGAGTCGCCCCGGCTAACCTCGACGCCGGTGAGCGAGAAGACCGAGGATCCGACTCCAAGACGGCTGAAAAAGGCTCGTCAAGACGGCGACAGCCCGGTGTCCGCCGCCCTGGGTCAGGCCGCGGTGTTCTGCGCGGTGCTGGCCATCGCTCCCGGCGCGCTGGCGCGGCTGCTCAACGAGAGCTCGCAGACCCTGATCGCGGTGCTGAATGGCGCCTCGCCCGAGCCCGAGGTCGCCGCCTGGCAGGTGCTGGCGCTGAGCTTGCCCCTCGTGGCGACGGGCGCCCTCGCGGCGGTCGCGGTGGGCGCGGTGCAGACTGGTGGGCTCATCACGCCGAAGCGCCTGACCCCGGATCTCTCCAGGCTGAACCCCCTGAGCGGCCTCAAGAACGTGTTCAACACCCAGCGGCTGTTCAGTCTCACCCGGGCGCTGATCACCGCGCTGGTGCTCGGCTGGCTCACGGTGCGCGAGCTGAAGGCCGAGCTACCGAGCCTCGCCGCGACCATCGGCGAAGCGCCTCGCGCGGCGGCGGTCGCCGGCGATCTATCGCGGCACCTGGCCTGGATCGCCGCTGGCGTTGGCCTGGCGCTGGCTGGCGTCGACATCCTGATCACTCGGCGCGCCTGGATGAAGCGCCTCCGCATGACCAAGGACGAGGTCAAGCGCGAGCACAAGGAGTCCGAGGGTGATCCCGAGATCAAGGCTGCGCGCCGCCGCGCCCATGAAGAAGCCCTGCGAGGCGACGCGCTCAATGCCGTACGGAAAGCGACGGTGGTCGTCGTGAACCCGACCCACGTCGCCGTCGCGCTACGCTACGAGGACGAGGAGCACGACGCGCCCGAGGTGGTGGCCAGCGGGCGCGGGGAGATGGCCAAGTTGATGATCGACGCCGCGCGCGCTTACGGCGTGCCCGTCGTCCGGGACATCCCCGTGGCGCGAGCGCTGGTGGAGCTGGAGGTCGGGGAGCAGATCCCCGAGGAACTGTTCGAGGCGGTGGCGGAGATTCTCAAAGAGGTTTACGCCGAACAGAGTGAGTGAGTTCGTGCGGGGGCGGGAGATTAGAGATCGAGCGAGGGCGTGTGGGAGTGCGAGGGCGTGTGGGAGTGCGAGGGCGTGTGGCGGCCGCTGTGCCACGACATCGTTGACACTTTCAGTCGGCGCTGACGGCGGGGCGCGCATCGCGGCGCTCGCATTGCTGCTCTGCTTGAGGGGGCCGCGCGTTCGCGGTGCTCGCATGGCTGCGCTGCTTGAAGTGGCGGCGCGCTCGCGGCGCTCGCATTGCTTGCTGAGGGCGTGCACAACACGGGGTGGGCTTGGCTGGCTCTCCGATTCTCCCACCGTGCTCGGTGCGGTCGAGGCCGGGGCCGGGCTCGCCATGCTCGGACTTCGTCCTGCGCGTGTCTGCGCGCGGTGCGGGCGTTGCCCGCAGCCTCGACCGCGGCTGCGCGCGGTCGAGTGGCGGGGGTGCGCCAGCGCGCAGTGCGTCGACGCGTTTCCCGGAGGTAATCGTTCTACGTATCCATCCCGTATTGCTCGAGTTGATTCACTCACTCGGCCCACTCATTGGTCAGCTCGAGCGGCGTGACCCGGATCTGGCTCGCCAGTGCAGGCGGGCCCTGTCAAGCGCGCCCCTGAACGTGGCCGAAGGTAGCTACAGCCAAGGGCGCAATCGCGTGGCGCGCTACCATACGGCGCTGGGTTCCTTGCGCGAGGCCCAAGCGTGCTTCGAAACCGCTACGGCGTTTGGCTACATGCCGCCGCTCAGCGCCGAGCTTCGTGCCAGCTTCAACCACGTGCTGGGCACGCTCGTGCGCCTCGTCGGCCGGCGCTAGTCGCACCCCGCGGAAACGCGGCGTCGCCTTCGGTCGCTTCGGGGGCAGCGCCGCGTTGAGCGGCTGGGACGCCAACCCGAAGGGCTCTCGGTTCCCGGCAAGCGTGGCTCAGCCCGGGCTGAAGAGACGTGCTCGCGTGTTAGGCTGCCTGGCCGATGCCGCTCCGATTCTTCAACGCGTTTCCGCCAGACTGGTCGGAGGGTGCCAACGATGGGCACCGCTATGAGCTGCGCTTCGAACAGCCGCCGACCAGCGCACAGGTGGCTGCGATCGCAAACTGCTTCGAGCGCACCCTGGCGAGTGGCCCGGCGAACCCCGCCGAAAAGGAGTGGCTCTGGAGCGGGCCCTTTGCGCTGTTCTGGATAGGCGAGCGCTGGTTGAAATCGCGTCCCGCGTTCTCCCAGGTGTGGGAACTCGCGAAAGCGATCGATCGCATCGCGCCGCTGCAGCACGCCGCACACCTCGGCGCCCGTGAGACCAACTACTGGCCCCCCGGCCCGGTGCCGCCACCAGGACTCGATGGGCGCAAGGTCGAGCCCAGCTGGCCAGAGCTCGCGCCGAATTCTGACTTCGAAGAGGCCCGCAAGGCCGCACGAGCGGCGGTGGCGCACGAGCGTGCGTTCAAGGGCGCGCAGAACTCCGGCCTCGAGCTGGTTCCCCTAGAGCAGAGCCAAGACGGCGACCAAGAGCAACAGCGAGACTGGGGTGCCCTGAACGTCCCTTCGCCCCGAAGCGAACAGAGGCCACAAGGGAAGTACACCACGCTGTGGCTCTTCGACGGCGACCACCCGCTGTTGGAGAGCGCGCGGCCCTGCGCGCGCGTCTTCAAGGACAACAAGCCGAAAGGCATCGCGTTTCTCGACGACGACGGCTCACGCCGTGAGGTGACGGGACTGCCGGAGAACCCGTACTACCTCGTCGTGGAAGTCCATGGGAGTGGTGGTCATGCGTTGGCCCTGGTCGGTCGCCATATTTACCATGTGGATTTCACGACGAGCGCCGCGCGCCTCGCTTGGGTGTCGGACGCTGGGGCGGTTTCAGTCGCAGCCCTGGGCGACCTCTGGGCAGTACGCAACGCAGCTGACATCTACGTGTTCGACTTCACTCAGGACAAGCCCGAACCGCTCGCTCAACTGCGAAAGAAGGGCGGTTGGTCCGGCATGGCGTCAAGTCTCGCCACCGTAGTCCCTGGCGCGGTGCTCGCCGCGGGTCATTTCCGCAAGGACATGAGCTTCATTGGCTACCACGAGGGCAAGCTGAAGGCGCTCGCGACCTTGAAGGGGGAGTATTCAGGGCGGAGTGCGCTAGAAGACGGGATGATCGTCATCGACACCGCGATGACTCGCGAGCGCTTCGCTGTGCGTGGCGTGGAGGAACTGTTCCTGAACTGGGTGAAGCTCAAGCCGGCGAAAGCGAAGCCGAAGACGCTCACGGAGGAGGCACCGTCGAAGGGGAAGACAGCCTCAAAGAAGCTAAGAATAGCCCTCGCGCCGTTAGAGATGACCGAGGTCCCCGAAGCCGAGCGTTCGGCGTACCAACTGAGCGAAGCCGACTGGGATTTTCTGAGACCGCGCATCGAAGCAGGTTCGACGCCCCCCCACCAATTCAGCCGACATGGACTCTTGGCGGCTCTGGTGGGCGGGAGCAGCCAGTGGGTCAAGACGCTGGCTTGGCGCCCGACTAAGGGCGAGTGGCGTGAGCTCCCCATGCCCAAACAAGTCATCCGTCCCTATCTGTCCCTTGATCCCGGTGGGCTGCTCGCCGTGGTCGACGACACTCGGACCTTTCAGTGGTTCGATTTGGCAGCGCAAACCTGCGCGACGGTCGACGTCGGTTCGGATCACTCGAAGCGAGTAGACGTCAACTCGTCGGGGGTCCGCGCGGCGAGCGCCGATGACGTGCTCCACTGGCTTGGCACGACGGTGCGCTGGTTCACACGGCGCGATGCGGAGTTCGTCAGGGTGGGCGAAGTCAATGTGCCCGGCTTCGTGCGCGCCGTTGCCGAACCCCACTTGCGCCTCCTGTTCGCCTTCTCGAAGGCCAAGAACCGGCTCGTCGTCTATCGACAGCGCGAAGACAAGTTGATCAAGCTCGGCGCATTCACCGAACGCCTCGACGAGGTTCGCTTCAGGGAAGGGCGCGTATTCCTCATCGCGTCCTATGACCAGAAAGCCTACGAGCTACTGAACGCCGCCGACGCCTAGGCTGAGGTCAGTCTCGTCGAACGCTTCCGTTGAGGGCGAGAGCACCTCTGGCGCCAGCGTGAAGTACGGGGAGGAACCGGCATGCGCTCCCCCACCATGCGCAGCTATGCCCCGCTATGCTGTCCGCGTCAGCTTCCACAGTACCGCGAGGATATGGTCGAGGCGCTGGAACAGCACCTCACAGTCCCGCCGCTGCAGGTAGCCCCAGGCTAGCGCCACCTTGAGCGCGCTGCAAGTCTCGTTCGCGGAGCCGGCTGCGCTCAAGTAGCGCTGGCGCCGCGTGCCTCCGGATGAGTGCTCTCCTTCGCCAATGTTGAGCGCAACGCTCGAAGCGCTGCGCGCGATTTGATTGGCGAGCGAGCTATCGAAGCGCCGCAGCCTCGGCATCAGCGGACGCAGGAGAGAGATGACTTCGAGCGCGGTAGTCTGAATTCGCAGTGACATCGTTCCCTTTCCGCCCCGACGGCGGGGCTCGCCCCCGAGGCCCCGACGCGGGGAGGAAAGGGAGCTGAGCGACCAGGACCGGGCCAGGGTCAGGGACTGCGGCCGCGACTGGGAGAGGGACGGGGCCAGGGCCGGGGTCCGCGATAGCGTCCGGGGCTGAGAAGGCGACCCGCGACAGTGTGGCATCGCTCCCCCACGGAAACGCGGCAAGCGCCAGAGACAGGCGAAGCCTGGCACGCGCTTGCCCCAAGCCAAACGCAAACCAACCGCCAAGACCCCACCAGCAGCGGCCGCGCAAAGCGCGCCGCGATCGCCAAAACCCAACAGCCCAAAAAAACCGGCCGGCAAGACCTCACCGAGAGCGGCCGCGCAAAGCGCGCCGCGCCCGCGATCCACTCACAGCCGCCGACGCTGACGCTGTCCCTGACCCAGGCGCCGTCCCTACCCCGGACCCCGCCCCTGTCCCGGGCCCTGGCCCTGGCCCTGCCCCTACTCCTGAATCCGCTCCGCGGCGTCCTTCCACCGCGCCCCGCTCCCCGTGTGTCCTGCCGCCTCTGACAGCTGCGCGATGAAGCGGGTGCAGGCCAGCTCGCCGCGGCGATCGTCGGCTTCGCGAGCATACGCCAGACCGCTCAGCGCCTCGAGCAAGGCTTCGGTTCCGCGCCCGGCGGCGCCGAGGCCAATGGCGTGAGCCAGTGCCGCGCGGCAACGATCTCCGCTCGCTTGACTGGTGGCGGACTCCGCGGCGCGGCGCAGGGTACCCAGGGCCTCGAGGGCGTCTCCCTCCCCGAGCTTGACCAGCGCGTCGAGGCGCTCAGCGAGACCGAGGTGACGCTTCGAGGCCCGCAAGTGTTCCGCGAGCTTCGCCACCGCGGCCCAGTCACCGCGACGCATCAGCTCCGTCGCCTTGAGCGCCAGCTCGTTGCGTACCCCCGTCGTGGGCTCTTCGCTGGCTAGCTCCAGCTCCTCGTCGGGAATGATCGAGATCGGCTTCTGCGCCTTCATCTGCTGACTCGCCCGCGGCGGCAGCGGCGGTGGCCCCTGGCGCGTAGCGCCCGAACCCGGCGATCGGCGCACGCCCGGCGCCGACATGGGACCGGCCGCGGCGAACGCCAGCACATCCGCGCCGGGCAACCTGGGCGAGGCGATGCGCGCCGGCAGCTTCGGGGGCCTCGGGATCTGCGGAGGCGGCGGGGGACGCGAGTCGCTGGGCAACGCGCTGACCGGGATGCGTTGCTGCTCGCTGAAGAGATCCACGGGGAAGACGCTGGACGACAAGCCTCGCCCGCTGAGCAGCCCCGGGTCCTTGGTGTCGCAGAAGGTCTCCAGGGCGTCCGCTGTCTCGCCCAGGTCGACGGCGCGCGCCGAAGCCGCCGCCCGTCGCGCCATGCGCGCGGCGCTGTCGAAGTCCCCGCCGAGCATCGCGTGGGCGGAGGCGCTGGCCGCGCAGAGCGGGCGGTTGTTGTTGGCCAGGACCACCGCCGCAGCCCGGTGCCACGCGGCAACGCGTGGCGAGCTAAGCTGGCCTGCGATCGCCTCGCGATGGCTAGCGCTCGGCAGACTCAGGAGCTCCGGCGAGGGACGACGCAACCAGCGGCTTGCCTCGAGCGCGCGCACGACCTTGTCGAACTCGATCTGGACGTCGCTCGCTCGCTCCACGAGCGCTCGCACGTCGGCGGCGTCGGCTTCACCCCCGAGCACCGCCAGCGCGAACAGCACCGCGCGTGGTCCCGCCTCCAGGTGCCGGGCACGCCGCGCAATCCAGTGCTCGGCGGCGTGCGGATCCCCGCGGCCCGCGCGGCGCCGCCGCGAGACCGCGCGATGGTCCTCCCAGACCAGCTCCCCCGCCTCGAGCGCCTCGGCCAGCGCCTCGGAAACCGAGAGCGGCTCACCCTGACCGAGCTTCGCGAATCGCTCGGCCAGGCCGTCGTCCAGCTCTCCGTTGAGCCAGGCGCGCGCCAGGTCCACGGCCTCCCTGCCCTCCAGCGCGCCGAGCTTCACCTCGACGACCACGCTGAGATCGGCGATGGCGTCGGGGAGCCTGGCACCTGGATGCGCACGCACCACCAGGCGGAAGGGCATGTCCTCGATGGCGACGCGAATCGCCTCGAGGGTATCGCTGTCGATGTCGTGAACGTCGTCGAGCAGCATCGCTCCGCTGGGCCCGCGCTCCGAAGCAGGCTTGAGCCAGGCTCGGAGCAGGCCGGCGCAGGAGTCGAGGTCTAGCCCCTCCCCCCCGAGCAAGCTCTCGAGTGATTCAGCGTGGACCCCTTCGAGGACGGCCGGGGCCTGGCCACGTGAGCGAGCCTTCAGGAGCCCTCGACGTAGCGCGCCGAAGGGCTCACCCATCAGGCTCGGCGAGAGCCGGAGCACGCGACCAGGCTCCAGCGTCCGCGCCAGTTCCCCGAGGAATCGACTACCGCCGAGTCCGCGTGCAGCGCGCACGATACCCAGGTTGCCCGCGGGGACCAGCATCTCCCCGAGCTGCGGCCGGCCGATCAAGAGCGGGGTCATCAGCTCGCTCACCATCGCCGCCAGATCGCCCCGCCATGGGTGCTCGGAGTCAAGCAAGAGTCCCTTCACCCGATCCTTGCCCAGCGCCCTCAAGCGGCGGCCCCGGGTCAACAACTCCCCGGTGCGGATCGGATCCAGGTTCGGCTCGAGCAACACCTCGCCCTCGCGCGCGATGCGAGCCAAAGCTTCCGCGCGGACCAGCGCCGGACCCCAGGACAGCGTGTACCCAGCGACCATCTCGTCGATGGGCTCCTGCTCGCCCTGCGCGATGCCGATACCGAAGGGAACGTCGTCCCCGTTCACCTCTTCACTGGCGAACTCGATGGCGTCCTCCGCCGCATCGAAGTCGAAATCGAACGCCACCGAGCGCGCCCCCCAGGCCACTACGTTCCCGCCCCGCGCCGCCGCGCGCTTGGTCAGCGAGCGCGCTGTCTGCAGGTGGTTGGCCTGCTCCGGGAGGCGAACCTTCACCCGCTTGGAGTAGAAGCAAACGATGATGCGTTCCGACATGTGGGCGCTTGGGAAAGGTGGGGCTGACGCAAAGGATCGAGACCAGGCGTGACGTCAGGTGTCTACGCGGATGCGCTTCTTGAGCTGTGCGAGCTCCTCATCGACCTCACTGGTCACGCCGCTAGTGGCGGACTTCGTTCCCGCCTCGAGCGCCCGGAACTTCGCCTCCACCTCGTCCTTGGTCATGCCCCCGGGGCCCAGGCTGGGCGCCAGCGCGGCTTCGACCTCACGCTGAGCGGCGACCGTCGCCTCCACGGCCTCGAGCTGATCCTCCATGCGGCGGAACTCTTCGAAGGCGCCGCCCCCGACGCCTCCCTTGGTCGACGCCTGTCCAGTCTGAGCCGCGCGGGCTTGCTCGGCGCGAGCGACGATCTGCGCCTTCTTCGCGTTGACCTCTTCGAGCTTCGCTTCCATGCGCTCGAGCTCTGCCTTCATCTCGAGCGCGTTCGTTCGACTCTGGGCGCGCAGCGCCTCGGCGCGATCCCGCTCGCCAGAGAGCCGCTTCTTTTGCACCAGTGCTTCGCGGGCCAGAGCGTCGTCGGAGTGCTTCACCGCGAGCTCGGCGCGCTTCTCCCACTTGGCGATCTCCGCATCCAGATCCTCGACCTTGCGCCGCAGCTGCTTCTCCGCCGCGACGCTGCTGACGACCTCTTGACGCGCGGCTCTCACCTGCTCACGCATCTCGTTCAGCGTCAGATCAACGGACTTGGATGGGTCATCGGCGCTGTCCAGCAACGAGTTGAAGTTGCTGGAGATGACCTTTCCCATGCGGTCGAATATCCCCATGACCAAAACCATGCCACCGCCCTGGAGGCGGGTCCACAGTCCAGGCTACGGATTCAACGGTTCACGATGTGTATGGCGTGACCCAGGGCCGCCTGAGCGGCTTCCATCATCGCCTCGCCCAGGGTCGGGTGAGGGTGAATGGTCAGTCCGACGTCCTCGGCCGTGGCTACCATCTCCAAGGCCAGCGCGCCTTCGCTGATCAGATCGCTGGCGTTGGGACCACAGATGTGGATGCCAACGATGCGCCCGGAGTCCTGATCGAGGACCACCTTGGTGAAGCCGTCGGTCTCGCGGATGCTCATGGCCCGGGCGAGCGCGGCGAACGGGAACTTCCCGGCCTTGACGTTGAGCCCCTGCTCCTTGGCCTCGGCCTCGGTCATCCCGACGCTGGCGATCTCCGGGTCGGTGAAGATGATCGAAGGCACCGTCACCCAGTCCTTGCCCGCGCGCTTGCCGGCGATCACCTCGGCGCAGACCTCCCCCTCCTTGGTCGCCTTGTGGGCCAGCATGGGCGGGCCGCTGACGTCACCGATGGCGTAGATCCCCTCGACGTTGGTCTGACAGGTATCGTTCGTCATCACGAAGCCGCGCTTGTCGATCTGAACGCCGAGCTCCTCGAGCCCGATCCCCTTCGAGCGCGGTCGCATCCCCACGGCAACGAGCACGACATCGCACTCGATCAGCTCTTGTAGGCCGCCCTCGGCGCTGATCTTGACCTCGATGCTGCCGTCGGCGCGACGGTTGAAGCCCTCCGCCTTGACGCCGGTCAGCACCTTTCCGCCGTGCTTCTTGATCTTGCGCTCGACGACCTTGGTGCACTCCGGATCCGTGCCCGGGAGGATGCTCGGCGTGAGCTCCACGATGGTCAGGTCCGCGCCGAACTTCTGGTAGACCATGCCGAGCTCGCAGCCGATCACGCCGCCACCGATCACCACCAGGCGCTTCGGGATCTCGCGCAGGCTCACGGCCTCGCGAGCGCCGATGATCTGCTTGCCATCGAACTCGAAGCCGGGGATCTGAATCGTCGCGGACCCCGTGGCCACGACGATGGCCTTCTTCGCGGTGAGCTTCTGCTTGCCCTCGGAGCTCGTCACCTCGACGGTGTTCTTCGAGGTGATCCGCGCGGTACCAGCGACCGCGGTCGCCTTGTTGGCCTTGAGCAAGCCACGCACACCACCGGTGAGCTTCTTGACGATGCCGTCCTTCCAGTCCTGCATCGTGTTCACGTCGAGCTCGAGGCCGCTGACCTTGATGCCGACCTCGGAGCCGGCCTGGGCCTTCTCGTAGAGGTGAGCGTTGGCGATCAGCGCCTTGCTCGGCACGCAGCCCCAGTTGAGGCACACGCCGCCGTACTCTTCCTCTTCGACGCAGGCCACGCTGAGCCCCAGCTGGCCCAGGCGAATGGCGCACGGGTAGCCGCCGGGGCCGCCCCCAATCACGATCACGTCGAACTCTTTGGCCGCGTCAGTCATGGCGGCGTTGTTAGTGGCAAGCGCCGCGGGGAGCAAGCGCGGGCACTTCAGTGCTGCTTGGGCGCAGGTCCGGCGGCTCGCAGCTCCGCGAGTTGCTCCTCGAGGTGCCACGGGCGCGACGCGTAGACGTCTTCGAAGATCGTCTCTGGCCCTGGCGGGCCCGCTGCTTCCACCTCTTCGATGGCTGCAGAGAGCTCCGCGCCGAACTCCGACTCGACTCGCGCATCGAAGGCGTCGTCCACGAGGCCCTTGCTCACCAGGTAGCGCCGCAGACGCTCCACCGGATCCTTCTTGGCCCACTCCTGCACTTCGTCGTCCGAGCGGTAGCGTGTGGGGTCGTCGCTCGTGGAGTGAGCACCCATGCGATAGGTGACGCACTCGATGAACGTCGGGCCCTCGCCTGCGCGCGCGCGCTCCACTGCCTCGCGGATCACCTGGTAGCAGGCCAGAACATCGTTTCCGTCCACGCGCACTCCAGGCACGCCGTAGGCTCGCGCCTTGACCGCGATGGTCTGGCTCGCGGTCTGACGCTCGGTCGGCACGCTGATCGACCAGTGGTTGTTCTGACAGATCAACACCGCGGGTACCTTGAACACGCCCGCGAAGTTGATCGCGTTGTGGAAATCCGGCTGGCTCGTCGCGCCGTCGCCCATGAAGCCGATGGCGACCATCCCGTCACCCTTGATCTTGGCTGCCCACGCCGCACCCACCGCCTGGGGGATCTGCGGGCCGATGCAGCTCGACCACGAGACCTGGTTCACCTCCCGCGCGCTCATGTGACTCGGCATCTGCCGCCCCTTCAGCACGTCGAGGGAGTTGCCGTAGACCTGCGCCAGGTATTTTACGAGGGGAAATCCTCGTACGAGCATGATCGCGCTCTCGCGCAGCGCCGGGAACACCCAGTCTCCGGGGTCCGTCGCAAACCCAGTGGCGATCGGGGGCGCCTCCTGGCCGGCGCAGGAGCCGTAGAAGCCGATGCGCCCCTGGCGCTGCAGCATCACCATCCGGGTCTCCATGATGCGGATCTGGCGCATGTGCCGATACATCGCGAGCAGCTGCTCCTCGGACAGGCTCGGCTCGGCGCTCACCGAACCGTCGTCTTGCAGCACCCGATACAGGCCCAGAGCAGGATCGCTGGTCATTCTGAAGCCCTGTTAACACGACCGCGACGGCGGTGGCGAGCGCAGCGAAGGGCCTCACCAGGCCCGCGCTATAGTTCGGTTTCGACCGCCCGGGACGGCGCCGCCGGCGATTTCGGGGGTGAGGACCAGCGCCTCGAAACCGTGCTCCACTTCACAGCAACATCCTCACCGAGTGCGCGCCGACCAGGCCGTGTTCCAGCGCCGCAGAGTCGCTCAGCAGGCGCAGCGAACGCTGACCAGGGCGCTCCAAGACCACGCTGAGCCGGGCGAGCTTGGAGTTCAGGCAGTCGACGCCGCCCCCTGCGGGGTTCGCGTAGCGTAGCCCAGCCGTCTCCCGCTGCTCGGCGTGCGTCACGACCCGCAGCGCGGCGCTCGCGTGCGCAGCGGCGAAACTCCAGGAGGACGGCGAGCGCGCCTCCGCGGAGCGCCGCCAGTCGAGCAACCCGAAGACCTGACTCTCCGTCGGCAGTCTCAGCACCGCACACCCCACCCGGCGCCCGAACACCAGCGGCGCGCTCACCGCCTCGAGCACGCAGTCGACGCCGGCGCCGCTCATTTCCTCGCGAAACTGATTGCGGTGCAGCCAGGCGTGGTCCGAGGTGTGCCGGCGTCCCCTGTAAGCTCACCCGCGGGCCGCCGCGGAAGGCGCCCTGGAGCTCTGCCTCTGCGAGCCTCGACGCAAGTTTCCGTACGGCTTATAGTTCGGTCTCCGGAGCGCTCACGCGGACTCACCGGCGGAGAGCTCCGCCAGCGCCTCACCAACCAGCGCCGCGTCGACTGACTCACTCGCGCGCAGGCTCTCCAGCAGTCCACGCGCCTCCTCGAGGCGCGCCCTGCCCACTGCGACCACGGCGTGGGTCCGCGTGTCGCGACTCCAGGAGCGCAGTCCACGCATCAACCGCTCCTTCGCCCGGGTGTCCCCGAGCAGCGCCAGCCCGACGCGCGCTTGCCAAACCGCCGGACCACCGAACAGACCGAACGCTCGGCGCTCCAGACCCGGTCGGGCTGCCTCGAGGCGCTGGGTCCCAGCGAGGTCCACGGCGGCGATCTCGTCCTCGGCGGAGAGCCTGGAACGGAAGCTGTTCAACGCTTCCACGAGCACCTGGCCCGCGGCCTGGTGCTCGCGCTTCGTGAGCCAGATCGCCGCCGCCACGCGCACGTGGGTGTCTTCGTCCTTCAGCGCACGCTCGGCACGCAATGCAATCTGGTGCGGCAGCTCACGCTCCTCGTACCGCTCTTCACACAAGCGAAGTGCGATGTAGCGGATCTGTACGTCGTCATCCGTGAGGCAACGCACGAGCGGCACGTCGTCGTCGGGCACCACGCGGGCCAGGCCGATCAGGGCTTGGTAGCGCAGCTCCGGCGAGTCCGTGGAGAACGCGCGGCGCAGCTCCTTGGCGACCCGCGCGTCCCCTGGCTCCGCCAGCTCACCCAGCGCCACCAGCGCCATCTGACGTACCCGCTGGTTCTCGTCCCTCGCGGCTTCGAGCAGCGCGTCTCGGGCGCCCTCTGCCTTCGCGTCCGCGAGGGCCAGCGCCGACTCCCCCCGCACCGCTGCGACCTTGTCCGCGAGGCCCTCGATCAGCGCGGCGATGCTGACCGCACGCTCCTCGGGATCCTCCGACGCGGCGTAGCGCGCGAGCTCGCGGGTGGCTTCGATGCGCACCAGATCCCGACTCGCGCCGCGAGCGTCGCGCACGGCGGCGCTCAGCGTTCGTGGAAGTGGACGGAATCCGAGCACCGCCAGACGTTAGCCGACAGCCGCCGTGGAGCAAGCGCCGGACGGTCCCTTTGTGTCGGCGGGAGAACGAGCGAAACGGGATGCCAGCAGGGGCTTTCTGCGTTGCCAAAGCTCGCAGGGCCTTCCAGAGTCCACGGGTGCACGCGCCGCCCTCCGAGCGCTCTCCTCGCCCCCAACCCTCCGACGCGGCCCTCGAAGGCTACGTCCGCGCAAGCCTGTGGAAGGCGCTGATCGCCCTGCTGGTCTTCGTCGGGGCAATCGGGCTCGCCAGCTTCCTCTTCAAGGAGCAGCTCGACGGCGTCGCCCACCTGCTGCACCAGAAGCTCGGGGTCGCCGGACTGTGCTTGATCATCTTCGTCTGCGACTCGCTCACAGCGCCGCTGCCGCCCGATGTGGTGCTGGTGATCGTGGCCAAGAGCGCGCTGCGGGAGCACGCCTGGAGCCTGGTCCTGCTATTCGGTGTGGTCAGCGTGGTGGCGGGCAACTGCGGCTTCTGGCTCGGGAGCCAACTCCAGCGCTGGCCACGGGTCGCACGCTGGCTGGTGCGAGCCGGCGCAAAGCCCCGGGCGCTGGTCGAGCGCTACGGGCGCGGCGCCGTGGGCCTCGCGGCGCTGACCCCGATCCCGTTCTCGATCACCTGTATCCTGGCGGGTGTGCTGGGCATGCCTCATCAGCGCTTCTGGCCAGTGACGCTGCTGCGCATCCCGCGCTTCTACCTGTATTTCGTGCTGATCTTCTGGTTCTAGCGCGTGTTTCCCCGCGCAAACGCTGAACGCTTCCGGAATCATGGCCCGAGTTCACAGCCCCTGATTGATGCGCCGCCTGAGCCCCTCGCTGGCAAGCTGCAACGAGCCGCTCACGCACAGGACGCTCAGCGCGCCCACGGCGAGCACGTGTGGCGCGCGAAGCATGCCTAGCGTCCCTTGCTCCAGGAGACTCCCGAGGCTCACTCCATCCGGCGGTCCCAGCCCGACGAAGCCGAGGGCCGTCTCCCCGATCACGACTCCCGCCGCCGCCGTCCCCAGCTGCACGGCGACAGGTCCCAGCAGGTTCGGCACCACGTGTCTGAATGCCACCCGGAAACTCGAGGAGCCAAGGGCACGCGCGGCCTCCACGAACTGGGACTCTCGCAGGCTCCGGGTCTGTGCCAAGGCCAGGCGCGCGAACGGCGCCCAGGCGGAGATGCAGAAGACCAGGCCGATGTGCGTCCGCGAGGGCACCCGCACGGCGGAGAGCACCGCAAGAGCCAGCAGGAACGTGGGAAAGGACTGCACCAGGTCGCAGGCCCGCAGGGCCCAGCGCTCCACGGCGCCACCTCGCAACCCGGCGCTCGCTCCGAGCCCCGTGCCGACCACGAAGCCAAAGCAGGCGACCAGCGTGGCGAGCACCAGCGCGCGAAATGTCGCGTGAGCCGCAAGCAACCCGAGGTCGACTCCGGCGTCACCGAATCCGAGCCAGTGCGCGCCGGTGGGCGCAGCCCAGCTCTGGGTCAAGTGCAGGCGCGCTGGGTCACCGTCGACCCCGAGGACCACGCCGCTGACGCCGATCACGAGCACGCTCAACGGCACGAGCTCCAGAGGGCGCCGCTTCATGTCCTTCCTCGCGGATCCACCGCCGCCTGGAGCAACCCCGCGGCGGCCTGGGCCACCACGAACAGCAGACCAGCCGCTACGACGGAAGCCTCGAGCACCGGGATGTCTCGCGCGGCGTACGCGTTGAGCATCAAGCTCCCGAGCCCCGGGCGCTCGAACAACCGCTCGAGCACCACGGCGCCTCCCAGCAGGGCGCCGAGCTGTGCGGCGACGACCACCGAGATTGGCGTCGAGGCGACGGGCAGGGCGTGCACCACCCACACCCTCCAGGGCGAGGCGCCCTTCGCCTGGGCCACGTCCAGGTACTTCGCCCGAGCCTGATCGAGCAGCGCCGCTCGACCGATGCGCGCCACCTGGGCCGCGAGCGGCAGCGCCAGGAGACCGCTCGCGAAGAGCAGCCCCGAAGCGCCGCTCCCCGGGTCACCAGGCAACGGCACCCAGCGCAGCCGCACCGCGAGCACGAAGGTCGCGAGTGGCGCGAACGCCAGGAGCGGTGTCGCAGCCACGACGAGGACCAGTCGATGTACCCACTCGCGCCCCTTGCCGAGCCACGGCCCGACGCTCAGCAGCGCCGCCCCCGTGCCGAGCACGCTCCCGAGCCCGACCGCGCTGCCCGCCAGGGCCGCTGTGGGTCCCAGCGCGCGCCCGACCTCTCCGAATGCAGACACCCCGGGGCGCGCGAGGGAGTCCCCCAGATCGAAGCGCAAGAGCCCCCAGACGAAGCGCAGGTACTGGCGCCACAGCGGCAGATCGAGCCCGAGCTTCCCGCGGAGCAGGGCGCGATCGGCCTTGCTCGCCGTATCCCCAAGGATCAGGGCAGCGGGATCCCCGGGCAGCAGTCGCAGCGCGAGGAAGACGAGTGAAGCCAGCGCGAGCAGTACCCCGATCGCGCCCAGCGCACGACTCGAGGCGCCAGCCAGGACCTTGAGCAGGCTCCACAGCACGCCGTGAGCCCCAGGCTCATTCTGCGTGGAAATGTCTTTCTGACCTGGATCGGCTGACGCAGGCTCGGGCGCTGCACCCGCATGCGGGTCGGCGCCGTCGCGCTTCATGCGCCGCCGGCTGTTCCTCCGGCAGACGCCCCTGCGGACGTCCCGCCGGCTCCCGCACCCCCGGCCGAGGTGCCCCCCGTGGCGCTCCCTGCGCTACCCCCGGACGACGCCCCGCTGCTGCCAGCACTGCCGCCGCTGCCAGCACTGCCGCCGCTGCCAGCACTGCCGCCGCTGCCAGCACTGCCGCCGCTGCCAGCACTGCCGCCGCTGCCAGCACTGCCGCCAGCCCCTCCCGTGCCAAGCGACGCATCGGGAACGAAGGTCCCCGCGTCCTGGAGCGGCTCGGGCGGCGTGCCCCCCTTTTCTCCGCTGCAGACGGGCGGCGCGCCGGCATCGGGCGTCGACACCGACTGATTCGCGAGGCAGACCTTGGCCGTCGTCTTGCCGTACTCGAGCACCACGGCGCCGTAGGGGTTGCCCGCCTTGCCGACCTCGACGCACCCGTAGCCCGAACGACAGTCGCCGTCGCCCTCGCACGGCGCCATGCAGAACGGGCGCTGGAAGCGATCGTTGTCCGCCTGGCAGAAAGCCCCGGACTGCGCGTTGTGGAAGGAGATGCAGAGCGAGTCGTCAGGACAGGTGTCTGGCTCGCAGTTGAAGATGGTGCAGTAGCCCCCCGGCTGACTGGTGTCGCACAGACGATCGCCGACCGAGGAGCAGTCGGTCGACACGACGCAGTCGTCGCCGATCTCCGGCGAGCAGGCGGCGCCAAGCAGCGCCACGATCAGGCTCCAGGTGCGAACTCGTGTCATGGGGCGCCGTCTTCTAGCTGGATCTTCGAAACACGCCCATGCTTTCGGTGGCTTTTTTCGCCAGCGCCGGGTCGAACGCTGGCGCTCGCCCCCAAACCCCGAGCGCGCCGCGGACGAGCGTGGCAGTTGGCGCCTCGAGTGGACGCTGCCGACGCAAGTTCTACACTGGGCAGGCCGTCTCCCGGCGGAGGGATCCGCGACGGATCGCCACCACGGAACGAGTTGACAGTATCCGTCACGCTCCATAGAACTACGCGCAGCGGCCTGTCCGCGCCCGCTGCAAACGGCAGCAATCTCCCGAAAGCAATCCATGGCTACTCACATCACCGAAGACTGCATCAACTGCGGCGCCTGCGAGCCGGAGTGCCCGAACGAAGCCATTTCCGAGGGCGACGAGATCTACGTCATCGACCCGGAACTCTGCACGGAGTGCGTTGGCTTCTACGATCACGAAGCGTGTCAGGCCGTGTGCCCGGTGGAGTGCTGCCTGCCCGATCCCAACCGTCGCGAGGATGAAGGCGATCTCGCTCAGCGCGCGCTCAAGCTCCACCCCGAGGATGGCGAGTTGAAGGAACGTGTGGGCTCTGGGGACTTCCCGTCCCGCTTCCGCAAGACGGGCTGAGGCTCCCGCCAGGCTCCAACACCCGGGCGGATCTCCTAGGACTGGAAAACACATCGGATTTTCAGAAGAAGCCTGGCGTCTTCGGGAGTCCGTACTACCCTGCTGATCGTGCGCGCTTCGTCCTTGCACCAGCTTCGCCTGCTCGCTGTCGCAGCCGTCGCCTACTCCGCAGCAGCCTGCTCTGCCTCGGTCAGCACGGACTCGGGTGAGGCGAGCGAAGAGGTCGGAGTCACCCGCGGCCTGGTGCGCATCGAGCGCAGCACGACGCTGGAGCCCGACGGCGCTCGAGCCTACGCGCTGGCCCGCTTCGCCAACGTGTCGAGCGCCAACGCCGATCGCGTCCTGGAGTTATTGCAGCTGACCAACCCGCTGCCAGACGTCGGCCAGTGCTACGAAGCCGACGCCGAAAGCCAGCCGGCGCTGTCCGGCCTCGGGCGGGTGGAGCTCCTGGAAGCCGGGGACGTCACCATCGCGGCGGCAGATCAGGCGACCTTGCTCGCGCCCAGGGCTTTCCCCACGGTAAAGGACCTGGTGTCCGGCGTGGTCTACTCCACCCGCGACCAGGCCACGGATCCATTGCCCGCCGCCGCGAGCTACCGCATCACCTCGTCGGGCTCCGCGCTGCTCGCGCCGCTCGACATCACGGCGGAGGCGCCGCTGTCCCCGACCGACGTGCTCCTCGATGGTCTGAACCTCGGGGAGGTTGGCAGCCTCGACCTGAACCGTCCGGTGCGCATCGCCTGGGAGCCAGGGGACGACCTCGATCCAGAGTACCGTGACCTGATGGTGTTCGAGCTGAGCGACGGCGTTTCCACCGTGCTGTGCGGCTTCGACGACCTCACGGGTCAAGGCACCGTGCCCCAGGCCGTGTTGCAGAACTCGACGCTCGCGCTTCAGGACGGCCGAGGCGGAGAGGCCAGCGTGGCACTGCATCGAGTGCGCAGCGTCGGCTTCACTTCAGAAGGCATCGACGAAGGCGAGATCCGCTTCGACTTCGAGGTGCGGTCCCGCCTGCGCGTGCTTCGCACCGGCGCAGAGTAGTCCCGCCTCGCCCCCTGCTGGACGAGGCGCGTCAGCTGTGCTGCGTCGCCGGAGTCTTGACCTTGGCCGAGCTGGCTTTCGACTCGTCCTTGGCGCCTGGGGCCGTGGGCTTCGGCTCCGCGGGTTCATCCGTCGGCTTCACTTGAGTTCCCTGCGGAATGATACGGTAGCTGAGGCTGCGACGATGGCCTCTGCGCAGGTACTCGACCTCCAGCCGCTCCGCCTGCTTCAGCCCTTGAAACACCTCGAACGCCTGGTTCTCTCGCTCGATGGGCTTGCCGTTGATGCGTAACACGATGTCTCCCCGCTGCAGGTCGACGTCGTCCCAGAAGCCGTCACCGTACAGATCCACGATCCGGAAGCCCTGGAAGCGACCGCCGGTGTCGAAGCTCGGCGCGAGCTCGACCCGCTGCAAGAAGTAGCCGAGCCCGCGATCCACTGTGGCATCGACTGCTTCGCGCCAGAGCGCACCCTTCGGAGGACTGGCTGCCTTGGCCGGCGCTGGCTGAGCGCTGGCGTGGGGATAGTCGGCGGTCGGCTCGTTGCCGCCACAGGCGACCAGTGGCAGGGCGAGCGCCATCAGCAGGATCTTACGCATCCGTGCGGGCCTGCCATGGGGCGGGAGCGATGGCCAACTTTGGAGCGCTAGATCCCCAGCTCGCGCCGCACGACCTGGCGAATTGCGTCGGCGGTCTCCTCGACTCCCCCATCGCCCGGCACGTGGATCACGCGGTCGTCGGGGATCAGCGACTCCGCCTCGAGGTAGAGACCAGCGAGACGCGCCTGGATTTCCCGCTTCTCGAACAGCTCTTCGCTGCCTCCCCGGCGGCCTCGACGCTCCTCGGCGACCGCCGCCGAGACGTCGAGCACGATGGTCAGATCGGGGCGCATGGCGCGAGCGTTCAGCTCGCGAATCCACGGCACGACCTCGGCGCCTCCTGGGGCCGTCGCCGACTGATAGGCGAGGCTCGAGAGGTCGTAGCGGTCGCTGATCACGATCGCGCCCTCCTGCAGGGCCGGCAAGATCAACGAGTCCAGGTGGTCCAAGCGATCGGCGGCGAACAGCAGCGCCATGGTGGACCAAGCGAACGGCCGCACGGTGTCGCCGTCGGCGACCATCAAACGGCGCTGCAAGACCTGACGAATCAAGAAGCCGACCGGGCCGTTCGTCGGTTCACAGCTGGTGCGGACGTCATGACCATCTTTCCTCAGGGATTTGTATAGCAGCTTGGTGTGCGTGGTGCTGCCGCTGCCGTCGATGCCCTCGAGGACGATGAAACGCCCTGGCAGGTCGTGTGAAGAGCTCAAGCTTCCTCCGCGATGGGCGCCGGGTCTTCACCGAGCACCACGTTGTCGATCAAGCGAGTGTGCCCGCACCTGGCCGCAACGGCCAGCAGCGCGCGGTCGGGGCAGCTTTCCTTCGTGGAAAGCGTCGCGATGGTCTCCGCGTCGGCAAGCGTCACGTAGTCCTTCTCCAGTCCCGCTCCCCGCAGGCGCTCCTCGACCATGGCGACCAGCACGCCAACGCTGCGCTCGCCCCGACGGTGAGCGCGCACGGCGCTGGACAGGCCGCGGGCGATACCAAGCGCCGATTCTCGCTGTTCCTCGCTCAGGTAGGCGTTGCGTGAGCTCAGGGCGAGTCCGTCGGCTTCTCGCACCGTGCGCTCACCCACCACCTGCACGGGCAGGAGCAGATCCCTGGTCATGCGCTCGATCACCTTGAGCTGTTGGTAGTCCTTGCGCCCGAACACTGCGGTGCATGGTCCGGCGACGGCAAACAGCTTGGTGACGATGGTGGTGACGCCCTCGAAGTGCGTCGGCCGCGACTCACCGCACAGCGCCTCGGTCAGACCGCTGACTCGCACCCGCGTGCGCTCGCCGGGCGGGTACATGGCGGCGACGTCGGGCGCAAACACTAGGCTGGCGCCCGCGCTCTCGCACTTGGCCACGTCGCCGCTCAGATCCCGGGGGTAACGATCCAGATCCTCGTTCGCCCCGAACTGCGTCGGGTTGACGAAGATCGTGACCGCCACCACGTCGGTCAGCTCCCGGGCGCGCTCCACGAGGCGCAGGTGGCCGCGGTGCAACGCGCCCATCGTGGGCACCAGGCCCAGGCGGCCCCCGCGCCGCACGTCATCGCATGCGGCGCGGAACTCCTCGAGCGCGTGAATGACGCGAACGCTCATGACTCGTCACTCGCAGGGCCGTACACCGGCACCGCGTCGGGCACCGTCTTCAACGCGCCCGTCGGTTCGCCCAGCGTCCGCGGCTTCGCCATGCCGAAGCAATGCTCTTCCGCAGGGAATTGACCGTCACGAACCTGACTGACGTAGGCCTGCGTGGCGCCGCGGATCTCTTTCCCCAACTCAGCGAAACGCTTGACGAATTTTGGCTTGATGTCTTCGAACATGCCGAGGAAGTCATAGCAGACCAGCACCTGCCCGTCGCAGTGTGGGCCTGCGCCGATGCCGATCGTGGGGATGTCGACGCTCTCGCTGATGCGGCGGCCAAGGTCCGCTGGCAGGCCCTCGAGCACGATCGCGTAGGCGCCCGCCTGTTCTACCGCCTTGGCGTCGTGGAGCACCCGACTCGCCGCGTCCTCGCCCTTGCCCTGGACTCGAAAGCCGCCCATCGCGTGGACGGACTGGGGCGTCAGCCCGACGTGTCCCATGACCGGTATCCCCGCGGAAACAATTCGCGCGATGGCTTCCGCTGCTACCTCGCCCCCTTCGAGCTTGACTGATTCGGCAGCGCCCTCCTTCATCAGCCGTCCCGCGGCCTCCAGGGCCTTCTCGCTGGACACCTGGAAGCTCATGAATGGCATGTCCAGCACCAGGTGCGCTCGCTGGATGCCGCGGGCGACGCTCCTCCCGTGGTAGCAGATCTCGTCCAGCGTCACGGGCAGCGTGTTGCCCATCCCCTGAACCACCATCCCCAGGGAGTCGCCGACGAGCAGGACATCGGCACCTCCTTCATCGAGCAAGCGCGCGAACGTCGCGTCGTAAGCCGTGAGCATGGCGATCTTTGGACCCGATTGCTTCCGGCGCCGCAGCTCCGGAACGGTGACCTTCTGATTCATGGCAGACCTCTGGGGTTCGTGGTTTGGATTCCAGCGCTTGGAGCGGGTGAACGTCTCCCTACGCTGGGTGGTCGCTACCCCAGACCGGCGGCGAGGCCAAGCTCGGCGAAGCAATGGCGCTCAGCCGTCCGAGCGCCGACGGGTGCCGGACGTATGCACTCCCAGCGCCGTGACGCCCGCACCGTTCACCGCCTCTGCGACCATCGGCTGGCGTGCTGCGCTGAGGTTCTCCAGCACCACGCGCACCAGCTCGGACATTGGCGCCAGCTTGTCGACGACGGGTCCCATCGAGCGCGCATCCTTGCGCAGCTGGTCGTCGCGCGAGGCGGTGAAGAACACGCATGTCCTGGCGTTGCCCGCCGTCAGCAGTCGGCGCGCGAGCTCGACGCCAGAGCCATCGGGTAGGTCGATATCCATCACGACCACGTCGAACGCCGGGTGCTCGAGGATGGCGGCCTCGGCGCGCTGGATACTGCCCACGCGTACGACTTCGTGGCCGGTGCTCCGGCGCAACGCAATCGCGACCACCGTTGCCAGCGGCGGATAGTCTTCGACCACGAGCACTCGAGTCACCGAGTGAAGTCTAGCGAGCGATTGAGCCGACGACAGCTCCGATTCGCGCTGGTTCACCAGGTTTCGCCGCGGGCGCGGCGGTGGAAACGCGTTCCCCGGCGTCAAGACTCCAATAGCTGAACGGCACGGGGATCCCGCCTTGGGGCCGAGCCGCTTCCCGCATCGGACCCATGACGAGAGCACGACCGGGGCTCGATGACCGGCTGGGGGCCGCGTCGAATGTGGCAAAGCCGCGCAACCCGGGTGCAAATTTCGGGGAATCCCGAGCTGAACCCAGGGCTTTTATGGGCTGAACACGTAAGATAGGGCGACATGGAGAATCAGGGCGGGAACGAGCCTACGCAGTTTCATGACCGCTTCGAGCGCTGGGCAGGCAAGGTGCGCCGACGCATGCTCTTCTCGCGGGCCCTGACGGGGCTCGCATATGGGCTGCTTGGAGGGGTGGTGGTCGCGGGAGGCGCCTGGTGGCTGCGCCAGAGCGTGCTGCGGCCCTGGGCGGCGGCGCTCGGCCTGGTCGGCGTCGTGGGCGCCGTGGCCTGGGCCACCCGCAAGCGCTGGTCGGATCGCGACGTGGCGCTGTTTCTCGACGCTCGCCTCACCTCCGACGAGGTGATCAGCACTGCCGTCGAGCTGCGGAGCGAAGCCGAACGCAACGACCCCGCGCGCGAGCTGGTGGTCAAACAAGCCGCGCGGAAACTTGCCAGCTCGGATCCCAGACTGGCGCGCCCCAGGTTGCTGATGAAGCGTCACGGCATCGCGCCGCTGGCAGCGCTCGCCATCCTCTATTTCAACTTCATTCAGCTACCTCCGGCACCTCCCTCACCCCCACCCCCTCCGGGAGCGGAGCTGGTGCAGGTCGACGAGCTCAAGGGCCTGGAGAAGATCATCCAACTCGAGAAGCTCGATGCGCGAGATGCGGAGCAGCGCAAGCGCCTCGACGCGATCGCGAAGGAAGCCAGGAAGCTACGCGAGGACCTGAAGAACGGCCTCGAGAAGCGTGAGGCGCTGGCGCGCATCGCGAAGTTGCGAGACGAGATCGCCGCGGAGAAGATGGCGCATGGCGACGCCAAGAACCGGGCTGGTCTGGAGGCAGCGCTCAACAAGCTCAAGCAGAACCAGAAGACCGAGGGCGCGGCGAAGGCGCTCGGCGAAGGCGACCTGACGCAGTTCGACAAGGAGATGCAGAAGCTCGCCAACCAGGCGGAGCAGGCAGACCGCGACGCCGCGAAGAAGGCCTTGGAGGAGGCAGCCAAGGCCGCGCGCGAGAAGGGCGCCGAGGACGTCGCCAAGTCGCTCGAAGAGCAGAAGAAGCTGTTCGAGGAGCGAAGCAAGGGCGCGGAAGCCTTGCGCGAGCTCGGCAAGCAACTCGGCGACAAGCTCCCTCCGGGAGCACAGAAGGACCTGCAGGAGTTCGGCGACACCGGCGATCCAGCAGCGCGCAAGCGCCTGGCGGATGCCCTGGGCGAGGCGCTCGAAGGCATGACCGATGCCGAGCGGAAACAGCTCGCGGAGAACCTGGGCAAGCAGCTGGAGCAGCAGGGCGGCGGCGCGATGAGCCCGGAACAGATGAAGGACCTGGCGGAGTCGCTGAAGGATCCCGAAGCCCGCAAGAAGCTCGCGGAGGCGCTCAAGGAGCTAGGGCAACCCCCCGGCAGCGGGGACGCCCAGCGCGAACAGGGCCTCGACGACGCCGAGCGCGGTGGAGGCGAGGCGCAGAAGGGCCTCGGGGCGCCCGCACCGGTGCCGGGAGGAAACCCCGGTGCGGGCAACGAGCCGGGCTCGAAGCCCGGCGCGGGAAGCGGCAAGCAGCCCGGAGCCGGCAAGGGCGCGGGGAAGAACCCAGGCAAGGGCAAGGGCAAGGGCGGTCCCGGGAGCGATCACGACGAAGGTGAGGGTGACCACGAGGGCAGCACGGATCGCGTCGAGGGTGGCGACCTGCGCTCCAAGGCCGGCACGAAATGGAACAAAGGCGGTGGCTTGCACGGCGCGACGCTGGGACGCTCGAGCTCGTCCGGCGCGGGTGAGACCGCGAACCAGAAGGGAAGCGGTGCGCTCGGCAAGGTTGCGCCACAGGAGATCGGAGGCGTCGAGCGCTCCGAGGTCCCGGAAGAATACCGGGAGCAAGTCGGACGTTACTTCGAGCCGTAGAAACCGCTCAACCCCTGCTACCGTCTGGAGCAATGACCCAAGCAGAACCTACGGATCTGGAAGCTCGCCTGAGCTTTGCCAGGGACGCTTCTAGCCGCCTCCGCGACGCGATCGGAACCGTGATCGTCGGTCAGTCGGACGTGGTGGACCAAACCTTGTGGGGACTCATCGCCGGAGGTCACGTGCTGCTCGAGGGCGCGCCGGGTCTTGGTAAGACATTGCTGGTGCGGACGCTCGCTTCTTGCCTGGACCTGGGCTTCAGCCGCATCCAGTTCACGCCCGACCTGATGCCGAGCGACATCACTGGCACCAACGTGCTGGTGACGGACCAGACGGGTGGCGTCACCGGTCGCTTCCAGCTGCACAAAGGTCCGATCTTCGGTCAGGTGATCCTCGCGGATGAGATCAACCGCGCCACACCCAAGACACAGAGCGCGTTGCTCGAGGCGATGCAAGAACATGCCGTGACCATCGCCGGCACGCGCCACAAACTCGACGAGCCGTTCTTCGTCTTGGCCACGGAAAACCCCCTGGAAATGGAGGGAACCTATCCGCTGCCGGAAGCGCAGCTCGATCGCTTCCTGCTCAAGGTGATGGTGCCGAACCCCAGCGAGGACGAGCTGACCGGGATCCTCACCCGCACGACGGGGCACGCCATGAGCGCGCCGTCCCAGGTGCTCGGCTCAGCGGACGTGCTGAATCTGCGAGCGCTTTGCCGCGACGTCGCCGTGGCCGAGCCCGTGGTGCGCTACGCGGCACGATTGGTCGGCGCCAGCAGCCCCGAGAGCGCTGGAGCGCCGCCGATCGTTTCTCGTGCGGTCCGCTACGGCGCCGGGGTGCGCGGGGGGCAGTCGCTGGTGCTCGCCGCCAAGGCAGTGGCGCTGCTCGAGGGACGTGCACACGTGGCCTTCGCCGACATCCAGCGTGTCGCGTTGCCCGTGCTGCGTCATCGCATCATCCGTTCCTTCGAGGGCGAGGCGGACGGGGTGACCACCGACGACGTGGTGCGTGAGCTGCTGAGCGCGGTGCCGTCGCGGCCCGAACCGGTTCAACAGGCGGTCGCGGCGCGGTGAGTTCGTTTCCGCGTTGGATAGGCCGCGCGTTGCTGTGGCTCGCGGCGTGCCTGACGTGCCTGCTCGCCGCCCCCGGCGTGCTCGCGCAGGACGCTGGCGCGCCGCTGGCTTCGGCCCCTCCCCCGACCCTGATCATGACCGGGACGATGACGCTCGGCGATCGCACCCCGGCGGTGGAAGGTTGGTTCAGCGTGTCGGTCACGCTGGAGAACGTCACCGACGATCCCGTCGAGGGCGAGCTGGTATTGAAGACCGAGGCGACCTACGCGAACCGCGAGTTCAAGGTGCGAGCGCCGATCTCCGTCGCTGCCAAGAGCCGCGTCAGCATCGAGCTGCCGACCCACGGCTTCAACAGCGGCAGTCCGGAGATGACGCTGACCGCCTTCGCGGAGTCGGGGGTCATCCTGGCGCAGCTGGAGATCGGCTCCCCGTTGCCCCTGAACCCCCTGCTGATCGACCTCGATCAACCGAGCCGCATTGCCCCGGGGATCCGCGGCAAGGGGATGTACGCCGAAGACAAGGCCTGGGGGGCCAGCTCGGGGGATCCGCTGGTTGCGGTCGGGACGCCTGCGATTTCCAAGGGCGAGCTACAACTTCCGACTCGCGCCGCGGGCTACGCGAGCGCCACGCTGGTCCTGGCCAGGAGCGAGACCTTGGCGAAGCTCAGCGGAGCCCGTCTGACGGCGATCTCCGACTGGGTCTTGGGGGGAGGCGCGCTGGCGGTCGTGGTCACCCGCCCCGAGGACATGCGCGTCGGACCGCTGCCGCGCCTGGTGGGAGGCGAGCTCAGCAAAGGGGAAGCGCCGCGTGAGCTGCAGTTGACCACGCGCTTCAAGCTGCCGAGCGGAAGCAGCTACAGCTACGGCTCGCGAGCGGGCTTGCTGGAGAAACCCGCGACTCCGAGCCCCACCACGGTGCGAGAACTCGCGGTGTACTCGGGGGGTAACTTGCGGGCGAGCCCCTGGGGTAGCGCCGCGAGCTACGGCCTCGGCGAGGTGCACGTGCTGGCCTTCGACGCAACGCGATCGCCCGAGGTCGACGACGAGTGGGTGCAGCTGAAGGTACAGGACCTGATGCGCCATGCGTGGAATCGGCGGGATACTCAGGTGTTCCCCCATGCCATGCGCTCCCTGGACGAGCGCCGTGGCGACTCCATCCGGCGTCAGCTCGATCCCAACGAGGGTACCCGCTGGACCGTGGTGATCTCCGCGTTGCTGCTGCTCGCCTACTCGGTGGTCGCCGGCCCGGTGAATTTTTTCCGCTCCGCAAAGGCGGGGAAGCCGCTGCGCGCTTTCACCCGTCTGCCGCTGTACGCGCTAGGCACCTCGGTGCTGATCATCCTGCTCGGGGTCGCGGCCAAGGGCGTCAGCGGGCGCGCGCGTCACCTCAGCCTGATCGAGGCCGGCGCGGGCATGACTCGCGCGCCGATCACACGCTTCCGCGGCTTCTACGACTCCAGCACTCGCAGCCTGTCGGTCAACGGCTCCTCACGAGAGGCTGTGCTCGACCTCGCGGGCTATGACGCTTCGCAGGCCGAGCGGGAGCTGGTGGTTGAACGAGATGGCGTGCGCATCGATGGCATCGAGGGCAAGCCTTGGCAGACCATCGTCGTGCGGGAGGACGACCTCACGGACATCGGAGGAGGACTGAGCGTGGTGCCGACCGCCAGCGGCGCCGATGTCACCAACCGCCTCGCGCGTGACCTGGTCGGGGTCGTCGTCAAGCTACCTGGACAGCCCGCCCGCTACTTCCCTCGCCTGGCCGATGGCGCCACGCTGCACTACGCGGATGGCGCCGCGCTGCCCCCACGAGTTGGAACGGGCTCGAGCGTCGCGGGCAAGCTGTCCTGGCAGAGCGAGCTGCGAAGCGAGTCGTTCCCAAAGCAAATGGCCAGGGACACCGACGGCGCGCCCGTCGCCTGGAAGGCCCTGGACGACAGCGTCCCTTCCCTCGACTGGTGGCCTGATGACGTCCCCGTCGTGCTGGCTCAGCTCGATGGCGGCGAGGGCAAGACCTCCGACTCTGGGCTCAAGCTCGAGTCGGATCGCGTGCTGATCCGCGTCCTTGGCTGGGGAGGCGCGCCATGACTCAGTCAATCGGAGGACCCATGAGCGGCGATCCCTCGATGCTCGCGCAGCGGGAACTCGAGGCCACTCCCAACGCGCCTCCCGCCATCCGGGTGCGACATCTCTGGCATCGCTACGGCAACTTCGACGTCTTGCGCGACGTCAGCTTCGAGGTCGGCCACGGAGAGATCTTCGGCTTCATCGGCCCGAACGGCGCCGGCAAGACCACCACCATCAGCATCATGGCGACGCTGCTGGAACCGATGGCCGGCCGCGTGGAGATCGACGGCATCGACGTGGCCATCGACCCGGACGAGGTGCGCAAGATCATCGGCTACATGCCCGACCACGCCGGCGTCTACGACCGTATCAGCGTGCGGGAGTACCTCGAGTTCTTCGCCGATGCTTTCCGGGTAGAAAATATAGACGTCGTTGACGCGGTGATCGAACTCACGGATCTCGGCAACCTGCAGACGCGGCTGGTGTCGGCGCTCTCCAAGGGTATGAAGCAGCGATTGCAGCTCGCGCGCATCCTGCTCCACGATCCCAAGGTGCTGATCCTCGACGAACCGGCGAGCGACCTGGATCCGAGGGCGCGCATCGAGATCCGCGATCTCTTGCTCGAGCTACGAGAGCTCGGCAAGACAGTGTTCCTGTCTAGCCACATCCTCACGGAGCTCTCCGATGTATGCACTTCCGTGGGGATTCTGGAGAAGGGCCAGCTGGTGATCGCCGGCCCGATCGGTGAAATCGCAGAGCGCCTGGAGGCCCGACGCCACGCGGCGGCCCACGGCCACTCGGTGCCAGGCGCCGCGGGGAGCGCCCCGATCGCTGCCACCAGCGCTCCGTCGGCAAGCGCAGTGAGCGCCCGCGCGACGCAGGGAGGCGCGGCGATCCCGGGCACGGCGACCAAGCGCCTCAAGCTGCGAGTGCTCGGTGACGCGCGGCAGGTGATCCCGCTGGTGGAAGGTGGCGGCGGGGTGGTCGGAGTCGAAGCGACCAGCGGAGGGCAAGTCGTGATCTCCCACACGGGTGGTGATCGCTTCGTCGCCGACGTCGTGCGCCACCTGGTCGGCCACGGCGTGATGCTGGTGGGCGTCGAGCCCGAGCGCAACGAGCTGGAGCGCATCTTCCTCGAGTACACCCGGGGAGATCTGCAATGAGCGCGCAGACCGGGCTACACGCCGAACCGGCTCCCCCGCCGACCTCCACGCGCTTCGAGCGCGCGAAGCACCGAGCGCGTCGCATGCGCTACGAGCCGAACCCGGTGTGGATGCGCGAGATGCGTCAGGCCGCGCGCTTGAGCCGCACGCCGCTGATCCTCGCCAGCTTGACCGCGGTGATCGCGCTCTTGATGTGCTCCATCGGCGGCATCGCCAGCGTCAGCACGGAACCGGCGAAGGTCGGCAACGTGCTGTTTCACACCTACTTCTCTCTCGCGTTCGCGGTCGTGACCTGGGTCGGTCCGGCGGTAGCCGCCAGCACCATCGCCAGCGAGCGCAGCGGCCGCACCTGGCACGCTCTGCTGCTGACCGGACTCGGCGCCGAGACCATCACCCGCGGCAAGTTCCTCGCGGCGCTCTCGTACATCTCGATGTACGTGGTGATGCTCGCGCCGGTCGGTGTGCTGCCATTCCTGTTCGGCGGCGTGACCGCGACCGAAGTGCTCGCCGCATTCCTGCTCCTGTTCTGGATCGCGGTGCTCTCCGTCGCGTTCGGACTGAGTCTCTCGTCGCGCTTCAATAGCTCGGCGGCGGCGATTCTGGTGACCCTCATCATCTCGTTCCCGCTCTCGATCCTGGCCTACGTCTTTGGCGGCCCTGTGTTGAGCGACGGTGTCCACGACCTCTGGCCCGGAGTGCCCGAGGGGCCGCCGGTCTGGCTTCCCACCGCCTACGTGCGCGCGGATTTCGGCTTCGCCTACGTCGCGTTCCTGATCATCATCCCCATCGCGCTGGTCGCGATCCCCGCCTGGTTCCTGTACGAGACGACCGTCGCCAACATGGCCGGACCGAGCGAAGACCGCTCGTCTGGCCTGCGACGTTGGTTTCTCGTGGCTGGTCCCGGCGCGGCGCTGGCCAGCTGGGTGGCGGTGTTCGCGGTGGACAGGAACAATCAGGCGCCCGCCGCGCTGGTCTGCATCGGCCTGCAGCTGGTGTTCTACTTCTTGGTGGCGATGGTCTTTGCCGGTGAGCCACTCGGCCCCTCGCGCCGGGTGCGCGTGCACTGGGAACGCCGAGGGATCAGCAAGCTCAAGCGCTACCTTGGGCCAGGGGTCATGCAAGCTAGCTCGCTGCTCTTGACCTTCGGTGTGGGGAGCATGGTGCTCACGTGTCTGGCGGGCCTGATCGGTGAGATGATGTGGAGCACGTCGCGCTTCGATGAGAAGGTGACGGCGCTCTTCGTGTTCACGGGTTACGCCGTGTGCTTCTTCGTATTCACCGTGGGCTTCGTGTCGTGGATGCGCTCACGCTCCACGGGTAGCGCCACCCCTCGAGTGCTGACGTTGGTCGCCGTACTGCTGGCGATGATTGGCCCATGGATCGTCATGGCGATCGGCGGGGCGCTCTCGGATCCAGACAGCGCGCTGATCCTCGCGGCACCGTCTCCCACCTACGTCTTCGTGATGATCGACGAGATCACGCGCTCGTCCGCCGACCTCCAGAGCTATTTGGCAGCGGGCATCGCCTGTTCGGCGGGGTGGGCGATCCTCGGGCTCGCCCTGTTCACTGCTGCCGGAATTCGCACCAAGAAGGCCGTGCGCGAGCACGATGAGGCACAGGCCCGACTGGAGGCGGTGCTCGAAGAGGAAGACCGCGCGCTGGAGGAGGCGGAAGCCGAGGCCGCCGCAGAGCCCGCTCCGCCGAGCGTGGACGCGACCTTCTCACCAGCCTCGAACACCGCCACCGATGCCCAGAGCGCCGAACCCGAGAGCACTGGCCCCGCCACCGAACGGCTCCCGGAGGCCGTGGACAGTCCACCGGAAGGCGACAAGCGAGGCACATGAGTGCGGCGCCTGATCTGCTGACCCCCGAGTTCATCGCGGAACTCGAAGCGCTGCGGCGACGCTTGGAGATCCGCGCGCGCTCGGGTGCGAGCGGAGAACGAGTCTCGAGGCGACGCGGAGGGTCGGCGGAGTTCGAAGAGCACCGGCCCTACGCGCCCGGCGACGACCTGCGCCGCATCGACTGGCTAGCGTACGCTCGGACCGGCGAACCGGTCGTCAAGCAGTTCCGCGCGGAAGAAGACGTGATCCTCCGGCTGCTGATCGATGGCTCGGCTAGCCTGGGGTTCGGTGATCCCAGCAAGCTCGAGGTAGCTCGCCGGTTAGCCGCCGCGCTGGGCTACCTGGCGCTGGCAGGTTCCCAACGCGCCCAGGTGCTGGTGGCCGGCGGCCAGGAGGGGCGCGGCCCGGGGCTCAATCAAGTCGGCCCACCGAAGCGCGGGCGCAGCGCGCTCGCCGGGCTGCTGCGCGAGCTCTCGCGAGTTTCGGCGACGGGCGCGGTCGATCTCACTCGCAGCGTCGAACAGGCGCTGCTCACCAGCCGCAGACCTGGCCTGCTGGTGGTGGTGAGCGACTTCTACGACGCAGGTCCGGTGCTCCAAGCGCTCGGACGAGCGCGAGCGCAGGGACATGACGTGTGTCTGCTGCAGGTGCTGAGCCGCGAAGAGCTCGAACCAAACCTCGAGGGGGACTACACCTTCGTCGACTCGGAGTCGGGTCAGAGCGTCGAGCTGACCCTGGACGCATCTGCCGTGGACGCCTACGTCGCACGCCTCACCGGCTTGATCGAGGAACTGAGGGGCTGGGCGCGACGGCACGCCGCCAGTTATCTCCGTGCGGTGACCGACGAACCTCTCGAAGCCGTGGTGCGGCGTTTCGTCACCCGGGAGAGCGACTAGTGCCGGAGCTCGAGGCAGAGGCGCTGCGCGTGTACCGGCGCTACCAGCGTGAGGTGGTCGAGGCTCTCAACCTCTGCCCCTGGGCGGAGCGCGCGCGTCTCGAGGGTCGCGTCACGGAGCGCGTCTTGCTGCAGCGAAGCGCCGAGTCCCAGCTCAGCCTGCGAGCCATCCGCGAGCTGGAGGCGATGCCAGAGATCGAGATCGCACTGTTGATCTTCCCCCAGCTTCCCCTCGACTTGCGTGCTTTCGAGCGCTTCGTGGCGGAGCTACGTGAAGCTGACGAGGCCCAGTGGCCCCTCGGGGCGGTGCCCTTCGCCGCGGCTGCGTTTCACCCCCGCGCGCTGCGCACCAGCGACGCACCCGAGCGGCTCATCCCATACATCCGGCGCTCGCCCGATCCGACCATCCAGCTCGTGCGGCGCGCGGTCCTGGACCGCATGCGCCAGGGCCCGGCGGAGGGCACGCACTTCATCGACCTGAACAACTTCTCGCTGGAGGACCTGCCGCGCCCCGACCAGAAGCCGCTCAGAGCACGCATAGCGAGCAGCAACGCGGAGACGTTGAGCGACTATGGCTTCGCTCGCTTCGATGCACTGATCGCCGACATTCTCCTCGACCGTGACGCGAGCTACGCCAGGCTCGGGGAGACGACCCAGTGGAGCTGAGGAGCCCCTGGGGGCTGGCCCTGGCGGGTCTCTTGGTGCCGCTGATCGCCTTGTACATCCTCAAGGTGAAACGCCAGCGCCTCGCGGTGCCGAGCACGTGGTTGTGGAGCGAGGCTCAGCGGGACTTGCTCGCGCGCAGCCCGTTCAAGCGCTTGGTGGCCCAGCTCCCGCTGATCCTGCAAGCGCTGGCGCTGCTCCTGCTGGCCTTGGCGCTCGCCTCCCCTGCAACGCGCGGCGGCGCCATAGCGGGAGATCACGTGGCCCTCGTCATCGACACCAGCGCGTCGATGGCCGCCAAGAGTGGAGACACCACGCGCATGGCAGAAGCTCGCGAGGCGGCGGCCCAGGTCGTGCGTTCTCTGGGGCCCGGCGCCGACGCGGTCGTGATCGAGGCCGGTGCCGAAGCCAAGGTCGCGTCACCGCTCGACCGCGACAAGCGCCGCCTGGAAGCAGCGGTGGACAAGCTCGAAGTACGTGAGGTCCAAGGCAAGCTCTCCGACGCCCTCGCCCTCGCGACCGATCGTCTGCGCTCGCTGAAGGGCGACAAGCGCATCGTGCTGATCACCGACGCTGCGCTGGCCGACCCCCAGGGCCTGAGCAGCGCAGCCTTGCCGCTGGATGTGATCAAGGTTGGCGAGCCCATCGACAACACAGGCATCACTCGGGTGGACGTGCGGCTGGGTGTCGATCCGGCGACCAAGCGCGATCAAGTCCAGGCCTTCGCCGTCGTCAACCACTTCGGCTCCTCGGCCCGCGACATATTCGTTACCCTGCGGCAACGGAATGTCAAGGAGCCGCTGGCGTCTCGGAAGTTGAGGCTCGAGCCTGGGGAGAGCACACCGGTGGTGCTGACCTTCGAGCCCACGGCCGGCGATCGGGGCACTGGGCTCGAGTTCGAGATCAGCCCCGGCGACGCGCTGCCAGTGGACGACCGAGCCTATGGGCGGGTGCCAGGCAGCCGAAAGCTGCCGGTGGTCTTGGTGCCCAAGACGGCCAACCCCTGGGTCAAGCGCGCGCTGCAGGCCGACCCCGATGTCGAGCTGCTCGGCAGCAGCCCGGATTCGCTCGCCAGCGCGGAGATCCCACCGGACTCCTTGGTGGTCGTCGACGGCGCATGCCCCACGGAACTACCGGCGGGAGATCTGCTGGTGCTGAACCCGCCCAAGGGCCCGTGCCATCGCGTGATCGTCGGTGAAGACATCGAAGAACCGATGATCACCTCCTGGAACGAGGGCGATCCACGCCTCCGCTTCTTGACACTCGACGGCGTGAGCATCTCCAAGGCGCACAAGCTCGAGGTCCAAGGCGACCGGGACTCGCTGGTGCGAAGCCGGGAGGGGACACTGATCAGCGATCTGCCGCTGCCGGGGCGCAACGGAACGCTGATCGCCTTCGACGTCGGTGAGAGCAACTGGCCGCTGAAGGCGAGCTTCGTGCTCTTCATTCGCAACCTGGTCGAGCAGGCGCGCGCTGGGCGCGCGCGCGGCGTCACTGGCGCCACGCCGACCGGATCACCGCTTCGACTTCGCGTGCCCCCGAACGTGCCGGAGGTCTCGGTGGTCCCACCCTCGGGTGGTGAGTTCAAGGTGCAGACCAAGGTCGGACTCGCGGTGGTGCCCGAGGTGGCGCGGGCCGGGTTCTATCATGCGTCCTGGACCCAGGGGCGGCCGGGCAGCGTGCTCGCGGTTGCCAACCTGACCAGCCGCGCGGAGAGCGACACGCGGCCGCGAGAGCTCCCCAAGCTGGCAGGCGGAGGAGAACTCAAGGGCGCGCAACGAGCGACCGAGGCGTTCACCACCTGGACCTGGCTGCTCGCGCTGCTCGCGCTGGCGCTTCTGGGGTTCGATGCCTGGTGGCTGACGCGCAAGCCGAAGGCCCGCGCGCCCGCCACGCCGCACGCTCCCAGGCGCCGCGACCTGGATCGACCACTGACTCCGCAGCGCGGGGGGAGCAGCTGATGCCTCCCGCGGTGCTGCAGTACTTGCCAGGCGTCGCGCTGACCGTGGGCAGCCTGGCAGGACTCGCCTGGCTGTGGTTCGCGCTACGCCGACGGGCGCTTGGGCGCCGTCCCGTGCTGCTCGCCCTGCAGGTCTTGGGGCTGCTGCCCGCGCTGTACGTGGGTCTGGTGTGGGCGGGCGCGGTGCCCGAGCGGTATGTCCGCTTCGAACGTCCGATGCTGAGCCTGGTGGCGGCGCTCGCCTTGAGCTTCATCGCCATCCGGCTCACGGCGCTGAGCGCGCGACAGCATCCCGTACGGCGCTGGCTCACCGAGCTGTTGATCGGCGCCTCCGCGATCGCGGCGGCCCTGGCGGCGCTGGGCGTGGAGTTCGGCAAGCCGCTCGACCGCTTGGCGGTGCTGGTGGTGGTGGACAAGAGCCGCAGCATCGACCTCGTCCCCGACGCCGCGAGTCGTATCCGCGCGGAGTTACAAGCGGCCGAGGTCGGGATGCGAGAGGACGACCGGATCGGGGTGCTCGCCTTCGCCTCGACCGCGGCGATCGAAGACCCGCTGCGCCCGAAGACCCGCCTCCCCGCCCCACAGGAGGTCCAGCTCGGTCGCGACGGCACGGACATCGGGGCGGCGATTCGACGCGCGCTCGCGGAGGTGCCCGCAGATGCTGCGGCGCGCATCGTCGTGCTCAGTGATGGGGTCGCCACCAAGGGAGACGCGATGGACGCCGCGGCGGCGGCCGTCGCGGCGGAGATCCCCGTCGACGTCGTCCCCCTGGACCAGCGCGTGGTGCCCGACGTGCGCGTCGTTGGTGTGCGCACGGCCTCGCGTGCCAGCGAAGGCGAACCCCTGAGTCTGCGCGTGGTGACCCAGGCCACCCAGGACTCCGAACTCAAGCTCGACATCTACAAGGACGGCAAGCTCGTGCGCAGCGGGAGCGTCTCCGTCAAGCAGGGCGAGGACGTCGTGCAGCTCCGGGAGGAAGCACCAGGCCCAGGTTTGCACCGCTTCGACGTCAAGATCAGCGCCGCCAACCCCAAGCACGACGAGGCCGCCGAGGACAACTCGGGGTCGGCCTTCGTTCGCGTGAGAGGTCCGGCCGCGGCTTTGATCCTGGAAGGCGACCCTGGCAAGGCTGACCCCCTCGCGCGCGCGCTACGCAACGCTGCATTCCGTGTGGATATTGCAGGCACGTCACAGACGCCCGCAGACATCTCGGGGCTCGCCGCGTACGACGTCGTCGTGCTGAGCGACATCCCGGCTCACGACCTGTCGCAGCTGCAGCTGGACGCGCTCGGAAGCTA
The DNA here is from genome assembly GCA_041389745.1 of Polyangiaceae bacterium. Classification (GTDB taxonomy): domain Bacteria; phylum Myxococcota_A; class Polyangia; order Polyangiales; family Polyangiaceae; genus JAHBVY01. The sequence goes on from JAWKRF010000021.1 coordinate 41,299, forward strand.
CGTGCGGGACCTTGGCGGCGGGCTGCTGTTGATGGGCGGAGACCGCAGCCTCGGCCCGGGGGGCTTCGGCAAGACGCCGGTGGAAGAGGTGAGCCCGGTCTCGTTCGACCTGAAGCAGGAGCGCAAGCGAGCGACCCTCGCCGAGGTGATCATCATCGACTACTCCGGGTCGATGGCGATGAGCGTCGGCAAGAACACCAAGCTCGAGCTCGCGAACGAGGCCGCCGCGCGCTCCGCCGAGCTGCTCGGTGGAGGCGACCGCCTGGGGGTCATGCACGTGGACACGGCGGTGAGCTGGACGCTTCCCATCGGCCCCGTGGTGGACAAGAAGACGATCACCAAGAAGATCCGCAGCGTGGGACCAGGAGGCGGCGGCATCTACATCGACCTGAGCCTCAAGGAAGCCTACAAGGCGATCCGCCTGGAGAAGGTGGCGCTGAAGCACGTGCTGCTGTTCTCGGACGGTGGCGACGCCGAGGAGAAGACGGACGCGTTCTCGTTGGTCAGCGGCGCGAAGGCTGCAGGCATCACGACCAGCGTGGTTGCCCTCGGTCGAGGCTCGGACGTCACCGCGCTCGAGCACATGAGCAAGCTGGGTGATGGTCGCTTCTACCTGATCGAAGACGCCTCGCGTCTCCCCGCGGTATTTGCCCAGGAGACGATCCTCGCCGCGCGGTCGGCGATCAACGAGACGACCTTCACCCCGGGTGTACGCCTGATGGCGCCACCGACGCGCGGCGTGGATTTCTCGAGCATGCCGAGCCTCGATGGCTACGTCGTCACCATCCCAAAGGGCCGCGCCCAGGTGCTCCTGGATGGTCCCGAGGGCGATCCGGTGATGGCAACCTGGTCCGTGGGCGTGGGGCGCAGCGCGGTGTTCACCAGCGACTACAAGGACCGCTGGGGATCGGGCTGGACCAACTGGGACGGTGCTCAGAAGCTCTTCGCGCAGCTCGCCCGTGACATCACCCGCGCCGGGGATGACCCGCGAGTCCGACTCGAAGCGGACGCTGGCGGGGGGGAGCTGCACCTGCGGGCGACGGTCGTCGACGACGATGGCCGCACCGAGAGCTTTCGGCGCCTGAAGGTGCGGGTCGCAGGTCCCGAGGGCTTCGGCAAGGAAGTGGCGCTGGAGGCTACGGGCGCTGGAGCGTACGCCGCGAGTGTCCCGCTGGACACTCCGGGAGCCTACATCGCGACCGCCGTCGACGAGCTCACTGGCGATCCGGTAGGCACCACGGGCGCGGTGTTGACTCACGGTGAAGAGCTCAGGCCAACCGGCAGCGATCGGGCGTTGCTCAGCCGCATCGCGGAGATGAGCGGCGGCAAGACCCGAGACACCCTGGCGGGCATCTTCAACGACCGCGAGTCCCGCCGCTTCGCCTACCGATCGATCGACGGTATCCTGATCTGGATCGCGGCCCTGACCTTGCTGACGGGAGTCGGCGCTCGGCGCATTGCGCTGCCCGAGTGGCTGAGCGGACTCCCGGCCCGGTTGAAGCGGAGGAAGCGTCAGCTGGATTCCCGCGTGGAAACGAAGCCGACCCCGAAGCCGACCCTGGGCGCGCTCCTGGATCGCAAAGCCCAGAGCGACGGTCGCACCCGCTCGAGCGAAGAGACAGCCGGGCCGGCATCGCCCACCGCGGTGCAGCCGAGAGCCCCGGCGAGGTCGCCGTCTCGCACTCAGCCAGCCCGATCCGCCCCACCAGCGCCGGGTGGCGCTGTGAAGCCGACCGGGGAAGAGGCAGCGCCAGCGAGCGTCCCACACTTCTCTCGGGCCTCGAGCCCAGGCAAGCCAGCAGGCCAGACCGGCGCACGCCCGCTCACCGCCGCCGAAATCCTGCTTCAGCGCCGTCGGGGTCGACGCTGAGGCCGAGCCCGCAAGGGCTCGGCCACCAGGCGAAAGGTCTGGTATACGGTTCGCGCGTGCAGGGACAGGCCACTCACCCCGTCATCGCCACCCGGGTCACCCGCTGGGGCGCGCGGGCGGCGCTAGCCAGCGCCGCACTCACGCTGAGCTGCGCGTCGGGGCCCCGTCCCTGCGTCAGTACCGCGTGCGGCACGGGCTATGAGTGCCTCGCGAACACCTGTGTCCGCGCTGGAGGGGAGCCAGTGGCTCCGCAGACCGAGCGAGTCGCCCTGGAGCCGAGCCGCTGGCAGGTGCTGAGCCAGGGACGACAACCTGAGGCCGGCGCGGTGGCGGTGCACTTCGGAGGGCGCGCCGATGACGTCTACCTGCTCGACTTCGACCTGCCGGCGCTCGAGGCCGACGCCGTCAGCCGGGCGTTCTTGCTGCTGTCCCCCCTGCCCGACGCCGCCCAGGGAACGAACGACGCGAGCGTGTCCGCTTGGCGCCTCGTCGAGCCCTGGAACGACCGCGTGGACTACATCCACCAGCCGAAGGCGGCTCGCCCGTCCAGCGACGGGATCGCGCGCTCGCCCTTGCCGCTCCGCATCGATGTCACGGCGCTGGTGCGGCGCTGGCTCGCCAACCAGGGCACGACCCACGGCATCGTCTTGCGGAGCAGCTCGGGTGCGGGTCAGCCGCAGGTCTATGCGACGGGCTTCGGAGCGGGCCGCGCTCCGCTGCTCGAGGTCTATTTCGCGGCGCCGCGAGCAGCGGAGGCGAGCGGTCGATGAGCGAGGCTCTACTCAGCGTCAAGCACCTCAGAACATCTTTCCCCGCGGAATCTGGAAAGGTGTTTGCGGTCGACGACGTCTCCTTCGAGGTGGGTCAGGGTGAGACGCTGGCCATCGTTGGTGAGAGCGGCTGCGGCAAGAGCATGACGGCGTTCAGCGTGCTGCGACTCGTGCCTCACCCCGGCAAAATCGAGAGTGGAGAGCTGGTGTTCCAGGGGCAGGACCTGGCGCGACTCAGTGAGAAGGACATGCGCAGCGTGCGCGGCGCCCGCATCTCCATGATCTTTCAGGAGCCGATGACCTCGCTGAATCCAGTGTACAGCGTGGGTTCGCAGATCGGGGAGGTGCTACGCCTGCACCGCAAGCTCTCGCGAAGGCAGGCCAGGCTGCGCGCGGTCGAGCTCCTGAAGCTGGTGGGGATCCCCTCACCGGAGTCCCGGGTCGACTCGTACCCTCACCAGCTCTCCGGCGGCATGCGCCAGCGCGTGATGATCGCGATGGCGCTGGCCTGCGAGCCAGCGCTGCTCTTGGCGGACGAGCCGACCACGGCGCTGGACGTGACGATCCAAGCCCAGATCCTCGACCTGCTGCGACGGCTGCAGGGCGAGCTGGGGATGAGTATCGTCTTCATCACGCACGATCTGGGGGTGGTGGCCGAGTTCGCCTCGCGGGTCGTGGTGATGTACGCGGGCCGCGTGGTCGAGAACGCGTCGGTCAAGGAGCTCTTCCGCGCGCCTCAGCACCCCTACACGCGCGGCCTGTTGGCGAGCGTTCCTCCCATGGGCGGTGGTGAGCGCCCTCCACGACTGAACACCATCGAAGGCGTCGTCCCGAGCCTCGCGGAGCTCCCCAAGGGTTGCCGCTTCGCGGCCCGCTGCGCCCTGCGCAGAGACGGCGGCCCGGAGTTCAAGCGCTGCGAAGAAGAGGAACCCGACCTGCTCCCCGTTTCCTCGGGGCATGCTAGTCGCTGCTTCTTCAATCCCGGGCTGCCCTCCGCGCGGACGGGCACTGGGGACGACGTCGCGCCCGACGGGAACGGGACAGGAGCGCGCGATGACTGACGATCGCGAGTCTCCGGATCCCAGCGCGCCCCTGCACTCGGCGCCAGAGAATGCACAGCCGGAAGCCGCCGACTCGACGCCGGACCACCCCGCGCCCGGAGCGACGAGCGCCGACGTCAAGCGCAAGCCGCTGCTGCAGGCAGATCGGATCTCCAAGTACTTCCCCGTGAAGACCGGTCTGTTCGGCCGCACGAAGCTGCTGCGGGCAGTCGACCAGGTATCGCTCTTCGTGCGACATGGGGAAACGCTGGGCCTGGTGGGTGAGAGCGGCTGCGGGAAGAGCACCCTGGGGCGCTGCTTGCTCAAGCTGATCGAGCCCACCAGCGGTCGCTTGAAGTTCGATGACCAGGACATCACCCACCTGGGCAGCCGTCAGATGCGCCCGCTCAGGCGGCGCATGCAGATCGTCTTCCAGGATCCGTTCTCGTCACTCAACCCGCGCATGACCGTGCGCGAGATCGTCGCGGAGGCGCTGCAGATCCACAAGCTCGCGACGGACCGTCAGGACGAACTGCGCCAGGTGAGCGAACTCCTGGAGCGTGTGGGCCTGCGACACGACGCTCTCGAGCGCTACCCCCACGAGTTCAGCGGTGGTCAGCGCCAGCGCATCGGCATCGCGCGAGCTCTCGCCGTGCGCCCAGACTTCATCGTCTGCGACGAGCCGATCAGCGCGCTCGACGTCTCCATTCAGGCGCAGATCGTCAACTTGCTCCTGGATCTCCAGCAGGAGCTCAAGCTGAGCTACCTGTTCATTTCGCACGACCTCAAGATCGTCGAGTACATGAGCCACCGCGTGGCCGTGATGTACCTCGGCCGTATCGTGGAGCTGGCGCCGGCGGCCTCGCTCTATGCACGCCGTCACCACCCGTACACCCGCGCGCTGCTCAGCGCGGTGCCCGTGGCTGACCCGGAGCGCAAGCGTCTGCGCATACTCGTCGAGGGCGACGTACCGAGCCCGCTGGATCCACCGCCGGGCTGCAGCTTCCACCCCCGCTGCCCCCGCGCCGAGAAGGGCAAGTGCGACGTCGACGTGCCGCCCCTCGTCGAGCTCGAGGGAGGCTCGCGCCACCGGGTGGCTTGCTGGCATCCGCACGAGTGATCGGCGGTCCAAGCGACGCGCGGGGTGACGCGGAGGTCGGCGTGGTCCCGGAGGCGCCGAGGACCACGCGCTTCCACACGGATATTAATTGTCCTGCACGCAGTACTTACCGGATCCGTTCCCCACCTCGCTGCAGTCCCAGAACGTGGGGCACTCGGAGAAGCTGTCGCAGGGCTTGGTACAGTAGCCCACCACGGAGCCGGGGCCATCGAACAGACAGAGCTTCGTTGCGCAGTCAACGTCGTCCCGACAGGAATCCCCGACGTCTCCACCACCACCGCTGCCGCCCTGGCCGCTGCCGCCCTGGCCGCTGCCGCCCTGGCCGCTGCCGCCCTGACCCCCGCCCCAGCCGTCTTCATCGGCGCAAGCGTCGTTGCAGGTGACGGCCTCGGAAGCACAGCAACCGTCGTCGCAGTAGGTCGAGTTGATCACCGCACCGCTGTTGCAAAAACAGGCGACGTTCGGGCACCCGTCGTCGCACAGGGCCTGACAGGTGTTGCCGCTGCCGCCCTGACCGCTGCCGCCCTGACCGCTGCCGCCCTGACCGCTGCCGCCCTGACCGCTGCCGCCCTGACCGCTGCCGCCCTGACCGCTGCCGCCGGAGTTTCCCCCGCCACCGGAGTCGGAGCCGCACGCAGGTAGGGCCGCAGATAGTCCAATAACCAGACAGCCAGAGGCGAGGAGCTTGATGGCTGAGAACGTCGATTTCATCGTGAATGTCCCTGGATTCGTGTTGGTTGGTTCGCGAAGATCCGGTGTCAGCGCTGAGCACGAGCTCGAGACACCCCGGATGCGCCGCCTTCAGGACCGCAAGGTTCAAGCGGTCTCTCCCAGGGGATGCGCGCGGTGGGCGGTTGTCGCAGAGAAAGTCGAAGAATCCCGGACGCCGCGTATTCCTCTGCGGAAAAGCTCCTCTCTCCGCCGGAACGCAAGCTCCAGATCCGCTCTGACTGCAGCGGCTTTCCCATTTGCGAGGTTTGGGGGTGAGGGCTAGTCTCCGCCGCCCGATGGAGGACGAGGACGAGTGCACTCGACTGGCGCAGCTGGCGCGCCAAGCGTGGCCACGCGTGGGCGTGGCCGAACGCGTCTTCGTGGAGCGCCTGCGATCCAGGCGCGACTCGGGACAGTCGTTGCCGCAGGACAGCCACGTCGCGGACGCCTACCTGGCCTTCGCCTGCGAGCTGGGAGACGACGACGCCATCTCCGCCTTCGATCGCGACTACCTCGCGCGCGTGCCCGCAATGGTTCGGCGCGTGGACAACTCCTCCGCCCTCGCTGAAGAGGTACAGCAGATCCTGCGAGCCCGGCTGCTGGTCGGTGATGGGACGCCGAAGATCGGCGGCTACGCCGGACGAGGCAGCCTGCTCGGCTGGCTCAAGGTCGCGGCAGTTCGCTGCACCTTGGAGCTGCTGCGCGCGCGCAAGTCCGAGCGGGGCGAGGACGTGGAGTCCGAGGCGGAGCGCGCCGCGGCGCTGGTGAGCCGCGACCCCGAGCTCGACTACCTGCGCGAGAAGTACGCGGGAGATTTCCGCGAGGCATTCAGTGACGCGCTCGCCAACCTGGACAAGCAACAACGCACCGTGCTCTCGCTGTATCTGGCGGATGGCTTGAACATCGCCAGCATTGGCGCGCTGTACTCCGTGCATCGCGCTACGGTGGCCCGCTGGATCGCTGAGACCCGGGAGCACCTGTTCGCCGACACCCGTCGACGGCTACATGAACGGCTGAACATCAGCGAGACGGAGTTTCAGAGCATCGTCCGGCTGGTTCAGAGCCAGCTCGACGTGAGCGTGCAGCGCCTGCTCCGGGAGGCCGCGTTGAGAGACGCTGCGGGGAGCTGACGTGGACTGTCTGAGCGAGGGTCGGATCCAGGGCATCGTCGAAGGGGGCCTCGACACCAGCGAGCGCACGAAGGCGCGGGAACACCTGGAGAACTGTGCGGAGTGCCGCAAGCTGGTTGGCCACGCCGCCTCGCTGCTCGCCTCCGCAGAGTCGGGAGAGAGCGACCAGGATCCGCTGGGCGTCGCGCTTCAAGCCCTCGAGCCAGGTGAACGCATCGGGCGCTACGTCGTCTCCGAAGCCCTGGGTAGCGGCGCGATGGGCGTGGTCTACGCCGCCACCGACACGTTGCTCAAGCGCCAGGTCGCGTTGAAGCTGCTTCGCCCGAGTGATGGGGGAGTTGGCGTGGAACGAGGCCGCCTCGAGCGGGAGGCACAGGCCGCGTGTGCGGTGAAGCATCCTGGGGTCGTCGCGGTCCACGACGTGCTCACCACCGACGACGGCGCCTCGGTGCTGGTGATGGATCGCCTGGACGGAATTTCCATGCGCCAGTACCTCAGAGAACGCGGCCGGCTGCAGGGACACGAGGTGCGAAGCCTCTTCGTCCAGATCCTCGACGCGCTGGCCGCGGCCCACGCCAAGGGGGTCGTCCACCGAGATCTCAAGCCGGAAAACGTGTTCCTGACCCACGATGCCGCTGGCGGGACACAGGTCAAGCTGCTGGACTTCGGGGTGGCGAAGCTGCTCGCGGGGTCCTTCTCCGACGCAGCCGGTCTGACCAAGAGCGGTACCTTGGTGGGAACGCCTTACTACATGGCGCCCGAGCAGGCATTCGGGGCCACCGACCTCGACCAGCGCGCCGACCTGTGGGCGGTGGGGGTGATGCTCTTCGAGGCGCTGGTCGGAGAGCGACCGCTGCGCGGTGAGAACGTGGGTCAGGTGTTGCATCGACTCGCGCACTTCGACTTCAGCGTGCCGCGCGCCCGCCTGCTGGAGGTTGCCCCTGCCTGGGAGCCGCTCATCGCGCGCTTGATGGTAGAGCGCGCGGCGCGCCTCGAGAGCGCGCAGCAGGCGCTGGACGTCCTGCGCTCCATCGACGCCGCCCGAACGTCCCCCCATCTGCCACCTGGTGCTCCCCTCACCCCCAAGAAGAGCCGCTGGTGGGTGATCCCGCTCGCCCTGGGCGCCGTCGCGGCCGCTGGCTTTGGCTTCACCAGCAGCAGCGGCACACCCGAGAAACCAGCTCCGCAGCCAGCCGAAACGGGTTCCCCGGTGGGCGACGCGCTCGGTGCTCTCCCCACGGCAACTCCAGGCAGCCTCGCCCCACCGGCTCCCGTGGCCGAACCGGTCGCACCAGCCGCGCTGATCTCGCCCGAGCCCCGAGCCAAGGCGCGGCCGTCTCGCGCCCATCACAAGCCCGCAGCCGCGGCCAGCACTCGAGCGGAGCCAGCACCGGCTCCCTCCGGACGCGCGCCGCGGCTGCTGACCGAGCCCCCCTTCTAGCAAGATGCGCCTCTCACACCGCACCTCCCAGCGCTGGGCGCTCGGGCTGAGCGCGCTGCTGCTGTGCAGCGGTCCCGCACGCGACGCCCGCTCGCAGGCCAAGCCCGACCCCGAACGAACCAGTACGCCAGCGCCGACGGACGATGGCCCCGAGGCGCGCGCACGCGACGCCTTCGTGGCCGGCGCGAAGCTCGCCGCGGATCTGCGCTGGCGAGAGGCGCTGGAGCGCTTCGAGGCCTCCGCGAAGCTGCGCCCTCATCCGGGAACCACCTACAACATCGCGATCTGCCAGCGGGCCCTCGGACAGTACACGCGCGCGCGCCTCAGCTTCGAGCGCGTGCTGGAGCAGGCGCGGACACAGCCCCTCGACGCGAGCTTGCTGGATGACAGCAGAGCAATCCTTGCGGAACTGAAGCGCGTGCTCGCCGAGGTGCGCCTCGAGCTGAACCCCAGATCAGCCAGGCTCTCCATCGACGGTCGTCCGCTCAGCGCGAGCGGCGGTGATCGCTACGTCGCGGGTCTGCGTGATCCAGGACCACCCGAGGCGCCAGGACGTAGCACGCTCTCGATCACGCTGGATCCAGGGCCTCACCTGTTGCTGATCTCGAGCAAGGGCTACGCCGACCACGTCAAGCGTCTGAACGTACGGCCCGGCAGCAAGCTCGAGCTCCGCCTCGAGCTCAGCAGGCTGCCAGCGAGCCTCCGTGTTCGAGCGAACCGTCGGCGCGCAGCCGTCAGCATCGATGGAGTGGACGTCGGCACTGCACCGCTCAGCCTCAGTCGACCTGCAGGTAATTACCGCGTGGAAGTGCAGCGCGCGGGCTACCAGCCCTACGTCACCGAGACTCGCCTGCGCTCCGGAGAAGAGGTCACGCTGCGGGCAGTGCTCGATCCGGAGAGCGTCGCGCTGAGCGAGCGCTGGTGGTTCTGGGCAGGCATCGGCGTGCTCGCCATCGGAGTGGGGGTCACCACGTACGCGCTCACGCGTCCAGATCCCGAGCGCCCTGCCCTCGATGGAGGCAGCCTGGGCTGGACCGTGGAGGTGCCTTGAGACGCAGGGCTGCCTCGCTCGCGCTGCTCGCCCTCGGCTGTAGCGGAGAAGCACCGGCCCCGCTGGGCGAAGCGATCGTGGAGGTAGACACCAACCTCCCTGTCCCAAGCATCGCGCAGCGCCTGCGTATCGATCTGTACGCCGCGGACGGCGGCTGGTTCGAGTCTCGGGACCTGGCGCTCCCGGATCCCCGCGACTGGCCGCTCAGCTTCAGCGTGTACAACCCGAGCGACGATCGGGCCACCGCGGTGTGGATCCGACTTCGCGTCTATCCAGAGGGCGGCGTGCGAACGTACGCTGGGGAGCGCTTCAGTGACTGGGGAAGCAGCCTGGCCGAGGCCGAGGGCGACGGCTTGCCCCGGCTCGCCATCGATGGTCGGGACCAAACGCCGAGCGACGAGCCGCAACCCCTGCTCAGCGTCGACCGGCTGCTCTTGGTCGAACTCACTCCGGGCAGGCGCGGTCGGCTAGGCGTGTTGCTCGACGGCGCCTGCGCGGGGACCATGGCGAAGCTGTCGGAGGGCGCGCCCAGGCCGGTCCTCGGGGAAGCGGAGTCCTGCGTTGCCGAGGCAGGGCGGCGGGACCCGGTGCGTCCAGAGCGGCCCCGCGCGAGCGAGCCTCTCGCCAAGTCGCAGCTCGGGACGTTCGCCCAGGAGCCATGCCCGGCACCACGGCCCGGCTCCACCACCGCCTGTATTCCCGGCGCAGCGATCGTGCTGGGCACGCAAGACCTCTTCCTGGCCCCCGAGCTAGCTCCGACCCCCGAGCGCTTGATTGCGCTGCGTCGCTTCTGGCTCGACCGCAACGAGATCAGCGTCTCACGTTACCGCGCGGCAATCGATTCAGGATTCGAGCCCCCCGTCCCACCGAACACCCGGGAGGGCGAACTCGGCGGAGAGATCGCCGAGAACTGCACCTTCAGCGACTCCCCGATCGGGCGCGAGGAGTACGCCCTGTCTTGTATCGACTGGCGCAGCGCCCGGGCGTTGTGCCAGTTTCTCGGTGGCGATCTGCCAACTGAAGCTCAGTGGGAGCACGCGGCCAGCCGAGGCAACACCCGAGGGTCTAGATATCCGTGGGGTAACAATGCGCCCACCTGCACGAACGCCGTGTTCGGACGAGCGCCACTCTCGGGCTTCCCCGGAGTCTGCGAGGTCGAGGCCGGCTTCGGCCCGCGCGAGCTGAGTGAAGGGCCCGGCGACGTCTCCCCCGACGGTGTCCACGGCTTGGCGGGTGGGCTGGCCGAGTGGTGCCTCGACGCCTACCAGCCCTACGCCGCGGAGTGCTGGGGGCGGTCCCCGAATCTCGACCCGGGCTGCTTCATCGAAGGCGCCAAGACCCGCAGTGTGCGCGGCGGCTCCTGGGCTGCGCCGACACCCCTCATGCGTAGCCAGGCGCGTGTCGGAGCGCCAGCCCAGAACCGGGTTGCCTTCATCGGCGTGCGCTGTGCCTACGCCACGGAGCCCGCGCCTTGAAGCAGTTCGATTCGTCCTGGCTCGCGGCCAGTCTGCTCGGCGTCATGGCGCTGGGCGGCTGCAGTGACACCGCGTTGCCTCCCCGCGGACAGGCGCTGCTCTACGTCGTCACTGACGCACCGCTGCCCGCCGCTCCAGGCTTTCCCGAGCCAGAAGTCGCGCCGCTCTTCGATCGCCTGCGGCTGGAGGTGTTTCCTCCGGGTTCCGATCGGAGCTGCGCCGGCTGCACCCGCGAGCTTGCGGCAGACACCCAGACGCTTGCCAGCGGGGTCTCGTTTGGTGTCGTTGCCGAGCCGGGCGCTCGGGTTCGCGCGCGGCTATTTCGCAGCGCGTTCTTGCTCACCGACGAGCCACGCCCCGAGTCGACGTTGGAGACGGTCGTCGAGCTGCCGGCTGTCGACGCCAACGGCGTGCGCGAGCTGCACCTGGAGCTGCTGGTCGACTCGCTGGGCTCACCCGTGGGCAGCCTGGAGGACCCCGCCGCCGCCCTGCCCGGCCAAGGCCAGCCAGCGCGAGTCGGCAGCTGGTGGGGCGCGCAGCGCGGCGAGTGCGCCACCGAGCCCGGACCTGACGAAGCCTGCGTGCCCGGCGGCGCCTTCTGGATGGGCGATCCACGACTCGACTTCACGGGAGCGCCGGAACACGACGGGAGCCTGGAGCGCCTCGTGGTCCTGGACCCGTTCATCATCGATCGCACGGAGACGAGCGTGAGGCAATTCCGCGACTCCGGCCTCGAGCGACGGAGACTCCCGCATCTCCCCGTCGACGATCCCCACGAAGCAGGCACCGGGATCCCTGGCTGCGTCTACACGCCGCAGGCCGGAGAAGACGACGCGCTGAGCGTCAACTGCCTGAGCTGGAGTCTCGCCCAGGAGTACTGCGCATCCCTGGGGAAAGAGTTGCCGAGCGAGGCTCAGCTGGAGTTTCTGCTCTCCGGACTGGGTCGCGGGAGCTTCGTCTGGGGTGACGCCCCGCCAACCTGCGACGACGCGGTGTTCGAGCGCGGTCTTGGCGACCTTTGTCATGGGCTCGGAGGTGGCGTGCAGGCCGCGGGCAAGGGGCGGCGCGACCGGCTCCTGCTTCGCGACGCCGAGCTGGTCGATATCGCCGGCAATGTATCGGAGTGGGCCAAGGACGACTGGGATCCGGAGACTGGCGCCTGCTGGGGGCGCGGCCTGTCCGTGAACCCGCTCTGCGTGAAGTCGAGTCAGCCCGAGCAAGCATCGCACAGCTACCGAGGTGGCCATTTCGGGGACGTCGCGAGCGGGCTACGCAGCGCCGTTCGTGGTTTCATCACCAACGAGATCTACGCAGTGGCGCCGCAAATCGGCGTGCGTTGCGCGCGTAGACCGTGACAGCCTCAAGCTTCGTCGTGCGCTGCCGTTGATCGCCACGACCATGAACTCCTCGCCTCCCGAGGCCTACGTGCCCTCCGCGTCGCAGCGTCCGCCCGCACTGAGGCGGAATCGCAGACGGCCGGGGCAGTCGACCGCAGAGCTGGCGGCGATCCGGGACATCTACGCCGAGCTGCGCGGGGGACATCCAGCGGCCGCGCTGGTCAGTGCCCAGAAGCTACTCTCGGAGCACCCCGGGAACTGCTTCGCGCTGCAGGCAGCTCTGCTGGCGCGCGAGGCGCTCTTCGACAGCTACTGCCAGCGCCTGTCCCCCCTCGACCGCATCGCGGTACTGAACCCCTCGGATTCGCTCTCGCTGGACCACGAGTCGCTCAGGCTGCTCAGCCAGCTCGACGGAGTCAGGACCATCCGGGATCTGCTCGAGCAAGCGCTGCTCGGCCGCGTCGAGACGGCGCGCAAGCTCTGGCAGCTGCAGCGCGAGCGTCGCATCCTGCTGGAGTCGCCAGATCAACCAGCCGTCACCGCGCGCTTCTTCTAGCATCCAGTCTCCGTCGCTCGCCCACACCCTCAGGGGGCGGGCGAGTTTTTCAGCGAACTACGGAGACAGGACACTAGAAGGCCCCAAGGGTCTTTGCGGTGGCACGGCCCGGGAACACGGCGTCCGCCTTCAACCCGAGGTGCTGGGTAGCGACCTCTGACACCACGTCGCGGAAGTCCGTCGTCACCGCCACGTCTCGTCCCTGATGGAGGCTGTCGGCGCCGAGACCGGGCCAGTGACCCAGAACGCGCTTGCCGCGTACAGGCCCGCCCAGGAGCAGCGCCACGGAGCCATGGCCGTGATCGGTGCCGCCACTCCCGTTCTGCGCTGCGGTCCTGCCGAACTCGGTCATGACCAGGGTGACGACGCGGGACTGAGCGTCGCCAAGATCCTCCCGGAAAGCAGCCAGCCCACGTCCCAGCTCGTCGAGTGCTCGAGCCAGCCGGCCCGCGCTGGCGCCGCCCTGATTGGTGTGCGTGTCCCAGCCACCAACTTCGACGAAGCCTAGCCGTAACGACGGGACGCCATGGACCAGCCGCGCCAGGTCACGCAGGTTCGAGCCGAGCCCGCCCGGGGGGTACTCCGCGCTGCTGCCGCGTCGGGGCAGCCGCCGCAGCTCGCGCAGCGCTTCGAGGCCAACTCGACCAGCGTCCGATATGCGCCGCGAGCGGCCCTGGGCCTTGGCATAGAGACGCTCGAAGCCTGCCTCCAGGCGAAGCCGCGCGCTCTCGGGGGCATCCAGTCCAAACTCATCGATGTTCTCCAGGGAGAGCGCCGGAGCGGTTCCGCGGAGAATCATCGGCATGTTGGACGCGAGCGCCACCGCCCCCAGGGGGTCGACGAGTCCAAGCGCTCCAGCCATGCGATTCAAGAACCCACTCTGGTAGCGCGGCGACTGCTTCCCGGCTTCCCGTGGCGTCCCGAGCTCCATGCGATCCTGAGCGTCGAAATGGCTGCGCGTCGGGTCCGGAGAGCCAAAGCCGACGATCGGCGCCAGCTGTCCGGCCTCCCACGCCGCCCGCAGCGGAGCCAGGCGGGGATGCAGCCCGAAATGCCCGTCCAGATCGATCGCGCGCTTCCCGTCACCGCCCTTGGCCGGCGGCGCGATGGCGATCTGCTTGCGGAGCCGATAGTACTCCGCATCTCCGTGTGGCACCAAGACGCTCAACCCGTCCGCTGCTCCACGCAGCAGCACCACCACGAACACGGTTTGCTTCCGGGTTTGGGGGTGAGGTGCTCCGCTCCGCGCTGCGGGTTCCGCCCACGCAGGCTCGAGCCCGAGTCCGAGTCCGACGCTCGCACCGACTGACAATCGAAGGAATGCTCTGCGATTCATGCTGGCGATCTCCAAGCGCCAAGGGTCACTGACGCTGAAACTCCGGACCCCCGACCGCGAACGCAACGGCGTGGGCACGCAGCTGACGCGGGTTCGGTAACCCCTTCAGCTCCTCCTCCAGCTCGGCCACGCTCTCCGGGCCCAGCGTGCCAGCGAAGAACACGCGGTTCACGTTCGCCGTCGCCTGGTCTGCGTGCTCCGCGAGGGGCAACACTCGATCGGGCTCGTAGCTGATGCCTCGGACGCGCCCGGCAGCGAACTGAATGCCGAATCGCATACGCGAGAGCGCCTGTCCCGGGCCCATCCACGCGTCGCCGCGCTCTGGATACCCCGTGGGCGCCGCGTAGAGGAACAACGGCTGTCCGAGGTCCGCGAGCGTTCGGCCCAGCCCAACTCCTCCGTCGAGGTGACCATCCGCGGCGCGCACGGCGCTGACGACCAGCTCCAGAGGCGACTTGATCTTCGTGCCGCGCACCTCAGGGGCCCAGAAGCTCGGACCGCTCGCGATGCTGCGGATCACTCGAGCCAGGTCACCTCCTGTTTCCATGTAGGTCCGTGAGGCGCTGTTCACACAGGCCTCGGGCGGGTCGTCGCTCACGAAGCGCGCGCACAGCTTCCGCGCCAGGTGACGCGCGGTGGCTGGTTGCCGCGCGAGGAGCCGGATCAGGCGCTCGCCTTCTGCCTCGTCGCCGCCCGCGGGAAATTCCTGACCAAGGACCGTCTTGGCGCCGGTGTCATGCTGGCGCTGCCGGAACTTGAACTCGAGGGCGCCCTCGCCGGGGCGCGACACGCTCCACCCGGTGAGCACCCTGGCTACTTCGATGACATCCTGCTGCGTATAGCCACCGTCCACACCCAGCGTGTGGAGCTCGAGCAATTCGCGGGCGTAGTTCTCATTCAGGCCCTTCTTTCGCTTCGCCGCTGGAGTGCCCGGGCGGGCGGGCTTGAAGCTCTTGGCGTTGTCCAGATAGATGAGCATCGCGGGATGCTTGGCCGTCGCCAGCAGCAGGTCCTCGAACTTCCCCAGGGCGTGGGGCCGCAGGGTGTGTTCTACGTAGTCCGCGGTGAGGAACCGCACCGGTCCTTTCCGCGCGTAAATATTGAAGTGGCTGGACCAGAAGTCCGTCATCACCTCTCGAAGCTGTCGCTTGCTCTCCACGAAGCGCCCCAGCTCGAGGAGCTGGGCGCGGGCCGCGAGGTCTCGGAAGTCTCGTCTGGAGAGCTCCGGTACGTCCATGTCGGGGTTGGGAGTGCCCCTCTTGCGCAGCGCCCGGAACGCCCTCAGCTGTTGGTCCGGGGAGAGACTGCTGGTGTACGGCTCCAGGCGCTGGTCCGCCTCGCTGTCGGGGATACCGTCTGGATCCAGCTGCTGGTCGAGCCAGGCGCCGAGCCCCTGCTCGCGCAGCGCTTCCACCTCTCCTGGACGCGGCCCGAAGGCGAAGCGAGAGAGCAGGTGACGAGCGCGAGCCGCGTCGAGGCCCGAGATCGCTCCGGCCACGGGCTCCGGTGGCACCTGCCGGCTGGCGGGCGCCTGCGCCGGACTGCCACAACCGACAGCGAGCGCTGCGGCCAACAACCATGGGCTCCGTCGCGCGTTCGACATGGGCAGCCCATGCCCGCGCCTGGCCAGGCGTTAAGCGTGGCGCACCCGCTCAGAAGCTGCTGGGCGCGGCGCTGGGCGCGGGAGGCACCTCGAGATCGTCTTCCTCCGAAGCGCCCGCTCCTTGGCCGGCGCTGCCGAAGCGGGGCGCGCAGCGCACGACGCTGAGTTCACAGGCGAGCCCCTGGGGTCTTCCCAGGAGGATCTCGTCGTTCCGCGCCGCGAGTAGCTCTGCAGGGCCAACCAGCGGATCATTGTCCAGATCCTCCACGGGCTTGAAGTCGGGCGCCAAGGCGAGAAAGCTGGTGCGATCCGAGGCGGTCCCCAGCCCGAGCCACGCCACCTGCTTGGTCGGGGGCGCCACCTCGAGCAAGTTCGGGACGCCCGCTCCGACGCGCTCGTCCTCGATCTTCAGATCCGTCTTGCTGCCCGAGGCGTCGACTCGCGCCAGCAGCACCGCCCGCCGCTCCACGCCTGGGCTCGTGGCGTCGTCTCGCCACGCGAGCCAGGCTGACCCGTCGGGCGCCCCCATCAAGTCGAAGACCAGCACGTGACCATCCTCGGCGCTGACCTTGAGCGGTTCACCCACCCTCACCCCGTTCTCGTCCAGCTTCACCAGCTCGAGCCAGCGTGTGCCGAGTTCCACCAGGCTCTCGAGATCGATGTTCTTCTCGCTGGGCTTGGGCTTGCTCTCGGTCTCGAGCTTCGAGTGCGCGATCCACGCCAACCAGAAGCCACCAGGACGCTCGGCCAGCTTCGGCGCCTCGACGTCTTGACCCTTGAGCGAGACGACGCGTGCTGGTGTCACCTTGGACGGGTCGTCGAGCCCGAAGGTCAACGTCCAGACGCTGCTGTGCCCGTCAGCCTTCTTGTAGTCATCGTAGGCAAGTACCCCTCGCTCCTCGCCGAGCGCCATGTCGAACGCCTCGGAGGCGTCACCGCCGATCTGAGGCAGCGCACCCCACGTGACCTGAGGCTCACCCGTGGGCTTCGAGATGGAAGCCAACCGCACGATCGCCGACGAGGCATCGTGATCTGCCACCCCCACGAAGACGTGATTTTTCCCCACGGTAATTAAGGGAGGTTCCACGTCACCGTGTACGCGCCCCAGCTCGACGATCCGACCACCAGAGGCATCCGCGTTGAGAGAGGCGAGCATGGCCTGGGACTGTCCTGCGACGGAGCGCAGCGCGGTCACGAGGAACCCCTTCTCGAACGCATGAGCGCGCCCCAGCTCGACTGCGAACGGCAGATCCAGCGCTTGGTCCTCGTCCCCTTGCTTGGCGGGCGACGGTTTGCCAATCACGAAGCTGGCGCCCCGGCTGACCTCGGTGCAGCGCGGGGCCAGAGCCGTTGGAGCGACGCTCGCGCTCGCGCTCCCCGTCACCGCCGACGGCGGCTGCGGCCTGTCCTTGCAGCTCGCGGCGACGAGTGGCGCGAGCAGGACAGCCCCACTCGCGAGGCGCCAGCGACGCATCGGACGCTCCGTCAGCAGGTCGAGACCCGCCGCGGGCTGCAGATTCGAGCAATTGAAGGGGCGACGCACGGACACAACAACTCAAGCACGGCGCCTCGGGTCGAGCCATGGGGCCTTTTGGTCGAGGCAAAACACTGGAACCGTCGGAGCTTCGAGTACTATTCCCAGGGTGTCCGTGCCAAGCGAAAGCGCTGGGCTCCGAGCCCGCCACGACTCAGACAAGCGGAGAATATGTCGAAGGGCCAGCTGACCCGTACCTACGAGCCGAACCCGCTGCTGCGCGCGGTATACTCCAAGTTCTTCGACGCAATTCAGGTCGACGAGGACTGGGTGCGCAAGGTCCGGGAGAACGCCGCTCGAGGAACGCTGATCTACGTCCAGCGCAACCTGAACCCCATCGACTTCTTCGCGCTGGACCACCTGACGAAGCGCTACGGCTTACCCCAGGTGCGGTTCACCAACGATCTCGGTCTCGGGGTGCTCAACCCAATGGGCAAGGGCTGGTTCAATGCCCTGTTTCCACCGAGCGACGTCACGCCGGCAGACGAGCTCAGGGACGCACTCGAGAACGGTGGCTCCGCCAACCTGTTCTTGAAGCGGCCCCCGGGTGTGCTGGACGTGGTCGCTGGCGCGAGCGGCGGGCGCGGCCTCAAGGAAGGCGACGAGCTGATCGCCATGCTGATCCAGCTGCAGAAGGCCTGGGACCGTCCGATCTTGCTCATCCCTCAGGTGTTCGTCTGGAGCAAGAGCCCCGACACCCGCGGCATGCGGCCGATCGACTTGTTGCTCGGCCCCCGGGAGTGGCCGAGCCCCGTACGCACCGTGGGCCAGTTCCTCTACAACTACCGCCACGTCGCGCTTCGCGCCGGTGAGCCCCTGGACCTCCAGCAATTCCTCCAGGAAACGGGCGAAGTCAGCGAAGACGTGTGCATCCGTCGGGTGACCTACGCGATGCTGCGCCGGGTGGAGCGCGAGCGACGCAGCGTCGTTGGACCGGCGGAGAAGCCGCCGGATCGGGTGCGGCTGGAGATCGCTCGCAGCCCGAAGCTGCAGCACATGATCGCGGACCTCGCCGGGGAACGACCTCAGGAACGCGCAGTGCTCACCGGACAGGCGCTCTCGATGCTGAGAGAGCTCCAGGCGACACCCGAAGCCACGGCGATCAAGGCCATGGAGGTGGCGCTGGATCGCGTGTTCCGCCGCATCTATGCGGGCATCGAGTACGACCGCAAGGAGGTCGAGCGCATCCGCGAGCTGGCGAAGGAGGGCACGCTCATCCTGCTGCCCAGCCACAAGAGCCACATCGACTACTTGATCTTGAGCTACGTCTTCAACGAGGAGAACCTGCAGCTGCCGCTGATCGCTGCGGGAGACAACCTGGGCTTCTTCCCTCTCGGTCCCCTGCTGCGCCGCGGGGGCGCGTTCTTCATCCGCCGCTCGTTCAAGGGTGATCGCCTGTACTCGACCGTGGTCGATGCGTACATTCGACGCCTGATCAAGGATGGCTTCCCCATCGAGGTCTTCCTGGAAGGAGGACGCAGCCGCAACGGCAAGCTGCTCCCGCCCAAGCTCGGGCTGCTGAACATGATCGTGGAGGCGGCGCTGAGTGTCCAGAATCGGCCGACCTACTTCATACCGGTCAGCATCGGCTACGAGCGGGTGGTGGAAGCAAAGAGCTACGAGCGAGAGCTGCAAGGCGGAGAGAAGAAGCGGGAAGACGCCAGCGGGTTGCTACGCTCCACCGAGGTGCTGCGGCACCGGTACGGGCGCATCAACCTGGAGTTCGGCGAAGCGCTCAGCTTGGCTCTGATCCGCGAGGAATTGGGACTCTCGTCGTCGAGTGGACTGAGCCCGGCCGAGCGCCGCGCCATCGTGCGGCGCCTGGGAAACCGCGTGATGGACGAGATCAACTGGGTCACCGCGGTCACCCCTGGCGCCCTCACCGCGCTGTCCCTGCTGAGCCACGATCGCCGCGGGCTCCCTCACGAGGAGCTGGTCGAGCGGTGCCGCCGGTTCTTGACGGTGCTGCGCGAGATCGGCGCTCGCGTCACGCCAGCCACGGCGACCAACACTGGCTCGTTGCGACCGGACTCGATCCGCGAAGCGGCGAAGATGTTCGTCGAGGCCGAGCTGATCGAGGCCCACGTCCCGAGCGATCCCGACGCACCAGCCAAGGACCGGCGGCGGCGCCCGCGTCCAGGATCGCTCAACGAGCCCATCTACACCGTCCCTGATGCCAAGCGCATCACCCTGGACACCTCGAAGAACATGATCCTCCACTTCTTCGTCGAGCGCGGGCTGATAGCGCTCGCCATGCGCCCCGAAGACGGCAAGCCAGCCAGTCGACACGTGGTACGTGACCGTGTCCAGCGCCTCTCGCGGCTGTTCAAGTTCGAGTTCCGATTCCACGCGGATAAGACCTTCGACGACATCTTCGACGAGACGTTGGCGGCGATGCTGGAGGCGGGAGAGGTCTCTCTCGTGAGCCGGGATCAGCTGGAGCCGGGTCCTGGTCGACTGGACTGGACGGGACAGGAGTGGCTCGCCAACTACGCGCGAGCGTTTCGCAATTTCTTGGAAGGGTATCGCATCGCGGCCCGCGGCATCCTGCCTCTGGTCAAGGGGCCACTCAGCGAGAAGGATCTCGTGAAGAAGGCTCTCGCCGTCGGCAATCGCATGTTCTTGGCAGGGGAGATCGACCGCAAGGAGGCCGTGAGCAAGCCATTGATGCACAACGCCTACCAGGCCCTGATCGACCAGGGCTACCTCAGAAAGACCGGAGACAAGCTCGAGCTGATGGAGTCCTTCCGCACCCAGGCCGCGGTGCGCGCGATCGAAGGTCGCATCGCCGGCTACCTCGAGGGAGGCTTCGAGGAATGACCCTGTTCGTTCGCGCCGCGCTCGGTCACCTCGCGGCCTTCGGTCTACTGGGGTGCCTGACGCTGGGCTGCACGCATACACCGAATCCACTGTCGCCGGCCTTCTCTGGCACGATCGGCGTACCCCACTCTGGGCTCCAGACCGGCGCCGTCGAGCTGCCGCGCCGCGGCAAGGGCTTCGCCCGCTATCGCCCGTACAGCGATCACTACTGGGGGCAACCCCGGCTGGTCGCTGCCGTCGAGCGAGCCGCTGCCAAGGTCCACGACGAATTTCCCGGCGGCAAACCACTGCTGCTGGGCGACCTGTCCGCCGAAGGCGGAGGAAAGATCCCCGGGCACCACTCGCACCGCACCGGTCGAGACATCGACCTGCTGTGGTATGTCACGACGCCGAGCGGCGCCCCCGTGGTGAGCCCGGGCTTCATCAAGCTGCGCGAGGATGGTCTCGCCCAGGTCGGAGCCGACTTCTACGCTCTCGACATGCCGCGCGAGTGGGCACTGATCAAGGCCTTGATCCTGGACCCCGAGGCGAGCGTGCAGTGGATGTTCTGCAGCCAGGAGATCGAGGCGCTGATCATCGACTACGCGCGGGCGAAGGGCGAGCCGGACGCGCTCCTGTGGTACGCCGAGACGGTGCTGCACCAGCCCAGAGACAGCGCGCCCCATGACGACCACATCCACATGCGCTTCGCCTGCAGTGAGGCGGAGGCCGTGCGCGGTTGCATCGGTGGCGGCCCCTACTGGGAGTTTCTGCCAGGAGAAGAGACGCCCGAGCCGAGCGACGACGAGCTTCTCGCAATGGCCCTCGCGGAGCCGCCTCTCCCCCCGATCGACGCAGAGCCAGGCCCGGAGCCAACCACCGAACCGACCCCTGGGCCTACCACCGAACCCACGGCGGCCGCCGCGACCCCGTGACCGTGAAGCGTCTCGCGCTGGAGAGCGGTCTCTACTTCGGGGACTGCGTCGAGGTGCTCCCGGGCCTGATGGGTCGAGCGGAGGTCGACCTCGCCTACTGGGATCCACCGTTCGCCGCGGGTGGCACCCGGGGAGCGCGCGCTGACAGGGGAGAGCGCCTGAGCGGCGAGGCCGCCTACCGCGACGCCTGGGGTGGCATCGAGTCGTGGCTCGAGATGCTGAAGCCACGAGCGGAGCTGGTGGGGCGCATGTTGTCTCCCCGCGGCAGCATCTGGCTACACCTGGATCATCGCGCCGTGCACGAGGCGAAGTGCCTGTTCGACCGGCTCTTCGGGCGCAAGGCGTTCAAGGGCGAGATCATCTGGGTACCTGGCAATGGCGCGCGCAACACCAAGGGACCGAGCGTCACTCACCAGACCATCCTGGTCTATGCGCCTCACGGCAAGATGATCTGGAACGTCGAGCATCCCGCGCTCCGTGAGCCGTTCGCCGAGACCAGCCAACGCATGCACTTCCGCCAAGTCGACGCGGACGGTCGCCGCTACCGCGAGCGGGTGATCTCGGGCAAGGCATATCGCTACTACGCGGACGTCGGCCGCAGGCTGGGCAGTGTCTGGAGTGACTGCCCTGCGATGAACGCCAACACACCGCTCAGTTCCGAGACGACTGGCTACCCCACGCAGAAGCCAGAGAGCCTGCTCGAGCGCATCGTACACGCGGCGACGCTGCCCGGCTCTTGGGTGCTCGATCCGATGAGCGGCTCAGGCACGACGCTGGCAGTCGCGCGACGCCTCGAACGCCGCTGGCTAGGGATCGACCGCTCGGAGGTGGCGATCCGCGTGTCCAGTCAGCGCCTCGGCGTCGAAGCAAGGACGACCGAAGCGACCACGGTCGAGACGACCACGGTCGAGGCGACCACGGTCGAGGCGAGGCGCGCCCCCGAGCGCAGACGGTGATTGCGAGGGGCGTCGCCGACGTGACAGCCTGCAGCGCATGTGGAACCTCGATCGCGCCGGGCTGGAACGCGTCGACACGGAGCGGCTCGAGGCCGCCTTGGACGCCGCGGACACCGACTTCGTGGTGCAGTGGCGAGGCCGGGTGCTGGTGCGCGACGCCGAGGCGGTGGTCGCCACGGGCAAGAGCGCGCTGGTGGATGCGGCCCGTGAAGTCGTGTGGCTGGGGAAGCTGACACGCGATGGCCGAAGCCGAGACTGCTTCGCCCTGGACGTCTCGGCCGTGGACGAACCGAAGGCCGCGCTGGGTCTCGAGGGGAGCTTCGCCGACTTGCGTCTCCTCGGGGATCTGCCGACTGCCCAGTTCGGGCTGCTGGCCTACGCCCGAGGCATGCTCGCCTGGCACGAGAGCCATCCCTTCTGCACCCGTTGCGGCGCCGCGACCCAGCCCAAGAAGGCGGGTCACACCCGGGAGTGCCCCGCGGGGCATGAGCACTTTCCGCGGACGGACCCCGCGGTCATGATCCTGGTGACTCGTGACGATCACTGTCTGATCGCTCGCCAACCCGGGTTTCCCCCGGGTATGTTCTCTGCCCTGGCGGGTTTCGTGGAGCCAGGCGAGTCCCTCGAGGACACCGTGCGTCGCGAGGCACTCGAGGAGGTGGGACTCGTCGTGAGCAATCCACGCTACTTCCGCTCTCAGGCCTGGCCCTTCCCCGCCTCGTTGATGCTGGGTTTCGTCGTCGATGGCGAGAGCGAGGCCTTCTCGCTGGACGACGACGAGCTGGAGGAGGCGCGCTGGGTGGGGCGCGACGAACTCCAAAGCCCTCAGGGGTTCTTCACGCCCCCCGCCTCGTCACTCGCACATCACCTGCTGGCGGCGTTCGCGCGCGGGGAGATCTGAGTCGAGCGGTTCCGTCGGACGCGCGCCGCTCAGCGCGCAGCGGCGGCGAGCACGGCGTCGACCGCCTCGGGGTTCGCGAGCGTGCCCGGGTTGATCACGCGCTCTCGGGGCGCCCCACCGAGCACACGCTTGATGGGCACCTCGAGCTTCTTCCCGCTGATGGTGCGTGGGACGTCACTCACTCGCAGGATCCGATCCGGCACGTGCCGCGGACTGAGCTCGGAGCGCAGCGCGCGCTTGAGGCGCTGCTCCAGATCTGCATCGAGCTCCTGCCCCGGCGCCAGCACCACGAAGAGCCACAGCTCTCCTTCCTTGGCGAGCGTTCCGGTGTCGACCACCAGGCTGTCCTTGAACTCGGTGAAGCCATCGACCACGCGATAGAACTCGCTCGTGCCCATGCGCACGCCGCCACGATTCAACGTCGAGTCGCTACGCCCGTAGATCACGCAGCTCCCCCGCGGAGTGAACTTGATCCAGTCGCCGTGGCGCCAGCGCCCCTCGAAGCTCGAGAAGTAGCTGTCGAAATAGCGCTCTCCGTCGGGGTCGTTCCAGAAGCTCACGGGCATCGACGGCATCGGCTCGCTCAGCACCAGCTCGCCCACCTCCCCCACCACTGGCTCCGCCCGAGGTCCAAAGGCCTCCACCTTCGCGCCGAGCTCCGCGCACTGGATCTCCCCCGCGTGCACCGGCAACCAGGGACAAGAACCCACGAACGCCGTGCACACGTCGGTGCCACCACTCACGGAGCCAAGCAACAGGTCCTGGCTGATGGCGTCGTAGACCCAACCGAAACCGTCCGCAGGCAGCGGCGCACCGGTGCTTCCGAGACCGCGCAGCGCGGATAGATCGCAGTCTCTTCCTGGGGTGAGGCCTGCCTTGCGACACGCGATCAAGAACGGAGCGCTAGTACCGAAGTAGGTCACCCCATGCGCCTCAGCGAATTTCCACAGGCGATTTAGGTCAGGGTACCCGGGGTTGCCCTCGAACAGCACGATGGTACTGCCCAGCAGCAGCCCGCTGATCAGGAAATTCCACATCATCCAGCCCGTGGTCGTGAACCAGAAGAAGCGATCCCGCTCCGACAGATCGCAGTGCAACGCGAGCGCCTTGAAGTGCTCGAGCAGGATCCCGCCGTGCCCGTGAACGATGGGCTTCGGCAGGCCCGTGGTGCCGCTGGAGTACAGGATGTAGAGCGGATGGTCGAAGGGCACCGGGCTGAAGTCGAGCAGTGAGTCGCCCTGGAGCAGGCTGGCGAACGCCTTCACGCCGACGGGTAGCTCCTGCTCTGGATCTCTCCGCTGCACGACGACGTGGGAGAGCGTCGGCAGGCCAGCTCGGATCTGTTCTATTTCCGCGCGGCGAGAAAACCGCTTTCCACCGTAGACATAGCTATCGACGGCGAGCAATAGCTTCGGCTCGATCTGCGAGAAGCGGTCCAGCACGCTCTTGACACCGAACTCGGGCGAGGCGCTGGACCAGATCGCCCCGAGTGACGCGACCGCCAGGAACGCAAGCAGCGCCTCCACGTTGTTCGGCATGTAGGCGACGACCCTATCCCCCTTGCCGACGCCCAGCTCGACGAGGCCCCGCCGTACTTGGCCGACGCGATGCGAGAGCTCGGCGTAGCTCAACCGCTGCACCTCTCCCCCCTCGTCCTCGTAGATCACCGCGAGTTGGTCGTCGCGTCTACGGAGCGCATGCTCGGCGTAGTTGAGCGCTGCCCCAGGGAACCATCGGGCGCCGGGCATCTCATGCTGGCTCAGCACGCAGTCGGGGACAGCATGAAAACGCACCTCGAAGAAGTCGCAGATCGCCTGCCAGAAGCCCTCGAGATCGCTGACCGACCAGCGCCACAGCGCCTGGTAATCTCGGCTCTCGGCGATCTGCCTAGCGTCCTTGGGACCCGCGCCGCGCTCGGCCAGCCAGTGCGCAAAGCGCGTGATCTCCGCACGCTCCAAGGCAGCCTCGCTCGGCTGCCAGAGCAACGTCCCCTCGGCGGTCTCCTTCAGCTCGGTCATGGACTCCGTCATACGAGCACTCGGCGGACACGCCAAGGTCTGCGTCTCGATCCTGAGCTTGCCCGCGAGTGCGGCTCGGACTAACCGGCGGGGATGCCAGAGCTATCGCGGGGCAGCCTGAGCCTGCGCCGCATCAGCAGGAGCGATCAGCAAGCCTTCGTCGCCGCCACGCGGCAGAGCCGAGCCCTGCACCAGCCGTGGATCTTCCCTCCAGTCAGCCCTCAGCGCTTTCGCTCCTGGTTGGCCAACGACGAGCGACGGGAGCGCTACCTGATCTGGCAGCAGACCGAGCGCGGGCCGGAGCTCGTCGGCTACGTCGGCATCAACGAGCTGACCTGGGGCGTGTTCGAGAACGGCTGCCTCGGCTACTGGGTCAACGCCCCGTGGGCCGGACGGGGCGAGATGAAACGGGCGCTGGGGTTGTTGCTCGATCACGTGTTCAGGCGCCGTGAGCGCCGGCTCCACCGACTCGAGGCGAACATCCAGCCAGAGAACGTCGCATCACGACGGCTGGCCGAGCGCTTGGGCTTCCGCCTCGAAGGCCTGAGCCCGCGCTTCCTCAAGCTCGATGGGGTCTGGCGGGATCACGAACGCTGGGCCATCACCCGCGAGGACTGGAACGAGCGCCGCTGAGCAGCGCACCCGCGAGGAAACACCCGGAGCCAGCGCCTACATGCCGATGGCGGCGCGCTGCGCGGCGTTCTCTCGAGTGTCCTGTCGGCGCCAGAGCACCCCGTCGAGCAGGTAGTGCGTGAACTGAGGGAGCGACAACAGCGGCACCAGGAAGCACAGCGCCCACCTGCCGAGCTCGACCTCGCTCACGCCGAAGAGCCAGGCGTTGTCCTTCCAAACCAGGCGATCCCACATCAGCTCTTCCACGAAGGCGAACAGCAGCAGGCTCCCGGCGAATGCCAGCAGACCACCAACGAGCAGCTGAGAGCCGGGCTGCTCCGGGGCTTCGCGACGCCGCGCCTGAGCGTAGAAGTAGAGGAACGCCATGTAGGGCACACCGTGGACCACCACGTTCGTCACGGTGAACTCGGCGTCGCTGTTCGTCGCGACGATGCCGACGTACCAGGTGAGCGCCGTGGTCGCGACAACTACGCACTTCCCCAGCTGCACGAAGCCATCGCTGCGCACCAGCCAAAGTTGCCGCAAGGCAAAGCCGACCAGCGCCGCGACCCAAAGCCACCTCGCCGCCGGCAGAAGCAGCGACGCGGCGTGGCTGAAGTCGACGAAGTCGCCCTGGATGAACCAGGTGAAGCGCGTCTCCGAGAGGTGAGCGTGCCAGTGCACGATCGGGTACAGCGTCGAAGCGTAGACCGCCACTTCGTCGATCAGCTTGTCCAGGCTCTGGCGTCGCTCCACCTGCTGGGGGTCGCGCAGGCTCTGGCGTCGCGTCGCTCCCGCCCGCGCCCGGTACAGCGCCACCCAGCCCACCTGCTGACGAATGAAGTGGAACACCGCAACGTACGCCAGCACGCGCCAGAACCACAAAGCGCCCAGGGAATACAGCGCGACTCCGAGGGCATAGGCGATGAGCGGCAGCGCCACGTAGCGCACGCGATGCCGCGCCAGCTCCTCACGATCGAGGTAGGTCCGAAACAACGTCGAGTAGACGTGAGACACGTCGATCCCGAGCACGAACACCAGCCAGGCCCAGGGCGGCAAGGCGCCGGGGGCGATGCCGGCGTAGCGCATCACGAAGATGCAGACGAGGGCGAACGCGGCGCTCCCGGCAAAGACCCCGATGTCCACGCGCGCCCCCCAGAGCCAGGGGCCGAGCGCGGGCGCCGGCGCCGCGGTCCCGGCGCGGGTCTCGGCTGGAGAGGTGCTCACCGTCACGACCAGCGAACTGTATTACAGGCGCGTCGACTTGTCTTTTCCAGCGCTCGATCAGTCGAAGGCTCGAGGCGACTGACCTCGCGCCATCAGCACGCGATCCGCCGCCTGGATCCCGCGCTGCTGCGCCTCCTCGAAGAGCGCGATGCCAGACAGATCCGAGTGTGCGAAGTGCACGCGCCCCAGAGACTCGCTCGCCTTCTCCCTCGCGCCGCCCCAGACGAAGCCCGGGCGAGGCCGCACCATCGCGTGGCCCCAGCGCCAGACGTCGATGCGCTCGACGCACGCTTCGAAGTCGAGGTGGGCCCGCGACAGGTCTGCGACGATGGCGTCGGTGAGCCCGCGGTGATCCGCCGCGAGCAAGCGCTCTCGAGCTTGCTTGGGATCCGCATCGGTCAGGGGGTGGTAGTAGGTCCACACGGACGGCCCGCGATCGTGCAGGGTCTGATGGGAGGCCACGACGTAGCCCAGCGCGGGGCTGTCGTAGAGCACGTTGTCCCAAGCCAGGTCGAAGCCGCGACTCCTCGGCGGTCTCCGAACGTGGACGTTTGCCACCATCCAGACGCCATACGAGAACTCCGACAGGTGCGCTGGCGGTACCTCACGGAAAGGTCTCAGGATCCGAGGCACGATGAACTTCGGCAGCGCCAGGATCACGTGATCGGCTACGTACCGGCGGAGTCCGCCGTCCGGAGAGTACACGCTGAACTCCACGCTCTCCTCACCCGGCACCACGTCCGTCACCATGCGCCCAAGCTCGAGCCGCGGCCCCACGACGTCGGTCAGGTGCCGCACCAGGTGCCCGTTGCCTTCGGGCCAGGTGACGAATGGCGCAGACTCCGCTCCGGGGGCGGGCACGCGGCTGCAGAAGTACAGCATCAGGGCCCACGCGCTCGTGTGCTCCAGATCCAGTCCATAGTCGTCACGGCAGGCGTACTCGACGTACCAGCGCACGCGGGGAGAGGTGATCTGAAGCGACGCGAGCAACTGCGCGGCGCTCTGCTTGTCCAGCGCGCGTACCTCGGGTGCATCCGACGCGCGGGTCATTGGTAGATCGAAGGCTCGGCGTCCCTGGGGGTCGCGGAACGCCACCCAGCGCGCCACCTCGGCTTCGAACGCCTTCAGTTGCCGCCAGTCTTCTGCGCTCGCCCCCACCCCTGGGAACAGCCCTTCGTGCCAGGCTCCGTCGATGAAGAGACGCTCTTCCGGCGCGCGAATGCGCATCTGCTCGAGGGCCCTCGGGGGAGCGTCCACGTCCGGTTCGAGCACGTTCATCTCGCTGAGCAAGCGATACAGGGCGGAAGTCTGACGCCGAGGCACCGGGACGTAGTGAGCTCCCCAGGGATGCGGAACGGCGCCCTCGGTCCCGAACGCGGAGGTCCCACCCGCCTGAGCCTCCAGATCGAAGACGACGAAGTCCGCGACGCCTTCGCGCTCTAGGCGCCAGGCCGCAGAGAGGCCGCTCGGCCCCGCACCGACGATCGCGACGCCGATCCGCGTTGGTTTCCCTGCGGCACGCTCGACGGTCGCGTCGCGCAAGCGATGCCCGAGCCGAAAACGCGCTCCCTTGATTTCTCCAGGGATTTCACGCCGAGGCAGGTGCTTCTGGCAGGCTGCCGCCAGCGGCGCGCCGAGCAGGAGACGCAGGACGTCTCTACGCGAAGCATGGTTCACTGCCGAGCCTTGCGCCGCTCACTTGGTGCAGCAGAACGTGACCGGGGTCTTCGGCGTCGCGCCACCCGTGGGTTGTCCACCATCGGGTGGACAGTTGCCACCGCTCGCGGTGCCGGCGGTGTACTTGAAGGACTTGTCCGAAGAGGTGCTGACCGGAGCACACGTCGTACCGGGCGTGGACACGGTGCCGTCGGGTGAGCCGCTGCAGCCGCTCCCGGTCCAGACCTCGAGCTTGGACCCGTTGCAGGTGACGTCGGTTGGCGTCCCACAAGTGCAAGCGCCGCAGCCGCGCGTGTCGTCGTAGTCGGTGTAGTACAGGTGCTTGAAGGTGAACGCCCCCGTGGGACAGCTCTGATCGCCGTCCTTGTAGACACACTGGCCGCCGTTGAAGATGCCGGCGGTGGGTGGCACGCAGGTGTTGCTGCCACAGCCAGTGGGCGTCACCGTCTGCGCGCAGCTCCGGGCGTTCGTGTTCCAGGTTGCCGTGGGCGTCGTGGGCGCGCCGCCGCCGGGCACGCAGGAACCGCCCGTCGTTGGCGGGCGAGTGGTGGCGGAGGCGTTCGGGAGCTCACCGTTCGGTCCGACGAATGGATCC
Source organism: Polyangiaceae bacterium (assembly GCA_041389745.1). Taxonomy (GTDB): domain Bacteria; phylum Myxococcota_A; class Polyangia; order Polyangiales; family Polyangiaceae; genus JAHBVY01. Next base: position 69,993 of record JAWKRF010000021.1, read on the forward strand.
TGCGCGCCGAAGCAGTCACCGGACTTCACGCCGTTCATCTCGAGATCGGAGCCGCTGAAGGTCCAGCGGTTCCCGCTGCCGCACGAGGCGTTCTCGTAGACGCTGATGTCCGGGAACTTGCAGGTGATGGTCCCGCTCGGCGCCCCACAGGTGCAGGCGGAGCAGGCCGCGTTGGGTGCGTTGAGGTCCTTGCCCCCGCCAGGCCCCAGCGTCGTGAAGCCTCCGCTGCAGCTCACGCTGGTGTTCGGGCCCTCGTAGAGCGCGACGGGGCCATCCCACCCCGACGGTAGCGCCAGACACTGGTAGCCGACACTCTGGCACTTCGCGTCCTCGCAGTCGGCCTTGTTGTCGCCATCGTCATCGACGCCGTTGGTGCAGTCCTCGAGCCCCGTACCTCCCGAGCTGCCCGCGGATCCAGCCATGCCGGCGGTGCCGCCGGTGGTTCCACCCGCGCCTCCCATCCCCGCGGAACCGGCGCTCCCGCCGGCGCTCGTTCCAGCACTCCCGCCGACAGCGCCAGCGCCGCCATCCCCGGCGGCGCCACCGCTCGTGTTGTTGCCGGTGCCCCCGAGACCCGCCGAACCTCCCGAGGCGCCGGTTCCCCCGGAGCCGTAGAACTCGCTGTCGTCGATGAAGCTGTGCTCTGGGAACGAGCACGCGACGATCAGCGACGCAGACAGGCTGGTCAGAGCCAGAGAACGCCAGAACACGCGTTTGGAGGGATTCATCAGTCTAAGTCCTTGTCAAAACTGCCCGCTGAGGCGAACTCCGGAGAACGCCTTGGTGGTGCCCACGTCCCACTTGAGCCCCTTGGCCTCACGGGCGGGATCCGGCGAGCTGTTGCCACCGGTGAGCAGCATCACGGCGGCGACGCCAATGCCCACGACGCCGATCCCCAGTGTCACGTTGGTCCACAAAGCATAGCTCTCACCGGAGGACTGGGTATCTTCCACCGATTTCGGACACACACTGCCGCGGCAGGTGCCATCGAGATCGCTCTCGGCGCCGTTCTTCAGCATGAAGAAGACGCCCGACGCGACGAGACTGGCAGCCCCGACGCCTCCGATGATCCACGGCACTGGCGAGGAGCTCTCCTCGGGCTTCGGCTGCGGCTCGGGTTCGTCCGGAGGGAGCTCGGGGATGTCGTCTCCGCCGCCAGGAGTTTCCACCTGCAAATCCTCGGGAGGAACCAGTTCGAGGGACTTCGACTCCCCCTCGGCGACGTCCACCTGTTCTTCCCAGCGTCCTCCGTTCGGCAACCGAACGACGACGGTGTGCTGCCCCGGATCCACGACGGTCTCCTTGCCGACCTTCGCGGCCCCGAGCTCGACGCCGTCTAGCTCGATCTTCGCGCCCTCCGCCCCTTCTCCGATGGTGATCACCAGCTTCGGCACTCGCGCCTCGAGCTTCTCCTTGGCGGCGCTGATCTCCGGGAGCTCCTTCGCCCCCGCCTCGCGCGCCTCGTACTCCGCGAGGCGGTAGTCACCGAGGGCCTCGTTCAGCCTCCCCAGCTCCTCTTTGCAGCGCCCCATGTGGAAACGCACCTGGGGAGTCAGCTTGACGCGCGCCACGGCCTCGAACTTCGCGAGCGCACCCGCGAAATCACCCGCCGCTTCGAGGCTGAGCCCCTGACGGAACAGGCGCCGAGCCTTCGCCAGATCGTCCTTGCTCTGTGCCGCCGCTTGCTCGGGGCAGAGCGGCACCGACGCCAGTCCCGCGCACGCTCCCATCACCAACAACACCCGTCGGAAAGAAGACGCCATACACCCTTACTCCTATCGGTTCGGGCGCGAAAAAGTAAGACACCTCGACGTCACGCGCGCGATCCCTCGATGCTCGAAGCGTGGCGCGTCGACCGCACAGTTCAAGTATCCTGAACGTTTCGGCTCAGGCGCGAGCGCTCGGCGACCCGTCCTGGATTCGAGACCGGGAGAACGCCTGGACGCGGTCTCGAGGTTTTTCGGGGGTGAGGGTCAGCCGCGTGATGACGGCCGAGTCTGGCGCTCGGCCTCGGCGATCAGCCTGGAATAGGCGTCGAAGCGCGGCGTGACCTCGTCCCCCATGCGGCGACTCGCTGGTCCAGCGTAGCTCGGTGGTGGAGTGAGCGCTCGAGAGCGGCTCGTGTGGTCCGTGAACGCGTTGACGCTCGAGGTGCGCGAGCCATGGTCGAGGCGCACCCCCGTGCGGTCCATCAGCTCCGCCGCGACCGACTCCAGCTTGTTCAGGGTGGACGCACCGGCGAAGCCCGTGAAATCGAAGCTGCGGGCATCGATCCGCGCCACCCACGGCACGGTGATGAAGTGGATGTCGAGCGCCAGGTAGGCCTCCGCGGGACCCTGGGCCAGCGACTCCCGGAAGCTCTCCATCTCGGCGGCGCTCGGGTTGATGGCGCGCAGAGAAGAGCTGCTGGTGCGCGGCCGCGTCGAGTCTCCCCCGACGCTCACCTGGCCCTGGATCAGCACCAGCACCGCCCCCCACGGGACGGTCATGCTGCGCGCTTGCAGCTGGAGCGACAGGCCAGCCTCGTCGAGGCCGAGCCCACGCAGGGTCACGATCTTCCGATCGGGCTCGTGAGCCACCATCGGATCGACGAGCGCCACGCGATAGCCCGCGTCGACCAGACGGGCATGCAACAGACGAGCTTGGGAGAGCTCCGCCAGCGCCTTGACCACCCCCCAGCTGTCGGGACGCAGCTTCGTCCTGAGGTCGTACATCACCAGCCCCGAGAGCTCCGCGAGCTGGGCGTACTGGTCGTTTCTGCCTTCGAACGGTGGTCCCAGCAGGACTAACACGGCTCCCCCAAGGTCCTCACCACGCCTCTGGCGCCTAGGCCGCCGGGACCACCCCGACGGTGTGCCCTGAGCTTAGCCCGAAGCCTCGAGAACGGGCGACATTCGGCAACGCTTCTTCCCGGCCTGGAGGGACCGGGAGGCGGGTGGAGTCCGGAGCACGGAAGCGCAGGCAGGGCGGTCGCGGAAGCAACAGCTCGGGTGCGAAGCAACTCTCACATCCCAGGCGGAGTGTGATAACACTCCCCGGGGTCCCCGGTCCGCCCGTCGCGAGACTGCAGGACGCGCTGTGTTCACAGAGACGCTCCACCTAGAGCGTCGGGGCGCTCCAGCCCCGGCGGCCCGGGCGGCCGGGGCCAAGCCCCCAACAACCAGCCCCCACAACCAGCCCCCACAAGCGGGGTGTCGAGAGACACCCTGCCAATCAAAACCACCGTGCCCGCGCAGACCCGTACCAGCTCTTGCTCTCGCAAAACCCTCACTCTCATGGGGTGTTGCGAGAGCACGGGCGCGCACTCCGCGCGGATCAGCACGCGGCCTGCTGGAAGACGCAGTTTTCCAGCAGCCTGCTAGACGAAGGAAGGCAACAAGATGGATTTCGCACCGTTCATCAAGGCGCTGGTCGCCTCGCTGGTCTACTGCCTGATCGGCGTCGTGATGTTTGCGATTAGCTTCATGATCATCAAGATGGTGACCCCGTTCTCGATTCGGAAGGAAATCGAAGAGGACCAGAACACCGCCCTCGCCGTCCTGATCGGCTCGGTCATCCTTGGACTCAGCATCATCATCGCAGCCGCCGTCGGCGGCTGACGCGAGTTCGCCCGTAGCTGAAGCGAACGAGTCCGACGCTGGTCGAGCGACGCAAGCGTCGGACGAGCTCCCGAACACTGCTGCCACGAGCCGCTCCAGCTCGCAGGCACCTCCGACCTGGGAATCCCCCAAGATCAACGCCCCCGCGTTGCTCGGGATGGTCCTGGTCATCGCGACCGCTGGCTTGGTCTACGAGCTGGTGATCGCAGCTGTCGCGAGCTACGTGCTCGGCGACTCGGTCACCCAGTTCTCGACCATCATCGGCTTGTACCTGTCGGCCCTGGGGCTCGGCGCGTACATATCGAAGTTCATCGATAGGCGCCTGGCCCTGACCTTCATCGACGTCGAGCTCGCGGCGGCGCTGATCGGTGGAGCGTCGGCGCCCCTGCTGTTCCTCGCCTTCTCCTACACCGCTGCGTTTCATTTCATCCTGTACGGGATGGTGCTGGTGGTCGGCACCCTGGTGGGGCTCGAGCTGCCGCTGCTGATGCGGCTACTCGGCAAGGAGCTCTCGTTCAAGGACCTGATCGCTCGAGCGCTGACCTTCGACTACGCCGGAGCCTTGCTCGGTTCCCTGGGGTTCAGCCTGATCCTGGTGCCGAAGCTGGGACTCGCGAAGAGCTCCCTGGCCTGCGGCTTGCTCAACGCCACCGTCGGCCTCGTTTCCACGTGGGTTCTACCGAGCTCGGGGCCAGAAGAGCGACGTAGCCTGGGCGGCGCGAGGGTGCGGGCCGGGCTGGTGATCCTGCTCCTGGCAGCCGGGATCCTGGAGAGCGACCGCGTGACCAGCCTCGCTGAGTCCGCGCTGTTCCCGGGCAAGGTGATCTACGGCGAGCACTCGCGCTATCAGCGCATCGTGCTGACCGAGCGTCAAAACGCCGGGCACAAGACCTTCCAGCTTCAGCTGAACGGCAACCTGCAGTTCGACACCGCCGACGAGTATCGCTACCACGAGGCGCTCGTTCATCCGGCCATGCAGAGCGCACGTCAGCATGCTCGGGTCGCGATCGGAGGTGGTGGCGATGGGCTCGCCGCGCGCGAGATCCTGCGCTGGCCCGGCGTCGAGCGCGTCACGTTGGTCGATCTGGACCCGGCGATGACGGATCTTGGCAAGCACAACCCGCTGCTTCGCGAACAGAACCGAGACGCGCTGAACGATCCGCGGGTCGAGGTGCACAACTCCGACGCGATGGTGTGGTTTCGCGATCACGATCAGCGCTTCGACGTCATGATCCTCGACTTCCCCGACCCCACCAACTACTCGCTCGGCAAGCTCTACTCCGCACGCTTCTACCGCACGATCTTCGAGCGCCTCGCCGACGACGGCGCGCTCGTGGTGCAGAGCACGAGCCCGCTCTTCGCGCTGAAGGCCTACTGGTGCATCGAAGCGACCCTGCGCAGCGTCGGTTTCCACACGGCGCCCTACCATGTCTTCGTGCCCGCCTTCGGCGAGTGGGGCTACGTGCTCGCCAGGAAGCAGCCGTTCCGGCCGCCAACGGACCTCCGGGTGTCAGGCTTGGACTACCTCACCCCCGAGAACCTGCGCCTCGCCTTCAATTTCCCCGAGGATATGCAAGCCGTGGACGTTCCGGTGAACCGCCTGGACAACCAGGCGCTGGTGCATTTCTACCTGGACGCCTGGGCCCGCTGGCAGTGACCAGCTCAGTCGGCCTTGCAGAACCCTTCGACCAGCTCGTAGAGCACGCGCTGCCCCCAGAGGTAGCCATCGACGGGGATGCGCTCGTTGTGGCCATGGTACATGCGCGTGAAGTTCAGGTCAGGGCCGAGCTTCACCGGTGAGAAGCCGTAACACGTCGCTCCCAGGCGCGCGTACGCGAACGAATCCGTGAAGCCTGGGATCATGTAGGGCACGGGGATCCCCTGCGCATCGTGCTGCTCGAGCGCGCCGCAGATGGCGTCATAGAGCGGCGTGTCGCTGTCGAAGCGGGTTCCCCCGTGCTGGTTCAACACCTCGAGCTGCAGGTCGTCTCCAACGACGTCCTGCACCTCCCGCAGGAAGTGCTCGGTGGAGTAGCCTGGCAGCACCCGACCGTCGACGGTGACCGATGCGCTGCCAGGGATCACGTTGACCTTCTTGCTGCCGCTCAGCATCGTGGGCGCGGCCGTGTGGCGCAGCATGGCGTTTATCCCCATCGCCTGATCCGCCTGCACCTTGTCCAGCACGTCGAGCAAGCGCCCGCTCAGCGCCGGATGCAGCAGCAGGGGCAAGACCTTGTTGCGCGGAAACGGGGCACCTGCCGCGAGCGCTTTCAAGAAGCCCTCGACCACCTCGGTGTTGTGCTGTGGAAGTCGCGTGCTCCCGAGCTTCTCGATGGCGCGCGCGATACGCAAGACGGGGTTACCAGGGTGGGGCATGGAGCCATGTCCGGGCTCCCCGATGGCCTTCAGGGTGAACCAGCAGATCCCCTTCTCGCTGACCTGAATCGGATAGAAGCGTGTGTCTCCCATGTAGAGCGTGTGGCCCCCGACCTCGTTGAGCACGTACTCGGCCGTGACCAGCTCCGGATGATTTTCCACCAGGAATAACGCGCCCTTGTCGCTACCGGCCTCCTCGTCAGCCACGGCCGCGAAGATCACGTCGCGCTCCAGCGGAATCCGCCGACGATGCAGGGTGATCAGGGTCATCAAGCCCATCGTCACCATGTTCTTCATGTCGATGGCGCCGCGTCCCCAGATGCAGCCGTCGGCCTCGACGGCTTCGAAGGGCGGATGGTCCCAGGCCTCCGGATCGACGGGCACCACGTCCAGGTGCCCGTTCAGCAGCAGCGGTCCAGCCTTGCCAGATCCCCGCAAGCGGGCCACCAGAGACGCCCGTCCGGGCTCCGACTCGATCAGGCGATACTCGATGCCCTCCTGGTCCAGCAGGGCCGCGATGTACTTCGCCGCCGCGATCTCGTTGCCCGGAGGATTCGTCGTGTCGATACGCAGCAGCGACTTGAAGTGCCGGAGAGACTCCTGGCCGAGGCTCCGCCAGTCGATCGGATTTTGGGGGTGAGGTTCGCCCATGAGCGCAGCCGTACAACAGTCCCGAGCAGGCGACAAATACGCGCCCACCAGGACGCGAACGGCGCTGTTCATCCGTGAGTGATCGCCACCCTGAGCCAATCGTCTCCGAAGTCCTCGACCCGAACGGGTACCTCGTGCCCCACGGTCGGCTGAACCAGCGCGCTGAGGCTCGCCTCGACGAGGACGCGGTAGTTCGGATCGTCGAAGTACGGGAAGCGGGAGTACGTCACGCGCGACGTGTCCTCACCCAGCGCGACCTCGATCTGGGCCCGATCGCGGCGAATGTGGCGCCACATCGTCGGCACCTGACGCAGCACGAAATGCGGCGTGGTGATGCGCATCATCGCCCGGAAGAAGCGTCCCATCCCGCGCTGGGTGCAAGCAAACAACAGCTCCCGGTAGGGCCCCTCGGCGGAGACGAGATCTTCCCGCATGGCCTCCAGCGCGCACTGCAACGCCTCTTCGGGGTACCAGGTCGACGCGAGGGGCTCGGTCAGTGCGCTGCGATAGCGCGCGGGAACACTCGCGGCGAGACGTGCGTAGGCCTCGGCTCCCCAGCGTGAGTCGATCTCGTCGCGCGCTACCAGAAACCAGATCCCCTTGACCTCGGACCCCATCTAGCCAAGCACCTCGCAGCTTCGTGAGACAGCAGCAGCCGTGGGGCCAGCGCCGCTCACCAGTCCACGCCGAGTCCCCTCACCCCCAGATCGCACGGAAACCCCCTGGAACATCGGGTTGCTGCCTGCGCCAGGAAGGGCGGATGAGCTTGTGAAGAGTGGAACGGTGCTCCTCCTTGCCACCTCATTTTGGTTCCACGGGGATACCAGGAGGAAGCGAGGCCTTCATCTAGCATTCCCGCGCTCGGATCCCAATCCGCCACCGCGCGAGGTCAGTAGAGATCACCTGCGATAGACCGCCCACGCCGCGCGGTTCAACGCGCCCGGGCCGCCCGAGGATCGTTCCACTGACCGGCTTGGGACAACCGGGTCCTGGAGACGGCCAGACAAGCCTTTGTCGACCACGGAGACGAAGCCCAAGAGCGCAGGAACCGTCAGGCTCTTGGGCGCTACCTTCGCCTCCGGAGTGCTTCCGATCAGCGACAGGAAGACGGCATGTTGGCGCCCTTCAGTGCGCCGCGGATAGCGCCGAGGATCGTGCCGCTACCCTGTCCTTGCGCCACCATCGAGTAGCAGACCGCCGCCGCCTGGCTCATGTAGACGTTGTTCGGTGGGGGTGCGCTCTTGGCGTTCTGTGCCAGAGCCGCGCAGCAGTTCTTCAGGCTGGATGCCGGAACGCCCTTGCCGACGACCTTCTTCCCGGCGTCAGCGTCCGCGTCGACCCCGGCGTCTTCCGCCTCGAGCGTCAGCGACTTCACCTCGGTGGGCTCCGGTGCAGCCGACGGCAGGGGCGGCGGCGGTTCGTCCTTCTTGCAGCCGGGGACGATGAGAGCTCCCGCGGGGATCAGCAATCCGAGCAACACCGGGACCATCACGCGCTTGTTCGATTTGGCTTTCATTCTGTCGTCTCCTAGCACTTCGGGCGCAGCGGACTTTGGTCGGCTGCTCGTGGCGCCGAGCGGTCCCAGCCTAGTTCAGTCGCGCGGGAATTGCCCCGTGTTTTCGCGCCCGACAGGGCCGAGCGTTCCAAATTTCGCGTCTGAAGCCGCATGGTTATCAGATACTGAAGTCCGCGCTCTAGCTCACCACAAGCGTAGCTGGCTTTTCCAGCTGGCCACAAACCCTCGACATCCCCGATGCCTGGGCGGTGACCCCAGTCGTACGCCTAGACCCCGCCTGGCGGCCTGTCGTTAAGCGGATTTCTGCCTCGAGTGTCTCGAGGCGAGGCGTGAGGCCACAAAACCACCGCGGCCCACCTCCGGAAGAGGCGAGCCGCCGAGCAGATGGCTGCGTGCGCTGGATCGGGCTCAGGAACAGCCCATCGAGTTGCCGCAGTTCAGGCACTTGTAGCACGCGCCGTTGCGCACGGTGATGTGGCCGCAGCCGTCACAGACCGGCGCGTCCCCCATCATCTCCTCGAGCTGCGCGTCGAGACCGCTGTTGTGACTGTCAGCGACCACGCTCGCCTCTGGCAACGCTCGCGCCTCCTCCTGACGCCGAGTCTCGACCGGGTCGGCGATTGAGACCGGCTCCTCTTCCGGGGGCACCTGGGCGAAGTCGTAGCGCTGCAGGTACTCCACGCCGAGCACGCGGAAGATGTAGTCCACGATCGAGGTCGAGAACTTGATGTTCGGGTGCCCCGACACGACTCCGTGAGGCTCGAAGCGCGTGAACGTGAACTGCTCCACGTAGGTCTCGAGGGGCACGCCGTACTGCAGGCCGACACTGACCGCCATGGCGAAGCAGTTCATCAACGAGCGGAAGGCCGCGCCTTCCTTGTGCATGTCGATGAAGATCTCGCCCAAGGAGCCGTCTTCGTACTCGCCGGTGCGGAGGAAGACCTTGTGGCCGCCCACCGTGGCCTCCTGGGTGAAGCCGCTGCGCTTCTTGGGCAAGCGCACGCGCGTCCCCGTGGGACGGATCTGAACCACGGGCTCTGCCTTGGCAGCGACCTCGATCGCCTCTTCCTTCTCCGCTTTCTGATCGCTCGAAGTCGAGAGGGGTTGAGACGCCTTGCAGCCATCCCGATAGAGCGCGACTGCCTTGAGGCCGAGCTTCCAGCCCTCTTCGTAGATGCGGCGCACGTCGTCGACGGTTGCCTCGTTGGGCAGGTTCACGGTCTTGCTGATGGCCCCGGAAAGGAACGGCTGCGCCGCCGCCATCATGCGGATGTGAGCCATTGGCTCGAGGTAGCGCTCGCCTGTGCGACCGCAGCGATTGGCGCAGTCGAACACCGGCAGGTGCTCCGCCTTCAGGTACGGCGCGCCCTCGATGGTCATGCGCCCGACGATGACGTCGCCGGCAGCCTCGATCTCCTTGGCGGTGAAGCCCAAATGCTTGAGCAGGTTGAAGCCAGGCTGGCTCATCTTTTCCGCAGTGATACCCAGGCGCTGGTAGGTGTCCTTGCCGAGCACCCAGGGTGAGAACGCCAGGTTCAGATCGAACACACCGGGGAGCGCGTCCTCCACCTTGCGCAGGTCCTGCTCGTCGAGGCCCTTCTCCTTCAGGGTCTGGCGGTTGACGTGAGGCGCTCCCACCAGGGTGTTCGTGCCGGAGATGTAGGCGACGATCTCTTGCACCTCGACCGGGCCGTAGCCCAGACGCTGAAGCGCGTGGGGCACCGCCTGGTTGACGATCTTGAAGTAGCCGCCACCCGCGAGCTTCTTGAACTTCACCAGCGCGAAGTCCGGCTCGATGCCCGTGGTGTCACAGTCCATCAACAGACCGATGGTGCCAGTGGGCGCGAGCACCGTCGCTTGTGCGTTGCGGTAGCCGTGCTGTTCACCGAGCTTCACCACCTGATCCCAGTCCTCGCACGCTGCGCGCCAGAGCGCCTCCGGGCATAGATCGCGATCGATGCCGTAGGCCGCCTCCTGGTGCATGCGCATGACTCGCAGCATCGGCTCGCGGTTCTTCGCATAGCCGTTGAACGCCCCCTTGCTCGCCGCCATCTCGGAGCTCACGCGGTAGGCGTGACCACAAAGGATGGCCGTGAGCGCACCGGCCATGGCGCGCCCACGATCGGAGTCATAGGGGATGCCGAGCACCATCAAGAGCGTGCCGAGGTTCGCGTAGCCGAGACCCAGCGGCCGGTAGTCGTGGGAGTTTCGTGCAATCTGTTCCGTGGGGTAACTCGACAGGTCGACCAGGATCTCTTGCGCGGTGAAGAACAGCTCGATGGCGTGCCGATAGCCTTCGACGTCGAAGCGACCCTCCGCGTCCAAGAACTTGGTTAGGTTCAACGACGACAGGTTGCACGCCGAGTTGTCGAGGAACATGTACTCGGAGCACGGGTTCGATGCGTTGATACGATCGGTGTTGGGGCAGGTGTGCCAGCGGTTGATGGTGGTGTCGTACTGCACACCAGGATCCGCGCAGCTCCAAGCCGCGTCGGCCACGATGTTCCAGAGCTCGCCGGCGTCATAGGTGTCCACCACCTCACGCGTCGTGCGCGCGCGAGTGTGCCACTTCCCGCCGGTGGTCGCCGCGTGCATGAAGTCGTCGTTGACGCGGATGGAGTTGTTCGAGTTCTGCCCGCTGACGGTCTTGTAGGCCTCGCCGTTGAAGTCTGACTCGAAGCCCTGAGCGATGAGCGCGCGCGCCTTCTTCTCTTCGCGCACCTTCCACTGCACGAAGTCGACGATCTCCGGGTGGTCCATGTCGAGACAGACCATCTTGGCCGCACGGCGCGTGGTGCCACCGCTCTTCGTCGCACCAGCGGCGCGATCCAGCACCTCGAGGAAACTCATCAAGCCGCTGGAGGTCCCGCCCCCAGACAGCTTCTCCTGACGTCCGCGCAGCGCGCTGAAATTCGTGCCCGTGCCCGAGCCGTACTTGAACAGCCGAGCCTCGTGCTTGACCAGCTCGTAGATGCTCATCAGGTCGTCGTCGACCGATTGGATGAAGCAGGCAGAGCACTGCGGGCGGATGTACGCATTGGGCGTCTCCGAGATGTCGTCATGAGTACCTTCGGTCCAGGCCCAGTTCCCCCCGGAACCTTCGATGCCGTACTCGTGGTACAAGCCGCAGTTGAACCAGACGGGCGAGTTGAACGCCCCGTACTGGTTGACCAACAGGAACGTCAGCTCCTGCTCGAACACCTCGGCGTCCTGGGCGCTGGCGAAGTAGCCGCCGAAGCGCTCACCGGCGACACGAATCGTGTGGGCGACGCGGTGCACGACCTGGCGCACGCTGGTCTCTGCCTGCTCCTTCTGACCATTGACCCCGCTCTTGCGGAAGTACTTGCTGACCACGATGTCGGTGGCGAGCTGGGACCACTGGCTCGGGATCTCGGCGCCTTCCATCTTGAACACGACCGAGCCGTCAGGGTTGGTGATGACGCTGGTTCGACGCTGCCAGTCGACCGCGTCGAAGGGAGCGACCGCCTCCGTCGTGTAACGTCGCTTGAACTGGAGTCCGGCCGCGCTCACACGCTGCTCGGTCTCAGGAGTCGAGATCCCTGCGCCCACCTGCTTCACCCCCGCTTCATGCCCCACCATCGATTGCGCCATCTTTTCTCTCATCCTTCCATTCGCGCCTACCCGCGCGACCTGCTTGGTTGCCACGGCCTAGACCGTGGCCACTCGGTCGTGTCCCGCACGACCCAGAGACTGCTTGATCCTGCGACCCCGAACACTCGTCAGTCCGTGACCGCTGGCCACAAAACGAACTCGACGCCGGGCAGTTCGCCCCGCACCGCCCCAAATCTCCCCTCAGACCTCTGGATGGCCAGCGTGGCCGGCCGTGATCGACTCGCGCGCTGACTGGATCCGAGGCGCCCCAGCTCCAGAGGAGCCGCACGGGACGCGCTGATCGAGTAAAGCGTGCTGCATGGTTCCGTGAATCGATGCTCGAGAAGTGCAGGGCCATCCGAGTGCCCGAGGCGCCACTGCCATCCGGCCCAGCGACCTGCCCGCGGTCCCATCGGGAGCGCGAACGAAAGCCACACCGCGAGCGCCTCGCGGCGCCACGAGTCCGCCGCGCGGAGCGACGAGACAATCCAAGATTCCAGGGTTGTTGCTAAGCGTGGGTTGAGTCTCCGACCTGCACCCCTGAGCTCCGCTCGGATGTGCAGCAGCACGTTTGTTTAGCTGTTCGTGCTTGCAGTCTTCGATCTGGCTCCCACCGGCCCCCTGCTGCACTGTTGAGCAGGGATGAACATTCAGTGAGCGCCTTGAATACCCCAACCCCTTGGGGTGCGTCCAGGGCAAAAACCCAGCATCTGGGGGTCCACTGCTTGTGCACACCAAGTCCCACGCCAGCCCACCCACAGACCGAAGCGCCGCGGAACCTGAACTTCCGCAGCCCTGAACACAAGTTACGCTAAGGTGTTCAACAACGTGTTCACAGGTTTGGCGCAGGACGATTTTTCTGAGTGCCTGGACGCTGGGCGCGTGGTGGCGCCCTGCTCGCTCGTGTGGCCCGAGCTCTCTCGCCAGGCCAGGCTGGCTGGGGGCTGGGGATAGGCAATGGGAGACGCCCACAAGTCATGGGACCGAGCGCTGGGCGTCGCCCTGTTGTTGGCGATCGGCGCGCACGATTGGGTCGCACTGAAGGACGGCCGGGCTGCCGACTGCTGCTGGATCTGCAATGTCTCAGCGTTGGTGCTGGGCTTGGGCTGGCTGCTGCGACGCCCCGAGCTCTGCGCCGCGGGTGGGATCTGGCTCTTGCCAGGCACCGCCGTGTGGCTGGGCGACGTCTGGCTGGCCAACTCGAACATCATCCCGACGTCCTATGCCGTTCACCTCGGTGGCAGCCTGCTCGCCCTGGCGGCGCCACGGCGCTTCGGAGCAGTGCCCAGGGGCTGGCTCTGGGCGCTCGGGCTGTTGGTGCTGTGTGTGGGGTTTTCGAGGCTGTTTTTGCCTGCAACCGCCAACGTCAACGCGGCCTACCAGATCCCGAGAGGCTGGGAGGTGCTGGGGCACACCCGCACCACGTTCGTGCTCGTGTCGAGCGCCCTGGCGCTCGCCGCCGCCTGGTCGATGGGCGCTGCACTCGGTCGGCTCGCTGCGCGACCCTCGTCGACAACAGGCTGACGCTCGGGCTCTTGGGGGCATGATTCCCCGCGGCAAGGCTGTTTCAACACGGCAAGTTTCGAGGCCCCTCGAACACTCGACCGAAGTCCCCTGCGCACCCACGCGACGAGTTCGCACTATATTTCAGCCCCGTTTGTTTCCTGGAGGCTTCGCGGTCCAGCGCGCGATCCAGCCCAGTTGAGCTGCGATTCGGTCGCGAGCGGGCGCGCCGATGAGTCGACTCGAGACGCCCGCTGCCGACTTCGGTCGCCGGGGTGGTTTCCCCTCGCACCTCTCGGGGCTGGAGACCTCAGATCGACGGCGCTCATCTTGTGCGACGGGCCCGCGTCTGCAACGCTGAGTCATTCAGCTGATGCAAACGCTTGGGGAAATCCAACCTGGTCAGACCCTGGGTCGCTACGAGTTCCTCGTGCCCATCGCGCAGGGAGGGATGGCCGCGGTTTGGGCCGCGCGTCTGCACGGCACCCGCGGCTTCTCGAAGACGGTCGCCATCAAGACCATGCTGCCGACGATCAGTGATGATCCAATGTTCGAGCAGATGTTCTTGGACGAGGCCACGATCGCTTCGAACATCCGTCACCCGAACGTCGTCCAGATCCAGGACCTGGGTGAGCAGAACGACATCCTGTACCTGGTCATGGAGTGGGTGGATGGCGAGCCGCTCAGCGCGATCCGCCGCGCTGCCGCCAAGGAGGGAGGCATCCCTCGCAACATCGCCGTGCGCATCGTCGCCGACGCCTGCGCGGGCCTGCACGCCGCTCACGAGCTCAAGGACGCTCAGGGTGAGCTACTGGGACTGGTCCACCGCGACATTTCCCCACAGAATATTCTGCTGACCTACGACGGGCAGGTGAAGATCGTCGACTTCGGCGTCGCGAAGGCCGGAGGTCGCAGCGCCGCCGAGACCAACGCCGGGCAGATCAAGGGCAAGCCCCCGTACATGAGCCCGGAGCAGGCGCTCGGCGAGGACATCGACCGACGCACGGACCTGTTCGCCCTGGGCATCATCCTGTACCAGCTGACCACGGGCAAGCATCCCTTCCGCGGGGAAAGCGACGTGATCACCCTGCAGAACATCGTCTCGGACCGCCCGATCGTGGCGCCGCGAGCGTTCGACAAGGACTACCCTCGCCCCCTCGAGACCGTGGTGATGAAGGCGCTGGCCCGGGATCCCGCGGAGCGCTACCAGACGGCGGCAGAGTTCGAGGCCGCGCTCGACCGCGTCTTCCCGCCGAACATGCCACGGGTGCGGGCGGACGACGTCGGGAAGTTCGTCACTGGGCTCCTGGGCGAACGCGGTGAGAAGCGGCGAGAGGCCCTGCGCGAAGCCATCCGAGCGGCGGACGAACGCGCTCAGGGCAATCAGGAGCGCCTCCAGATGCGCTCGATGCCAGACCTGGTGAGCCAGGTCTCGCTACCCCCGGTGAGCCGTCCGGGAGACTCCGTGCCCCCGTCTCAAGGAACGCTGGTCGACACCATGACGGTGCAGCTGTCGACCCACGCGGCGCACGGCAGCAGCGGACACACCAGCAGCCTGCCTCCTCCCCCGAGCGGTGACTACGGCCTGGCGCACGGGACACCGTACGGAACCGAGACATTCGCCCCGGCGGTCAAGCCGAAGAAGTCTGGCGCCGGGCTGGTCATCGGACTCCTGCTCGGCCTGGCCGTGCTCGGCGGCGGCGCAGCGTTCGCCGTGATGAAGTTCCAGCAGAAGCCGGAAGCGCCCCAGACGGCGGTCGCAAACACCGCGGAGACCGCGCCGACCACGGCCGAGACTGGGACCGCCCCCGAGGCGGAGGCCGTCGACCCCGATCCGGCGAGTCCGAGCGAAGACGCAGGGGGCGTCACGCTGAGCCCGGACGAGCTCGAGAAGGAGACGAAGCCAGCGAACGCGGCGACCCCGCCCGCTCACGCGGCGACCGGAGGCGCGAAGCCAAAGCCCGGCACGCCGCCAGCGACCAGCGCTGCGCCGCCCCCCACGGCCAAGCCCAAGCCGCCCGCAGACAACGGCTTCGTGCCGCCGCCTGTTACCGATCCCGGCTTCTAGCGCGGGTTACTTCTCCGCGCGGAAGTGATCGAAGCCGCCCTCCAGGGGGCGGAGCCGCCCGCCCTCGTCGATCCACGCGCCCTTGCCCTGGCGAACTGCGCCGATGACCCTCGCGGCTTTCGGGCGTCGCTTCGCTGGTCCCGTGGCCAGCAGCGCATAATCCTCTCCGCCCTGCCGCGCGAGTTCGAGCGCGGACCAGCCCAGGCTGCGCTCGAGCGCCTCCAGCTCCGGAGGAAGCGCGCGGCGCACGAGCTGCTGGTCCAGATCAATGCGTACGCCGCTGGCGTCGGCCAGGCGCTTCACGTCCTGACCGAGCCCATCAGAGACGTCCAGGCACGCGCGAGCACGTCCAACCAGAGCACGTCCCTCCTCGAGAAGCGCCATGGGGCGTCGCCAGGCTGCCAGGGCACGGCGTGCCGCGCGCGTGCGAAGCTTGGACTCGCTGAGCAGCAGTTCCAGTCCCGCACGGGCCAAGCCAATTTCCCCGAGGAGCCAAACCTCGTCGCCCGGTCGAGCGCCTGAACGGGTCACGTAGCGTTTCGCGCGCCCCAGCACCGTGGTGACGACGCTGAGTTCCGAGCCGCGGCTCAGGTTTCCACCAATCACGGGGCAGGCGGTGGCGGCGGCGGCCTGCTCCTGCCCCAGGCTGAGGCGCCTCAGCTCCGCGGGGCGGAAGTCTGCGGGCAGAGTCAGATGGGAGACCGCAGCGACCGGGGTCGCGCCCATCGCCGCCAGGTCACTGATTGCCGCCTGGAAACTTCGAAAGCCGAGATCCTTCAGGTCCAGCCACTCCAGACGGAAGTGCGTCCCTTCGACCTGGGCGTCGACGCTCACCACGAGCTTTCCAGTGAAGCGCAGGCACGCGGCGTCATCCCCGATACCGAGCATCACGTTCGGTGCCGCTGCATCGTGCCGAAACACTCGGCTCAGCACACCAACCAGCTGACTCTCGCTCGACTGGGCTTCGCTACGCTTCGCTCGGCCGCTCATCCCGACAGACTGGCACGACGTCGTGGCAGGGTAACGACGAACTGGGCGCCGTGTGGCTGGTTGTCCCGGATTTCGATGCGGCCATCGTGGGCGTCCACGAGGCGCTTCACGATCGACAACCCGAGCCCCGTGCCACCTGCCTCGCGGGTCGAGCTCCCGTCCACTTGATAGAAGGCGTCGAACACCCGCGCCTTCTCGTGATCCGGGATGCCGATTCCGCTGTCCGTGACCGTCAGTTCGACGGCGGGTCGCTTGTTGCTGAACAGCACCATCCCGCCACCCTCGCCGTCGTCGTTGTCCGCGTCCATGAAGGTACCGTCCGCAGACAGCTCGACCGTGCCCCCCTCCGGGGTGAACTTGATGGCATTCTCCGTGAGGTTGAGCAGGACCTGACGCAGACGCTCGGGATCCGCCCAGATGCCAGGCAAGCCGAGGGAGTCTCGAGCCACCAGATTGACGCCCTTTTTCCGCGCGGTAGGTTGAAGGGTGCTCGCGACGTCCTGGAGCAACGGCTCGATCTCGATCTCACGTCGATTGAGGCTCATGGTGCCGCTCTCGAGCTTCGAGAGATCGAGCAGGCCCATGATCAGCTCCAGCAGCTGCTCTCCCTTGTCGTGGATGGTGGTGACGAACTCCTTCTGTTCGTCATTCATGTCGCCCGCGATCCCTTCGGCGAGCATCTCGCTGTAGCCAATGATCGAGGTCAGAGGTGTGCGCAGCTCGTGAGACACCGTCGCCAGGAAGTTGCTCTTCAAGCGATCGAGCTCCTTCAGCCGGTTGTACGCCTCTTGCAGCTTGGAGTTCTTCTCCTGCAGCTCGCGAAAGCTCTCTCGCACGCTGGCGAGGTGCATGTTGGTCGTCAGGAGAGCCTTGTGTCCGCTGAACAGGATCAGGTCCAGCGCGCCCTTGAGGTGCCGCGCGATGTGACTGACGGTGTCGTGTCCCGCCAGGGGCAGCTGCCCGAGCAACGGCTTGAGCTTGGCGATGTCGAGCCCCGCGTCGAGGTCGAGCAGCGAGCGTGGCACCTCGCGGTGTTCTGGCGAGCGAAACGGCCCGAGGATCAAGCGACCGATCTGACGCCCGTCATACTGGATCGCGAACACCTGATACACCGCGCCGGTGATGCACGGTTGGCTGATCTCGCCGTCGACCTTGGGGTCGATGCTCTTCACGCGTTGAACCAGGCCGAGTAGCGCCTCGCGAGAGCCGCGAAACTCATTCAGATAGGCGTAGATCGCGGGCTGCTCCGCGACGTCGCTGAGCAAGACGCCGTCCTCGCTGTAGATGCGAAGAGGAATCCGAAACAGCTCGTAGAAGCTGTGAACCATCTCGCGCAGCGCCCCGCGATCGACGAGGTCCTCGAGGTTGAGCTTCGACTCGAGGGTGAGCTCGTCGAGGCTGCGCTCGCTAGCCTGAGTGCTCATCCCTCGTCCTCCACCGGGCGCAACACGTCCAGCGCGCCGCCAACCGCAGCGCTGAGGACCTCGCTCACTGGCTTCCGCATACCGAGCTTCTGGTTCACCTCTTCGAGCAACCCCTGAGTGCTGATGCCGAACTTCCCGGTCAGATCGTGCTCGGCGTCGAGGTGACTCATGGTGAGGTGCAAGAGCCCGATGAAGCTCTCCACCACGCCTTCCCCCCGCGTCGCTACTGCGAGGTAGACCGGCTCGCGTCCCTGGGCAGCGAGCTTCGCGATCTCCTCGTCGCTACGGATGTTCTTCAAGTCGCGCTTGTTGAACTGGATGATCAGCGGCATCTGCTTGAGCAGGAGGCCGTTGGCCTTGAGGTTCTCCTTCAGGTCCATGAAGGACTCGGCGTTGTGCTGCGTCTCGCTCTCCTGGCTGTCCGCGATGAAGGCGACGCCATCAGCGCCTTGCACCACCAGACGCCGAGTGGAAGCGTGGATCACCTGTCCCGGCACGGTGAACACCTTGAGGCGGACCGACAGCCCACCGGTTCCCTTGAAGGTCAGGGGGAGCAGGTCGAAGAACAACGTTCGGTCGTCCTTCGTCTCGAGCGTCATCAGACGCCCCGAGCTCTCGGTATCCGACGCCTGATGCAACGCTTGCAGGTTCGTGGTCTTACCGCTGAGCGCCGGCCCGTAGTACACGAGTTTGACGGTCAGTTCTCGTGCGGCGAAATCCAGTTGCACTCGACGTTCCTCCTAGAGGGAGCCTGCCCCGCAGCGCTCGCTCACCTCGCATTCTCTTCAGCGTACCAGGACTCGACTCGGGCGGAAACACGGCCAATCTCTCCAAGCGAATGCATCTGGGTCGGCACTCGTCGCCGCGGCGGCCGCGAGCGGCTCCCCAGGCGGGTTCGGGGGTGAGGGCGCATCGTGAAGCCCATGCATAAGCGGCGTCCGTTCGTTGCGCGCCGAGCGCCTGCAGGTTCTCGACCCGGCAGCACCGCGTGCGCGCTCCCCGAATCGGTCAGGTTCGCCGGATGAGTCGCGGCGAGCGCCTTTGCAGGTATGCTAGCAGCGCCCTTCACGCCACTGCGGCCACGACACGACACCCGACTCCCGTGCTCCCGACTCCTCTGCGCTTCCCCCTTACGCCTCCCAGCTCGTTTCTCGCTTCGGGACGCAGCTGGAGATCGGGACGAAGTGGGTGCGGTGCATGAGCGCGGCGTGGGTCCTGGTATGGCTAGGTGCGAGCGCCCCGACGCCGCACCAGCACCTCGCGCTGGAGAGCTATGAGCTCGCCCACGGCCTGGCGACGCGGAAACCGAGCTCAGCCGCACGGGCAGCCAGCCCGTATCCAAGGCGCGTCGCGACACAGGTCGAAGCGGCCCTCGAACGCGCCAGGACGCTGAGCGGAAGCCTCCAGGACACCGAGGCACGGGCCCAGGTCGGTCATGCGCAACGCATGCTGCGCCGGCATCCCGAGCTACCCCAGGCGGCCTGGCAGATGGCCGAGTGCCTGCGCCTCGAGGCGCAGCTCCTGGCCCGGACCACGGAAACGAAATCTGCCGCCGAGGCCGCGCTGCGCGCAGCGACGATACTGGACGGTGGACGCACGCTGGGGGTCGACGAGGCGGCCCTCGGTGGGCTGGACAGCCAACCGCCGTCGCCCATTGAATTCCGTGTAGAAATACCACCGGGAGCGGAGCTGAGCGTCGACGGCGCTGCTTCGGTGACCCGCATCTCGCGCCTGCGACTCGCCCCCGGGCTGCACCACGTACGGGTCACCCGGCACGATCGGCCCCTCCACGCCGCCTGGGTCGAGCTGAGCGCCGAGACCCCGAACCTCCCCTTGCCCATCAACCCCAGCGAGCGCTGTTCCGAGGATGAATTCGCAGCGCTGCGCCGCGCGCCGACCGCTGGAGCGAGCCTGAAGAGCGTCGGCTGCGAACGCTGGCTCATGGCGCGACCGCTACCGGGTCCGACGGTCGGCGCTCGCGTCCAGGTGCGACGTTGCAGCGGCTCGCGCTGCTCCGCGTGGGTCACCTGGTCACCGAACCTCCAGCTCGACTACGCCGGTCCAGCGCAGGAGTTCGATCACGAGGCAGGGTGGCCCGATTGGGCTACCTACGCCATCGTGGGCGCCAGCGCGCTCGCCATCACGGGCGTCGTGCTCTGGCAGCTCGGCACCTTCGACAGCGCCGAGCCCGGCAAGAAGAAGTGGGTGTATCAGGCGCCCGCGGCGCTCTCGTTCTGACTCCAGCGCTGGCGTGCATCCGCAATCGCTTCGAGTACGCGGGCCTTGGCAGGCCCGCCGAACAGCGCGCGGCGTTCCACGGCCGTACGAGGATCCAAGGCGCTGCGGACGTCGTCGCCCGCGAGGCTCGGATGCGCCTCCACGAGCTCGTCACTCGCCAGCTGGGACAGCTCGACGCCCCGCTCCGACGCCTTGCGCACCAGGCCGCCCACGACGTGGTGAGCCTCTCGGAAAGGCACCCCTCGAGTCACCAGGTAGTCGGCCAGATCGGTCGCAGTCAGGTGTCCCCGTTCGAGGGCGCCCTCGAGCCGTTGGCGGGCGAAGCGCGCCGTCTGGATCGCTCCGGCCAGCGCGTTCAGGGCGATGCGCGCGTTGTCACAGGAGTCGAACAGCGGCCGCTTGTCGTCCTGGAGTTCGCGCCCATAGCCAAAGCACAGGCTCTTCTCCAGCACGAGCAAGCTGGTGCTGGCGCCGATCAGCAGCGCCGCCTTCCCCCGCACCAGCTCCGCGACGTCGGGGTTCTTCTTCTGCGGCATCATCGAGGAGCTGGTCGAGAAGCCGTCCGACAACTCGATGAAGCCGAACTCCGAGCTGCTCCAGAGCACGATCTCCTCACCGATGCGCGACAGGTGTACGCCGAGGATGGCGAGCGCCGAGACCAATTCCATGAGGAAATCTCTGCTGGCGGTTGCATCGAGCGAGTTGCGCATCGGCGCGGCGAAGCCCAGCGCCTGGGCCACGGCGTGGCGATCGAGGTCGAACCCCGTGCCTGCCACGGCGCCAGCTCCCAGAGGGCTCTCGTCGAGGCGCTCGATCGCCGCGACCAGGCGCCCGCGGTCCCGCCACAGCATCTCCTGCCAGGCCATCAGGTGGTGCGAGAGCCGGCTCGGCTGTCCGCGCTGCAGGTGCGTGTACGCCGGCATGAGCACGTCGATCTGCTCTTCGGCGCGGCTCAGGATCACGCTGCCGAGACCGTCCAGCGCCTCCAGGATCTCTAGGGCACGGCGCTTCGCGAAGAGCCGCAGGTCCGTCGCCACCTGATCGTTGCGAGAGCGCCCGGTGTGAAGCTTTCCGCCGACGGCGCCGACGATCTCCACGAGGCGTGCCTCGATGTTCATGTGCACGTCTTCCTTGACCGGATCCCAGTGCATCCGACCAGACTCGATCTCCCCCGCGACCTGTGCGAGTCCGTCACGCAGCGTCTGCGCCTCGGACCGACTGAGGATCCCTGCGCGTTCGAGGCCACCGATGTGGGCGAGGGAGCCGTCGATGTCTTCGCGCCACAGACGCTTGTCCACCTCCACGCTCTGGTTCAACTCCAGCATGGCCTGATCTGCGGCCGCCAAGCGGCCGCCACGCGCGACACTCATGACAGGCCGCATACGGGGCACGCCCGGACGAGTCAATCCAGGAGGCGCGGCGCGCTCGGTCCGAGCGCCCTTCGCGGCTCCGCTCAGCCAGCGGCGACCGGAAGCTCCAGGCGGAAGCCGGCGAGCGCTTGCTGGAGGCCCAGCAGCCGCGCCGCCAGCGCAGCTGCCGCTGCCTGGAGCGCCTCGCGATCCCGTGACTCCTCGAGACGCTCCGCACGCGTCGCCCGCAGCACCTCGACCAGCTCGACGTGGAGCTGCCGCATGGCGCTGACGATCCACTCATCGAGCGCGCGTGTGAAGTCATCGACCATCCCATCCAGGGCACCGGAGACTTCGTCCGCCGCTCGCTGCAGAGCGTCGGGCAGGAGCTCCTGGGCGCGGCGCTTGATCTCGCGCTCGGTCCGACCTCGCTGCCAGAGCGCCAGCGCAGGCGCCGCGACCAGCAGGGCCCCGCCGAGCATCGCGTTGGCGAACAGCGCTCCTAGCCCAACGGTCATTACCGCAAGGATCCCGAAATCGTAGGCGAACGTATCCACGTCCACGCTGGGCGCCTTCAGTGAGCCGCCCAGCGCCTCGGCGAGCTCCGCCGCCTGCAACGCCTGCTCCTCGCTCAGGAGCGCCACCATGCGATCCGAGAGCGCCTCCAGCTCTTGCGCCATGCCGCGGGTCTTCTGCTCCAGGAAGTCGCGAAATGCCTGCTCGACGAACGCCCCGAGATGAAGCCTGACCTCCTCTCCGGATGCCTCGGCGAGCAACACGGGGAGCCGCGCAACCGTGTCCGAGACGAAGTGCTGCAGGTCCTTGCGCGCGCCGGTCTTGATCGTGGCGGCGGCCTCACGGATCTCGAGGCGGCGCTCCTCGATGCTGCGCGCGTTGCCCTCCAGCTCCTGCTCGAGCGCCGTGATGCGTCGCTCGAGTTGCACGAGACTGAGCGCGCTGCTGCGGCGCCGCGCCTCCACGCCATGGCTCAGCGCGCCCAGCGCGCGCTGGCCTTCGATGGCGGCGTTGTCCAGCAGGATCTTTCCTCGCTCTTCCCCGAGGAATCGCTTCAGGTAGGAGACCAAGGGCTCGAGGTCGCCTCCCCTGCCGGCCAGCGCCTCCTGGGCGCTGACCGCGAAGAGCTTGGGGTGTTTCACCAGCTTCTTCAGGCGTCCCTCGATGTAGGCCAGCGCCTGCTCTCGCTCTTCGGCGCTCCAGATGTCCGCCTTGGTGACGACGAACAGGATCTTGTCCCGCGAGCGCTCGAGCAGCTGCTGTTCGAGAAAGCGCCGCTCGCTCTCCTTCAGAGGCTGCCCAGCGTCGAGCAGGAACAGCACGGCGTCCGACCGCGGGATGTAGCCATAGGTGATCTCGGCGCGAGTCAGGGACAGGTCGTTGACACCCGGGGTGTCGACCAGGGTGATCGAGCTCTCGAGCAGCTCCGACGGGTAGCTCAGCTCGAGGTAGCTCGGCTGGCGATCGCGCACGCCGCTGAGCTGCGGATCCTCCGCGGCCGGCTCGCCATCCTGAGCGCTGTAACGCGCCAGCTCCGCTAGCGGCAAGGGGCTGTCGCTGTCATCCCCATAGACCAGACGTGCGCTGGGCTCGCTGCCGTGCACCACGTGGTGGATGACCGCGGTGGTCGGCGTCACCCCGACGGGCAGCAGCTCCTGACCGAGCAGCGCGTTCACGAAGCTGGTCTTGCCGTGGTTGAACTCACCCACGACCACCAGGTGGAAGCTCCCAGAACGCAGGCGCTCGATCACCTGATCTTGGATCCGCTCGGCAATGCTTTCCGAGCCCACTTCCCGAGCCAGGCTGGCTCCCTCTTCGAGCACGCCGACGAGCTTCGCACGCCGCGCCTCGAACTCCCTGAGTTCCTCGCTCATCCCAGCACCTTCACGATCTCTTCGACCTCCCGATCGATCTCGCCAAGAGGCACGCCCCCTTCAGCGCCCATGTGGCGCTTGAAGTAGTCGCTGCCCGCGAACTGCCTCAGCGCCAGAACCCGCTTGGGCAGCCAGGGGTGACTCGAGAAGATCTCGCTGATGCGCCCCACGTTGCTCTGCATCTCGCCGTACTGCTCCAGGAACACCTCGACATCCAGCTCCTCGTAGAGCTTCTTGGAGCCCAGAGCGAGCTTCGCCAAGGCCCGAGTCGCCACCTCGAGGTCCTCGCAGCAGAGCAACGCCGCGCGGTCGCAAGTTATTTCCGCGCGGCGCGACCAGGCCTGGAGCGAGAGGCTGAGGCCAAGGCTGAACAGCGCGCTGAAGCGCCCGCCCAGGCTCTCGATCATGCGCAGGGCGGTCATGTAGGTGACGTGCTGATTGTGGATGTGGCCACATTCATGGCCGATCACGCTCATCAGCTCCGCATCCGACAGGTGATCCACCAGCGCCGAGTGCACCATCACGAAGGAGTGCTGCCGGGTGCCATAGGTCGCGGCGTTGAGGTAGGGACTGTTGACGACGTAGACGCTCGGCGCCGCGATGCCGAGCACGCCCGCGCACTGCTCGGTGATGCGATAGACCCGCGGAAATTGCCTGGGCCCGACCCTCACGGCTCCTCCCAGCAGGCGCCCGAGCTCCAGATGCCAGAACGCACGCACCGCCGCTTCCACGGCGAGCTGCATCGGGACGAGTTTGTCGAACACCGCCCGCGTCGCCCGATCCGAGACATACGCGTAGCCGGGTTCACCGTGGCTCGGCTCACCAGCCCCGGCCTCGTCTCCCGCGCTGGGTAGCTTCCCGCTGCGCGAGGCGATGAATGCGCGAAAGTCTCCTGCGACCGTCTCGCCGACTTGCGTGTTGCTCAAGCGTCCTCCCTCGGGCGGCTGCGGCCAGGCTCCGGCACAGCTCGCGGTGCAACGAGTCTAACCTGCTGGCTGTTCCCGCGCTCGCGAGAATGGGCGACGGCCCAATCCGGGGTTCCGCGCCGCGGGGCCGACGTCGAGAGGCCGCTTCTTGGGCTTCAGGCGCCCTCGAGGACCCGCGCTAGCTCCGGTGTTTCGAGCTCTTCCAGCCGCTGGAGGAACCGCCGGTAGTCGCGCAGCGGCGGCTTGCCCGGCGCAGCCCGCAGCGAGAAGTCGGTCATGCGCGTGGTCGCGAAGCGCAGACAGGCGAGGGCTCCCTCTCCCCTCAATCCCGAGCGCTCCTCCGGACTGAGCGGGCGCACGCTCTGGTAGCCCCGGAGCATCGCGCGCACGCGGTCCAAGTCGAAATGGTCTCGAAAGCACCAGGAGAGCACCAGCACCATCAAATCGAAGGCGAATACGCCGCTCGACGCACTCTCGAAGTCAATCAGGGCCGCGACCTCGTCCCCTCGCCACAAGACGTTGTCACGGAACAGATCCCCGTGGATCAAGCCTCGAGGCAGGTCCGGCACCCGCGCGGCCTGCACTGCAGGGAGATGCTCTTCGATTTCCTTTGCCGCACGGCAAAGCTCTGGCACCGCCGCTCGTGCGATGAGGCCCAGCCGCTCCCTCAAGGCGTCCGCATCGAAGCGGCTTGGCGGCTGGGGAGGCAGCGCCGCCCCAGCGAGGTGCACCCTCGCGAGCGCCGCGGCTACGGCCTCGCAACGCGCCGGGACAGCCTGCTCCGTGCACACGATGTCACCCTCTACCCAGGGATAGAGCGCGACCGGTTTGCCCTGGTGGTGTGACACGCTCGCCCCATCGAGGCGCAGAGGGGGCTCCGTGGTCGGCACGCCAGCCCGGGCCAGGGCCCGCAGTAGCTCGAGCTCTCGCAGCGCGCCGGCCTCGGCCTGCTCTTCGTAGATCCGCAGGAAGAAGCGGCCCTGGGCGGTCTCCAAGCGAAAGTTGGAGTTCACGCTGCCCGCCGCCAGCGGCTCGCACGACTCGAGCTCCAGCCCGTACGCTCGAACGATCCCGGCGGCCGCTTCAGGATCGAGGGGCGGTGAGGAGCCGAGCGCAACGAGTGTGCCCATCGGCTGCCGCGGTCAGGTCCAGAAGCCCGATTGGCATGGGACGTGAAGCTTCACGGCGTGGCCAGCGTTCCCAATCGAACGCCCCCAACCCCAGGAGATCCATGCGCCGACTAAAGAAGCTCGCTCCGGCCTACGAGCGCACCGCCGCTCTCGCCCCCGCGTGCGGTGGCAGTCAACCCACGGCCAACCCACCCGAGATCGAAGAACACGCCAACCCACCGGGCGACGACGGACCGCCCGCCAACCCCCCGCCGCCTGAAGACCCGCCGATCGCGGTCAATCCTCCCGGCCCCGACGGTGAACCAGGGATCGGCGACGGAGCCGGTCCCCCCGACGACGGAGACGACGGAGACGACGGCGACGAAGCCGACGAGTGAGTCACGTCGGTGTTCGCCCAAACGAGGCCCACTCCAAGCGCTGGAGCGGGCCTCGGTTCATTTCGTCGTACCCATAGCCTACCTGGGGCTGTAGCACCCAACGGCGCTTCCCCGCGGATTGTCCTCCGCGGGCTCGCTAACCCAGGCGCCTGGTACTGGGCCCTGGCGAGTCGCCGCTCGCGCCGATGTTGCTGAGGTTCTTCAAGCCTTGCAGCAGGTCCAGAGGCAGCGGGAAGACCACCGTCGTGTTCTGCTCGACACCAATCTCCACCAGCGTCTGCAGGTAGCGAAGCTGGATCGCCGCGGGGTTTTGCGCCAGCACGCCGGCCGCTTCCTGCAGTCGCTGCGCGGCCTGGAACTCGCCCTCGGCGGCGATGATCTTCGCGCGACGCTCGCGCTCTGCCTCGGCTTGCTTGGCCATCGCTCGGCGCATCACCTCGGGGAGCTCGATGTCCTTGATCTCCACCGCCGTGACCTTGATGCCCCAAGCGTCCGTCGCTTGGTCGATGATCTCCTGCAGCGCGTGACCGATTTTCTCGCGCTCGGCGAGGATCTCGTCGAGCTCGTGCTGACCCAGGATGTTGCGTAGCGTGGTCTGCGCGTAGAGCGAGGTCGCGGTGTAGTAGTTCGCGATCTTGATCACCGCGTCCGTCGCGTTCATCACGTGGAAGTAGATCACCGCGTTCACCTTGATGGTGACGTTGTCCTTGCTGATCACCTCTTGCGGCGGGACGTCCAGGGTCACCGTGCGCATGTCCACCTTGATCATCTTGTCCAGGAACGGCAGCAACAGCCGCAACCCCGGTTGCTTGACGTTGTCGGGGCTCACCCGCCCCAACCGAAACACCACGCCGCGCTCGAACTCATTGACGACGCGCAGGGCCTTGAAGATCAGAACCAAGACGAAGAAGCCGAAGCCCATGACGGCAAACAGCGTCAGACCAACCAAACCTTCCATGTGCCTTCCTCCCGGCGGGACAATCGCGCCCAGCGACGGTCGGAGCAACCGCAAAGCGGTGGCTCGAGCGCCGCTGGGCGCGAAGCAGCCGAACACGCGCCGGTGGGTCCGCTCGCCAGCGAACGGGCCAGGAGCCGCGCCGCGCGTCACGGCCCCTGCGCTAGCAACCCTGCCTCATGGCGGGTTCTTCCAGTAATCGGTAGGCTGACTTCCGATTCCTGGAGTCTGCGAGTGAGCGCATCCACTGCGGAAAACACCAACACACTCGCTCGCACGGGGCGAATCGCCCTGGCCGCCGTCGCGGTGGGTGCCGTGGGTTACCTCGACTACGTCACGGGGCCGCGCTGGGGCTTCTCGCTCTTCTATGTCGCGCCCATCGCGTGGCTCGCGTGGCAGGTCGGGGCTCGCTGGAGCCTCGCCCTGGCGCTCTTGGCCGCGACGCTGTGGTACCTGGCGGAGGCGCCGTACTACGACGACCGGTTGCCCTCGCTGTGGAACGCGTTCACCCGGCTCGTGATCTTTGGCGGCGTCGCCGGCTTCCTGCGGCGCATCCGCAGGCAGCGTGACGACCTCCGACTATTGTTGCGCGCGGAAACGGAGCTAGCCAGGACTGATCCGCTGACCGGGCTCTCGAATCGCCTGGCCTTCGAGCAAGCGCTGACACGAGAGCGCTTGCGTGCCGAGCACCAGCACAGCCACTTTGCTCTGGGCTTCCTCGACCTCGACAACTTCAAGCAGCTGAACGATCGCTACGGCCACGACGCGGGTGATCAGGCGCTGAAGCGCACCGCCGACTCGTTGCGAGGCGCGCTCCGTCGCGGCGACGTGGCAGCGCGCTTGGGAGGCGACGAGTTCGCGTTTATCTGTGTGGATACTCCCTACGAAGCCCTGGAGCCCATCGCGGAGCGCGTCCTGGTCGGGACCCAGGAGGTCAGCACAGGCTTCCCAGAGGCTCAGCTCTCGGCGAGCATTGGCGTGGTCTGGGTCGAGGCCGCGCCCCCCGACGCACAGGCGCTCCTCAGGCTCGCAGATCAGGTCATGTACGGCGTCAAGCACAGCGGGAAGGGCCGCGTCGCCATCGAGCGCTGCGCTCAGCGGTCATCCCTCTGGCCGGCTCCGGGACTCGACTGAAAAGCGTGCTAGCCTCGGCGTACCCCCGGAGAGATTGCGGCCCGAGCCAGGAGCCGCCGGGCGGACTGAATGACAGAGATATTCGGTAACACCAGCGGCCTAGGGCCGCGAGCACACAAGGCCCTCGAGCGCATCTATCGCCGCCGAGTGCCACTGGAACAGATCGCCACGCTGGAGCTGGTGCGCTCCCTGGTCGACGCCTCCCGGGAGACCAAGCGCCAGGTGGGCGCGCTCGTCCATCGCTCGGGTAGCGTCGAGTCGGTGATCGTCGGCAGCGCCACGGGCCTGATGCTGCCAGACATCGGTCGCCTGCGCGCCGCGCAGGGGCGTTTTCGCGCGCTGCGCTTGGTGCACACGCACCTCTTCGGCGAGCCGCTCACTCACGACGACCTCACCGACCTCACCCGGCTGCGCCTCGACCTGGTCGCGGCGGTGCTGCTCAGCCCCGAGGGCGAAGCCAAGAGCTTCACCTGGGCCTACAACGTTCCGCCGAGCCCCGGTAGCGAAGACGCCGACAGCGCTCCGTACGAGATCGTCGGCCCAGTTCCGTACGGTACTCCAGGACCGAACTTCGGGGAGCTGATCGAGTCACTGGAAGCGGAGTTCGCGCGCCGCGCAAAGACCCGCCGCGTGGAGGCGAAGGACGGGCGCGCGATCCTGGTGCACGTCGCCGAGAAGAAGAAGGGCAGCGCCGCGGAGGCGCGGGCGAGCCTCGCAGAGCTCGCGAGCTTGGCGGAGACCGCAGGTGTCGAGGTCGTGGACAGCATCCTGCAGCTCAGGGAGCGTGTGGACCCGAAGTTCGTCTTTGGACGCGGCAAGCTCGAGGAGGTGGTGATGCGCGCCATCGACCTCGACGTCGAGAACTTGATCTTCGATTGCGATCTCACCCCCGCCCAGGCCTCCGCAATCGCCGCCCGGACCGATCTGAAGGTGATCGATCGCTCCCAGCTGATCCTGGACATCTTCGCTCAGCGCGCGGAGACCCGAGACGGCAAGCTTCAGGTGGAGCTCGCTCAGTTGAAGTACCGCCTACCCCGCCTGGGACAGAAGGACGACGCGTTGAGCCGCCTGACGGGCGGCATCGGTGGCCGTGGTCCGGGCGAGACGAAGCTCGAAATCGGCCGCCGCCGCGCGCGGGAACGCGTGACGCGCCTGGAGAAGGAGCTCAAGCAGCTCGGTCGCCAGCGCGCCGAGCGGCGCCGCCAGCGCGCCAAGAGCGACACGCCCGTGGTGGCCATCGTCGGCTACACCAACGCGGGCAAGAGCACGCTGCTCAACACCATCACCGGGGCTTCGGTCTTGGCCGAGGACAAGCTATTCGCCACCCTCGACACGCGCGCTCGGCGATTGAGGCTTCCGCAAGGCAACGAGATCGTCCTGACGGACACCGTCGGCTTCATCCGCAACATGCCGAAAGATCTGTTCGCCGCGTTCCGCGCAACCTTCGAGGAAGCGGCCGACGCGGACTTGCTGCTGGAAGTCGTGGACGCGTCGGACGCGGAGCATCAGACCCACATCGAGACCACCCGCAAGCTGCTCGAGGAGCTCGAGCTGGACGAGATCCCCCGGCTCCTGGTCTACAACAAGCTGGACCGCCTGAGCCCCGACGAGGTCGCCGCCATCCGCAACGAGCCAGATGCGGTGGGGCTGTCCGCCCTGGACAGGTCGACCACGGGCACCCTGCTCGAGGAGATCGCCGCTCGTCTGGATCGAGCCGAGCGCGATCGCGAGGCCCGCGCCCTGGCGGCCCAGGCACCCGAAGCCTGGGAGCGCGAGCTGATCGCCGCAGAGGAAGCCTCGAACCGCGCAGCGGAAAGCGACGACTGGCATCCCCTGAGCTGACTCGCGCGCGCAGCGCTTCAAACCGGCGCTGGGGCCAGGGCGACCACGCTGTAGGCGACGGCGGTCTTGCGGCCGCGGTTGGTGTAGGAGTGGTTCTGATCCCCACGGAAAGCAACGACGTCGCCCGGGTTGAGCCGGAACACGTCTCCGGACGCCGCCAGCTCGATCTCACCGGTCTCGCAGGTCAGGTACTCGCGCGTGCCCGGCGTGTGGGGGATCCCCGTCATCTTCGCGCCCACGGGCAGCTCGAAGCGCTCGATCTCCAGGCCCACGATGGGATCCGGCAGGAGCTTCTGCACCCGCACCTTGCCGCGGGTGCGACTCGGCAACGTCCCGGCGGGATACAGCTTGGCCGAGGAGCGCGGCGCCAGGATCAGCTCTTCGATGCTCACGCCGAGCGCGGACGCGATCTTCACCAGGACACCCAGGGTCGGGTTTGCGCCCCCCGTCTCGAGATTCGCGACCGTCGGACGAGGCACGCCCGAGAGCTGAGCCAGCTGCTGCTGAGTCAGCTTGCGGAGCTCGCGCAGCGCGCGGATGTTGTTCGCCAGGTTGGTCGCAGCGCGCTCCGCCGCGGCCTGGTCCACCTTCGGAGCGCCCGTAGGCTGCCCCTCGGCCCCATTCGAGATCGCCATCGGCCAAGCCTAGTATCAGCCTGCCAACGCGATAGCAACGCTGACGACGAGTCGACATGGAAGCCGCTGGTCGACGCGAACGGCGTCCTGTCATCCGCGGCAGCAAGAGCCCGCAACTGGCTCGAGGAGTGACCGACAAGGCCTGCGATGTCGTCGCTTCGCCTGTTGGTGCCTCTGGTCGCGCTGGCGGCTTGCCTCGCTGGCTGTCGCAGTGGCTGGGAGCTCGGGCGCGATCACTATCGCGATGCCCGCTACCCCGACGCCCTCGCCGAGTTCTCCGAAGCGGAGGCCGAGTACCCCGATCTCCCCCGCCAGGATCAAGCCCACTACGCACTTTACCGCGGCCTCAGCTACCTCGCGGTGGGAGACGCCGTGCGCGCCGACGCCTGGCTGTCCATCGCGAAGCGAGAGCTCGACACCCATCCCGAGACGTTCAGCCCCGAGGAGCGGGGGCGGCTCATTACCGCGTGGCAGAGCATGGGCCGCATGCCCGGCGTTGGCGCTTATGGTCAGAGCTGGTTCGGCGGAGCGCCGAGCGACTGAAGGCGCTAGGCTGCGCGCCGAGCGCGAGCCCGACGTATCCAGAGCTCGGCGCCGCGACGCAAGCAGGGGTCGACTTCTCCAGCCGCCTGGATGCGCAGCACCGCCTCGACGAGCTTCAGCGCGTGGTCGTCTTCGCTGACGAGGGCGGCTTCGAGGAGTTCTTCGGGGGTGAGAGAGTCCCCGTCGATGCACTCACGGACACCGTCGGAAGCGCTGGCTGCGTGCACCGCGCCGAGTGCCAAGACCACCAAGCGAGTCAACTGCCCGAGTTGATCCCGGTCCACCCAGGGCACGAACCAGGCCAGGCTGCTCGTGACCGTCACACCATGCAAGTGACCATTGATTCCCTGTGGATCTAAGACGAGGCGCTGGGCCGACCAGGCCGCGACGCGGTGGAGCGCGGTCTCCGAGGTAGACACGGCGCCGAGGCGCGCGACGTGGGCGCGCCAGGCAGCGTGCTCCGCGAGCGGGTGCACGATCTCATGAAGTAAGCCCTCGCGGCGGTCGGCGCCGGGCAAGAGCGGGATCTGGGCCAGCCACTCGGCCACCGGCAGTCGGTCTTCGGCGAGCGAGGTTGGACGCTCGAGCCCAGGCAGTAGCTGATGACCCGCGGCCCAGCTCCCGAGGCCGTGAGCCAGCTCGGTGAGCCGCACAGGGCTCTCACCCCGACTCAGCGCGCGCAGCGCGTGGGCCGTGCGCAGCACGCCGTGGAAGGACGCCGCCAGCGCCCCGGGCGCGAGCAGCGGCAGCGCGACGCGGAGCGTGCGCTCGACGCCTTGCTCGTCCAGCTCGACCTGAAAGGTGGTGATCCAGTCGGCCGTACGCTCAGCGTCCCCGAGCGCGCCCATCCGCTCCCGGAGCCCCAACACATTTCCCCGGGGCAATTTCTTGAGATACGGAGTACTGCGAGCGAGCCAGGCCTCCGCGCGGGCGTCCGCCCCGACCGCGAAGAGCGCGTCGAGCACCATCGGCGCGTGGTTCGCCAGGCTCCTGCCGCGCTGCGGGTACAGCGGCGCGAAGGCGTGGAGCTCGGTCAGCAGCGCGTCATAGCGATCCAGGTGCATGGGATCCTCCTGCCGCGCCCAACGAGGTCGCGGCATGGACGAGCAGAGCACCGAACAGCGACGGCGGCTCGCCCGCTGCTAATGCGTTGACATGGGGCTACTCCGGGAACCGCCTCGAGCAGGCGCGCCTCACCCCCGGGCCCGACCGAGACGCGTGGAGCTGGGCGAGAGCGCGAGTCTGAGCCCAGCGCTCTCGCTCGCAGAGCTCAGGTGCTGATCGCGTCGGGGACCCGGCGCAGGGCGCTGTGGACGGCGCCATGCAGCGCAGACAGCTCGATCTCCCGCGCGTCGACATGGGAGTCCACGGCGGTGGCCTTGCCCCGCAGGATGGCGTGCAGGGTGCCGCCCTTGGCCTTGCGGAGGACGGCGGAGATCACCGCGGTGCTCTCCGCCTCGCCGCGCTTGGGATCGCGACCTTCACGTTGCTTCGTGAACAGCTGGGTCAGGCTCACGCTGAGCACGAAGTGGTCCCGAGCGTTCTTCGGCAACTCGATGCGTGCAAGCTCGGCCTTCAGCGCCTTCTTGAGCTCGCGCTCGAGCCAGCGCTCGTCACGCCGCACCTTGCTCGCCACCTCCCCCAGGGCGACGACCCGCGTTGCCGCGCTGGCGCTGCCGGCGTAGCCCACGCCGGTCAAGGCGCCGAGGATCGCAGCGCCAGTCTGCAGCCAGCGCCGCCTGGAGACCGGCGGCCCGTCGAGCGGGTCTTCAGCCAGCAAGTCGTTTTCGCGCGGTAACAGTTTGGCGGTGAGCGGGATGGACAAAGCGACAACCTCCAGTGGGAACGCACAGCGCGGTCCCAGAGCCTCGTTGCGCCACCCGGCTCGCGCACAGCGAGCGGAAGGGGCGCGTGAAGGATGGCTATCGGAAGCGGCCTGCGGGGGACAACTTTCGTCCCGCCGCTGGCCGTTTCTGGTGGTTGTCGCACCTACACTCGAGGCGCCGGTTACGGAAGCAGCTCCATATCAGTTGAAGCCGGCGCGGATGTAGTCGTTGACGGCTCTCGCTTGCAGATCGCTGCGCCAGTTCAAGCGCGTCTGCTTCAGGGCAGCGGCGAGGAAGCCCTCGATGGTCGCGGGCAGACCGATGGTCCCCGAGTAGTCGCCGACCTTGCGATCCGGATCGCTGAAGCTGCCGCTCCAGGCCTTGGCAGTCGACTCACCCGAGGCCGACTTCCAGGCCGCCAGGTCGCGGTCGCTGCCGTCGACGCAGAAGCGCTGCCCGCTGCCCGAACTGTACTCGTTGTCCGCGTAGCTCACCGCGGCGAACGAGCCCTCGTGCTTGATCAAGCAGGAGCCGTTGCTCGGATCGATGATGCGGTTCTTCGTGATCGCG
Source organism: Polyangiaceae bacterium (assembly GCA_041389745.1). Classification (GTDB taxonomy): domain Bacteria; phylum Myxococcota_A; class Polyangia; order Polyangiales; family Polyangiaceae; genus JAHBVY01. Next base: position 103,146 of record JAWKRF010000021.1, read on the forward strand.
ACGTTCGACCAGCCAGACTTCGGTTTGAGGATGATCCCGTTGCCCTTGAGGTCGTAGAACACGTTGTCGTTGATCGTGATGTCACTCGCCGAGCCGCTGGCGATGTTGATGCCGTAGCCATTGTTGTGCCACGGCTGATGCAGGAAGTAGTTGCCCTCGATGGTCGCGGTCGCATTGTCAGCGACATCCAGCAGCCAGGCGAACGGACGGTTCGTGGGCTGGCTGAGGCCGATCTGCGTGAACACGTTGTCCTTGATCGAGACGTTGGAGAAGCGATCCGGCAGGTCGCTGTTGCCGCCAATACCGATGCCGATCTCGCCGTCGACGAACAGGTTGTTCTCGAACACCAGGTCGTCCGCGCCGCCGGTGTCATCCGCGCGCATCTTGATACCCATGCTCGACGCACGGGCGACGATGTTGCCGCGAATCACCAGGTGATCTGCGTTCAGGTACATGTCGTGGTTGTAGATCGTGGCGCAGGCAGAGCTGACCTCGTCTTCGTTCCAGCCGTTGTGGTCGAACAGGTTGTCTTCGATCAGCAGATTGTCCACGTGGCTCGAGTACATGCCAGAGGGGCGGTACGCCGAGTTGTTACCACAAGTATCCGCGTGGTAACTGCGCTCGATCACGTTGCGTCGCACCTCGATACCGTCGTAGTGCTCCACGTCATAGGACTGGAAGACCAGCTCGCCGTACTGGAAGTGACAGCCTTCCACCAGGTGTCCGCTGCCCCCTCCCACGTAGCGCAGACCGCCTCCGGAGGCGCCGTCGAAGGCGGAGTCGCCAGGGATCTTCGGGTAGGAGACGATCTCCAGTCCGACCAGGTGCACGAAGCTCCTCGCCTTGCCGTTGTGGTCGATGAAGTTCCTGTCCACCTCGATGCGCGGCAACGCCGTCGACTCCCCGTAGCCCGCGATCACCAGGGGATGAGCCGCATCCTTGCCGGACTTGAAGCGTCCGAGGTTCTCGCCTCGCCAGGTGTCGCCGCGCTTGAGCAGCAGGAAGTCGTTCTCCCCATCCCGCACCAGGGAGGCTCCCTTGGTCAACGTCTTCACGGCCTGGTCCGGGGAGCCGCCGTCATTGGCGTCATCGCCACCGCTCGAGCTCACGTAGATCAGCTGGCTGTCCGTGCCGACGTCGTACGTGGTGAAGCCATCCTCCTCCGCGCGCGAGCCCGAGGTCTCGTCGTCGTCGGCGTTCACACAGCCCAGGTCACTGCCCCAGTCGGTGTAACCGTCGCCGTCGTTGTCGATGCCGTCATTGCAGTCGCCGATGGTCACGTTCCCCGCGGAACCGCCGCTGCCGCCAGTCGTCCCGGCGCTCCCACCCTGCGCGGAGCCGCCGCTGCTGGTGCCGCCGCTCGCTCCGCTGCCCCCGCTGGCTCCATCGCCGCCGCTACCGCCAGCGCCTGATCCGCCGTTGCCGCTCGCACCACCGCTCGCTCCGCTCCCTCCCCCGCCCTCGCTCGAACCGTCGCTGCCGCAGGCGATCAGGCCGGCGCTAGCCAGCGTGGAAATCAAGAACCAAGGGAACACTTTGCGCATGCTGGAATCCTCCACAGTCGTCCAGGTTGGGTGTCGGAGTAGAGTCACGCGAGGGCGACCGAGCGGTTCAAAAAACTCGAACCCGCCTCAAACCCATACAGAAAAGCCACACCGGTAGCGCTTTTCCTGCCCGCCGTGCCACCAACTCGAGAAAAGATGACCCGGTTGTCGCCGCTCGCGTGACTTCAAGCGTAGGCCCCGTGCACGCCAAGATCATCCGACTGCCCCAGCCCTCCCCGCAGGTTCGCGAGCCGAACCTGTCGGAGCTGGTCGCGCGCGCCCGCGCGGGAGAGGAACCGGCGCAGGCGGAGCTGTTCCGGCGCCACGTGGAGCGAGTGTACGGCTTCGTGCGCCGGTTGATGCCCGACGCCACCGATCACGACGACATCGTGCAAGACGTGTTCGTTCAGGCCATGGAGAGCCTGCACCGCCTGCGTGAGGCGGAGGCCTTCTCGGGTTGGCTGAGAGGCATCGCGATTCACATCGTCAAGAACCGCGTGCGCAAGCGCCGCTTGCTCAGCCGCCTCGGGCTACACCGCTCCTCGCTCCCCGAAGCGCTGGCGATCGCCGAGCTGGTGAGCCCCAGCGCACCACCCGATGTGTTGGTCGAGCTCAAGGCGGTTTACCGCACGGTAGCGAAGCTCGATCCCAACCTGCGCACGGCGCTCATCCTGAGGCGAGTAGAAGGTCTGAGTGTGGCCGCGGTCGCCGAACAGCTCGGGCGCTCGCTGTCGACGACCAAGCGCTGGCTGGCGTCGGCAGAAAGCCAGCTGGCGCTGGAGCTCGGCCAGGGGAGGCACGAATGAGCATCGAGAGCCACCTTCGAGAGCCCGAGCTCTCCAGCGAGGACCGCGAGTCGCTGTGGAGCGGAGTCCACCTCAAGCGGCGCGCACGGCGGCGGCGCCGACGCCTGCTCCGCACGGCAATATTCGCGGGCAGCCTGTTCGTCGCGGGTGTGGGCGTGCAACAGCATCAGGCCCGCATGAGCCGAACGGAGCTGGCGGCTCCAACGCGACTCAAGCTGCCCGATGGCTCCTCGGTCGTGTCCCAGCCAGGCACCGACCTCGAGGTCGTCGAGGGCGGCGTCCAGCGAGTGCGCGTGGATCTGCGCGCCGGCAGCGCTGGATTTCAGGTGGTCCCCAATCCGGCCCGGCGCTTCTCCGTGATGCTGCCACGCCACGAGATCCGCGTCGTGGGCACTCGCTTCCAGCTGCGGGTCGACGCACGCGCGGACCTGAGCGAACTGGATGTGGAGGAAGGCACCGTCGAGGTGCGCCGACGCGACACGCAAGCCCTGCTGGCCCGGGTGCACGCTGGAGAGCACTGGTCGAGCGACGCGCCGGCACCCGAGACGAGCGCAGCGCCCGAACCACCCGCTCCCCCGAGCAGCACGAGTAGCTCACGAGCCTCGAGCACTGAAGGCACGGCACGCGCTGCGAGCCCAGGTCCACCGAACCCGAGCGCGCCGAGCGAAGAGTCGCAGGCCGCCGCGCTGTTCGATCAGGCGACCGTCGCCCGGCGCCATGGAGATTTCAAGTCAGCGATCGCCGGCTACGAGAACCTCTTGAAGTGTTTCCCCAAGGATCGCCACGCGAGCCTCGCGGCCCTCGAACTCGGGCGGCTCAAGCGCGTGCGCGAAGCGGACCCGAAGGGCGCCGCCGACGCCCTGGAGCGCGCCGCCGAGGATCGCGAGCTGAACGACGACGCCCTCGCTCAGCTCGTGCTGAGCTACGATCAAGCCGGGGACAGGAAGCGCTGCCTGGCGGCACAGAGCCGCTACCTCTCGCGACACCCCGAGGGTGTTCACGTCAACGAAGTAAGGGCAAGCTGCAAGGGCACCAAAGCCACGCCTCGATGATCCGCCCCTTGCGCCTCCTGCCGCTGCTGGCGTTGCTCTGCACGACCGTCAGCGCGTTCGCCGCCCCGACCAGCCCGAGCTGCAGTCGAGGGCCCTGGATCGCGCTCGTGTGGGGCGATCACTGGAGCCCGACCCAGCGCACCACGGTGCTCGAGCACCTGCGGCGTGGCTTCGAGGTCTACGGGGTTTCCGTATGCGAACGTCCGACGAAACCGCAGCGCCCGCCGCTCGCAGAGGTGCGCTTCGGCGAGAGCGGCGATGAGAGCGTGAACCTGAGCGTCGACGTCAGGGACAGCGTCACACGTAAGCGCGTTGGGAGAGATGTCGACGTCCGCGGCTACTCTCAGGAGGCACGCGCGCTCGCGCTCGCCATCGCCACCGAAGAACTAGTGCGCGCGAGCTGGGTGGAGATCGAGCTCGCCGCTCCCCATGGGACCGAGTCGCCAGCACGAGCAGCGCAGCCGTCCGACGCCCCAGACGTCGTGCGGCGGGTGAACCGCGACTCCATCCGCCAACCGCCCGCAAGGCTACGCCTGGGACTGCGAGGGATGTTCGAGACCTACTCCGGCGGGCAGACTCACCTGGGCGTGGATCTGACGCTGCACCAGGCGCTTGGCCAGCGCCTCGGGCTGGGGCTGGGGCTGGGACCGCGGATCGCCCTCACCGAGACCTCGCGCCTCGGGGACGTCGACGCGAGGCTGCTCGCCGGCGAAGCGTTCGCCTGGTTCGCCGTGGTTCGTACCGACTCTCTCGAGCTCGACTGGGAGCTGGGTCTGCGCGGCGGTGTGTTGCGCTTCCAGAGCGATCCGGCGAGCGGCGTCGAACAGGACCGGAACGCCGCGTTGCTGATCGCGAAGACCTCGCTCGGGCTCGACCTTGGCCTTGGCACAGCTTGGAGTCTGGGCGGAAACGTGGGTGTCGGTCACAGTCTGGTTGGCGCGACCGTCACTGGCCGCGGCCGGGAGCTGACCGGAGTCAGCGGGCTCGAGTTGCACGCGGGCCTCGGACTGGGAGGCCGCTGGTGAGCAAGCGGGGCGCGAATCGCTCCTGCTTCGCCACGCTGGCGCTGGTGGCGCTGAGCTGGGGCTGCACGGAGCGCTACGAGTTGTTCCCCGGGGCAACAACGTCGGAGCGTCCAGGCGCACCGCGCGGCTCGGCCCTGGGCGCGCATCAGGTTCACTCCTGCGTCGCCCGCACCGGTGACGGCGTCTGGTGCTGGGGTAGCAACTCCGGGTACGCCCTCGGGCAGAGCGATCCAACGCTCCTCTCGGGTCCCGTTCGGGTTCCCGGCTTGCCGGATGTCGTCGCGCTGGGTCTTGGGGGTGAGTACGGCTGCTCCCTGAACGCCTCTGGAGAGATCGACTGCTGGGGACGCAACGACGAAGGACAGCTCGGCGTCGGTGAGTTCGGGGACCGCCAGGCTCCGAGCACGGCGCTGCTGCCGGAGAGCATCGATCGGCTGAGCGCTGGCTCGGGGCACGCTTGCGCCGTGAGTCGCTTGGGCGGGCTCTACTGCTGGGGTCGCAACGCGGAGCGACAGCTCGGCCACGAGGACAGCCGGGAGAACCAGGCCACGCCCTGGCTGGTCGATGCCTTCGAGGACTGGTCGGATGTCTCTGCCGGAGATGGCCATACCTGCGGGATCCGCGCCGGCGGAGCCCTGTACTGCTGGGGGCGGAACACCCAGGGTCAACTGGGCCTCGGAGACGGCTCGGCCGTTCAGTACGGCGCGCCCACCCTGGTGGATGACATCGGCACCTGGAGCACCGTTACCACAGGGCAACGCATTGCCTGCGGGATCCAGACCCCGGGAAGCATCTACTGCTGGGGCGACAACGGAGAAGGACAGCTCGGCGTGGGAGACAACACCTCGCGCTGGACCCCGACCCGGGTCGGAGACAAGAGCGACTTCCGCAAGCTCTCGCTCAAGGCGTTCCACGTCTGCGCCATCGACGCGGCCCAGCATCTTTGGTGCTGGGGGCGAAACGCCGAAGGACAGCTCGGGACGGGTGACACCGAGTATCGCCCCTCCCCCAGCCCGATCGAGCCGGCTCAACGCTTCGACGAGGTCGCCGTCGGACGCTTCCACACCTGCGCCCGGCGAGTCGACGGCGTCGTGCTCTGCAGCGGTCAGAACGCCGATCAGCAGCTCGGCGTCGACACGCCGGATCGGAGTTCGAGCTTCCTCGAGGTGCCGCTGCCTTGACCCGCGACTAGCGCCGGCCCTCTATCCTCGTGGTATCGACGACCTCGTCCCAGGCGTCTTCGTGGCCGTCGTAGTGGACCTTGCATTTGTCGGGTCCGAGCACCTCGACGACGGTGGCCGGGTAGATGGAGTCACGCCATTTGACCCGGATCTTGTCGCCCTTCTGGTACGGACTGACCAGCGCAGCGTTGGAGGCCGACGGCCGCGGCTTGAGGCCGAGCACCCGCGCGACCTTCTCCGGCGGCGGCGGCGCGCTCACCGACTTGCCGTCCTCGATTCGACCCTTGATGCGCTCGAGGGTGACGTCCTCGTCCCAGCGCGCGTCGTAGCCGTCGAAGTGCACACGGAAACGCGTCTTGCTCTTCTGAGCGATGATGTAGGCAGGGTAGTTCTTGCCGTCCCACTCGACCCAGACGAACTCGCCCACGCGATAGGGCTCCTGGCAGGCGGTGAGCCAGAAGCTCAACGCCACGGCGGCGAACAGCTGGGGCAGGTTCCTGGTCTCTCGCCCGCGCCTCACGCCTCCCCCTCGAGCGGCGGCGGTGGCATGCGGGACACCGGGGGCCGCGTCTGCCACCCGGCGCGCTCCACCGCCGCTTCCTTGCCGACGAGCCAGCCGTTCACCCGCTCCCGCGTGGTGCGATAGGCATACTCCAAGATAGCTCTCCGTGCGGAAAAACTCGTCGGGTTGTGCATGAACAGGATCCCGTCCGTGGGCTCCGGTTCGATCAAGATCACCTCGCACGCACCGCTCGCGCGGATGCGTCCCACGGCCTCCACCAGCAGGGCGTGCATGGCGATACGCATGGCCTGGTTGGCCACCCACAGGTAGCCCTTGTCGCGCACGCTCTTCTGCTGCCCGTGACCGGTGGGCACCTGCTCGGCGGCGACGGGCACCATGGGGTTGACCACCACCAGGACGTCGGCGCCCCGCTCGACGGCAACGTTCAGCTGCGCCAGCTGGGCGGCGCCAGCGTCGATGTAGTGACGATCGCCGATACGCACGGGGCTGAAGAACGGCGGCAGCGCCATGCTCGCGATGCAGGCGCGGCTGACCGGCACGTGATCGAAACCAGGCGCGCCGAACAGCACCTGCTCGCCCGAGTCGAGGTCATGGCTCAGGATGAACAACTCCTTCGGCATGCCGTGAAACGTGTTGGGCACGCTACGCCGATACAAAAAATCCGCAAGGAAACGCTCGTAGCCCTCGAGGGAGAACACCCCTGCAGGGAGCGAATCGTAGAGCCGATCGAGCTCCTCCCAGAGCGCGGTGCGGGAGGGCTCTGGAGCGCGACGCAGCAGGCTCTTCGTGCCCTTGCCCAGCGCTCGCAGCGCCGTGGTCGCCGTGCGCTGCCACTCCGCGAAATCCGTGCGCAGGATGTGCTTGCGCTCCAGCGGGAAGTAGGTGTCGGCCGGGTCGAGGAAGGCGCGATACATGCGCTGCACCTCGCGCCCGCCGGCCAGCGCCGCCGCGATGCTCGCGCCGCTCGAGGTGCCGATGTAGAGATCGAACTGGTTGGCGTCGAGGCCGTCCACCGCGTCCTCCAGCGCCGCCAGCGCCCCGATCTGGAACATGGCGCCCGTCGCACCTCCACCAGGCAGACACAGGGCGACGCGGGGTTCGTTTCCGTCAGGCATCGTTTGACCTCTCCCCCCCAAATTCAGCGTCCGCGAAGGTGTGGCATCACCCCGCGCTTGACCACGGTGTCCGCCAGCCAGTTCTCCGAGGAGTCCTTGTAGTCCAGCGTGAAGTGCAGCCCGCGGCTCTCGTGACGACTGGCGGCGGAGCTGATGATCAGCTCGGCGATGCACTGGATGTTGCGCAGCTCGAGCAGATCGCGCGTCACCAGGTGCTTCCAGTAGTACTCGCGGATCTCCTCCTCGAGCAGGGACACGCGCCGCGCGGCGCGGCGCAGGCGCGCGTTGGTGCGCACGATGCCGACGTAGTTCCACATCAAGCGCCGCAGCTCTTCCCAGTTCTGGCTCACCACGACCGCCTCGTCGCTGGCCACCGCGGAGCCGATCTCCCAGTCGGGCACCTCCGGCCAGGGCTCCTGGCGCAGCATCGCGATCTCGGTGCCAAGCTTGTCAGCGGCCCGCCGCCCGAACACCAGGCCCTCGAGCAGTGAGTTCGACGCCAGGCGATTCGCGCCGTGAAGCCCCGTGCACGAGGTCTCGCCGATCACCCACAACCCGGGCAAGCTCGAGCGACCGTGCAGGTTGCTGGTCACGCCGCCGCACATGAAATGCGCGGCGGGCACCACCGGGATCGGTTCCGCGGTGATATCGAGCCCGAACTTCAGGCAGCGCTCGTAGATGGTGGGGAAGCGGTCTTTGACGAAGGACGCGGGCTTGTGCGTGATGTCGAGGTGGACGTACTCGTAGCCTCCCCGCTTCATCTCGAAGTCGATGGCGCGAGCCACCACGTCCCGAGGGGCCAGATCCCCCATGTCGTGGTGCTTGTGCATGAAGGCCTCGCCGCCCGGGACACGCAGCGTCGCGCCTTCGCCTCGTAGCGTCTCGCTGATCAGGAAGTTCTTGGCCTGCGGATGGAACAGGCAGGTGGGGTGGAACTGGTAGAACTCCATGTTCGCGACCTCGGCGCCTGCGCGGTACGCCATCGCGACGCCATCTCCCGTCGCGACGTCCGGGTTCGACGTGTACAGGTAGACCTTTCCCGCGCCACCCGTCGCCAGGATGGTCGCCCGCGCCAGCACCGTGTGGATCTGGCCCGCTTGCTCGTCCAGAACGTAGGCGCCGACGCAGCGATCCGGTCCACCGAAGTCGCTCAGCGTGATCAGATCCACGCCCATGTGCCAGTCGAGGAAGCGGATGTTCGGGTGCGCCTTGGCGCGCTCCCACAGCGCGCGCTGGATCTCCTTGCCCGTCGCATCCTTGGAGTGCACGACCCGCCGTTCCGTGTGCCCGCCCTCGCGCCCCAGGTCGAGCTCGCCGTCGTCGCCAGCGTCGAAGCTGGCGCCGAGATCGATCAGCCAGTGCATCGCGCCAGGCGCCTCCTCGACGCACAGGTCGACGACCACCTGGTGACACAGTCCGCCTCCTGCGACCAACGTGTCCTCCACATGACGCTCGAACGAGTCCTCCGGGGAGAGCACCGCCGCGACACCTCCCTGCGCCCAGCTGGTCGCCGAGTCATTCACGGTGCGCTTGGTCACCACCAGCACCTCGCCATGCTCCGCCGCGCGCAGCGCGAAGCTCAAGCCGGCCACGCCGCTGCCCAACACCAGGAAGTCCGTCTTCATCGTCATCGGAGGCCTCTGCCTACCACCGATCCACGCTGCGGCCGAAGGGCTGAAGAGCCGCTCCCAGCGCCCTCGGGAGCGCGAAGGCGCTCAAACCGCGCGCGCTATTGAGTCAAACTCCACAAGCCGTGGAGTCCGTCCCCGTAGAGAGCGCCTCCGTCGCTCCCGGAGTGGAACGCGTTTCAAAAAATGCCAAATCATTTCCAGCGGTTCTGGACTTTCGCTACAGGTTTGGGGGTGAGGAAACGCCCGCGACACGCTGGCAATTGACGGGGCGACCCGCGAACGGTACGCATCCTCGCGCCCCTGCCTGCCTGGCGGCCGCGGACTCTCCGGAGCCACGAGCCGATCAGCCAGCGGGAGCTCTCCCGCCGCCTTGGTGGCGAACCCAAACCCATCCCAATCGTTCCGCCATTCGGCGCGAACCTCATGAGGAGGTCTCTGTCGTGAAGATCCTCGTCGCGATCAAGCGGGTCGCGGACCCCGATAACGCCAACAAGGTGAAGCCTGCGGGCGACAAGGTGGATACCACCGGCCTCGAGTGGAAGCTCAATCCCTTCGATGAGTATGCCCTCGAAACGGCGCTGCGCCTGACCGAAGACGGCAAGAACAACAAGGTGCGCAAGGGTGAGGTCGTGGTCGTCACCATCGGCCCGAAAGACACGGAGACGCAGCTGCGCTCCGCCCTCGCCACGGGTGCCGATCGGGCGATCCGCATCGACGCCGAAGACAGCGCCCTGGACGGCCGCCTGGTCGCCAACGCGCTGAAGAGCGTGGTCGACGCGGAGAAGCCCGACGTCGTGCTGCTGGGCAAGCAGGTCGTCGATGGCGACAGCAACTCCGTGGGTCAGATGCTCGCCGAGCTGCTCGATTTCCCCATGGCAACCTTTGCCGCGACCGTGACCGAAGAGGCTGACGGAAAGCTCGTGGTTGGCCGCGAGGTGGACGGCGGCGTCTTGACGCTTCGCCTCACCCCCCCCTGCCTGATCACCGTCGACCTGCGCGTGGTGGCGCCGACGAGTGTGCGCTCCAAGCACACCGCGGAGTCTTTCAAGTACGCCCACGAAGGCGTGCGCTTCGCACCCCTGCCCGCCATCATGAAGGCCAAGAAGAAGCCCCTCGACGTGAAGCCCCTGGCTGACGTCGCCGGCGGCAAGGACAACGGCTCCAGCTACGGTGGCTTCGAGCCTCCGCCCGCTCGCGCAGCCGGTGTGAAGGTCGCCGACGTGGCTGAACTCGTAACCAAGCTGGCCTCCGAGGCCAAGGCGATCTGAGAGGAGTCTCTACGATGACTGATGTTCTCGTTGTTGCAGAAATCGACGGCGGCAAGGTCAAGAAGACCACGCTCAGCGCCATCACCATGGCCAAGCAGGCCGGCAGCTCCTTCAGCATCCTGGCCATCGGCGGCCCCGGCACGAAGGCGGCCGCGGGTGAGCTGACTGGCTACGGCGCTGCGAAGGTGTTCGTGTGCGAAGACGCCTCCCTGGCCAACTACGTCGCCGAGCAGTTCGCGCCGACGGTGGCCGAGGTCGGCAAGAACTTCGGCTTGGTGTGCGCTACGGCGTCCACCTACGGCAAGGACCTCATCCCGCGTGTAGCGGCCAAGCTGGACGCCAGCTACGCCGGCGACTGCGCTGGGGTGAAGCAGGATGGCGGCAAGATCGTCTACAAGCGCCCGATGTTCGCCGGCAACGCCTTCGGCTACGCCAGCCTCAGCACCCCGATCCAGACCGCTACCGCGCGGCAATCGGAGTTCGAGGCGGCGCAGGCCAGCGGCGGCTCCTCACCGATCGAGGACGTGGCCAAGGTGGCGCCCGGCGCCGCGGCGGGCCGCGTGGAGTTCGTCTCCCTGGACGAGGTGAAGAGCGATCGTCCGGAGCTGACGGACGCCTCGATCATCGTCTCCGGTGGCCGCGCCTTGAAGGAGAAGTTCTTCGAGGTGCTCGAGCCCCTTGCGGACGTCCTCGGCAGCGCCCTGGGCGCCAGCCGCGCGGCGTGTGACGCCGGCTACTGCCCCGGCGACTTCCAGGTGGGTCAGACCGGCAAGATCGTCGCCCCGAAGCTGTACTTCGCGATCGGCATCTCCGGCGCCATCCAGCACATCGCTGGCATGAAGGGCAGCAAGACCATCGTCGCCATCAACAAGGACCCCGACGCGCCGATCTTCCAGATCGCCGACTACGGGTTGGTCGCTGACCTGTTCCAGGCGGTGCCCGAGCTCGTGGAGAAGCTCAAGGCTCACAAGGCCGCGGGCTGAGTCCAGGCAGGCCGTGAATGCTCGACGGGCGTTGCCGCAAGGCAATGCCCGTTTGGCTTTTGTACCAGCCACGAGCAGCATTGGTGACCGAGGCGTAGCGCCTTCGCGATCGAAGGATTTCGATGGAACGCTTCCTCCGGGCAACGCGACAGCTTGTCGCTATGAGGCGTGGGCTGGACGTGGCAGAAGCGCGACTCGTGAAGACTCGACTCAGCTTTCTCGCCGCCCCCAGTGGTCCGCTTCTGCTCCTGGTCGCCCTGCTCGGCTGCAAGCAAGAGCGTGGCACCGAGGAGCCAGGATCCGCTCCCCCATCAAGCACGCCGAGCGCAGCGAGCAGCGTCCGCTTCCCCAGCTATCCCGCGACGAAGGACGGCGGCGTGCTGTGGCTCACGTCACGGGGTGGGCCCCTCGGCGAGCAGGTGTACAGCGCGAGCCCGACCGAGGTCGGCACCGCGGAGTACTACTACTCCCAGTCGCTGTTTCAGGGGAAGACCGGCGAGCAGGTGACCTATACGCTGAAGGTTCAGGACCTGGCGGTCGGAGAGCATCAGCTGGAGGAGGGCAAGATCCACTTCTACACCGGCACCGGCAGCGACGGCACCTACCGCTTCTCCGGGCGGATCCGCATCGATGAGAACGATCCCAAGCGTGGCGCGCTGAAGTGCGTACTCGTCGGGTCGGCGCGCAACGAGGACACGGGCAAGACGTCCGACGTCGAAGCGGCGATCGTGTTGCTCCCGAAATAGCCTGCGACCGCAGCTACGGCTCGCCTACGATGCCGCCGCAGCGCAGCTTGAACTGATGCACGTCGAGGGTGTGCTCTGGCTGGTACTTCGGGACATCGCCCACCTCGAAGGTGAGCTGCTCCTCGTCAGGCGCCTTCACTCGGGTGACGGGCGCGTGAGTGTAGTAGCCGCCAACGCTGACGCAATAGTCGCCGGCCTCGTCGACGTTGCAAACCCGCATGCCACCGTGGGCGTCAGTCACGCCGCTCACGATGCGGTCTTGGTCGAGCAACAGCGTGAAGCGCTGGTTCGCGAGCGGGGTTTGGTTGGGATGCACGAACCTGAACGAGAACTGCAGCTCACCAACAGCGCACGGGCCAGCCCCCGGTGGGTGTACCGAGTTGATCGGCGCCCCCTCGGGTGATGCGGGCGCAGGACAGGGAGGCGGAGCACAGGCGGAGAGCACAGCGGCGAAGGTAGACGCCGAGACTAAGTTTCCGCGCAGCATTTTGGCCGTTCTTCTTTGGAGGCTTCGGTCGTGTCCGCGACCTCAGTTGCCCAGGAGCCACTGCACGGTGCAGCGTCCGTCGTCGCAGACCGCTTCGGCGTAGTCGGGCGGCGGCGGGGCGCACTCGGGGCAGCCTACGTCGGGATCACAGACGACGCGCTCGAGGGACGATGAGTCACTCACCGCGATCAGGTGCTCGGCGTCCTGGGCGCCACCGCATTCGCAGCACTGATTGGTGCGCAGGCGACACTCGCTGCTGTCGGTACACTCCGTCGCCTTGCTGGCCAGCAGATCCACCACCGCGCACTTGCCCGCGCTACAGGTTGCCACCAGGTTCGCGTCGGTGGGCATGTAGCAGCCGGGGCAGGCCGTGTCCTCACCACAGGTCCAGGCCTGATACACCGACGCGGACTGCTTGTTGACGGCGACGGAGTCTTCGCGAGTCGCGGCGCCACAGGAGCCACAGCAGCTCGCGGGAATGACCACGCAGTCGCTGGGTGCACTACAAGCGGAGAAGTTGTCTCCACCATTCCCGCCCGTGCCCGCGTTGCCAGAGCTACCGCCATTGCCGCCGCTGCCGCCCGCGGCACCGCTGCCGGCGCTCCCGCCGTTGCCGCCGCTCGCGTCATCGTTCGAGGTGGAACCGCCGCAGGCCACGCACATCACCAAGCTGAGAAGCCAAAGTCTTCGCACGTTCGTTCTCCTTCAATCGAGCGCCCACTCGGCGGCGCAATGTCCGTTGGTTGCGCAGTATGCGCGGGCGCGATCTGGAGGCGCGTCCACGCAGGCGTCGCAGGCTTCATCGGGGTCGCACACCAGGCGCGGGTAGCTGCTCATGGAGTTGACGGCGATCAGGTGCTCCATGTCCTGCGCGCCGCCGCAGTTGCAGCACTCGTTGGTACGCAGCACGCAGTCCTCGTCGCGCGTGCACGCGGTGGCCTCGTGCTGGAGCAAATCGACGAGCTCGCACCGCCCTGCGGAGCAGGTGGCGACCAGCGTGGGATCCCGTGGCATGTCGCACGCGGGGCAGTCCATGTCGAAGCACAGCTGCTGCCGATAGGTCGACGCCTCACTCCGGTTGATCGCTACGGCGTCTCCGCGCGTCGCTGCTCCGCACGCGCCACAGCACGAAGCGGGCACCACGATGCAATCCGACGGCACGTCGCAGTCCTGCGGCGGCGCTCCAATGCCTGCCGATCCGCCCTGTCCTGTGCCGCCCTGTCCTGTGCCGCCCTGTGCAGCGCTCCCAGCGTCTCCAGCGGCACCTGCTGAAGCACCGACCCCGGCGCCTCCTCCGGTACCCCCCGCGCTGCTGGTGCTTCCTCCGCAGCCAGCGACGAGCAAGCTCAGGCAGCACGCGGCGCCGCGCAGCGCGAGCATTATCCGCGAGGTAATTCGAGACGGGATCACGTCAGTTCCCTGGCTCGGGATAGTACCAGGAGGCGGTGCAGTGGCCCTGGATGCACTCCGCCTGGACGAAGCCTGGCGTGTTTCCGTAGTCCGGAATGCAGTCGTCGCAGGCGGTGTTCGGATCGCACACCAGGGACTCGAGGTGGCCGTCCTTGCGAATGGCGATCATGTGCCCTTCATCGGTGGGTCCGCCGCACTCGCAACAGGTGTCGGTGCGTAGGCGGCAGTCGTCGCCCGTCTGGCACTCGGTCAACGGGTGATCCTGGAGATCGATCAGCGTGCACTGGCCGGCCTCGCAGGTGGCGAGCAGCGTGGGATCCGGCGGCGCTGCACAAGCCGGACAGCCCGTGCCTTCGCCGCACGCGGCTTCGCGCAGCCTGGAGGCTTGGTCTTTGCGAACCGCTTGCGCGTCACCCCGGCTCGCCACGCCACAACTGCCGCAGCAGCTGATGGGTACCACCACGCAGTCCGAAGGCACCTGACAGTCGTTGGGCGTGCCGGCAGTGCCGCCTGCGCCAGCGCTGCCGGCGCTCCCGCCACCACCCGAGGTGCCGCCCTGTGCGCCGCCGCCCGCCGTGCCAGCGCTCCCACCCGTGCCGTTTCCGCTGCTCGTGGAGCCTCCACACCCAGCGCCCAGAACGACGCCGAGCAGGGCCACGCTCACCCCCAAACCCACGAGCCGCAGAGAAGTCATGCTCACGCACCAAGCATTCGCTGTGCCAGCCAGAGCGACTGACGCTCGGGCCAGCATCCCGGCGGGTTCACTGCACTTCGCTCCCACGCCCCGAGTCAGCTACGTCGAGGGCGAGTGGCCCAATGTGAGCCAAGGTCGGTCGACTGGGTCGCACCTCACCACGTGACGCTGGAGGGGCTATCGCTCTGAGGCAGCTTGATCCAGACGTAGGTCGCGTCGCTGGTCCAGCCGGAGTCCGTGGCAAGCAGGGCGCTGAGATCATTGCGCCGATTCAACGCGGAACCACCTAGGTTGACGCTCGTCGGCTGCATCTCCACGCGCACGCGCAAGATGGCCGGGCGCCAAGTACGGCTGAGCTCCACCCCGCTGGCGGTCAGCTGCACCGTGGTCGAGGCGTCGTCCGGATCGTGCGCCTTGAAGCTCGTCGCGCTGCTGCCTGGGTAGAGCAACCAGGTGTCCGAGCCAGCGAACGCTGCGCTGCCGATGCCCGTGGCGTCGTTGTCGATATCCATGGGGATAATCGCGCCCTCGCGCACGAACAGCGGGATCTTCGCGGGATCCGTCGAGTCGTAGGCAGCGAGCGTCTGCCCTCCGTCCAAGGGTGCTGCGCTCGCGTCCCACCAGTCGTAGTAGCGAGCCCCCGAGGGCAACGCCACGTCGCGTAGCCCTGTCTCGTCCAGGATTGGGGCCACGAAGAACGCGTCACCCAGGTGGTAGCGATAGTCCCCCGCCCAGCTAGCGAGGTCACCTTCCGGGCGAATGATCTGCTCCGCTCCCGCGTAGGCTTCCTCCGCGAGGCTGTAGTAGAACGGCACCAGCTCGTGGTGCAGGGTCGCCCAGTAGCGGTAGATCGCCACGGTCTCTTCGGGCTTGTCCGGCACCGCCCACGGCTCGAGGTTGGCGCGGCCGTGGAGCTGCATGAACGGCGTCATCGCGCTCACCGCCGCCCAGCGCACGAAGTTCAGCTGATCGAACGGGACCAGCTCGAAGGTCTTGTCGTCGCGGTCGAGGTAGCCTCCCAGGTCCGATCCGACCACGACGTAGCCCGCATCGGCGGAGCGGAAGATGTGATCGAGAGCGTCCTCCAGGCCGACCCAGTCGCGCCGGTTGTCTCCGACCCAGGCGACCGGCGCGTGTTCTTTCCGCGCGAAAAAGCGACCGGAGAAGCCGTAGCTCTCATCCCATGGCCGAACCATCGTGATGAAGTCCTTGCGACCGGTCGCGTACTGACCATAGGACCAATAGTCGCGGTAGTACTCCTCGGAGTACTCCTGGCGGCTCTTCTCCCCGGCGGCCGTCGTCATCGGGTCGTCGGTGATGTAGTTCTCGCCGAAATCGAGCTTCCAGCCGTCGATGCCCATGTCGAGCAGCGGCTTCTGCCAGCCGTGGAACCAGGCAGTCGCCTTGGGGTTGAAGAAGTCGACTCCGGAGCCGATGCCCTTCCACCAGCTGTAGGTCCAGGAGTCCTCGACGAAGAACTTGCACTGGTCCCCCTCGTCCCAGTTCTCCGACTTGCCCTCGTACTTGTCGCCGCCCTCCTCGTAGTCGAAGGAAGAGTAGTTCACCATCTGAGTCACCCACATCACGACCTTCACGTCCTGGGCGTGCATGTCGGAGACGAACTTGGGAAACTCCGGGTAGCGGCTCGGGTTGGGGATGAAGTTGTTGTAGTTGGTCTCCCAGGGGCTATCGATCACGAGCACGCCCACCGGAATGTCCCGGCTCTTGAAGCCTTCGACGAAGTCCCGGCTGTCTTGCCCGGTGGAAATGTCCTTGGAGATCCAGGGCTCGAAGGCCCAGCGCGGGGTGTAGATCTTGGGCGTCGGGATCTCGACTACCTCGGGCTCGCAGGGATCCGCCGCGCCGCCTGATCCACCAGTTCCCGCGCTGCCTCCAGCGCCACCGGCCCCCGAGCCGCCGCTCCCGCTGCTCGGTGAGTCATCCCCACAGCCAGCGCTCGCAAGCGCCAGTGTCAGTGCCAATCCCAGAGCCAATCGCCGCATATCCCCGAAGCCTGCCACGTCGAGACGGCAATCCCCCGCAAATTCAGGCGCTTGGCCGAGCAGCGTGGGCCGATCGGCGACGGCTGGGAAAAAATTCGGAGGCTGGGGAATGACTGCCCAGACCCTCGCGTTGCCCAGCACGCTACGGGAGCTACGAAGCGCAGGGAGCAGCGCCTTCGTGGCAGGGACAAAAGCAGGGGAGAGCTTGCGTCCCAGTCACACTCGGGGTCGGCTTGCGGGAGGGAAACCAAGCGCAAGCCGGCCTCAAGTGTGAGTTTTATCCCCCGTCACCTTCAGCGGCCCGAGCCGGGTGGGCGTGGTCCGCTTTCGGCGCGCTGAACAGCTCGACGATTCGACTCGCGAGCGCTTGACAGATGTGCGGGCAGCAATCATTCTGCGCCGCCCGCTGGCAGGAATTGCCTGCGAAAAGCCTCGGGGCGTAGCGCAGTTTGGTAGCGCGCATGGTTCGGGTCCATGAGGTCGGCAGTTCGAATCTGCCCGCCCCGACAACAATCACCCGATTTGGCCCGGTCGACCTCTGGTTGGCCGGGCTGAAGTGTATTTCGTCCAGCCGCCATCACCCTGCGGCCTCCGCTTCGCACAGGCCCAGCGGATCTCGGCGTGCGGCCAAGACGGGTTCCGCTCAGATCGTAGGGGGAACGCCACTCCAGCAAACCCCGAGTATGGCGCGGGTGGTCGCTTGCCCAGGCCATTCGGGGATGGGACAAGCCAGGGCGATGCGAAGCTTGCTCGGGTTGGCAGTCGTCCTCTGCCTCGGGATCTCCACGTTCGCCTGCTCCGACGACTCGGAGAGCAGCTCTGGCAACGGCGGCAGCGGCGCGACGGGAGCGCAGGGTGGCACGGCGGGCAGCACGGGCGGCAGCGCCGCCGGAGGCGCTGGGGGCGGGACCGCTGGAACTGGAGGGAACCCGAACGCCTTCGAGATCCAGGCGTTCGACCGTGAGCGCATCACCTCCGACAGCAGCCAGCCCAATTTCCAGCACGTCGAGACCGAGGTCGACCTCCAAGGGGGGCCGTTCGAGAAGGTGACCCTGATCGTCGACTTGGAGAGTACTTGCTATCCGTTCGAGACGTGGCTCGGCCCGAACCCCAGCAATCCCCCACCCGCGGGCCAGAGCTGGCCAGCAGACTGCGACGCGTTCGACCGCAATTTCGAGTTCACGCTGGATGAACCCGAGAACGACGGGGACCCGCCGGCGATCGAACTCGTGCGAGCGATCACCCCATTTGGGGGACCGATGCACCTGGAGGTCGACATCACGGATGTGGCCAACGGGATCGCACCCGGTCCCCACCGCCTGAGGAGCCACATCTCCACGTGGTCCGACAGCGAAGGCAAGGTCAGCGGTTCCAACGGCGGCTGGAACGTTTCCGCGAAGATACAGGTGAGCCCAGGAGCTGCGCCGCGCAACGTGCTCGCGGTGATCCCGCTCTACAACGGCAGCCTCGGCGCGGAGAGCCCGATGCCCATCGACTTCCAGATCCCCAAGGGGACGACATCGACGCGCGTCGAGTACCGAGCCACGGGACACGGAGGGGTGCTTCCCTCGCCCGGCTGTGGCCAACCCGGCGAAGAGTTCTGCAAGCGGGACCACCGCTTCTACGCCGACGGCACGCAGTTCGATCGCCAGCAGCCGTGGCGTGACGACTGCAAGGACTTGTGCACACGCAAGACCTTCAGCACTGGTGGGGGTAGCCTCGAATACTGCGCGGAGAACCCTTGCGGCGCGATTCAGAGCGTCGAGGCGCCTCGCGCAAACTGGTGTCCGGGCAGCGTAACGCCCCCCATCGACTTCGAGCGCCCCGAGTACACCGCACCTGGCCAGCACAGCTTCAGCTGGACGATCACCCCCGTGGCCGACGGCGGGAGCTGGCGTGTCTCGGCGATGCTCTTCGCGTTCGGCGATTGACCGGGAGGGTCGAGGGCGCGCTCCCGCGGGGGTGCAACGCTTTGCCTCGCGCGCCGCGATCGGTACCCTGACTCGATGCGCACTGGAGGGTGGGGGTTCATTGCATGTCTGATCTGGCTCGTCGGGTGCGGGGACGACACGCGTCCAGCGCGCCTCGACCCGTCCAGCGGTCGAGGCGGTAGCGCGGGTCGGCCGGGTTTCGGCGGCAGCAACGCGGTGGGAGGCAGCAGCGGCTCGATGGGGAACGGAGGCACCGCAGTTGGCGGAGGCGCCGGAGGAAGCAACTCGGCAGGAAGCGGCAACGCCGGCACGGGCGCTGGCGGGAACAGCGGGGGCACGGGAGGGAACACCAGCGGGGGCAGCGGGGGCAGCATCCCGAATGGCCCCTTCGACGCCAACGCCGTGTACCGCGTGAGCCAGCTACGCGGGGCTCCAAGCGGCTCGACGGTGATCTGTCCCACGCGCAGCGAGGACCCCATCAGCGCTGCGCCCGGCGTCGAGTCGGCGGCTCGAGTCTGGATCCATCCCGAGAACGGCAACCTCTATTACCTCAGCAGCGCGCGTATCCTCGTGGCAACGCCCAACCCTGTAGTGGACGACGGCAACGGCAACTACACCTACCCCGATGGGCAAGCTGCTCGGGACGACGACTTGGAACTCCCATTCACCTGTGCCTCGGGCACGCTCGTCGACTTCGTCATGGACCAGGGCGGAACGCTCTATCTCGCCTGCGAGGTAAGCAGCACGATCAGCTGGTTCCTCCAGGACGGGACCCCGTACGACGCCTGCGTGCACGACACCGAGAGCCACCCGGTCGCCTTTGGAGCCGATGGCAGCGTCCACTGCAACTCCCGCCTGATCCGGGGCGGCTCGGCGCTGGCCATCAGCGACTACTGGAGCGACACCCAGGCCCTGGCCATTCGCGCGAACCCCACGGGTGGCTTTCGCACAGGCAATCAGGACACCACCAGCGGCTTCGACGTCGAGCTCTGGCAGCTTCAGCTGAGCGGCTCGAGCCTGGTCAACGCCGTCGACCTCGGCAGCGCCTACTCCCAGCTCGAGAGCTGCGCGCTCACCCGCAACGGCCAGCTGGAATGCGTGGCAACCCCGACCTCCGCCCCAGCGCGGCTGCTCACTTTCGGCGCCATGGGCGCAGAGAGCCCGCTGTCGGACGACGCGAACAGCCCTCCCTGCACCATCACGGGCGCCTTCTTGATCACCGGCCCGTGAGCCCCGGAAAGAGCGCCGCTCCGCCCCGACCGCGGTGGCACGTCAGAGGTGTGAGCGAATGCGCTCGGCGACGTCCTTGGCAGCGTCGCCATCGAGCTTCTGAGTTGGCCAGCCGATGCCCAACCCTTCGTCGGCGCTGGGTTTCGGGATGATGTGGAAGTGCACGTGGAACACCGCCTGATGCGCCGGAGCACCGTTGTTTTGCAGGATGTTGTAGTCCTCGCAGCCGACGGCCCGCATCACGGCGCGACAGAGCCTGGGCAGCACGCGGCCAATGGCCGCCGCCGACTCGTCCGTCAACTCGTCCACCCGAGCGACGGCTTGCTTAGGGATCACGAGCGTGTGTCCGGCGCTCAGCGGGTTGATGTCCAGGAACGCCAGCACCAGGTCGTCCTCATAGAGCTTGTGGCAAGGGATCTCGCCGCGAATGATCTTCGAGAAAATGGTCTCGCCCATGTCTGCCTCTCATATCCTCGTGGATTTGCTTTGCGCGGCTCACGACTCGAGCATGTGCGCCAGTTCCTCGACGGGCGCGAGCATCTTCGTGAGGTGAGTCACCACCTCGGAGACGTCGAGCTCCTTGCGCTGGCCGAGCAGCGTGATGTCGAGCACCAGGTTGGAGACGGCCATCTCCACCAGTGCAGGTTCGTCGGTGACTACCGCGCGGTTGTTGTCGATATCCTCAGCCCCCCCGACCAGGGCGCGCTGCTGATCGGCCACCAGGATCACCTTGTGCTGCCAGTAGGACTCGAGCTCCGACTCGTCGATCTCGTAGCTCAACACCTGCCCGAGCTCCGGGTCCAAGGCGTTGAAGGAGAAGAGCACCACTTTCACGCCGCGCTGCTGCGCGTCGAGCAGCTGCGACGCGAGGCGTTGCGCCTCCCGCCCCCACATCGAGGCGTACACGCTGGACTTGGCGTTGACGATCAGGCCCTCGGCCTGCTCGAGCATCGCGCTGTACCCGTGCACCGTCCATGTCACCGCCTGCTTGCGCTGCCCAGCGAGGTGCTCGAGTCCGCCCTTTAGCTCGTCGAGGCTGCGGCGGAACCGCGTGCTCAGGAGGTGGTGCAGCCGCTCTGGCGCCAGCGGCACGTATCGCACGGGCTTGTCCTGGATGGGGTTGACCAGGCCGAGCGCCTCGAGACGCTTGAGCACGCCATAGATCGCCGAGCGGGGCACGCCCGAGCGCGTCGCCAGCTCGTAGCCCGTCGCCGGGCTGTTCTTCACCAGCGCGAGGTACGCCTTGGCGTCGGTGGCCGTGAAGCCGAGCGACTTCATGTTCTCGACGAGTTGGTCTTCTGCTTCGGGTGCTCGTGCCACGTGGGTCCTTGCTTGGTGCTGGTGCTGTGCCACCAGTAAAGCGGCGGACACAATACAGAATGTTGCTGGTGCTCGTCACCTGGCAGGCGGCCACTTGACCTCCAGAACGCCGCCGCCTCAGATGAGGACATGAGCCTGAGCAGCGACGCCTTGGACCAGCTCCTTGGAACCGTCTCCCGCTTCGTCAGCGAGCGGCTGGTGCCGCTGGAGGAGCAAGTCGCCGACACGGATCATGTCCCTGAAGCCGTCATCGGCGAGATGCGCGAGCTCGGCCTGTTCGGGCTGTCAATCCCCGAGGACTATGGCGGCCTCGGGCTCGGCATGGAAGAGGAAGTCCGCGTCGCCTTCGAGCTGGGGCAGACGTCCCCTGCGTTCCGCTCGGTGCTCGGCACCAACAACGGCATCGGTTCGCAAGGCATCGTGATCGCTGGCACCGATGCCCAGAAGCGACACTACCTGCCGAAGCTCGCCTCAGGAGAGCTGATCGGCTCGTTCGCTCTGACGGAGCCGGAGGCCGGGAGCGATGCCGGGTCGTTGCGTACCCGAGCAGTGCTCGATGGCGACGAGTACGTCTTGAACGGCACCAAGCGCTTCATCACCAACGCACCGGAGGCTGGGGTGTTCACGGTGTTCGCCCGCACCAGCGACACGCCGGGAGCGGCGGGGGTGAGCGCGTTCCTGGTCGACGCAGACTCGCCCGGCATCGTGATCGGCAAGAACGACGTCAAGATGGGGCAGCGGGGCGCACACACGGCCGACGTGAGCTTCGAGGACTGCCGCGTCCCAAGGCAAGCCTTGCTCGGCGCCCCTGAAACTGGATTCCGCACGGCAATGAAAGTGCTCGACCGTGGCCGCCTGCACATCTCGGCGGTGTGCGTCGGGGTAGCTGAGCGGCTGATCCGCGATAGCCTGAACTACGCCCTCGAGCGCAAGCAGTTCGGCAAGCCCATCGCCGAGTTCCAGCTGATCCAGGCAATGATCGCTGACAGCCACACGGAGAGCTACGCCGCGCGCTGCATGGTGCTGGAGACGGCTCGCAAGCGCGACCGCGGAGAGGTCGTGAGCACCGAGGCGGCGTGCTCCAAGTACTTCGCGTCAGAGATGGTTGGGCGCGTCGCCGACCGAGCGGTGCAGATCCATGGCGGCGCGGGCTACATCGCGGACTACGGCGTGGAGCGCTTCTACCGGGACGTGCGCCTGTTCCGCATCTACGAGGGTACCAGTCAGATCCAGCAGCTCGTGATCGCCAAGAATTTGCTGAAGAGCGCGCGCTGAGCGCGCCCTCACCCCCAGGCCCGAGACCAGCCGCAGCAGGGAAGACCGACTCAGCCTAGCTCGGGGCCGAGCTTGATACGGCGCTCCTCGTAGCCGTAGGCCGTGGGGGTCATCTCGATCAGGGTGTGAAGCGGCACCTGGATGTGCGGACACTCCTCCTGCGGACGCCCGATCAGGTAGCCGTAGAGGCCCCGGATGATGCCTTGATGACTGATCACGAGCACCGGTTGCTTCTGGCGCTCGAGCTCGACGATCACGGGTTCCAGGCGCTGGATGACGTCAGCGTAGGACTCTCCCCGTGGATAGCGGTAGCGCAGCTTGTCCTCCGCCCTTGCCCGAAACTCCTCGGGACGCTCGCGTCGGATCTCGTCGTAGGTCATGCCGTCGCACTCGCCGGCGTCGATCTCGTCCAGCACGCGCCACTGGGTCACCTCGCGTCCGATCGGCTCCGCCGTGTGCCAGGTACGGCGCAACGTGCTGGTCCACAGCACGAACTCCTGGTCCAAGGGCACACGCTCCTGAATGTAGCTGGCGAGGTTCTTGGCGTAGCCCCTGCCGAGCGCGGTGAGCTCTGGGTCCCCTCCGATGCGATTCTGGACATTGTATTCGCTCTCGCCATGGCGCGTGAGCCAGATCGTGCGCCTATCCGTGTGGATATTCATCAGAAAGAAGACGAGGCGAGCACACAGGTAGCCTTCCACCCCGTTCACCACCACCTGGCGTCCGACGTCGATCAACTTGACGTACGCCAGCCCGGGATCGTCCAGGGGCTCGTAGCTGCGCTCGTAGTGGGCGATCCGCGCACGGAAGTCGTCCGCTGCCTCCTCTGGCGTCATGTCCACGTAGTCTGGCGACCCAAGCTTCACCTCACGGATATTTGCTTCAACCACGGCGGCGTCGCAGATCGACTCCACGAAGACCACCTGGACTCCCGCCTTGCCACACTCCTCGAGCACCAAGCGGCGACGCTCATGGGTGGTGTTCGTCGCGTCGTAGATTCCGACTTGCCCGCCGCCTTTCAGCCACTTGAGCATGTCTCGCAGGGCGGCCATCGCGAGCTGACGTCGCGCCTCGACGCCCTCGGCGTTGGTGGGATCGAAGAAGGCGTGCGCTTGCGCAGCCCCCAGCCGCGCCCGGCGATAGTTACCGACGTTGAAGACCCGCGTCTGGTAGCCGAGCCAGCTCAGGTAGCGGGAGATCTTGCGAGAGATGTAGGTCTTGCCGCGAGCGGGCAGACCCACCATCACGAGGGCCAGCGGCGGAGTATGAGGATCTTGAGGGGGCATGCGCTGGGGGAGAGGATACGAGCCCACGCGAAAGCGCCAACCCCCGAGCGGAGGTTGGCGCTCATGCTGAGTCCCCCGAGGCAGTCGGGCCTCAGGCCGACTGCACCTGCCCCACGGCTGGGCGCACCCCGGACTCGCTCGCCGAATCCCGCACCAGATAGCGCACCAGGAGCTCGACCAGCTCACCCCGCAGCGCGCCGCCCTCGAGCAGCTCGGGGCGCCCCGCCACGGCGGAGTCAGCGGCCGCCTCGATGCTGGAGATGACGAGGAAGGCCGCCAGCTCGAGGTTCTGAGGTTGCAGGCGATGGCGATGCGCCAGGAAGCTGCGAGTGAGCAACGCCTGCACCTCTCGCAGGTGATTCGGGGCCGCGCTGCTGCGACCACTCGCCGACAACGCCGAAGCCAACTCCCGATCCAAGCGCCTGCTGTCCAGGATGACATCGACCATGGTGCGGATGCTCTCCTCCAGGGTCAGCTCTCGTCCGCCCACCCGAGCCTCATAGTCCTGCAGCATCGCCTCCGAGCGACGCTCGATCAGCTCCTCGATCAACTCGTGCTTGGAGCTGAAGTACTGATAGAGCGAGCCGACGCTGACCCCGGCGATGCGTGCGACGCGGTTCGTGGACAGCTTCTCGAAGCCATCCTTGACCAGAACCCGCGCGGTGGCCACCAGGATTGCTTCGACGGTGTCGCGTGAGCGGCTCTGCTGAGGGCTGCGTCGTGATCGCTTGTTGTCCATGAGTCGTGTTTCCCCGTGGTTTGTTGAAAGCTTTGAAGCGAGAGTCCGCGGCCGATGCTCGCGCGGTGCCTGGTAGTGCGGTGGGCGTTTGATGTGCTCCGGCCCTGACGCTGCGGCACCCATGGCTGGCTCAGCGTCGCCACTTGTCGCCGTATAGAAACAGTCGAGCTGCATCGAGGTCGTAGTAGAACTCCTGGTCCGGTCTGTCGCCCGACTTGGTCTCCGGCGCCTGGTTGCCCCCAGGCTCCAGGCAGCCGGTACGCCCGATCGTCTCCTCGACATACGTGGCCAGGAATCGTTGATTTCCCAAATCCGAGTAGTTGCCCACGGCCTCGTAGGTCTCGGTGCAACCCGCGCGATACGGATCCCCGAAATCCATGGGGAACTGAGTCACGCGGGACTCGTAGTAGTCGCCTCCGGGCTCCCAGCGATGCACGTAGTTCTGCACCTTGCCATCGCGCTGAGGCTCACGAGCTCGCCAGGTGCCGTAGAGCTCCGGCGGGCACCCCTCGTCACGCAGAAAGCCCGTCCCGCGCATCAAGTACCCATCGCTGGTCATGTACAGCGGCACGTCCCAGTCGTCCGTTTGGTAAGTGTCGACTTGGTCGTCAGTCAACGGGTGCTCGTCGATGTCGTTGCCGGGATCGTCACAAGTTTCCGTATGGGAAACACCCGCATCCAAGAGCACCGAGATCCGATCCTCGACCACCGTATATTCGCCCCACATCGAGTCGACACGTACGCAACCCGCAAGGGCCTCGTCGGTACGTACCTCCCAGTAGAAGGTCGTGCCGTCGTCCTTCAGGAAGACCGTGGCAGGCCCGTTCTTGTGGCTCCAGCCGTGCCATTCCCCCTTCACATCATAGGTGGAAAGCTCACAAGCGACCTTGGAGGAGCTGCCGCCCGTTCCGGCGACTCCGGCGCTCCCCCCAGCGCCACCAGAGCTCACGCTACCTGCCGCACCTCCGACGCCCGCGCTCCCGCCGACCAGCATCATGCCCCCAACGCCGGCGCCGGAGATAGGTCCCTGACCAACGCCGCCGAGCGAGGCCTCCTCCGTCGCGCAAGCGAGCAGGCACGCCCCACCGAGCAGAAGCACCGAGCTGGCAACGGCTAGCCTCAAGGCTTGTCCCCCACGCTCCCCTGGACGCGCTCCTGATGCGCCGAGTCTGGGTAGTCCTTGCCAAACTTGTTCGCGCGCTGCTCGGCGTCCTTCTGCTTGCCGAGCTTGCCCAGCGCCTGAATCGCTATCACCTCGCGCTCCTGCGCAAGGGTGCCCTGGGGAAACTTCGTGCGATGTCGCTCCGTGAGCGCCAGCGCCTTCCTGGGGTTGCTGGCGAGCGCCGCGCGCGCCGCTGACAGCAACCGCGACTCCTCCAGGAGCTGCGCCTTGGGGCTCGGCTCCGACGCGACCTTGCCCGCTGCGCTGGGCGCGATGGCTCGCGGCTTCGGCGCCACTTCCTCGGCGCTCGCGGCGGGCGCGGTGACCTCGACCGGCGCCACGTTCACCTCGGACGTCGGCTGCGGCAAAGCAACGGGCGTCGACACGCGTCCCGGAGGCTCCGGCGCCCTCAGCAGCTGAAAGCCACCGACACCGAGCAGTCCGACCACGAACGCCCCGCCGATCCATTTCAACACGGAACCGCTGCCGGTCTTCAGTGCAACGGGCGCGAGGCTCGCTCCTGCCGTCGCCCGCGAAACCGAGCTGGCGATCGCCAGCACCTGCGCCTGAGACAGTACGTCCTTGTGCGAGTCCTCCATCAGGGCCCTCAGACCCATGGGGACGTCCTCGGCCTCCACCATGCGAGGCGGATCTTGTACGGCGCTCATAGCTCTTCCTCCGCAGCCATGTGCTCGAACGCAGCGATGACTTTTTTCCGCGCGGTTTGGTGTCGGTAGTAGGCGGTCTGGAGTGGACACCCGAGCAGCTCGGCGACATCCTTCATCGCCACGCGCTCGATCTCGTAGAGCACGAAGACCTCACGCTGCTCTTCATCCAGGTCGGCCAGCACGCGCTGCATCCTGCGCCTCGCCTCCGCGCGCTCGAGCGCGCTCTGTTGTCCTCCGCTGACGGGCTCTTCGGGCGCTTCCCCCAGCCCCGCTTCGCGTCGGCGCTCGACGCGCCGGCGATGCGACGAGGCGACCTTCAGGCAAATCCCGTACAGCCAGGTGCGCAGACTGCTCCGCCCCTCGAAATCGCCGAGCCGGCGGTGGACCACCAGGAACACCTCCTGAGCCACGTCGTCGAGATCCGCCTCGGAGACGCCGAGGTAGCGCAGGCTTCGGCCGACGTAGGGCCCATGGGCGCGGATGACCTCCTGAACGCTCACCTGGGTGGTCGCTCTAGCTTCGAGGCTCGTGGCTGCCAAGAGGCTGCTTCCCGCGGTCACATCAGGTGGGTGCCCGGGCACCCCGCCGTTTATGGAGCGAGAGGAAAAAAAACGCCCAGCCCGAGCCCCGTGGCGAGATCCGGCGTCTCGTGGACCAGAACCGAGCTCTGGGTGGCGTTTTCGTAGACGAAGCGCGCGCGCTGAAGCGGGACACCGACGTGCACTGCGAGCTGGACCCCGAGCCAAGACGCGACTCTCGGCGCCCACGCCAGCTGCACCCGCGCATAGCTCGCCACCAGATCACTCGAGCCGCCGAAATCCAATCCAACCGGCTCACCGGTCAACTCGAGGCGCTCCACTCCGGGGCAGATCTCGAAGGGACCGCGACCAGCGCACAGCTCTCCAAGGAAAGACCATCCGCGGAAACGTCCACCTCGTCCGTCCTGAACGCTCTCCTGCGGAAACCAGTACGCGAGCCCCGGGCGCGCCTGAATGAACCCAGCCGCTCCGACGAGCCCAAACCCCAGCTGCACGCCTGCAGCCCCGGCGGTCTTCGGCAGGTATCCCGAGCCGAGGCGGGCCCCGGCACCAAGCTGGAACGCGAGGGACGGGGTGGTTCCATCGGTCGCCTCTCTCGGGGGTGAGGACACGGGTCGCCGAGGCGCGGCGGGCGACGGCTGGGGCGGCGCGGCTGACGCAGGCTCGTTCCCCACGGCATCAGGTTCCGCAGCTCGACCTGCCTGGTTGAGTTCGGCGTCAACCATCAAGCTCAAGACCAACGCGAGCGGTTCTCTGAGCTCAGCGCAGTCATTCCCGTCGCTGACCAGTTCACGACGGCCGCGTCGAGCGCCACCTGGGGTCTCGACCTCGAGCACCGCGCGGTAATGCGAGGGTTTGCCGGCTTGAAACGCCTTCGGGGACAGGACGACGTAGATCACGCGATCCGCCTTCGAGCGCGGACCGAAGACCTCGCGCTCCAGCGCGCGCTCGACCGGAGCGCGAACGGCGCCCTCTGCCGGGCACTGAGCGGGCGCTTGCCAGCTCAGGTGGACGACCAGTGGGCGCTTCGTCGTTTCCGCACGGGCAGGACTCATCCAGCCCAGCCAAAGCCCCAGCACCGGCAGCGCGCACTGTAGCGCGACTCCAGGAAACGACCTCGCTCTCCTTGCTCGTCGCGGAACTCGCCCCCTAACGCCGACCACTGGCTCGCTAGCTAGCACACCTCTGGCGCTCGCGGGACGCTGGTATCCGACAAAGGTCAGACGCCGCAACCGGGAGTCGGCTGCGGCGTCGGCTGGAGCTTCGCGCTCGCTTTTCGATACGGGAACCGGTCAGTTCTCGATGAAGCTCTTCAGCTGCTTGCTGCGGCTCGGATGCTTCAGCTTGTGCAGCGCCTTGGCCTCGATCTGCCGGATGCGCTCACGGGTCACCTGGAAGTCCTGTCCGACCTCTTCCAGCGTGTGATCGCTCTTCTCTCCGATGCCGAAGCGCATGCGCAAGACCTTCTCCTCACGCGGCGTGAGTGTCTTGAGCACCGCGCGCGTCTGCTCGGCCAAGCTGGTGTTGATGGCCGCCTCCGCAGGGCTCACGGCGTTCTTGTCTTCGATGAAGTCTCCGAGGGAGCTGTCGCCCTCCTCACCGATGGGAGTCTCCAAGCTGATCGGCTCTTTCGCGATCTTCAGGACCTTTCGGACCTGCTCCAGGGGCAGCTCCATCTTGGCGGCGATCTCTTCGGGAGTGGGCTCGCGCCCGAGCTCCTGCACCAGGTAACGCGAGGTGCGGATCAGCTTGTTCGTGGTCTCGATCATGTGCACCGGGATACGAATCGTGCGCGCCTGATCGGCGATGGCGCGGGTGATCGCCTGACGGATCCACCACGTTCCGTAGGTGCTGAACTTGTAGCCGCGCTTGTACTCGAACTTGTCCACGGCCTTCATCAGCCCGATGTTGCCCTCCTGGATCAGGTCCAGGAACTGCAGACCCCGGTTCGTGTACTTCTTCGCAATCGACACCACCAGGCGCAGGTTCGCTTCGACCAGCTTGGCCTTGGCGCGCTCTGCGATGCGCTCACCCCGACGAATCGCGTCGTAGGCGCCCATCAACGCCGTGACGTTGACGTTCATGTCCTCCCCGCCGTCCTCGGTGCCAGCGCGCAGAGACTGCTCGATCTCGTCCAGCTTCTCCGGGGGCACGTCCAGCTTCCGCGCCAGGTCTCGCGCGACGTCCACGTCCTCACGGGCGTCGCGCAGGAGCTTCTTGAGCTGAGGCCGCGTCATCGTCTCGCGCGACTCGAAGGCGACCGCCTTGGCCTCGGCATTCTTGATGCGCTGGATCAGCAGCTTGAGCTTGCCGACGATGCCGTCGATGGTCTTCTTGTTCAGTCGCATGTCCTGGAGCGCCCGGATCAGCTCTTTCCGTGCGGAATCGACGTCTTTGTCAATCTGCTTCTTGCGAGCCTCGGCGGCCTGGGGGCGCTCGGCGTTCAGATCGTCGATCTTCTTCCCGAGGCGCTTCGCACGATCAATCAGGCGCAGGATCCGGCGATCCGCCTCTTCCTCGTCGAACTCCTGATCTTCCCCATCGGCGTCCTTGACGATGTCCTTGACTCGGATCTTGTGCGTCTTGAGTTTCTCGCCGATACGGCTGATTTCTCGGGTGGCGATCGGGCTCTTCAGGATCGCCTCCAGCACCTGCCGCTCGCCCTCCTCGATCTGCTTGGCCAGCTCTACCTCGCCCTCGCGGGTCAACAAGGCCACGCTGCCCATCTTGCGCAGGTACATCCGCACCGGGTCATTGGAGCGGCCGAACGCTGGGTCGTCGCTGCTCGAGGCCTTGGCGGGCTCCTTCTCGGTTCGACGCTTGCGGCGCTCTTCGGGTTGAGGCGGTAGGTCGCTCGGGCTCGCTTCGGCGGCGTCCCCCTCCATCCCCAGCGGCTCGTCCTCGCTGCTCTCACTGTCGTCGGGCAGGGCGTCGTTGACCTCGTCGTAGGTCATGAAGCCGGATGCCTTGCCCTTCGCAGGCTCCTCGAAGTCGTC
This sequence comes from Polyangiaceae bacterium, assembly GCA_041389745.1. GTDB lineage: Bacteria > Myxococcota_A > Polyangia > Polyangiales > Polyangiaceae > JAHBVY01. The sequence goes on from JAWKRF010000021.1 coordinate 132,760, forward strand.
CTCGTCCTCCGCGGCCAACTCGGCGACGCTGGCCTTCGACTTACCGTTCGCCTTCGACTTGCTTCCGCGCGGAGCGGGAGGGGCATCGGAATCGCTGGCCCCTTCGTAGTCTTCTCCCGAAGCGGCTCCTTCGTTCGCCAGTTCGTCGGCCTCGACCTCGTCTACGGAGCTCGTCGACTTGGCCTTCTTCTCCGCCTTGTCGGCCTTGGACTTCGCCGCCTTGGCCTTCTTTGGAGTGTCCGCTTCCGCGGTTACTTCCGCGTCGGCCTTGACCGCGGTCTTCGGGCGACTCGCGGCCTTCTTCTTTGCGCCGGTGGTTGAGGTAGCCTTCGACTTCGTCGCTTTGCTCGGGGCCTTGCTCTTGGTCGAAGTACTCTTGGTTGCCACGTGCGAACCTCTCGTTTTGGTTGATGCGTGCTTCTGATCCAGTCCTGCGCGAGCCAGCGAGGACGAGCCCGGGTGATTGCTGAGCTAGCGCGGATCGACGATCCACGAGTAGCTGCAGACACGGGGGAAGCGAATCATTCGGAGTGTGGGGTCAGGACGAATCTGGACGATGCTGACGTCGCCTCGGAGTTGAATCCGCGGGAGAATCTCATCCTGAGAGTACCCGAAGCGCGACGCCCCGTTTGCTGAACGGGCAGCGGAGTGTGCACTACCCTCTCCCAGACGCCACAGGAATCAACCAGGATTCCGACCGGTCGGCCAGCACCCGCCGCCAGATCCGCGCATCTTCTGGGGTTTCTTCACCGACCTTCCACTTCGAGCGCAACTTTTTGACCAGTTTGGCAGCTTTTTTTGTTTCTGCGCCTGCGCTGGCCCGCCCCGCCGAGCCCTGGTTTTGCCAGGGCCCCTGCCACCAGCTCGGCGGCTTCGCGCCAGCCACTAGCGCGCGCAAGGCCGAAGGCTGCGTGCTAGAACCCCCGCCCCTTCGCCGGGTCCTCCAGGGCTCGTGGACACGCGGTCCAGGCTTCCTCCAGGTCTCGGCGTCGAAGGCGAGAAGTCGAGAAACCAACACGATCATGCAGCGAGCTGAGACCAAGAAGCTCTGCGAGATGATGGCCAGCGAGGCCGAGCGCGCCCTCGGCCATCTGCGTCGCCACACCGAGCCCAAGCCCTACTACATCTCCTATCTCGTCCGAGACGAGCGCATCTGGCGAGTGCAGGCGCGCTACGGCTCGCTGCAGACTCGCGGCTCGTATAGACGCCGCGACTGCCTCGCGGACGTTCGCGTCGGCAACTACCGCTACGACCAAGTGCAAGAAGGCGGGCTGAACGACAACTCCACGGAGGAGGAGTCGTACAGCTACGTGGATCTGCCCTTCGGCGGAGATCTGGACGGTGTGCGCCACGCGCTGTGGCGCCTCACCGACGGTCGTTACCGCGAGGCAATGGAAGCTTATCTGCGCAAGCAGGCCGACGAGCTCACGTACCTGAACACCAGCCGCCACCTCCCGGCCTACGAGAAGCGAGAACCGCTCGTGGATCTGCGCTGGCGCCCGCTCCCCGACGTGGACTTCGACCACTGGACGCGTTTCGTGACCAAGGCGTCCGAGACTCAGCGCGCGTACGCTGATGTGAAGACCAGCCACGTCGAGTTCCAGTGTCGGCACTCGGTCCGCACGTTCGTGTCCAGCGAAGGCGCGCGGGTCATCCAGTGTCAGGGTTACTACTCCCTGGACGCCTACCTGTGGCTGCTGAGTGACAGCGGAGACGCTTTCCCCTGGACGGTGACTCGCTACGTTACCGACCCCGGCGAGCTCCCAGATCTCAAGTCTTTCTGCGAGGAAATCAAGTCGACGGTCGGTCTGCTGAGGGAGCTGGCGAAGGCACCCGTCGTGCGCTCCTTCTCCGGGCCCGTTCTGCTCGAGCCAGGCCCCGCAGGGCTGCTCGTCCACGAAGCCTTGGGCCACCGCCTGGAGGGCAACCGCCTGCTCTCTCCCGGTGAAGGACAGACATTCCGCGACGCCGTGGGCGAGCGCGTGCTGCCGGAGTTCCTCTCGATGTACGACGACGCGGGGCTCGACCGTTTCGAGGATCAGTCCCTGGTCGGTCACTACAGCTATGACGACGAAGGCGTCCCAGCCCAGCGCGCGAGCCTGATCGACCACGGGGTGCTGAAGGGCTTCCTGACCTCCCGCGCCGGGATCGAAAAGAGGCACCGCAGCAATGGCCATGGCCGTAGCCGCTACAACCAGCGTCCGATCAGCCGCATGGCGGTGACGGTGGTGGAGAGCCATCAAGGTCTCTCGCGCGAGCAGATGCGGCAACGACTCGTGGAGGAGATCCGCAGCCAGGGCGTCCCCTACGGCATCCGTATCGTGCGCGCCGATGGCGGCGAGACCGCCACGGAAGGCTACAATTTCCAGGCCTTCCTCGGAGACATCAACCTCGCCAGCCGTGTCTTTCCCGATGGTCGCGAGGAACTGATCCGAGGCGTGAACTTCGTGGGTACACCGTTGAACGCCGTGCGCTCGATCATCGCGGCCGGCAACGACTACTACGTCGACAACGCTCAGTGCGGCGCCGAGTCGGGCTACCTCCCGGTGAGCACCATCAGTCCGTCACTGTTGGTCGGACACCTGGAGCTGCAGAGCAAGTCGGAGCATCCGTACACCCAGTACACCTACCCAATCCCCTGGGCCGACGGCAAAAAATCCACAAGGAAATCCAAGCCAGGGAAACGGGTCGCTCGGGGCAACAAGGCAGCGCGCTGACGTGGCCGACTCGGCGCCGCGCGGGACTCCGCAACCCGCGCACCCCGGGCTGAAGCGGAACGCAGAACGGCCAGCTGGTCTGCTTCATCAGGGGTTCGGTCAGCCGCCCCGGGTCCGGCTCAAGTCCAGAAGATTGCTCAACTAATTTCAGCTATCCAGGGATGCTCGGCGAGCTACCCGATGCTCGGCACTCGATTGCGAATCTAGTATCACTGCAACCCCGTTTCGTTTATAGTGTCACTGCAATCCCTCAGGGCGTGCAGTATTGCCACACGGATCCGCGCTGGGCGCGGCCCCGAGGGTGCGAGGAGTTCAGTCGTGCCGATCGAAGTACCCGCCGTTCGCATCCTCATCGTCGACGATGATCGCGCCATCTGCGAATACATGCAGACCCTGCTGGAGAAGGATGGCTTCGCGGTCAAGACGTGCAGTGATCCCACCCTGGTGGAAGACGAAGTCCGTCAGGGCGACTACCACGTCATCATCCTCGACCTGATGATGCCCAAGCTCGACGGCATCGAGGTGCTGCGGCGGATCCGCGGCATCGACACCGACATCGCGGTGGTGATCTTCACGGCTCACCCGAACCTCGACTCCGCGGTGGCCTCGATGAAGCTGGACGCGGTCGACTACATCAAGAAGCCGTTCAACGTCGACGAGTTCCGCGAGGTGCTCGGCCGTGTGATGCGCAAGAAGGGCCTTGCGCGCACTCCCGAGGAACAGCTCCACAAGATCATCGGCGACACCATCCGTGGCATGCGCAAGGAGAAGGAGCTGACGCTCAAGCAGATGAGCCGACGCACGGGCCTCAGCATCTCGCTGCTCAGTCAGATCGAGCGCGCCGAGTCCAGCCCCTCGATCTCGAGCCTGTACAAGATCGCGATCGCCCTCGATACCCGTATCCAGGACCTCTTCGGCAAGTACTGAGCAGGCCGCGGCCAAGCTTCCTCCCAAGTCTTCTTGCGGGCTCGGATTTGGGGGTGAGCAAGCGCTGCTGGTCGGAGCGCGAGTTGCGTGGGCCCCTCCCCCCCCCAACCCCGTGGAGAGGCGCGCGGCGCTGACGCGGCGCACAATTGCGGGTGATCCTCGGCAGTTGCCGGGCGATTCGTGCCCGAGCGAGGAGCGACACTTATCGCCAAACGGTCGTTCGGTTAGAGGCGCCATCGTGTTAGGCTCGGCGGCGACCGACACCTGAGCGCCACTCGCTTGGGTGCTTAGCCACCGCCCCGCCTCGGGGTCGTCACCGAACGAGGTCCTTGTCTCATGCGCCCGAATCCATCCGAGTCTCCCGCCCCTGTTTCTCCCCGCGGATCCAGTCGTCGCAGCCTGCGTCGACCGCTGACCATCCTCGGCGGCGTCGCGCTCGCCATCCTGCTGCAAGGCGTCGACAACGACGCGACCGCCGCCTGGCCACCCGCACCGAGCGCCACGCCGGCGGATCTGAAGGACCCGAGCAACTGGCCGAACGATCCGGGCTACGGCTACGTCGCCGCGATGGCCCCAAAGGACCGCAAGAAGGGGATGTGGCAGTACTACTCCTTCATCCCCGACCGCTCGCCGGGTGCGCCGCCGATCCGCCCCGAGGAGACCGCGAGCGGCATGAGCGTCGACATGGCGTGGCGTCACACCATCGGACGAGACGACGTGCTGATCGCGGTGCTCGACTCTGGCATCAAGTGGGACGAGCGTGATCTGATCGAGAAGGCGTACCTCAACCTGGGAGAACTCGGAACGCACAAGCCGCTCGATGCCCAGGGTCAAGCCTGCGGGGGCAGCGGGGCCATCGCGGGCTTCGACTGCAACGGCGATGGCATCGTCACCGTCGCAGACTACGCGGACGACCCCACCTTGACCCCGGATGCCGCGGATGGGCGCCCGAAGGGCGACGCCAACCTGAACGGCGTGCTGGACGCAGGCGATCTGATCCTGAACTTCTCCGACGGGATCGACGACGACGGCAACGGCTACACCGATGACATCTCTGGCTGGGACTTCCTGAAGGACGACAACGATCCTTACGACGACACCCGCTACGGCCACGGCACCGGCGAGGCACGAGATTCGACTGCCGCGGGGAACAACGGAATGGGCGACATCGGCGTGTGCCCGCTGTGTCGCTTCGTTCCCTTGCGGGTCGGCGACAGCTTCATCGCCGACGTCCAGGACTTCGGCCAGGCGGTGGTCTACGCGACGGACAACGGCGCCAAGGTGGTCCAAGAGGCGCTGGGCACGATCAACATGAGCGCCTTCGCCCAGAGCGCCCTCGACTACGCCTGGAGCAAGGACGTCGTGGTCGTCGCGTCGATGGCCGATGAGAACTCGCGCCACCACAACGTACCCGCCGCCGCCAACCACACCATGCCGGTGCACGCGATCACGATGCTGGGCAGCGGCGAGCAGAGCACGACCGCCGAGAGCTTCCTGGCGTTCAACACCTGCACCAACTACGGCGCCCAGAACTACCTGTCCGCCTCCGGCACGGGTTGCTCCAGCGAGGCGACGGGGCGCACCTCGGGTATCGCCGGGTTGATGCACTCGATGGCGCTCGAGGCGGGCACCGCCCCGCTGGCGGCGGGCGAGGTCGCGCAGATCCTTTTCGCGACGGCGGACGACATCGACATTCCAGAGTCTCGCGAGCCGGGTTCGCGCCACTTCTGGTCGCAGCCGGGCTTCGACCAGCGCTTCGGCTACGGCCGCATCAACGTGAACAAGGCCGTGGAGGCTGTGAAGGAGGGTCGCATCCCGCCGGACGTCGACATCGTGCGGCCGTTCTGGTTCGAGACCCTGTACGAAGATCAGGTCAGCGGGCCGGTGCCGATCAAGGGCACAATCAAGACCCGCGCGGCCAGCTTCGACTATGTCGCCGAGTGGGCTCCCGGTGTGCAACCGCTGGACAGCGAGTTCACGCAGTTCGGCGGCATGGATAACGTCAGCGGCCCCGAGTTTCCGACCGACGGCAGCGCCCTCGCGGAGCTGGACATCCGCGGGCTCGACATCAGCCACGAGCGCGACGTCGACAGCCCACTGGGCGAGAACGATCGCACGATTACCGTACGGATCCGGGCGACGGCGCACTATGGCGGCGCCCTCGGCGACGTGAAGGGCGAGCTACGACGCGCCTATCAGATCCATTCCGATCCCGACCTGCTCCCCGGATTCCCCGTCTACTTGGGGACCTCGGGGGAGTCCTCACCGAAGGCGGCGGATCTGAATGGCGACGGCGTACGCGACTTGGTGCTGGCGACTGCCGACGGCAAGATCAACGCCTGGGACCTGAGCGGCAGTGCACCGAAGATGCTCCCCGGCTTCCCGATCGCCGTCAAAGCCCTGGACGGGCTCGACGGTGACACCGGCCGCCCGGATTACCGCGCGGCACCGGCGTACTCCAACCCCAACTCCGGTGTGAACCTGGACGCGGCGCGCGAGTCGATCGTGGCGACGCCAGCGATCGGCGATCTGGACGGCGACGGCAAGCTGGAGATCGTCGTCGCGACCTGGTCCGGCACCGTGTTCGCGTTCCACGCCGACGGCAGTGCTGTCAGCGGCTGGCCGGTGCGCATGCCCGACGTGCCGTCGTGCCCCCTCGACGGATCGACCCCAGCGGGCCCCTGCATGGACACCGTGACGCGCATTGCACGCGGCGCGTTCGGCTCTCCGGTGCTGGAAGACATGGACAACGACGGCAAGCTCGACGTGGTCCAGGCGGGCTTCGACGGGAAGGTCTACATCTTCAAGCCTGACGGCAGCAACCTTCCGGGATGGCCGGTGACGCCCCACGATGAGCGCTCCCCCGAGTACAACCGCGTCTTCACCACCCCGGCGGTGGCAGACTTCACGGGCGATGGCATCCCGGATGTGCTCACGGGATCCAACGAGCGCATCGGCAACGGCAGCAATGCGGGCAACTTCTACCTGATCGACGGCCGCGGCACCGCGATTGGAGAGAAGCCGTGGCTCAGCAACTGGCCCATCTCCCTCACCTCCTTCAACCTCTTCCCGGTGATCGCGGAGGGCACCACGAACTCACCGGTCGCGGCAGACTTCGATGGCGACGGCAAGCCCGAGGGCGTGATGCACGGCAACGTCAGCGCGCCGCTCATCCTGCCCGCGGATCCTGGCGATCAGGCAAACCTCGCGGATACGCCCAAGAACGCCCTGCCCATCCGCGACGAGGACGGAACCGAGAAGCGCGGGCTCGCGCCGACCAGCATCTTCGGCGCGAACAGCAACGCCGTGGCCCCGGACACGATGTTCCCGCTGTTCGCCCAGCCGTCTCTCGGCGACCTGAACCAGGACGGGACGCCAGACGTCGTGAGCTCGGGTGGGTCGCTGAGCCTGGCTCAGACGCTGCTTTCGTCTCAGCCGAACGGCTCCAAGGCTCAGCAGCTGCTCTCGATGTGGGACGGGAAGACGGGCAAGATGCTGCCGGCGAGCCCCCTCATCATCGAGGACTTCACCTTCTTCAACAGCCAGGCCATCGCTGATCTCACGGGAGACGGATACCCCGAGGTGATCACCGGGAGCGCGGGCTACTTCCTCCACGCCTGGGACGCTTGCGGGCGCTCACCAGAAGGCTGGCCCAAGTTCACGGGTCAGTGGATCATGACCACCCCGCTGGTCGCCGACCTGACTGGCGATGGCGGGCTCGAGGTCGTCGCGAGCACCCGCGATGGCTGGCTGTACGCCTGGAAGACCGCCGGCAAGTCGGACGGCGTCGTGCAGTGGGAGAGCTTCCACCACGATAACCGCAACACGGGCAACCTGAACGTACCGCTCGACCAGGGCAAGATGCTCGGCGCGTCCGAGCCGCTGCCGGTCGACGCCGAGGGCAAGTGCATCATCGAGGGTGAGACGCCGGATGCAGGTACCGATGGCGGCAACGAAGGCACCGGCGGCAGCGGGGGCAACGTGGACCCGGGCGGCGGTGGCTGCGGGTGCAGCGTACCGGGCGAGGACTCGTCTTCCGGTGCTCCCTGGTTGCTCGCGTTAGCGGCACCGCTCGTGTGGTTCCGCCGTCGCCGGCGCGAGTGAGCAAGGCTCGCGGGCGACTCGACGCGGCGTGGTCTACACTCGTGTTCATGTTTCCCCTCGCACTCAGGAGTCGAGGCCGGGCCCCATGGCTCGGCCTCTGGCTTTTGTTCGTGGCTTGCGCCGGTGCGCCGACGCCCCAGACGCCCCCAGCGGCGGAACCCGCCCCGGTGGCCAACGACGCCAGCGAATCGACCACCGATCACGTCGCTGAAGACGGCTTCGAGCTGAGCATTCGAACCTCCGAGGTCAAGGCGGGGAGCGAGGCCACCGCCGAGGTCGAGCTACTGAGCAAGAAGCCGTTCAAGTGCAACGACAAGTACCCCTACAAGTTCACCACCAAGGCGAGCGACGGGCTGGAGCTCAGCGCTCCTGTCGTCACGCGGGACCAAGCCACGATCAGCCACGACCGCGTGTTGATGAAGATCCCGTTCAAGGCGACTCAGACCGGCGCTCACACGCTGAGCGGGCAGTTCGCCTTCTCGATCTGCACGAGCGATCAATGCCGCATCGAGAAGCGTGACCTGAGCCTGAAAATCGACGCGAAGTAGCCTCGCCTGACTGATCGAATGCGCGGCAATTTGCCGTGGTTGGCGGTGTTCGTTGCGGGGAATGCGCCAACCGGTGGTCTCGGTGGAGCAAGCCAATAGACCCGAACCAGCAACCCTCCTAACCTGGTGTCCATGTCAGAGGGGAGCGTCCTGGAGCAGCTGGAACGGATCAGCGCCGACATGGAGGCGGGCTTCAAGCAAGCCCGCCGCATCTTGTCCTTTGGGGAGTTCGTCGAGCTGTTCGCGAGCGATCCGCTACGCCACTCTCGCGGCGCCGCGCGCTACATGCGCGACATGTTCGACCACTACGGCTCCAGCGTGGTCGACAAGCCGTGGGGCCAAGAGACCCGCTACGATCTTTTCGATCTGCCGTTCCTCGAAGACCCAGAGGAGCGGCGCGAGGCGCTGGTGGGCCAGGAGGCGGTGCAGCTCGAGGTCTACCGTTCGCTGTCGAATTTCGTGCGAGAGGAACGCCCCAATCGCGTGTTGCTGCTGCACGGCCCGAATGGCTCCGCGAAGAGCACGGTGGCGGCGTGCCTGATGCGCGCGCTGGAGCACTACTCGACGCTGGACGAGGGCGCGCTCTATCGCTTCCACTGGGTGTTCCCCAGTCAGAACCGCATCAAGGGTTCCATAGGTTTCTCCGGGAGGAAACGCAGCAACGAGCGCGGCCCGCAGGATAGCTACGCACATCTGGCGGACGACGAGGTCGACGCGCGGCTGTATCTCGAAGTGCGCGACCACCCGCTGCTCCTCCTGCCGGAGAGCTACCGCCGGCGCATCCTGGAGCATTGCTTCGCAAAGACCGGCCAGCAACCGCCACGCTGGCTGCTGAGTGGCAGCGCATCGCACAAGGCGCGTCTGGTCTTCGAGGCGCTGCTCGCGAGCTATGATGGCGATCTGGCCGAGGTGCTGCGCCACGTTCAGATCGAGCGTTACTTCATCTCCCGTCGCTATCGCGTTGGCGCGGTGACCCTCGGCCCACAGCTCTCGGTGGACGCGGGAGAACGCCAGCTGACCGCCGATCGTTCCTTGGCGGCGCTCCCGCCCTCGCTGCAGAGCATCCCGCTGTTCCAGGCCTTCGGTGAACTGATCGACGCAGCGGGCGGCCTGCTCGAGTTCTCCGATCTGCTGAAGCGCCCCATCGACGCCTTCAAGTACCTGCAGATCACCGCGGAGACGGGCGAGGTGGCTCTGAACAGCCAGAACGTCGCGCTGAACTGCGTGCTGATCGCCAGTGGCAACGAGCTACACCTGCGAGCCTTTCGCGAGCACCCCGAGTTCGAGAGCTTCCGCGGGCGCTTCGAGCTGATCAAGGCGCCCTATCTGCTGAACTGGCATGACGAGCAGTCGATCTACGACGATCAGATCGTCCCCCGCATCAAATGCCACGTCGCGCCGCACGCCACCGAGGTCGCGGCGATGTTCGCGGTGCTGACTCGCTTGCGCAAACCTGAGCGGGATCGCTACGAGGACCAGGTCGCGAACCTGGTCGCTGACCTGAAGGCGACGGAGAAGCTCGACCTGTATGCCGACGCCTCGGCACCCGAGCGGCTGAGCGGCGAGGCGGCGAAGGTGCTGAAGTCCGCCATCTCGAGTATCTACGCGGAAAGTGAGAACGAGGTCGAGTACGAGGGCTGCTTTGGCGCCAGCCCTCGGGAGCTCCGCACGGTGTTGCTCGACGCCGCCCAGAGCCCGCACTACAGCTGTCTGTCTCCGTTCGCCGTGCTCGACGAGCTGGACGAGCTGTGCAAGCGCACCAGCGAGTTCGGCTGGCTCCAGGTAGACCGCGAGTCCGGGGGCTACCACGACCACCAGCAGTTCCGCGCCTACCTGCGGGATCGACTGCTCGACACGCTGGAGGACGAGGTGCGCATCGCGAGCGGCCTGGTAGATCAGCAGCGCTACAACGAGCTCTTCGATCGCTACATCACCCACGTCTCCTACTGGGTGAAGGGCGAGAAGCTACGCAACCCTCTCACCGGCAACTACGAGGAGCCCGACGAGCGCTTGATGGAAGAGGTCGAAGCGCTGCTCGACGGGAAGGACACCAAGGAAGCCCAGCGCCACGCGCTGATCAACCGCATCGCGGCCTTCGCCATCGACCACCCAGGGGAGCCCATCGACAACGGCATCGTGTTCCCCGCGGAACTAAAGCGAATGCGCGACGCGGTGTTCAGCGAGCGACGCGTCGCCGTGGCGAAGCTCGCCCGCGACATGCTGATCTATCTGAAGGACGGCGGCTCCGGCCTCGACATGAATCGCAGCAGCGCCGCCACCAGGGCCATCGAGCGCATGAAGGAACTCTACGGCTACGAGGAGAGCTCGATCACCGATGCTTGCGCGGCGCTCGCCCGCGCCCGCTACGCCGAGCTGCTCGCCTGACGCTCGATGAGACAGCGCTCACCGGAGCTCGGCTTTTGGAGCCTGTGCGCGCTGGGCGTCAACGGCATGGTCGGCGTGGGGATCTTCTTCGCGCCCGCCAAGGTCGCGGCGCTGGTGCCGGGCTCCGCCGGGACCTGGGTCTACGCGCTGACGACCCTGGCCATCGCGCCAGTGGCCGCCTGCTACGCGCTGCTCGGCGCGCGCTTCGACAGGGACGGCGGACCGTTCGTCTGGGCCCAGGCGGCGTTCGGAGGCCACGTAGCGTACGCGGTGGGCTGGATCAGCTACGTCAGCGCGGTGTTCAGCACCGCGGCAGTGGTGAGCGGCCTCGGCCAGTACCTGGGGCCCTACCTCGGCTTCGTCGGCGCAGCCAACGCGCGTCTGTTCTCGACGCTCTCCGTGATGGTGCTGGGGCTGCTGGTCGCCGCGGGGCTGCGGCTCAGCGCCTGGGTGTGGAATGGGCTCACGGTAGCCAAGCTGGTGCCGCTGGTCGCCTTGCTCGCCCTGGGCGCCGCCCTGTGGTGGCGGGGTTCGGCGACGGCAGCCTCCCCCCCGAACCCGGCTGCTGCGCCGCTCGATTCTCCAGCGTCGACCGCCTGGCTGAGGGCGTCCCTGGTGGCCCTGTTCGCCACACAGGGCTTCGAGATCTTACCAGTTCCGTCGGGAAGCATCCGGCGGCGTTCCCGGAACCTACCGCTGGCCATGCTCGCCTCGCTGAGCTTCGTGACGCTGCTCTACATGGGCCTGCACGCCACCGCCGTCCGCGCGCTGCCCGACGTTGCGAGGACGGAGGCTCCGCTGGTCGAAGCGGCGAACGCGCTCGGCGGCGCGCGCCTCGATTACCTCGTCGCCCTCGGCACGCAGGTCTCCGCCGTGGGCATCGCCTTCGGCATGTTCGCCATGACCCCGCGTTACCTCGCGGCACTGGCAGGTCCCGAGGGGCTTGGTGAGTGGATAGGCCGACACAGTGGGCGCAACGTGCCGCTCCCGGCGCTGCTGATCACCCTGGCCTCGAGCGTGGCGCTCGTGCTCAGCGGAAAGCTCGAGAGCCTGTTCGTTCTGGCCAGCATGGCGGTGCTCGCGCAGTTCGCCGTGAGCTTGCTGGCGCTGTGTCGCCTCGCCTGGCGAACCGAGCACGGACTCGTGCGGGCTCACCTCTGGCTCGGATTGCCGGCCCTCGGTTCTCTCGGGTTGGTGGCGCGCGGAGCGGAGCGCCGCGAGCTGCTGGTGCTCTTCGCCTCGCTGGCGCTGGGCTTGCTGCTCCGCTACCTTCCCCGCGGACGCGGGCCAAAACCCGAGCCCGACTGAACTCTCGGCTACGTTCGGCCGTCTCACGGAGGACACGTGCTCATCGACACCCATTGCCACCTCGACCAGCACTCGAGTCAGGGACAGCCTGACGAGCTGATCGCCCGCGCCAAGAGCGCTGGAGTCGCTGCCTTCGTCGTGATCGGGGTCGGGGGTGAGGGAGCCCTGGAGGAGGCGCTCGCGCTCGCCAATCAGCGCCACGAGGTCGTGGCCACGGCGGGAGTGCACCCCCACGACGCCGCCAAGACCAGCGAGGCGCTCGAGGCGCGAATCGAAGAGGTGATGGAGCGTCCCGAGGTGGTCGCCGTGGGTGAAGTCGGCCTCGACTACCACTACGATCTCTCGCCGCGCGACCTGCAGGGCGAGGTGTTCCGGCGCTTCGTGCAACTCGCGAAGCGCGTGAAGAAGCCGCTGGTCATCCACACCCGCAGCGCGCCCGACGACACCCTGGAGATCCTCGAGAGTGAAGGAGCCCGCGACGTCGGCGGCATCATTCACTGCTTCAGCGAGGATCTGGCGTTCGCCAGGCGCGCGCTGGACCTGGATTTCGACGTATCCTTCTCGGGCATCGTCACCTTCAAGAACGCGAAGAGCGTGCACGAGGTCGCGGCGTGGGCGCCTTCCTCACGGATCCTGGTGGAGACGGACAGTCCCTATCTCGCCCCGGTGCCCCTGAGGGGCAAGCGCTGTGAGCCCGCCTTCGTCGTCCACACCGCGCGCCGCGTCGCCGAGCTGCGAGGAGTCAGCGAGGCGCAAATCGCCGAAGAGACCACGCGAAACGCCTGCAGGCGCCTTGGCCCCGCGCTGGCGAAGGCCGCGGGCTCGAGCGCGTTGCGAGACCCTGCGGAG